>LT700188.1 GCA_900155405.1 Negativicoccus massiliensis | reverse complement strand
ATTTTCATCGTGACGTTGTCGCCCGGCATGCACATTTCTGTGCCTTCCGGCAGTTCAATGTTGCCCGTTACGTCCGTGGTACGGAAGTAGAATTGCGGACGATATCCGTTAAAGAACGGGGTGTGACGGCCGCCTTCTTCTTTCGTCAATACGTATACTTCCGCCGTGAATTTCGTGTGCGGATGAATGGTGCCCGGTTTCGCCAGTACCTGACCGCGTTCGATGTCCGTACGTTCAATACCGCGCAACAGCGCGCCGATGTTGTCGCCGGCGACCGCCTGATCCAAGATCTTGCGGAACATTTCTACGCCCGTTACTACCGTGCTGGTCGGTTTGTCCTGCATGCCGACGATTTCTACGGTGTCACCGACTTTGACTTCACCGCGTTCTACACGGCCGGTAGCTACCGTACCGCGTCCGGTGATGGTGAAGATGTCTTCGACCGGCATGATGAACGGTTTGTCCGTGTCACGTTGCGGGGTCGGAATGTACGCATCTACCTGCGCCATGAGTTCTTTGATTTTTTCTTCCGCTTCCGCATCGCCCTGCAAGGCTTTCAGCGCGGAACCGACTACGACCGGAATGTCGTCGCCCGGGAAGTCGTAGCTCGAGAGCAGTTCACGGACTTCCATTTCAACGAGTTCCAAGAGTTCCGGATCGTCGACCTGGTCGGCTTTGTTCAAGAATACGACCATGGCCGGTACGCCTACCTGGCGAGCCAAGAGGATGTGTTCACGCGTCTGCGGCATCGGGCCGTCCGCGGCCGATACTACGAGGATCGCGCCGTCCATCTGCGCGGCGCCGGTGATCATGTTTTTAACATAGTCAGCGTGACCCGGGCAGTCTACGTGAGCGTAGTGACGGTTCTCGGTTTCGTATTCTACGTGCGAGGTGTTGATGGTAATGCCGCGTTCGCGTTCTTCCGGCGCTTTGTCGATCTGGTTGTAGTCCTGGAATTCCGCTTGGCCGCTTTCCGCGAGAACTTTCGTAATCGCTGCGGTCAGGGTCGTTTTACCATGGTCAACGTGACCGATGGTACCGATATTAACGTGCGGTTTGCTGCGTTCAAAATGTGCTTTTGCCATTGGAATTTCCTCCTAATAGTTGATGATTTATTCTTTTTTGCCGCTGCGCTGCGCGACGATTTCTTCCGCGACCGCTTTCGGCACTTCTTCGTAATGATCAAACGTCATGCTGTAGTTACCGCGGCCCTGCGTCTTCGAACGCAAGTCGGTCGCGTAACCGAACATTTCGGACAACGGAACGAACGATTTAATACTCGTCGCGCCGCGGCGCGGTTCCATGCCTTCCACTTTACCGCGACGGGAGTTCAGGTCGCCGATAACGTCGCCCATGTAATCATCCGGTACGACAACGTCGACACGCATGTACGGTTCAAGGAGTACCGGCTGCGCTTTCTGCGCGCCGGATTTGAAGCCCATCGAGCCGGCAATCTTAAAGGCCATTTCCGAGGAGTCGACATCATGGTACGAACCGTCGAAAACGGTAACTTTGATGTCCACCATCGGGTAACCGGCAACAACACCGGTCTGCATCGCTTCTTCCACACCGGCCTGTACCGGTCCGATGTATTCTTTCGGAATCACGCCGCCGACGATTTTGTTTTCGAAGATGAAACCGGAACCCGGTTCCATCGGTTCGAGTTTCAACCAGCAGTGGCCATACTGACCGCGGCCGCCGGACTGACGTACGAACTTGCCTTCCGATTCGACTTCTTTGCGGATTGTTTCACGGTAAGCTACCTGCGGTTTACCGATGTTGCTTTCGACTTTGAATTCACGCGACATGCGGGTAACCAGTACATCCAAGTGAAGTTCGCCCATGCCGGCAATGATCGTCTGACCGGTTTCGGCATCGGTATGAACCTTGAACGTCGGATCTTCTTCCGCCAGTTTCTGCAGTGCAATGCCCATTTTTTCCTGATCGGCTTTCGTTTTCGGTTCTACCGCAACGGAGATAACCGGATCCGGGAATTCCATTTTTTCCAAAATGATCGGATTTTTTTCATCACAGAGCGAATCGCCGGTGGTGACATCCTTGAAACCGATGGCCGCTGCAATATCGCCGCTGTATACTTTGTCAATTTCACTGCGGTGGTTGGCGTGCATCATCAAGATACGGCCGACACGTTCGCGTTTACCCTTCGTCGAGTTGTAAACATAGGAACCCGCTTCGAGCGTACCGGAGTACACACGGAAGAAGGAAAGCTTACCGACATAGGGGTCGGTCATGATCTTAAACGCCAAAGCCGAGAACGGCGCGTTGTCGTCCGAAGGACGGCTGTCCGCTTCTCCCGTTTCCGGATGAACGCCTTTAATCGCCGGCACATCCGTCGGAGACGGCATGTACGCGATGACGGCATCCAATAATTCCTGAACGCCTTTATTTTTGTAAGCGGAGCCGCAGGCTACAGGGTTCATCGTAGTGGCAATCGTCGCTTTACGGATGCCCGCCTGAATTTCTTCGGTAGTGAGTTCTTCGCCTTCCAAATATTTCATCATGAGATCGTCATCGGTTTCCGCTACCGCTTCAATCAGCTTCGCGCGATATTCTTTGGCTTTATCCAGCATATCCTCCGGAATTTCACCTTCGACGATATCGATACCGTGATCGCCTTCATAATGGTAGGCTTTCATCTTGATCAAGTCGATGATGCCTTCAAAATTCTGTTCCGCGCCGATCGGCAACGAGATCGGCACAGCGTTAGCGCCCAAGCGCTCTTTCATCGATTCAACGGCGGCGTAGAAATCCGCGCCCGTCGTATCCATCTTGTTGATGAACGCGATACGCGGTACACCGTAGTGATCCGCCTGACGCCAAACCGTTTCCGATTGCGGTTCTACACCGCTCTTCGCGTCAAACACCGCGACCGCGCCGTCGAGCACGCGCAAGGAGCGCTCAACTTCGACCGTAAAATCCACGTGACCGGGCGTGTCGATGATATTGATACGATTGCCTTTCCAGTGGCAAGTCGTCGCCGCGGACGTGATCGTAATCCCGCGTTCCTGTTCCTGGTCCATCCAGTCCATGGTCGCGGCACCCTCGTGTGTTTCACCGATTTTGTGCACGCGTCCCGTGTAAAACAGAATACGTTCCGTGGTCGTGGTCTTGCCGGCATCAATGTGCGCCATGATGCCGATATTGCGAGTATTTTGTAATGTAAATTCTCTAGCCACGATAGATTCCTTTCATAATTACCAACGATAGTGGGCAAACGCTTTGTTTGCTTCCGCCATCTTATGTGTCTCTTCTTTCTTTTTGATGGCTGCGCCCGTGTTGTTGGCGGCATCCATCAATTCGCCCGCAACGCGTTCCCGCATGGTGCGTTCGCCGCGCTGGCGAGCATAGCCGACCATCCAGCGGATGCCCAAGGTTAAACGGCGATCCGAGCGGACTTCAACCGGCACCTGGTAGTTCGCACCGCCGACGCGGCGAGCACGTACTTCCAAGACAGGCATAACATTTTCCAACGCCTGTTCAAAAACTTCCAACGGGTCTTTGCCCGTTTTCGAACGAATAATATCGAAAGCATCATAGACGATACTTTCCGCAATGCCTTTTTTGCCATCCAGCATTACTTTATTGATGAAACGCGTAACTACCTTCGATCCATACACGGGATCCGGCAGAACGTCACGTTTCGATACGGGGCCTTTTCTCGGCATGTCAGTTCCTCCTTATATAATGGTATTTGTTATCTTATTATTTCTGTGCGGATTTAGCGCCATATTTCGAGCGCGCTTGCATACGCCCCTGTACACCTGCTGTGTCCAGAGCACCGCGAACAATATGATAACGAACACCCGGCAAGTCCTTGACACGACCGCCGCGGATCAGGACAACGCTATGTTCCTGCAAGTTGTGGCCGATCCCCGGGATGTAAGCCGATACTTCGATGCCGTTCGTCAAACGCACACGCGCCACCTTACGCAACGCAGAGTTCGGTTTCTTCGGCGTAGCGGTGTACACACGAGTGCAGACACCACGCTTCTGCGGGCTGTTTTTCAGCGCCGGAGTTTTGGATTTTTCCTGCAAAGTCTCACGACCTTTGCGAACCAACTGGTTAATCGTCGGCATTAGAATTCCCTCCTTCCTCAATCATGAAGATTTATAATTGATTTCCCGCCGTCAGATGACGGCAAAAAATATTACCAAAATCAGACTAGCTGCAAAGGATGGCGACCGCCGCCGCTTTGACCGGCAACTTGCACGCCTCACCAAGCTCGGCACGACTGTACATCGCGACCACTGGCACGCCCTGTTCCTGACACAAAAGCAGCAAGGGTTGGGTAATCCGCTCCTGTGCGTCGTGGGCCAGCCACACTTCTTTGGCGCGGCCGTCACGAACCGCGCGGCCGACTTCCTTCGTTCCGACAACAAAAGGCTGTTGGGCCAATTCTTTCAAGTCCATCGGTCTCATCCTTTCCGTCGTTTAGTGCGCAAGTAATAAAACTTACGTCATTACAGACACTCAGATAGTATATCA
The DNA here is from genome assembly GCA_900155405.1 of Negativicoccus massiliensis. Classification (GTDB taxonomy): domain Bacteria; phylum Bacillota; class Negativicutes; order Veillonellales; family Negativicoccaceae; genus Negativicoccus; species Negativicoccus massiliensis_A. The sequence continues at coordinate 1,356,082 of LT700188.1, read as the reverse complement.
TTGTAAATCGAACATGTCAATATTTTTTATTCACAAAGCTCCTGTTTATCGCATTTATCTATCACACGTCACCGGGTGTTCAAAATTCCTCTCAAAAAAGGACACAGAGACAATACCCTGTGTCCTTTTTATTGCCAAAACGACATTTCTTTGTCCAGATTAGAATTTCATTATTTATTTTCTGATGACCAAATGCGGCGTGGGATACGGTAATGTTTCCGGCTTCGCGCCGTCAAACTGTTTCATCGTCTTACCTTCGTACGGCAGTGCAAAGGCTTCGTCTTGCGGCATCTGCAAATACCGATAGGCGAGTCGCGCGGCGCGTCCGATCAGTTGCAGGCAATGAATGCGACGTTCCCGTGATTCCCACGCACCATGCGGTGCGGAAATTTCAGCGCAAATCGGCGAATCGTTTTCCGCGACAAAATCACGCACGATCGCATGGTAACGTCGGTAGTATTTACCGGCGACCTCCTTGCCTCGTTCCTCTTCCGGAACGGTATACGGATCCTTCCGACCGTACCGCAGTCCGTTTGCCAGGACGACAGCCGATAACGCCCCGCAAGTTAGTCCCGAAAGACCGATGCCGGCGCCGAAGCCGACCCCCATGCCGACCGCTTCTTTGGGAATGTCCAGCGCTCCCTCGCGCTGCAACGCGGAGAGCACGCATTCCGCGCAGTTTAAGCCGCGCTTATAATTTTCAATGGCGTACTGCTCGACACGTTCTTCCGGCGTCAATTTGCTCCAATCGATCGTTTCCATACGCTCCCCTCCCCTTTACTTACAGTATAAGAGAATGCGACGAAAAAAACCAGTCAGCCGAGAATATGGCGACGATTGGCTTCATCAAAATCATCCGTGATTCCTTTATGCGGCGGCGCATCCAACAAGCTCACCGCGATAATCGCCAGCGACGCGAATAAGAAGCCCGGAACGATTTCATACAAACCGAACCACTCAAATTGTTTCCATATAAGCACGGTAACACCACCGACAAGCATGCCTGCCAACGCTCCGTTGCGCGTCATCCTCCGCCAAAAGAGCGCCAACACTACCACCGGTCCAAAGACGGAACCGAAACCCGCCCAGGCATAGGCAACGATATTCAAAATGTAGCTGTTCGGATTGAGTGCGAGCAAAATCGCGCAGGCAGCCACCAACAGTACCGTCACTCGACTGACATAGACCAATTCACGCTCACCGGCGCCGCGATGCACGAAATTTTTATAAAAGTCTTTCGAGATCGTCGCCGACGTCACTAAAAGCTGCGCCGAGGATGTGCTCATAATCGCCGCCAAGACCGCCGACAAAATAAAACCACCGACAAAGGGAGTGAACAACGAGCTGCTCATCAACAAGAAAATACGTTCCGCGTCCGCGCCTTCCAAAAGCGTCGGCCAGTAAACACGACCGACAAAACCGACTGAGACTGCCGCCGCAAGCGAAATGACCACCCAGGTCATGGCAATGCGGGTAGCTTTATGCAATTCGTCCGCATCCTGAATCGCCATAAAGCGCACCAGGATGTGCGGTTGGCCAAAGTATCCGAGTCCCCAGCCCAGCGATGAAATCAGCATGATGATCGTCGCGCCCGTACCGATGGCCGGATCAAAAAGAGCAAAATGGCCGGGCACCGTCGCCTGCAAACGAGCCATCGTCTCTTCAAAGCCGCCGATAGCGAACATGCCCGCCATCGGCACCAGGAGAATGGCAAAGAACATCATGATCCCTTGAATGAAGTCCGTCCAGCTGACCGCCATGAAGCCGCCCAGAAACGTATAGGAAATAACCACTCCCGCGGTAATCAGCAGCGACCAAGTATAAGGCAGTCCGAACACCGTTTCAAACAATTTGCCGCCGGCGACAAAACCGGAAGACGTGTAAATCAAAAAGAAGATAAAAGTAAAAATCGCCGAAACCAGGTTCAGCATGTTGCTGTGATCATGAAAGCGATTATTCAAGAAATCGGGAATCGTCAAGCTGTCATTGGCAATTTCCGTATAGTTACGCAAACGCTTGGAAATAAACACCCAGTTCGCCCATGTGCCGAGCGCCAGACCGACGGCAGTCCACATCGCGGGCAGACCCGACAAATACGCAAGCCCCGGCAGTCCCATCAGCATCCAACCGCTCATATCGGATGCTTCCGCACTCATGCTGGTGATCCACGGGCCCAAGCTCCGTCCACCCAAAATATAATCGCTCAGCTCGTTCGAACGGCGATAATAATACACGCCGATATAGACCATCACGCCCAAGTAAATGGCGAAGGCGCTGATGACATGCCAGTTCGCTGCCAATGACTCCACTTCCTTTACCCTAATATTTTTCTATTTTACCACAATGCGCCGCAGAAGCGAAACCTTTCCCTCTTTTCCGCAACAAAAAAACGCCCGTACGGGCGTTTTTATTTTTTGTTACGCTTCGACCGGACGAACTACGACCTGACGGTGGTAGCGTCCCAGACGTTCAAAGGAGACCACGCCGGGCGTTTTCGCAAACAGCGTGTCATCTTTGCCGATACCCACATTGGTACCCGGATGGAACTTCGTGCCGCGTTGACGAACAATAATCGCACCGGCTTTAGCCATCTGACCGTCGTGAACTTTGACACCGAGGCGTTTGCTTTCGGAATCACGACCGTTACGCGTACTACTTTGCCCTTTTTTATGAGCAAACAGCTGTAAATCAAATGTAAACATGGTTTCACCTCCGTCTTTCTGCAATGGTGAGCCGTTCGGGATACTGCGCCTGAATTTGGCGCAATCCGTTCAGCATAGTTTCAATCAGTAATTGGGAACGGGCATCGGGCGCATCCGCAAGTTGAACCGTGAGCATTCCCGACTGCGTCTCATAATGTCCGCGAAATTTCGCTACATCCTTAAGACCGCCGGCCGTTGTTAATGTCACGGCGGAAACCGCCGCGCAGACAATATCGGAGCCGTGCTCAGCATAGTCCGCATGTCCGCTGACGGAAAAACCCGTATACAATCCGTCCGTTACCTGTGTCTCTACCAGGATCATGGCTTACGCCAAAGCGATCGATTCGATCAGGACTTTGGTGAAAGGCTGACGGTGACCTTGGCGACGACGATAATTCGATTTCGATTTGTACTTGAAGACACGGATCTTTTTACCGCGCCCCTGTGCAAGCACTTTGCCTTTGACCGTGGCCCCTTTAACGAAAGGAGCACCGAACTGGATGTTGTCACCGTCTACTACGGACAACACGTCGGCAAATTCGATCGCTTCATCCGCTGCCTGCGCAAGCTTTTCGACCGTAATAACTTTGCCTTCTTCGACACGGTACTGTTTACCACCGGTTTGAATAATTGCGTACATAGTTGCACCTCCTCTATAACCAGACTCGCCGAATATGGTAGCATTCGCTTTGAAAACCTCTTCGAGCGGTTGTGTCATAGTCACACACTATGACTTTTCAATTATATAGAATCGATATCGGTAAGTCAAGTTTTATTTTTGTTCGACCAGGCCGTAAGCGGCCGCCACATCCTGTACAAAAATAATCCCGTGTCCCGGCGCATCGATGTGCAGCTTGTCGGAAATAGCATCGACAATGCTTTGCACTTTCTCTTGCGGCGCTAAAACCATAACGACTTCTTTTTCCGGTTCAATCGGGAAGTCGAAAATCATCGTGGTATTACGCGACGCCGAACCGCGGCCGCGCAAAATCGTGCCGCCGCGCGCGCCGGCGGCCCCTGCCGATTCAATGACGGCGTTGGCGCCCCCTTTATCGACGACCGTATAGATGACCTGCCACATAATGTCTTCCCCTTCCTCCTTTTCAACTTTGCATTCGTTCAGCGTATGCGATCCGTAGATACCGGTAATGGGAAGCGCGTAGGCGATTCCGCGATTTTTCTTCACCAGTTTGAAACGTTCGACCATTTGCGGCAGGAGCACACGCGCCCGCTCGCGTTCCTCAATCGCGAATACCAGGTCTTTGCGAATTTCCCGTACTCCCAGCTTGGCTAAAAAGGAGTTCGAGACCGTGCCTTTGGCCGGCATCACGGTGACGCCGCTGACGTGTTCATGATGAAACGCCGCACTCAAGTCCGCGCCCTCGCCGTGATTCAACACGAAGACCATTATCCAATAGCAGCTTTCTCTCATGCCTCGTTCCCCCGTTTCTGTTTCCATTGAAAGACCATGCCCAGAAGTTGCAAGGCGACAATCGGCATCATCGCAATCAACGCCACGACACCGAATCCGTCCAAAAATACGTCCGCACCCGGAAAGTGTCGCGCCGCACCGCTGGCGAAACTCAATACGAATGTAGCCGCCATCGGACCGGAGGCGACGCCGCCCGAATCAAACGCCATGCCGACGAAGAGATTCGGCACGAAGTACGATAACGCGATCGCGATCAAGTAGCCGGACAGCAGCATATGCCACAATTCCAATCCCGGTAACACAATGCGCAACATCGAGAACGCCACCGCGCTGCCAACCGCGAGCGATAACGCGATTAAGACCAACTTGCGCGGCACATAGCCGCTGGTGATATCTTCAATCTGGTTGACGAGCGGAAACACGGCCGGTTCCGCCAAAATAACAACGAGACCGATCACCAAACCGACAAGCACCAAAACAACCGATCCTTCCAGTCGGGCGATCTCCATCCCCAGCTCATAACCCGCGCGGTTAAACCCGAAATTGACGCCGGTCATAAAAATCACGAGACCGAGGTAGGTATAGACGAGCCCCGCGTTAATTCGGAAAAATTCCACGCCCTGCACTTTTTCGATAAAAAAATGCGCTAAATAAAAAAGCAGTGTGACCGGTAAAATACTTAAAAAGACTTCCAACAGCATATGCGGAACCAAATGACCGAGACTTTGCCAAAAGGGCTCCAACGCCGCCTGATCCGGCACCGTCACATTCGCCCCGAGCGGTTGCTGCGCGGTGACAACCGCCATCAGCAGCACGCCCAGGATCGCGCCCGCGGAGGCGATCCCGACCAAGCCGAAACTGTCTTCTTCGGCGGCTACCGAGTCCGACGACTTAAAACTGGAAACGCCGGCGGCCAACGCGAGAAAAAAAGGCACCGTCATCGCCCCGGTCGTGGTGCCGGAGGCGTCAAACGAAAGCGCAATAAATTCACGCGGCACCAAAAGACAAAGCAGACCGATCATTGCGTAAAACAGGAAAAACACATGTTTCAGCGCCAAAGAGCGAACGATCCGCCATAATCCGAATGCCAACGTGACGGCAATTCCCGCCGACACCGCGTACACCAGCATCATTTCCGTCATGTAGCCCGATGTAAATAATTCTACCTGTTGTCCGTAGATTCGCAGATCCGGTTCCGCCATCGATATGGCAAAGCCGAGGACAAGACCGCTCATGACGACCATAATCATTTTGCCGTACTTCGTTACGGCATGACCTAAATGCATCCCGATCGGACTGACGCCGATTTCCACGCCGACGTGAAACACGGTCAACCCCAAGATAATCAGCGCCGTACCTACCACGCAACGCAGTAAAATATCAAACGACAGCGGCGCCAGAAAGAAATGGAGTGAAAAAATCAATACTACAATCGGCAACACCGACTGACTCACTTCTTTTAACTTTTCACCGAATATCCCCATCAATTCACCCCAAGCTTTCCCGATTCAGATAAAATTATTATAACATAATGCTTTAATTGCTCTCCCGAAATGGCGATACAAAAAAAGAGAGGCGAACGCCTCTCTCCGATCAGCGCGTTCCTTACGAATTGCGCGGTCCGTATAAAGTTTTCGCAAGCAACGCGACAGCGTCCGCCGCCCGCACACTTACCGTGGCGGAGATCTCGTCATCGGTAAACATCGTTACATTGCCGGATGCCAGCGCCGGCAATGTTTGCCAATAAGCGGACGATTCCAACTCTTCCCAAGCCGCGGCTCCCGGCGATGCCGCATCCTGTTCGCGCAGAACGATCACGGCTTGCGGTTGCAGATTGGCCTCCATCACGTTTTCGATCGGGATCAGGCCTTCCCTGTCACGCGGCGCATCCGCCAATTCATCGGCCAGGTTGACCATCGGAATCAGCTGCGCCAAGTTTCCGATCAGCGTATGACTGTCACAGGCGCCTACACCGTTGTCGTTCACATCGATAATCAACACATGTTTCGGGGGCACCGATGCGAATGCATTGCGTGTTTTTTCAATGCTCGTTTCCATATTGTGGACAATTTTTTCCGCGGCCGGTTCTCTTCCCAAAACAGCGCCCCAGAAATAAATCCGATTTTCAATATCCGCCAACGATTCCGTTTTCCAAAAAAGCACCGGCACATTATCTTCCGCCAAAGCAGTGATCCACTCCGGCGATACATGCGTGGCCGGACCGACAACGATATCGGGTGAAAGGGCGGCGATTTCCGCCGGATTGGGTCGCGCGCTCAATTGCGGCAACGCCTTCCACTTCTCCGCCAAGCGTTGCGGTAAACTCGCATGCGTCGTAACCGCCAACGGCGTCACGCCTAACGCGTCCACAATTTTGGCTTCGATATTATCCAGCGCAATCACGCGCTGCGTCGGCGCGTTAAAAGTCACTTCCCGTTCCAAACTGTCCGTATATGTCAGCTGCTGCGTCGTTTTCACCGTCTTCGGCGTTTTCTCACCGACTCCGCGCAACAGCAGTACAGCCGCTGCCAGCACAACGATCACACCGATGACGATCATCCATTTTCGTTTTCGTTTTCGATTCATTATGGCCTCGCTTTACAGAGTGCTTGTCGCGGTGACAAGCGGAATTTACCGGCGTACTTTGGCAAATGCTTTGCGGGCCTCCTTACGAGCCGCTTCGAGATCCGCCGTATCCGGATGCGACGCCGAATCCGCCATCATCTCCCGCGTCAATGTCACGGGTTCGCCGTACGGAAAACGAACCAATGTGGTCACTTCCTTATGAATCGTATCCGCCAATTTACCCTGACAGACAAATTGCCCCAATAGCAAGTTGCGTTCCGCGATCATATCACGCGCCGCCCGCGAGCTCAGGATAGCGTGCTCTTCCGAAGGATGCGTTCCCATGGTGCCGAACAAAAACACTTTTTTCCCCGAAAGACTTTCCAGAAAACGCGTTGCTTCTTCGCAAGGTTTGCCGGCGTGCACCCAAAATCCCACCGCGATGCATTCCGCTTGCGACGGATCCGCCTCCGCCATGGCCACGGCCGAAACGCCCAATTCCTCCGCAATGGCTTCCGCCACCTGTTTGGTATTACCGGTTTGCGACGCATAGGTCACCATAATTGTTTGCGCCATACTATCCCCTCCAGGATCTCTGTCAGTAAATGCTCTCCTTTTATTGTAGCAAGAATGAACGTTCCTGCAAATAATGAATTCCTTCCGTTTACTTGCAAGTCCTTACTTGAAAGTCGGCGGCTACTCCGTTATACTTAAAGAATATTAATAGAGGTTAAAGGAGTTAATTATGGATTTCTTGTTCGCCACGCTGCCGTATTTAAATATCGGCTTTTTTTGCGCGTTGCTCGCGCGTTTCACCGGCGCCAATCTGTCGGCTTTGGTGCTTTGCTGTTTCCTGTATTTAGGCGCTACGCCGATGCAAACGATCGGCATGATGCTGACCTTCCTCGCATTTATGCAGTTGACCATTCATACGCAGGGAGAACGCTTAAACTTCAAAACGTTACGAATTTTTAAGGGCTGGCGAATTTTAATTCCGGTGCTGTTTGTCGCTTTCACGCTCGTCGCCAATCCGTTTTACGCGATCGCGTCCTTCGTCGGCTTCTTCCTGATGGAAGTCCTGGCGATGCTCTATCTGGAGTTACCGATTGATCAACGCCCGACGCGCATGACGCTCGTAAAATATTCCGTCTGCGGTTTCATTCCGGCGCTGCTCGGTCTGCTGGCGCTGTCCGTGATTCCCGCGTCGTATTATTACCTCGTTTGCGGGGCCCTGATCCTCGTCGTCTCGGGACTTATTTTTTGGCTCGGCAAAAATCGTAAACGCTTGCAGAGCACTTGGGATGCGGTGATTTATACCGCCTGGTTCCTGCTCGGTTTCTGCGGGCTGGAGTTGAGCGATTGGCTGCGCGATCTCAAACGTCAACGCGTCTCGACACTCGCCCGCTACCTGGCGATCGTCACTGTTCCGGTCGTGTTTCTCACGTTTGTCGCGGCCAATGTCGTCTACGGCATCATCAGCCTTTCCGGTTTGATCACAGCGCTGGCGGCGACGATCGCCATTCGCCTCTTCGGCTACTACCGGGTCAGCGAGCGCGGCGAAGCCAATCCGATCGCGCTCGGTCTTGTCGTTCTCGCTGTGTTGTGTCTCTTCCTGGTGCAACCGGCGCCGCACGGCATTACCGATTTACTGTACGTACCGACTTCATGGAAACTTTGGTAAACAAAAAACGGCTCATTCGAGCCGTTTTTTTATTGTCCGAAAAATCCGTTATTCCTCTGCCGACACTTTCGAGTTCGTCGTATAGACGGCGCCGATACGTACCCGCGCATCATTTTCGGACTCGGTTCCTTCGGTGTGACGCAAACGTAAATCGCCGCTGATTTCAATGTTACCGCGCGGTTTGGACTCGGTCCCGACGCCTAACGCATTAAGTTCGCGCGCGTATTCCTTTTGCGTCGGCGCCAATACGTCCCGTTGTGCCGGAGTCAAATGACCGTCACGCAGCATAGCCGCCACGGCGCGCGCCAATTCAAAGCGCGTCAAATGCGGACGTTCAAGCAACGTCGCGTCGTAACCGGGAGCCGCTCCCGCTTCAATCAACGTCGCGGCCGCCTGATATCCTTCGGTGTAGCGTTCCACTTCATCAAACGAGTTCGGCGCGTAGTGATTATATGCAAGCGTTGTCCACGGCAGCATCACGCCGATACCGATGCCGAGCAACAGCGAGGCGATTTTTTTATGCATACGGTTCCTCCTGCGGATCGACCACAAAGCTCTGAATCACCTGCAATAAAGCCTGTCGATTCAGATGATTTTTCGATGAATACATCAGTGGCGGATAATCGCCCGGATATTCATGCGCGATCGTTCGAATATTTTTCTGGCGATCACTTTGCCCGAGCTTATCGGCTTTCGTGCCGATGACCTGCAGGGGCATACCCAAGCCGCGTAGCCAATGGTACGCTTTTTTATCAATCGGCAACTGCGGATGCCGCAAGTCGATCAACAGACACATCAGCGCCAAGTGTCGCGAATTCGCCGCGTAGTCGGCAATAAATCCCGACCACGCATCGCGATTGTCGTGACCGGTTTTCGCAAATCCGTATCCCGGCAAGTCCACCAGGTACCAATTCTGTTCCGTTTCTCCTTCATCGCCCGTGCCGTCAACCGCCTGCTTCGAGCGAATGGAAAAATAATTAATCGTGCGCGTTTTACCGGGTTCGCGACTGACCATCGCCAGTCCCCGATGATTGCACAGCGAGTTAATGAGTGATGATTTTCCGACATTGGATCGGCCGATAAAGGCGATCTCTTTCAAATCATCCTTCTTGCATTGCGATAATTTCACCGCGGATAACAAGTAGGATGATTCTACAATACGAAATGATTCCTCTGTCATCGTTACGCCTCACCCCGTTTCTGTTTTACCGGTTCAGACATAGCCTGCTGCAGCACTTCATCCATATGGGAAACGAAATGGAAAACCAAATCGTCACGCACGCTCTGCGGAATGTCCGCCAGATCGCGGCGATTTTCTTTCGGTAAAAGAATCCGGCGAATACCGGCCCGATGCGCCGCCAGCACCTTTTCTTTGATGCCGCCGACGGCAAGCACCTGTCCGCGCAAGGTGATTTCACCCGTCATCGCGGTATCGGCTCGTACCGGACATTTCGTCACGGCCGAGGCGATAGCGGTCGCCATCGTAATACCCGCCGACGGTCCGTCTTTCGGGATCGCGCCTTCAGGCAAATGGATGTGAATATCGATCGTGCGATAAAAATCGGCTGCCAAATGCAACTTTTCCGCCCGACTGCGCACATAGGTGTACGCCGCCTGCGCGGATTCTTTCATCACGTCGCCGAGCTGGCCTGTCAAGATCATTTTACCAGACCCGCTAAACGCCGTCACTTCCGTATTCAAAACTTCCCCGCCGACCTGCGTCCAGGCGAGCCCCGTCACGCGCCCCACTTCGTCGCGACGATCTTGCGGCGGAGTCAGGTACCGTACCGGCCCTAACAAGGTTTCAAGATTTTTGACGGTGACATTGAGCGCTTCTTCTCGCATCACTTTACGTTTCGCCAATTTGCGGCACACGCTGCCGATCACCTGTTCCAGACGACGCACACCCGCTTCGCGCGTGTAATCGCGAATTAAGCGGCGTAGCACCGCCTGACTGAGACGAACATCTCTTTTCACCAGGCCGTTTTCCTTGATTTGCCGCGGCAAAAGGTAACGCTTGGCGATTTCCACTTTTTCTTCTTCGGTGTAGCCCGAAAGCGTAATCACTTCCATGCGATCCAACAGCGGTTCCGGAATGGAATTGGTCGTGTTGGCCGTGGTAATGAAAAAGACATTGGAAAAATCGAACGGCAATTCGATGAAATGATCGCTGAACGTGCCGTTTTGCTGCGGGTCGAGCGCCTCCAGTAAAGCCGAAGCGGGATCACCGCGAAAATCGTTACCGAGTTTGTCAATTTCATCCAGCAGAAATACCGGATTTTTCGTTTTCGCGCGCGCAATGCCCTGAATCAGTCGTCCGGGCAACGCGCCGATATACGTACGGCGATGGCCGCGAATTTCCGATTCGTCGTGCACGCCGCCGAGCGAAACGCGGGTAAATTCTGCGCCGAGCGCCCGCGCAATCGATTGCGCCAAGCTTGTCTTACCGGTGCCGGGCGGCCCGACAAAGCAAAGGATCGGCCCTTTTTGCGATTGCGTCAACTGCCGCACCGCCAAATGTTCCAAGATCCGCTCTTTGATTTTCGTCAAACCGAAATGATCCGCGTCCAGTACCGCCTGCGCTTCTTTCAGATCCGTCGCAAGCGTGCTTTCCGTATTCCACGGCAAGTCGAAGATCCAGTCCAAGTAGTTGCGCAAAACGGCCGCATCCGGTGTTAAAGGCGGCGTCTTTTCCAGACGTTTGATTTCTTTTTCAATTTTTTCCGCGGACGCGGCGGGCAACTCGAGCGCGGCCAGCTTTTTACGGTACTCGTCAACTTCTTCGTCGATCTCCATGTGATCGCCGAGTTCGTCGCGAATAACGCGCAATTTTTCGCGCAAATAGTATTCACGCTGATTTTTATCCATGCCTTGGCGAACTTCCGCGTTCAGCTTTTTCTCCAACGCGGCGATTTCTTGCTCCGCTAAGAGAAACTTGCGTACAGCCGCCAACCGACGTTCTACGGAAAGTTCCGCGAGAATACGCTGCCGCACGGCCGACGCCAGCGGTAAGTACATCGTCACGAAATCAGCCACTTCGCCCGGGTCAGTCAATGCTTCAAACTGCGCAAGCGCATCGCTTTCCATCGTGATTTGGGCGTGCTCCAGCCACTCGCCGAACCGCTTGACCACATCGCGGCGATACGTTTCCAAGAGGGGTGAGTCAGTTTCTTCGAGCACACAGTCGATGACTTCCGCCGTTTGCCACGCGCCCGTCGCTTCGATATCCAGCAAATGGACTCGCGTAACCCCTTCTAAAAGCACACGCAGCACGCCGTCCGGCAGCTGCAAGATTTGTTTTATTTTACCGATGGTACCGATCGTATATAAATCATCGATGCCCGGATTATCCGTATCCGCGTGACGTTGCATTACGCAGACCGCATAGCCGTCGCCCCGCATCGCCTCGCGCACGGCGGCTACCGATTGCGGCCGCCCGACTTCGATACCGGTCACCATCTGGGGGAAAAGCGTCACATCACGTAAAGGCAGCAGCGGAAATTTCATGCTGCCTTCGATTTCATTTTGCGCCATATTCCCTCCTTATCTATGATTACAAAACAAACGGGTTCCCGGAGGAACCCGTTTTTACTCAACCTGCGAGCGATATACCAGTTCCGGCTCCGCTCCGTCCTGAATGGTTTCTTTTGTCACCGTCGCCTGCTTCACGTTCTTCAGCGTCGGCACCTCAAACATCACGTTGCGCATCACTTTCTCAATGATGGCTCGCAAACCGCGCGCGCCGGTGTTGCGCGCGAGCGCTTCGTCGGCAATGGCGGAAAGCGCGTCCGGCGTAAACGTCAGATCCACACCGTCCATTTCCAGCAATTTACGATATTGCTTGACAAGCGCATTCTTCGGCTCCGTCAAGATTCTGAGCAGAGCCTTTTTATCCAACGGATCGAGCGTGACAAGCACGGGTAAACGGCCGATGAATTCGGGAATCAAACCGAAATTCAGCAGATCTTCCGGTTGCACATGCGTCAGGATTTCCGCCACATTTTTTTCTTCTTTACGGACGATATCCGCGCCGAAGCCGATCGTCTTTTTCGCCATGCGTCGCGAAATATAACGATCGATCCCGTCAAACGCGCCGCCGCAAATGAAAAGAATATTCGTCGTGTCGATCATGATCATTTCCTGGTTGGGGTGCTTACGCCCGCCCTGCGGGGGAACGCTTGCGACAGTGCCCTCCAAAATCTTGAGCAGCGCCTGCTGCACGCCTTCACCGGAAACATCGCGCGTGATCGATGTGTTTTCCGTGCGTTTTGCGATTTTATCGATCTCGTCGATATAGATGATCCCGCGTTGCGCGCGTTCGATATCGTAATCCGCCGCCTGAATCAACCGCAGCAAAATATTTTCCACGTCGTCACCGACATAGCCCGCCTGCGTCAGACTGGTCGCGTCGGCAATCGCGAACGGCACATTCAGAAACCGCGCCAACGTTTGCGCAAGCAGCGTTTTACCGCTGCCGGTCGGACCGATCAGCACGATATTGGATTTTTGCAATTCAACGTCATCGGAGTCGACATCGCTCTGCAACCGTTTGTAATGGTTGTACACGGCGACCGCCAAACTTTTCTTGGCGTCCTCCTGACCGATGACGTATTGGTCCAGTTGGTCTTTGATTTCGCGCGGCAGCGGTACTACCAGTTCTTCCGCGCCCGCCTTGTGTTCGGCGCGCAATTCTTCTTGCAAAATGTGTTCGCACACGCCGATACATTCATCGCAAATATAGACCCCGGGACCGGCGATTAATTTTTTGACTTCATCGTTGGACCGGCCGCAAAAACTGCAGACCGGTGGTGTAGCAGTAGTATTGCGCACATGTCCTCCTTATTTCGTCGCGACACCCGGCGGGGGCAACGGACGATCGAGAACTTCGTCAACCAGACCGTATTTCAGCGCTTCTTCCGCCGAAAGGAAATGGTCGCGTTCGGTATCATTATTGATTTCATCGAGCGTACGCCCCGTGTGGCGTGCCAAAATGTTGTTCAATTCTTCACGCATGCGCAGGATTTCGCGGGCATGGATTTCAATCTCCGTCGCCTGTCCCTGCACGCCGCCGAGCGGCTGATGAATCATCACGCGCGAATGCGGCAACGCGTAGCGTTTGCCGGTCGCGCCGGACGCCAAGAGAACGGCGCCCATGCTGGCGGCCGAACCGACGCAAATCGTCGAGACGTCGGGCTTGATGTATTGCATGGTGTCGTAAATCGCAAGACCTGCGGTAACGACGCCTCCGGGACTGTTCACATAGATGTGAATGTCTTTATCCGGACTTTCCGCTTCCAAAAATAACAGTTGAGCGATCACGATGTTGGCGACATTGTCGTCAATCGGACCCCCTAAAAAGACAATACGGTCTTTGAGCAGGCGGGAGTAAATGTCATAGGAACGTTCGCCCCGCGCCGTTTGCTCTACCACAATCGGTACATAATTCAATGAATCCACCTCGTTATTCTTTACGGAAGAAAACGACGGTCTTATTTTTTCGCTTTTTCAGCGTCCTTTTCTTCGTTGTCTGCATCTTCAGCAGCTTCTTTCGTCGCTGCTTTTTCCGCTACTTCTTCGTGATCATGTTTCGCGTTGTTGATGATGAAGGCCGCCGCTTTACGACGCGCTACAGTACCCGCGAGCATCGAAATGCGTCCTTCTTTTTGGATAATGCCCCAGACATCTTTCGGATCGGCGCCGAAGTTCTGCGCCATCTGGTACACTTCCATGTTCATATCTTCCGGCGTTACGTGAATATCTTCCGCCTGGCAAACGGCTTCCAGTACCAAGTCCGTTTTGACATTGGTAAGAGCCGCTTCGCGATAGTTTTCACGCAATTTGTCCAGCGAATTTTTCGACTGTTCCAAGTAGTCTTCAAACTTCATGTTGCGGCTTTCCAAATTCAGCTTGAGCTCTTCGATCATCTGATCGATGCGGCTTTCCACCATCGCATTCGGAATATCCGTTTCCGCGTTGTCCACCGCCGTTTTGATCAACTTGTTCTGGAACTCTTCGCGGTCATGGTTGTCAATGTGCTCCTGCATCTGTTGACGAACCATTGCTTTCAATTCAGCAAGTGTTTCGAACGAGCTCGCGGTTTTCGCAAATTCATCGTTCAGCTCCGGCATTTCACGGCGTTTTACGTCCAACACGTTGACCGCAAATTCCGCATCTTTGCCGGCGAGTTCCTGCACGAAATATTCTTTCGGGAACTGTACTTTGACTGTTACTTCATCGCCCGCTTTGTGACCGATGAGCTGTTCTTCAAAGCCCGGAATAAAGCTGCCGGAACCGATTTCGAGCGGATAGGATTTACCTTCGCCGCCGTCAAACGGTTTGCCGTCGATCGAGCCTTTGAAGTCGATCATCGCCAAATCGCCGTTCGCCAATTCCGCGCCTTCGGCAACGGTCAGTTTGGCATGCTGTTTGGCAATGGCTTCCAACTGTTCGTCGACCATTTTATCGGTGACTTTCTGATGTTTATGTTCGACGTCCAATCCTTTGTAGTCGCCCAATTTGACTTCCGGTTTTTTGATGAAGGTGGCTTTGAATTTCATGTCCTTGCCTTCTTCAAACTGTTCTACGTCGATATCGGCGCGGGTGACCGGCACCAAATTCTGTTCGCGCAACGCTTCGTCGTAGTATTTATTGACGATCAGATCGCTGGCTTCCGCCATGATCGCGTCTTTACCGAAATGCGCTTCCAAAATTTTGCGCGGCGTTTTGCCTTTACGGAAACCCGGGATGGCTACCTGGTTGCTGATGCGTTGCACTGCCGATTGGATACCTTGGTTAACAGCATCCACCGGTACTTCAATCAACAAAGATACCTGGTGCTGATCCACCGGTTTAACTTCTACTTTCATCTAAATATGTCCTCCTTTAAATGCAGTCATAGCAATCTCATTTTCATATACTCATAAAATAAATATTACCATACTACCGTCAAAATGACAACCGCCCCTTGAGCGGGGCGGTTGTCAGTAAGAGATGCGGGAGTAAGATTAACGCAGCGGCTTAACCGGCGTGATCACTTCCAAGCCGTGCATGTACGGACGCAGGGCTTTCGGTACGATGACCGAGCCGTCCTGCTGCTGATTGTTTTCCAAAATCGCTGCGACCGTGCGCCCGACGGCAAGACCCGAACCGTTCAAAGTATGTACGTACTCGGGTTTGTCTTTGGCGCTGCGACGGAATTTGATGTTGGCGCGACGTGCCTGGAACGCTTCACAGTTCGAGCAGGAAGAAATTTCGCGATAGGTTTCCTGGGCGGGCATCCACACTTCGATATCATATGTCTTCGCGGCGGAGAAACCGATATCACCGGTGCAAAGAGTGATGACGCGATACGGCAACGCCAATCGGCGCAAGATCTGTTCCGCTTCGAGCGTCATGGACTCGAGCTCCTCGTAGGATTCTTCCGGCTTCGCGAATTTAACCATTTCCACCTTGTGGAACTGGTGCTGGCGAATCAGACCGCGCGTATCACGTCCCGCCGATCCCGCCTCCGCGCGGAAGCACGGCGTAAGAGCGCAGAGACGCTGCGGCAAAACTTCGCCGTTGATAATTTCATCGCGATGGAAGTTCGTCAGCGGTACTTCCGCCGTCGGTGTCAGGTAGTACGGCAGACCTTCCAATTTGAACATGTCTTCCGCGAACTTCGGCAGCTGGCCGGTACCGATCATGCTGTCTTCATTGATAATGTACGGCGGAATGACTTCGGTAAAACCGAATTCCTGCGTGTGCATATCCAGCATGAAATTGTACACCGCGCGTTCCAGTTGCGCGCCCGCGCCGAGGTAGTAGTGGAAGCGCGTGCCCGTAACTTTCGCGGCGGTTTCCGGATCCAAAATGCCCAGACCCGCGCCGATATCCCAATGGGCTTTCACTTCGAAACCGAATTCACGCGGCGTGCCGTAGCGGCGTACTTCGACATTATCATTTTCATCTTCGCCTACCGGTACGCTGGCATCGCAAATATTCGGAATTTCAAGCATCTGTTGATGGAGTTTTTCCTCCACGTCACGCAACCGCTGATCATGGACCGCAATAGCATCGCTGACTTTTTTCATGCGGGCGATAATCTCGGATGCGTCGCCGCCCTCTTTTTTGCATTTGGCAATTTCCTTGCTCGCCGCGTTGCGGTCGGCTTTCCATTGCTCCACTTCCGCGAGCAGCGTGCGGCGTTCTTCATCCAAGCGGATAATTTCATCCACATCGGCGGTATGATGACGATTTTTCAAATTTTCCCGTACGCGATCGGCATTTTCACGAATCCATTTGATATCCAGCATAATATCGCTCCTTTTTATTTCTAAACAACTTTTATCTCACGTCTTTGTAAAGACGGTATTAAAGGCTTTTTTGCTCCATTTGACTGTACAAATAACCAAGGTGCGTATTGACATTGACCGCGAGCACTCGCCAGCCGCCGTCGTAAGTCAGCACATTGACGCAACCGTTATCCTGTTGAATCTGCCAAAAATGGCTGAGGTCGAGCCCGAGAATCCGGCAAAGCGCCACCTTGTTCACCGCGTCATGCGCCACTGCCAGCAGCGTTTTACCGTCATACTCCGTACGGTAGCGCGCCAACGCGCGTTCAACACGTCGCGCGACATCTTGCAGTGATTCGCCTTGCGGCATCGTCACTGTCTGCGGCTTTGTGCGCCAGGCGGTGAGCCGATCACCGTCAGCGTGCGCGACCTCCGTCGCCAATCGCCCTTCCCATGCGCCGTGAGCGATCTCCGTCACGTCCGCGTCAGTAATGACGGGAAGTCCGTGCCACTTGGCGCAATACTCCGCCGTCTCCCGCGCGCGACGCAACGGACTCGCCAGTACCGCATCGATCGGCACCGCGCGTAAACTCTCGCCGAGCTTTTGACCCTGCGTGTGCCCGAGGTCAGAAAGCTCGGTATCGACCTGCCCCTGGTAGCGTCCTTCAAGATTCCATTTCGTCTCGCCGTGCCGCGCTAACAACAATCGTAACATCGGCATCCCTCCCGTCTCTTTTTGCCGTTCCGGCGCTCATCGGCCGCACCGTTGCGCATGAAATATACGTTTCGTTACCGATGCCGCTGCGCATAATCGTCCAGCCAGTCGGCCAGTTTTTCGACCCCTTCCCGGGGTACGGCATTGTAGAGCGAGATGCGCAACCCGCCGACGCGACGGTGTCCTTGGATGCCGACAAAGCCGGCTGAGGCCGCCGCCCGCACAAAATCTTCCGTTTGCGCTTCGTCACACAATGTAAACACCGCGTTCATCCGCGATCGGCACGCGTGTTCGGCGTGCGGCCGATAAATTTCGGGATAACGGTTGAGCACTTCGTAGATCCGCTCTGACTTCGCCTGCGCGCGGCGATCCATTTCCGCCACGCCGCCCTGCGCTTCGACCCATTGCAACGCGAGTCCCAAAACATATATCGCGTACGTCGGCGGCGTATTGAAAATCGAGTCCGCCTCGGCATGCGTGCGGTATTGTAAAATTTTCGGCAAGCGTTCATTGCCCTTGGCCATCCAGTCGCGATCAATGATGACGATCGTCACGCCGGCGATCCCGATATTTTTTTGCGCGCCCGCGTAAATCAAGCCGAACTGTCCGACATCAAGAGGCCGCGACAGCAAATCCGAACTCATATCGGCGACAAGCGGCACGTCGAGCTTCGGAAAGTCCCGGTACGCCGTACCGTAAATCGTATTATTCGACGTAATATGCACAT
Source organism: Negativicoccus massiliensis (assembly GCA_900155405.1). Taxonomy (GTDB): domain Bacteria; phylum Bacillota; class Negativicutes; order Veillonellales; family Negativicoccaceae; genus Negativicoccus; species Negativicoccus massiliensis_A. The sequence goes on along the minus strand of LT700188.1, from coordinate 1,337,987 downwards.
AGGATGTGTCTTCTTTCACATGGAAATCCATGGGAATCGTGCGGTACCCGCCCGCGCTCGCATCCGTCACTTTGTAAGTCGCGCCGTACAAACTCGCCTGCTGCATCGCATTGTCGGCCCAGATGCCGGTATCGGCATAGCCGAGCCGACCGCCTTTGGCGAAATTCGCCGGAATCATCACGAATTGATGGCCGGCGCCTCCCTGCAGAAAAAGAACATCGTGCGTCGCGGGTATCGCGAGCAATTTACGCAAGCGCTGCCGCGCGTCCTGATGTAAGCGCTGATACGCGTCGCTGCGATGCGAAAGCTCCATAACGCCCATGCCGGTGTCATGGTAGTTCATCATTTCCGCGGCGGCCTGTTGAAGTACTTCTGTCGGCAGCGCGCCCGGGCCGGCATGAAAATTAAATACGCGTTCCGTCATATAAATCCTCCCCCGCTCGCACTCTTCATAGCGCGCACCATGTCGTGAATAACGAGCGGCATGTGACCAATATTTACTGCAATAAAAAAGCTCTCATCCTCACTGGGACGAGAGATCTCGCGGTGCCACCCAAATTGCCTACGGCCAACTTTGTTACGCTGTATCGGGCGTGCCCGCCAGGCTCTTCACCTGTTGCTCCGGAGCGGAACCTCGTAACGTACGGACAGGCTTGCACCACCGCCTGCTCTCTGCGCCTTCGGTTACGGATATTCTCCTTCGTGGCATTGCTTTTGTAATTAGTCAAAGCGTATCACAAAGCCTCGTGAATGTCAACACGCGCATTGCATGCGCACAAAAAAAGCGGTATGCACCGCTTTTTCCGACTTATATGTTTCCTTTCAGGCCGACGATTTCCGCGCGTTCCTGTAAACCTTTGATCGTTTCCGCAAAAAATTCCTGTCGCTCCATACCGAGCATTTCACAACCCCGTGTGATCACATCACGATTGCAACCGGCGGCGAAATGTTTATCCTTAAATTTTTTCGTGAGCGATTTCACCGTCAGATCCAAGACCGATTTACTCGGCCGCAACAAACAGGCGGCGTTGATAATGCCCGTGAGTTCATCCACCGCATAGAGCGTTTTTTCCAGCGTCGTTTCGGGTTTGACATCCGTTACCATGCCGTAACCGTGCGACATAATGGCGCGAATGTAGGTTTCGTCCCAGCCTTCTTTTTCCAGAATCTGTTTCGTCACGGCGCAGTGCCGGTCCGGATAACGGTCATAATCCAAATCATGGCAAAGACCGATCACGCCCCATTTTTCCCGATCCTCCGCGCCGAAATAATCGGCGAAATGCAACATTGCCGCTTCCACCTGCAGCGCGTGCCGGATGAGTGCCTGGGAGTCCGTGTATTCCAGTAAAAGTTGTTTCGCCTGTTCCCGTGTCGGTTTCATTGCAACACTCCCCTTCTGTTTTTCATCACTATACCACGCATTTCCGGCAAGCACAAAGAAGACACGAAAAAGGAGCGACTCCCGCCGCTCCTTTTTATGCTCCGGCAAAACCGGATACTGCGTATGATTTACCGACTGTTTTTACAGTTTAATGCTCATGCCGCGGTTACCGAATTTGTGAATGGTATCGACAAAACGAACGGTGCCCGTCTTGTAGCGCATCACGACGGTCTGTGTGCGCGCGCCGCCGCCGAAGTAGCGAATACCGCGCAAAATATTGCCCGGAGTAATCGCGGTGGCGGAAAAGATGCAGTCGTCGCCTTTCACAAGGTCGTCGATAGTAAACACCTGATGAATATCCGCTACGCCCATTTCCTTGGCGCGACGTACTTCTTCATCGCTGTGCGGCACCAAACGTCCCTGCATATCGCCGCCAAGGCATTTCAAAGCGGCCGCGGCCAAAACGCCTTCCGGCGCGCCGCCGGTACCGATGAGCATATGCACACCCGAACCTTCAATGCCGACCTCGATCGCCGGCGTGACATCGCCGTCCGTGATCAAACGGATTCGCGCGCCCGCTTCACGGCAATCACGAATAATATCGGCATGCCGTTCCCGATCCAAGATGACGACGCTCAAGTCATCGACCGAGCGTTCCATCGCTTCCGCAACCCGACGCAGATTTTCTTTGACCGGCGCGTTGATATCAATGCGTCCGGCCGCGCGCGGTCCGACCGCGATTTTTTCCATGTACATATCCGGTGCGTGCAAAAGGCAACCGCGCGGAGCAATCGCAAGTACCGCAATGGCGCCGTTTTGTCCTTTCGCGACCAGGTTGGTGCCTTCGAGCGGGTCGACCGCGATATCCACCGCGTCACCGCCAAGGCCTACCTTTTCACCGATGTAAAGCATCGGCGCTTCGTCCATTTCCCCTTCGCCGATCACGACCTCACCGTCGATGTGCACCTTTTCAAATTCACTGCGCATACCGTCAACAGCGAGCTGATCGGCGCCAATCTTATCGCCGCAACCGACCAGGCGTCCGCATTTGATCGCCGCCGCTTCGGTGACTCGTACAAATTCCAATGTCAAAATCCTGTCCATTACTTGCGCCTCCTATTTTGTCTTTTGTGTCACTTGCCGCCAGTCTTCCGCAAAACGCGCGATCCCCGTTTTTGTCAGCGGGTGCTCGAGCGCCGCCAGAAGCACTTTATACGGGACCGTCGCGATGTGCGCTCCCGCCAGAGCGGCTTCGGTAATATCGAGCGGGCGTCGGATGCTCGCTGCTATAATTTCCGTTGCAATATGATGTTCTTTGAAAATCGTCGCAATCGTGCGCACAAGTTCAGACCCGTTCGCGCCGATGTCATCCAGCCGTCCGATGAAGGGACTGACAAAAGCGGCGCCGGCACGCGCCGCCAAAAGCGCCTGGCTCGCGTTGAAAATCAACGTGACATTGACTTTGACGCCTTCGTCAGCCAGCACGCGCGTGGCCGCCAAACCTTCCGCGGTAAGCGGCACCTTGACCGTTACTTGCGGCGCCACTTTCGCCCACTCGCGACCTTCGCGCACCATGCCGTCCGCGTCTTCCGCCAATACTTCCGCGCTAATCGGACCGTTCACAAAAGAAGCTATTTCCTGGATAACTTCTTTGGGGTCCTGACCCGCTTTTGCCATCAGCGACGGATTCGTCGTTACGCCGGCCACCACTCCCAGGCGGTGGGCCGCGCGAATTTCATCCACAATCGCCGTATCAATAAAAAATTTCATTCCGTTCACCCTTCATTACAATCGATATTTATTGTAACACAAACGACATCATTATGCTTTGTCACAGTTCCCCTGCGAGCATTTTTTTCGGCCCGCCAGATATTTCCAAAAGAAAACCGTCAAAACCGTAATGAAAATTACCGGCATCAAGAATGCCATGCCGATCAGAAATAAGATTATCCGCATAGAAATCGCCTCCTTGACCGTAAGGTCGGTTTGTTATCCTCATTGTAGCACGAAATGAAGCGCGCCGCCGACTTGAAACCGAGATTCACGCCCGCTACAATGAACGCGAGGTGAAACAATGCATTTACTCGCAGCAGGCGACAGCTTAACTTACGGCTTTGACGTGCCGATGCCTTCCCGCTGGCTGACCAAATTGGCGGCGGCGTTACCGAACCTGCAGGTTACCAACTTGGGCATGTGCGGCGCAGGACTGGATCAGGTGCTGCAACGCGCCGAACGAACGTTGCGCGAACCCGTCGCGTACGATCTGTTGTTTTTAATGGCGGGCAGCAACGATATCATGCAAGACGCAGAAAACGAGCAGCCGGTGGATATCCGACCGCTCGTCCGAAAAATCACTGCATTCTCATCTACTCATGCCGCATTGCCCATCGTCATCGGCATTCCGCCGGAGATTACGAAAGAGGCGATCTACACCGGCTGGCAAAGTGCGCCCGCCTTTCCCTACGCGGTCGCCGCGTTCCAAGAATACGGTGACGCGCTCGTGCGCGCATTTCCGCAGGCGACGCTCGATTTCCGCCGGCTTCTCGCCTCCAACGAATACGATGACGGAGTCCATCCGAATATCTACGGCTACGCCAAAATAGCGAAGCGCGCGCAAACTTATTTTGCCTTTTCCAACTCGTAAAGCGCGTTGGCCAGGCGCGCGAATTCTTCCAAACTGAATGTTTCGCCGCGTCGACCGCCGTCGATCTCCGCCCGTGCCAACAACGCATCCGCCGTCGCTGACTCATAGCCGGCGGCTTTTATATTATTACGAAACGTTTTGCGGCGTTGCGCGAAAGCGATTTTCACCAGGCGGAAAAGCAACTTTTCATCCCGCACGTCCACCGGCGGACGCTTACGTGGAACAAACTCCACGACGCTTGAGACGACATTCGGCGCCGGCCAAAACGATTCCGGTTCGACATCGAAAAGCACGTGCGCTTCCGTGTAGTACTGCACCGCGAGCGTGATCGCGCCGTACGCTTTCGTACCGGGGCTTGCCGCCAAACGCTCCGCCACTTCGCGCTGCATCATCAGCACCAGACGCACCAGCGGCAACTTCTGCTCCAAAAGGTACATCAGAATCGGCGTCGTAATATAGTACGGCAAGTTGGCCGCGACGGTAAAAGGTTCATCCCCCATCAGCGCGCGCACGTCCGTTTTTAAAATATCTCCCGGGACAATTCGCACATTCGGATACGCCGCGAGCGTTTCCGCCAAAATTTCCGGCAGTTTCGGATCCAATTCCACCGCCGTGACCTGTGCTCCCGTGCGCGCCAATCCCTGCGTCAGCGTGCCGATGCCGGGACCGATCTCCAAAACACGGTCATCGGGTCCGAGTTCCGCCGCGTCGACAATGTCTTCAACAACCTCGGGACGAATCAGAAAATTCTGTCCCCATTTTTTTTGCATGCGTAAACCGAAATGCTCGGTCAGGCGACGAACCGTTCCTTTGTGTGCGAGTTCATATTCCATCGGTCTGCTCCTCCCGAAGAGCTTGCGCCCATTCTTCACGAGTGACGCCGTAATGATTCAGACGCACCAAAAAACGTTTGGCATTCGCGTAACCGATGCCGAGTCGCGCGCCGAGCCGCGCCCGAAGTGCGGCCGCATCATGCGTGCCCGCCGCGCCCGCCTCCCACAAATCCGCTACCGTAAAATGCGCCTCATTCGTCGGCGCGACGCTGCGCACTTTGCTGAGAGCGCTGCGAATGGCCTCGGGGCTCGCCTGTTCGATGCCCAAATCATCGTTGGCTATCGCATCCTCTTTCGGCACGAACGCATGCTTGGCCTCCGGAAAACGCTGCGTCAAATAACGACGGATACGCTCCCCCGCGCCGTCCGGATCGGTGAGAATAATAATGCCGCACCGCCGGTACGCCGCTTCAATATCCGAAAGCGTTTCCGGGCTCAGGCCAAATCCGTATGTCGGAATGATTTCCGCATCTACCGCCTGACGCACGCGGGCAATATCCGATTTTCCTTCAACAATAATGACTTCTTTGATTTTCATAATAAAAGTGTAGCATAGCGCGCGGAAAAATTAAACGTGTCACGACGCTTATCGCGACTTTTTACCGCGCCATATCCTTTCCACAAAAAAATCCCGTCGACTGACGGGATTTTTTCAGCTTTCACCCGGAATACGCAACGTGCCGACGATTTCCGAAATATCTTTGACACCTTCCGCATCGCACCATGCGGCCATTTCGTCGGCAATTTTGACGCAGGCGGCCGGATCGCGCATTGTCGCTGTACCGACGGAAACGCAGTCCGCGCCGACCATCATGAATTCGATGGCGTCCAACCCGGTCATGATCCCGCCCAAACCGCAAATCGGAATATCGACCGTTTGCGCGACTTCCCAGACCAAACGCAAGGCCATCGGCTTAACGCACGGGCCGGAAAGTCCGCCGGTGACGTTGCCCAGCAGCGGCCGCCGCGTTTTCGCATCAATCGCCAGTCCCATAAACGTATTGACCAGCGATACCGCATCCGCGCCCGCTTCTTCCACGGCGCTCGCGATGACGCGGATATCCGTCACATTCGGACTCAATTTCACGACGACGGGAAGCCGCGTGTGATCTTTCACCGCGCGCGTCACTTCCGCCGCCGCGTGCGGATCGACGCCGAAACTCATCCCGCCCTTTTTCACATTCGGACAGGAAATATTCACTTCCAGAAAATCGACCGGCTCATCATTCAGACGTTCCGCCATGTACGCGTAATCCGCCACCGTATTGCCGGAAATATTCGCCATCACGCGAATGGACGACGCGGCGTGAATCTGCGGCAAAATATCCGTGCAAAACGCTTCTACGCCGGGATTTTCCAAACCGATGCAATTTAAAATTCCGGCCGGCGTTTCGGCAATCCGCACGCCCGCGTTACCGCGCCGCGGTTCCCGTGTCAGTCCCTTGACCGATACGGCGCCGACCTGATCCAAGTCAAGATAGGACGCGTACTCGAGTCCGAATCCGAACGTGCCCGAGGCGGCGATAATCGGCGTCGCCATCGTGACCCCGCAAAAATTAACGGCTATATTCGCGCTCACAGGATCACCTCCCGGCTGTCAAAAACAGGACCTTCCTGACATACTTTCGCATGCGTTCCGTCCTTACGATCGCACACGCAGGCGTAGCAGCCGCCGGTGCCGCAACCCATCCGCCGTTCGAACGAAACTTCGCAAGGCACGCCGGCCGCATACGCCGCGGCGGCGACTTTACTCATCAAAATGGTCGGTCCGCAGCAAAGTACCCGATCAAACTCGCCGGATGCGAGCAACGCCGGTACAAGATCCACCGCATAGCCGTGATGGCCGACCGAACCGTCGTCCGTAGTCAGTAACAAATCGTGGATCGTGTCGGGAAAATAGTCCTGCCAAAACAGTTCTTCCCGACTGCGACCGCCGATGATGACGGTAGCGGTTCCCGCCGCCGCCTGTTGCGCGGCGAAAAGAATCGGAGCGATCCCCACCCCACCGCCGACCATTAACATTTTTCCGCCCAGCGTAAATGTCGTGCCGCGCGGACCGAGCACATCGATTTCATCGCCCGCGCGCATGTGCGTCATCAGCTCCGTACCGCGGCCGACAACGCGATAGACCATTTCGACCAGTCCGTTTTCGCGATCGACGCGCGACGGCGAAAACGGACGCCGCAGCAACGGATCCCAGCCGCGTGCCGTGCGCACGTGTAAAAACTGACCCGGCCGTGTCGTCTGCGCCAAACGCGGCAGCTCCGCCACCAGCCGATACATATCGGCAGAAACGCGTTCATTCGTCCGAATCGGTCCGACTTCAAGCGCGTTCATGACGCCGCTCCTTTTGGTAGTCCTGAATGGCTTTGACGCTCGGCAAATCATTATTTTTCCGTTCGCGCAACACGCGCACTACTTCGCGCATCGTGTCGAGCGAGGTCACGCAGGGAATACCGAGTTCGACGGCCATGCGACGCAGACGGAAACCTTCGCGTTCCGGACGTTTGCCGTACGTGATTGTATTGACCACCATGTCGACGGAACCGTCGCGCAATAATGTCGCGCAAGTAACGTCGCCGCCTTCATGCATTTTATTGACGATTTGTACGGGGATGCCTTTTTCTTCCAAGTAGCTGCCCGTGCCGTGCGTAGCCATGATGTGGTACCCGTGTTCGACAAACTCCGCAGCGAGTTGCGCGGTTTCCTCTTTATCGCGGTCGCTGACCGTAATCAGCACGTTGCCGCCGTCGGGAATGCCCATGTACGCGCCGACGATCGCGCGATACAACGCGTCGGAATACGTTTTGCCGATCCCCATGACTTCGCCGGTCGATTTCATTTCCGGTCCGAGCGCGATTTCCACCAGACCGAGTTTAGCGAACGAGAACACCGGCGCTTTCGCCGCTACATAATCGGGTGTCGGCACCAGCCCCGGCGTGATGCCGAGTTCAGGCAAGGTTTTGCCGACACAAATACCGGTCGCGAGCGCGATCAGGTTGTAACCCGTCACTTTACTCATGAAAGGCACCGTGCGGCTCGAACGCGGATTAACTTCGATAACGTACAATTTCCCGCCGGCAATGATGTATTGGATATTGACAATGCCGCGAATGTCTAACGCGCGCGCAATGCGTTCCGTATGTTCGACCACTTCATCGATTTTGGCCTGATCAATATGTTGCGGCGGGAATACGGCGATGCTGTCGCCCGAGTGAACGCCCGCGCGTTCGATCTGTTCCATGATGCCCGGAATAAAGACGTTTTCACCGTCGCACAGCGCATCGACTTCGAGTTCGCGGCCGACGAGGTATTCATCAATCAAAACCGGATGCTCGGACGATGCGACTACGGCTTCCCGCAGGTAGGTATCGAGTTCGCGCGGTTGGTAAACGATCTGCATCGCGCGTCCGCCGAGCACATAACTCGGTCGTACGATCAACGGATATTTCAATTTTTTGGTGGCTTCGTGCGCTTCCGCAAGCGATGTCACCATACAACCGCGCGGACGTTCGATGTGGAGCGATTCGAGCAATGCGTCGAAGCGTTTGCGGTCTTCCGCCAGATCTACGCCGTCAACATCGGTCCCCAACAAAGGCGCGTTGTGCGCCGCGAGTTTCCCCGCCAAATTAATCGCGGTCTGCCCGCCGAACTGGGTAATAACGCCTTGCGGCTGTTCTTTTTCAATAATCTGGCAAACGTCCTCCGGCACCAGCGGTTCAAAGTACAGCGCGTCGGACATATCAAAGTCGGTGGAAACCGTTTCCGGGTTATTGTTGACCATGATGGAACGATAACCGTATCGTTTCAACGCGCGAATCGCCTGCACGGAGCAGTAGTCGAATTCCACGCCTTGACCGATGCGGATAGGACCCGAACCGAGAACCATGACGCTGTTTTTCTGCGGAGTGACTTCATCGACCACACCATACGCCGAGTAGTAGTACGGCGACGCGGCATCGAATTCCGCCGCGCAGGTGTCGACCATGCGATACGAGGCGGTAATATGCTTCTGTTTGCGCAACGCAGCTACTTCGCTTTCTTCCACATGCGTCAGCTGTGCGATGCGGCGATCCGAAAAACCGAGGTACTTCGCCAATTCCACATGTTCCTGCGTCAATCCTTCGTTCATCAGCTTGCGTTCGCAGTTGACGATGCGCTGGATCTGCGTGATAAAGAACGGGTCAATCTTGGTCGTGTGGTAAATTTCCTGCACGTCAAAACCGCGCCGCAACGCTTCGGCAATGACGAAAAGCCGTTCATCGTCCACGCGCCGTAAAAGCATTTTGATGTCGTAGTGGGACAAGTGTTCCAACTTCGGCAAATAGAGCGAATCCGTGCCGGTTTCGAGCGATCTCACCGCTTTCTGCAAGCCGGCCGGAACATTCGTCGCCAACGCCATGACTTCGCCGGTCGCTTTCATCTGCGTACCGAGTTCGCGATCCGCCAGATTGAATTTTTCAAACGGCCAGCGCGGAATTTTAATGACGATGTAGTCGAGCGTCGGTTCAAACGCCGCTTTCGTTTTGCCGGTAACGGCGTTTTCGATTTCACCGAGCGATTTGCCGAGCGCCACTTTCGCCGCCACTTTCGCAATCGGATAACCGGTCGCTTTCGACGCGAGCGCGGACGAGCGGCTCATGCGCGGATTGACTTCGATGACATAGTACTGATTCGAATGCGGATCGAGCGCGTACTGCACGTTGCAGCCGCCTTCGATTTCCAAATACCGAATGATATCCAGCGACGCCGTGCGCAATATATGATGCTGCTTATCGGTCAGCGTCTGGCTCGGCGCGATGACGATGCTGTCGCCGGTGTGGACACCGACCGGATCGATATTTTCCATATTACAAATAATGATGCAGTTGTCATCGCTGTCGCGCATGACTTCATATTCCAGTTCTTTCCAGCCGGCGACCGAGCGTTCCACCAAAATTTGGTGAATCGGGCTCAGCACCAAACCACGCTGACCGATTTCGCGCATTTCCGTTTCATTGTGTACGACGCCGCCGCCGGTACCGCCCAACGTAAACGCCGGACGAATAATCAGCGGGTAACCGATCGTTTCCGCAAAAGCCAACGCTTCATTTAACGTGTTGCAGGTGCGGCTTTCCGGCACAGGTTGACCGATTTGCTGCATCGCTTCCTTAAATAATTCGCGGTCTTCCGCCTGCCGGATCGCGTCCATGCGCGTGCCCAAAAGTTCCACATCGTATTTTTCCAAGATGCCCTTGTCGAAAAGTTCCATCGCGAGATTCAAACCGGTTTGACCGCCCAGCGTCGCCAAAATCCCGTCCGGACGTTCCTGCGCGATGACCGATGTGACAAAATCGAGCGTCAGCGGTTCGATGTACACGCGATCGGCGATATCCGTATCCGTCATGATCGTCGCCGGGTTGCTGTTGATCAGAACGACTTCACAGCCCTCTTCTTTTAACGACAGGCAAGCCTGTGTGCCGGCATAGTCGAATTCCGCGGCCTGACCGATGACGATCGGGCCGGAGCCGATCACGAGAACTTTCTTGATTTCTTTATTCATGCTCGTTCTCCTTTCAGGCTTTTCATCCAATCGGTAAATAAGTATTCGTTGTCCGTCGGTCCCGGCGCCGCTTCGGGATGGTACTGAATGCCCTGAATCGGCAGCGTGCGGTGGCGGAAGCCTTCGATCGTACCGTCATTCAACGAACGGTGCGTAACCATGAGCTCCGCCGGAAAATTTTCTTCACTGACGGCGTAACCGTGGTTTTGCGCCGTCATCGTGATTTTCTTCGTCGCAAGATCGATGACCGGATGGTTCGCGCCGCGATGACCGAAGGGCAATTTAAACGTGACCGCGCCCAACGCTTGCGCGAGCAACTGATGGCCCATGCAAATACCGAACATCGGCACTTTACCGACGAGCTCACGCAGGGTCTGGATCGTATCGGGCACATCCGCGGGGTTGCCCGGGCCGTTGCTGATGAAAACGCCGTCCGGTCGGGTCGCGAGGATCTGCGCCGCTTTGGTCTGCGCCGGCACGACCGTCAGGTGGCAGTCCGCCGCCACGAGATGATCCAGCATGCGCCGTTTAATGCCGCAGTCGATGACGGTAACGCGCAACCGACCTTCGCCCATTTTATAAGCGACCGGCGTTGTCACGCGCGCGATCTGGTCCTGCGGCAAAGGATGCGCAAGCGCTTCTTTTACATAATTTTCTTCCGCGGCTGTCGCAAGCACCCCGATCGGTGTGCCTTCTTTACGAATCGCGCGAGTGATGGCGCGGGTATCCGCGCCAATCAGCACCGGAATCTGATTCGCCTTGAAAAATCGGCCCAGCGAATCTTCGCTTTCCCAGTTGCTCGGGAAACGCGTCAATTCCGAGACGATAGCGCCCGAAATCGACGGCCTTTCGCCCTGCCAAATGTGGTGATTGACACCATAGTTACCGATCAGAGGATAGGTCAACGTTAAAATCTGGTCGGTATAGGAAGGATCCGTGTAGGACTCCTCATAGCCTGTCATCGCCGTATTAAAAACGACTTCCGCCGCTTTACTGTGTCCGCCGACAAGGTAACCCGGAAATTTCCGGCCGTCCGCCAAGTACAGATATCCCTCTTTCATCGTACAGCTCCTTCCCGCATTACCTGTTCACCGTCCACCCACGTCTGCACGGCGCGACCGGTCAGGGTCTTGCCCGCGAACGGAGAAAACAGCGACTTCGTATATAATTTTTCCGGTTCCACCGTCCATTGGCTCTGCGGCGCGATGACGGTAATATCCGCCGGCGCGCCTGCTTTCAGCACGCCCGCTTCCTGCTGCAAAAGTCGCGCCGGCTGCACGGACATCGCGTCGACCAGCCGCTCCCAGTCGATGTGACCGGGGGTAAGCGCGTACGTAATGACAGCGGCGAGCGATGTTTCTAAGCCGCTCATGCCGTTCGGCGCGCAGCAAAACGGTACGTCTTTTTCTTCATCGGCATGCGGCGAATGGTCCGTTACAATCGCATCGATCGTACCGTCCGCCAGCGCTGCCAGTAACGCTTGGCGATCGTCTTCTTCGCGTAACGGCGGCGCCACTTTAAACGCCGCGTCGTAATTTTTAATTTCGGCATCCGTCAGCGCCAAATGATGCGCCGTCACTTCACAGGTAACGCGGACGCCGCGTTGTTTCGCCGCCCGAATGAGTTCCACGGCATGCGCGGAGCTCACGTGCGCGATATGAATATGCGCGCCCGTCATTTCGGCAAGCAAAATATCGCGAGCAACGGCGATGTCTTCCGCCGCGCGCGGTCGTCCGACAACACCCAGCGCCGTCGAAACTTTGCCTTCATGCATAAAGCCCTGCGCCGCCATCGTCCAATCTTCCGCATGGTCGATGATCATTTTGCCGTAGGTATCGGCATATTCCATCGCGCGGCGCATGAAGTCCGCGCTTTCCACATAGTGCCCGTCATCCGAAAACGCCACGGCGCCGGCGAGAGCCAGATCGCCCATGTCGCTTAAAACGCGTCCCTCCAAATTTTGGGAAACCGCGCCGATGATGTCCACTTTCACGTGTCCTTCCGCGCGGGCGCGTTCTTTGACACCGTTAAAAGTGACGAGGTCATCAATGACAGGCGTGGTGTTGGCCATGGTAGCGACGCGCGTAAACCCGCCGGCTGCCGCCGCCTGCGTACCGGTTGTCATGGATTCTTTCGCTTCCTGACCCGGTTCGCGCAAATGCACGTGCATATCAATCAAACCCGGCGTGACGTAGCAATCGGTTACATCAATCACTTCGACGCCGTCGGTCGCCGTAATGGTTTCGCCGACACTGAGGATCTTACCGTCTTCAAAAAGCACATCGCCGACCGCCTTTTGACCTGCGGCGGGATTAATAATCGTGCCGTTCTTAAGCAAGCGCTTCAATGCCGTTACCCCCATTCAATACTTCATTTAAAATAGCCATCCGTACGCATACGCCGTTTTTGACCTGCGTCTGTAAAAAGGCGTTTTGCGCATACGCCAATTCATGTGAAATTTCCACGCCGCGATTAATCGGTCCCGGGTGCATGATCATCGCGTCCGGCGCCACCTCTTGCAGCAGCGCACTCGAGATCCCGTAGGTGCGCGCATACTCGCGGTTATTCGGAATGAAACCGGCCGCCGCTCGTTCGTTTTGCAAGCGCAAAATCTGAATCGCATCGGCATCTCGCAGCGCTTCTTTCAAATCCGTGTGCAGGATCGCGCCGAGTTCGGCGAATTCGCGCGGCACCAACGTACGCGGGCCGACCATGTGCACTTCGGCTCCGAGTTTGGTAAAGCCGGCTAAATCACTGCGCGCGACGCGCGAGTGCAAAATATCGCCGACGATAACATATTTAAGTCCTTTAATCTTGCCTTTCTGTTCCCGCACGGTGAAGAGATCCAAAAGTCCCTGCGACGGATGCGCGTGCAAACCGTCACCGGCATTGATGACGACCGGAAAATGCGGGAAACGTTTCCCGATTTCCACCGCGTAGGCCGCGGCGCCCGATGCTTCATGACGCATGACGATCGCGTCCGCCGCCAACGCCGCCACCGTCAACAACGTATCGCGGAGGCTTTCGCCCTTGGTCATCGAACTGGTACTTTTATTGATATTAATGACATCCGCTCCGAGGTATTTACCCGCGAGCTCAAACGAACTGCGCGTGCGTGTCGAATTTTCCGAAAATACATTGACAATCGCTTTGCCCCGTAATAAATCCGTTTTTTTGGCGCCGCTCGCAATGAATTTCTTCATTGCCAGAGCTTGCGTCAAAATCGCTTCGATTTCCGCCGCCGTAAGTGACGCCAAATCAATCAGCGAACGGCCTTGCCAGTCGACCATGCTGTTGCCTCCTCATGAAAAAAACCTCTTTGTCCCGGGACAAAGAGGTTGCATAGCAAACACAGCTACGACCACCCTTACTAGCCTCACGGGACCAGTTTAAAAGATGCTCTCACCACCGCTCGCAAGCGGTAATGTTTTCTGTACTATTGTACTCATTGCCGGTTCTTTTGTCAATCGTTTTCCTGCTCGCGAGCGGCTTGGGAAGCGCCCATGGCATGCGGTACCAGCCATATCCGTACAGGCAGGAAAGACGCCCCCGCCGGCGTCCATGTGACAGTCACCGTGCTTTCGGTAGGAAAGGTTCCGAGATGAATCGTATCCCGCACCGTATCGGTACCGATGGCGCGCTTTTGGTAATGGCCCGCGAGCGATATCGGCCGCCAACGACCGTTGGCTTCGATTGCCATATCACCGGCATAGCCTCCTCCCTGCGGATTGAAAAAGAGATCCACCGACCCCAGTCCGATGAGAGGAATTTTAATGGTATACGTCATGCCGTAATTACCGCGTAAGGTCACTTCGCGTCCGGTGATTTCATCGAGTCCGACAAGATAGGGATCGCGGGTACCGTCGGCCAAATGAATGACACGCATGCCGTCCCGATCCGGACGATACGGTGCGAGCTCGACTTCGCGCGCCGTAGCGGGAAAGGTGCCGCGGTCATGCGCCGCATCGTGTTCTAAGGGCGGTAAGTACGCCAGGCGGTGCAATGCGGTGCGCGAAGTGCCGAGCATGGCGACCCGCACTTTGACGGGAGCTGACGTTTCCAAATCCAAAATGCCTGAAATCAATTCGCCCGGCTGCACGACAATCCGTTCTTCTTGGAGCAGCAGCTCGGGCCGGCCTTCCGTCAGGCGCAACACGCGCTGCGTCGCCGGTGCGAAAAGTTCTTTGCGCGATAGTTCCCGACCGTGGCGGGTATAAAAACTGTCCGGCGTGCCGATTACTTCCCGCGTCACGCCGACCGCCGCGCCGGTGGTTTCAGAAAGCGCATACACCACCAATTGCATCGGTCGCGGCGATCCGTTGACATGGTAAAAGTACAGTCGTCCATGGCCGTCAATGGTTCCTTGGCAAAGCAGACCTTCGCCCCTGACATACTCCGGACTGTCGGAAAACACCAGTGTCGCGCTGTCATCCCTGCGTGTTGCCGTCTGCTCTTCTCCCGCATACGGCGCCTGCCAGGCGGACAACTCCGCCTCGGGATACGCTTCCGCGTGACCGTTGGCGAACGACGCGATCAGCATCCCGCCGACGATATTGAGCCAATTCTTCCAGGTTTGCTTCATGATTTCCCCCTGTCCTGACCTTGCGCCCGCAATGCGTCCGCAAGATCCGACAATTTTCTGAATCGGTGATATAATCCTGATTTTGTCATTTTTTTATCCGTATAACCCGCCAGCTCCCGAAGCGGTACATCGGGATGCGCCAAACGAAGTTCCGCCGCTTCTTTCAAACGCGGCGGCAAGGTGTGCAACGGCTGCACGCTGCGGATCAGTTCGATGTCACGCAGTTGCCGTACCGCGGCGTCTACCGTTTTTTGCAAATTAGCCGTCTCGCAATTGACCACGCGGTTGACCTGATTCCGCATATCTTTCAGCACGCGGACATTTTCAAATTCCAGTAACGCCTGATCCGCGCCCATAATCTGCAACAACCGCGCCACGCTTTCTCCCGTTTTGAGATAAACGATGTAATCGTCTTTGCGTTCGACGATGCGCCCTTGCAGACGAAAGGTTTTCAGCATGCGCACCAAGGTTTTTGCGAAAGCGACGGACTCCGTGACGAATTCCAAATGGTAATCGCCTTGCGGACGATTGACCGAGCCGCCACCTAAAAAAGCGCCGGCCAAGTAAGCGCGACGGATTTCCCGACCGCGAAACATTTCATCATCACGGATCTCGGTCACGGGCAGTAATCCCAATTCTTCCAGAAAACGCTGACCGACCTGTCCCGGTAAAATCGTCAATGTGTAGACATTTTTCTTGCGCAATTTATTGCCGCGCCGTACCATCACCTGCGGCACGATACCGCCCGTTGCTTTGACATAGGTCAGCATTTTGCGCGCCGTCGGATTATGATGCGTCACAAACCGAATGCCCGCGCCGCCGTTCCCCATGACCAGCGATCCTCCCATGCGCAATAAGGCGGTGAGTTCCGCGCGTCGGGCGTCGACTTCCGTCGGCACCACTCGCGCCAGCTCGTCTTTTACTTGTTCGGCAAAGGACATCGCCGCCTCCTTTCTGACGCTTATAAACTGCGATCGAAATAGTAATCCAATAATTGCGGATGAAGATCCGACTGCACCGCGTGCACCATGTTCACAATCGCATCGGCGACCAGGTCCGGCGCATGGCTTACCGTCATACCGTCCGCGATCAGTTTCGCGCGCACGACTTTGACGCCCAGCGCCTGCACCGCTTCGGTGTCGCAGACCACGGGATAGGAACCCATAGCCGCGTAACGTTCGAGCACTTCGCGGGCCGGCTCGTAATCGTTCACCAAAACGTAATCCGCCACTCCCGGCCCGATATGATCGATCAACGCCCGCAAATGGTCCGCCACCGTATAACCGTCCGTTTCACCGGGTTGGGTCATCGCGTTGCAGATATAAATTTTGGTGGCATCACTGCGTCGTAAGGCAGTCGCAATTTCCGGCACCAAAAGGTTCGGTAAAATACTCGTGTACAAGCTTCCCGGCCCAAGCGTGATGACATCCGCCGCTTCGATCGCCTCCAAGGCCGCCGTCACCGCCTGCGGCATATCCGGTAAGATATGCAACCGCTGAATGCGTCCGCCGTATTCCGGAATTTCGGATTCACCGATCACGCAGACGCCGTCGGTCATCTCCGCGCGCAAACGCACCGGTTCGGTCGTCGCCGGCACCACTTCCCCGCGCACGTTCAAAATTTCGCTCGCCGCTTCGAGCGCCAAAACGGGGTCCTTATATTCTTCCATCAAAGCCGCCAGGAAAAGATTTCCCAAACTGTGGCCGGCCAGCTCCCCCGTACCGCCGAAACGGTGTTGGAAAATGTATTCCATCTGACTTTCCTTGTCCGCCATAGCCACCAGGCAGTTACGCAAATCGCCCGGCGCGATAATATCCATTTCCTCGCGCAGGCGGCCCGATGAACCGCCGTCGTCGGCGACGGTGACGATCGCTGTCAGATGGGAGGTTTTCGTTTTTAAACCGCGCAGCAGTTTCGAAAGGCCGGTGCCGCCGCCGATAGAAACGATCGCCGGACCGCGATCCCGACGCGCGCGTTCCAACATCATCTGACTGACTTTGCCGGATCCTTCCGGCGCGATACTCTGCAAAATACGCTGCATCAAACGCTGGAACGAGAAAATCATGACCAGCGCGCCGACGATGATCAGGATCGCCCCGACGCCGGCGAGCAATGTGTAATTGTAACGTCCCGTCGTCTCGTAAAGAACGCGGAACAAAAATTCTTCCAGTACGCCGAAAACCTGGTAGTTAATAATTGTTGTCAAACCCAAGACCAGGAACAGAAGTCCTACCGAAAAGAGCAGGACCCAGCGCTTGATGCGCAGCCCCGGATAGAGCCAGCGCCATGCCGAATGCCACATAAGCTACTCCTTTGCCGGCGCGTAATCCTCGTGCACGTCATTTTTAAATAAATCGCGGTGCTCCGTCGACACGCTGTAACCCGCTTCTTTGAAGTGGCGGGAAAGCGCTTCGGCTACCCAAACGGAACGATGCATGCCGCCGGTACAGCCGACACCGATAATCCACTGTTGTTTGCCTTCCTGCTCATAGTGCGGCGTGAGAAAATCAACCAATTCCGTAAGCTTTTGCATGAATTCCTTGGTAACATCCCACTTGCCGATATACTCACTCACCGCCGGCACCCGTCCCGACGAGTGCTTCAATTCTTCCAAGTAAAAAGGATTTGGCAGGAAACGCACATCCAACATCATATCCAAATCCAGCGGCGTTCCGAACTTAAATCCGAACGATACCACCGTAATGTTGAAGCCTTCCGCCGTGCTGTAATTTTTAAACTGCCGCTGCAATAGGCCCTTCAATCCCTGCAAAGAAAGTTCGCTCGTATCGATCACCGAGTTCGCTTGCTCCTTAATGCCGCGCAAAAGCGCGCGCTCTTTTTGCAAACCCTGCAAAATACGATCGCGCGGCGCCAGCGGATGCGCCCGACGGGTTTCCTTATAGCGGCGCACCAGCACATTATCCGTCGCGTCCAAAAAGAGCAGCCGGTAATGGTAACCGCCCGCCGCCAATTGTTGCAGCGCGTCCACGAGCGACGCGAAAAATTCACCGCCGCGAATATCGACGACCAACGCCGCGTGCTGGACTTTCGGACCGCCTTCACGACAGATTTCCGCGAATTTCGGAATCAGTACCGGCGGCAAATTGTCCACACAAAAGTAACCCATGTCCTCCAAAATTTGGAGCGCGCGAGACTTTCCCGCGCCGGACATGCCCGTCATAATAATCAGCTGAAAATCACCGGCCATCAGTTGCCTCCAATACATATTTCGCGACTGTTTTCGCGACGCCGTCTTCATTGTTGCTCGGCGCAATATACCCCGCTAACGCTTTCAGTTCCGGCACGGCATTAGCGACCGCCACCGGCCAGCCGACCGCGCGCAGCAGATCAAAATCATTTTGCGCGTTGCCGAATCCCATCGTCTGCCCCATGCCGATACCGTACCGAAGTCCCAGCTGCTCGACGGCGACTCCTTTGCTGACATGAGGCGCCACCATTTCAAAAAACATCGGTGATGACTGCACAAAATGCACCCGCCCGGCAAATTTTTCCCGCAATACTTTAGCTATGCGCGCTAATTTTTGCGGATCGGGTTCGTTGATCAAAAGTTTCGTCGGCGCAGCCGCTAACGCATCCATCTCATCACCGATCACTTTCGCTTCGATGCGGCAGTGTTTCTCATAATCGTCAACGCGTCGGTCGCGAAAGCGCACCCACAATTCATCATGCACATACGCATGCACAAACGCGTCCAACTCGCGCGCCGTCGCTACGATTTCGCACGCCGTCGCCAGCGGAATCGGCGCATGATATAAAATTTCACCGGAAATGCATTTAGCGATCAATCCGCCCGAATACGTGACCAGAGGCACATCGCCCAGTCCGAGTTCGGTCGCCAGTTGTCGCGCCGAGCAAAACATGCGCCCGGTCGCCACGACGACCCGCACGCCGACCGCCATCGCCTGCGTCAATATGTCATGTGTGTATGGCGAAATCGTCGTGTCGTCATGCAAAAGCGTGCCGTCCATGTCGATCGCCAACATCCGGATATTTGGATTCACTTCATCACCTCGAGTGTATTATAACACGGAGCGGCGCGTTCCATCTCCTCTTGCCCTTACTTGACAGTCTTTTAACGCGCTTTTGCGTTCCTTTTTACAGCAGGTTTTGACAAGAATCACCGGTGTTGTAAATGACGCAACAAAAAAAGCGGCCGAAGCCGCTTTTTATCATTAGAAAATATAGGTCGCCTGGATGCGGAACGTATCGTCGAGCTTTGCGCCCGCTTTATTTTTTGCATCGAAGACGTAAAATGCTTCCATGTACACATTTTTCACCGGTACATATTTAAGACTGGCCATCCAGCCTTCCGCGCCGCCGTGTTTTCGATTGTAGTTCTGGCGGAAGTAGCGAGGCGCATTTTTCGGATCGAATGTCCATTCCTCCATCATGTCGGCGAAGTAGGACGCGGTCGATTGGTTACCGTAAATGGCTTCCAGCTGCTGTTTGACTTGCGCTTGCGCGCCGTCATAGATCGGGTTGCCCGTCGGTTTCCATGAGTCACCTTGCAGGAAGTGAGCATCCGCTTGTTGCATGCCGCTCAAATACGGACGCAGTACTTCCAATTTGTTGCCGCCGAAGTACGAACCGGCATCGCTGGAGAAGTAATCAATACCGACCTGGAAGGAACGCGGATACGCCGGATGCGCGATGCCGAAAGACGCGCCGGCGGTCCAGAGTTTCGGTTTTTCGTTATTCACCATGTTTTTCGCGTTATTCAAAATATAGTCGCCGTGGATGTTGACGAACGGATGCGGCCAAACGGACAGGCCTGCGCCGTACACTTTAACGACTTCACCGGTTTTGCTGCTCGGAAGCAAGTGCCAAGCGGTAAAATCGACTTTGCGCTGCTGGTGATAGGCGTATTCGAGGAATAACGATTCCGGTGTAAATGCCGAATGATCTTCACGACTCTGAATGTCGTAGGCAGCGAGCATCGGATGGACAAACGGCATGTTCAGGCTCTGTACATTACCGTAGGAAACTTTAACATGGCTGCCCTGTGTCGGGTTGCCCAAAGTCAGACCGACACCGCTGAACGCGTCATTGTAGAAAATACCGGTTACGCCCAAGTCCGCGCGGTATTTACCGAAAACAAGCGAGCCTTTGTCGAAATGATGCTGCGCAAAAAGATATTTGACTTCCAAATTCTCATAGTTATTGTAGTCTTTAAATCCGTCATACCCCGCATCCGTGTACGGTTCGCCGTTGAGGTTGAGCGTGGATTCCAAAACCGTGGTCACCGTGGTTTTCGGGCTGACTTGGGCGGCGAATTTAATATCGGCTTTCGCTTCGACACGATCATCACCGCTGCCGTAACCGTCACGAATATCCGAATCGCCGGTCTGGTAGGATAAACGAACCGCGCCGCTGACTTTCACATTGCCGACACGGTCTTCCAGTGCGCTGACACGAACGCCCAGACTGCTGAGCTCTTTCGCAAATTCCGCTTCGAGTTGTTGTAACTGTTGCTGCTGTTCCGCATTCATTCGGTCTTTTTTGACCATCGCGCGGGCGACCAATTGTGCCATTTCGTAACGGGTGATCGCGTTTTCTCCCCGAAACGTCCGATCAGGATACCCTTCGATGATCCCTTCGGCAGCCAACTGCCGTACCGCTTGATACGCCCAATCCTGCGGCGTTACATCACTGAACGGATGAGCGGCCTGCGCGCTTACCACGCCCGCCAACGCAAGCAATAATGTTGCAGATTTTAATTTCATAAAATAAACTCCTCTACTCTTCATTCTCAATTAGGTGTCAAAAAGTCTAACAACATTTGACATTTTTATAAATCTTTCCCGTTAATTATAGAGAAAGCATCATGATACGTCAAGACTAAAAACCATTTTTAATTCTCTACGGAAACAGAAACCGTACTTGCCGCGCCGGTATTCTTTTCTGAAAGCGCCGAATATCGTGCCCGACGGTGTGCTGCAAAAAATTTTCAAACAGTAAAAAAACGTACATGATGACTGCCTGTTTGTAATACTTTTGCGATCATAAAGTGATATAATTTTACGCTCGGACGGTTTTAGCGAATCTGCGCCGACGACAAATCCGGTTTTACGCACGCATTGACGAGTCAAGAATGGTATAATAATAATAAGTTAAGGGGGTATTATGAAAGAAATCTTGTGGCGCCTGCTGGCGCTTTGTTTGGGAGTATTGATGCTGGCGGGTTGCGGTCAAGAGTCCGCGTCCCCTTCCGCGGCGACAATCCCCGTCAAAGTGGGGATGTTGCGGCTGGCCAGTTCTGCGCCGCTTTTCATCGGCATCGAAAAAGGATATTTCGCGGAGGAAGGAATCGCGCCGGAACCGGTCTGGTTTGACGCGGCGCAACCGATCGCTGTCGCGACGGCATCAAATGCCATTGATGTGGGCGCTACCGGCTTGACGGCGGGTCTTTACAATTTGGCGGCGGCCGGACAGGTTCCCTACCTTGTCGCCGATAAAGGCCGTGAAGTTCCCGAACACTCCGGCAGCTTTCTTGTCGTGACGCCGCAAGCGTATGCGGCGGGTGTGAATTCTGTGAAAGATCTGGCGGGAAAAACGCTGGGAAATACGCAGGCGGGTTCCACTTATCAATACATGGCAGGCCATTTATTGGAGCAGGCGGGCTTGGATCGCACCGCGGTAAATTATGCGAACCTCGGCAAAGTAAGCGCCGTTTTAGCGGCGCTGACATCCGGACAAATTGACGGCGCGATTGTCAATGAACCCTTTGCCTCACAACTGTTGGAAAGCGGTCAGGTAAAATTGCTGACGCCGGTGGGAGAACGCTTGACCTATCAGACCTCAGCCGTTTTTTACGCGCCGCGTTTTGCTCAAAATAATGACGCCGGAAAGCGTTTTATGCGAGCGTATATCCGCGCCTGCCGGGACTACTACGATGCGGTATTCGCCGACGCGCCGGCTATAACGCCGGCTAAACGTCTGGAAACGGACGCGCGTTTTCGCGAAGTAGTCGAAATCATCAGTCGGTATACGCAAACGCCGGCCGCTGATGTCAGTCGCAGTCTTCCCTACATAGATCGTGACGGTAAACTTGCGACCGATGATATCGCCAAGCAAATTGCCTGGTATCGGGCCAACGGTTTTATGGAACATGACCTCGCGGTCGAAGCCTGTATTCGGACACAAAGCTGGCAGGCCGCGTATGACAGTTTGAAATAATTACGGAGGTGCGAGATGAAAAACGGATCGTTGTATTTCAAGACCAAAGACGGCACGTCACTCTACGTGGAAATTTCCGGCAAAGGCCGACCGCTGATGTTGTGTCATGGCTGGCTTTGTTCCGGTCGCTGCTGGCAAAAAAATCGTGACGAACTCAATCGCCACTTTCAGGTCATCACCTGGGACTTGCGGGGCCATGGTCGCTCCCAGAAAACATTGGCGGGGCACACGATCCGTCAATATGCTTCCGACATTCACGAAATTATTTTAAATTTCGGTTTGCAGGACGTCATTTTAGGCGGCTGGTCGCTCGGCGGACCCACCGTGCTCTCCTACTGGGATCAATTCGGTACGGAAGGCCGCGTCACGGGCATGCTGCTGATCGATATGACGCCGTTCCCCTACAGTCCCGAACGTTGGAACAGTCATGCGCTGAAAGGTTTCAACGCGGATCAATGGAATGCGCAGGTCAACCAATACCTCAACGATCGCGACGGTTTTACCGAAGCGTTTTTCCGTAAATGTTGGCACGGAGAGCCGTCCGCCGATGCGACGTTTGCTCTCGAGGACATGCGCGCCGCCGCTCCATGGAGCGCGGTCGCGATTTACAACGATTACCTGACAAATGATTTTTCCGCGGTCTTG
Organism: Negativicoccus massiliensis; assembly: GCA_900155405.1. GTDB lineage: Bacteria > Bacillota > Negativicutes > Veillonellales > Negativicoccaceae > Negativicoccus > Negativicoccus massiliensis_A. The sequence goes on along the minus strand of LT700188.1, from coordinate 1,315,163 downwards.
CCGACTATCAGCGTACCGACACTTGTCATGAGTTCGGACAACCACGTCTTCCCCGCCGGCGTCACGCAGGGTCAGCACATCACGACCTTGTTGCCGCGCGGCGATTATAAAGAATTTACCGATGCCGGTCATTTCTTTTTCTTTGAACAGCCGGAAAAATTCAATCAGGCTGTCATTTCCTTTGGGAAGTAATATTGGTAATAAAGAAGTGTATATTATTTAAGGAGGTCTTTCATGAAAATTCAAGTGGATCCGAAGTACCGTTCGTTTTACTACCAGGACGTCGAAACCTATCCGGAGCTGAATCTGGATCCGAAAACGACGGCCTTGCTGCTCGTCGATCTGCAAAACGAATTCGCCCATGACGAAATGGGCGAAGCGCTGGAATTGAAAAAAGCAGGCACATGGGATCGCTGGAAATATTTCCGTGATCGTTTGAAAACGACGACGATCCCGAACGCGCGACGCCTGCTCGATTATTTCCGCGAACATGAATTGCGCGTCACATTCGGACGAATCGCCTGCCTGTTGACCGACGGCGAAGATCGGGAAACCGTGCAGAAGTCGGACGGCTGGAATGGCATCTTCATTCACGCGGATTCGACGGAAGCCGCTATGGTGGAAGAACTCACCCCGCAAGACAATGAGCTCGTTTTCAATAAAACGACCGACAGCGTGACAACCGGCACGAATATTTGCCGTATTTTACGCAATATGGGCATTAAAACGGTGGTCGTCGGCGGCATCGTCACCGACCAATGCGTCGCCGGAACGGTGCGCGGCTTAGCGGACGACAGTTTCCAAGTCATTTGCGTAGAAGACGCGTGCGCGGCCGCGACGCAGGAACTTCACGACGCGGAACTGAAAATTATGAACCTGATTTATTGCCAGGTGCTTTCCACCGATCAAACGATCGCTCTGCTTGACGAAGCGCGGGAAAAACACGCTAAATAACGCAATAAAAAAGCACACCTTTCGGTGTGCTTTTTTATTTGTCATTACGCCAGTATGCGCATGATGAACATGGCAATTACGGCATTCAAGATACTGGTCAGCATCAGCAGCGGCCAATATTTCTTTTTGACATCGGCGACCGCGAGCAGTCGACCCATGTACTGCAGCTGCGATCCCATCAGAACCATCGCCGGCAGCAAAATTGTCAAATGCGTACCGTTCAAAAGGCCCTGCCCCGCGAGCGATACCGCCATGCCGACGCCGGCGGAAAGAGAAAGCCATGCCGTCAAAAGCGCCATGACCGCCTGCCCCGGCAAGCCGAAGATCCCCATGACCGGTCCGAAAATCACGCTCATGAAATCGAGCACGCCCAGAAGATCCAAAATGTGCGCGATCGCAAACGCCATCAAGACGTTCGGGATCATGTTGTTGACCGCGATGTTCCAACCTTTACGAGCCCCGATGACGAATACGTCAAAAGGATTTTTGCTTTGCGTGTCCATGTTATTCATTGGCAAAATCCTTTCCGTAAACCGTATTTAACATAAAGCGAACAAATGCGCCGCCGACAAATTTCATGACGAAAATAATTCCCAGCGGCAAAATAACCGGTACGGTCAAGGCCGCAAATACCGCCGAGCCCGTGGCGAAATAATTACTGATCATCCCCGCGCCGCTGTACTGCCAAGACGTCATAATCGTGTGTTCCTTGTCACTGATCAGGCCTTCATCAAACAATTCTTTCGTTTGCGCCGCGCCGGCATCCGTACTCTGCAAGTCCGTAATCAGCGCCAGCCCCGTCAATCCCGGTAAGCCTAAAATCGGTTTCAACAGCGGCGTCATCAATTTATGCGCCGCGCGAATCGCGCCGTATTGCGCAAGCACTTCGATCACACCCAAAGCAAGCATTACGGACGGCGCCAACGAAAGCGCAAATAAAAAGCCCTGCCGTGCGGCGAAACCGCCCATACCGAGCCAAGTCGCTTTTTCCGGTACTTTCATCGTACCGTACTTACCGATCAAGGTCGTATAGTCAAACGCGCTCAACCATTTCATACCGTCGACTTTCATCAAAATGCCGGAGAAAAAAATGATTGCCGCAATCAACGCGATGTAAGCGCCGATACCGACTTTACCGCCGAGCAGACGCTCCGCTTCCTGCCGTCGATCCGACTTTGCTGTCGATTCGACAGGTTGGCCTTGCGGCGCGGCAGTTTTCTGCTTTTCTTCTGCCATCTGCATCCCCTTCCTTCCTGTTAAAAAACCGCGCGATGCCAAGGCACGCGTCGGGCGGAATAGAATATTCCTAAAAAAATATTACGTCCATTATAACATTTATCATTTGCTTTACCAACATATTTTAGTCAAAAATTAAAATTTGTCCGTTCAACGTAAGCGATTGTGTTATACTGGTGGTACTAAAGGAGGGAATAGTATGGCAAGAGAACAGGATTTCAGAGGATATTTACATACCATCCCGGAGTTCGGGCTGGAGGAGCATAAAACCTCCGAATTCGTGGCCAAAACGCTGCGGGAAGCCGGCTTTGATGTTACGGAAGGTCTTGGCGGTCACACCGGTGTCGTCGGTATCTTCGACAGCGGCAAACCCGGTCCGACGATGGCCGTGCGCGCCGACATGGATGCGCTCGGACATATCGTCGACGGCAAGCATGTCGCGATTCACAGCTGCGGTCACGACGCCCACACGGCGATGGCGCTGGCGGCCGGCGAAGAAATCATTCAAGAAGGAATCGTCAAACGCGGTAAGCTGAAAATGATTTTCCAGCCGGCGGAAGAAATCGGCCAAGGCGCGTACACTATCGTCGAAAGCGGCGTGTTGGATGACGTCGATTACCTGATCGGGCAGCATGTCCGTCCGATCCAGGAAGCGAAATTGGGACAGGCGATCGCCGCCCTCTACTATTCAGCAAGCCACACCGTGGAATTCGAAATTAAAGGGCAACGCGCGCACGGCGCGCGGCCGCATTTAGGTCACAACGCTTTGCATGCGGCGGCGCTGGCGATCCTCGCCGCCACGGGAATCCAACCGAATCCCGAGCGTTCGTTCAGCGTGAAAGCCACCCGCTGCCTCTGTGACTCCGGCGCGACAAACGCGATCCCCGACAAAGTATTGCTCGCTTTTGATATGCGAGCCGGTGATAACGATACCATGGCGGAACTCAATGAAAAAATCAAAATCGCCGTGGAAAACGCCGTCGCCGCTTTTTCCTGCACCTGCACCTGCAAAACATTGATCGATTTGCCGGCCGCCGTATATAACGACGACATGTGCGAACTGTTGGAAGATAGCATTGCCGAAGTGCTCGGCCGCGAAAACACGTTGCCGGCGCAAACCACGCCGGGCGGCGAAGATTTCTGCCACTACGTCATCGCCAAGCCGAATTTGCATGTCGGTTTCTACGGTCTGGGCGCCGATCTCAAACCCGGTCTGCATCAGCCGGATATGCATTTCAATACCGAGGCCCTCACATACGGCAAAACCATTCTGAAAACGGCCGTGTCGAAAGTACTCGGCGAAAATTCAAAATACAACGGCGAACACAATCGCTAAAAGAAATAAAAAAAGACGAGCTCAGCTCGTCTTTTTTGTTTCTTTTATGGTTCCGTGATCGCGCGCAACAGATCCTCTATCGCGCCGATTTTCTGATCCGCGCCCTGATACCAGGTCAACGGCGTCACTGTAATCCAGCCGCGATGCAAAAAGTAAACATCATCTTCCTGATCCGAATCCGGCAGCGCGCGTCCTTTGACGCGGTAGTAAATCTGGCCGTTTTCGTCCACTGCCGAACTGATCGCGTTTTCATAAATCTGCACACCCTGACGACAGACTTTGACATGGCGCCAGTCAATTTCCGGAATGTTGGGAATATTCAAATTCAGCAATCCCGGGTATTTGCCTTCCACGAAAACTTTTTGAATAAAGTCGCGGACAAAGGGTACCGCCCGTTCCAAAAACTCTTCATCAAAAGTCTGCCCCGAAACCGCGAGCGACGGAATTTTTTCGTAATGCCCTTCAAGCGCGACCGCCACCGTTCCGGAATAAGTCACATCGCTGCCGACGTTGTAGCCGTTATTGATGCCGGACACCACCAAATCCGGCGGCGTATCCTGTAACCAATACGAAATGCCGAACTTCGCGCAATCGGCCGGCCGCCCGGTAAAAGAAAACGCCTTGAAACGCGGTTCGCCCGTATGCTCTTCCTTGAGATATAAACGCTCCCGCAAAGTCAGCGCCGACGAACTCGAACTGCACTCCTGATGCGGCGCGATCAGCGTGATTTCACCGAGATCCACTAAGCCGCGCGCCAACATGCGCAAGCCGCGCGCTTCGATACCATCGTCGTTCGACATGAAAATATGCATTAATTCGGTCCTTTACTGTCCAGATGCAACGGCACTTCGTCAAACGAAATTTGCCGCGTATGTTGAGTATGACTCCATTCTTTTTTATGTCGGTTCAGGAATCCCAGGAAAGTGATCGGCACCCAGGAGTAAATGAAGATCGGATACAGAGGAACGTACCACCAAACTTTCTTGGGAACGCTGATCCGCCACAATACGATAATCGGCAAAATAAATTGCAAGATACCGATTGTCGTCCAGAATTCCACCGGCATAACGCGATCATTATACAGTACGTTGGTAAAGAACGGGACATACGCGTTTACATAAGTCATCAATAAATAAAAAGTCGAAAGCAGCATAAAATGCGGCTGCGACAACTGTAAAATACCGTCAAGCATGCGAATATTACCGGTCGCAAAACCGCGTTTAAGCAATTTGGGAATGTACCGTCCGGCGCAGTCAAAGTGTCCCTGCGCCCAGCGTTTGCGTTGATTCCACGACTGCATGAAACGAAGCGGTTTTTCATCGTAAACAATAGCGTCGTCGGCCCATGTCGTACGAATATTGCCTTCGTACAGAACTTTCATGGAAAATTCCATATCTTCCGTCAAACAGTTGCACCCCCAACCGTAAGTGCGCAGGACCTGACTCGAGATGCACATGCCCGTGCCGCCGAGCGCGGTGGAAAGACCGATATTGTACTTGCCCAGATGCCACAAATGATTGACGATCCAAAACGCCATCGCGAACGTCGCGGACACCCATGTGTCCGACGGGTTTTTCGCGCTCAGGTAGCCCTGAATGACCTGTTCGCCTTTTTCCAGGCGGCTGTTCATTTCCGTCAGAAAATCCAGATGGACGAGGTTGTCCGCGTCGAACACGCAAAAAGCGTCGTATTCAATCTCCGTCTCATAGACCTTATGAAACAGCCAGTCCATCGCATAACCCTTGCCGACCTCTTCCGTATTGAACCGTTCATAGACGATGGCGCCGTGATCCCGAGCGAGTTGCGCGGTACCGTCGGTGCAGTTGTCCGCGACGACATAAACGTCGTAAAGTTCACGCGGATATTTCAGCATGAAAAGATTATCAATCAGCGCGCCCAATACCTGCTCTTCATTATGCGCCGCAATGATAATGGCGAAACGATTTTTCGGCGTCAGGATCTTGGCTTCTTTTTTGCGGAACATGCCCGAAATGGCCAGGACCATGTAGTACACCGTGAACAGCGCCACGATGATCTGGATGGGTACCATGATGATATCCATGTAATAGGTCATTCTACGCTCCCCTTCCGCCGGATCGATCCAACCGATTCCAAATCGTATTTAAAATGCCGAACAGGAAATACATGAAAAAGAATACAAACGCCCAACGTGACGGCTCATCGAGCAGCAAGAGCAGTCCGATGACGACCACGGCCGCCAACGCTTTTTTCTGCACCGGATCGGCGGCTTTACCCTTGAAATCCGGGTAATGCATTTCGCTGACCATCACCCATGCCAATACCAACGTCAGCGCCCAGGTAAGATACACCGGCAACGGCGCATCCGACAGCACATAGGTCGCGGCCAAACATCCCGTCGTCGGGATCGGCATCCCCATGAAAAAGCCGTGCACCACATCCGTATTAATATTGAAACGAGCTAAGCGCATCGCGCCGCAGACCGCTAAAAGCACAGCGGCAATCGCTCCCAAACCGAACGGCATGAGCGCCATTTGCCAAGTATAGAGCAAAACGGCCGGCGCCACGCCGAACGATACCACATCGCATAATGAGTCCAACTCTTTGCCGAAATCTCCGGCCACGCCGAACGCACGAGCTACCCGTCCATCCAAACCGTCCGCCACCGCCGCGAGCAAAATCGCCCAGCCGGCCGCGTTGAAATTCCCCTGCACGGTAAACATCAACGACAGTGTCCCCATGGCAATATTCAAAGCCGTAAAAAGACTCGGTATCCATTCTTTACGCATCTACTATTCTCCCGATAACAGTTTCCCCACCGCGCACACGATCTCCTTTTTTTACGCAGACAGCCACATTTTTTGGCATAAACACTTCCGTGCACGAACCGAATTTGATCATTCCGTACAGCTCGCCTTTGCCCAGCCGGTCGCCCAATTTTCTCCAAGATACGATCCGGCGCGCCAAAAGGCCCGCGATCTGCGTAACGACAATCGAAATTCGTTCGTTTTCAAGACCGATCGTGTGGCGTTCGTTTTCATAACCTACACTTTTTTGAAACGCGGGGCGAAAACCGCCGCAGGTGTATTGACGAAACTTAATATCACCCGCCATCGGACTGCGATTGACATGCACATCAAATACGGATAAAAAAATCGTAACTTTATAACAGGGCGCACCCAAAAACAACTCTTCCTCTACTTCTTCGACCCGCATCACGGTGCCGTCCGCCGGTGACACAAGCACGTCGGGGTCACGCGGCACATTCCGCCGGGGCGAACGAAAGAAAAAGGTGAAAAAAAGCGCAAACAGAAACGGTAACAAGGCCCAGTGCCATGATATCAGCAACCCTGTCAGGAGCGCGACGAAAAGAGCTCCCCCGATAAAGGGATAGCCTTCTTTCACGATCGTGATCTGTGACAATATTATTTCCTCCTTCGGTTGGCGGAACGTTTCACCTGCCACATAAATTGTGGCAACGCTCCCATCCGCCGTAACCGGGACGGCTGAAGAGCCAAACGATACAACCATTCCAAGCGATTTTTTTGCCAGAAAAGCGGCGCCCGTTTTAATCGACCGGAAAGCACATCAAAAGAACCGCCTACACCGAGCGATATAATGCCCGGCAATTGCGGCCGCATCCGCGTCAGCCAATACTCCTGCTTCGGGACGCCGAGCCCCGCGAATAAAAGCTGCGCGCCGCTTTCCCGAATGTCGGCTGCAATCGCGTCATTTTCCGACGCCGCAAAATAGCCGTCCCGCACCCCGACAATCGGCAGCGTGCCGAAACGGCTTTCCAGCCGCTGCGCCGCTTCGGCGGCGACGCCGGGCGCGCCGCCGAAGAAATACATCTTGGTTCCCGTTTGCGCCGCGCGTTCCACGAGCGCGGTCATAAAATCAATGCCCGCTACGCGTTCCGGGAAATGCGTATGAAGCTGTTCGCCCGCCCAAACAATTCCCGCCCCGTCCGCGAGCACCATATCCGCCGCGGCCAATACCTGACCGAAAGCGGGATCTTGATACGCGCGCATGACCATTTCCGCATTCGCGGTAGCGATGAATTTCGTTTCCTTTTGCGCGAGCCAAGTGTCCACCTGCGCGACAGCGGTTTCGAGTGTGAGTGCGTCAATGGCAACGCCCAGAATCGAATGCCGTTCCCACTGCATGGAAGGCACCTTAATTCATACTGTAGTTCGGCGCTTCTTTGGTGATATTTATATCATGCGGATGACTTTCGATCAGACCCGCATTGGTAATGCGCACAAACTTGGTTTCCGAACGCATAGCTTCCAGATCTTTCGCGCCGCAGTAACCCATGCTGGCGCGCAGACCGCCGATCATCTGGTAAATCGAATCCGCCACCGTGCCTTTGTACGGTACGCGGCCTTCGATACCTTCCGGCACCAATTTGTCCATGTTTTCCTGGAAGTAGCGATCCTTGCTGCCCGCTTTCATCGCGCCGAGCGAGCCCATGCCGCGGTACACTTTGTACGAACGGCCCTGGTAAATCACCGTTTCGCCCGGGCTTTCCTGCGTGCCCGCCAAAAGGTTGCCAAGCATGACGACGCTGGCGCCGGCCGCTAAAGCTTTGGCCATGTCGCCCGAGTATTTGATGCCGCCGTCGGCGATGACCGGCACATGGTAGCGAGCCGCCACCCGGCTGCAGTCATAGACCGCCGTAATCTGCGGTACGCCGATACCGGCGATGACACGGGTCGTGCAAATCGAACCCGGTCCGATACCGACTTTAACCGCATCCGCGCCGGCCTCGATCAATGCTTCCGTCGCTTCGCCGGTCGCTACGTTGCCCGCGATCAGATTGATATTCGGGAATGTTTCGCGCAAGTTTTTAACCGCGCGAATAACGCCCGCGGAGTGACCGTGCGCCGTATCGACAATGAGCACATCCACATTGGCGCGCACCAATGCTTCCGCGCGTTCCAGCATGTCGCTGCCGACACCGATGGCGGCGGCAGCCAACAAACGACCGTTGCCGTCTTTCGCGGAATTCGGATATTTTTTCGTTTTCTCGATATCTTTAATCGTGATCAGGCCGCGCAAATTACCCGCGCCGTCTACCAACGGCAATTTTTCGATGCGGTGCTCCCACAACAGGCGTTTCGCATCTTCCAATGACGTTCCTTCCGGCGCGGTGACCAGACCTTCTTTCGTCATCACTTCGCCGATTTTTTTCGACATGTCGGTTTCAAAGCGCATGTCGCGGTTCGTGATAATACCGACGAGCTTACCGTCGACGGTGACCGGTACGCCCGAAATACGGTAGCGCGCCATCAGGTCTTCCGCATCCTGTAACAGATTGTCCGGTCCGAGATAAATCGGATCGACAATGATGCCGTGTTCGGAACGTTTGACTTTGTCCACTTCGCGCGCCTGCTCATCAATCGTCATATTTTTATGAATGACGCCGATGCCGCCTTCACGCGCCATCGCAATCGCCATGCCCGATTCGGTGACGGTATCCATGCCCGCGCTCATAATCGGAATATTCAAATGAATCTCTTTGGTCAACCATGTGTCCACTTTGACATCGCGCGGCAGTACATCCGATGCCCCCGGCACCAGCAGCACGTCGTCAAATGTCAGACCTTCTTTTTGAAATTTTTCGTCCATCATCGCACGCTCCCTCTCCATCAGTCGCGGTCGGCGCGTAAAACGCCGCCCTCGGCGAGATCTTCTTTCGTCAGTGTATGGAAAACAATTTTAACATCCTGCGCAGGACAGCCCAATTCGGTGACCGCCGCATCCGTTACTTTTTTCACAAAGGCGCGTTTTTGTTCTGTTTTGCGCCCGGCGAGCAAACTCACATGAATGACAGGCATAAAGATTCCTCCGTATCGTTAATTTGTTTTCTTCTATATTTTATCTATTATAGCATACCGAGAGCACTTTACTCACGTTTTCTGCCCGTACCGCGCGGACAAATTTTACGATATTTATCCGTTGGCGACATCGACTATCTAAAAAAGTCGCCGGCGGCGACTTTTTCAGTTTTATTTTTGAGCGATGTCTTGTCCCAGTTTGCGACAGGAGGCCAATCCCTCATCATCCGGCGTGCCTTGGCAGTGCAGCGGCGGCGCCACAATCTCCGCGCCGGCATCACTGAGTTCCTGCACCCACTTGGCCAGCCATTCTCCGTGCGACCAGCCGCACGAGCCGAAAACAGCGACATGTTTACCGGCCAGCTGCGGATACAGTTCCTGCATGAACGGTACTACTTCCCCGTCTTCCAATTCTTCGATGCCCATGGCGGGGCAACCCAAAACCAGCCGATCGGCCTGCAATGCTTCTTCAGGCGTGGTGTCGGCATACGTCGTCAGGACGGCATCCGCGCCGCCATCGCGTACGCCGAGCGCGATCTCTTCCGCCATCTGCTCCGTGTTACCTGTGTTCGTCCAATAAATAACAGCTACTTTCATAGGCTCCTCCTCAGATAGAAAAACGCCACGTAAACGTGGCGTTCGAATCAGGCGTTTGCTAACGCTGCGCCGAGTTGGCGGCAGGCTTCGAGCGCTTCATCATCGGGATACGCGTACGCTTTAACCGGATCCGCGACAATGTCCGCGCCGGTTTCGGCAACACGACCGGCCCAGTCGTCCATCCACTGACCGTCGTTCCATGCATACGAACCGAAAAGCGCTACTTTTTTGCCGGCGAGATGTCCGGCGAGTTCTTCATAAAACGGTTCAAAATCGTATTCTTCGAGCTGTTCCGAACCCATGGCCGGACAGCCGAGCGCAATGTAATCAAATGTGGCAATATCGTCCGCGGTAACGTCGGTCACGAAAGAAAGTTGCGTTTCCGCGCCCGCCGCTTTGGCGCCTTCGTCGATCGCATTCGCCATCGCTTCGGTGTTGCCGGATCCCGTCCAATACACAATTGCTATATTAGCCATAATATGCCTCCTTTAAGATGCCGTATATTGTTGCTTTACTACGCCTATCATAACGATAGTGCCTGTCCTTGTCAATCCGAATCAATGCCACGCTGTAAGCGCCTGCGTCAATCGGGAAAGCCATTCTTTTTGACGGTCGTCGGCGCTGATTAAGACCGCGTATACCTGACCGTTTTTCTTAAAAAGTTCGGCATGGGTGATTTCGCGGTAAAGAATACCTTTTTCCATGCGACTCGTCGTCCATGTGGCCGTGTAAACCCGATTGCCTTTTGTCGGCATGAACTCGACGGTTTCCGCGCGGTCGAGAATCGCGGGAATGACTTCGCGGTTCCAGTACGCCGCCGCTTCATCAAGCGTCATTTGTTGCGTCATGGAATTTCGTTGCAAGCGATCCCGTTGCGTGTCGGAAGCGTTCCGATCCGACGGTTTCGCGTCGCGACGATACACGACCAAAGTACGCGTATCCGCCAAGAGATCCCTTTGTTCGGGAACTTGGTAATGCGCGCTTTGCTCTTTCTGTACAGGGCGGTACGCCGGACGCGTCCGATCATACCGCGGCGTCACCGCGCGTTCCTGCGGAATCACGGCGAGTGACGCGTACGCGAAAGCGGCCCGATTCTGTCGTACCAGCAGGTAGTAATCGCCGTTTTTAAATCCTTTATCCTTGTAAAAAGCAGAGATTTTCGTCGCATCATGCGGCCCACGCACCGATACTTCTCCCGCCACCTGCGTCGTGTCTGCGGGAAGGGTCCATTTCCCCAACGACGGCACGACCGCGTCCGCGGCCAGGGCCGTATACCCGGAAACGAGCACGACAAGCGCGGCGGCGATCCATAATTGTTTCATGACGTCTCCCTTCTTACTTGGCCTGCTTTTCTTTTTGTTTTTGCAATTTCGCCCAAGTGTCACGCAAACCGACAATGCGATTCACGACGAGATGTTCTTCGGTCGTATCCGGATCAATGACAAAATATCCCTGGCGCATAAATTGGAAACGCGCTCCCACGGGATAATCCAAAATCGCGGGCTCCGCGACCGCCTGTTTCACGACCAATGAATCCGGATTGGCTTTTTCGACGAAGTCGCGGCCGTCATCGGTATCGTCTTCCGCGAAGAGATAGTCATACAAGCGGGCTTCGACCGGTACCGCCGTATGCATTTCCACCCAATGCACGACGCCTTTCACCTTGCGGTTACTGCCGGGCGAACCGCTCTTGGAATCAGGATCATAGGTGCACTTCAATTCAATGATTTCGCCGTTTTCATCTTTGACGACTTCCTCACAGCGAATAATGTAGGCGTTGCGCAAACGCACTTCACGCCCCGGCGCCAGACGAAAGAATTTTTTCACCGGTTCTTCCATAAAGTCGGCCCGTTCGATATACAGTTCACGCGAAAACGGAACCATGCGTTCGCCCATGTCCGGCGCGTCCTGGTTATTGGCAAGCGGCAGTTCTTCGGTTTGCCCTTCCGGATAGTTGACGAGCGTAATTTTCAACGGATCGAGCACCGTCATCAGGCGCGGCGCTTTATTTTTCAAATCTTCGCGAATGCAAAATTCGAGCAGGCTGATATCCACCATGCTATCGTTTTTCGCGACCCCAATACGCTCGCAGAAATCCCGCAACGCTTCCGGCGTGTAGCCGCGGCGGCGGATTCCCGAAATCGTCGGCATGCGCGGATCGTCCCAGCCGCTGACGATGTGTTCTTCCACCAGCCGACGCAGTTTGCGCTTGCTGGTAATCATCGTGGTGACATTCAGTCGGGCGAATTCAATCTGCCGCGGACGCTCCGGATCCGGCCAGCTTTCCAAGACCCAATTGTAGAGCGGACGATGCGCTTCAAATTCCAGCGTGCAGACCGAATGCGTGATCCGTTCGATCGCGTCCGATACCGGGTGCGCGAAATCGTACATCGGGTAGATGCACCAGGTATCACCGGTGCGATGATGCGGCACGTGCAAAATCCGATACAGCACGGGATCCCTCATTACGAGGTTCGGCGATGCCATGTCGATCTTGGCGCGCAATACTTTTTCGCCGTCGGCGTAGCGCCCCTCTTTCATTTCCTCAAATAAACGCAGGCTTTCTTCGATCGGGCGGTTACGGTACGGGCTTTCCTTGCCCGGCGTATTGAAATCGCCGCGGTACTCGCGGATTTCATCTCCCGAAAGATCGTCCACGTACGCTTTGCCTTCGCGGATGAGCTGCACGGCGTATTCGTACATTTGCGGAAAATAATCCGAGGCGAAACGCACTTCACCGTCCCAATGGAAACCGAGCCAATGCACGTCTTCTTCGATCGATTCGACGTACTCCACATCTTCTTTGGTCGGATTCGTATCGTCAAAACGCAAATTGGTTTTGCCCTGATATTTTTCTCCCAGACCGAAATTCAAGCAAATGCTTTTCGCGTGACCGATATGCAAATACCCGTTCGGTTCCGGCGGAAAACGCGTATGCACCCGATTGTCGGTATACACATTTTTCGCGATATCCGCATTGATTTCCGCTTCGATAAAATTGCTGCTGGCCACTTCCGGCGTCTTCGTCTCCGTCATAATCTCCTCCTGCCGACAAACACTCCGTCTGCCGTTCTTACGTTCTTATATGTATCTTTTATTTTACCACACTCTCTGCCGATCTGCGCCGTGGTATAATCAGCGTACAGAAAGGATGATATTATGTTACGAATTGCGAGCTTTTCCTACCGCGGTTTGCCCGAATGGGGCATCGTGACCGACGACGGCGCTCATATCCTGCGCGCCGCCGAGTTGGAAGAAGCATTATTCATACCGCTCCCCGCGACCGTCGCCGAATTGGTGGCGAACGGTCCCGAAGGTCTCGTGATTTTACAAAGCGCGCTCACGCAAAAGGAAGAAAATGAAGCGCTTACGCTGACGCCGCTCGCCTTTGACGAGGTGACTTGGGACGTGCCGCTTCTGCCGATCCGCAATCTGTTTTGCGTCGGCCAAAATTACGCGGCACATGTCAGTGAATTTTCCGGACAGGACTCGCCGCTTCCGTCGGCGCCCGTGTATTTTACCAAAGCGACGACGACCGTGTTACCGCATTTAGCGCCGCTGCCGCGCCATGCCGACGTGACGCAGGCGCTGGATTACGAAGGCGAACTGGCCGTCATCATCGGTCAGACGACGCAACAGGTCGACAGCGCGCAGGCGTTGGATCACGTGTTCGGTTACACGATCGCCTTCGATATCACCGCGCGCGATCTGCAGAGCGAACGCGGCCAATGGTTCTTGGGCAAAAGTCTTGACGGCAGCTGTCCGCTCGGTCCCGCGATTTTGGTCGGCACGCCGAGCGAGCCGTTCCACCTGACCACGAAAGTCAACGGCGAATTACGCCAAGCGGCGACAACGGATGAAATGCTCTTTTCCGTCGCGCAGCTGATCGCCGATCTTTCGCAAAGCGTCACCCTGCTCCCGGGCGATATCCTTTTGACGGGCACTCCCGCCGGTGTCGGCAAAGGTTTCACGCCGTCGCGCTATTTACAATCGGGCGACACGATCGAAATTACCATTGACGGGATCGGCACGCTGAAAAACACGGTACAATAATTTCCCACGAAAAAAAGCGGCTCACGCCGCTTTTTTATTGCATTTATTTGGCCAACTCCGCCGCTCGTTCGATCGGATATCGAAACGCGGGCGGGATCAAATCTTCATCCAGGTATTGCGCCAGCAAGCGACCGACCAACACCCCTTTATTGCTGTAAAACCACGCGAAATAGTAAAACCGTCGACCCTCTTCATCGCGTCCTCCGATGCTTTTCAGTTTGCGTGACTGGAACATCCGTTTCGGATCCGGTTTCCATTTGCCCACGGCGCGCTTGACCATGTCCTTATACACGAAATCGTCGCCTTCCGCTAATTCGTGCACGACCTGGTACAACACATCCCATTTGTTTTTCCGCGAGATATGCTCGACGATATCCAACTCCAGACAAATTTCATCCGTAAAGAAAATATTTTCACCGCGCGGCGTCTTCATCCTGACGTCTCTGTCATAGAGCGACACCGTGCCGAGATGAAAGCGTTCGAAAAGCTGCGCGATCTTGACAATCGAGCTTTCGCCGCGCGCGTTAACCAGACAGACACCGAGAAAATCAAAATGGTAACCGAGCGTTTTGGCGAAACCGGCGAACGCGCCATACTCCGTCTCGCCTTCCACAATCAACACCGAACGGGCGAATAACGCTTCTTTCACTTCGGGGAAATGCATGATCAGGTGTTTTTCCACCCCCGGCTCGAAGCTGAATTCCGCGCCGTTGGCCGCGCGGACTTCCCCCGTCTTATCACGGTACAAACGTAAAATATAGCGGTAATCGTCAATCAGGCAATCCGTCGAGTTAGTGACGATGAACAGCTGTCCTTCCAAACCGTCAATGCCGAGAAAACGCTGAAAGAGTTCACACATCAGCGGGCTTTCATTCGCCAAAATGCCGCGGTAAAACTCAATTAACGTGCGCTGGCGATACGGATGCTGGTGAATTTCCGGCTCGTCGATGCCGATAATGAGCGGCAGGTACTTGCGGCCTTTTTCATCGACAATCAAATAATCCCGAAACGGTTCCCGCGGGTCATCATTGAGCATCATCAATTCGCGCAACATCTGAAAGCCCGTCAGCATCAGCATGCGGAACGTATCGTCCGCGTCGCGTTCCGAACCGTCGGACTCCGTCAGATAATCCACCCAAGTATCCAGCGAATCGGACAGACGATCCACCGCCGCGACATCCGCGCCGGAATGTTTCGCCATATCGTGCAAAATCGAACGCAGACGCTCGCCCTCTTCAGCGATGAATTGACCTAAAATATCACGCAAATCGGCGCGCGCCTCTTCACTGAGTTCGTTGCGCTGCATGCCCGTCGGCAAGTGCGTCAGATAACGCACGGATTGCTTCCAGTCGTCGGAAAGTATCTCCTCGCGTTCGAAATCGCGCATGGTAAACGTTTCCGCTCCGGGCTCCTGCGACACTTCCAGATGCAGTATTCCGTCCGCGTCATCAAGCGGCTTCCCGTTGATCACCAGCTGGCGACGATGCTCCATCTGCAAAGCGATAAACACGCGGATCGGTTTATCTTTATCGCGAAAATCGTCCGCGTCAAAGCCTGTTTTCTCGTGTAGGGTTTCAAGTATTTTCAGAAAATTGGTTTTGCCGATATTATGCGAGCCCACCAAATAATTTTGCGTGCTGTCAAAAACCATCCGCACGTGGCGAAAAGTACGGTAATTTTCAATTTCCATACTGACAATATGCAAACCCGTCACCTCCCCAACTGTCAATTGTATTATAGCGTATTCCCCATCCGCATGCATAAATGCCGAAAAGAAACACGACCTCTATTTTGAAAATTTGTTATAATTAAAACTACAACTTTACATGTACATCGTGCTTCACAGGAAAGGATTGAATCATCATGACAACCACTATTCGCGTCGGCATCGTTGGTTACGGCAACATCGCGCGCGGCGCGGAAATCGCGTTACAGGCGGCGAACGACATGGAACTCGTCGCTATTTTTTCCCGCCGTTCGGGCATCACTTCGGCAAGCGGCACGCCGGTCTACACCATGGATCAGATTCCTTCGTTTCAAGACAAAATCGATGTGATGATCCTTTGCGGCGGCTCCGCCAACGACCTCATGGAACAAGGCATGGAAATCGGCCGCTACTTCCACGTCATTGACAGCTTTGACACGCACGCCAAAATTGAAGAACACTTCACCGGCATGGATCGCGTCGCCAAAGCCGCGGGCAAAGTAGCGCTCATCTCCATGGGTTGGGATCCGGGTCTCTTCTCGCTGATGCGTCTTTTGGGCGAAGCCGCTTTGCCGCATGGTAAAAACTACACCTTCTGGGGCCGCGGCATCAGCCAGGGACACTCCAACGCGATCCGCCGCATTCCGGGCGTCGCCGACGCCAAACAATACACCGTTCCCAAGGAAGAATACCTCGAACGCGCGCGCAACGGTGAAATGAGCGACTTCACGGCGCAAGAATCGCATTTGCGCGAATGCTACGTCGTTTTGGAAGACGGCGCGGACCAAGCGCGGGTCGAAAACGAAATCCGCCACCTCAAAAATTATTTTGAAGGCTATGAAACGGAAATTCATTTCATCTCGCAGGAAGAACTTGATCGCGACCATGCCGCGATGCCGCACGGCGGCTTTGTTCTGCGCGTCGGCGAAACGCGGCCGCAGGAAGCGCAAGTCATGGAATACAACCTGCGTCTGGCGAGCAATCCGAACTTCACCTCCAGCGTCATCGTCGCGTACACGCGCGCGCTGATGCGTATGGCCGCGGAAGGCAAAACCGGTTGCATCACCATCTTCGACGTGCCGCCGGCCTACCTGCTCGCGAAAACTCCGGAAGAAATCCGCCACCTGCTGTAATATGCAAATAAAAATTCTTAAGTCCCATTAAACAAGGAATTTTGTAAAACTGATTTAGAACGTTCTTTGGGTCACAAGCAAAAGGGCGGTAAGTATTCATACTTACCGCCCTTTTACTTGCATTAAAACAACCTGACGAATTATCTCTTACCGTAGACATTGTAAAAATGCACAAACAATCATTTTCTTTTAAAATTGTATCTCGTCATCCAAACAGTCATTACATTCATTCTTTTTGGGGGTTAAAACTTCTATTAATTGATCAATAAAGGCAGGAATACGATTGGATTTTTTAGCGATATATTTTGCTACTCCCTGTTTATTTTCAATATGGCAAGCTTTAGCCGCTTTTTCTAATTCTACGTAACTGTCTTCTCCTATTTGATGTTTTATAGACGTCTCATAGTCCTGTCCAAAACATATATAATCAGATCCCGCTATAACATATTTATATCCGTTTTTATGCTCTGTATATATATTAGACTCTTCAAAATCTTCCAATATATCTTCCAGCAAATTATTTTTTCTATCTTTAGTTTCCATATCTCCGTCAAACACACAAATACAACGATAACCGTAAGATTTATATAATCTATATAGTGTTGGAATATTAGCTTTCCCCATGCAGTTTATAATCTCAATTCCATTAGCAGGTAAAAAGTAATCATTTCTTTCCAACCAAATTGGAATCGATAATTTTTCAGTCAATCCTTCTACCAACATTACCGTATCCGCAAACATTCCATCTAATTGTTCTGCATATAACCTCAAATCAAAGTACTCTCCTAAATTATCAGGCGAGATTTTATCTGTATTTACACCAGTTTCTATTAGAACTTGCTTCAACGTAGTTGAGTCTAGTTGCGTAATGTTAGTTACACCTTCATCTTTATGTACTCTAACTAACCCTTCCAAATTCGAGGGATTTATAAAGTTGGGAGAGTGAGTTGAAATTATAATTTGCAAACCAGACTCACATAAATCATAAATATATTTCTTTAACCACTTTTGCGCTAATGGATGTAGATTCGCTTCCGGTTCTTCTAAAATAAAAAGGAAATCTTTTCCCTTAAAGGCTTCCATATAGGCTTTCGCAAAAGCCATAACAAGAATTTGTTGTTCGCCAGTTCCAAATTCATCAAACGATCTGACTTCTGTATTTTCATATGCATTTATTCTCAAAGACTTTGCAAAATTATTAGGATCGTAGGCAGAAAAGTCCGCTTCTAAGTGATGTATAAATCCTTTGACTGATTTTTCAATTGAATTTTTAAATATTGCAAACATATTAGCAAACTCTGACTTATTCTCAAATACATTTTTTACGTTTTCAAAAGAACTACTTAATTCTTTTTTATCATCCTCTGTTAAAGAATTATGGAGACTCTTATTAAACTTGCTTAATAATGAATACTTATTAGAATAGTTAAAATGAAAACTGGTATTTCTATATGCATCTAATAAAAAAGATTGAAATTTTTCCCTCTCTTCCTTCTTTAAAAAAAGTTTTTTTCCTTTTTCATCATGAATTGAATTGTTGTTAATTTGCCCGCCAACCCCATAAGTTAAAAATATAGAACTATACGAATTATATTTCTCAACATGATATGAAGAGTCAAATGTAACGCTAATATCAATTGTAGAGTTGTTTTCTTTGTCACGCATAAAATAATCTGAATCTTCTACATCAATAAATGTGGGATATCGTTCTCCTAAAATTCTATCAATGGCAGATAATATATTAGATTTACCGGCATTGTTAGGTCCGAACAAAATTAAGGGTTTATTCTTAGGCATTTCTATGCTAACGTTTTCAATGGACCTATAATGCTTAATATTTATTTTTTCTAGTCTCATCAAATCCCTCCTACACATTAAACCCTTTGCTTTATTAACAGTCTATATGAATTTAGGTTAAATATTTGCCTCTTTCTTCAGCAACCATTTTTACGTTGCTATAATTCGTAATATTTTCAACACATATTTCATCATTGTCATATAAGCTAAATGAATCCATATAAGATAATCTGCCTGACTTTAATTCTTCTGCAAAATACAATAAATTTTCAACATTAATAGCACCACCATTGACTCCGGTTCTATTGGCGATGTGTTTCAAATTGTTCTTGAAGTTGCCTTTAAAGAATGAAGATACAAATAAATAACTAAATTCTTCCACTTTGTCATCAAAGCTTTCCCACCATTTATTGGCATTTATTTTTTCATCTCTGGTCTGGTTTTCCTCGATATATCGAATCATTTCATCGGCTTGATTAATAGGTAAGTTGTATCCCTTTGAATAGGCCTTATTATCAATAATTACCCCATTAACATTATAGGATATGATTCCATCCGGCTTTCTGCTTTCGCCTAAACGAACTCCCTTAAACTTCAACTCATTGATTAAAAGGTCAATGGTTTGGATTTCAAAATCTCTATTCGCAGTACCATCATAGGCTAAATCAATCAATGCTAAATACCGATGATCAACATACTTTAATCGATCTCGTACTTTATCTTTTAGTCCCAGTACATTTGTCTTGGCAATCTTTGTTCTCGGTATTTCCAATTTTATTATATTATCAGCAATGACATAGCCGTTCCTGCTTTGCTTAAGCAACAACCCCATAGCTTCAATAACTTTCAACTCATCTTCTATAGTTGTAATGCTTTCCTGAATACTATTGTCTGATAAATATGCTTGTATATCTTCTAAACTTCTTTCTTTATTGTGAATAGCCTTAATTATGTATCCACGTCTATTTCTGATATAATCTCTATCTTTACCTTTGGTAGCCAACATTTGCCAATACACAATTTTATCCGTCTTTGAATAAGACGACAGACCTCTTGCTCTTTTAAGTTCTTTGAGACCTTTCCAAGTAATTCTAAATGAATGACCTATATTAATCGTATATGAATCATTGCCAATTTTTGTTGAAACTGTTTTTTCAACCCTTTGAATCAACCCAACTTTAGATAACCACTTTGAAATCATTCTTGCATACTTATCCGCCGAACCCTCTGTATTTTGGCGAATTTTTGCTTTATCTGTTTTCGGAGCAAGTGCAACTGCTTGGATATATAAATCTTGAGGAATCGATGTAAACCCCGCTTCACCAATCCCCCCTAGTTGCTTACCTAATTCAAATTTTGTTAAATGTTCCCCATTTTCCAATAATGATAAAATCCGTACTGCCGGAGGGTAGGATAAAAAAGCGGATATTAATATTTCTTTATCCGAATCTTCCGACGTAGAATGTACAAATTTTTCCCCTAATGCGGTGATAGAAACCGTATCTTTTTCCGTGTTATAGTCCAATAACCCGATAGATATTCCCCATCTTAAAAATCCATCGGCAGTCCAGTCATCTGTATAGGCTCTGCCACCTTGCGTAGTAATCGCCGCCTGAACAATACCACTGCATGAAGAGTCTGCTCTTTTTTGACCTGCCTTTATTCCGTGGCCCTTTAATAAAACATAGTCCATTTCAAGCGGGTCTTTTTTCAGTTCGTCCGTAAGCACCTTTAGTAAGTCTAAATCACCTACTAAATCAGGTAGTTTTGTATTTAAAATTTCTTTATATATGTCACTACTCTTATCGAAAACAGAAACGACATTTTTTAAATTCTCAAAACTTGATGGGTTCTGTATCCAACCTAATGTTCTTTCCGCCATGTTTACTCTCCTAGTAATTTGTGATCAAAACTTCTTTCGTTTCGCCCTGTTTATTTCGTTGATAATTACTATTTGAATAACTCGCCGTCAATAAATGAACCTTGTATTTTTTGCTCCACTTCTGTAACTCTTTATTGACGAAGCCGTTATTAAAGAAAACATTCGATAGTGCAAATTTAATGCCCCGGGTATTCAGGTCATCCAATTTTTCAAACAACGCTAAATCATCATCCACCGTCCATCCTTCAAAGCCTCTCTTCCCGTCATTATATGAACCAACGGAACTTCTATAAGGAGGATCACAATATACAAAGTCTGTGCTTCTAATTTGACTAAAGTCAAATTCTTTAAAGTTTTGATTACTAAACTCTATATTGAAAAGCTGCTCTCTGAAGGAAGCCAGTCTATTTTTCAGGCTTTCATTAAAACTGCTTCTATTTGTTCCGGCCGGATTATTATAGTCATGATTTGAATTAAATCTAAACTGATAATTAAAGGAATAGCACATCAAGACATAAAGCAAAAGAGGGTCTTTGTTTGCATTGTAATATTCTCTAAACTCATAGTATGCAGCCTTATTTTCTTTCGATAAGTTAAATTTTCTGATTACATTTTCAATATTTTGCAATAATTCTTTACTACCGGTGTTTTTGAACATATTTAAAATTTCAATTACAAAACCGTTTATATCATTGGCTATTTTTCGATTCGCAGTAACGTTAACCGCTACGTCTAAACCGCCACAAAATATATCAAAAAATGTATCGATATGTTGAGGAAACAAGGGCAATATTTGAGCTAATAATCTATGTTTATTGCCAATATAGTTAAATGGCGATTTTATATACCGTTCACTCATAAATGCTCCTTTTCTACAAAATACAGCACCTCTTTTAAATTCTTATTTTTATTGGTCTGGGCGTTCTTATATCGTCTATAGTCTATAAATTTGCAAGCTACCGTTCCTTTCTTTCCATATTTGTCTAAAACACTAATAATTTCATCGTGGGATAATATCCCCTCGGTGTTATAGCTTGCAACAATATATCTGGATTTAGTCTTACTGATTAAATCATCAAAAGCATGTAAAACAGTGTCTTTTCTGCAATAATCACTTTTCTGTTCTGAATAATCTCTTAGTCCGGTTACCCCTTTTATTTTTGGATTATCATATTTAGCTATCGTTTCTAAAACATGATAATTGGGCAGGTATTGTCTCTGATTATATGGTGGATCAAAATAAGCTAAGTCTGTATGTATCCTTTCTATTAACTTATTTGCATCTTCATGATAGGCCATTCCCTTTGCACGGTTATTTACCAAATCTACTTTTTTAACATCTAAAGTATTTAAAGCTCTATTATCCCAATGTTTTAAAAATGCTCCATACACTCCGGTTATATTGCTTACAAAAGGAACGGCTTCAATTAAACACGCAAGCAAATAAAAGTATTCATCTTCATTAATAAGAAAATCCTTGTACCAATTTTCGATCTGAATCCGGATGATATCAATTTTCAAAGAATTTTGTTCCGTAAAATACATTCTTCCACCGTTAGGACTATAGTTTTGATACACAAAACAATCGGATATATCTGTGTTGATATCGTCCAAGTCAAGGTGATTTAAATATTCTACCGGATTTGATATATGGAGATTTTTGAACTCTAACTTAGTATTTATTCCAACGGTTCCTCTTAAGAGCACATAGGAAAAGTACATCAAATCATTAGATATCACATCATATCCGAGATTTTTAAACTCACGAGAAACAAATCCGGAGCCGGCAAAGACATCCGATATGCTTTTTACATCAACTGTTTTTTCTTTAATTAGTTCTACTATATATGGCATAATCAATGTTTTGCCACCAATAAATCTCATTTTATTTCCTCTTTGTTCCTTTTTCTGTATCTGATAATATCTCCAATGTCGCACTGAAAATATTGTAAATTTTCCCCAATGCTTCTAAGCTTACATTCTCATCTCGTCCCATTTTAGCTATGGTATAAAGCATTGTATTTCATCTCGAATGAACCGTCTGTTTTATATAATCTTTCTACAATAGTATACCGCATTTTACAAGATAAGCATGCGCCGATTCCGACGACTGGCTTTCCGTCTTTTTGGCAGGAGCGCAAATAAAAACGACGCAAAGGTTGAGGCCTTCGCGCCGCTGAATGGCAAGAGTCCATTTTCATGAAGAGAACCGCTCGGTTCTCTTTTTTATTGCGTTTATTTTTCCGCGTCTTCTTGCGCTTGGCGCGCGGCGTCGCGCTGATCTTTTTTGCGTTTCCACCACCACAGTCCGCCGTAGACGATCGTGATGCCGGCGATCATCACCATGAGGCGCGTCTGATTTTCCGAGGCGAGAACGACGTCGTGCCCGACGATGACTTCAATCGCGACGGAAGGCAATTTGCCCAAGGCCGTGCCGATCAGGTAATCGCGATAGCTGATGCGGGAAAGCGCGCCGAGCGCCGTCACCAGTCCGTTCGGCGAGTACGGCACGGCGCGAGCGATCAGCATCGCCCACATGGTCGAGTACGAGTCCAGTTTGGTGAGCATTTTATTGTGCTCGATGACACGTTTCGCCATGTCGCGAAAAATCGTGCGCATCAGCCAAAATGAGATCAGCACCCCCACCGTTTCGCCGGCCCAGGAAATCAGAATGCCGAGCCAAATGCCGAAAATAAGTCCGTTGGCGGCCGACAGGAAAATGGAGGGCAAAAAGCCGACAATATTGATGATGACGTCGATGAAAAAGCTGACGGCCATCGCCCATACGCCGAAGCCACGCAGGTATTCCACCGTGCCGTGAAAGTCGCCGACCATGGAAAGGTGCCAGATCGTGCCGTAAAATGTCGGATCCAAAAGATGGATCCCACCCAGGATCGCGAGCAGAAACGCGATCAGTCCCCATTTGAGACGACGCTCTTCCGCTTCGCTCCACTGCGTATGTTGCCCGTTAATTTTCATTATGCTCCGTCATCGCGGCGATCGTCTCGCGCACAACGTTCTGCAAGTTTTCTTTCTCTACGCTCTCATGAAAGCGCAGTTGTTTTTCGCGCAAATGGAAAAACTGAATTGGCAGCGGCAAGCTGGAAACATTGGCGATTTGCCACATGCGATCGAAATCATCGCTCGCCCCCTTGGTGTCGAGTTTCAGCGCCTGCGCGACGGTGTCGGGGAATTTATACGGATGCGCCGTGGAGATAATGACCAACAGGCGTCCGTCCCGTTCCTTTTGCAACTGATCGCTCACGCCGACCGCCACCGCCGTGTGCGGGTCCATTACATAGCCGTGCTCTTTGTGCATGCGGCTCATGAGGCGAACCGTCTCTTCATCGTCCACCCAGCCGCACAGGAAATCATCCGCCCGCGCCATGACATCTTGCGGCAATGTAAAGCTGCCGTTTGCGCGGAGTTCTTCAAGGTATTTCTCCGTCGCGCGCGCATCGCCGTCCAGCAAGTAATAAATAAAACGTTCCAAGTTCGACGAAATCAAAATATCCATCGAAGGCGAATGCGTCGCGTGAAATTCGCGGCGGCGATCGTAAGTGCCCGTACGGAAAAAGTCGGTAAGGACATGATTTTCGTTCGAGGCGCAAATCAGTTTCGCGATCGGCACGCCCAATCGTTTCGCGAGGTAACCCGCCAAAATATTTCCGAAATTGCCGGTCGGTACGCAGACGTCAAACGCTTCACCTTTTTTGATCTCGCCCGCTTTGACGAGTTCCGCGTAGGTGCGGATATAGTACACGATCTGCGGCAACAAACGTCCGATATTGATTGAATTGGCGCTGGAAAACGCCACGCCATGATCCTTGGCGTAGGCGCGCAGGTCCGGATCTTCAAACGCCGCTTTGACGAATGTCTGCGCGTCGTCAAAGTTACCTTCGACGCCGTACACGTGCACGTTTTCCCCCGCTTGGGTCTGCATCTGCCATTTTTGCACGGGGCTGACGCCGTGCTCCGGATAGAACACCACGATTTCCGTTCCCGGCACGTCTTGGAATCCGGCCAACGCGGCTTTGCCCGTATCACCGCTGGTCGCGGTCAGAATTAAGGTCGTTTCCGTGCGTCCGAGTTTTTTCTTGGCGGCCTGCAGCAAATGAGGAAATAAGGATAACGCCATATCTTTGAACGCCAGTGTCCGGCCATGGAACAATTCCGTGAAGTAGCGTTTTTCACCGACTTTGCGCACGCGAATAATCCCCGGCATATTGAATGTCCCGTTGTATGCCTTGCGGCATAACGTCAACAGTTCTTCTTTTTCCCAGTCGGTAAAAAACAGCGCCAATACTTCGGCGGCGAGTTCCGCGTATGTCAGCCCCGCCGTTGCTTCCCAGTCCTCACGCGGCGCCGGTAAATATTCCGGAACGTACAGTCCCCCATCCGGTGCCAGACCTGAAACAAGAGCTTCCGCGGCGGTAACGGACGGAGCGCGCCCGCGCGTACTGACAAAATTCATGGTATTCATCTCCTTTGGCTTGCGCCTGATCCTAACATGCCCCAACGGCATAAAACGACTTTACAGCCGTAATTATATGCATAATTTAGTACCTATTATACCATATGCGCAGATTCGTCAAGCGCGGCGCACCTGACAAAAAGACCGCGTTTCGGTACAATATAAAAAACGGAGGAGGGATACCATGTCCATGATCGGTAGCAAAGGAAGCTTGACCCGCATCATTGCCGCCGCGGATACGGCCGCGGCCGTCGGCAGCGGCACCGTCGACGTGTGCGCGACGCCCGTCATCGCCGCCGCGATGGAGGCGGCCGCCGTCGCCGCTCTGGCGCCGCACCTGAACGATGACGAAACCACGGTCGGCACGCGCATTTCTCTCACGCACACCGCGCCCAGCGTAGTCGGAATGACGCTGACCGCCTGCGCGGAAATCACGGCGCACACCGAACGGCAATACGAATTTACCGTGACGGTGCGTGACGAGATCGGCGTCGTTGCCGAGGGCACGCACACGCGCATCTTGGTGAATACGTCGCGTTTTTTAGCGAATGCCGCGACGCGAGCGCGCAAGTAAGCAATAAAAAAAGATCCTCCGTGGAGGATCTTTTTTAGCGTCCGCGTTTCAATGTGAAATAGGTCACTTCGCGATCGCAAAATACGCGCAGCGGCATCCAACCGCCCGCGCCGCGACTGACGTAACCGACGCTTGCGCCGCGCGTAAACAGGCCGCGATTGTACGGATACATCAGCGGAAAGCTCTCCCCGGCGAGTCCGAATTGCATGCCGTGCGTATGCCCCGCCAACGTCAGCTCAACATGACGCGTCAGCCCTTCTTCCAAAAATTGCGGGTGATGCGCCAGCAAGATCACGAAAGCATGTTCCGGAATGCCCGCCATGGCCTGATCCGTATACTCTTTGGCTTGCGCTTTCAATTTCTCGCCGCGACCGAACGGGAAATCCACGCCGGCCACGTAGATGGTGGCGCCGTCGCGGAAAAGCGTGGCGTGCTCATTTTTCAAGACGCGAATATCGGATTTCGCGAGGTAGTCCGCGATCAGCGGCTGATCGCGGAAATATTCGTGATTCCCCCATACGTAATCGATGCCGAGTCGGAAGTTCAGGGCTTTTTCTTTCAACAGTTCCTGCAACGCCGGAAGCTCCCGCATGTCATCAATCAGGTCGCCGCCCAAAACAATGTAATCCACCTCATCGCGTTCCGCCTGTTCCAAGATCTCCGCCAGATCGCTGACATGGTAGTACGGTCCGATATGCAAATCGGTAATGAGCGCGATTTTCGTACCGTCAAATTGATACGGTAAGCTCGTGTAGCGCAATTCTTTCGTTTCGTAGTTCAAATGTTCGCTGCCGTAAAGACCCGCGCCGATCATGACGACAGCGCCGACCATAATGAACGCGCTAAGCGTCGACCAAAGTCCCCTTTTTCCGCCGAATAAGGAAAGGATACGCACAATGAGCAGCGGCACCGCCGCGGCGATCTGCCAGATCAGCCAGGAAACGCTGAGCAATGCCAAAAAACGACCGAGCGCGCCGGCGAAGGTGGTCAAATACAAATCCGCGTAAAAAAAGTAGTAGACGGCGGCGAGCCACGAAACACTTAAAAAGCCGCCGAAAAGACTGTACCAGTTCAGCCCCCACAGACCCGTAAGACACGCGGAGTTTACAAAAGCCGTCACAAAGGAAACTGTCAATAAAGCCAGTAAAATAAAGTTCACTCGAGTCATTTTTAATTACCGATCCTGATCTAAAATATAAGCCGCCAACTTGGCGTGCGGTCCCGCCATAGGCAACGTTACAAATTCATCCGGCCGCACCCAGCGAAAATCTCCCGCTAACGTTGACGGCGGCGTCGCGCGGTACGCCCGCAATTCCCAAATACGATGCGAAAACACATGCTTATGCCGCCAAAACCATTGCTTGGACCGCGGCGGATACTGCGCGAACAGTTCCTCTTTCGCGGCCGTCAATGTCCGCGCCAACTGCTGCGGAAACTGCCACATGCCGGCGAGCATGCCTTCTTCCGGTCGCCGCTCCAATAAAAACGCCCCGTCGCGAGCAACCACGGCGACGGCGGCATACCATTTTTGTTGCTGTGTTTTTTTCCGACGTACGGGTAAAGTTTCCGTCTGCCCGGTTCGGTACGCCGCACACTCCTCACGCAAAGGGCACTGACCGCACCGCGGCGCGCGCGGAATACAGACCAGCGCGCCGAAATCCATCAGCGCTTCGTTAAATTCCTGCGGCCGATCCGCGGGCAACACTTCCGCGACGAGTTTCGTCACTTCACGATGCGCGGGCGCGTCCAAAATGTTTCCGGTGATGCCGTACAATCTCGCGAATACGCGCAGAACATTGCCGTCGACCGCCGGTTCGGGTTCGTTGAAGGCGAGCGAGCGGATCGCTCCCATCACGTACGGACCGACGCCGGGCAAGGCCAGCAGTTCGTCCCGCCCTGACGGAATTTCGCCGTCGTATTGCGCTTGGACTTCCTGCATCGCCTGCTGTAAAAGGCGGGCGCGCCGATAATAGCCGAGCCCTTGCCAAGCGTGCAGAACTTCTTCCGTAGAAGCCTGCGCCACCGTTTCCGGCGTCGGAAATTTCTCCAGCCAGTTCGTGTAGTAGGCGCGCACCGCCTCCACGCGCGTCTGCTGCAACATAATTTCGGATACCCAGGTGCGGTACGGCGTGCGCTCTTCCCGCCAGGGAAGCTCCCGACCGTTGACCTTAAACCAAGCCAGCAGTTTTTCAACCCATGTCGTCACGTAAACTCTCCCGCTCGACTTCGCGCAATTCAAACGCGATGATTTCTTCCTGATCCTCGGCAAATAAAATCATGCCTTTAATCGCATGCCCCGCCAAAAGCTGCGGCAGCCAGAGATGGTCTCCCGACCACATCTCTTCATAAGGCACGGCATTCGGATAAAACCACTCCGGCTCCATTTCTTCCGTCGGCTTCGGCATCCCTTCGTAAAGCTCCGCGATATAAATCGTCGCCGGATGATTGAGTTCCGGATGGTCTTCAAAACGAAATCGCAAATACCCCGCCAATACGAGATTTTCCGGTTCGACAACCAGTCCCGTTTCTTCCCGCAGTTCACGCGCCGCCGCTTGGCGCAGACTTTCTCCCGCGCGCACTTTGCCGCCGAAACCGTTCCATTTATCGACGCCGAAACCGCGGCGTTTCTTTCCCAAAAGAACGGCCCCGTCATCGCGCCGTACAAAGACCAACGTTGTCGGTTTCATCGTTTCCGGCCTCCGGCATGCTGCGAAAGAAACGCGGCCACCGATTTATCTTCCGCGATGCCCTTCAACAAGGTTTGCTCCGAATTTTCCATATGTCGTACCGCGATTTTGCGGGCGCGCGTCGCGTTGTGTTCGGCAATGGCTTCGACCAAATCGCGATGCTCCTGCCAGGTATCCTGCAATCGCCCCGGATAATGAAGCGATACGGAACGAAAACGCGTCAACATTTCCCGCAAGTTGTTGATGATCTCGCTCAAACGACTGTTGCGGCTGGCCGTATACAGAATTTGATGAAATTTAATATCCGTCTCGACGATCTTGTCGATTTCTCCGTTCTCGATGTAATCGCCGATTTCCACGAGCAGGCGTTCGAGTTCTTCGAGTTCTTCCTCCGTGATGCGTTCCGCCGCCAAACCGGCCGCGAGTTCCTCGAGCGCCGTGCGAATTTCAAACACTTGCGAAATATCTTTCAGAGAAATATCCGCGACATAGGTGCCGCGCCGCGGAATCATCACCACAAAACCTTCCGCTTCCAGTTCACGCACTGCTTCGCGAATCGGCGTCCGCGAAACGCCGAGTTCATCCGCCAGCTGTAGTTCCATAAGGCGCTCGCCGGGCTGTAAAGTACCGTTTTGAATCGCCGCGCGCAATGTTTCCGCCACGAGTTCACGCAACGGACGATACGCGTCCAAGTGAATCGGCGCTAATCGTTCATGAGTTCGTTTTTTCATCGATAACCGCCTCTCGTTTTAACTTGATAACTGCGCCAACCGCGCTGTTCCCGTTCGATTTGCCGCATCACGAAATACGCTTCGCGAGCCGTCGGCACCGCCACGAAAAAGGCCGCGCCGGAGCCCGTTAGTGAATACGGGTAGCGCAAATCGCGCAAAAACTTTGAAAGTTCCTGTAATTCCGGTTCCGTTGGCGCGAGCAGCGCCAAAAAATCATTGCCCAAACGTCGCCACACCATCTCCGGTCGTTGTCCCAATGCCGCTACCACGCCGGTCACGTCGACCGTGCCCGCGAAGGGTGTCGTATCGTAACGCGCGTACGCCTGCGCGCTTGCCACGCTGAGCGGCGGCATGACAATGACCAGGTTCGTTTCGGGCAACTCCGGCAACGGCGTCAGCACATCGCCTTTTTCTCTGCCGCGGGCGCAGCCGCCGAAAACGCAAAACGGCACGTCACTTCCGAGTTGCCCCGCCAGCCATAACAATTCCGCGTCCGTCAAGCCGAGTTGCCAAAATCGGTTCAGGCCGCGCAACACGGCGGCCGCGTCGCTGGAGCCGCCGCCGAGACCGCTGCCCGCCGGAATCCGTTTATTAAGTTGAATCGCCACGCCTCGCCGTTGGCCGACATAACGGCGCACCAGCTGCGCCGCTTCCCATGCCAAATTGCCGGCGCCCAAAGGCAGCGACAAATCATTGCAACGAAAAATCAATTCATCGGCCGGACTGAAAAAAACGGAATCGCTTAACGTGATCGAATGCATCACGGTATCGATATTATGGTAACCGTCCACGCGCCGACCGGTAATGGCAAGTGCCAAATTAATTTTAGCGGGTGCCAATTCTTCCTGCATACAGTCACCTGCCTCTAGCAAAAATCAATCGAATCGTATAAGATAATCTATAAGATATGGGTGTTTCCGGCGCCGTCCGAAAAGGGCGTTGCCGGTAAGTAAATGGTATTTTTTCGATACATCCGTTTCCTATTCAGTATACTCGAATTTAGCGGCGCTTACAATGAGAACGCGCTGAAAGGGGCTTTATGCGTTCATTTCTACACACGCTTTTAATGGTCACTGTCGGCTGTTTTATTTACGCGGTCGGTCTGAACATGTTTTATATTCCGCACAATTTGCTTTCGGGCGGGATCACCGGCGTGGCGGTCATCATCTACTACCTGACCGGTATTTCCTTCGGTATCGCCAACTTGGTCATCAATATCCCGATGATTATTCTGTCGGTGTTGTATCTCGGCAAACGCTTTACCACCATTACGATCTACGGCACGGTCATGATGTCGGTCGCCGTCGATCTCCTCGCGCCGCTCGCGCAAACGATGTACATTCATGAGTCCGTGTTGTCCGCGGTCTTCGGCGGCATTCTGCTCGGCGTCGGCTCGGGTCTGATGTATCGCTACGACGGCAACTCCGGCGGACTGGATGTCGTCGCGGCCATTGTGAAGAAAAAATATTCGCTGGAAATGGGAAGCGTCATTTTCGCCCTTAACGCCTGCATTATGGCGGCGGGCGCGATCATCTTCAACCTGGAGCTCGCGGTGCTGACGCTGGCGGGCATGTACACGCAATCGCTCGTCACCAATAAAGTGGTCATCGGTTTGAATCAACGCAAAACCGCCTATATCGTTTCCGAGCACGCCGATGAAATCGCCGACGCGATCATTCGCGAAGTCGGCCGCGGCGTGACGATTCTCTACGGCGAAGGCGCGTTTACCAAAGGAATGCGCAAAGTCATCTTTGTCGTCATCAATCTGACGCAGATCGCGAAAATCAAAAAGCTCCTTGACGAGATCGATCCGCATGCGTTCATGTTCATCACGCCGACGGCGGATGTCATGGGGCGCGGCTTTACCTCGCCGAAAACGCCTACCATTCCACAGGAAGCGCAGTATTACCATGATGAGTTCGGTCGACTGATTCGCAAGAAAACGCTGTTCCCCGCCGAAAAACATCCGGTGCAAATCTCACCGCAAGCGGCCAACGTCCAGGAACCGAGCCGCATGGTACCGAAAGAACCGCCGGAAGAATAAAAAAGAATCCCGCTCGGGATTCTTTTTTTGTGGTTTATTTAGAGCTTACCCGTCACGTACGCCAGTACCTTGGCGTGTATTTCTTCCACCGTCAACAAACGGTCGCCTTCCGTGCAGCGAATCCGAACCCAGCCGTAATGCGGCGCCAAAAGATCGTAGGCGGCATAGCAACGCGCCAAATATTCACGATCCGCTTCGTGTATGTCGGTCGCTTGCGCGGCTCTGTCTTTATTTTGCGTGCGCGCCGCCAGCAATGTTTCGGAGACGTCACGCGGAATATCGAGCAAAATGACAAGATCGGGACGCGGCAATTCGAGCGTGCCGTATTCAAACGCGTCCAGCCACTGTAAAAATTCACGTTTTTCTTTCGCGCTGCGCAACTTGGTCATCTGATGCACCATGTTGGACGTCACGTAGCGATCGGCGACTATCGTGCCGCCCGCTTCATAAAACGCGCCCCAATCGCTTTTATACGACGCGTAACGGTCGACCGCGTACAAGGTAGAAGCCGCGTACGGGCTCACATCGTCCGGATGCGCGCCGAATTCACCGGCCAGGTACATGCGCACCGGCCCCGCCGCCGGACTTTCATAGTTCGGGAAGGTGACGCTTCTGACCCGCTCGCCGCGCGCCGCCAGCGCTTCTTTCAACAGCGCCGCCTGCGTGGCTTTCCCGCTGCCGTCAGCGCCTTCAAAGACAATCAGACGTCCTTTCATTTCGCTTCCTCCCGCGCCATTTCCTGCCAACGCTCGGGAGCCATGCCGCTCGCGGCTTGCGTTTTCGTGCGAACGATGGGAAGTTCCAGCACCAGTGGTTCTCGCAACGCGAGCTCCAGCGGATCAAAACTCTCGCCCGGACGCACCGCGGCGCGAAAGGCTTTCCCTTCCCGATCCAGCGGCAAGGTTTTCAAACGACTGCGAATATTTTCCAGTTCACCGCGGCTGAGTCCTTTTTCCGTCAGATCCCGCCATTGAAACGCGATGCGCCGTTCCTTAAAAAAGCGTAACGCGTGCTGCGTGGCGCGATTTTTTTTCGTACCGATGATTTGAATCATTTATTTTCCCCCACCAGCTCCTGCGCCAGTTTCGCCGCCTCCGCCAACTCCGCCGGTCGAATTTGCGCGAGCGCTTTGCGCAACGACGCGTGCAGCGTATACTCGGCGAGTTCTTCCGGAAGCACCCAACGATACGCCAAGTGTTCAAAGGAAAGAGTGACCTTCTCCGTATCGGAACGGCAAATAAACATGACGCCGGTTAACGGCCGCACCGGATGCCGACGAAAATTCCACAGACCGACCGGACCTAAAATATGCACGGTAAGACCGGTTTCCTCTTTGACTTCCCGCCGTAACGCCGCCGCGAAATCTTCGCCGAATTCCAAACCGCCGCCGGGAAATTCCCACGGATGACGGCCGGGACGATCGTTTTTTTGTAAGATTAAAATTCGTCCGCGGTGCCAAATGATCGCCTTGACGGACATGCCCATCGTCCGTTGGCGAGGCTGTTTTCGCTGCATAATTCTCCTTGTAAAAAAACGTCCATGCCGTTCGGCATAGACGTTTTCTGTTACCTGCTACTTGCTATAGTTAGCGACATAATCGGTTCCCAGTCGCACATATTGTTCGAGCACGTTCGCCACGCGACGCAACGCCGCGCGATTCAGTTGATGTAACGTTCGACCATGAGTGACGGACCGAATGAGCTCGCTGATTTCAAACCCGGTGTAACCGAGTACCGCTAACTGACTTGTCAGGGTATTAATCTTGCTCATGTTCCTACCTCCTTCATGCTTTCGCTACATATGTTCCTTTATGTAGTGGAGATAGTATAACCCAAAATAAGAACAGTTGTCAATTCAGCGCGTACGTTTAAGCGGATTGAAACGATTCATCGCCAGATCCATGCCGAGCGTGCAGATGCCGACTGCCGCCTCGGCCGCCTGTTGAACCCCTTCCGCCAGCGCCGCCGCGTCATCTTCCTGCGGACGCGCCAGCACATGATCAATGACGGTCCAGCCGGGTTGCGGCCGACCGATACCGATGCGGACATGCGGAAATTGATCGGTGCCCAAATGCGCAATCACCGATTTCATCCCGTTGTGTCCGCCGGCGGAACCTTTGACCCGCAGTCGCAACTGACCGACGGGCAAATCCATATCATCATAAATCACAATTACATCCGCCGGTGAAAGCTTGTAATAGCGCATGAGCGGGCCGACCGCGTCGCCGCTCAAATTCATGAACGTTTGCGGCATGACCAGCATCACCTTTTCACCGTCGATATTAATCGTCGCGGTATGCGCCTGATGCTCCTCTTTCCAACGCGTCACGCCGTATTTTTCAGCGATCGCCGTGACCGCCATGAAACCGGCGTTATGACGCGTACCGGCGTACTTGCTGCCGGGATTTCCCAAGCCTACAATCAACTGCAAAACAAACCTCTATTTATCAAACAGTTTGCTGACGGAAACATTGTGGAAAATCCGCATGATCGCTTCGCCCAAGAGCGGCGCGACCGAAAGTTGCGTGATATTCGGCAGATGTTTTTCCGTCGCCACCGGAATCGTATTCGTAATCATAAGTTCTTTAATATTCGATGCCGCCAGACGTTCGGTCGCCGGATCGGTCAGTACCGGATGCGTACAGGCCGCGCGTACGGATTTCGCGCCGAAACGCTGCAATGCTTTCGCGCCTTCCACCAAGGAGCCCGCGGTGTCGACGATGTCATCGACGATCACGCAATTTTTGCCTTCGACGGAACCGATCAGGTTCATCACTTCGGCAACCCCCGGACGCGGACGCCGTTTTTCAATGATCGCGATCGGCGCGCCGACGCGGTCCGCCAAATCGCGGGCGCGAGTGACGCCACCCAAGTCGGGCGAAACGATCATCAAATCCGGAATTTCCTGTTTGCGAATGTGCTTCGCTAAAATCGAAGCCGCCTTCAAGTGGTCCACGGGAATATCGAAAAAGCCCTGAATTTGACCCGCGTGCAGATCAATCGTCACGAGACGGGTGATGCCGGAACGCTGCATGAGATCCGCCACGAGTTTCGCTGTGATCGGCTCACGGCCGCGCGTTTTGCGATCCTGGCGCGCGTAACCGTAGTAGGGAACGACCGCGGTGATGTGACGAGCCGAGGCGCGTCGTAACGCGTCCGCCATGATGAACAGTTCCATCAGGTTATCATTGGCGGGCGTACCCGTCGGTTGAATCAGGAAGACGTCAGTCCCCCGCACGCTTTCATCAATCATGACCTGGATTTCACCGTTATTGAACCGGCCGCAAAATGCTTTGCCGACAGGAATGCCGATATAGTCCGCGACCTCCTGGGCCAATTCCGGATGCGCCGTTCCGGTGAATAACTTCAGTTGTTTTCCTGTTTCGACTGACATGGTGTGATCTCCTTTATTTTGTCTCTTCCGCTTTCTTTACCCAATCTTCTTTGACAAATTGCCGAGCGCGCGCTACGGCGAGCGCCTTTTCCGGAACGTCTTTGGTAATCGTCGAGCCCGCGCCGATATAGGCGTCGCGACCGATGACGACCGGCGCTACCAGATTGCTGTTGCAGCCGACGAACGCTCCGTCTTCAATTGTCGTGCGATATTTCTTGTGACCGTCGTAATTCACGGTAATGGTACCGCAACCGATGTTGACCCTGCCGCCGATATCGCTGTCGCCGAGATAACTCAGATGCGGCAATTTGGTGCCTTCGCCGACGGTGCTGTTTTTCACTTCGACGAAGTTGCCGACTTTGACGTGATCCGCGATCCTCGTATGCGGCCGCAAATGAACGTACGGGCCGATCTCGCAACCGCTGCCGACGCTCGCTTCATGCGCGTACGTGCGATGCAAGTGCGAGTCGTCGCCGACCGTCGTGCGATCGAGTTCCGTATCCGGACCGATATGGCAACCGCTCCCGACAACCGTGCCGCTGCGCAAAATCGTTCCCGGTTCAAGAATCGTGTCTTGGCCGACACGAACATCCGCGTCCACATAGGTGCGCGTCGGATCGATCAGCGTCACGCCCTGCGCCATCAGTTCCGCGTTTTTGCGCTGCCGCAAAATCGCTTCCGCCTGCGCCAATTGCGCGCGTGAATTCACGCCGAGCGTTTCGTCGCTGTCCGCGCAGGTCGCCGCCGTCACCGTTTCGCCGGCGCTGACCAGCAAATCAATGACATCGGTCAAATAGTATTCGCCTTGCGCGTTGTCATTGGTAATCCGCTGCAACTGCGGCCACAGTTTGCGGGCGTCAAAGCAGTACGTGCCGGTATTGACTTCCGTGACTTTTTTCTCTTCCGGCGACGCGTCTTTTTCTTCGACAATTTTGCGCACGTTTTGCGCTTCATCGCGAATGATCCGACCGTAACCCGTCGGATCGGCGAACGTCGTCGTCAAAATCGTCGCCGCCGCCTGTTGTCGGGCATGCGTCGCGATCAGCTCCCGCAGGGTTTCGGCGCGCAAAAGCGGCGTATCGCCGCAGATGACGAGCACCGTGTCCGCATCTTGTAACGCCGCTTGCGCGAGCATGAGAGCGTGACCCGTTCCCAACTGTTCGGCTTGCTCAACGTAATGATACGCCGAACCGAGACACTCGGCAACCCGATCGCCGCCGAAGCCGACAATTACTACCGCGTCGTCTGCCCCCGCCGCCTTTGCGCTCCGCAATACATGGGACACCATCGGTACGCCGCCGACTTCGTGCAATACTTTCGGTTGCCGCGATTTCATGCGCGTACCTTTGCCTGCGGCCAAAACCGTCGCCACAAGTTTACTCATTCAATTCCTCCTCCGGTTCCAACTGAGGGCGAATTCTGACATGCCGTTCCACTTCATCGACGCCTTCCAGCACCAGTAACGGCATATAGTCGCCGGTCATTTTCTCCCGCGGCTCCGCGGTGGCGACCAATACGCCGACGCCGACCGTCTGCGAACCCGATTCGTAGACAAGCTCTTTCATGCCTTTCGCGGTGCCGCCGGCTTTCATGAAGTCATCAATAATCAACACCCGTTGATTCGGCGCGAGCGCCCGCTTGGTAAGCGACATCGTCTGAATTCGTTTCGTGGAACCCGAAACGTAGTTAATGCTGATTGCCGATCCTTCCGTCACGCGGCTGTCGCGCCGCGCGATGACCAGCGGTTTGTTAAATGCCCGCGCCACCATCATGGCCGGCAGGATCCCTTTTGTCTCCACTGTCATAATGCAGTCCGGATGCGTGGCGGCAAAGCGGGTCATGAAAATTTCCCCCACTGCCGACATCCATTGCCAGTCGTACAAAATATCCGACATGTACAAAAATCCGCCCGCGATAATCCGATCGCCGCTTTCGAGTTTCGCCGCCATGGTTTCCAATACCTGATTGGCGGCGCGCCCCTTCCGATACGGGATGTAACGCACACCGCCGGCCGCGCCGAAAACGGTCTCCAGCGATCCCAGCCGATACGCGTCAAAAGCACGGCGTACCGACAGCAGATCTTCGCTCAATGTCGATTTGGCAATGCCGAAATAATCGCAAAAAAAAGACAAAGGGATCAGCTCATGCGGACGGTCCGCCAACATTTTAGTCAGCGCCGCCATACGTTCGACACGTCGAAGTTTTGGCATGAGATCACCTCTCTTCTGTAAGTATAGAATAGCATACTCATCACTAATTTTCATCAAAAAGTAGAATGAATTTATATTTTTTTCGCGGAGTATTCGCACAATGACGAACGTTCGCTTAATTTTTCTCATCGAGAAGGGCGAACGTTACCGATCCGCGGCGCGGAACGACGGAAAACTTCTGATTCGCGGACGCAAAAAACCGGCCCGAAGGCCGGCTTTACGCAGTTCGTTTTATTTTTTTAATTTCGCTGCCACTTCCGGAGTGACGTCAACGACTTTTTCGTCTTTCGCTTTAGCGGCAATCTGAACCGGTTGCGCGAGGATGATATCCAGTTTCTGATCGCGCAATACATCCTGCGTCGCTTTGTTCAAATCTTTTTGCAACGCGGCGGTCGCTTTTTCACGATCCTGCATGTAGGACTGAATCAAGGCTTTGTATTTGCCTTGCATCGCCTGCTGCTGTTCCTGCTGCGTTTTCATTCGGTTGAGGTCCGCTTCCATAGCTTTCAGCTGCGGCGCATACTGCTGTTCCACTTTCTGCATCTGTTGCACCATCGGCTGATATTTCGGGCTGGCCTGCAACGCCATGTCGACATTCAACACGCCGGTGCCCGCAGCGCACGCGCTCAATACCGTACCGGCCGCCAATACGGCCGTCATCATACTTGTTTTAAACATAGGGTTTCCTCCTTAGTTATTGCATTTACTACCTAGAAACTATGTACATTTTACACGAATTGAGCCTGCTTGCCAAGTCGTACGCGAGGCTACATGCGCCCGAGTAACTCCCGTTCCGCCTGCTCTGCTTGCTTTGCCAGCGTTTTTTGGCGCGTTATTAGAAGTTCCGTATACTCATTTTCGGGCATGTTTTTAATGTTGATGCGCACATTGTAGAGCGCTCCGCGTATCGCGGCAGCGGCAAACAAGACGGCCAATTCCCCGTCCGAGCGCGCGCTCGTCACCCCTTTCGCCAATACTCGCGCCGCTAACGGA
Organism: Negativicoccus massiliensis; assembly: GCA_900155405.1. Classification (GTDB taxonomy): domain Bacteria; phylum Bacillota; class Negativicutes; order Veillonellales; family Negativicoccaceae; genus Negativicoccus; species Negativicoccus massiliensis_A. The sequence goes on along the minus strand of LT700188.1, from coordinate 1,277,545 downwards.
AAAATCCGCGCGCACGCCTCGGCCAAGGCCAACGGCGCTTCCGCCGCCGCGCGCGTCGCCGCCTTATTTTGCTCCGCGCGGGAAGGATCGTCTTTGGGCAAACGCCACGCGGTCACAAGAGCTCCGAACGCGTCCGCGTCTTTTTGAATATAGCTCAAAATCTCGGCGCGTAAACCTTCCGCCTCGTCCCGCACCGCTTGCATATCCTCATGCGCGTCGGCATAGCGTTCATTTTTCAGCGTCAGTTCCGCGACCATTTGCGCCAACGCGACGGCCTGCGCCCCAACGAGCGCGCTGGCGCCGCCGCCGCCCGGTGTCGGCGCGGCGCTCGCTAACGCGGCGGTGAATTCCGCCAGTGTCATTTGCGTGGGTTGATTCATAACGACTCCTTTGCGTTTTATTTTCAGTATGCCATGCCCCCTGCCCGTTGGCAAGCATACGCACGCGTCTGCTATAATTATTATATAGATGTTACAGCAGATTCGGAAAGGAGCGACACAATGAACAAATACATGGTTTTATTGAGTAAAGGTTATGAAGAAACGGAAGCGTTGCTGGTGGTAACGTACTTGCGCCGCGCCGGCATCGAGGTCGATACGATTTCGACAATGGACACGTTGGAAACCCTCGGCGATCACGATATCATGATCAGAGCGGATAAAAAATGGGATGAAATCCATCTCGACGATTACGCCGGCATCATTACGCCGGGCGGCATGATCGGCGCGGAAACGCTGGCCGCCGATCAACGCGTCACCAAGGCGATCAAAGCGTTTCATGACGCGGGCAAACTGATTGCGAGCATTTGCGCCAGCCCCATCGTTTTACACGCCGCAGGCATTGCCAAAGACATCGAAGGCGTGTGCTATCCGGGTATGGAAGAAGCCGTCGGTTTCAAAAAAGCGCATGAAGAAATCGTCTTTTTCGATCACAACGTGCTGACGAGCCGCGGACCTTTGACTGCGCCCTTCTTCGCGTTGAAATTAATTGAAATCATCAAAGGCGAAGACGCGAGAAATGATGTCGCGGGACAAATTTTGCTGCCGCGCGTCCAAGAAGCCCTCGTCGGCATGGCGCAAGGCAAATGCGCGTGCGGTACGACGGAAGGCGGTGAAAGCTGCGGTTGCGGTCATCACGAAGAAGAAAAAGATGGCTGCTGCGGTCACCATGAAAAAGAAGAAAACTGTTGCTGCGGCCATCACGAAAAGGAAGGCGGCTGCTGCGGTCATCATCACTGATCGGTGCGCCCGCGCTCCGCAATAGCATAAAAACAACAAAAAAGCAGCTCAAACGAGCTGCTTTTTCAGTTGCCTCTATACGATCGGTAAATCATTTTCTCGCGCGATTAGCGCTAAAATATCCGCGCGCGAGATCATGCCGACCAGTCGTTTATCTTTCACGACCGGCACATTTTTCAAATGGTCCTCGACCATCATGTCCGTAACGGTATTGGAGTCGGCGTCCGGCTCGACGTACTCGACGTCTCTCGTCATGATTTCTTCAGCGCGCGTCGCCAATAACTTTTGAAACGTTTCTTCATATTGTCCGTAGCCGCTGTAGTAAAGGCTGGCGCCCAAGACATTGACGTAGCGCGGCACATGCGGACGCACTTTTTTGTACAGGAGATCCCCCTCGGAAACAATCCCGAGCAACTCGTTATCCTCGCCGACAACGGGAATCGCCGTTACCTTATTGCGGACAAATAACCGGATCAGTTCATGAATCGTCGTATCTTTGCTGCAGGTCAAGACATATTTGCTCATGATTTCAGTTGCTTTCATAATCGTTACCTCCTCTTACTTATATGTTCTCTTTCGTTCGCCGATTTCCTTTTATGCGCCGGTGAAAAGATATACGCCCACGCCGGACAACGCCGTGATCAGACCGTAAGCGATACCGATCAGCCAGCGTTTCGGCGCGCTGACGGTGAAGTACCGTTGCTGCCGCGGATCGTGCCGTTGTGACCAAGTCTGCCGCGCCCGATAGATGCCGAAAAACAAAATCAGGATCATCAACGGACTGAACGTATACCAGGCGGCGACGGCCATCACGATCAAACCGACCACCCATACCCATGGGGAAAGGGCGGTGACGATGCGACCGCCGTCAAGCGGCGACACCGGAATCATATTAAAGAGCGTAATGAAAAAGCTGAAGTAGGCGATCGCCTGCACCAGTCCGGAATGGTTAACGATACCCCAGTACAGTGCGCACAATCCCGCCACGAGTCCGAAGAACGGACCGCCCAGCGCGACGATCGCTTCCTGCCACGCGTCTTTCGGCGGCACTTTCATGGTGATCAACGCGCCCACGAACGGGATGAACACCGGCGCCGAGACCGGCATGCCGACCGCTTTCGCCGTGATGTAATGCCCGAACTCATGGATGGCGATCATCAGCACGATGCCCGCCGCGTACCGCCAACCGTAAAACACCGCGTACGACCAAATCATGACGAACATGGAAACGGCCGTGCCCAAAAATTTCGTATATTTAAGCGCGAACAAGAGACTCTTGCCTTTGCTCAGCAAGAGCAGCAGCATCGCACCCAAGCCCAGACCGGCCGATTTCTGAAAACCGTTGCCGGAGTGTTGGCGCGGCGGTTCTTGCGGCGGCCGCTCAGTGGACCGGTCGCGATCTTCGATCACTCGATATTCGCCGTCCGTGATCGAACCGTCGTCACGATCACGGCGCGGTTCATTGTAACCTGTCATAAACGGGAAATCACCCTCTGATTTCTAAAAAGTAGTAGACGCCGACGCCGACCAAAATAAGAATTAAAATAATCAACGGCACGATCGAGCGCGAGCCTTCTTCATCATCGCCGAATTCGGATTCTTCCCGCGCTTTGGCAGCGGCCTTTTCCGCTTCCTCTTCGGCGCGCAGTTCCGCTTCCTCCGCGGCGACGCGAGCCGCTTCACGATCGGCGCGGATTTGTTCCGCGCGGCGCGCCATTTCCTCCGCCGACGCCGCCTGATCGGCAGCCGCCAGCGCTTGCACCGGCGGCAGTTCCGGCAATTCTTCCGGTATATATTCTTCGCCGAGTTCCGCTTTCGCGGCCGCTTCCTCCGCCTGACGCGCCATCATTTCCCGTCGTTGCGCAGTAATATCCTGCATATCGCGGTGCAAACTTTCCACCTTGCGACGCATGACTTCTTTGCGAATCGCCTGCAGGAAAATCTGCAACGATTCCATCGCCGTCTGCAACGTATGAGTCGCGTTCGACCGGTATTCGAGATATTTGCGATACGCCCAGAGCACCGCCTGATGGTGTCGCAAAATATCCGCCGACGCTTCGGAATGCGTATGCAGGTTGACGGCGATCTCTTTTTCTTTATTAAACATGCCGTTCAGGTGGAACGCCGCGCTGTTGATCTGCTGATACAGGTCGTTCACCCGACGCGCGAGACTTTTCAATTCCTCTTCATATAAAAGATGCTGGTTTTGCGTAAGTCCACCTGCCGCGAGGCCGTCAATGACTTCCGTCAAACCGTCGATGCCGCCCAAAAGTTGGTGCGTGTTGGTCAACAATTCGTGAAAATCGCTGAGCGCCGCCTGCGTATGCGCGCGCCGCGCTGTCATATAATGGTACGCCAAATTGACTTCGCGCGCTCCGTCCGCCGTTTTCGCATAGTAATGAGGCGTCGCCGCGAAAGCGCGTCGCGTGAAATGACCGTGATGATGCGTGCGCGCTTCCGCCGCGCGAACAACCACCGGCGTTGTGGCGAGCGGTTGCGCCGCCAACGCCTGCGCACGCGCCGCGAGCCATTCATCGCGCATCTCCTGCAACTGATTTTGCATCGTCAGCAGTTCTTCGCCGCTGGCCGCCGTCTGCGCGCGAAAACGTTCCGTAAATGTCGCCTGCTGATGAGGCGCGGTGGGAAACATCGACATGATGTTGGCATTGTCCTTGCGACTCTTGTCGATGATTTGCGCCCAATCTTTTTCCTGCTTGTTTTGATCCTGCTCGTTTGCCATGCCGTCACCTCTTACCAATGATAGGGTTCCCGATGATTAATTTTAGCGGCGCGGTAAAGTTGTTCCAATACCAGGTACCGCGTCATTTGATGCGTAAATGTCAAAGGCGAAAGCGCCCAGCGAAACTGCGCCCGCTTGCGCAAGTTGGCGCCGAGTCCGTACGCGCCGCCGATCGCCAGCGTGACTTCACCGATGCCGTCGACCGCGAGGCTCGCGAGCTTCGCCGCGAAATCCGTCGACGACAATTCCTTACCGTGCAAATCGAGCGCGATCAGGTAATCCTGCGGACGAATATGCTGCAGCAGCGCGTTCCCTTCTTCTTCCAACTGCGCTTCGCGTTCTTTTTCGCTCGGTCGCGGCGTCGTCTTGGCTTCCGGTACTTCGATACATGTCAGTTCGCCGTACGGACGCAACCTTTTGATGTACTCCGCGCAAGCCTCTTTGAGAAAATCCTGTTTCAATTGGCCGACGCAAAGCAGACGATAGCGCATCAGCGCGCCTCCTGCAACGTCACTTCGGTCGTTCGATCCGCGCCTTCATGCCGATACCCGAGCGTAATTTTCTGCCCCGGCGCCTGCGCGTCGATCTGCTGTCGCAACTCTTGAAGACTCGCGATCGCCTGACCGTTCACCGCCGTCAGAAAATCGCCCGATCCTACATCGGTCATGCCGAGCGGTCCGCGCGGATCTTTTTTCACGACGAGGACACCGGTTTCGCCCGCCGGCCACTCGTAACCGTAGCGAGCCGCAATGGCTTGATCGACCGCCCGTACGCCTATGTACGCTCGACGGATTTCGCCATGCGCAATCAATTCTTTTAAGATCGGCCGCGCCGCGTTGATCGGAATGGCAAAACCCAAACCTTCCACTCCGTTATTCGCGATTTTGGCGCTGTTGATGCCGACCACCTTGCCCTCGGCATTGACCAGCGCCCCGCCGCTGTTGCCCTGGTTGATCGCCGCGTCCGTCTGAATTAACGGATAATGCTGTTCCAGCGGATTGATCGTGCGGTTCAACGCGGAAATAACGCCGACCGTCACCGTGCCGCGCAATTCCAGCCCCAACGGATTGCCGATCGCGATCGCCGGTTCGCCGACGACCAGTGAGCTCGAATCACCGAGTTCCGCCACCGGCAACTTTTCATGTTCGATTTTAATGACGGCGAGATCGGTGGCTTCATCGCGACCGATCACTTTGCCGGTAATCGTTTCGTTTGTCGACAACATGACATTGACGTCATCACTTGTCCCCACCACATGGTAGTTGGTGACGATGTATCCCCGCTTATCGAAGATGACGCCGCTGCCGACGCTTTCGCCGACCAGCACGCGCCGATTAAACATATCGCGGTCATACACTTTCGTGCTGATTCCTACTACCGCGGGTCCCACCTGTTTGACTGCCTGCACGATCGAAGTGTTGCGGACATTGGATAAAATTCGTTCTTCTTTCGGCGTATTCAAGGACTCAAAGTCGTTGCCGTCACCTTGGGGCGCCCACCAGTGCCGTCCCAAAAAGACGCCCAGCAGCACCCCGATAATGATCAGCAGGACGGCGATAATAATGATGTATTTACGATTGTTTCGCATTCTTTCTCCTCGTTCGTAACAGTTTTCGACGCGCAGCGCACATTTCCCAAAACGGCGCCGTGCTGCCAGTGAATGCCCGCCGCCTCCTCTTTAATGCCGGTGGCGTCGAGCATCGTTTCCATCGCCGCGGCAACCGCCGCGCAAGTATTATTCGTTTCACTTCGGTGCGCTAAAATGACATCCATTCGCCGACCCCGATACAGACGCGCCAGCAATCGGCCGGTTTCGCCGTTCGCCAAATGGCCGCGCGCGCCCAAAATGCGCGCTTTCAAAAACGCGCTGTACGGTCCTTCGCGCAACATGACGGGATCGTGGTTGGCTTCGAGCACCAGCAGCGTGGCTTCCCGCAATGCCGCTTCCACATCGGATGACACAAAGCCCAAGTCGGTGCACACCGCGGCTTTCACGCGCGTCGCGGCGAAGGTGAATCCGCCCGGATCCGCCGCGTCATGACTGATCGCGAACCGTTCCACATCCAAATCGCCGAGAGTAAACGGCCGCGTTACTTCCACAAAGCGGCGCGCGTACGTCACCGCGGTCTCGCCGAGCGCCTGAAACGTCGCGCGTGTCGTATACACCGGCAACGGATAGCGTTTCAAAAAGGCGGCCAAGCCTTTCACATGATCGCTATGCTCATGCGTCAGCAAAACGCCGGCCAGTTGCGCCGGATCGACATGCAGCTCCGCCAGCGCCTGCGTGATGCGGCGCGCGCTGATCCCGCAATCGACCAGCACCTGCGTCCGCGGCGTGCGCACTAACGTGGCATTGCCCTTGCTCGAAGAGGCCAGCGTGACCATTTCGAGTTCCGGCCGTTCCATCGCCGCCATGGTTTCGCTCGGCGCGATGCTCGGCGTGTCCTGCGCAGCGCTCTTGATCGTATTCTGTTCAGTATATTGACCGCGCCCGTTCGCAATCTCGCGCGCTAAATCTTCCAGTGTGTTGAACTGCGTTTTCGGCAATGTTTTCCCCCGTTCTTACATTAATTTTTATTATAGCATATGCGCGGCGGCGCGAACCTTTCGCCAACCAAAAACAGCGGACATTTTGTCCGCTGTCTGAGGGTCATTGCCTTATTTTTTCGAGGCGATAAAACGCGCGATGCGTTTCATGGCTTCGGCGAGATTTTCCATGCTCGACGCGTAGGAAATGCGCACGTGGCCTTTCCCTTGTTCGCCGAATGCCGAGCCCGGCACGACGGCGATACGTTCGGCGGCGAGTAAACCTTCGGCGAATTCATTATCCGTAAGTCCCGTGCTGCGAATATCCGGGAAGATGTAAAAGGCGCCTTGCGGCTTCACACAGGGCAAGCCCATTTTCGTCAGTTCGTCGTATACGAACAGGCGACGACGGTTGTATTCCGCTTTCATCGCGGCAACGTCCGCGTCACATTCGCGCAGAGCGGCGAGCGCTCCTTTTTGACTTGTCGTCGGCGCGCACATAATCGCGTACTGGTGGATCTTGAACATCGTTTCCGTGAGTTCGCGCGGCGCGCAGGCGTAACCGATACGCATGCCGGTCATCGCGTAGGCTTTGGAAAAGCCGTTGAAAACGACGGTGCGTTCCCGCATGCCCGGTAACGACGCGATGCAGGTGTGCGTGCCTTCATAGGTTAATTCCGCGTAGATTTCATCGGAAATAACGACGAGGTCGTGCCGTTTCGCCACTTCGGCGATCTCCATAAGCGATTCGCGATCCATGACCGTGCCCGTCGGGTTGTTCGGGAAACCGATCAGCAATACTTTTGTTTTCGGTGTAATATATTGTTCCAGCGCTTTGGCCGTCAGACGGAAACCGTCTTCCTGCCGCGTCGGCACGAGTACCGGCGTGCCTCCCGCCAACGTCACGCAAGCCGGATACGCCACATAGGCCGGATCGGGGATCAGTACTTCATCTCCCGGATTCAACAGCGCGCGCAAAGTCATGTCGATTGCTTCCGAAACGCCGATCGTCACCGTGATCTCCGTTTTGGGATCGTATTCGACGCCGTAGTGTTCGGCGAACAGTTTGGCGATTTCTTCACGCAAAGGCAAAATACCGGAATTGCCCGTGTAAGACGTTTCCCCTTTTTCCAGACTTGCGATGCAGGCTTTGATGACTTTATCCGGCGCGTTGAAATCAGGCTCTCCCACGCCGAGTGAAATCACATTGTCCATGGCGCTCGCCAAATCAAAAAATTTGCGAATGCCCGACGGCGGTATCGAAACGACCCGCGGCACCATTTTTGTTTTCCAGTCCATGCGGTCCTCCTTCAAATATATAATCTCACTTCATCATAGCAAAGACGCGCGCATGTTTCAATGCAATAAAAAGCCGCACCGCGGGGCGCGACTTTTTATTTTTTGCGGTCCTCTTATTACAGTTTTTTCAATGCTTCCAGTGCGCTCGCGAAGTCAACCTGATCGCTGGCTTCCGGCACGTATTCGATGTAGCGTACGACATTGTCGCGATCGACGATGACCACGCCGCGCGAGAGCAACCGCAGATCCGGAACGAGGTAACCGTATTTTTCACCAAATTCCGCCGTTTTGTGGTCGGAAAGCGTGACGACGCGATCCAATCCTTCCGCCGCGCAAAAACGTTCCTGCGCAAACGGCAAGTCCGTGCTCAACGCGATGACGACGACATCATCGGCGAAATCGACCGCGTCTTTGTTGAACTGGCGCACCTGGTTTTGGCAAACCGGCGTATCCATCGACGGCATCGCCAAGAGAACTTTAATTTGGCCGTCCCAATCCGACAATTTTTTAGCCGTTAAATCCCGCGCGACCAACGTCGCGTCCGGCGCGGTATCACCGACTTTAATTTCCTTACCGGCGAGAGCCAATTCCTGACCATCCCATTTGGTAGTGCGTTTTTCCATAATATTTTCCTCCTCAGATAACATGTAAATGAATCGGTACACTTATATTATATCACGCGCGCCCCTCCGTCCGTGATAAGATAATGACAATAAAGGAGGTCTTTATGACGCATTTATCTCTTCCCCGCTGGCAGGCCGTGTACGCCGTCACCGCGAACGATCGCGCCGAAGCGGAGCAGCTCGCTCAGAATCTCGCCGTCGAACAGACGATTGAATATCCCTACGAATTGGTGGAAGGCACCTGGTACGCCGACGAAATGACCGGCCGCATCGAAGCCCTCGAACCGTTTAATGAAACGGAATGGAGAGCCACCATCAGTTACCCCGCCGAAGCGGTGCAGGGTGAAATTTTACAGCTTTTGAATATGTTATACGGAAATTCTTCGTTGCAAATGAAAACGCGCTTGCTGGATTTCACATTGAGTCCGGAACTCGCCGCTGAATACCCCGGTCCGCGATACGGTCTTACCGGTTTGCGCGACTATTGGCAGGTGCCCGCCGGACCGTTGGTGATGGCGGTGCTCAAACCCATCGGTCACAGCAGCCGCGAATTCGCCGCCATGGCGAGTGCCTTCGCACGCGCGGGCGTGGCGGTGATAAAAGACGACCACAGCCTGCATAATCAAAAATTTTCTCCCTTTCGGGAACGCGTGACGGCTTGCGTCGACGCGATCGCGAACGCCAACGCGCAAGCCGGTCATCACACGGGATATCTTCCGAACATTACAAGCGCCGGCGCGGAATTGATCGAACGCGCGCTGTGCGCGCAGGAACTCGGCGCGAACGGCATCATGGTGGCGCCGGCGTTGACCGGTTGGGGCAGCGTGCACGAGCTCGCGAATCGTCCCGATTTCACCTTGCCCATTGTCTGCCACCCGTCCTGGACCGGCCCGATGGTGCGCGGTCCGCGACCGGTGGTTTCCCCCTTCGTCTATAACGGTTTGTTTCCGCGCTTAGCCGGCGCCGACAGTGTCATCGTCGTGGGCGGCGGCGGCCGTTTCGGCGTGCGCAATGACGCGTGTCTGGCGAGCCGTGACGGCGCGCTCTGCGCGTGGGGAAATTGCCGTCCGCTGCTGCCCGCCATCGGCGGCGGCATGACGCTCGACGCCATCGCCGAATTGCCGCAAATCTACGGTGACGATATTATGTACCTCGTCGGCGGAGCGCTGTTCCGTGAAAGTCCCGATATCGAAAAAAATGCGCGCCGTTTTTTGGCAGGAGTCGAAACGATCTATGCTCACGCCGGAAACGCTCGCTAAACTGACGCGACTGCGCCGACTGTTACAAACCGACGAACGCGTCGTGCTCGCCTATTCGGGCGGTATCGATTCTTCGTTGCTCGCGTACCTCGGTCAGCAAATGCTCGGCGACCATTTGCTCGCCGTCACCTGCGTGAGTCCGCTGCTCCCGCCCGCGGAACGCATCGCCGCCCGCCACTTTGCCGCAAGCCACGGCATCCGCCACATGGAATGGCCGACGCCGGATCTCGACTGTGACGCCGTCGCGCACAACGCGCCGGATCGCTGCTACCATTGCAAGTATCGCCGCTTTGCCGCCCTGCTGGAATACGCGCGCACGCACGGTTACCGGGCGGTTTGGGAAGGCAGCAATATCGACGATCTCGGTCAATACCGGCCGGGCTTGCGGGCGCTGCGGGAACTGCCCGTGACTTCGCCTTACCTCGGCGCGAACTTTACGAAAGCGGACATCCGCGATGTCGCCCGTCATCTCGGTCTGCCCATTTGGGATAAACCGGCCGCGCCTTGCCTCGCCACCCGCTTTCCCTACGGAACCAAGCTCGACGCGCCGACATTGAGTAAAGTCGCGGTAGTGGAAACTCTTTTGCGCGCCGTGTTGGGCGAGCCGCTGCGGCTGCGCTATGACGGTCACGCCGCGACGATTGAAGCGGATGCCAAACGACTGGCGCGCATCTCCACGAAACGCAAACAAAAATTATTGCAATGCGTGCGTCAATTCGGTATCGCGACTGTGCAATTCGCGCCCGACGGTTACCGAAGCGGCCGCTATGATCATGAAGACAATAAAAAAACACCTCGCTGAGGTGTTTTTTTATTGGATGGCTTGCTGAAAGCCGCGCCGAAATTCGGTCGCACCGCCGTTCGCCGGATGGCGTAACGCGACGCTTGGAATGCCGCCCTGCGCGAGCATCTGCTGCGCTTTGCGCCCGATCGCGAAAATCAGCGGCGGCCGATACATGTCGATGATCCGTCGCGCGAACGTCAGTCCCGCGGCGAGTTCCGCTTCCTGCGGCGTGCGATTGGCGAGCGGGTTCGTCTCCGGATGCGGATGAAACGGAAAAATATTCCAAAGTAAAAACGATTCCGGTCGCAGTCCCGCGTCCAATGCCGCCTGCCACACCATGGTATCCGTCGGTTCGTTATAGCCGAGTCGGGCGCGCGTGTTCGGCATTCCGTCCGTCACGCGCGACGTGCGTTCGACCGTCTCCGGCGTCAGAAAAATATCCTGCGGTCCGACGCGTTTGTGATGTCCCAAAAGCATGCGTTCGCAGGTCAGCGCAATGCCGGAAAAGCGGCAACCCTGATATCCCGCCGCCTCCGCCAGCAGCAACACGCGCGGCGCGAGTCGCGCCGCCAGGTAGCGGCGCAGGTAGTCGCGCCGTAGCGCCGCCGCCCCCGGCAAATCGAGTTCCGTCTCGTCCTGCTCGCGCCAGGGATTCGCGACATCGTCACTCGTATACGCGCGCAAATCTTCAATCAGCGCTTCCATATCGCTCTTCATTATCCCTCCGTCGGACTTCGTAACGAAGCTGTATTCACGTAAATATCACCGGAATGAAAACTTTCTTTCAACCGTACGAGGTGCGCATACGATTCTTTCGCGAAGTGCTTGCGCTGCGAACGCGGCACCAACAGCGTCATTTCCTCACCGCGCTCCAGCGCCGCCACCAACTCCTCCTCCGTCACCTGCGGCATCGTGTACTTACCCGCCCATACCGCATTTCTCTCTTCGTCGCGATCGGCAAGGATCGGCACGATCCCCGCATAAAATGGGACCGATGTCGCGTACGCCCGATAGCAGTAATGAACGCCCGGCTCCGCCGCCCATGCCGACGCGAATTCTTCCGTGCTCCGATCACGCAGCACTGGCGGCAATCCTTCCGCCGTCAATAAGAGGGAAGCGATCACCAGCATCCACGCAACCCGCGCGAAACGGCCCGCGCGGGAACCGTTACGACGACTGCGCCACAACGTGTACGCGAAGAAAATCAAAAGCACGGCGGCCAAACCAATCAGCGAGCGCTGCGAGTAAGCCGTTGCGCCGAGATACAAGGCCGTCATGAAAAAGGCGGGCGCCGTGAGCCACGCGTCATATTTGTTGCAGCCGCTGTCAACCGCGCGCAGCCAGGCGCGTACCGCGAGCAACACCAGCGGCAAAATCGCGATATACGTATACGTGATGTACTTGGTCGCCATCGCCGTGTAAAAGAGCAATGTGACCACAGTCCAAACCACGCAGAAACGATACGCCGCCGACGTTTCCCAACGCGCGCGAACGATCTCCCGCAACGCTAACGGCGTCCACGGCAGCGCCGAAAGCGGCAAAATCAGCAAGTAATAATACCAGTGATTATCCTCGGGATGTTCGGAAACCGTGGCCCGCGTAATATTGTGCAGACCCAGGAAACCCTCAATAAAGTCCGCGCCGTGCACCATGTACATCGTGACGTACCAGGGCGCCGCCACGAGAAAAAATATGGCGATGCCCGCCGGATCAAACAGGCGTTTCCAGCGGCGCGCGCTCGGCGTCACGGCGAGCCAGACCAATAAAATCAAACCCGGCAGCACAAGCCCCACCGGCCCTTTGGTGAGCACGGCCAAACCCGCGCCCGCGTACGCGAGCATCATGCAGCGACGAGAATTCTCCGTCAAACCGCGATACGCGCCGTACATCGTCACCGCCGTCCACAAAAGCAGCGCCGGATCCGTGATCACGCCGCGGCTGAGCACCCAAAACGAAAACGTCGTCAGCAAAAACAAACCGCTGTACCAGTACGCGTCTTTGCGTCGCCAAAAACATTCACCCAAAGCGCCCGTCATCACGACCGTCGCCGCCCCCATGACCGCGCCGGGCAAACGCGACGCGAAATCGCCGAACCCGAACAGCGCGTAGGAAATTTCCAGCAACCAATACGCGAAAATCGGTTTATCAAACCAGTACTGACCGTAAATCTGCGGCGATATCCAGTTCCCCGCCAGCACCATCTCTTTCGCCGTCAAAGCGTAATTGGACTCCACCGGATCCGTCATCGGCAAATTCCAATTAAACGCGCACAACGTAATCAGCGCCAGTAGAAACAGACCGCCGTACTTGCGCCATAATGATCCGTTCATCAAAGTCAGCGCCCCGCTCAACGGTCCAAATCCAACACGATATCGACCGGGCAGTGGTCGCTGCCCATGACTTCGGGATAAATCCGCGCTTCCTGAATCTTCGACGCCAGACGATCCGACACCAGGAAATAGTCAATTCTCCACCCGACATTGCGTTCGCGCGATTTCGCGAAATAACTCCACCACGTGTACGCGTCGACCGCGTCCGGATACAGGTAGCGGAACGAATCGGTAAAGCCGGCGTCCAGCAACTTCGTCATCATCCCGCGCTCCTCATCGGTGAAACCCGCGTTCCGACGATTCGTCTTCGGATTTTTCAAGTCGATTTCCTTATGCGCCACATTCAAATCGCCGCACAACACGACCGGCTTATCCTCATTCAACGCCAGCAAATACGCGCGAAACGCGTCTTCCCACGTCATGCGGTAGTCGATCCGCGCGAGCTCGCGCTGACTGTTCGGCGTATAGCAGGTGACGAGGTAATGATCCGGATATTCGAGCGTAATCACGCGCCCCTCCTGATCATGCTCTTCGATCGCGATCCCGTACGATACATTCAACGGTTCATGTTTCGTGAAAATGGCGGTGCCGCTGTAACCTTTTCTGACGGCGCTGTTCCAAAACTGATAGTAGCCCGGCAAATCCAATTCCAATTGGTGCGGCTGCATTTTCGTTTCCTGCAGACAAACCGCGTCCGCGGCGAATTCATCGAATCGTTCCATAAAACCTTTACGCATAGCCGCGCGTAAACCGTTTACATTCCAAGATACGTAATGCATGAAATCCTCCTTTACTGTTCGTTCTATTGTATGAAACTCGCCGCTCGTTTGTCAAAATAAGCGCCTTTATTTTACATAACCGATCCACGGAAAGCGCTCGCGCTGTGCTATAATAAACAAAAATTTATGAGGAGGACTGCGATGAAACGGGTAGTGATAACGGTGCTCGGCGCGGATCGTGTCGGCATCATCGCGGCGGTCACCAAAGTGCTCGCCGAACAAAAAATCAATGTGTTGTCGATCAATCAAACCATTTTAGACGGTTTCTTCAACATGGTGTTGATGGGCGACATGACGGATGCGGAACTGGATATGCAAACCTTGCAAAAACAGTTCGCGGATCTCGGTGAAAGCATGGGGCTGGATATTCGCGCGCAACTCGCCGATGTGTTTTATAAAATGCACCGCGTGTAGGAGGTTCTATGCTGGATATTGAAGATATTTTAGCCACTCGCCGCATGTTTGAGGAGAACCGTCTGGACGTGCGCACCGTCACGCTCGGCGTTTCCCTGCGCGGCTGCGTTGACCGCGACGGCGAGGCAATGTGTCAAAAAATCTACGATCACATTTGTCGCGTCGCGGAAAATCTCGTGCCCACCGCGGAAGCCATTTCCCGCGAATACGGCGTGCCGATCATCAACAAGCGCGTCGCCGTCACGCCGATTTCGCTCGTCGCGGAAGCGAGCGACCTGACCGACTATGTGCCGGTCGCGCAGGCCCTGGATCGCGCCGCGAAAACATGCGGCATTGATTTTATCGGCGGTTTTTCCGCGCTCGTGCAAAACGGCATCACGCGCGGCGATCAGATTTTACTCGATTCCGTTCCGGAAGCGCTGGCGACCACCGATCGCGTCTGCTCCTCCATCGGCATCGGCTCCACGAAATCGGGCATTAATATGGACGCCGTGCGGCAAATCGGCGAAATCATCAAAAAAACGGCCGCTTTAACCGCCGCCAATGACGCTTTGGGTTGCGCCAAACTCGTCGCGTTCTGCAATCCGGTCGAAGACAATCCGTTCATGGCGGGTGCTTTCCACGGCGTGACGCAAGGCGATCTCGCCGTTCACGTCGGCGTCTCCGGTCCGGGCGTTGTCAAACGGGCGCTTGAAGAAGTACGCGGCGAATCGTTTGATGTCGTCGCGGAAACGATCAAAGAAACGGCGTTCATGGTCACGCGCGTCGGTCAGCTCGTCGCACAGGTAGCGGCGGAGCGTCTGCACGCGCCGTTCGGCATCATCGACCTGTCGCTCGCGCCGACAAGTGAAATCGGCGACAGCGTCGCCAAAATCTTGGAAGAAATGGGTCTCGAAAGCTGCGGCGCTCCGGGTACAACGGCCGCGCTCGCCCTCTTAAACGACGCCGTGAAAAAAGGCGGCATGATGGCCGCCAGTCGTGTCGGAGGTCTCTCCGGCGCGTTCATTCCCGTCAGCGAAGACCTCGGCATGATCGAAGCGGTCGAACGCGGCTCCTTGACGCTGGAAAAATTGGAAGCGATGACCTGCGTCTGCTCGGTCGGTCTCGATATGATCGCCGTCCCCGGCGACACCTCGGCCGCGACGCTCGCCGCGATTTTGGCGGATGAAGCGGCGATCGGCATGATCAATAACAAAACCACCGCGACCCGTTTGATTCCGGTGCCCGGCAAAAAAGTCGGCGACCTGGTCGAATTCGGCGGCCTGTTGGGATACGCGCCCGTCATTGCTGTCAATCGTTTCGACGCGTCGGAGTTCATCGCTCGCGGCGGCCGTATTCCCGCGCCGGTGCGCAGTCTCACCAATTAAATCACGCATCAAAAAAAGAAGCCCGCGGGCTTCTTTTTTATTGTGAAAATTATTCTTCCACGCCGATTTCACGCTGAACGGTCGCACAGATATCCGTTACGATGCGTTCGAGTTGATCGTGATCCGGCCCTTCCGCCATCACGCGCAGCAACGGTTCGGTACCGGACGCGCGCACCAAAACGCGGCCGTTTTCACCGAGTTCTTCTTCCGCCGCGCCGATCGCCGCCATGATGAACGGATTCTCCCGCCACGACTCTTTATCATATACGCGCACATTGCGTAAAATCTGCGGATACGTGGTCATCAGTTGCGCCAATTCCGAAAGTTTGCGGCCGCTCTGCTTCATGATCGCCAAGGTCTGCACCGCCGTCAATACGCCGTCGCCGGTCGTATTGTAGTCGAGGAAAATGACATGGCCCGACTGTTCGCCGCCGAGCACGTAATCATGGGCGCGCATTTCTTCCAGCACGTACCGGTCTCCGACCGATGTGAAAACGGCCTGTAAGCCCATTTTTTCGAGCGCTTTTTTGAAACCGATATTACTCATGACCGTCGCGACAACCGTGTCATTTTTCAGCTTATTTTGCGATTTCAGCTGCTGCGCCGCCAAAAGCAATATATGGTCGCCGTCCAGCACCGCGCCGGTTTCATCAATCAAAAGGCAACGATCCGAATCGCCGTCATTTGCGACGCCCGCGTCCGCTCCTTCGGCAAGTACCCGTTCCCGTAAAAGTTCCGGATGCGTCGAGCCGACGCCCGCGTTGATATTGGTACCGTTCGGTTCGGACGCGATCGTGATGACTTCCGCGCCGAGCTCACGCAAGACGGCCGGCGTCACATCGGAGGCCGCGCCGTGCGCCGCGTCCGCGACGATTTTCAAGCCATCCAAACGGCAAGGCGCCGTAGCCGCGATATAGTCCGTATAGCGTTGCGCCGCTTCCGGAATCAGCTGAATGCGGCCGACCGCATCTGCCGTCGGTCGCGCGCTGTTATCGAGCGCGTCGCCGCGCAGCATGGCTTCAATTTCATCTTCCGCCGCGTCCGTCAATTTAAATCCGTCACCGTCAAAAAATTTGATGCCGTTATCGGGATACGGATTGTGCGAAGCGGAAATCACCACGCCCGCCGTGTAATCGCCGGTGCGCGTCAGGTACGCGACCCCCGGCGTCGGAATCACGCCGACGATATCGACGTCGCCGCCCGCCGAGCAAACGCCCGCCGCCAACGCCGCGGCGAGCATCGTGCCTGAGATGCGGGTATCGAAACCGATCAGAAAACGCGGACGCGCCGCCGCGTCATCGCCCTGTACGAAAAACACCGCCGCCGCGCGTCCCAAATGAAACGCGAGTTCCGGTGTCAATGTGTCATTGACGACGCCGCGCACACCGTCCGTGCCAAACAATCGTGCCATAAAATCCTCCTACTGTTCTCCATTTATTCCGCTTTTAATATGACGCGTACCGTCGCCGTTTCCGGTGTCACCGTGCCATTGCTCGGCACGGGAACTTCCACCTGCCGAATGACCTCTCCGGCCTCACCGCTCACCGAAATCGCCGGCAACTGCCAGGCGGAAAGCGCGTCCAACTGCGATTTTTCCCCCGCGAGCGTCACTTCCCGCGGCATGATTTCAGTCGCGTCCACTCGCCAACCGTACGCTGGCGAGCCGCTTGTCTGCACCGCTAAAGGCAAGGTTTTCTCGACCCGCAGCGGATGAATTCTTATTTTGACGAGCACGTTTTCCGGCGCGAAGGTAACGCCGTTCACTTTATTTCCCTCCGCATCATACAGCGCGACCGCCGCCATGATATCGAAATCGGTTTTGCGTCCCGCGGTGTGAATCTCCGTCTGCGCGGTTTTCACTTGGGACACCCGACTCGACGGACCGGTGATCGTCACCACATTCGGGGTGATCGCCATCACCGCGCCGCCGTGATCGCCGGCCGGATCGTCGGTTACCTTCGCCGTCACCGGAATAGTCCGCGAGGCCACTTCATCCACATTGACCGTGAAACGCAACGGTTTTTGCTCGATCACTTCCGCGCCCGGCGGCAGTACCAGTTGCAAGGTCATATTTTCATTTTCGCCGACATCCGCGCGGATCATGTCCAGCACGGCTTTCATATCGGATTCGCGCAACTGCAACATCGTGTTTCTTTGCATGCGCAATTTAACATGCACGCTCTGCGGCGCGTCCAGCGCCACCAATGAATCATCCAAATGCGCCACTTCGACCGGCAGTTCATAGCTGCTTTCAACAAGCGGGTTCTGGTCGTTCATGATAAACACCCAGAGAAACACCGCCACGAAAAAGCAGATGAGCTTCGCCGTCCAGTTGCCGCCCAGCCATTTTCTCATGATTTCCTCCAGTTAAAGAATTCGCCCAAACGCAGTCGGCTGTCGTTTCCTTTGAGGAGGTAGTTGCGCAACATGTGACGCAGATTGTCGCCGTCCAAATGGCGATAAATATGACCGCCGTACGCGTAAGAAATCGCTCCCGTTTCTTCACTGACGATCACGACCAGCGCGTCGCCCTGCTCCGTCAGGCCGATGCCGGCGCGATGCCGCGTCCCGAGCGCGCTCGATAAATTCTGATCCTGCGTCAGCGGCAGCAGGCAACCCGCCGCGACCACGCGATTTTCCCGAATTAAAATAGCGCCGTCATGCAAAGGCGTATTGGGAATAAAAATATTGCCCAACAACTCCTCGCTCACGACCGCGTCCAAGTAGATGCCCGTGTCGCCGTATTCCGCCAGACGCACCGCCCGTTCAAAAGCGATCAGCGCGCCGATTTTCTTTTCGCTCATCCGTTCGCAGGCGAGCACCACTTCATCAATCACGCGCATCCGTTCTTCATCATCGACGATGGAGGAACGGCTGATGAAGCGACCGCGGCCGAGCCGTTCGAGCGCTTTGCGCAATTCCGGCTGGAACACAATCGGCAACGCGACGATGAGTACCGTCATCGACTTTTCCAACAACCAATTCACGACGTGCAGATCCATCCAGTTGCTGACGATCGTAAACGCGCCGAGCACCACCAACCCTTTTAAGAGGGAGACGGCGCGGGTATCGCGGATCAAATAGTACAACTGGTAAAGGATCACCGCTACCACGAGGATATCGACGATATCGAGAATCCGCATCGTGGAAAGCAGCGCTTGTAACTGTAGTAACATGGTTCACTCCGTTCTTATGCTTTCTCTCTATTATACCACGCGACCGGTCCGGCTCCGCTTACGGGCGTGCCGCCAACCACGCGTCGATTTTCGCCCGCACGCGCGCATCCCCGCTGATCAACGCGTCCTTTTCGCGACGGGATAATCGCTTAATATACCATTCCGTGCGCCGCGCGGTGCGTTCGTCCGTCACATCGCTTTGCCACACCAAAACGACCGGTCGGCGGGCGCGGGTATACTTCGCCCCGTCGCCCGCGTTATGCACGGCAAGACGTTTGGTGACGTCGCGCGCGATGCCCGTATACAAGGTATCATCGGCGCAACGAACGATGTAGGTCTGATATTCCGTCACGTTGTCACTCCTTTTCGTACTGTATCATATCAAATGCCTATTCAAATGTATAGAAAAAAGGACATGCCCGTAAGCATGTCCTTTTGTGTGGCCGTTACGCGAGTTCGGTCACCGTGCGTTCGATCATTTGCGCTTTCACAAATTCCGAATACTTTCCGTTCGCGTCGGCAAATACGCCGTCGGTCGCGATTTTTTGCGCGACCGCCTGTACCGCGGCCAGCGTCAAGCCGTCTTTCGGCTCACGCAGACTGAGCGTTCCGGTCGTACTTCCCGCCGTGAATACCATTTGCAATGTCTTCATGAATGTCCTCCTTCGTTACCTTATTCGCCGTCCGTGTAAACGATCGTTTCGATTTTAGCGACACGATCGAGCGGCTTGGATTGCAAGCCCGCCAGCGCTTTGCCGGCGGCGTAAATATGCTCGTCCGTAGCGTCCTGCGCGACATGCGCGAAGGACAAATTGCGAAATTTTTCCGCGCCCTTATCATCCGTGTACTGCACGCGCAGGGCCAGGCGCCGTGCTACCGTTTCTTTCTGTAATGCCATTCGTTTCACCTCGTTTTGAAAAAATAAGAAATAATGCGCGGGAGGATTGCTCAATAACTTGCCAAAATAACGTCCGTCCACCAGGCGGCCGCATCGGTTTTCAGCCAGGCGCGTTCGACGTCGTTCGTCAGAAAACCGGTTTCCACCAATACCGCGGGCATGACCGTTTCGCGCAACACCGCGAAATCGGCGGTGCGGTACAGCGTGTCGTCATGGCGAAAATAACGACCGCGCTCACTGCCGCAGCGAACTATGCGCTCCGCCCAAAGTCGCGTCGGCGCGGCGGCCTGCGGGTGGATAAAAACTTCCGCGCCGTGCGCCTCAGGCGTCGCGGCGGCATTGGCATGAATGGAGATAAAGCGATTCGCCCCCGCCGTGTTGGCGGCCGCAACTACCGCGGCAAGATCGTCATCCTGCCGCACGGTAACTTGTTCTCCCCGAGCGCGTAAACCCGCCGCGATCGCCGCCGCGATTACCGCTACGACATCGGCTTCCCGCGTGCCGTCAGCGGCAACGGCGCCCGGATCGGGCACGCCGTGCAAGGCATGCCCCGGGTTCAACCACCAAAAACTCATGACTCGCTTTCCGTATGCGCTTCGGCATACAAACGCCGTAAAATTTCACTCAACAACCAGATCAACCAGCGATACCATTCCTGTCTTGTCATCGGACCTCCTTTCTCCCGCGCTCACCTACTACATTGCGGTAAACGTGAAAACGCAACGTCCGATGTGAAATTTTTGGCGCACAAAAAAAGACGCCGCAGCGTCTTTTTTTATAATCAGCGATAGAGTCCCATCGCCCGAATGGCTTTTTCGTAGGTTTCATGCGCTTTGGCATGCGCTTTTTCCGCGCCCGCCGTCAAAATCGCGTCGAGTTCGGGGCTGCCCGAAAGCTCTTCATAGCGTTCGCGCAACGGCCGCAACTCGCCGACGACAAGGTCCGCCACGTCTTTTTTCAACGTGCCGTAGCCTTGCCCCGCGTAATGCGTTTCGAGTTCAGCAAAGGATTTACCCGAAATCGCCGCGTGAATGGAAAGCAAATTCGACACGCCCGGTTTATTTTCCCGATCGTAACGGATCGAGTTTTCACTGTCCGTCTGCGCCCGTTTGATTTTGTGCGCGATCGCGTCGTCATCGTCCAAAAGATAAATCGTCGCCGTCTGATTGGCGTCCGATTTGCTCATTTTCGACGTCGGTTCCTGCAGGCTCATGACGCGCGCGCCGCCTTTCGGCGTAAACATTTCCGGCACGGTGAACACTTCGCCGTAGCGTTGGTTAAAGCGTTCCGCCATCGTGCGCGTGAGTTCCATATGCTGGCGCTGGTCTTCGCCGACCGGCACGAGTTTCGCCTGGTACAATAAAATATCCGCCACCATGAGCGCGGGATACGCCATCAAACCGAACGGAATGGATTCGCCCTGTTTTTTCGCCTTGTCTTTATATTGCGTCATGCGTTCCATCTCGCCGACATAGGCTAGTGTAATCATCATCCAGCCCAAAAGCGCGTGTTCCGGCACTTCCGACTGAACGAATAACGTCGCCTTATGGGGATCAATCCCCGCCGCCAGGTACAACGCCGCCAACTGGTTGGTGCGCTCGTGCAGCAGTTTGGGGTCCTGCGGCGCCGTGATCGCGTGCTGATTGACAACGCAATAGTAGCATTCATGCGTGTCCTGAAAAGGGATGAAATTTTTCAACGCGCCGAGATAGTTCCCGAGCGTGAGATTACCGCTGGGCTGAATGCCCGAAAAAATAGTATCCATAACGTTCCTTTCTGTCGCTTGCCTTATTCGACGGTAACGGATTTCGCGAGGTTGCGCGGTTTATCGACATTCGTGCCGCGCGTAATCGCCGCGTAGTACGCCAACAACTGCAACGGTATCACGGATAAAATCGGCGCGACGAAACGATGCGTGCGCGGAATGCGAATCGCGTGTTTCACGAAATGATCGAGTTCGGCGTCGTCGTCATAACCGATACCGATCACGATGGCTTCGCGCGCGCTGACCTCCTGGATATTGCTGAACATTTTTTCCCGTACATGATCCTGCGTCACGATCGCGATGATCGGCGTGCCCTGCACGACCAGCGCCAACGTGCCGTGCTTGAGTTCGCCGCCGGCATAGGCCTCCGCGTGAATGTAGGAGATCTCTTTGAGCTTGAGCGCGCCTTCCATGGCGACCGCGTAGTCGATCGAACGGCCGATGAAGAACACGTCTTCCGCGAAACCGTAATGTTTCGCGAAGGTCTTGATCATTTCCGTATTTTCAAAAATTTCGTGGCATTTTTCCGGCGCCTCGATAAGCGCGGAAACAATCGCTTTTTCTTCCTCGCGGGACAGATTTTCGTTGATGCGTCCGAAGTACACCGCGAGCAGCAGCAACGCCACCAGCTGCGTCGTGTACGCTTTGGTGGACGCGACCGAAATTTCCGGACCGGCGACCGTATACACCACCGCGTCCGCTTCGCGCGCGATCGACGAACCCACCGTATTGGTCACGGCGAGGCTCTTCGCGCCACGGCGTTTCGCTTCTTTCAGCGCCGCCAGCGTATCGCTCGTTTCGCCCGATTGGCTGATCACGATGCAGAACGTGTTTTCATCCGTCAACGGATCGCGATACCGGTATTCCGACGCGATATCCACTTCGACCGGAATGCGCGCGATCTGTTCGATGTAATATTTCGCTACGAGTCCCGCGTGATACGCCGTGCCGCAGGCCGTAATTAAAATCTTATTGACCTGTTGCAGGTCGTCTTTCGTCCAGCCGAGTTCATCAAAGTACACCGACTGATCTTCTTTATGAACGTGCATCGCCATGGTGTCGCGGATCGCTTTGGGCTGCTCGTTGATTTCTTTCAGCATGAAATGTTCGTAGCCGCCTTTTTCCGCCGCTTCCGCCGACCAGTCCACATGGTGCACTTTTTTATCGATCGGACGCCCTTCCCGATCGATCACGCGCACGCTGTCCGCCGTCACGGTGGCGATTTCGCCGTCATTTAAAATGTAAATATCGCGCGTTACATTGATGATCGCGGGAATATCCGACGCGATGAAATTTTCGCCGTCGCCGATCCCGACGATCAGCGGATTATCTTTTTTCGTGCAAATCAGCTTGTCCGGTTCGTCGCGGTCCATCACCGCCAGCGAATAGGAGCCGTCAACCACGTCCAACATTTTTTGCACGGTCGACAAAAAGTCGCCGTCATGTAAATCCGCCAGCAAATGCGCGATCACTTCCGTATCCGTTTCGGAAACGAAAACATGCCCTTTGGCGATGAGGTCGCGTTTCAGTTCCATGAAATTTTCAATGATGCCGTTGTGCACGACGACAAAACGGTTTTCCGCGTCGCCGTGCGGATGCGCGTTGACATCCGACGGGCGTCCGTGCGTCGCCCAACGCGTATGGCCGATACCGATCTGCCCGTGAATGGGGTGCGATTCAAGGTAGGACTCCAAATTGGCGATGCCGCCTACTTTTTTACGAATCTCAATCTTCCCGTTTTCATAGCAGGCGATCCCCGCCGAATCATAGCCGCGGTATTCCAATTTACGCAAACCGTCAATTAAAAACGACGCCGCGTCCTGAAATCCCACATAGCCGACAATACCGCACATAAATGTGCCTCCTTCTGTATCCTAATCTATTATGTAATCCCCGCCGCGGGGGACAAATATTCATCTATGTATTGTATACTAAAAACCTTACAAGGGCAAATAAAAAGGGCTTCGCGCGCGCGAAGCCGAGTCGGTGAAATGTTTCAAACGGAGCGATAATCGCCGGCCGCTCGTGCTTGGTAATGAAGCACGCAACGAACGACCGCGACCGCCATGGCCACGATGATAAAATCGACAACCGCGGGCGCCGCGTAACTGTATAAAAGACTGTTCCCCGGGATCACTTCCGGCGACTGCACCAGCAGCCAATAATCCGCCAGCCAACGCAAGCCGAGATAAATCACGGTGCCGATCGTCGCCAGCAGCGCGCGGGGCGTTCGTTCTCCCGCTTGGCCGACGAAAAAGACGGCGGGAAAAACAAACGCCGCCAGCAGAATCTCGCCCATGCGCGTCCAGGCGATGAGCGCCAAAAAGCCGAGCAGCACCGTCATCGCGTACGGCTCCGCCGCGCGGTAGTAGCGAAACAATTCAAAACCGCCGAAATACGCCAGCGGCAACAGATTCGGAATCCAAGCGAGGAAAAAAGCGCAGGCGGCGTAGTCACGCGCGAAGCCGCGCAACTTTTGATACCCCGCCAACACCAGCTGCGTCAGCGCTTCCACCGCCAGCACCAACGCGAACTGCAGCAGCGCGAGAATCCCCGCCTTGCCGAGCGCCGCCGCGACGCTTTCAACATAGATGATGCTTTCTTCCGCCGCCATCATCGCGCCCGCCACAAAAGCCATTTGGCAAATCCACCACAGCGTGTACACTACCGCGTGCCGAAAACGCTCCGCCGGTCGTCCGACCAGATCGACAACGAGCGGACCGAACCAGCCGCAAAACGCGAACACCAAAAAGAAGTACCCCGTCGCTTGGGGATTCCAAAGGTATACCGCCAGCGAGGGAACGCTCGCCAACAGCCAAAACCAAGTTGTGCGGATCAGCCAATTGCGTTTCATCATAACTCCTTTTCGTGTATTATACTATCTCGTTTCTAATAAACGATGACAAGAAAATGATACCTCTCTGAGAACGCTTCTCCCGTACGCTGTCAAGCGCGCAACATTTTCACCGAACGACCGCGAACGCGCGGGCGAAACGGCGGCGCCGCATGCTATAATAAAAGCAAATTCATCGTTATAAAATTGTATTGTCGTCTCCGACGACTCAGAAGGAGAAAATTATGCCCACATTTACCGGTTTGGGAGTGACATCCGAGCTCGCCGACGTGCTGGCCAAACGCGGCATCACCACCCCGACGGAAATTCAAGTGCAAGCGATCCCGACCGTATTCAAAGGACGGGATATACTCGCCCAAAGCCGTACCGGCACGGGAAAAACGCTCGCCTTTTTGTTGCCCATTTTGCAACGCATTCGACCGGATGAAGCCAAGGAACAGGCGCTGATCATCACCCCGACGCGCGAACTCGCGCGGCAAATCGCCGACGTCGCGCGCCCGCTCGCCGACGCCGTCGGCGTCGACATGGTCTCCATCACCGGCGGCCAAACGCTTGAAAATCAACTCGCCAAACTCAAACGCCGTCCGCAACTCGTCATCGGCACGCCCGGACGCATTCTCGACCATTACCGTCGTGACGCCCTGACTTTGATTTCGGTCCGGCAAATCGTTTTGGACGAAGCCGATCAGATGCTCGCCATGGGCTTTCTGCAAGACGTTCGCACCATCTTAAACGCCGTGGCGCGCTCGCGGCAACTGCTGCTCTTTTCCGCCACCTTGCCGAAAGAAATTCGCAACCTCGCTAAAACCGCCATGCAAAAACCGGCGCAACTCGCCGCCGGCGCGGGACGCCTCGTCTTGGACACGATTGAACAGCGCGTCTACATGGTAAAAGAAGAAGAAAAAACGGATCTCCTGATCCGTCATTTGCGTGAAATGAATCCGTTTTTAGCCGTCATTTTTTGCAACACGAAAGATCGCGCCGCGGAACTGACGCGCGAACTCCTGGCGGCGCGTTTATCCGTCGAAGAATTGCACGGCAACCTGCCCCAAAGCGCGCGCAATCGCATTCTGCGCGAATTCGCCAAAGGTCGCATCGCCTACCTCGTCGCCTCCGATATCGCCGCGCGCGGCATTGACGTGGAAGGCGTCACCCATGTATTCAACTACGATATCCCCGGCGATACCGACTACTACATTCATCGCATCGGCCGCACCGGTCGCGCCGGCGCCACCGGCATGGCCGTCAGCTACGTCACCTCGCGCGACATCGGCAAACTGCGGCGCATTGAAGCGCGCATCGAGCAGCCGCTGGTGAAATACGATCACGACGGCAACGTCAAGGTCAAGAAACCGCGCGCCGCTCGTCGCAAAGTAGTCCTGCCCGGTCAATACAAACCGACCAAGGACAAGGAGCACAAGCAGCAGCATGCCGGCGGCAACCTTCGCCAACGCCGTAAAGCCGCGCCGAAAAACGAACGCAAACGCGGCGCGGCGCGCGGCAAACGCTCCTCCCGATAACGCAAAAAAGACCGTCACTCGACGGTCTTTTGTACATGGTATAATACTATAAATATAATATTTTCTTTCTATCGTAAGGAGCACATATGAAAATTCTTGCCATCCGCATGGATAAAATCGGCGATGCATTGTTGACCGTGCCGTCGTTTCGCACCCTTCGACGCATGTATCCCGACTCGGAAATCACGGCGCTTACCAACACGTATAATCGCCCGATTATCGAACGCATTCACTCGGCCGATAAAATTCTTTGCGCCGATCAGTATTCGCATGACGAACTCGTAAAATTATTAAATGAACGCCATTACGACATGTTGATTTCATTCCACGATTTTCAGCCGGCGTCGGATATTATTCTGGAACTCGATATACCGTACAAAATGGGGACTCAACGCAACTCGCAGCACAACCAAGACGTATATCCGCAAGGCTTTGTCCAAAATCGCATGCACTACAATCATTTAGATAGAATACAACATGAAGCGCAGTACACGCTGGAGATCTTGGAGCATGTCGACGCGGAGCGTTACCATAACGCGCGCACGGAGGATTTCAGTCTTCCGCTGACGGCGGAGGAAAAAGCGACGGCGGCGGAGTTTTGGACGCGTGAAGCCGTTACCTCGCCCGTTCTTTTCGTCAGTCCCGCCATGGGCGGTTCCGGTCTGACCTTACCGATCGAAGCATGGGCGGAGGTGTTGCAGGACTTTCAAGACGCCCATCCCGACTGGACGATTTTACTCGGCTGCTATCGCCCGAAACAGGCGCCGCATGACATTTCAATAGATATGCATTTACCCTTTGATGAATACGCTTTTTGCCAAGCGATCAATGACCGTCTGCAAAAACCGGCGACGATTTTCGCCAACCATCGCTCGATTTTTCATGCGGCCGCCGTCATTCAGCGTTGCGACCTTTTCCTCGGACCGTCCACCGGCACCTTCCATTTGGCGTGGACGCAAGGCACGCCCGTTGTAGGTATTTTCGGCCGTGAACCCAACCACTGCTGGCAGCGTTGGGGCTCGCTCAAGCAACCGCATTACCATTTTGTCATGAACGAAGCGAAAGAATATATTCGTTCCGGAGGTTACATCATGCGCACCTTGCGGCGTTGGCGTTACAGTCTCTACAAGCGACAGGAACGAATAAAACACGGCAAGTTTACGCCGAAAATGTTGTATACTACTTTCAGCGCGACCAAACGTAAAGAACTCGCCGCTTTGCTGAACCAAGCCGCGGAGGAAGTCACCAAGACCCGATAACCATGGTCCGCCGTGAAGCCGTAAGCGCGCGGCAACTGCTCATCGCGATAACGAAAAGGCCGTCGCTTGACGGTCTTTTTTGCGTGGTATAATACTATAAATATAATTTTTTCTATCGTAAGGAGCACATATCGCATGCGGCATGCGTAAAAGGAGAAAACATGAGCTCACCAGTAGAAACGACTGAGGAATCATTACATTATTACGTTATTAACTTACCTAAATCAGCTAAACGTCGGGAGCATATGCGCGAAGTATTGAAGCCGTTGTTCCCCCCCCCGATCCGATTTTTTACCGCGGTCGAGGGCGCGAAATTATCCCCTGCGGAAAAATCCGCCGCATGCGTCGATATGGATCTGTCAGACACGGAGCTTGGTTGCGCATTAAGTCATCAAGGCGTATACAAAGCAATGATACAAGCCAATGAAGAGTACGCCTTTGTTTTCGAGGATGACATTGATAGAGGGGCAATGGCAACTAAAGAGGCATTAGCAAGCTGCCGTGATTTTATCCTTACTCGCTCTCGTCCTACTGTTATTACCCTGCATCGCCAAGGGCCACCGTTGGAACGCGTCGGCACGGTAGGTGCCGACATACCCGTATATCATGCGTGTCGCGGTGCAGGAGCCTACGCCTATATTCTTAATCTGGCGGCGGCAAAAACGCTTATTAAAATTAACACTCCCGTCCGTTTTGAAGCGGATATGTGGGTATTATTTGACCGCGCGAAATTAATCGACGCCTATTTCCTCGGCGAAATGTTGTTTTCCCCCGGCTCAATGCCAAGTACTATTGAGGGTGCAGGCAAGCGAGCGAATGCTTCGCGAGACCACCAACGCCGCAAAACACAGTTTTTGCGCCAACACGGATATACCTTCATAGACTATTTGCATTCCCGTCTTGCGCCACGGTATTATGCGGTATTAAGGGCGTTACGACTTATAAAATAAATAAAAAGATCCTCAAGAAAAACAAAAGAGAACCATTAGCTACGGCGAATGAATTAACCATTGTTACGATTAAGCGTAAGTCACCAAAACCCGATAAAAAAATCCCCCTAGGGGGATTTTTTATTGCTCATTTATAATTTTATCGACTACTTCCGCGACTTCGATATCTTCGATATGGTGACGCCGTTTACGGTTCCAAATAATGCGGAGTTCCTTTTCATTCACCGGTACCCATTCGGGATTTTTCAAGCGCATCAGAATAATTTGCGGACGGTGCAAGAGTGACGCGATATGCATGATCGCCGTTTCCACGGAAATGATCAGGCGACTGTGCGCAAGCATCGCCGGCAAATCCCAAAAACCTTGGGCCGCCGTGAAGCCGTAGGTGCGCGGCAACTGCTCGTCGCGAATCAGCGCCGCAATCGCGTCCTGATCGCTCGGCAAACCGTTGATCAGAAAGACCGCCTGTTGAAATTCCGGTCGCTCGCTGAGCGCGCGGATCAGCGCCGCCACTTTCGGCAAAGGCCACGTGCGTTTTTTATTTTTCGCGAACGGGTTAATGAAGTAAAGCGGCGCCGTTTCCGCGATGCCTCGCTCCTCACGCCAACGGCGCGCGCGTTCCAGCGCTTCCGCCGGCACGGTCAGCTCCGCCCGCTCCTCCCAATCGTACGTCGGCATCCGCGCCGCCGTTTGGAAAAAGTAATTATAGTTTTGAATAATTTTTTTGAATCGTTGCGGATTTTCTGGCACGATAAAATCGACGGCCTTCTCAAACCGGCGGCGATCCGCGCCGAACTTAAACCAGCGCTCGCGTAGCGACCATGAGACAATCGCCGCTTGCGGGAATAACGCGCGCGCCGCTTCCGCGACGAGCAAGCGGCCGCGGCTCGACATAACAAAGACGACATCGTAACCGACTTTTTTCGCCCGCGCCAACGCCGCCTCCGAATCCCCCGTATAGAGATCCGCGTATACATCATGGAAAACACCCGTTTGCGCCGCCCAATCGCAGATGATCGGATTGACGAGCGCGCCGGATCCCCTATGAAAACGCGTATTAATAAAGTATTCGTCCGGCATCAAGTCCAACCGCAACTGCGGATACTGTTCGGCGAACGCGCGCAAGACCAACTGCCAATAGGTAAAATCACCCAACGCCATCGGCAAAAGCACGAGCGCGTGTCGCGCGTTTTTAATTTTATTTTGAATGCCTGTCTGATCCATAATGTTGTCCCAAGTCCCCTGATTTCTTGATTTTACTTATTATACCATGTTGACTAACGCGCCAAAAAAGACCGCCGCGGCGGTCTTTTTTGTTGTAAGCATTCAGATTTTATCCGTGATGGCGTTGACTTTTTCCGCACGTGCTTTGGCGGAAGTGTTTTTATCCACTACGTATTGAATTTCGTCCGTCGGCTTGTGCGTCTGCTGCACGGCGTCCGCGAGTCTCGCTTTTTCCTCTTCGAGATTGGTCGCCCAAGATTCTTTTAAGCGCAAGTAGCTGCGCCGACGAATCCGCGCGTCGAGTTCGGTTTTCGCGAAGAGTTCCTGCGCTTTTTCCGGGAAAAGTTTTTCCAGCGCCGAGAAGCGCACTTCGCCCATCAGGAAGTCACGGAAGCTTTCGGTCGGTTCGCGCGAATCGATCTGCATCGGGTTCAGTCCTTTTTTGATCCGGCTCGGGTCGAAACGGTAGTTGCACCAGTAGCCGCACGCCACCGCGCGCCGCGATTCTTCCTGCGTCATGCCCATGCCGGCTTTCAAACCGTGCGCGATACAGGGCGAGTACGCGATGATCAGCGACGGTCCGGGGTAGGCTTCCGCCTCCGCGATCGCTTTCAAGGCTTGATTGCGGTTCGCGCCCATCGCGATTTGCGCCACGTAAATGTAGCCGTAGCTCATCGCCATCATGCCGAGATCTTTTTTCCGCGATGTCTTGCCGCCCGCGGAGAATTTGGCGATGGCCGCCGTCGGCGTCGCTTTCGACGACTGACCGCCGGTGTTGGAGTAGACTTCCGTATCGAGCACGAGCACATTCACGTCATTGCCCGACGCGAGCACGTGATCCAAACCGCCGAAACCGATGTCATAGGCCCAGCCGTCGCCGCCGAAAATCCATTGCGAACGTTTGAGGAAAAAGTCGCGATACGAACGCAATTTTTGCACATAGGGGTTGGCGTCGTCCCGCGCGTCCAAGAGCGCGATGACGCGGTCGGCCCGTTCGCGCGTGCCTTCGCTTTCCATGTAATGCGCGCTCCAGTCTTCGAGCGCTGCGCACAGTTCCGGATCGTTGATCGCCGGGCAGAAATCATCCACGATCGTGCGCAGACGTTCACGGATGGTGTCGTTGCCGGCGAACATGCCGAGACCGAATTCCGCGTTGTCTTCAAAGAGCGAGTTCGCCCACGCCGGACCGTTGCCGTCCTGGTTCGTCGTGTACGGCATCGACGGCGCGCTGGCGCCGTAAATGCTGGAACAACCGGTGGCGTTCGCGATCAGCATGCGATCCCCGAAGAGTTGCGTGACGAGTTTAATGTACGGTGTTTCGCCGCAACCCGAGCAGGCGCCGGAAAATTCAAAATACGTCGGCTCGAACTGACTGCCTTTGACCGTTTCCTTTTTCATCGGATTCGGTTTTTGCGGCAAGCTCATCGCATAATCCCACAAGGGTTGTTTGTCGATTTCTTCTTCGATCGGTTTCATGACGAGCGCTTTGCCCTTGGCGGGGCAAACGTCGACGCAGTTGCCGCAGCCGTAGCAATCTTCCTGCGAAATGACGATGCGGAACTTCATGCCGTTGGCGCCGACCGCGTCGCGCACGATGAAGCCTTCCGGCGCGGCTTCCGCCTCTTCTTCCGTGGTTAAAATCGGACGAATTGTCGCGTGCGGGCAAACGAACGCGCACTGGTTGCATTGGATGCAACGTTCCGGAATCCACTCCGGCACCATCGTGGCGGTCGCGCGTTTTTCGTATTGGCTCGTGCCGACCGGGAAGGTGCCGTCGGCGCGATCAATGAAGGTCGACACCGGCAAGTCGTCGCCCGCCTGTCGATTCATCACGTCGCAAACCTCGCAGATAAAGCGCGGCCGCTGTTGTTTCGCGGCGGCTTGCGCGGGCGTGTCCTCCACGGCGTGCCGCCATGCGTCGGGCACGGGAATTTCAATCGGCGCGGCGACGCCGCGGTCAATTGCTTCAAAGTTCATCGCGACGATATCGTCGCCTTTGTGACCGTAACTTTTCACGACGGAATCTTTCAGATGACGGACCGCGTCCTCCACCGGAATGACTTTCGTCAGCGCGAAGAACGCCGCCTGCATCAGCATGTTGATGCGGCCGCCCAAACCGATCTCGCGCGCGATCGTCGCCGCGTCCATAATATAAAACTTCGCGTGTTGCTTGGCGAGTTTGCGTTTCAAGAGCGCCGGCAGTTTCGCCTCGATCTCTTCCGGCGTCCAGGTGCAGTTCAAAAGGAAGGTGCCGCCCTCTTTCAAACCGCGCAGTAAATCGTATTCATAGACATACGCCTGACGGTGACAGGCGATAAACGACGCGTTGCGAATGAGGTACGGTTTGCGCAAAGGCGTGTTGCCGAAACGTAAATGGGAAATCGTCACGCCGCCGGATTTTTTGGAATCGTACGCGAAATACGCTTGCGCGAACATGTCCGTGTTGTCGCCGATGATTTTGATGGCGCTCTTGTTGGCGCCGACCGTGCCGTCCGAGCCGAAGCCCCAGAATTTGCAGGCGATATGCTTCGTTTCCTGCGCCTGTTCGACCGCGACGCGCGCGAGCGAAAGTTCCGTCACGTCATCAATAATGCCGAGCGTGAAGCCGTGTTTCGGTTCGTCTTTCGTCAAATTATGGTACGCCGCTAAAATATCTTCCGGCAGCACGTCTTTGGAGCTCAAGCCGTAACGACCGCCGACCACGCGAATCGCGCGACCCGCGTGCGCGACCGCCGCCGCCACGTCCAAAAACAGCGGCTCGCCGAACGCGCCCGGCTCTTTCGTGCGATCCAGCACCGCGATTTTTTTCACCGACGCGGGAATCGCCGCCAGCAAATGTTTAATCGAAAACGGACGGTAGAGATGCACCGTGACCACTCCCACTTTTTCACCGCGGGCATTGAGCATATCCGCCGCCTCTTTGGCGACATCGCAGACCGATCCCATGCCGATCACGACACGTTCCGCGTCGGGCGCGCCGTAGTAATTGAAAAGTTGGTAATCGCGGCCCGTGATTTCATTGATCTTGCCCATGTATTTCTCAACGATTTCCGGAATCGCCTGGTAGTAGCGGTTGGACGCTTCGCGATTTTGGAAGTAAATATCCGGATTTTGCGCCGTGCCGCGCGTCACCGGCCGATCCGGGCTCAACGCCCGCGCCCGAAACGCGGCGAGCGCTTCCTGATTGACCAAGCCCGCCAGCACTTCCTCATCGAGCACTTGAATTTTTTGGATTTCATGACTGGTGCGGAAACCGTCAAAGAAATTGATGAATGGCAGACTGCCTTCCAGCGCGGATAAATGCGCGACCGCCGACAGATCCATGACTTCCTGCACGCCTTCTTCGCAAAGCATCGCGCAACCGGTCGCCCGCGCGGCCATCACGTCCTGATGATCGCCGAAGATGCTCAAACTGTGCGTCGCCAGCGATCGCGCCGCCACGTGCAGTACGGCGGGTAATAATTCGCCCGCCATTTTATACAGATTCGGAATCATCAGCAAAAGGCCCTGCGAGGCCGTGTATGTCGTCGTCAGTGCGCCCGCCTGCAAAGAACCGTGCACCATGCCCGCCGCGCCGCCTTCCGACTGCATCTCGACCACTTTCACCGGCCGACCGAACATATTTTTCCGCCCATTCGCCGCCCAATCATCGACCAGCTCCGCCATCGGCGAGCTCGGCGTAATCGGGTAAATCCCCGCGACTTCCGTAAAGCAATACGAAACGTGCGCCGCCGCCGTGTTGCCGTCCATTGTTTTCCAGTTCATGTCCATGCCACCCTTCTGTTTTCCGCTCATCTTGCCAATCGGGACGAAACAGTGTAAGATTAAATCACGATATGAGTAAAATGCATACATATAGTTGATTTTGCGATTTGGAACATGGCGCGCTTTGCTCCATTTCCTTTGTTTACTGAAATTATAGACGATTCTACTCAAACCAACAACCGCAGGAGGCAAGCATGGATTTTCATCATTTAAAATACTTCACGGAAGTCGCGCATCAGAAAAGTTTCAGCAAGGCCGCGCGGCATCTGCATATTTCGCAATCGGCCATCAGCCGCACCATCAAAGCGCTGGAAGAAGAGCTCGGCGTCGTGCTCTTTTTGCGCAACGCCAAAGCGGTCGAGTTGACGGACGCCGGAGCGATTTTTTTGAACCATGCCAAACGCAGCGTCTTTATTTTCGAACATTTGAAAAACGACTTTGAAAACGAATTTAAGCTCGAGCAGGGTTCGATCCATATCGGTTTGCCGCCGATTACCGACGCGCAGGTATTCGCGCATCTTTTGGGCGCGTTCAAACGCATGTACCCGCAAATCGATATCGAGCTTTACGAATACGGCTCCAAAAAAGTGGAAATCGCCGTGCAGGAAGGATTGACCGACCTCGGCATTATTTGCACCAAACCGAAAAAAGATTACGAGTCCTTCTTCCTTTTGGAAGACCCGGTATGCGTGCTGTTGCCGAAGGATCATTCGCTCGCGGACGCGGGCGATATTCCGCTCGCCGATCTCGCCGGCGACGGCTTCGTGCTCTACCGCGACGACTTCAACTTGCATGATGAAATCATCGCGAAGTGCAAAGCCGCGGACTTTACGCCGAAAATCGTCTTTGAAACCAGTCAGCGCGAACTCATGATTCAAACCGTCAGCGCCGGCTTGGGCATCGCGCTTTTGCCGAAACGTCTCTGCCCGCATAATAATCCCAATGTTTCCGTACACGTGCTCGCCGGTCGGCCGATCATTCATCGTCTTTACGTCATCTGGCGCAAAGGCCACTACCTCTCGCACGCCGCGAAATTGTGGCTCGACTTCGCGCAGGATCACATTCAAAAGGTCGCCGTTAAATCGCCCCTTAAATAAAATGACTACCTACTCATTACGCCGTCGCCTGCAAGATTGGCGACACAAGGCAAGCCCGTGGCTGCGCCGCCCCGTCACTTGGCTGGTGCTGTTGGCGCTGGTGCTCGGCTACATCGTGAGCATCCAAAACGAGCGCATCGAAGCGCTCACCGCGCGCGTCAATGAACTGTCGCAAACAGGACCCGCGCGCCTTACCAATTTGGAATTCATCGTCAACGATCACACCGAACACTTGCGCACGCTGGATGTCAAAGTGTATCAGTTGCAAGTCGATCAGGCGGATCTCGATTGGCGGACCACGACCAACCGTTGGGATATTGATGAGAAAATAAAATAAGCTCCCGCGAGGGAGCTTTTTTCGTGGGCGAAATAGGTGAAAATAAATGATCCGCGCTGGCAGCAAACGAAATTTATCGCAAGTGCGGCTCGGATGACGCGTTTCGCGCGTAATAAAAGACCGCCGCGCGACGCGCGGCGGTCACCCCGTTCCCACCCATTGTCGAAATCAGTTCGTCGGTAGTCAACGTAAGTCGTCACTTTACTCATGTCAGCATCATGAAGTCCCGTCACTTTGAAATAACCGGCGGGCTCCGGCTACTAAGTGGGTTGAACTCGCCTTTCGACAATTACCGAAAAAATTACAACTCGACTTGCCAGTTCAGCGACTGGATCGCCATGTCCAACTCTCTCGCTTCTTTCGCGAGCACGTCCGCCTTGTGTTCCGTCGCGGCGACATCAATCGTGCACACGCGTTTGATTTCCGATTTGGAATAACGTTCCACCTGACCTTCGCGGCCCGTATCGGCGAACGAGCGGAAAAAGCCCGCCAAGCGAATCAATTCATCGCGCTTCGCCAACGCCTGCGCGATCGTCATGCCGTTCTCCAGGCGCGTCGACGCGTTGGTCGCGTTGATCCGCTGCACCAGCTCGGTAATCTCCTGCGAAAGCGTCTCCAGCTCCGGCATCAATCCGTTCGGATCTTCGACCGGTTCGTCACCTTCCTGAACAATAATATTTTTTTGAATCCGCTCCGCGAGCAAACTCAATTTGCGATACATTTCCTTGCGCGTAATCAGCGCTTCGGCAAGTTTCATAATAGCTCCTTCCTTCGTAACGTCTTTTCTTCATTATACCATTCACCGCTACGCCGCGTCACTTGATGTCTCAATTTCGCGCGCGCAAGACTTGCTGACGCGCCGCGGGGTCCGGCAACCAACGCACGACCAGCGCCGCCATGACGCCGAACGCCGCGATCACGTACATCGCCGGCATAATCCCGTAGCGATCCGCCAGCATCCCCAAGAGCGGCACGATAATGCCGCCGATCGTCGTGCCCAAACCGAGCGTCACGCCCGCCGCGAAACCGATCTGCCGCGGCAAATATTCCTGACCCAAGAGCACCATCAGACTGTACGGCGCGAAAAGAAACAAACCGACCGGCACCAGCATCGCAAGCGCGAGCGGCGTCGAAGTCATTTGCAAAAAGATAAATAAAATCGGCACAAAGCCTAAAAATCCCCAGCGAATAATTTTCAAATGCCCGTAGCGATCGCCCATTTGCCCGCCGACCAATGTCGCCACCGCGCCCGCGGTGAAGAAAATCGTCAGCGTCGCCGAGCTCAGCGCCTCCGACTCGCCTAACACATGTAAAAAGTACAAAGGCAAAAACGTATTCAAACCGAAAAACATCACGGCGCGCGCGAAAATTCCCAGCGTCAACTTGCCGAAGGAAGGCCAGTCGTCATGCAATTCCTCATGCTCCGCGCCATGATGCGCTGGCAACGCCGCGAGCATGCGAAACGTACCCTGCTCGCGCCACAAACCGAGCGCCATCAAAACGCCCAACACCGCCATCACCAACGTGCCCGGCAAACCGAAAGTCAACACCGACGCCGTCGCGATCACCGGACCGAGCGCGAAACCGACATTGCCGCCGACGGAAAAAATACCGATCCCGCGGCCCTTGCGTTCCCCCGCCGCGTAATTCGCCAGGCGCGCCGCCTCCGGGTGAAACGCCGACACGCCCACGCCGCTCAACGCCACCGCGAAAAAGATCCACCAATACGAATCCAACACGCCGACCAGCGCCATCGCGCCGCCCGAAAGCAACACGCCCGCGGGCATCAGCCAATGCCATGAATATTTGTCCGACACCCAACCGAACAGCGGCTGCAAAATCGACGACAAAAAATTCGCCGCGAACACCAGTCCCGCCGCCGCCGCGTAACTCAAATCATGCGCGACGATCAAAAATGGCAACAACGCCGGCAGCGCGCCCTGACTTAAATCCGTAAACGCGTGGCCGGCGGAAATCAACCAAACATATCTCTCTTTCATCTTCTCACCTGCTTCAGTTTTACTTTTTTATACGTTTTCCGCACGCGAATGTCAAGCGCACGTCATTTCACGCATAAAAAAAGACCGTCTGACGACGGCTTTTTTATTTGCGGAGCATCGCGGGCGCGGAATCGACCGTTTTTTCTTGCGGTTCATCCATGAAATTAAACCCTTCGATCACGACGCCCAAAGCCAAACCGATTCCCATTCCGGTGGCGAAGTCTTTCAGGCCGGCACCTACCGCCGCGCCAACGCAAAGTCCCATGGTTAAGCCGGAGCCGTAATGAACGATCGGTTCCGCGTGTTCATGATGATTGTCTTGCATCTTGCCACCTCCTTGGATAAATTTAACTTATACAAAAAACTTATATGTTGACGCTATACTAATACAAACAGACGCAAACGTCAAGTTTTTCTCATTTTGTCAGCGTCATTGATTTTTTTCGCCTGTTTTCGCGCGCAAAAAAAGCGGCTCGCACCGCTTTTTTTGTTTCCGTTATGAAATACGAGCCGCACGCCGAACGACGCGCGACAAAATTCGCGCCACATCGCGCCACAGCAAACTTGTCGCACTGCGCCCCGCGCACAATGCAGCGCGCTTTCCGCCTTTTTTACTTCATGCGCTTACCGAACTTGCCTTGAAACGCGGCCGCCGCCGCACCCAGCGCCATACCGATCAACATGCCCTGCGACAAATCGCCCATGCCCGCGCCGATCATCAGGCCGAATACCATGCCGGTCGCGATATACGCGCCCGCGCCCTTTTCATTTTTCGGTTCGTTTGGCGTTTCATTCTGCGATTCGTTCGGTTGTTCGTTTGGCAGTTCGTTCTGCGGTTGTTTCGTTTCGCTCATAGGACCTCCTACGCCCGCGTCATCATCAGGTACAATTCGATTGAAGAACCGATCACCACGCCGATGAACGCGCCCCAGCTGATTTGGTCAAAAAGGGCGCCCAAAATAAGCCCCGCGCCGATGCACGCCGCCAGCGCGACGCCGAACGGATAATTGTGGTACCGTTTGCGCGGTCGTTTGCGTTGCGCCATACCTCATCGCCTCCGCTGCGCGAAATAATCCACCCACGTGCCGATCAAAATACCGATCGCGAGTCCCCACACGACTTCATTCAACAGCCAGCCCAGAATAAACCCGAGCCCCATGCCGAACGCGATCCCCATCCCATTAGGTAAACGTTTTTTAGGTTGCGCCATAGCGTCCTCTCCCACGACCTTATACCTTCATTATACGCGCAAGCTTGCTTCGTAACACGCTGCAAAGACAGGCTCTTCATCGGAATCCATCTCGTGTATTAATATTTGTTTCGCATACCACTCCAAGTTCATCGATTTTTCAGGGAGCATCATGAAACTCGCTCTGCCTTATGTGCTTTTACTCATCGGCCTGCTTGTTATAAGACTGCTCAATTAATTCCATTACGTCATCAATCTCAGAGGTGTGCTCAAGGAATACTTCTACATCTCCGTTTCCCCATTTGCCAATATCTGTGACGTCCCTGCACAAGCCTTTCGGATCATGAACTTCTGAAAACTTCATATTCAGGGAAATACGAAGGCGCTGTTTCTGAACAACGATATCCACGAAATTTGTATCCAGCTTATAAGCGATATACAGTTTCTTACATTCACGCTTCACATCCGGTGACAGATTGCAAATCCGTCTGTCGATCATATCAAAAAGCATCCTCGTAAATGCATTCATATCGTATGAATCAATGGTGTACTTCTGAGCAGGTTTCTCTTTAACCCGATACGGTGCAAGTTCAGCTTCCGAAATTTTCGGGTACTCCCATATCTGTTCTGCTTTTTCTGCCAGCAGCCTTGCACGTTCCTTGATATGCTCTTCATTCCATTCTGTCAGCTTAACAAGATACGAATTCAACCTAAGTGCACTTTCCTTAAATCCGCCTTCCATATCCATCTTTACCATAAATGGATTATCACTCATTTCCGAGTTGTAAGCGGTTAGCGTCAGGTTACCAATCGTATGAAGATAGTTTTTTTGAACCTCTTTCCAGTTTGTGCCCAGCATAGTCTTCCACTCGTCACTCGGATTACTGTTCTGCGGCATAATGTGTTCAATCGTATAATTCTCAATAATAATGGGAGCTTTGTTCCCAAAGTTTTCAAGGCGGCTAAGAATGAAGTTCCTTGAACGCATATTGTAAATGTCACGGGAGACAAATTCCTTCTTGAATTTCTCATTATCCGGAAACTCTTTATAGTCATCGCGCAGCACGAAGAAGGCCTTAATAGAATTCATATAATCATCGGTCTTGATTTCATTACGTAGCGTCGCAAAAGTCTTATTAAGCGAATTTGTCGGAATGCCGCAGATACTTCTTCGAAACACATAGCTGATGCACATCTTGATAATCTCAATCAGATCATCTTCCGTGATAACGCCCTCTGCACAATCGTTATGCACTTTGAGCAAGAACGGAAATGCAACATCCATGCGGAGGTCATCAATATCCGAATACAGAGATTTGAGAATAACCTTGTCGCTTCTTCTGAAAATCATGTTGGTGTAGTAGGTAGCATACGTTAGCAGGTCATCACAAAGCTCACGAATCGTGCTAAATTCACAATTCAAATGATAGACCTTGAATCCCTCATAGACTCTGTCAATCTTCGGGATGCGAGTAGTCTTCATGGTCAGGTAATCACGGAAAAAGCTGTCCATAACAGAGTCCCGCTTTTCATGATCAAAAAGCTGCTCCATCGGTCTCCACATATGCTCATAGACATATTGTTGTTCGGAAGTTTCAAGTCCCATCAGTACATAGTTTCGGATGAGGTCAGATTCAGACAGTTCTTTACCTGTAGAGTTCAGACTCTCAAAAATCGCCTGTGCGTCATCTACATTCCGGTCAAGCGTAATATTGACAATCTGAAGTTTACCAATAGCCTCGTAGATATCTTTCGGCTGCAATTCCATATCGGCTATTTTACCGACAAAAAATGTATAGTTTGGCAGGATGCGGGATAGGCCGGGATCACTGATTGGCTTCTTCTCAACGAGGCTGATCAGCAAGTCACGGTCCGTTTCTGTAAGAAGCAATTTATACCGCTCATCACCCTCCTCATATTCATTCTTCAGAAGCATATTATCGATACGGCGAGCATTGATAGTGCCATCCTCCGGATGTTCTTCCGCATAGTTGCGAAGGGCAATCAGTAACAAGCTCAGCGTAGTCAAGCGCTGCTGCCCGTCAATGATCATATATTTCTGAACACCGGTCGGCATTGCCTGCTCCGCAATATTTACGATGGAACCGACAAAGTGACCGATCTTACCCTTTTTCTGCATGTCGACGATATCTTTCCAAAGGCGACTGCATTGTTCCGTTTCCCAACTGTAGTATCTCTGATATACAGGAATGAGAAACTGCTTATTTCCATTTAAGATGGTGTAGATATTACCTTTTGTCGCGTCCATTAGTTTAGCCCTCCGGCGGGTATTTATGTTTCTTCAGAAGTCTCGTAATCATCATGCGCATCTTGGCACGTGCAGAATCACGCTTCTGCCAATCGATGGATCGATTCTTTCGGAGCGTTTCTGTGAGTTCTTTTGTAATCGCAATCAGCCATCATTTTCATAGAAGTCCTTAATCGCCTGCGGCTTGGTAAGTGCATCGTAGAAGGCGAGCTCGTCCTCAGGCAGTCCCAGCTCATCCCCGGCCTCATGTGCATCACATCTGCTTTGCTATTTTCAGGAGTTCTTTAGCGTATGAATTTGCTTGTTTTTAGATAGCTTTTCGTTTTCCATATAGGTGATAAAGTACTGAAAAGCCTCTTTCTGATAATCTCTTAAAAGAATCTTTTCTGAAAGTCCCGTTTCAAGGATGTCCGGTAATTCTTTTAGAGCTTCAAATTTGTTTAGGGCTTTTAATTCTTCATATAAAAATTTACCATCCATTAGTACAGCTCATAGAATGACCTTGTAAAATTCTTTTCATCTTCTGTAATCTCATACGCAAGACTGTCGATATCTGAGTAGTTTACATACAGTTTGTTTTTATCCACTAATCTAATTAGTGCCTTCTTCTTGTCTTCTAGGCTCAGTTTTTCAAATTGAGTGTCCGCTTGTTCCAGCTCTTCTGTAGTGATACGTGGGATAAGTCTCTCGTCTTTGTAGACTTTTTCCTTGATCTCTGCAATGGTCTTCTCATCTGCTCTTTGGATCAAATCGATAAGCTTACTTCCATCTTCCTTCAATTCACAGTAGACAAATGACCCTCCACCTTGCCATTTATTTCTTTTTGATACTCCACTTTGCTCACCCGCTAAAACTTTATTTAATCTACGTAAAGATATATCTATATGTTTCTCAAATTGCTCGATACCTATATATTTTAATCCCATTTTATGTGCTACCGCAGCAGATGTGCCACTTCCTAAGAAAAAATCTAGTACTAGGTCACCTTTCTTAGTATGAGCTTTGAAAATACGCTCTATTAATCTTTCTGGTTTTTGACCCCTAACTTCATCATCTTTTTCTAGCATATTTGAAACACTTTCTTCAGAAAATGGAACCATGTCTATACTGTTTAAATCGTCATATTCACTCCCATTCCAAACATCCTCAATCGGATACCTTTCTACCTCACTTGTTCCTATACTCTTAAATTCAGATCCAGGTATATAGTTTTTTATAAAATTGAGGCTCTCAGGATTTTTTGAGTAGAATAAAATAGTGTCGTGATTTCTAATCCAGTTATTATCAGCTGATTTATAATCAGGTACCTCGCCCATTCGCCAGATTATTTCTCTTTCAAAGCTTTCTTCTCCAAATATAGAGTCCATCAAAACTTTAACATAATGAACCTGATGGTAGTCTAATTGTATATAAATAGCTCCGTCGTTAGATAATAATTTTCTCGCTAGTTCCAATCTATCCAGCATAAATGTAAGCCAAGTAGAGTGATCAAAAGAATCATTATAACCAAAGCTATCGCTGCAAATGTTACAAGGAGGATCAATATAGATACATTTCACTTCTCCCGTGTACCTGTCAAGAAGACTTGATAATGCAATTAAGTTATTGCCTTTAATGATTAAGTTATCATCGTCATTGAAAGTAATTCCTTCTTCAACGCCGTCTTTTGTGTATCTTTTTGCGTTCGTAAGTACTTTTGGATCAAGCATACGTCTAATCTCATCACGGGCTAGAATTTCATTATACAAAATCTCTTTTCTTTTTTGATCGGCTTTTGTCTGTCCACCCTCTAGGACGCAGTCTTTATATGGGAAATCCAGAACTACATTATTTCCATAGTAGATAAAATCTCCTTTGCTAGTTAAACCAATTTTGTTTCTATAAGAAGTATAGGAGTCCGGTAAAAACTCTTTCGCGTCAATAACCCATGCAAATTTCTGTTTATCAAAAACTAAATTGTCGCCCACCTTTATAAAAAAAGCTTCCTTAATTTGTTCATCCGAAAGTAAAAGTGATAGCAGGCTTTCATCCATGAC
The DNA here is from genome assembly GCA_900155405.1 of Negativicoccus massiliensis. Lineage (GTDB taxonomy): Bacteria > Bacillota > Negativicutes > Veillonellales > Negativicoccaceae > Negativicoccus > Negativicoccus massiliensis_A. The sequence goes on along the minus strand of LT700188.1, from coordinate 1,235,847 downwards.
CATCGTATCGATATAAACTTTGACCTTCAATAAATTTCCGTCTTCCGCCCTATACTCTTTTTTTGTTTTTAAAAGTTCTCCCAGTCGGTCATACAAATTCTTTTTCATTGCACTTCCTCCTCGTCCTTGAATTCTATAATATCCCCTATATCACACTTAAAATAACTACATATCTTTCCTAGTGTTTCTAAACTTACATTTTCATCTCTTCCCATTTTCGCTATTGTTTTGGGCGTTGTTGCAATCGCAGATTGTAAGTCTGTTTTTTTCATGTTTTTATCGATTAATAGCTTCCATAATTTATTATACGAAAATCCCATATTATTCCCCAATTCTGTATTTTCCCTTTACAAAGATATAGATTAACTACCTAATTCTATCATATGTTTCTTTTCCGCAGAGTTCACGCGCAAAAAAGACCTTAGAAATCAATCTAAGGTCTTTTTATTTATATATATCGAAATGCACTTCGTCAACGTGGCGCGACAATGATGCCACCGTTTCGATATGACGCGACGGCTCCTTATCCGGGTCGAATTTTGCGAGCATTTGCGAATTTTTAACTAAGCGTATGGGACCTGAAAACAACCGTTTTTCTTTACGAGTTCACGAAAGCAAGTTAAAGTTTAGCTCCTGCTTATTGCACAAGCCCATATTTCCGGCGGCTTCACGACTCGTTCGACGGGAGAGTGCTTGCGGTGCGGACCGACGTTGCGAGCCGTGATGGAAACGTAAGCAAGACTTCTCCGCGAACGTGCTTGTCAGTCGTGAGAAGTCGTTCTTTGCGCGAATTGTTCTTTTAAGCGCATGATGTTTGTCTCGATTTTCTTAATGACCGTTTCAAAGACCTCGTCCGGTTGGTCGGTAGGATCCAAAAGCTCCCAATTATCATCAAATGCTCTGCCTAAATACGGGCACCCCTCAACGCATCCCATGGAAATGACTATATCCGGATTCGGAATGTCTTTGATCCGTTTTACATGCTGTGTTTTTTCCATATCAATGCCATACAGCTTTTTCATAATCCGTACCGCATCCGGATTGATCTGCGATTTTGTTTCTGTTCCGGCGGAATAACTCTCAAACACATCGGCTGCGAAATGCTTGCCCAGCGCCTCCGCGATCTGGCTGCGGCAAGAGTTATGGACGCAGATAAATGCGATTTTCTTTTTAGACAAGGAGCTTCTTCCCTTCCTCCTCTTTCAATACTTTCCCCATCGATACTACCTTATCATTGACCACGAGTACGGACATACTCATGACATGGCAGCTCATGATCTTCTCCGAATCGGTAATATACTCCATTTCCAGATCCGGGCCAATACTTTTGACCGCGTTTACCGCATTCCCATATTGTCCGCGGCAGGACTTGCCACCGGAGTCCAGCACTTTGACTTCGTCTTATTTGCTATGCGAACAAGCATCAACATCACCGGAACCTCCGTCAATACTCCCACCGTTGTCGCAAGCGCCGCCGGCGATGTTGTTCCAAACAGTGCAATCGCCACCGCCACCGCCAATTCAAAGAAATTCGACGCCCCGATCATCCCTGCCGGCGCCGCAATGTTATGCGGTATTTTTAACAGCTTGCTCGCTCCATATGCAATGAAAAAGATCAAGAAAGTCTGCAAGATCAGCGGTACCGAAATCAGTGCGATATGAATCGGGTTTGCGAGGATTACCTCCGCCTGTGAGCTGAAAATAATCACCAGTGTGAGCAGCAGGCCCGCTGTAGTGGCGTTGTCAAACTTATGGATAAAGGTTTCTTCAAAATATTCTTTCCCTTTGTTTCTGATAACTGCCAGTCTTGTCGCGATCCCCCCTAAAAGCGGAATGACCACAAATAGAAAAACACTTACGAAAAGCGTGGTGTAGGGAACCTCTACTTCGGAAACGCCAAGAAGAAACTTCACGATCGGAACAAACGCCACCAGGATGATAAGATCGTTGGTTGCTACCTGTACCACGGTATATGCCGGATCACCCTTTGTCAGCGTGCTCCAAACAAAAACCATCGCGGTGCATGGCACAGCACCGAGAAGAACGGCTCCCGCGAGGTATTGCGTTGCCAGTTCAGGGGGGATCAAGGCCTTGAATATAATAAACAAAAACAGATACGCGATCCCATACATGGTAAACGGTTTAATCAGCCAGTTTGTGATCCACGTGACGAATAAACCTTTCGGATTCTTTCCTACCTGTTTTACACTCCGGAAGTCCACTTTCATCATCATGGGATAGATCATCACCCAAATGAGGATGGCGATGGGGATAGAAATGCCGTCTACCTGCCATTGATCCAGTGCGTTTGGTATCATCGGCAAAAAGTGTCCGATCAAAACGCCTATGAGCATGCAAAGAAGCACCCATACAGACAAGTATCGCTGAAATGTGTTGATTCCTTTTTCCTGTTTTTCCATAATTCACCTTCGTTAGTTTGATACATTTAAGTGTATCAATGTATCTGATTTTCAAACCATGTAATAAATAGACCTTTAGGATTTTTTCCTATGTCTTTTATACTCTTAAAATCAATTTTCAACATCATTGGATACATCATTATCCAAAGTAAAATTGTTGTTGGCATAGACACGTTGTAGAACTCAAATTTTCCTAACCGATCCGGAATAGAAGGAAAATAGTTCCCAATAAGTATGCCTATTACCATACAAATTAACACCCAAAAAGTCAGGTTTTCTCAAAAACCAATTCCATTTGTTTTCTTCATTTTTCCTTCTATATCTGATAAAGTTTATCCCCACAAAGGTCTTCTTTTGCCCATTCAATGACGGCTAGTTTTCCTGAAGTATGATCTAATATCTTGTTGATCCACTTAACTTCTTCATTTGCTTTAGCAGATAACATCTTGTTGCTGGGATTTGCTTTATACAAGGATGAATTAACGATCCACCAATTGGTATGAATGGATGCCCTTGTTAGATCTTCTTCTAAGCGATATGCCTCATAAAATGGGGTAGCCTCCGCCAGGCTAACGATTAATACTTCTGTTTCCTCTCCCCGTAATCTAGGTAACAAGTTTTTTACAGATTCAGGCATCTGTCCTTGTGTTCTTTGAACTTCTTGATGATAACTTAAAGTTGAGTCTAACAACAACAAGGTATGACCCGTAGGAGCAGTATCAATCACCACTATTTCATCGTCTGCTTTTTCCACGAGCTCTGCAAAAGCTCTAAATACAGCTATTTCCTGTGTACATGGTGATCTTAAGTCTTCCTCAATGTAAGCTACATCATCCTCACTCATTGTTTTTCTTGCATTTTCAAGTACTTCATCTTGATATTTTTTTAATTCTTCTTTTTCATCAATATGACTCATAGATATTCCACTTGAACTATCTATCATAAATTTTATATGGTCAGCGGGATCTGTTGTAGCCAGGTGTACCTTTTTACCAAGTTTGCTTAGCTTGAGGGCAACAGAGGATGCAATAGTAGTCTTTCCTACACCGCCCTTGCCCATAGTAAAGATTACTTTCCTATTGTTTTTTACAAGATCACTAACAACATCATCTAAATTAAAGAGTTTGCCTTTTACTTCCACTTTTTGTTCATTTATTTGATCTTTCTTAAGAAGATTTCTTATAGAGTCAATTCCGGTGATGTTATATGATCTCAAGGCAATCGTATAGGTATCAAACTCAGTTAACATATCCGGCATATTTTCAAGAGCTAACTTTTGTTTGTTAAATATACTTTCAGATAAGTCATCATCACAGTTTTCTAAGATACCATTAATCACTAATATTTGATTTTTTATTCCAATCTCAGATAGCTCCTTTGATGCTCTGGCTACCTCATTAAGTGGTGTTTTATCAGGCCTTGTAACTAATACTAGGGTTGTTAAACTCTTATCTGATAAATTTTCAACTGCCTTTTTATAGGTTTCTTTTTTAGCCTCTAATCCTGATAACTGTCCTAAACAGGATGCTCCATGCGTACTTTCACTGATAAAATCAGTCCAAGCAGAAGGAAGCTGTAACATTCTAAGGGTATGACCTGTAGGTGCTGTATCAAATATAATATGGTCATAGTCTGTATTGAGCTTAGAATTTGTAATGAAATTAGAAAACTCATTAAAGGCAGCAATCTCTACTGTACAAGATCCGGATAGCTGTTCTTCCATATTCTCAATAACAGAATCAGGCAATTTGCCCCTAAAAGGTGCTACTACACTTTCTTTATAGTTATGTGCCGCTTCCAATGGATCTAGATTGATTACTTCTAAATTATCTACTCCTTTAATTGGCTTTGCTTTACCGTCTAATTCTGTTTCAAAAACATCTTGAAGATTGGAAGCAGGGTCTGTACTAATAAGCAGTACTTTCTTTCCTTCATCTGCTAAAGCCACTGCGGTTGCACAAGCTGTAGATGTTTTACCAACACCTCCCTTGCCTGTGAAAAATAGATATTTAGTTAATTTAATATCTGCAAGATTAAATTCCTTCATAATAAATCCCCCTTAGCAACAAGAGCTGTTATTTCCACAGCACCCTTGATTTGATTCTTCATCTTCACTACAGCAAGAATCATTACCTGAAGAACAACAGCCCTTTTGGTTGCTACTTTCAAGATACTCTTTAGAGATTTGCAAAAGTTCCATTATTTCTTCATTTTTTGGATATCTGCCTTCTATGACTATATCGTCGTCCACAAGGATTAATGGCAGCCGGTCGGTTCCGTTTTTATCCAAAGCATCTTTTACCTTGTTATTATTGACAAATGCCATTGGCTCACTTGATAAATTGTATCTTTCAATAGTGATACCATTTTTCTTCAAGTTGTTAATGACTGTTGAAATACGTACGAGTTCAGGATCTACATTAACTCCGCAAACACCTGTATCACAACACATAGCCGGTTCATAAATTGACATTCTTTTCATTTTTTACACCCTTTCTTCCATTTTGTGAATTAAATTTATTAATACATCAGTTTTTTTTGATATGAAGGGTCTTTTTTTAGTTACCCTTGCGGGTAACTAATTTCTTGCTGTAGATTCTAAAAACATCTGTATTATTTTTTGTCTTCCTTGTTCAGATATAGTGTAGTAAACCCACTTGCCTTCTTTTCTTGCTGTAACAATCCCTGACTCTATCAATATTTTCATATGGTATGACAAGCCCGATTGTGTTAAATCTAGTTTTTCTAGTAAAACACAGGCGCATTCTTCCCCATTTTTTAATAAATCTAATATCTCTAGGCGAATCGCCACTGAAAAGGCTTTAAATATCGTTGCGGTTTTTACTAAATCTCTGTTCATAAAAGCCCCTCACATCAATTTCTTTTGATGTGTTCATCATATTACTAGTTGTTCTTCTTGTCAAGTCTTATTTCGTAAGATATCAAAAATGCTTCCGGACAATCTTGTCATCTTATATTATTGTAGTTAATGTTAGTTTCTTTTATGTACATACTTGTGTCATGGAACATATAAATTTAATGTATAAATAAAAACTCTTTTCCATCTTTGTCAGGATATTTTTATGATCCGGGTCTTCTATATATATGAATTTGCTATAATGAAATTAGATATGAAAGGAGCTTGTCATGGACAAAATTTTGATTGGCAAAGGGAATACGGAAAATTATATTCTTTTAAATAAAATAAATCGACACGGACTGATCAGCGGCGCTACCGGAACCGGCAAAACCGTCACTCTAAAGGTGCTTACGGAAGGTCTCTCTGACGCCGGTGTTCCGACCATTCTTGCGGATGTGAAGGGCGATCTCGCCAATATTTCAAAGCCCGGCGCGATGAATGACAAGTTAAATGCAAGGCTTGAAGAACTTGGCATTCCTGATTTTGATTTTAAAAGTTATCCTGTGAATATGTGGGATGTCTACGGTGAAAAAGGTATTCCTCTTAGAGTTACTGTTTCTGAGATGGGTCCTCTTATGCTCGCAAATATTTTGGAGCTCAACGATACGCAGACCGGGGTTTTAAATATTATTTTCAAAGTGGCCGACAGCGAGGGCCTGCTGCTTATCGATCTAAAGGATCTTAAACAGGTTATAAATTTCGTCGGTGAACATAGGGACGAGATTAGTAAGACCTATGGCAATGTGGCCGCTCAAAGTCTCTCTGCCATTTCCAGAAAACTTTTGTTTATGGAAGATGCCGGCGGCGATCTGTTCTTCGGCGAGCCTGCCATCGATATCGGCGACCTTATCAGAACAGATGCAAGCGGCAAGGGTGTGGTCAATATTTTAAATGCCACGAAGCTGATTTCAAATCCGCTTCTCTACTCCATGCTTCTTCTGTACTTGCTTTCGGAAATTTATGAAAACTTCCCCGAGGTTGGAGATTTAGACAAACCTAAACTTGTGTTCTTCTTTGACGAAGCGCACTTACTCTTTAACAACACACCAAAAGTTTTGCAGGATAAGATTATCCAAGTGGTTCGTCTCGTGCGCAGTAAAGGGGTGGGCGTATTCTTCATCACGCAAAATCCTCTCGACGTGCCGGAATCCGTTTCGTCACAACTATCCAACAGAATCGTGCATCAACTAAGGGCTTATTCGCCAAAGGAACTGAAGGCGATAAATGCTGTGGCAGACACATTCCGACAGGATGAATCCATGGATATCAAAGAAGAAATCATAAATCTTAGGACCGGTGAAGCATTGGTTTCATTTGCCGATGAAAGCGGCGCGCCGACGGTGGCAGACAAGGCACTGATCCTTCCGCCCCACTCATCCTTTGCGACACTAACCGACGAGGAATATAGATCCTTGGTTAATTCCTCGCTTCTTTATACAAAGTACAAGGAACCCATCGACAGAGAATCCGCTTACGAAGTTCTTTTAAAAAGAATCGAAAGAGAAAAATGGGAAGCGGAAAAAGAAAAATCAGAAGCCGAAAGACAGAAAGAACTTGAAGCGCAAAGAAAAGAACTCGAAAGAGCACAAAAGTCCGGCCGCAGCCAAAAGTCTTATATCGATAAAGGCATCGACTCCATGCTCGGCACCATTACGAGAACCATTGGTCGTGAAATCGCAAGAGGCTTCCTGGGTTCCATGATAAAAAGAAGATAAGATAAAAAAGACCGGAAATTAATTTCCGGTCTTTTTTTATGTACATATCGGCATGAGCTTCGTCAGTACACGGGGTTGAAATACATGTTTCAACGATTGTCTCGATCAGCGTCTGTCAAAGTTCTTTGTTTTTGCTTTTTTAATATCCTTTTCTCAAAAAAACGTTTTACATACGGCTCCAGTATTCCGCCCCCCCATGCAGATACTAATAAAAAGACGCCAAAGAAACATAAATTTGCGATAAATGCATCTTCCCAATTGCTTAATTCATGAATGTGCCAAAAATGCTTGTATTCAGAGATGACAAATAAATACATTATTACCGATACTATTGCCAGTCCGTGCATAAACAAAAGCCATGAAGACTGTATCGTTATAACTATCCAATTTGCAATATTGATGATTAGCCAGAGAAAAACAGAAGAATAAAGTCGATATTTTCTATTTCCCCATGCTTTGGAAAATGCCAAAAAGTGAAATGCCGCTAACCACCCTAATCCTATTACAAGCATGATTATGAAATTTTCTTCATTGCTCATCCCGCCATGCGGAGTTTGTATGTCCAACCAAGATGACACATACACTATCAACACAAATGAAACCGCTATCAGCAATATTCGTATAACCCTATTCAGCGTAATCATAATCAACTCCTACGGCCTCAGTGTTCCGGTAGATTCCCATTCCTCTTTTGTCATTTCAATCGGCATGAGCTTCGTCAGCATGCGGGTTTATAACATATGTTTCAGCGATTATCTCGATCAGCATCTGTCAAAGTTCTTTATTTTTGCTTTTTTAATATCCTTTTCTCAAAAAAACGTTTTAAATACGGCTCCAGTATTCCGCCCCACCATGCGGATACTAATAAAAAGAAGCCAAAGAAACATAAATTTGCGATAAAAGCATGTTCCCAATTGCTTAATTCATGAATTTGCCAAAAATGCTCGTATTCATCGATGACAAATAAATACATTATTACCGATACTATTGCCAGTCCGTGCATAAACAAAAGCCATGAAGACTGTATCGTTATAACTATCCAATTTGCAATATTGATGATTAGCCAGAGAAAAACAGAAGAATAAAGTCGATATTTTCTATTTCCCCATGCTTTGGAAAATGCCAAAAAGTGAAATGCCGCTAACCACCCTAATCCTATTGCAAGCTCGATTATGAAATTTTCTTCATTGCTCATCCCGCCATGCGGAGTTTGTATGTCCAACCAAGATGACACATACACTATCAACACAAATGAAACCGCTATCAGCAATATTCGTATAACCCTATTCAGCGTAATCATAATCAAATTCTACGGCCTCAATGTTCCGGCAACAACCAATTTCTCTTTTGTCATTTCAATCAGTATGATCTTCGTCAGTACGGCGAGACAATAATGCTACCGTTTCGATGTGCGTGGTGTGCGGGAACATGTCGACGGGTTGCACATAGGTGACGGCATAGCCGCGGGCGGCGAGGTACGCCGCGTCACGCGCCAAGGTGGCGGGGTTACAGGAGACGTAAACGATGCGGCTCGGTTGCCAGTCGGCAACGGTCGCGAGCACTTTTTCATCGCAACCGGCGCGCGCCGGATCCATGACGATGACATCGGGTGTGACGCCCTGCGCGGCGAGCTGGGGTAAAACCTCCGCGGTATCGCCAGCGATAAATGAAGCGTTTTCCAAACCGTTTAAGCGGGCGTTGTTGCGGGCGTCTTTGACGGCGGGAGCGAATTTTTCCACGCCGATGACGCGCTGCGCTTGGCGCGCGAGAAAGAGCGAGATGGTGCCGGTGCCGCAGTAGGCGTCGATGACGGTTTCCCGCCCGGTGAGTTGCGCCGCTTGCAAGGCGGTTTCATAGAGCACGCGCGTCTGTACGGGGTTCACTTGAAAGAATGAGCCCGGCGACAAGGCGAAACGCAAATCGCCGATGGTCGCGGCCAACACTTCATGCCCCCACAGGTGTTTCATGGTTTTACCTAAAATGACGTTGGTGCGTTCTTTTTGAATGTTTTGGTAAAGCGATACGAGTTCGGGCACTTCTTCGCGCAAGCGTTCGATCCAACGTTCCTTGTCCGGCAATTCGCGCGTGGCGGTGACGAGGATCGCCATTACTTTGCCGCCTTCGCCGGTGCGGCCGACGACATGGCGCAGTACGCCGGTACCGGTGCGTTCGTCATAGGGTTCGGTCGCGAGTTCCGCGCGGATTTTGCGCACGGCGGCGAGCAAACTATTGGTCGCGGGGTCCTGCAAGAGGCAAGTGGTCATATCGACAATGTCGTGGCTTTGGCGTTCATAAAAGCCGATCGCGGGGCGGCCGTCGCGCAAGCCGACGGGGACTTGAATTTTATTCCGATAATGGAAGGGATCCGCCATGCCGATGACGGGTTCGACGGCGACATCGATGCCGCCGATATGCGTCAATAGATGCGCGACGCGCGCGCGTTTCCAACGCAACTGCGCTTCATAATCCCATGTGACCAGTGGATAGATCCCGACTTCGGGATAGTAACCTTCCGGCGGCGTGACGCGATCAGGTGACGCGGTAATGATTTCGCGCAAATCGCCGACGGCGTATTTCTTTTTCAGTGTGAGGATGGTCGCCCGCACGGTTTCGCCGGGCAAAGCCCCGGCAACGAATACGGTGAATCCTTCATAACGACCGACGCCCTCGCCGTGACTGCCCAGATCATGAATGGTGATCGGGTAGTCGCGACCGAGCGCGACGGGAATAGAGTTTATTTTTTTCATACTCTCTCGATTCTTTTACATGCTCAATTCATGGACAAGTTGGTACAGTTCCATATCCAACTCACGTTTAGTTTGCGATAATTCCGCATAGGGAACGGCCACCATTTCCTGCGCGTGACTGGCGATCATATGCGCGCTATCGTTCGCTTCCAAGGCGGTGACGGCGGCTGCGCCCAAACGACCGGCCAAGATGCTGTCATGCGCGCTCGGCGCGCCGCCGCGCTGGATATATCCGAGCACGGTGACGGAGGGTTCAAAGGCGGTGCGTTCGCTGATGGCTTGCGCCACATCCGCGCCTTTGGCCGCGCCTTCGGCGACAATGACGATGCCGTCATGCTTGCCGTTGTAGCGGCAGGTTTCCAAACGCTCGACAAGAGCATCCATGCTGACGGGAAGCTCCGGCACGAGTACCGCTTCCGCGCCGCACGCCGCCGCGGCCGTCAATGCCAAATGGCCGCGGGAACGTCCCATGACCTCAATGACGGCGATCCGTTCATGCGAAAAAGCGGTGTCGCGAATGGCGTTCACCGCATGCACGATTGTGTTGACGGCGGTATCGAAACCGATGGTGTCTTCCGTTCCCGCCATGTCGTTGTCAATGGTCGCGGGTATGGTCACGGTCGGCAAACCCTGCGCGGATAATGACGCGGCGCCCTGTAACGAGCCGTCGCCGCCGATCACGATCAGGCCGTCGACGTTGATGCGTTCCAAAAAATCAAGCGCCTGTTTTTGGCGGATCGGTTCTTTGAATTCGGGACTGCGCGCGGTACGCAACATCGTGCCGCCGCGGTGAATGATGCCGCCGACGGAACGACGGAATAACGGCAGGTAATCCTCTTCCAACAGTCCCGCATAGCCGCGCCGAATGCCGACAACGTTCCAATCTCTATAAATCGCCGCCCGAACGACCGCTCGAAGCGCGGCGTTCATGCCGGGCGCGTCGCCGCCACTGGTCAGAACGGCTACTTTTCTTGCCATAACTATACCCCTTTCGTCGCGTTTTATGTCGCTTTTCGCCGCGTCGCGTCAGGAAGCGAAACGGCGCCCGATGCAGGTAACGACGGATCGCATACGCCAATCGCGTCGGTGTCCGATAGGTGGTATTCACCGAGCAGTCGGCGCGTTCGTGCCAGCCGTACCAGGCGCGATTCAAATCGGCGACGCAACCGGCCAAATTATCGTAATCAATGGTCGGGCGTTTGCCCTGCTTGCGAGCTACGCGCTCAATGATGCGAAATGTTTTCGCGTACAATAAAACAACTACGCCGTACTCGCGCAGACGTTCAAACATGCCCTCTTCCAACACGAAGTTGCCGCCGACCGCGATGATCGCATGATGGTAGCGGCGCACGCGCTCAATGACCTCGGCTTCCGCCTGTCGCAACGCGTCCGCGCCGAGTGTCGCGCCGAGTTCCGCCAGCGACATGCCGCGTTCACGCTCCAAAAAGCGATCCGTGTCGATGAACTGCCAGCCCAATTCACGCGCCAACATCCGACCGACATGGCTTTTCCCTGTGCCCATCGAACCGATCAAAACAATATTGCGTTTTTTGATGAGACGATTTTGACGTTCTTCTCGCATGATCTCCCTCTTTGCTTTATTATAACAAATTCTCAGATAAAACAATGCGGAAGACATCGGGAGCGAGCTCGGCTTTTCACCGATTGGGAGTCCGTACTGACGATATTTTTTATTTTGCGACGCCGGAAAAACAAAAGTTTTACACAATAAAAAAGAAGCCGCTCGCGCGACTTCTTTTTTTATCATTATTTGCTTTCGCTTTCCGCTGCCGGATTGTATTCGTGCGATACATGTGCCGCGCTGTCTACTTCAGCTTGATGCGCCGCGTAGAGTTTTTGCGCTTCTTCATCGACACGACCCGTGCGTTTGTCTTCTTCACGGTTCCAGTAAATGGATTCCATCAGGTCGAAACGTTCCGAAACAAAACCGTAGAGCGTCCAACCGAAGAAAGTAACGAGCGAACCGTAGGTCATCGCGTCGAAGCCCGAAGAATACAGCGCATAGAAGCTGTACAACGAACCGAGGAGCGCGATGAAGGTGGTCGTTCCGCTGTAATGCCCCGCCGCTTTCTGAATAACGACCAGAGCCGCCATCGAGAGCAGATACGGGATAATGTTCGTAACAACCGCCAGGTTAACCAGCGTTTCAAACTGTTCATAGAGCGCGTCGCTGATCGTCATTAACGACAGGAGCGACTGAATGACGGTGATCGTGATCATGCCGACGATCGGCGCGTCATAGGAAGTAACTTTGCTGAACAGTTTCGGGAAGTAGCCTTCGTCCGACGATGTTTTGAATACCTGAGCGATCGTGAACTGCCAGCCCAAGAGCGAACCGAAGCACGACATTACCATGAGACCCATGACGATTTTACCTACTGTCGGGGTGAACATCGTCGCGAATGCCAAGCCGAACGGAGCCGACGACATCGCGAGTTCCGCGTTCGGAACAATACCGGCCATAACGTTGGTGGACAAGATGTAAATGATAGCTGCGCCCAACGTACCGCCTAAGCAAGCGATCGGCACGTTCTTTTCCGGGTTTTCAACGGCTTCGGAGTTGGCACTTGCCGATTCCATGCCGAGGAAGGCCCACAATGTCATCGCGATCGACTGTGTTAAACCATCAAAGAATTGCAAGTTGTGCGGGTTCCATGCTTCCGTATAGGTCGACGGGCTGAACCAGAACCAACCGAGAACGGAAATACCGACTACCGGGATAATAACACCCCACACGGTAACCGAAGAAACGCGGCCGGTGTATTTCGCGCCGCCGAAGTTCAATACCGTCGCCAACCAAAGTGTAGCAATCGTCCACATGCCGACCGCTACGGAAGACAACTGCACTTCCATAAATTCCTGCGCGTAACCGACGGCCGAAATCGCGATCGCGATGTTGGCAATCAAGAGCGATACACCATAGGTGTAGTTCGCCATAAAGGAACCGGCTTTGCCGAACGTATATTCAGCGTAACCGCCCATGCCGCCGCCACGGCGGGTGTACATACCACATTTCGCAAACGCATAGGCCAAGCACATCGAACCGACCGCTGTCACGATCCAGCTCAAAATGGACATGGTGCCTACTTGCGCAAGCTTGGTCGGTAACATAATAATACCGGACCCCATCATGTTGACCGCTGTCAAAATTGTCAGCTGGACAACGCTCATCTTATTTTGTGAGCTATCTGCCATTATAAAAACACTCTCCTCAATACCCGCCTTCCATTACGGTGTGCCGAGTCCGCCCGGCACACCGTGTCTGAAAGCAGGTTTTACAGATACAAGAGAATTACGCTTTCGCGAATTCTTCTTCGTATTCTTTCTTCAATACATAACCGTAAGCGCGTTTCTTACCGTCTTCCGTTTCCAGGTAAACACCCTGGATTTCCGGCGCGAAGCCCGGCAACTGGTTGATGCCTTCGTTCAGCGCGAGGAAGTATTTCTGCGCGGTAGCGCTCCAGCGTTCGCCCGGAACGACCGTCAGAACTCCCGGCGGGTACGGCAACGCGCCTTCGAGAGCGATGCGGCCTTCGATTTCGTCAACCGGTACCAATTCGCCATGGTTGCGAACGAATTCGAGGTTCGCTTTATACGGCGTATTGACATATTCCGGGAAGTAATCTTTCAGGAACAAACGTTTCTGCAGTTCTTTCACGTTACGTTCTTTGTAGAAGTCCTGCATTTCCTGGCAGAGACGACGGATCGTGTAGCCTTTGTATTTGTCGATGTTGTTATAGTAAATGGTCGGCAAGACGTCCTGCATCGGCGCGTCTTCTTCGATCAAACGTTCGAAGCGGGCGATTTGCGCTACGAGGTTCTGCATCTTGGTCGGTGTTTCCGCCGGCGTCAGGAGGAACAGAATCGAGTTCAAGTCGCATTTTTCCGGAATGATGTTGTTTTCACGGAGGTAGTTCGCGAGAATGTTGGCATGAATACCGAAGTCTTCATAGGTGCCGTCTTCCGCGTGGATACCCGGCGTGGTCAACTGCAGTTTCATCGGGTCGACGAAGTACTGGCCTTCGCCGTAACCGTCGAAAGAGTGCCAACGTTCACCCGGAACGAAACGGAAGTAGTCCAGGTTGTTCGCCATGTCTTCGGTGTCGCCGTCTTCCCACGGTTTGCCGTTGACTGCCGGCGGAACGAACGGTTTGATCATCTTGCAGCTGCGCAAAATCGCTTTACGGGTTTCGATACCGAGTTTAACGGCTTCTACCCAGAGGCGTTTGCCTGCTTCGCCGTCGGCCATTTTCGCGTTAACGTCCAAGGACGCGAACATCGGATAGAACGGCGAGGTCGACGCGTGCATCATGAACGCGTTGTTCAAGCGTTTATGCGGGCAGTAACGATCCTGACCTTTGATATGGCTGTCTTTTTTGTGGATCTGCGAGGTCTGCGAGAAACCGGCCTGTTGTTTGTGGACAGATTGGGTTACAAAGATACCCGGATCATCCGGACCGAGTTCCAAGAGCATCGGACTGCAGTCGCGCATCATCGGAATAAACTGTTCATAACCTACCCAAGCGGAGTCAAAGAGAATGTAGTCGCAGAGGTGACCGATCTTTTCGATGACCTGTTTCGCGTTGTAAATCGTGCCGTCATAAGTACCGAGCTGGATGACCGCCAGACGGAACGGGCGTTTTTCTTTCGCTTTTTTCGGATCCATTTCGGCCGCGAGTTCGCGGAGTTTCTTTTCATCGAAGCAGCCTTCCAGGATACCGCCGATGAAACCGAACGGGTTACGCGCGGTTTCCAGGTATACCGGAGTCGCGCCGGCCTGAACCAACGCGCCGTGGTTGATCGATTTGTGGTTGTTGCGGTCATAGAGAACCAAGTCGCCGGGGGCGAGCAAAGCGTTCAATACGACTTTATTGGAGGACGACGTACCGTTCAAAACGAAGTACGTTTTGTCCGCGTTGTAAACCTGCGCCGCGTGCTGCTGCGCGTCCAAAGCCGGACCTTCATGAATCAAGAGGTCGCCCAACTTAACGTCGGCGTTGCAAAGGTCGGCGCGGAATACGTTTTCGCCAAAGAAATCAAAGAAAGCACGGCCGGCGGGCATTTTACGGTAGAACATGCCGCCCTGATGGCCCGGGCAGTCAAACTGCGATTTGCCGGCTGCGACATAGTCAGCCAACGAACGGAAGAACGGCGGTAATACGTCTTCTTCATACGCCGCTGCAGCCTGTTCAACCTGGCGGCTGTAGTAACCGCGTTTGGTTTCCGTGTTCGCCGCGTCGATGACATGGTCGATTTGGCCCATGTATTGTAAGTCGAGCGCTTTGCCTTCGGTCAATACGGCAATGACCGGAATGTTGAATCCCGTTGCTTTCACTGTGTCGAGGTAGTCCATTTCCTGATCCGTGATAACGGCTACCGCGACATCGGTGAAGTCCGTATTGTCGAGACATACTTTTTCCCGGCCGATCGCCAAGTCAAAGTACTGTTCTGCGAGCGGACTGTAACCCACTTTCAGATGTTTCATCATTAAGACCTCCCAGTCTCATCACTTTAGACAATAAATGTCTTAGCCACAAAAAAACGGCATTAGCACACCGCGATGCATCAGCCTGTCGAATCGATTTCCCTGCTCGGCGATTCGCGTTATCCCGGCAGATCGTCATCCGATTCTGACCTGTTTGATAATTCCGTTCTGACCGCATACGGCGTATAAAACGCTCTCACTATATGCCACACGGGCGTTTGCGGCTTTCACCCGTTGTTCGACATCATTATATTCCTTCATCTCGAAGGTTGTCAATTTCATAATATTCATAGATTTACTTCAAAAAATAGGTTGATCAGAGTTATTTCTGTGTCAAATAAAATAATTATTGATAATTTTAAAATTTTTGTAAAGAACTTCAACGATTATTTTATAATCTTCCAAACATCGTTTATATAAGGCTCAGCGGGTATTTTTCAGCGGATGTATTAAAAATTATAAAAAAACATTTTTAATATATCGATATGTTTTTATAATTTTATTTTTATTCGCCCTATTTTTCTTCGTATGCGTTCCATGCATATTGAAACACTTATTTTCGCTAAGTTATGCTTAACTTATATATTTTTGCTATATATAAATTGCCTTGCGCGCTAAAAAAGAGACCCTTTCGGGTCTCTTTTCAGTGACGTGTTTTTATTTTTCTTCGTTTTCCGATGCTTCTTCCGCTTTGTCACCGCGGCCGGCGCGTCCTTCTTCCGGACGCATCAGCGGGAACAGGATGACATCGCGAATGGATGCAGCGTC
Source organism: Negativicoccus massiliensis (assembly GCA_900155405.1). Lineage (GTDB taxonomy): Bacteria > Bacillota > Negativicutes > Veillonellales > Negativicoccaceae > Negativicoccus > Negativicoccus massiliensis_A. Next base: position 1,219,771 of record LT700188.1, on the reverse strand, counting down.
AGTCAGGAACATGATCATGCGATCAATCCCGATGCCCAAACCGCCGGTCGGCGGCAAGCCGTATTCCAATGCGGTAACGAAGTCTTCGTCCATCTGATGCGCTTCGTCATCGCCCATTTCGAATTCGCGCATCTGCTGTTCAAAGCGTCCGCGCTGATCGATCGGGTCATTCAATTCGGAGTAGCCGTTGGCGATTTCACGACCGAAGATAAAGGCTTCAAAGCGGTCGGTAATCGACGGGTTTTCTTTATTCTGTTTCGCGAGCGGCGAGATTTCCAGCGGATGACCGAAAATAAAGGTCGGCTGAATCAGTTTTTCTTCTGCCACTTCTTCAAAGCAGGCGTTTAAGATCTTGCCGATGCCGTCATGTTCCGTGTATTCCGCGCCGAGGCGATCGGCAATCGCGCGCGCTTCTTCAATCGTTTCCACCTGATCGAAATCTTCGCCCGAGAATTTCTTGACCGCTTCCGGCATGGTCATGCGGTTCCACGGCGGAGTGAGATCGATTTCCGTACCCTGATAATTCACTTTCATCGTGCCGAGTACCTGCTGCGCGCAGTAGGAAACGATTTGTTCCGTCTGGTAGATGGCGTCTTCGAAGTTGCCGTACGCCTGGTAGGTTTCCAGCATCGTGAATTCCGGATTGTGACGATTGTCGATACCTTCGTTGCGGAAGTTGCGGTTGATTTCAAAGACGCGTTCAAAACCGCCGACGACCAATCTCTTCAGGTACAGTTCCGGCGAGATTCGCATGTAGACATCCATGTCATGCGCGTTGTGGTGCGTGATGAACGGACGCGCGGCGGCGCCGCCGTAGATCGTCTGCATCATCGGCGTTTCGACTTCCATAAAGCCGTGATCGGTGAGCCATTCACGAATGCAGTTGATAATCTGCGAACGCTTTTTGAAGGTGTCACGCACTTGCGGGTTCATGATCAGGTCGACGTAACGTTGACGGTAACGAATTTCCGGATCCTTCAAGCCCTGCCATTTGTTCGGCAACGGCCGCAGACCCTTCGAAAGCAAGGTCAGTTTTTCCACGCGCACGGTGATTTCACCCTTGTGCGTTTTGAATACCTTGCCGTTAATTCCGACGATATCGCCGATATCCAGCAATTGAAACAGCTGGTATTCGAGCTCCGAAATCTCATCCTGGCGCAAGTACACTTGAATGTCACCGGTGAAGTCGCGCAGATTCAAAAACGCCGTTTTGCCGTGATCGCGGATCGCCATGATACGGCCGGCAATCGCGACTTCCTGCTCTTCCAGATTAGCGAATTCGTCAATGATCTGCTGATTATGATGCGTCCAGTCAAATTTCTGACCGAACGGTGTTAAACCCAAATCGTAAATTTTCTGCAGCTTTTCACGGCGGATCTGCATCTGCTCCGATTCGCCTTCGCGCAGTTGTTCCAGTTCGGAAACGTGGTCATTCTGTACATTAGCCTGTTCGTTTTGTGCGTTATCCATGGTATTCTCTCCTTTTAAGTCGACATAGCCGCAATGAATTTCTTTGTGATGTATAATGCAGAAAATATTTTACCGACGAAACGTCGGTTTGGCATCTGTCGCCTTACGCGGCAAGATTACACGGCGTGCCGGCGCTGACGGCTGCACGCAACGTAAGTATACCGCGTCTAATTGCCCTTCCATACCGGACCTCCCACTGGTTGTCAATTTAATTTATTAACAATCTTATGTTTCATAAATTATAGCAAACCGTTTTTCGAGTGTCAAACCTCCGCTGACATCTCGGAACGCGGGAAGTCGGGCCGGTAGTCTTCCCGTTCTTTAAGGTGGTCAAGAAATTGACGCATGACTTTCGGGAGATCCGCCCCTTTTTGGGTATAAACGTAATGCTCCGCCCGCAGGTATTTGCTGCGCAACGGTACCGCCGTAATGTAGGGAGCCAACCACGGCGACACGTCCCCGCCGATGACCGCGATCAGGTTACAGCGCAAGGCTATATCGACCACGGTCGCCGTCGAGGTGCAGCGTATCCCGACGGGAACTTCGACATGTTCTTCGCGACAGCCGCGGAAAAAACCGTCTTCCAGTTCCGTCGCCAAGCAAATCGGTTCCTTGGTCAGAGATGTCATTCGTACATGTTGCTTGTCTTTCAATAGCGGGTGATCCTTTTTCCCGATCGCGTAAATCGGTCTTGTAAACGCGCCCTCCAAAGTGTACATAAACGCCTGCGACGCGGCAAACGGCGTAATGATGCAGTGAATCTCGCCGCGCTCCAAATGTTCGGCGAGCGTGGCGACATCGTTGACAGTGATGCGCCAACGGCGGTCCGGATGCGCTTCGGCGAAGTCGGCGACATATTCACCGACGGCCATCGAAAGATCCGGCACCGTGCCGACCGCGACCGTCTCCAATTCATTGAAAGCGACCATTTTCAGGTCGGTCCGCAGTACATCCGTCGCATTCAAAATATGGCGCATCCGCCGATATAAAAGTTCACCGGCGGCCGTCAGTTCCAAATGACGACTGCCCTGTTTCGTTTTAATCAGTTGAACGCCGTAGTAGGACTCCAGGCTTTTGATTTGCGCTGACAAGGCCGGCTGCGCGATATTCAGACGCCGCGCAGCTTCGCTTACGGTATAGGATTCCGCCACAGTAACAAAGTTGCGATAAAAATCCAGGTTCATCGTAATCCCCCAATGCGAGAACAAGGTGGAGTTGCCTCCACCTGCTCAAATGGCTTGTTGTCTCACGATGTAATTGTATCGAATTTATTACTTTCACACAAGACAAGCGGTATGAAGCATCCCAAGACAACCCTTATATGAAGTATCAAACTTAACTTGTCGTCACCTTTTCTTCGGGCCGACGAATTTCAAATCGATTGGCGATAAAGCCGTAAAAAGTCCATCCCAAGAAAGTGACCAGACCGCCGTAGGCCAGCGCGAATTCGCCGCAGGCATACAGGGCGTAGAAGCTGTACGCGGTAGCAATGAGGTTGACCGCATGCGTGGTAAGCCGTTTTTGTTTCGACACGCCCGCTTTATGCAAAATAATCGGCAAAGCGGCCATCGAAAGTACATAAGGAACGAGGTTGGTGACGACCGCGAGATCGACGATCGCGCTGAACTGTTCCATCAGACTCGGAGAAATGGTCGCGAACGCGATGACGGTCTCGATGATGGTCATGACGATCATGCCGGCGACCGGCGCGTTGGCGCGAGTAACTTTCGAGAACACGCGCGGGAAGTAGCCGACGTCCGCCGACGACTTCAATACCTGCGCGGTCGTGAACTGCCAGCCCAAAAGCGAACCGATGCAGGCGAGCGTCATCAGACCCATGACGATCTTGCCGGCGATCGGACTGAACATATGCGCGAAAACAAAGCCGAACGGTGCGTTGGAAGCAGCTAACTGATCAATCGGCACAATCCCCGCCATGACATTGGTCGAGGCAATGTAGACGATCGCTGCTCCCAGCGTGCCGCCCAACACCGCAATCGGTACGTTCTTTTCCGGATTTTCCACCGCGTCGCTGTTGGCGCATGCGGATTCCAAACCCAAGAACGACCAGAGGGTTAGCGTAATCGACTCGCTGACGCCTTCCATGAAAGGCAGTCCGTGCGGGTTCCATGAGTTGATGTAGAGCGTGGGATCAAACCAGAACCAGCCGATCAGACTGATGCCGACGACCGGAATAATCACGCCCCAAACAGTAACGGAACCGATTTTGCCGGTGATGCCGGCGCCACCGAAGTTCAGTATCGAAGTGACCCAAAGGGTCGCGATCGTTGCGATCCCGACGCCCAACGCCGACAGCTTCATATCCATAAATTCCGTGCCGTAGCCGACCGCGGAAATCGCAATCGCGACGTTGGCGATAATCAATGAAAACGAGTATGTATAGTTGCAAAGAAAATTGCCGGCCTTGCCGAACGCGTTGTCGGCGTAGCCGCCCATGCCGCCCTGTTCTCTGCTGAACATGCTGCACTGGGCAAAACAGTAAGCCAAACACATCGACCCTACCGCTGTTACCAGCCAGGAGAGGATCGAGATCGTACCAACGGACGCCAGCTTGGCGGGCAACATGATGATGCCGGAGCCCATCATGTTAACCGCCGTAATAATAGTCAGCTGAACGACGCCCATTTTTTTTGCTGTTTGTGACATAGTGATCGCATCCTTTTAGATACAATCGCCACTCGGGCGATTATTTTTTCGTCGTTTTCGCGGCCGTTTTACTATCCGCGTTTTCTTTTTTGACCGTCGTCGGCGCGCTCGTCGCTTTCTCTTTGGCGTCGGCGCGATGCGTCGGCGCGTTTTGAATGACGCTTTCGTCTTTCAAAACATACGCTACCGCGCGCGTTTTACCGTCGATTTCTTCGAAGTGCACGCCCTGAATTTCACCGGCAAAGCCAGGTAACAAGTTGATCGTGTCTTCCAAGGCGCGGAAATATTCGATGACGGTGTCGCCCCAGCGTTCGCCCGGATCAATCGTGATGATTCCCGGCGGGTACGGCAACGCGCCTTCCAGAGCCACGCGGCCTTTGATTTGATCGAGGGTGACTTTTTCCCAGTTGCCCGCGACGAATTCATAGTTCGCGTCTTTCGCGCTCATCGCGACTTCCGGCAGGTAGTCCTTGCGGAACAAGCGCTTCTGCAGAATGTTCACGCGGCGCGATTTGTAGAACTCATGCATTTCCTGGCAGAGTTGACGGATCGTGTAGCCTTTATAACGGGCTTCGTTCTGCTTATAAATTTTCGGCAAGACTTGCGAAAGCGGCAGGTCTTCGTCCAGACAGGTTTCAAACCGCACGAGGAGCGAAATGAGGTTCTGCATCTTCGTGTAGGTTTCGGCCGGCGTGAGCAGGAAGAGAATCGAGTTCAAGTCGCTCTTTTCCGGTGTCATGCCGTGTTCCCGCAGGTAGTTGGAAAGCAATCCCGCCGGAATCCCGAAGTCTTCATATTCCCAGGTTTTTTTATTGATGCCCGGCGTGTAAAGGAGCAATTTACACGGATCAATGACGTACTGGTTTTTACCGTACGCTTCAAAGCCGTGCCAGCTGTCTTTCGGGTTCATGCGGAAGAAGCGGACATCATTGGCGATGATGTTGGTGTCGTAATCTTCCCACGCTTTGCCGTCGATCGTTTCCGGAATAAACGGCTTGAAGTAGTGACAGTTTTTGATGATTTCTTTGCGGATATCAATGCCGAGTTTGACGGTATCGGCCCACAGTTTGCGTCCCGCTTCGCCTTCGTGGATCTTCGCGTTGACGTCCAGCGAGGCGAAAATCGCGTAGAACGGCGAGGTCGACGCGTGCAGCATGAACGCGTTATTGAAGCAATCGTCGTTGCAGTACCGCGGCTGATCTTTAATATGACTGTCTTTTTTATGAATTTGGGAGGCCTGCGAGAAGCCGGCGAGCTGTTTGTGAACCGACTGCGTGACCATGACGCCCGGATCATCCGGTCCGAGTTCCAAAAGCAGCGGACTGCAGTCGCGCAGCATCGGAATAAATTGTTCATAACCGACCCAAGCGGAGTCGAAGAGAATGTAGTCGCACAGATGGCCGATGCGGTCGATGACCTGACGCGCGTTATAAATCGTGCCGTCATAGGTACCGAGCTGGATCAGCGCCAAACGGAACGGACGTTTCGCTTTAGCTTTTTCCGGATCGACTTTGGCGATTTCCGCGCGCAGATAGTCTTCTTCAAAGCAATGTTCATCCACGCCGCCGATAAAGCCGAACGGGTTGCGTCCGGTTTCCAAATACACCGGTTTCGCGCCGACCTGTACCAACGCGCCGTGGTGCACGGATTTGTGGTTGTTGCGGTCGAATAATACGACATCGCCCGGATGCAAGAGCGCGTTGATGACGACCTTATTGGCCGTCGACGTGCCGTTCATAACGAAATAGGTCGAGTCGGCGTTAAACACTTTCGCCGCGTGTTTTTCCGCTTCCGCCGGAGCCCCTTCGTGAATCAGAAGATCGCCCATGCGTACGTCGGACGAGCTCATATCGGAGCGGAACAGATTTTCACCGAACCAGTCATACAACGCACGTCCGGCCGGATGCTTACGGAAGAACTGACCGCCATGGTGACCCGGCGTCGCCAGCGTCATGTTACCGGTCCCCACATATTCGGTCATTTCACGGAAGAACGGGGGTAAAATTTCTTTTTCATAATCTTTGGCCGCCTGTTCGATCTGGCGTCCGAACAGGTCGCGATCAAATTCGTTGACGTCCATGACGTGAACGCCGGCCGCCAGGAGATCCAGCGGAATTTGAGTGTCCCGGCGCGTGCGGATGACGAACATCGGAATATTCAGCGCCGAATCAATGAATCGTTGCAGGCAATCCGTTTCATCTTCCGTGACGATCACGACCGCCGCCGAAGTTAAATCCACCTCGAAATTATCGATGACATCTTCTAAAAAAAGAACTTCACGATCGGAAAGCAAGTCAAAGCATTCGTATGCAGCCTTGCTGCAGATGACGTTTAACAGTTCCATGAAACAATCCTCCTGTACATTTTTTACCATGGCATCGACTGCGCGCTTGATCAATGCCTGTTGTCCTCATCATCAGTATAGGCGAGCCGGCGCCTTTTGAATAATACAGCAAATCTATAAGTCAAGCTTTCACTTATAAAAAAAGAAGCCCCGAGCGCGAGGCCGCGGGGCTTCCTTATAAGCAAATTTTTCGCAAATTTTAGTTTTTGTTAACCTATATTTTTCAAAGATTATACTTTTTTTACATAAAAAGAAGAGAAAAATTACACTTTTTTGTATTTCTTCTTCTTTTGAGGATCTTACGAACGCGCTACGCTTTCTTTTTGCCGGAAGTATTCACGACTTTAACGATCTCGTATTCGAGTACCTGCTCCGGCGCCTGCACGGTTACTTTATCTTTGGCTTTCTTGCCGATCAGCGCTTTACCGACGGGGGATTCGTTGGAGATTTTATCTTCAAACGGATCGGCTTCCGCGGAACCGACGATCGTGTATTCAAGCGTTTCCCCGTTCTGGTCTTTGATGGTGACGACCGAGCCGAGCGATACTTTCTTGCCTTTCGGATTGGCGATAATCACCGCGTTGCGAATGCGTTCTTCCAGTTCGGCGATCCGGCCTTCGACAAACGCCTGCTGATTTTTGGCGTCTTCATATTCCGAGTTTTCACTTAAATCCCCGAGCGCGATGGCTTCTTTCAAGCGTTCCGCCACTTCCAAACGGGTCTTTGATTTTAATTGAGCGAGCTCCTCTTTCATCTCTTCCAAGAAAGCGGCGCTGACTTCCATTCCCTGCGTCATATCGTTCCAAACTCCTAACTTATATAAATGAATACCATATAGGCAAAACAATATTATTTGAATTATATCACAGTACGCGAACTGAGTCCACGCACATTTGTATATTACGCCGTGACAAAAGAAAGCGCTTTCGCCAGGAGTTCATCCCAGCGCGCGAGCGTTTCCGCCTGCATCAATTCCCGTCGTAAGGCGGCGGAGTTGCGCAAGCCGCGCAGGTAGCCGATCGCGTGCGTACGCATTTGCCGAACGGCCACTGCTTCCCCTTTTTCGTCGGCGAGCATATGCAAGTGCCGGCGGCACATGGTCAAGCGTTCCGCCTCCGTCGGCGGCGCGACGGTTTCACCGCTCGCGAGATAGGTCGTGACTTCATGAAAAATAAAGGGATTGCCCATGGCGGCGCGACCAATGGCGACGCCGGCCGCGTTGGTTTCCGCAAGCAGACGGGCCGCGCTCGGTCCGTTAACCACATCGCCGTTTCCCCAAACGGGAATCTCGACCGCGGCGACGACTTCGGCGATCGCCCGCCAGTCCGCTTTACCGCTGTATCCCTGTTCGCGCGTGCGCCCGTGCACGGTAAGCGCGGCGGCGCCGGCGGAAAGCATTTTTTTTTCAATTCGGCGATCCCGCGCGGCGTCTTCTGTCTCTTATCCCCATCTAGTTGTTTAAAAGAGACAGGCCAAAGCGCGCGCCACCGCCACTGCGTTGCGGGAATCGTCATCCCAACCGAGACGAATTTTCGCCGTGACCGGCACGTCTACCGCGTCCGCCATCGCGGCGATGCAGGCGGCCGCCTGCGGCACGTCACGCAAAAGTGCCGAACCGTCGCCGTTTTTGACCACTTTGGCGACGGGACATCCCATGTTGAGATCAATGATATCTGCGCCCGCTTGCGCGACGATTTGCGCCGCTTTCGCCAATTCTTCCGGTACATGTCCGAAGATCTGCACCGCGACCGGATGCTCATCTTCCGCCAACGCCAACATGCGAAGCGTTTTTTCATTATGATATAAAAGCCCTTTAGCGCTGATCATTTCCGTACAAACGAAACCGACGCCCTGCGCCGTCGCAAGTCGTCGGTACGTTTGATCGCAAATGCCCGCCATCGGCGCGAGCGCCACGCGGTTGCGCAGCTTCACGCCGCCGATGGCGGGTGTATTATTTGTTGCGTTCATATAAGAGTAAAAGTCCTTCCAAAGTCAACATCGGCGCGACATAGTCGATCGTCTGCGATTCCCCCGCGATCAACGCCGCCAAACCGCCGGTAGCTACGACCGCCGCGTCATCGCCCAGCTCCTGCTTCATGCGATTGACGATGCCGTCGACCTGACCGACATAGCCGTAGAAAACGCCGGCCTGCATGCTGGCGATCGTATTTTTGCAGATGACGCCATCCGTTTTCTTGAGTTCGATACGCGGCAACTTCGCGGCGCGCTGAAAGAGCGCTTCCATCGAAATGCCGACGCCGGGAGCAATCGCGCCGCCCAGGTAATCGCCTTTTTCCGAGATGGCGCAATAGGTCGTCGCCGTACCGAAGTCAATGACCACCAGCGGTCCGCCGAAACGTTCGTAGGCGGCCACGGCGTTGACGATACGGTCCGCGCCGACTTCCCGCGGATTTTCATATTTAATATTCATGCCGGTCTTCGTGCCCGGGCCGACAAATGTCGCTTGCACGTTAAAATAGCGCAACGCCATTCGTTCCAACGTCGGATTGACCGGAGGCACAACGGACGATACCATAATCGCTTCCACATCCGTCATCTTGACCTTGTTGTAGTGGAATAAGTTGCCGATTAATACGCCATATTCATCGGTCGTCCGCAAACGATCCGTAGAAATCCGCCACGAATCCTTGAGTTCGTGACCTTCAAATACGCCGAGCACGATATTCGTATTGCCGACGTCCATGACAAGTAACATAGAGTTCTCCTTTATAGCGCAGGTTCATCTTTGTAGCGAATCGAAACCTCGCCCGCCAGTACGCGTTCGACGCCGTGATCCGTTTCCACCAGGAGGCAACCGTCAGAGTCGATATCCACCGCTTTACCGCTGTACGTGTAGCCCGGCGTGATGACATTGATATCGCGGCCGAGCGTCACCGAATATTTGCGCCATTCGTCAAGAATGGTAGCGAAGCCGTTCGTTTCCACTTCCGCATACAGTGTTTCGAGCTCCACCAAGATCAAATTAAGCAATTCTTTGCGCGGAATACGTACGCCTTCCAGCAAAAACGAAGTCGCTTTATCCCGCAAGTCTTCCGGCAAATCGACACGGGCGACATCAGTGTTGATGCCCATCCCCATGACGATGTAATTGATCTCTTCCATCGTCGCGTCCATTTCCGTCAAGATGCCGACGATTTTGCGACGTTTCACCAGTAAATCATTCGGCCATTTGATGCCGGCTTCGGTGAGCCCCGCCTGATGGAACGCACGCACCAGAGCAACGGCGGCCAATAACGTGCACTTCGACGCTTCGAGCGGCGAGAAATGCGGCCGCAAAATCAGCGAGAACCAAATCCCTTTGGCATAGGGGGAAAACCACGCGCGCTGCAGACGACCGCGACCGCCGGTCTGCTCTTCGGCGACCACAATCGTTCCTTCCGGCGCGCCGCGGCGCGCTTCTTCCTTGGCGATGGCGTTCGTGGAGGGCGCGGTCTCACGATAAATAATATTGCGCCCGAACGATTCGGTAGAAAGAACACTATTGATTTCAAGTTCCGTCAGAAGGTTGGGCGCATGCAGCAACCGGTACCCTTTGCGCGTGCTCGACTCAAATACGTAACCGCGTTCTTTAAGAACCTTGATATGTTTCCAAATGGCGGTTCGTGAAACTTTCAGATCATCGGAAATTTGTTGCCCCGAAACGTACTCGCCGTGAGCGTTTCGGAAGTAATCCAAAATCTTATTGCGCATGCTTTGCCACTCCTTTTTACGTGATGAATGTATTCTTATTATAAAAACAGGTTTACAATTTGTCAAGTTATCCTCATGCTGTTGTTAACATAAAAAAACGACCGCATCATGCGATGCAGTCGTTTTTTGTATGTTCAGTCCTCGCGGTGCCAGCGATCTTTCGGCGGCACATCACCGCTCGGTGAAGGCGGGGTTTCCGGTCCCGGCTTCGGAGCGACCGGCGGCGCCGGCGGCGGTTGACGCCACGGCTGTTCGGCCGTCAGATCCGGAAGCGGCGGCGCTTCCACCGTCGTTCCGTCATCAAGATCCTCCGCCTGCGATGCGCCCGGCGGCGGCGTGATCGATTTGTATTTGAAAAGGTTGGCGACCTGCTTGGAGTCGATCGTTTCGACTTCCAAAAGCGCCTGCGCCATCGCTTCCAATACATCCTGATTTTCGAGCAACAGCTTTTTCGTTTCCGCGTAGGCTTCTTCCGCGTATTTACGCATTTCTTCGTCAATCGCGGTGGCGATATCTTCGCCGTAGTTGCGTTCGGAGCCGAGTTGTTTGCCGAGGAAAATCTGTTCCTGATGTTCCCCGAATGTCATCGGACCCAAGCGCGTGCTCATGCCCCAACGAGTAATCATATTGCGTAAAATTTGGGTGACGCGTTCCAAATCGTTGGAGGCGCCGGAAGAGATCTCGTTGAATGTGATTTCTTCCGCCACGCGACCGCCCATCAAGACGCGAATTTCGGATAAGAGTTGCGACTTGGTAATGTACGCGCGTTCTTCCTGCGGCAGCGTCATGGTATAGCCGCCCGCCTGGCCGCGCGGTACGATCGTCACTTTGTGAACTTTATCCGCTTCCGGCATCAGTTCGGCGATAATCGCGTGACCCGATTCATGGTACGCGGTAATTTTGCGTTCCCGTTCGCTCACCACATGGCTGCGGCGTTCCGGACCGTAGGCGACTTTTTCACTCGCTTCTTCGAGTTCCGCCATGCCGATCGTTTTCTTGTTTTGCCGCGCCGCCAACAGCGCCGCTTCGTTCAAGAGGTTGGCCAGATCCGCGCCGGTAAAGCCCGGCGTTTTCTTGGCGATAATTTTAAGGTCGATATCGCCTTCCAAAGGTTTATTTTTCGCGTGGACTTTCAGAATCGCTTCCCGTCCGCGCAAATCCGGACGGCTGACTACGACCTGACGGTCAAAACGGCCCGGACGCAAGAGCGCCGGATCCAAAATATCCGGTCGGTTCGTCGCCGCGAGCGTAATGATGCCTTCGTTCGCGCCGAAACCGTCCATCTCGACCAAAAGTTGGTTCAACGTTTGTTCGCGTTCGTCGTGACCGCCGCCGAGGCCGGAACCGCGCTGGCGACCGACCGCGTCGATTTCATCGATAAAAACGATACAGGGCGCGTTTTTCTTCGCTTGCACAAACAAATCACGGACACGGGACGCGCCGACGCCGACAAACATTTCGACGAAGTCCGAACCGCTGATACTGAAAAACGGCACATTCGCTTCGCCGGCAACGGCTTTCGCCAGGAGCGTTTTACCGGTACCGGGCGGACCGAAGAGCAAAATGCCTTTCGGAATTTTCGCGCCGATGGCGTTATATTTACCCGGATGTTTCAGGAAATCAACGACTTCCGTCAATTCCTGTTTAGCTTCTTCTTCCCCTGCGACATCGGCAAAAGTGACATGCACTTTGCCTTCTTCATGCATTTTCGCGCGCGACTTACCGAAGTTCATCACGCGACCGCCGCCGCCCTGCGTTTGGTTCATGATAAAGAACCAGACGCCGATCAAAAGCAGGATCGGCAACAGCGAAGTCAACATGCTCAACCACCAGGACGGTTGTTCCGGCGGTTTGGCCTGAATGGTCACGTTGTTGGCACGTAAAATCGGCAACAACTGCGCATCATTATTCGGCGCGTAGGTGGTAAATTCCGTGCCGTTTTTAAGTTTACCGGCAATGGAATTATTCGTCAGCGTGACATATTCCACATTTTTCTGCTCGACTTGCGTCAAGAAATTCGAATACGTAAGATCCGACTTCTTTTCCTGCGGCTCCACGAAGTTCGTAAACATCGATACCGCAATAATAATCAGCAGAACGTACAAGCTGACGTTTTTTATAAATCGATTCAAATGACTTCCCCTTTCTCATGGGTCAATTCCCAACAGAATGTCATTTCATTTTATCATGATGAGAATTTTTTTACAATTATGATTCGTAGCACTCCGGTTTGAGAACACCCACGAACGGAAGGTTGCGATAATTTTCCGCGAAGTCCAAGCCGTAGCCGACGACGAATTCATTCGGCACGTCAAAACCGATATAACGTACGTCGACCTGTTTTTCACGGCGCGACGGCTTGTTCAACAGAGTGACGAATTCGACGGAGTTGGCGCCGCGCACTTGCAAAATCTCATTCAGATAGTACAACGTCGTGCCCGAGTCGATCATATCCTCTACCACCAGCACGTCGCGGCCGTTAATATCCGTGCTCAAGTCTTTACGGATCTGAATATGACCCTGCGACTGCGTACTGTTGCTGTAACTCGAAACCACCATAAAATCGATTTGCACGTCCAAATCGATTTGGCGCATCAAATCGGCCATGAATACCGCGGAACCTTTCAAAATGCCGACTAAAAGCAGTTTTTTGCCGCGGTAGTCGTTGGTAATCTCCCGTCCCAATACGGCGACACGGTCGCGGATTTCTTCTTCAGTCACCAGTATTTTGGCGATATTCGGATGCATTATTTGTCCCCCTCTGCACATCAATCGCCAGCCGTTCCGGCCGGTCATTGACCGTTGCAACACCTGAAAAATCATGTAATGTAAAATAATCAAAGGCCGCGTATACGTGCCTGTCATCGGCGAGCAGCACGACGCTGTCACGACAACGGCGCGGCACTTTACTATCAATAAAATAATCGCTCAATTTTTTCGTGCCGAAAGGAAACGGAATCCGATCGCCGGCGCGCCGGTAACGCAATGTCAAGGGACCGGTCAAAACACGCGCCGGAATGATCCATGGCGCCGTTTCGCCTTCCGCCAGCGGTCGGATGCGCACCCGCACGTCCCCGAGCGTCAGCCCATCGCCTGCGGTCCGTGTCAGCGGAGCGGTTTCCGCAGCGACCGTCGCTTGCGGCGCGAGCCACGCATCGGTCGCGGTCAGCACCGCCGTCAGACCGTACAAGGTCTGTTCGGTACCGGTTTCTCCCGTCGCGAACCAGGCGACAAGACGTTCGGTATGCGTGAACGAAAGCGTTCTACCGCTTTCCTCTTGCCACAACTTGCGAACGACGCGCCGTTGCAATGCCTTCGGCAAGTCGTTGAACGCGCCGCGAGAAATAACAATAGTCTCCGCTTCACGATGCGTGATTCGCGTGAGAACGTCGGCAATGACATTGTCCAAGTACTCGTCATCCGCGGCGGCCGTCGTCGCGAGCTGTACCAAATGTTCGCGAATGCGCGGATTATATCGCGCAAGTCGCGGCAGTACTTCATGACGCAGCGCGTTGCGCAAATAGGTCGTATCCGTATTCGTCTCATCCATGCAGGGCGTGTACGGAAAATGCGTCAAATAGGTTTCGATTTCCGCCCGCGTGACGCCGAGAAACGGACGCACGATATTGCCGTTTCTCGCCCGCATGCCGCCAAGACCCGCGAGACCCGTGCCGCGCAATACATGATGAAGCACGGTTTCCGCCTGGTCATCGGCATGATGCGCCACGGCAAGCAGAGTGTATCCCTCTTGCTCGCGCAACTTTTCAAGCGCTCGGTAACGCAATGCCCGCGCCGCGGTTTCGACCGAGTCGCCGGTCGTTCGCACCGCCTGCGGCACATCCGCGTCCAAACGGTAGAAGGGTAATTTCAAGTCTTGCGCCAAGGCGCGCACGAATTCGACTTCCGCATCCGCCGCCGCGCGTAAATGATGATGCACATACGCAAGTCCCACGGTGATGTGAAACTCTTCTTGCGCCGCCGCCAGGTAGAGCGCGAGGGCCAGCGAATCCGGTCCGCCGCTGCAACCGATCAAGATGGCGTCGCCCGGCGCAAATAACACCTGCTCCCGCACGAAAGCATTTACTTTCGCGACAAAATCCGTCACAAGAGATAAGCCTCCCGATAGATTCCTTCCAGTAAATCCCGATCGCTTACGGTAATTTCCGGCAGCGCAAAATATTCCAGTAAACTTTCCGCGACGACCGCGCCCGCTACGATAATATCCGCCCGCTCGCGCGCCAATCCGGGCAGCTTCGTGCGTTCTTCGTACGACATGCCCGTCAGACGCTCACGCAACGCGTGCAGATCTTCATACGCGAGCACGTAGCCCTGCACTTTTTCGGCATCATAAGGTTCGAGTTCCAACAGCATCGAGACGATGCTCGTCATGGTGCCGCCGACGCCGATCCAGCTTTTCACGCCTTGCACTTCGGTCGTTTCTTCTTTCAATACGGCAAAGCAATGTTTTTTCAATTCGGCGATACCGCGCGGCGTCATCATGTCAAACTCGCGTGTACCGCGCACCGCTCCCAGCGGCATGCTGACGGCCGCCCCGAGTTCGCCGCCGAAGCCGACGCCGATTTCCGTGCTGCCGCCGCCGATATCGACGACCGCCGTTACCAGACTGTTCGTCGTGACCGCGCCCAGGTAACCGTAGCGCGCTTCGTCAACGCCGCTGATGATACGTACCGGCGCCCCAATGATATGAGTCACTTGCCGCGCGAACGCCTCACCGTCGCTTGCCTCGCGCAGCGCATTCGTACCGACAACCGTCCACCGTTCAACGCCCGCTTCGCGCGCTTCGTCAACGAGTTCCCGAATGCCCGCCAAGGTGCGATTTTTTGCCGCCTCATTGAGAGGGCTGCCCGCCGTCAAGCCGTCGCCGAGCCGCGTCGCCCGAATATCTTTCCGCAATGTGGTCGTCTGATCTTCCGCTGTTTCCGCGACCAGTAAACGTACCGAATTCGTGCCGATATCCAGTACCGCCTGTTTCATAGTTGCCTCCTATAAAAAAAGCACCCTTTGCAGGATGCCCGGTTATTAACCGTTAATCGGACCGTCGCGCGCCGCGTCCGCCGCGTTTGGATTCGGTGTTACGCTTCAAATCACTCAGGCGTTCATCGCTGTCTTTCAGAAACCGGCTGAGTTTATCCTCAAACGAAGTCGGTCCTTGGGAACGACGGTTGCCGCCGCGTCTCGCCGCGGGCGATCGCCGATCGGCATAATGCGCATTACCCGCGTCATTGCGGCGCGGTGCCGACCCGCTCGTCGTCTGCGGTCGCGGCTGAGCCTGCTTCATCGAAAGAGCGATTTTGCCGTTGGCGTCCATCGAAACGACTTTGACTGTGACTTTCTGATCTACCGTTAAATACTCATTGATGTCGCTGACGTACTCATGCGCCACCTCTGAAATATGCACCAATCCTACCTTTTTGTCCGGCAGTTCGACAAATGCCCCGAACTTCGCCAAGCCGGTGACGACTCCTTCAACTATGCTTCCGACTGTTACGCTCATGCGTTGATGATATCCTCCTTAGATAACAACTAAATAAGTATCTTCATTATACGAAATAATCCGATTGCATGCAATGTTAACGGATATAAGGAACTTCGTTGGGTTTCACCAAACCGAGTTGCTCCCGCGCTTCCTTCTCTACCGCCTTCGGATCGTTATATTTCGCTTTTTCCGCCTCCAGCTCACGCTGTTCGGCCTCCAACTGCTGCTGTTGTTGTTCGACGCGAATCATTTCCTGATGCAAATCGTAATAGTCACAAGCCGCGTTGACGAAAAAGCCGACAACCAAAATAGTGAGTATACCGAATACTATATATTTTATATTTTTCCACCATGGTAACGGCTTGCGGCGTCTCACCGGCGGCTGCTTTGAATGCGGCGCTTGGGTGGGATTTGTCTGCAACGGTTTATGTGGGCTGTGTTTGGTCATTGCGATTCCCTTTCTGTACGCGTTCATTGTATCATACTCAAGCGCATTTAGCGCAATAAAAAACGTCCCCGCAGGGACGTTTTTTGAGTTCGATTATTTCAATTCGACTTTTGCGCCGGCTTCTTCGAGCTGCGCTTTCAAAGCTTCCGCGTCTTCTTTGGAAACGCCTTCTTTGACGTTGCCCGGAGCGCCGTCAACGAGAGCTTTCGCTTCTTTCAGACCCAAGCCGGTCGCTTCGCGAACGACTTTAATAACTTTCAGTTTGGACGCGCCGACTTCAGCGAGTACAACGTCGAATTCGGATTTTTCTTCCGCTGCCGCGCCGGCTGCTGCCGGGCCCGCTGCCGCTACCGCTACCGGAGCCGCTGCCGAAACACCGAATTTTTCTTCCATAGCTTTTACGAGATCGGCGAGTTCGAGAACCGACATCTCTTCAATGGCTTGCATAAGTTCTTCTTTAGTCATAATATTTCCTCCTTAAATGAATCCGCTAATTAAGCGCTTTCTTTTTGCTTACGAATCGCCTCGAGTACATATACGAGGTTGGTAATGTTGCCCTGCAGGCAACGTACAAAGCCGGTAATCGGCGCCTGCATGCTGCCGACCACTTTGGCCAAGAGCACTTCACGGCTCGGCAAGTCAGCCAGATGCTGCACTTCGTCGACACCGATAACCGCGCCTTCGAGCAAACCCGCTTTCACGGTGATCGCTTCGCTCTTTGTTTCATCGATAAATTCTTTGAGTGCTTTCGCCGGCGCAACCGCGTCGGATTCCGAGATCGCAATCGCGTTCGGACCGGTCAATTGATCGGCGAATTCTCCCAAGCCCAGGTCGTTGGCCGCAATCGCGGTCAAGGTATTTTTAATAACCTGATAGTGAACGCCGTGTTCCAAGAATTTGCGACGTAATTGGTTGGCGGTCGCTACGTTCAAGCCGACATATTCGACCAAAACGGCGCCTTTCGCGTTCTCCAATTTCCCGCGCATTTCATCAATGACTTGCTTTTTTTGCGGTGTTCCTGCCAATGGTGACACCTCCTTTTGTGAAAGATTTTTTATATTTAGCACATTAGCTAAGAAAAAACGACCTCGCTTGTGACGAGGTCGCGCACCGAAGCTTCGCGGCTTCGGTACTCAGCCTCGGGTGGCGGACAACGTCCATTATATATACAACCACCGGTCTTAAGCTAAGTGTAAATAGTAAGATCAGTCTTCCTTCGGTGCATCCACTTTGGTCGGATCCAAAGTCACACCCGGTCCCATGGTCGAGCTCAAAGTGACGGATTTCATATACTGTCCTTTGATCGACGCCGGACGCGCTTTCGCGACGCGATCGAAGATCGCGCGAATGTTGTCACGCAATTGGTCTTCGCTGAAAGACGCTTTGCCGACCGACAGCTGGATGTTGCCCGCTTTATCGGTGCGGTATTCGACTTTACCCGCTTTGACTTCCTGGACCGCTTTGGCGACGTCCATGGTGACAGTACCGACTTTCGGGTTCGGCATGAGGCCTTTCGGACCCAATACTTTACCCAAACGGCCGACAATGGCCATCATGTCCGGAGTAGCGACAACGACATCAAAGTCGAGCCAGCCGCCCTGGATTTTGGCAACGAGTTCTTCGCCGCCTACAAAGTCCGCGCCGGCATCTTCCGCTTCCTGCACTTTAGCACCTTTCGCAAACACGAGAACGCGTTTCGATTTACCGGTACCGTGCGGCAATACCATTGCGCCGCGGATCTGCTGATCCGCATATTTCGGATCGACATTCAAATTGAATGCGAGTTCGATTGTTTCATCAAATTTAGCCGTTGCCGTCTGTTTTACCAGCGACACCGCTTCGTCCAACCCGTACTGCGTATTGCGGTCGACGAGAGCGGAGGCCTGTTTACTGCGTTTTGTCAGTTTAGCCATGTTTCCTCCTAATAAGGTTCGTAAGAACCGCTTACTCTTCTACCGTAATACCCATGCTGCGGGCCGTACCTTCGACCATCATCATCGCCGCTTCCACGTCGTTGGCGTTGAGGTCGGGCATCTTCATTTCCGCGATTTCGCGAACTTGCTGTTTCGTTACTTTGCCGACTTTGTTTTTATTCGGCTCACCGGACGCTTTTTCCAAACCGGCTGCTTTTTTCAATAAAACAGCGGCCGGCGGCGTTTTGGTGACGAAAGTGAACGAACGGTCTTCGTATACGGTAATTTCTACCGGAATAATCAGACCTTGCTGTTTGGCGGTACGGGCGTTAAATTCCTGTACGAACGCCATAATGTTCACACCTGCCTGACCGAGGGCCGGGCCTACCGGCGGTGCCGGAGTAGCCTTACCTGCTTCGACCTGCAGTTTGACGAATTTCGATACTTTCTTTGCCATGTCTTACACCTCCTTATTGCGTAAGATGTGGTACCAACGAGCCGAAGCTCTCCCACCCGCGCTTGCGCGCGTCATTTAGAGTGTATATCAGGCGCGGCCTCAAATTGGGTCGCATCCAACTCTACCGGGGTAGCGCCGCCGAACATGTTCAGCAGCACGCGGATCCGGCCTTTGTCCGGAAGAATTTCCGTGACATTCGCCATCTGATCCGTAAAAGCGCCCTGGGTAATGCGAATTTTATCGCCGACCTTGACGGTCAACTTCGCTACCGGCGCCGCTTGATCTTCCTGACCGTGTAAAATGCGGGCGACTTCTTCGTCGCTCAACGGAATCGGCTTGGTCGCCGTGCCGACAAAACCCGTGACTCCGGGCGTGTTGCGCACGACATACCAGCTGCGGTCATTGACTTCCATTTCCACCAGCACATAGCCCGGAAAGACTTTGCGCTGGACAATTTTCTTATTGCCGTCCTTGATATCGACTTCTTCCTGCATCGGTACCAGGATCTGACGGATCGTATCCGTCATGCCCAAGGATTGAACTTTTAACTCCAAGTTCGTTTTGACCTTGTTTTCATATCCGGAATAGGTATGAATCACATACCATTTGATGTCGGACGCCATACTGCCTCCTTACATCGCTCCGGCAAGAACACCGGCGAATAATTTATAGAATCCCGTGAAGACGAAATCGACTGCCATGATCAGCAGGCTAATGAAGGCAACCGTGATCAAAACCACAATCGTGTAACGCACCAATTCATTCTTCGTCGGCCATACCACTTTTTTCATTTCCTGTCGTACGCCGCGGAAAAAGGACGTTACGCCTTGCTGCTGTACTTGTGTGTTTTGTCTTGCCATCGTTTCCTCCGCTCCTCGAGAGTTGCTTGCGAAACCTTATTTGGTTTCGCGATGCAACGTTTGTTTTTTACAGAATTTGCAATATTTGTTGAGTTCCAGACGTTCCGTCGTGTGTTTCTTGTTTTTGTTCGTCTGGTAGTTGCGTTGCTTGCATTCGGTGCAAGCCAGTGTTACCGCGTCGCGCATTGTGACACCTCACTTACTTCAACTGACTGCGACGGTTCGCGTCGAGTGATAATTATCGGATTTTACCGTCAATACATGCTTATATACTTTACCACATTTCATATACCATGTCAAACGGCGATACCCCGTTGCAAGCTGCCGCGACGGCCTTTCGCAAGGGGATAAAACGACGCTTTTTCAGCGGGCGTACGGTCGCCGCGAGGAAAAAGCGAAAGCCCTCCGAGCGAGGGCTTTTTGCTTACGCGTTTTTGGCAAGCTCGGTCAGCTTGGTGAACGCGGCCGGATCTTGAATGGCCATGTCGGAAAGCATCTTGCGGTTGATCGTGACGCCCGCTTTGTTCAAGCCGGCGATCAAAGTGCTGTAATTCATGCCGTTCAGTCGGGCCGCCGCGTTGATACGGGCGATCCAAAGGCGACGGAATTCGCGTTTTTTACGGCGACGGTCGCGGCGCGCGTACGCCAGCGAGTGCATAACCGATTCGTTCGCCTTTTTGAACTGGCGATTACGAGCACCACGATAGCCTTTCGCTAATTTTAAGATTTTTTTATGACGACGGCGTGCGGTCACGCCTTTTTTTACTCGTGCCATGAATGATTTCCTCCTGTCTTAGCCGTTCGGCAACATACGTTCCACGCGTTTTTGATCCGCTTTGCTGATCATTTCGGCTTTACGCAACTGACGCAGGCGTTTCGGCGTCTTTTTCTCTAAGATATGACTTTTGTATGCTTTCGAACGTTTGAATTGGCCGGTACCCGTTTTCTTGAAACGTTTAGCGGCGGCGCGTTTAGTTTTAATTTTCGGCATAATAAGCCTCCTCATTTACTTTTCGGTACTAACATCATCGTCATGTTGCGGCCTTCGAGTTTCGGGCCGCGTTCCTGATCGGCCAACTCTTTGAGTTCATCGGCGAACCGGACTAAGAGTTGCTCACCCAATTCCGGGTGGCTGAGTTCACGGCCGCGGAACATGATCGTGACTTTGACTTTGCTTTCGTCTTCTAAGAAACGAATCGCGTTTTTCATCTTGACATAGAAGTCGTGGTCCTCGATATTCGGACGCAGCTTGACTTCTTTTAATGTGATGACTTTCTGCTTCTTGCGTGCTTCTTTTTCGCGTTTCTGCTGTTCGTAACGGTACTTGCCGTAATTCATCAGACGGCAAACCGGCGGACGGCCTTGCGGCGCGACTTCGACCAAATCCAAGCCGTGCTCCTCAGCGATCGCCAAGGCCTCGCGCTGCGACATGACGCCCAGCTGTTCGTTATCCTCGCTGACCAGCCGTACTTCGCGGGCACGAATTTGTTCGTTGATACGCAATTCTTTGCTAATGGGGTTTCACCTCCTGAAAATGCATTGGAAACCTAATCAAGCAAAATAAAAAACGGACGGCAAGATGCCATCCGTCCTGTTCCATCTGCGGAAACCCTAGTAACTGCACGTCGTGTAGGGTGAGAAGCGGATGACTTCTACTTGATCATTACTGATTAATCATACCAAACAAAAACGATTCTGTCAACTTTCTTTTTTGAAAAGGTATCTTTTATTCAGTTCGTTCAGTATAAAAAATTCTCCGCAACTTGTCAAGCATTCGTCGCCGTCGTATACTGACCGCAAGGAAATGCGCCGCCCTAAAGGCGCGCGACCGTTTCATCCGTCCGAAAAAACCAAACGCCGGACCGCTGTTATTTTTTACATGAAGGAGTTCGCATGTCATCCGCTACCGAAGTCACAGGCATTATCGCCGAATACAACCCGCTGCATCAGGGTCATGTCGCCCAAATCAATGCCGTGCGCAAAGCATTCGGCGAGGCGCCGCTCGTGATCGCGCTCACGGGCTGGTTCGTGCACCGCGGCGAGCCCGCCGTAGCCGATCCGTGGACACGGGCGCGCTGGGCGCTGCGCGCCGGCGCGGACTTGGTGGTGGAACTGCCCGCGGTATTCGCGCTGCGCAGCGCGGAACATTTCGCGGCGGGCGGCGTGCGAATGCTGCACGCTCTCGGCGTGACAACCTTGGTGTGCGGCGCGGAAAATCCCGACCTCGCGGCCTTGAAAAAACTGGCCGACGGTCCGAATACAACCGCGTTACAGAAGGCATTGGCGCGGGGATTAAGCTACCCCGCCGCGATGGAAGCGGCGTTCGCCGCCACCGATCCTGACATCGCTCCGTTTTTACGCACACCGAATAACATTTTAGCCGCCGGCTACCTGCGCGCCATTGAGCGCTATGCGCCGTCGCTCCGTTTGATACCCTTACTGCGTGAGCGCTCCGATAATGCGCCGGGCATCGCGGGGATTTCCGGAAGCGCCGTGCGCACACGATTACGAGAAGGCCTCGTGCCGCGCGATATGCTGCCCGCGTATACGTATGACGATCTCACGGAGGCCCTGCAGGCGGGCGTCGTGCCTCAACCGGAGCGGTATGAAATGCTCGCGCTGCAGGCGTTGCGTTTGCTGACGCCCGCGACGCTTGCCCGACTCGGCGAATTTTCCGAAGGTTTGGAAGATCGCTGGTACGCGGCGCGCGGCGCGGCGACGCTTGCGGAATTTTGGGCCGATGTCAAAACCAAACGCTATCCGCAGACGCGGCTTTCCCGTTTACTGGCGCAGGTTCTGCTCAACATGCGCCGACAGGATTTGAATGACGCCGACAAGACCGGACCGGCTTGGATCTATCCGCTCGCGTTCACGCCGCGCGGAGCGTCCTTATTGCGCAACGTCACGCTGCCCGTTCTCGACCGCTACGGCAAAATGCGCAAAACGTTGCCGCCGCAAGTCGTCAACCGGCTCGTGTATGATGAGCGCGCCACCGACTTGGCCGCGCTTTGCCGCGCCAACGCGGAATACCGCGCGGGCGGCGCGCGCTTTTATCGCCGCCCCGTGACGATGAATGAGGAGGCGCAATGAAACAATTATGGACCACTTTCATTCACGATAAAATGCTTATCATCGCATCCGTCATCGCATTTCTGACGATGCTGATCGTGCCGCCCGACAGAACTTATCTGTCGTACTTTAACGGCCGCACGCTGGTATCCATGTGGCTCCTGATGATGGTCATCGCCGGTTTGCGCCGCAACCATTTTTTCCGTTGGCTCGCCCGTCGTCTGCTGCAGATCGGCGACAAGGCGCATCACGTGGTGCTCGCGCTGCTGTTTTTCGCTTTCGCCATGGCCACTTTCGTCACGAACGATGTCGCGATCTTCATCACTTTACCGCTCGCGATGCGCACCTTGCGCGGCGCGGGGCTGATGCAATACGGCGCGTTTGTCGCGGTGCTCGTCGGTCTCGCCGCCAACTGCGGCAGCATGTTGACGCCGATCGGCAATCCGCAAAATATGTTTTTATTTTCCGCGACCCAACTGACCGCTCTGGAAATTCTCAAAACGACCGGCCCGTTCGCGCTGCTCGCCGCGTTTCTCATGTACCGGCGCGTCAGCACGCGTTTGCCGCATACGCCGATTGTCATTCAAGAATTCAAACCGTTGTCGGCGCAATCCAAACGCAATATCGCGCTCTATCTCGGCGCGTTGTTCGTCGCCCTGCTCGCGATCGGCAATGTATTGCCTCTGTATCCTACGGCGGGCGTGCTCTTTATTTTGACCTATCTCATCTATCCGCACACGCATCGCCACGTGGATTACGGTCTGCTGCTCACGCTGTGCGCGTTTTTTGTCATCGCCGGCAACGCCGTCCGCATGGATTGGCTCGCCGCCTATATTGTGCCGCTGCTGACGCGCTTGCCGTTTACCACCGCGCTTGTCTTGAGTCAATGTATCAGCGATGTGCCGACCGCGATATTACTCGAACCGTTCGGCGCGCCGCCGCGCTCTCTTTTGCTCGGCGTGAATCTCGGCGCGTGGGGAAGCCCTGTCGCCAGTCTCGCGAGCCTCATCGTGTTCCGCCTTTACAAACGGGAAAAAGAAACGTATCCGCCCGCGTTTTGGCCGAATTTCATCCGTTGCAACGCGCGCTTTTTCTTCCCGGGACTGCTGCTCGCGCTGTTGCTCGGCTATCGTTAAATCACGTTTCACGTACAAAAAAAGAACCGTCGCCGGTTCTTTTTTTATTCCGTTTGTTCGCGCAACCAGACGCGATCGTTGCCGTCGATTTCCAACAATTCGACCGCCACGTCCTCGCGCTCGGCGGTCGGCACATTTTTACCGACATAATCTGCTCGAATGGGCAGCTCCCGATGACCGCGATCCACCAATACCGCCAGCTGAATGGCGCGCGGGCGTCCCATCGCCATGATGGCGTTCAGCGCGCTGCGCACCGTTCGTCCCGTGTAGAGCACGTCGTCCACCAGCAGCACGAGTTTGCCGTTCACATCGATCGGCGGCAAGCTGCTTTGCGCCGGCGCGGCTTTTTCATCATCGCGAAAGGCCGTCACGTCCAACGCGTAGACCGCGACCTTCACTCCTTCGATGGCTTCGACTTGGCGCGCCAGACGTTCGGCCAGCGGCTCCCCGCGCGTTTCGATGCCGATAAACACGGCGTCTTCCAAGCCGCGGTTGCGTTCCAAACATTCATGTCCTATGCGTCGCACGACACGCCGTATCGTTTCGGCATCGAGCAGTAAAGTTTTATTTTTCCACATTACGCTTCCTCCCGGGCCTTCGTCAGGCACGCGGCAAAATCTTCCGGCCACGGCGCGGTCACGGTGATCCGTTCGCCATCCGCCGGTCGGTCAAATGAAAGTTCGGCGGCGTGCAACGCCTGTCCTTCGATCGGAAAGCGATCGCGTTTACGCCCGTAGAGCGGGTCCTGCACGATCGGATACCCGATATAGGATAAATGCACGCGAATCTGATGCGTTCGTCCCGTTTCAAGCGCCAAGCGCAGCAACGCGTAATGCGGCATGCGTTCGACTACCGTAAAATGCGTCGTCGCGTCGCGTCCGTCAGGCAGCACCGCCTGACGCAGCCGGTCGCGCGCGTCCCGTCCGAGCGCCAATTTGATAATACCGCGTTCGTTCGAGGGATTGCCGTGCACCAGCGCGTAGTAGATCCGTCCCGCCGAGTGCGCGCGGATTTGCGCCTGCAAGCTGTCGCGGCCGCGCGGCGTTTTCGCCGCCACCAGCAGTCCGGACGTGTCTCGATCCAAACGATGCACGATGCCCGGTCGGATCGGATCGCTCATTTCCGCCAGATGCCCTTTGGTGTAAAAAAGCAGCGCATTGACCAACGTTCCGTCCGCGTGCCCCGGCGACGGATGCACCACCATGCCGCGCGCTTTATTGATCACTACGACATCTTCATCTTCGTAACGCACATCAAGCGGAATATCTTGCGGCTCCGGCAAGGCTTCCAATTTCGGCGCATACTCCGCCGTCACGAACATGCCCGCGCGCAAAACGGTATTCGCTTTAGCGGGCGCGCCTTCCACCGTCACCGCGCCCGCCTTGCATAATTTTTGCGCCGCCGAACGCGAGACATCGAGCACCATCGCCAGCCATACATCGAGGCGCGTTTTCTCCGCCGCGGCATCCGTTATCCATTCATACATCACGCGTTACCTCGCCGCCAAAAGAAGAGGCAAAAGCACGCCACCGCGACGCAAATCGCAATATCCGCCACATTGAAAATCGGCCACACGCGCAAGTCGAAAAAGTCCGTGACGCCGCCCTGATAAAACCGATCCCAGGCGTTGCCGAGCGCGCCGCCCAGCAGCAAACCGACCGCGATCGAAAAATATTTCGGCTCGCGCGGAATACGTTCCCGGTACCAAAAGAAAAGCGCGAATAAAATCGCCACCACCAAGAGAAAAAACCATTGCTGATGCGCCAAAATGCCGAAGGCCGCGCCGTGGTTTTCTATATACGTCCAGTGCCATACGTTCGGAATGACGGGGATGCTTTCCCCGAGCTCCATTGAAGCGCGCACATAATATTTCGTCAATTGGTCGAGCACAATCACAACCAACGCTACCCAAAAAGTCATCCAAGCATAACTCCTTCTTTTATATTTCAATAGCTTATTATAGCATACCCGCGTCACAATCCTTTCCTCGTCCACCGATCGCCATTTTATTTTTCGTACAAAAAAACGCCCGGAGGGCGTTTTTTAATCCAATACGTAAACTTCTACGTTACGACGTCCGTATTGGTAACATTCGTCGTACGTTTCCATGCATAAGTCAATCCGATTGCCGATAATCGCGCCGCCGGTATCCGCAGCGATCGCTTCGCCGTACCCCGGAACAAACACGCGCGTGCCCATCGGAATCACATTCGGGTCGACCGCTACCACGCCGTAACGGGCTTTCATGCCGCTCGCGGTAATCCCGCGACCGTCACCATCCATCGGATGATACGCCGTCGCTTCCATGTTGATCACTTTCGTGAATCGAATATCACCGCGGCTGGTATTGACGATATTACGCGTTCCGACTTGCACCACCTGATCCACCGCCGGCTGCAACGGTTGCGACTCCAACGGCACGCGGCTGACTTCACGACCGTCTACCGTAAGCACGCGGTACTTCGTTTTTTGTTTCCCGTTCACACCCGCCTGCGTCACTTTTTCCGCGCCGGCGAACATGCGGTCATTCGGTTCGCGAACGATCTTGAAAGGAACTTCTTCTTCGACCGTGATTTCCGAAGCCGTGTACTTACCGACCGGAATTTCCATACCGGCTTTGACCGGAGTGTCCGCCGGAATCAGCGTCACATATTCCGCCGGGTCATAGCCCGCTTCCGTGATCGCCTGCGCTGCGGTCTTGCCCGCCGACATCGTCGCTTTCACTTCCGCGCCTTCCCGAATACTGATCGGAACGGCACGACGCACAGTCAATACGGAGCCGTCAACGAGCTTTTCCGTATTCAGATCCACTTTGTCATATTCATTTAACACGATATGCGCATCATACATAATGCCTGCTGTGGATTGCGCTGATGTGCGAACGGTCTGCTGTCTGCCGTCAACCATAACGGTGAGCGTCCGCGGCTGCATAGAAAAGCCGACCATCGACACGATCATGATGACGAAGACGCAGAACAAAAGGACCGGATGGGTCCCCCATTTTTTCCAATTTGTCCTCATACAGTAACCTCCAACACGGGGATTCTACCATGCGTGGACAGTTCTGTCAAAGCTTTGAGGTTTACAATACGGCAAATTAGGGCTCGAACGGCCTTTTTTCTAATTTTAAAACAAATATTTCCGTAAATGGAAATTGACAAAAACAGAGCCCGTGATTCCCTCACCGCAAGGACTCGACAGTTGTCCTTTCGACAAGGACACCGAGACGGATTGTCAATGAGGGAAACGCACGGGCGATTATTAGAATTTAGTTACAATAACATTTTGTCGGGAATTTTTTCGGATTTTTTGGGAATACGTCATCTGTAAAGACATTTTTTACAATGTTTTTCGCCACTTTACCGCATTTCAGTACGACGCGGCAAACCTTTTCCGCGGCGTTTCCGTTTATTGGAGTTCGTCCGCGTAAAAAGGTTCCAGTCGCTGACGCAACGTGAGATTCTCCGGCACATCCCGCTCTTCGGCAAGTTGCTGGAACTTCTCTTGCGCCGCGATCGGATTCTCCGCGGCGATCGTTTTGATGTAGCTGCCGTCCGGCTGCATCACATGCGCCTTCTGGTTATCGTCCAGCTGAATTTGCAAGAGCTCGCGCAAACGACGGCGATGCGTTTCCGATTCGATCGGCACCATCAGTTCCACGCGGTCATTCAGGTTGCGCGGCATCCAGTCGGCGGAGCTGATGTAGACTTCCGGTCGACCGCCGTTGGCAAACCAAAAGACGCGGCTGTGTTCAAGAAAGCGTCCGATCAGACTTCGAACGCGAATATTTTCACTGACCCCTTGGATGCCCGGCTTCAATACGCAAATCCCGCGCACGATGCAATCGATCTGCACGCCGGCCCGAGAAGCTTCATACAATTTCAAAATAATTTTACGATCCAACAGTGAATTCATCTTCACGATCATCCGCGCCGGTTCACCTTTTTCGGCAAACGCGATCTCGCGCTCAATGAGTTCGAGAGAACGGCGACGTAAATCCATCGGCGCCACGATAAATTTATGCCATTGCGGCGGATCGGAATAGCCGGACAAGAGGTTGAAGAAATTGCCGGCATCGATGCCGAAGAGGTCGCTCGCCGTAAAAATGCCGCAGTCGGTATACAGTTTCGCGGTTTTACCGTTATAGTTGCCCGTGCCGACATGCACGTAACGTCGGATGCCGTCCGGTTCGCGGCGAATGACGAGCGTGCATTTCGAGTGCGTTTTCACGCCTTTCAAGCCGTAGATAACATGCGCGCCGGCCTGCTCCAGGCGACGTCCCATCAAAATATTATTCTCTTCATCAAAGCGCGCTTTGACTTCCATCAGCACCGTCACCTGTTTGCCGTTTTCGGCGGCGGTCGCCAGAGCATGCACGATTTTGGAGTCCGAACTTACGCGATACAGCGTCTGCTTAATCGCGAGCACGTGCGGATCTTTCGCCGCGTCGCTGATAAACTTCTCCACCGTCGCGAAGGATTCATACGGCACGTGAATGAAAAGATCATGATTGCGAATTTTGGCGAACAGATCTTCGCCTTTGGTCGTGAGCACCGAATACGAGCGGCGCGGGCGCACCGGCACGTAGCGCAGGTGGTCGAACCCGGCGATGTCGGCAAGTGAAAAGAACTGCGTGACATCAAGCTTGCCGTTGATATCATAGATATCTTCTTCCGTAAGCGACAACTCATCGCGCAAAAATTCGCGCAACGGCGTCGCTTTACCCGCTTCAAATTCCATCCGCACGGCGGCGCCGCGGCGGCGGCGTTTCAACGATTTTTCCACTTCATCGAGCAGGTCTTCCGCGCCTTCCTCGTCGATATCGAGGTCGGCATCGCGCGTGATGCGGAAAACGCGGGCATCGATAATGGTGTGTCCCTGGAAAAACGCGTCCGCGCGTTTGCGCAGCACGTCCTCCAGCCAGACGAATTCACGCCCGCTCGCCGTTTGGTATTCGCCCGGGATTTCAATCAGTCGGGGCAAGACGCTCGGTACCGGTAAAATCGCTGTGCGGACATCGTCCGGACTGCCGTTCGGATGCAGCATGACCGCCAAATTCAGGCTGCGACTCATCAAAAAAGGGAACGGGTGACTCGCGTCGACGGCCAGCGGCGTAACCACCGGATAAATCGTGCGGTCAAAATATTCATTCAGCCAGTAGGCCTGGTCGGGAGTCAGCTCCTCCGGCGTGTACAGGCGCAATCCCTCTTCATAGAGACCCGCCAGCACATCATGCAAGTACCGATACTGACGCGCCACATGCTGTTTGCACTTGCGCGAAATCGCCGTCAGCTGTTCCGCGGGCGTCATATTGGCGTTGTCGCGCCGATCAATGCCGCCGGCTCGCTGATGCATGAGCCCCGCCACGCGAATCATGAAAAACTCATCCAAATTGGAGCCCGTGATCGCGATAAATTTCAATTTTTCGAGCAGCGGATTGTTCGGGTCCACCGCCTCTTCCAAAACGCGTTCATTGAAACTTAACCAGCTCAGTTCCCGATTCAAAAAATAACGGTGGTCCAACTCGGGCGTCTCTTGTGTCCGTGCAGAATCAGTCATTGCGGTCTCCTTTCCAGTTTCGCATCCAGCCCGAAAACATCCGTAAATAATTCGGTTTCTTCGGCAAATGTCCATTCTTCCAAAAGGGTGTTCGTATTGGCTTTCGCATCGTAATAAACGACTAAACTGCCGCGGCGTAAAAAGGCTTCGACGTTATAGAGCTTACGCTGTTCGCCCTTATCCATCGCGTCCGCCAGCCGCAGTACGGCGACGAGTTTCAAAATCACCATCTTGACCCCTTCGGGCAACTGCCGGAACGGCTTATCTTCATCACTCGGACGGCCTTTGTAATTGTAGTACGCAACGACCGCGACCAGCTCTTTCTCTAAATCGGTCAGACCGAACAAGTCCGTGCCCATGATGATGTGGTACGTATGCACGCTGTTTTGGCGCAAGTTCACAAAGCGCCCGATCTGATGCAGGAATACCGCCATCCGCAAAAGGTACGTGTCCCGTTCATCCAAGCCGTGCACCGGCCGCAGCGCTTTCATCAGAATGACGACATGCTCCGCGACCGTTTCCAAATGCGTGATATTGCCGCCGTAGCGCGCCGCCATCGTCTTGGCGAGCTCGAGATGCTGCTCGCGCAAAAAAGTAAGCGCCGGCTCGTCGGTCGTGCGCGCGCCGTAGTAAAGCATCGCGCCGTAAAGAAACGTCGTCGACATCATCAACAGACGTTGCGGCTTCACATGCGTAAAGATCTGCGCGTAAAGGTGCAGCGTCGGCAATAATTTTTCCGCTTCATCGGCGGTGAAGCCGTACGCATGCTCGAGAGTCGTCGCCGTGCGCGTCTCCGAGCTCTGAAACACGCGGAAAAAACGCTCCGGCGAAACGATGCGCATCGCTTGCTGTGTAGTGAAGCCCATCATCCGAGCGACCAGTCGCGATTCCCGGCCGGACAGAACGACATTATCGATTTCGTATTGCCCCAGCATCGGCCAAATCGGTTCCAAAATGCGTTCGAGAAATTCATTTAATACTTTCGGGAAATCATAACTGTCCCGCTGCGCGCGACGGAACGATTCCAACACGCGCAAGGTGCCGATATGAACGTTCTGCTGATATTTCAAGGTATCCTTTTGCCAGATCGTCAGTCCCACCGCGCTCGAAGTAATATCGACATACAGTGTCGTACCCGCGGCGGCATCGGCATTATGCGTCAATGCATAATGCAACGCGTAATGCTTATAAAAAATTTCCTGCGGCATGTCGAGAATTTTGACGGAAAGTCCCGTATGCACGCGAATCAAATCCAAAATCATGCGGCTGTTTTTCGCTTCCCGCAAAACCGCCGTCGCATATACCACGACTTCTTCGACTTCGTAATCCGCCAGAATCCGTCGAAAACCGTTAATCATCCGCACCATTTGCCGGATCGAAGTGAAGGACAACTCGCCTTGCGTGAAAACTTCTTCCCCGAAGCCCGCCGCGCGTCTCGCTTCCTGTACGATCGTGACATCGTCCGGACCGCCGTAATCGACGATCAAAAGCGACAACCCTACCGAGCCGACATGAATGACGCCGTACATTCGTTTTTGTTTGCCGATCATACTTTGTTCCTCTCTTTTCTATAGTACTTTCATTATAGCCCATTTCGCGGGAAAACGCGGGCACGCCGCCTTGCCTTAACGAAGTTTTTACATAATAAAACGGCCTTGTTTTCTTTTGCATGCGCCTTCGAAATTCGCTACAATAAAAGCAGGAGAACGGGAAAGGACTGAGTATTTTGTTATGGGATGAAGATTACCGCGCCGAGCAGGTCGGCTTGATCGACCTGGGTTCGAACTCCGCGCGCATGGTCGTGATGGCGATCGATCCGAATGACGCGTACCGGCTTGTCTATCAGGATAAGCAGCTGGTCCGCTTGAGTGAAGGAATGCAAGCCGCGGGCCGCCTCACCGAGGAAGCCATGGCGAGAACGCTGGCCGCGTTGCAAAATTTTTCGCATACCGCCGAACTGCTCGGCGTCGAGCAGATGCTGGCCGTCGCCACCGCGGCCATGCGCAGCGCGGATAACGGCATTTTATTTCGCGATGAAATCGAATCCAAAACCGATATTCCGCTCACGATCATCAACGGTCGCGAGGAAGCGCGACTCGGCTATTTAGGCGTCATCAACACATTGCCGTACGAAGACTTCGTGCTCTTCGACTTGGGCGGCGCCAGCACCGAAGTATCATTGGTGCGCAACCGACGGTTAAAAGAGACGGTGAGCCTGCCGATCGGCGCGCTCACGCTGACGGAGAAATTCGGCACGCAGGACGAAGTCACTCCCAAAGCCCTCAAAGCGATGAGCGCCCATATCCATAAAATGTTGCGCCGATTGCCCCATATTGAAGACACGGGGTTGCCGCTCATCGGCATCGGCGGCACAGTGCGTAATTTGGCGAAAATCCATCAACGTCTGGTCTCGTATCCCATTCCCAAACTTCATCACTATACGATGACGCCCGAAGCCATTTACGACATGACGAAAATGTTCGCGAGCCGCAACCTCAAAGAACGCGCGCAGATCTCGGGACTCGGTCGCGATCGCGCGGATATTATCACCGCCGGCGCGTTCCTGATTCAAACCCTACTGCAGTTTACAAGCGCGGAACAACTCATTATCAGCGGCAACGGCTTGCGCGAAGGTTTATTCTTCAACTACTACGCGATGACGCGCCGCCAGGGGCAGCACTTTCCCGAAAGCCTGCTGCGGCAAAGCGTGGAAAATTTCCGCAAGACGCTCCCGCTCGGTAATGAAGAGCAGATGCAGTACATCACGAAAATGGCGTTGAAACTGTATGACGGTCTGCAACCCCTGCACGGTTTTCCCGCCCGCTATCGGGAATATCTGGAAACGACCTGCCGTTTGCACGATGTCGGCATGATGATCAACTACTACAGCCACGCGCAACACAGCGCTTACATCATCGCGAACTCGCCGCTGTACGGACTCACGCATCGGGAACAGGCGACTTGCGCGCTCATCGCGGCGTTTCAAGACGGCATCTCCAATAAATTGCGCCGCTTCGCTCAGTTCGCGAAACTCTTGACCGCAGAGGATCTGACCGTCGTCAAGCAACTTTCCACCTTGCTCGCGATCGTCAAAGCGTTTGACGCGACCTACGATGAAAGCGTCACATCGCTCGCCGTCTCGCAACCGGACGAAACGCACGCGGTACTGCACCTCACCGCCCGCTCCGCCAGCGACATTCCGCTGGTCAACGCCAACATCGCGCCCCATATTAAAGAATGCAATGAGGAATATCCTTTTACCCTCAGCGTCGAATGGGACAACGCCGACAAAACGCCGGAAGAATACGATACATCGGCGTAAACTAAAGCAATAAAAAAGAGACCGCAAGGTCTCTTTTTTATTTACACCGCCGTCCAACCACCGTCAATGCAAAGCAACTGGCCGGTAGTGAAACTGGAAGCATCGGAGGCGAAATAAATCACCGCGCCGTCCAGTTCGCCCGGTCGACCGCCGCGTCCCATCGGCGAATACGTCGCGAGAAGATCTTGGAACGCTTGCGTTCGGAATGATTTTTCCGTCATATGCGTTTCAAAATAACCCGGTCCGATCGCATTGACCGTAATACCATGTTTCGCCCATTCTACCGCCAACGCCTTGGTCAGCATTTTCACGCCGCCTTTGGCCGCGCTGTACGCGGAAAGACAACTGGGACGCATCGCCACTTCCGAATGGATCGAGCCGAGGTTGATAATTTTACCGTATTCCTGCTTCAACATCTGTTTACCCACCGCGCGCGCCACATAGTATACGCCGTCCAGATTCGTGCCGAGCACTTTGCGCCAATCCTCCGTCGACTGCTCCGCCGCCGGTACATTCACCCCGACGCCCGCGTTATTCACCAAAATATCGATGCGCTGATATTGCGCGACAACCTTTGCCACCGCCTGCTCGATGCTTTCCGGCGACATGACATCCATCACTACATAGGACGCTTCCGCGCCGAGTTCTTTCAACGCCCGCACCGTCTCCTGCAATTTCTCTTCCCGCCGCGCGGCGACCACCACCGTCGCCCCTTGACGAGCCAGAGCCTTGGCCAACTGAATACCAAGACCGGATGAACCGCCCGTAACGAGCGCAATTTTACCGCTTAAGTCAAAATAATTTTTCATCTCGCACCTCCGATTACTGTGTTCTGTATTTATACTACCATATTTCCCTTATCCATACGGATTCAATCCGTTGCCGGTCGGGCCCCGTCTTCGCGTCGTGGTCAAACGTAGTCAGCGCGGTAGGCATTTCACCGACCGTTGCATACAGTTTCCCGCGCGCATCGGTTACCGTCTTTACGATTCTTTGCATGACGTCTCCTTTCGCGCAATAAAAAATCGCCTCAGCGTTTCGCTTTAGCGGTTTTTAATACATCAGAGATAAACAATACGCCACCGACGAGGTGCAATCGTTTTCCAATATGTACTCGTTTATTCTTCCCTCCTTTAATTTTTTTACGTCGCTTTTATAGCGCGATCTCGTGACTTCGTTTCCCTCTCGCTCAAAGTAGGCCTCTACTTCTTCGTCGCTCAAGTCCTCCCAATAATATCTAAATCTCTTTACAACTATTGCTCTGTATTCTTCATAGCTTATCACTCCGGCGCCTCCTCGTCTCTATATTTCATTGCTAAATCGTATGCGTCATCGCCGCCCGTTTTGATCCGACCAGTCACACGCTCTTTACACATTAAATTATACCGTTTGTTAATGCTTTTTCAATATGCTCATGTCGCGAAGATGCCGCCGTTCGCATTACGCGCTCCCGCCAACCGTTGGCCATTGTTGATTCCCTAAACGCTTTCCCAATGGTTGCGAATTTGAGACGCAAAAAAGAGACGACAATGTCGTCTCTTTTCGTTTCGCTTTGCTTTATGCTTCGGCTGCCGTTTCTGCCGCTTGGTCAGCGTTTTCCTCGACGCTTTCCGCAGGCGTTTGCGGTTTGTCTTCCGCAAGGCTGATGTTGCGATAGCGGGACATGCCCGTACCGGCCGGAATCAGTTTGCCGATGATGACGTTTTCTTTCAAGCCGAGCAACGGATCGATTTTACCTTTGATCGCGGCTTCCGTGAGGACACGCGTGGTTTCCTGGAA
Organism: Negativicoccus massiliensis; assembly: GCA_900155405.1. Taxonomy (GTDB): domain Bacteria; phylum Bacillota; class Negativicutes; order Veillonellales; family Negativicoccaceae; genus Negativicoccus; species Negativicoccus massiliensis_A. The sequence continues at coordinate 1,185,539 of LT700188.1, read as the reverse complement.
GGAGGCGGCGGAAAGGAACGAATCGGTCGCAAGGGCGGCTTTGGTAATACCCAAGAGGATATGTTTGCCGCTGGCTTCCTTCTTGCCTTCGGAACGCAAGCGTTTGTTCTCGAGTTCCAGCAGATTGGCTTCGACGGTATCGCCCGGCAGCATATCAGTATCGCCGGCGTCGTCCAATTTGATTTTATGGAGCATCTGACGCACGATGACTTCGATGTGCTTGTCGTTAATTTCAACACCTTGCGATTTGTACACTTTTTGCACTTCGTAGACGAGGTAACGCTGGGTCGCCTGGACGCCGAGTACATGCAGAATGTCGTGCGGGTTGATCGAGCCTTCGGTCAGGCGGTCGCCTTTGGCGATGGTGTCACCGTCTTCGACTACGATTTTCAGACCGTAAGGAATGGTTTTGGACCATTCTTCGCCGCCGTCAGTAATGTGGATTTTTTGAATTTGCTTGTTGTCTTCGAGCGTTTCGATTTGCACGGTGCCGCCGATTTCCGCGATAATCGCGTAGCGTTTCGGTTTGCGCGCTTCGAAAAGTTCTTCGACACGCGGCAGACCTTGCGTGATATCTTCGTTCGACGCGACGCCGCCGGTGTGGAACGTACGCATCGTCAACTGCGTGCCCGGTTCACCGATGGACTGCGCCGCGATGATGCCGACAGCTTCACCGACTTCGACCATGCGACCGGTACCGAGGTTGCGGCCGTAGCACTTACGGCAGACGCCGTGGCGGCACTGGCAGGTGAGGACCGAACGAATCTTGACCGTGTCGTAATGTTTTTCGATTTCGGCTGCGATTTCTTCATTGATGAGCTCATTTTTCGCGATGATAAGCTCGTTGGTTTCTTTATTGTAAAGATCTTCCGCGGTGATGCGGCCGGCGAGACGGTCGCGCAACGGTTCAATGACGCCGTCTCCTTCGACGATGGCTTCGACTTCAATACCGTCGATTTCATCCAAATGAACGACGACACGGCGAGCGTCGCTGGCGAGGATTTTTTCAATCATCGCTTCGGTGAGTTTCTGTCCTTTTTCGTAAAGAACTTCACCGGCAACGGTTTCCACATCTTCGACGAGTTCTTTGTCGAGCATGCGATCCACCATGTGTTTGCGCAATTTGTTGCGCAGATTGTCTTCGGGCTGCCCCAAAGTGACAACGGTGTTTTCACTGGATACGTGTTCGTGTTCTTCGGTGTTGGCGTACGAGCCGCGCAAAACGATTTGCGGAACCAGATGCTCGCCGATGACCTGCAAATCTTTGGCGGTAAGTTTCGTACCTTCCGCAACGAGCGCTTCATCCGTTTCCGGATCAACTACCGCGGTTTCAAGAACGCGTCCGAGCAATTTATCCTGCATGGCGGCGATCGCTTCTTTGGCCGTAGCCGCGAGACGACCGCGCTCACGAACGAGATCAACGGAAACAATGTCGCAGTCTTCTTCGCGCACGATAACATCCTGCGCGACGTCGACGAGACGACGGGTCAGGTAGCCGGAGTCCGCCGTACGGAGCGCCGTATCGGCCAAACCTTTACGTGCGCCGTGCGACGATGTGAAGTAGTCCAAAACGGTCAAGCCTTCACGGAAGTTCGACTTAATCGGCAAGTCAATGATTCGCCCGGACGGGTCGGCCATCAGACCGCGCATGCCGGCGAGCTGACGAATCTGCTGTTCGTTACCGCGGGCGCCGGATTGCGCCATCATGGTCAAGGGGTTGAATTTATCAAAGCCCTGCATCATTTCGCGGGTAACTTCGCCGGTCGCGTCATTCCAAATGTCGATCGTTTTGCGATAGCGTTCATCGTCGGTAATCAAGCCGCGCTTGAAGAGGCTGTTCACTTTATCGACCTTTTGGTCGGCTTTGGCGAGAATCGTTTCTTTCGTCGCCGGTACTTTAATGTCGGCGATAGCGATCGTCATGCCGGCTTTTCTCGCGTAGTGGAAGCCGAGCGTCTTCACCCGGTCGAGCAGATCCGCTGTATGCGCCATGCCGAAATGACGGAAGCAGTTATTAATCAGGCGGGCGAGCTCTTTCTTATCCATGAGCACGCCGAGCATCGTCTGACCGGCTTCATTTTCGCGGTAGTAGCGTAATTCTTCCGGCAGCGCCATGTTGAAAATCAGGCGACCGGCCGTGGTCAAGACACGACCGTGTTCCGGAATCCGTACGAAGATATAATGCTGCAAGTCGATGAAGTGCTGATCATACGCCATGACGACTTCATCATAGTCGGCAAATGTGGGGATCGAGATCGCATTTTTCCGCGCCTCTTCGTCCATCAGGCTGTATTCCGTCGCCGGCACGAGCATCCGCAACGCGCCTTTCTCATCTCTGTATTCTTCCGAACGGTCAATGGTCAGGTAGTACGCGCCGAGGACCATATCCTGCGACGGTACCGCGACCGGTTTGCCGTCTTTCGTCGACAAAATATTGTTGACGGAAAGCATCAGCGTACGCGCTTCGGCTTGCGCTTCAACCGACAGCGGCAAGTGGCAAGCCATCTGGTCGCCGTCGAAGTCGGCGTTGTACGCCGCGCAAACGAGCGGGTGCAATTTGATGGCGCGACCTTCCCAAAGAATCGGTTCAAACGCCTGGATCCCCAAGCGGTGCAAGGTCGGCGCGCGGTTCAAGAGAACCGGATGTTTGTGGATGACATCTTCGAGGACATCCCACACTTCCGGCGCGATTTTTTCGACTTTTTTCTTCGCGTTTTTAATGTTGTTCGCCAAACCGCGAGCAACGAGTTCTTTCATGACAAACGGTTTGAAGAGTTCGAGCGCCATTTCTTTCGGCAGACCGCATTGGTGCATTTTGAGTTCCGGTCCGACAACGATAACGGAACGGCCGGAGTAGTCAACACGCTTACCCAACAAGTTCTGACGGAAACGGCCCTGTTTCCCTTTCAGAAGATCGGAAAGGGATTTCAGCGCGCGGTTGCCCGGTCCGGTGACCGCGCGGCCGCGACGGCCGTTATCAATGAGAGCGTCGACGGCTTCCTGCAACATGCGTTTTTCGTTGCGCACGATAATTTCCGGCGCATGCAGTTCCAACAAACGTTTCAAACGATTGTTACGGTTGATGACGCGACGATAGAGATCGTTCAAATCGCTGGTCGCGAACCGACCGCCGTCGAGCTGCACCATCGGGCGCAGTTCCGGCGGAATGACCGGCACGCAGTTCATAATCATCCATTCCGGACGGTTGCCGGATTTACGGAAGGCTTCGACGACTTCCAAACGGCGGATCGCGCGCAAGCGACGCTGGCCGCTCGCTTCCTGCATTTCCGCGCGCAGTTCTTTGCGCAGTTCTTCCAGGTCGATTTCCGCCAGCAGGGTTTGGATCGCTTCCGCGCCCATCTTCGCGACAAACGAATTGTAACCGTAGGTTTCGACCGCTTCCCGATATTCCGCTTCGTTCAGCAGTTCTTTTTTCTTAAGTCCCGTGTCTTTCGGATCCAATACGATGTAGGACACGAAGTACAGGACGCGTTCCAACGAGCGCGGCGAGACGTCAAGAATGAGTCCCATCCGGCTCGGAATTCCTTTGAAGTACCAAATGTGCGACACCGGGGTGGCCAATTCGATATGCCCCATGCGTTCGCGACGTACTTTGGCGCGGGTGACTTCAACCCCGCATTTATCACAGACGACGCCTTTATTGCGGATTCTTTTATACTTTCCGCAATGGCATTCCCAGTCCTTGGTCGGACCGAAAATCCGTTCACAAAAGAGACCGTCTTTTTCCGGCTTCAGCGTCCGGTAGTTAATCGTTTCCGGTTTGGTGACCTCACCATGCGACCAGGCACGAATCTTTTCGGGCGAAGCCAGTCCGATTTGCATCGAATCAAATTCATTCACATCTAACAAATCTACCGCTCCCTTCACTATTCAGCGTCGTTACTATCAGTATCGGTGAAGAACGGTTCCGCGGCGGCGATATTTTGGGTATCGGCCTGCTGCGCCGTGTCTTCCACGCTCATCTCATTTTCTTCCGGCGCGTTGTCCGCGTCTTCCGTCTCCGCGGAAGTTCGGCTTTGCCCGCCGGCATCCGCTTCCATAACTTCCCGCAATTCGTTTTCTTCCGCCTGCGGCAAGTCTTCTTCTTCGAGTTCACGGATGACGACTTCTTCGCCGTTTTCGTTCAAAATGCGAACATCCAAGCCGATCGACTGGAGCTCTTTCAAGAGTACCTTGAACGATTCCGGAACACCCGGTTCGGGGATATTTTCCCCTTTGACGATTTTTTCGTACGCTTTCACACGACCGATCACATCGTCTGATTTCACCGTCAGGATTTCCTGCAAGGTGTACGCCGCGCCGTACGCTTCCAGCGCCCACACTTCCATTTCACCGAAACGCTGGCCGCCGAATTGCGCTTTACCGCCCAACGGCTGTTGGGTGACGAGCGAGTACGGACCGGTCGAACGCGCGTGAATCTTGTCATCAACCAAGTGGTGCAACTTCAACATGTATTTGTAACCGACGGTAACGCGGTTGTCCATCTTTTCACCGGTACGACCGTCGAACAGTTCCGTCTTGCCGTCTTCCGGCAAGTTGGCGAGCTTCAACGTGCTGAATACGTCGACTTCCGACGCGCCGTCAAAGACCGGCGTCGCGATATGAATACCGGCGACATCCGGTTCGGGCATGCCGTATTTGTCGACATCGTAACCGTATTCTTTCAAGCGACGCGGCAGATCCGGATCGTTGTTGCGAATTTCCATGCCCAACGCCTGAACCGCGCGTCCCAAGTGGGTTTCCAAAACCTGACCGATGTTCATACGGCTCGGTACGCCGAGCGGGTTCAACACGATTTGAACCGGCGTGCCGTCCGGCATGAACGGCATATCTTCCTGGCGCATGACGCGGGAGACAACGCCCTTGTTACCATGGCGGCCCGCCATCTTATCGCCTTCGTGGATCTTACGTTTCTGCGCGATGTAGACGCGAACGAGTTTATTGACGCCCGGTTGCAGTTCATCGCCGTTTTCACGGGTGAACACGCGAACATCAACGATCTTGCCGGATTCGCCGTGCGGCACGCGCAAGCTGGTGTCGCGAACTTCGCGTTCTTTGTCGCCGAAAATGGCGCGCAGCAAACGTTCTTCCGGCGTCTGTTCGGTTTCGCCTTTCGGCGTGACTTTACCGACCAGAACATCGCCCGGGCGCACTTCCGCGCCGATCGAGATGATGCCTTCTTCATCCAAATATTTCAACGAGTCTTCGCTGACATTCGGGAGCTGGCGGGTAATTTCTTCCGCGCCGAGTTTCGTGTCACGCGCATCACATTCGTATTCTTCAATGTGAATCGACGTGTAAATATCTTCCTTGCACAATTCTTCCGAGAGAAGAATCGCGTCTTCGTAGTTATAACCTTCCCACGGCATAAACGCAACGAGCACGTTGTAACCGAGCGCGAGTTCGCCGCCATCGGTCGCCATGCCGTCCGCCAGCGCATCGCCCTCTTCCACGCGATCGCCTTTATAGACGAGCGGAATCTGGTTGATGCAGGTGCTCTGGTTGGAGCGCATGAATTTGATCAGATCATAACGATCCAATTTGCCGTCATCGGTTTTGACGATGATTTCTTTCCCGGTGACGCGTTCTACCGTACCCGCGCGTTTCGCGAGAACGCACACGCCGGAGTCGCGGGCGGCGGTGTATTCCATGCCCGTGCCGACGAGCGGCGCCTGCGTACGCAACAGCGGTACCGCCTGACGTTGCATGTTCGCGCCCATCAAGGCACGGTTCGCGTCATCGTTTTCAAGGAACGGGATCAAGGCCGTGCCGACCGAAACCACCTGTTTCGGCGAAACGTCCATCAAATCCACGCGTTGCGGCGCGACTTCAATAACCTCGGACTGCAGACGACTCGCGACATGCGCGTGTTCAAAGCGGTTATTTTCATCGAGCGGCTCGTTCGCCTGCGCCACGACGAGGTTTTCCTCGGCATCGGCGGTGACGTAACGCACTTCGCTCGTGACGGTGACATCATCGCCGTCGTGTTTCACCACGCGATACGGCGTTTCAATCAAACCGTATTTATTGACTTTAGCAAAGTTCGCCAGGGACGAAATCAAACCGATGTTCGGACCTTCCGGCGTTTCAATCGGGCACATGCGGCCGTAGTGCGAATGGTGCACGTCGCGAACTTCAAAGCCCGCGCGTTCACGGGAAAGACCGCCCGGTCCCAATGCGGAAAGACGACGTTTGTGCGTCAGTTCCGCCAACGGGTTCGTCTGGTCCATGAACTGCGACAATTGGCTTGAACCGAAAAATTCTTTCAGCGCCGCTGTGACCGGACGAATATTGATCAGCATCTGCGGCGTCAGATTGTCGATATCCTGCGTCGCCATGCGTTCTTTGACGACACGTTCCATGCGGGTCAAACCGATGCGGAACTGGTTCTGCAACAGTTCGCCGACGCAACGCAAGCGGCGGTTCCCCAAGTGGTCAATATCATCGACATGGCCGATGCCTTCCATTAAATTCAATAAATAGGAAATATTGGCGATCATGTCCGCCGATTCGACGGTACGCAAGGTGTCCGGAAGATTCACGTTATTGCAAACGATTTTGACTTCTTGACGATTTTCGCCTTCCCCTTTCAGGACATAAATTTCCTGCAGGCCCGGAATGCGTTTCTGCGCGAGCGTTTTTTCTACGCGACGCGCCGGCAGCACGCCTTCAATAATGGCCTCGATATCATTGGCGGGCATGCGTTTGAACATGCCGCTGTCTTTAATGGCTTTCAACTCTTTCTTGCCGACTTTCGTGCCTTCTTCCAAAAGCACTTCGCCGGTATTGATATCCACGAGAGTATCCGCCAGCGTCTTGCCTTCGAGCTGACGCGCCCAGTCGGAGCCGGCATCGGCAAACATTTCGGAGGCCGCGATCTGTTCGAGTTCTTTATGACCGATCACGGTGCCTTCGGGCAAAACCACTTTGCCCGTGTGCGGGTGAACCAGCGGGCGCGCTAACGTCTGACCGAACAGACGACCCTGCCAGCCTAATTTCTTACCTAATTTATAACGTCCGATATGCGCCAAATCGTAACGGCGCGGATCGAAGAACAAATTGTTGAACATCGAAGTCGCGCTGTCGATGGACGGCGGTTCGCCCGGACGCAATTTCTTATATATTTCAATTAACGCTTCTTCCTGCGAACGCGTCGGGTCTTTCTTCAACGTTTCCGCGATGCGCGGATCGTCACCGAAAAGATCCATGATTTCATCGTTCGTTTCAAAGCCCAGCGCGCGTACGAGAACCGTCGCCGGCAACTTGCGGTTGCGGTCGATGCGCACGTGCACGATATCATTGGCGTCGCTTTCGAGTTCGATCCAGGCGCCGCGGTTCGGAATCACCGTGGAGCTGAACAGCGACTTACCCATTTGGTCAATCGTACCGCTGTAATATACGCCCGGCGAGCGCACCAACTGGCTGACGATAACGCGTTCCGCGCCGTTGATGACGAACGTGCCGGTATCGGTCATCACCGGGAAGTCGCCCATAAACACTTCCGTTTCGGCGAGCTCACCCGTTTCGGCATTTTCCAGACGAACTTTCACGCGCAGCGGCGCCGCGAACGTCGCGTCGCGCTCCTTGCATTCGGCGATATCATATTTCGGTTCACCGAATTTGTAGTCATCAAAATAAAGTTTTAATTTACCGTCTTGATTATTGCCCCGTTCATTGCTTTCAATCGGAGAAATATCTTCAAAAATTTCCCGCAGTCCTTCTTCCTGAAACCACAGGTAGGAATTTCGCTGTAAATCGAGCAAGTGCGGCATTTGCAAGACCTCATTGATCTTGGCGTAGGTGTACCGTTTCCGCGTGCCCATATTTACCGGTTTGAACATGCACTTGTCACCCTTTCTGATATTGGCGTTATCGTGTCGTCTCGGCTATTCACGTGTCGTTTTCGAAAAATGACAATAAAAGCAAGGTTCCTTTTTGAACCTTGCTTTTGCATTTTTTGTACTGCGTCTCTCCTCTATCAGTCTCCACGATCATAATGACACTACTGCAATTAGTAATTTTATCATTGATTACAGAAAATGTCAATCAAAAGACGTAATACTCCATATTCAACTTTCGTAAGTGATTGTACCTCAATTTCTATAGCCTGGCAAGTCCCTTTTATTTTTCGCATACGCACCGCGCATTCATTCTTTTGCGGCAAGAAAAAAGCCGTCACCGAGGTGACGGCTGAAGGGAAGCATACTATTGTTGACCGGCAGTCAAAGTGGCCAGATTTTCACGCTGCAACTTAATGTAATCGTAGCCCGCTTTTTCCTGCGCGACGGTCAAGCCTTCAATCGGATTCAACACGCGTACGACCGCTCCGGTCTCCGCGGCGATCGCGTCCGCCAAGCGAGGATTAACGAGTTCTTCGCTGTAAATTGTGCGCACATCATGCTCACGAATGAATTCGATCAATTGCGCCATGCGTTCTGGCGTCGGTTCGGCATCCGCGTCAACGCCCATGATACCGACTTGCGTTAAGCCGTAGCGCGCGGCCAAGTAGCCAAACGCTTCGTGTGAAACGACGAGATGTTTATTCGCGAGCGACGAGAGCGCCGCATCCATGTCCTTGTCGAGCGCCGCCAATTCCTCTTGGTATTTCTTCGCATTGGCGCGGTACGCGTCGGCATGCGCCGGATCGGCTTTCGCCAACGCGTCGGCTACCGCCGCCGCTTCCTTCATGACGTTTTGCGGATCCAACCACACGTGCGGATCTACTCCGCCGTGATGGTGGTGATGATGATGGCCTTCCGCATGATGATCTTCATCGTGATGCTCTTTGTCATGGTGGTCTTCATCGTGATGCTCTTCGTCATGGTGATCGGCATCATGATCATGATCATCGTCATCATGGTCCTCCGCCTTCAGCAGATCCAACCCATGACTTAATTCGACGACCATCGCGTCACGCGTAATGTCTTTCTTCAAAATCTGATCGGTCGGTTCCAAACCCGCGCCGTTGTAGAAAAAGACTTTCGCCTGACCGATTTTCTTCAAATCGCTCGCGGTCGGTTCCCAATCGTGCGGCTCCGCTCCCGGCGGCACCAAAAGCGTGACGTCGGCGTGATCCCCCGCCACTTTTTTCACCACGTCGTACACGGGGTACACGGTCGTTACCACCTGCAGTTTTCCCTGATTTTCCTGCGGGGTCTGACCGCAACCGACAAGCGCCAGCAAGGCCGTGCACAAACTCAATACCCAAATTAACTTTTTCACTCTTCCACATCCTTTCTATTCCCCGATTATAGCGATTTAGCAAGCTGCGTCAATTTCACACTGTACCACAGAACAGTCGTTCAGATATTCTGTTGGCGGCAACGACAAGGCGCATCGCCGTTTCGCTCACTTCGCCTTAATGATATTTTTATATTTTATTTCTGAAAAAATGTGGTTTATAGCGCGTATCTTGATGTTATTTCAGTCCATTTTATTATTTTTTATATAAAATTGTCTGCATAATTGTTTTATTTGTTTGACGAAGCATTGGGAAAATGCTATATTGAGGGCAATTCAAAAAGCTCAAGGAGGTTATGACATGAAAAAATGGTATAGTTTAGCCGGTGTCGGTGTCATGGCATGTGCTCTTGTAATCGCCGGCTGCGGCAGCGACAAACAATCGGAAAAAGCAGCCGCTCCGGCGCCGTCCGTCACGATTAAGGTGGGCGCATCCCCGGTGCCGCACGCGGAAATTCTGGGCAATGTCAAAGAGGCGCTCGCGAAAGAGGGCATCAATCTTCAAGTCATTGAATTTACCGATTACGTGCAGCCGAATCTCGCGCTGAACGACAAAGAGCTCGACGCGAACTTCTTCCAGCACCAACCGTACTTGGACAACTTCAACTCCGAGCACAATCTGAAACTAGTCTCCGCGGGCGCGGTCCATCTCGAACCGATGGGCGTGTACTCGAGCAAGTTGAAAGACTTGAGCGGTTTGCCGGACGGCGCGAAAGTAGCGATCCCGAACGACCCGACCAACGGCGGACGCGCATTGCTCCTGCTGAAAGCGGCCGGCTTGATCGATCTGCAGAAAAACGCGGGCATCACGGCGACCGTAGCGGATATCATCGCCAACCCGAAGGGCTTGGCATTTTCGGAACTGGAAGCCGCGCAATTGCCGCGCGCGATCAATGATGTTGACATTGCCGTCATCAATACGAACTACGCGATTGACGCGGGCATGAACCCGATCTCCGACGCGCTCTATCTCGAGTCCAAAGATTCTCCGTACGCCAATATCGTCGCCATTCGCGACGGCGATCAACAACGTCCGGAAATCGAAAAACTGATGAAAGCGCTGCAAAGCGAGTCCACCAAGAAATTTATCTCGGATAAATACAAAGGGGCTATCATCTCCGCTTTCTAAGCACAAAAAAGACCTGCCGCGGCAGGTCTTTTTTATTGTCCAAGTGCTTCTCAGCGCCAACGCAATCCGCATGACGACTATTGTTTCTCCGTCAGCGCATGTTGCAATGCTTCGCGCACAAGTTCCCACTCCGCTCGGGCGCGCGTTCGATCCCCCGCCTGATCCGCGGCGCTCGCCGCATGCAAGTGAACCACCGCCGCCGCTAACATCGGCGCCAGTTGTTTATCTTCGGTAAAATCCCGCGGATCAATCTCGCGCAGGCGCGGCTCGGCCAGAATGCGGTCAATGTACCAAAGCGCTTTCTGCAGGTCGAGGCGATACGTTTCGGGTGATTTTTTACCGGCACGGCTGATATACGCCAGCGCGTCGCCGGCATGGTGATCCAACCTCCACGCCTCAATGGCTTCGATCGTTTCATAACGGCCGTCTGTGTAGTAAGACGGACTTTGCACAGGATCATGCGGTTTTCGTTTCATATTTTACCTCATTATGTTGCAAAGAAAAGTTTTCTTCATTGTACATCATTATTTATTTTATACATATTGCACATGCATGCATATACACATATACAAAAAGCCGCTCTCATCGCAATGAGAGCGGCTTTTTACGATTCATATTTCTTCTGCTCAGCCGCGCGCCGGCGCAAATTTCTCCATGTACGCGCGCGCTTTCGCGAAATCGGCTTCATTCGGATGACCGGCGCTTTCCTCCACGGAGCGGCGCATCTGTTCCGGCGTGTGGTAGGAATTCGGCTTGGCGTGTTTTCGCATCGCTTCGATCAGTTTCGGATCGATCGCGCCGCGAAATGCCAGCGCGCCCGAGACGCGGCAATTGTCCGCCAACAGCTCCGCCGCTTTTCGCAGCGACGTTTGCGCATGCTCGGATTTCGGATCGGCGCCGAGCGTGGCAAATAATACGACATCCGTATGTTGCAACGACGCCAAATAATCCCGCGCCTGCGCATTGGGCATTCCTTTATCCACCCAAAAGCCGGCGAACACCGTGTCAAACTCCGCAGGATCGATGTCTTCGCGCATTTCCGCGAGACGACTGCCCTTCGGCGCCGCTTCATAAAACGCTTCGGCCATGCGGCGAGTGTTGCCCGTGCGGCTTGAATATACAATCAGATATTTCGGCATGATGTTTCTTCTCCTCTTTCTGCCGCGAGCCGGTCATCTGCGCAATCATCGCCTGACACTAAACTCGCGACCGTTTCGTCAATGCTTAAAACGACATCGGATTCTTCGCGGTCAAATTATGTTTCGCGTCTTTGTCGTCCGATGCAAAAGCTGCCGCGTCGTACGCCAAGTAATGAAACGCCCATTGCAAAAAGCGCGACATCGCTTTGTACGCATATCGGCCGGCCGCCGTGTAGACGTAGGCATCGCCGCGCCTCGCGACCAGTCCGCGGCTTTCCCAGCATTGTAAAATCGGCATGAGAAAAAGTGACATCGGCAAATTCGTTTCTTCGTCCAAACGTCGCGGCGCGATCACACCGCGATCCGCCGCCGATGTCAGGCGTCGCAACGCCGCGTCTTCCGCGCCGACGAGACTCCCCGCCATCGGCCGATACCCTTGCGCGACCGCCGCGCGATACATGGGCGGCGCAATCGGTTTCATGAAGCGGACGCATCCCAAGCGACCGCCGCATGCCATACCGAGAGCCACCATGTCGTGGCCGGCGAAGACCAATGTATTGTACAGGCTGCGCTCACTTTCGCGAGTACGCCAATGCGAACAGGAAATCGGCTCGGCGGCCGCTTCCAGCTCCTCCGTGGCGGCGCGGAACAACTCCTGCAATGCGCCTTGATCCTGCGTCAGGTTATTTCTTTTATATTGCTGTCCCAAAATCGATTTCGGCAAAATTTGCAATTGGTACAAATCCAAACCGGCAATCCCGCACTCCATCGCATCGCGCACATCTTCACGAATGCTCGCGGTCGTCTGTCCCGGAAGCCCGTAAATCAAATCAATGACAATATCCGCTCGCCCCGCCGCGACGTATTCGCTCAGGCGCCGCTTGGCGCTTTCCCGCGTATCGCGACGGCCGATACGTTGGCGCACGTCGGTCGTAAACGCCTGCACGCCGAAACTGAAGCGGTTAATCCCGCTCGTGACGGCAGCGTGATATTTTTCCATATTCAAATCATCTAAGCTCGATTCGAAAGTGATTTCCGCTGTCGGAGCTATGGTAAACGCCTTACGCAACGCACCCATGATCGCTTGGATCTGTTCCGACTGCAATACTCCGGGCGTGCCGCCGCCGAAGAAAATCGCCGCCACGTTCGCCGTGCGAGCGAATTTTGTTTGTCCGATGTAAGCGATTTCCCGCAAAAGCAGCGCCACATATTCTTCCACCTGTCGCGCCCGGTAATGCCGCTTGGGAAACGCGCAATACGTGCAATGTAATGTGCAAAAGGGAATATGCAGGTACAACGTGATCGGTCTCGCGGGCGCAGATTGATCCAAATAATTTTCCAATCTCGCCTGCAAGTCTTTCGAGTTCAACCGCAGCTGACTTGTCAACGCGGGTACGTCTCGCCATACGATGTCCCAAGGCGCGCGCCGCCACTGCGCTCCCGCCGTGACAAAAAGAGGTTCGTTTCGCAACGACTCCCAGCGGGCCGACCATTGCTCCTGCGTAACCCTCATCATTGGCGTTCCTCACCGGAGGTCGCATGACCGCCGACGATATCCGCCATGTACCGAACCGATTGCGGATACTCAATGCCGGGATTGCTCGTGAAAAGTTCCTGCGGCAATCGGTACACGCGACCGTTTCGCACCGCCCGTAATGTCGCCCACGCGGGTTGATCCAAAAGCGCCTTATCGAAAATGCCTTCCGATTCTCCGTGTCGGGCCATCGACCGCAATAAAATCACGTCGGGATCCGCCGCCGCCAAAGCCTCCAAACTGAACGGCGCCAAACGCGCGGATTCCGTTTGACCGCGACCGGCAAATACATCCGTGAAACCGAGCCGACGCGCGACGTCGGACGCGATGCTCTCTTCATAGTCCAGCGTCACCGCCTGCGATGTGCCGAATAAAACCGCTACTCGAACGGGTTCGCGCGGCGCTCTGTCGATTTCCTGTTGCATTTTTTGCGCCAGTTCTTTTTGCACTTCGGCGGCGCGTTCATCATGTCCGCTCACCGCTCCGCACAAACGAATCGCCTCGTGCACATCATCATAACTCGCCAAATTCAGCAAATATACCGGAATATGATTCGCCTCCAGCATCTGCGCCAATTTTCCGTGCAGTTTGCCATATCCGATCACCAAGTCCGGATTCGCCGCGACAATCGCCTCCGGATTCGGGTGCGCCAAATGACCGACTCTCGGTTTATCTTTCGCACGCTCCGTGACGCGATCCTCACCGGATTCCGCCCAGGCGACGTAATCGCCGCCCACCGCCTCCATAATGCCCACCAGTGACGGCGACAACAATACAACCCGCTTCGGCTTTTGCGTCAACGTAACCGTTTGTCCGCGCACATCCGTTTCTTGGAAAAACACCTGCGCCTGCTTTTCCGTCGTCGTTGTATCCTGCCTGCAACCGACGAGCAGCACCGCGACGAGAACAAACAGCAGCCAGCCTTGCCACCCATGTCTATGCACTCAATCATCCTTTCCATGGTAAGTATCAATATTAAAAATTTCCTTGCAGCGCATCCCGCTCTATGTAAGCAAAGGAGGAGAATATTCTCCTCCTTTGCTTACACAGTTAAAACTGATATTCCAAACCAAGCGCCCATTCGCGACCGTACAAGTTAAGGCTTCTATCGTACTTGTCGCCGATATTTTCGACTTTACCCCACAAGCGCAGATCCGGGTTGAATTGACGGGTAACGGTAAGATTCCAAAGGTGATAACTTTTCTTTTCTTCCGCTCCCCCTTTCGTGATCGGCTCCGCCAAATAGTTGTGTTCATATTGCAGAGAAAGAGCCGCGGACCAGCCCGTGTCCTGATGGTCATCATAGCGCAGCTGCCAAGCTTGCGAAAGTTCGGAACGACGCGGTAAATCTTTATTTTTCGTCGTATCTTTCGCATCCAGCCAGGTGGAAACCACTTGCGCGGAAAGGGTATCGTTGAAGCGATAGCCGAGAGTATTTTCAACGCCTTTAATACGAGCTTTGTTAACGTTTCTATATCGGAAGAGACTATGTCCGTTTTCATCCAAGCCCACCCTGAAGCTCTCGATCAGGTCCTCTACTTTGTTGTCGAAATAGGTCAGCGAACCGTAGCCGCGATCCCATTCGCCTTCGACTCCCAAGTCCCAACCGGTCGATGTTTCCGGATCAAGATCCGGGTTGCCCACGCTATGCACCCAGTTTCGTCCCATTTTACGATCCAAATCAAAGAAGAGCTGCATGAGCGACGGCGCGCGGAAACCTTTGCCGTAGTTCGCTTTGATGCGGAAATTATCACGCGCGTTATACGTCACGCCGAGTTTCGGCGAAACATGACCGCCGAAGTATTCATTGTGATCGTAACGCAACGCGGGCACGATAAACCATTTGTCGGCGCGAATTTCATCCTGCACGTACGCCGCGTACGTGGCCAACGAACGTTCCGACGCCACTTTGTTCATACCGTTTTGGGAAACATTGTACTGCTTCTCACCGGCGACGCCCAAATTCGTGCCTTTGACTTTAGCGTCGGTATACGTTACGCCGTAAGTGAGTCGCTGATTATCGGTAAGCTGCGTGGAATTTCTCGCCTCCACTGTCCATTCGCGATTCGTATTGTCGTTGAAGTCGTATGCATTTTGCGCGCGTACCTTATCATCATACGCTTTCTTTTCCATGGGATTAGACGGCACCGTTTTAATAACTTTGGGGTCGGTCGCGTCTTCCCAGTCAAAACGGCTCATGTACGCGCTGATTTCCCAATCGTTCGCCGCCGTAGTGCGTTGCCAACGCAAACCATACGTTTGCTGTTCCGACTTTTTATCTTTTCCGCCCACGATCTGCGCCATGCCGTCTAAAGCCTTTCTTCCCATCCCAACTCGCAGAGGTCTCAACTCGGGATTTTGCACGTCACTGGATAATTTCTCATGATAATAATCCGCCGTAAAAGTCAACTTATTCGCATCGGCAAAGTAGTAGTCGAGAGCGAGATTATACGTCTGATCATTACCGAAATATTCCGACCACTGGTCGCCTTCGATCGTGTCCCGATCGGTATGACGGAAACGCGCCCCTACGGTAGCGGCCAGTTTCCCTTGCCGCCCGGTATCGTAATGAACCCACTGCGTATGGCCCGTGGATGCGTATTCACCGCCGATGGCGCCGCTCGGCGAGGTCGATTTTTTCGTGATGATATTGATAACGCCGCCCATCGCGTCCGATCCGTACAGCGCGCTCGACGGTCCGCGGAGCACTTCAATTCGTTCCACCTGTTGCAAATTGATTCGCTCCATGGCGCGCGCGGTACCCAAGCCGGCGCTCGAGGATTCGTTCGCTGGTTTACGACCGTCGACTAAAATCAGCGATTTATTCGTATCCATGCCGCGAATCATTACATCATGACCGCCGCGATCAATCTTTGTCTGCATGATATTGGTATAATACGAAAGCGCTTCACGAAGATTCGACGCGCCGCTTTGCCGGATCTTCTCGCCATCGATAACATGCGTCGACGCCGGCACTTCTCTCGTCACATTTTGCGTACGCGTAGCCGTGACAACGATATCTCCGATATCATATACCGGTGCATCGGCCGCCACCGCAGTCATGCATCCCAAACAACACGCGGCCAAAAGCGCCGCCTGTCGACGTGCCAATTTGTTCATTGTTTCCCTCCGTTAAGTAATTTAAAAAAATATTTGAATCCTCTTATCATTATATACCTTTTTTAAGCAAAGTAAATGTGTTTTTATAATTTTAATTTTATTTTCTGCATCTCGATCTTTCGGAAGAAAGCACTATCATTACGCTCATTAACGGATACTTCTATTTACTACGTTAAAAATATTCATTCGTTTAATTGTAAACTATATTTATTTTATATATAGTCATTTAATATCACATATGCTTCATATGCACAGATTTTCGTCTGCAGAAAAGCAAAAACTCTTGCGAAAAACGAGACGCCATTTTGTTATGGAGCCGGCAATAGGACTTGAACCTGCGTGTGCATTGCGTGGCGCCGTTCTAGTTTTGAAATAAAAAGCTCCCCGCAAAAAATGGGGAGCTATATTTCATCTGGAGCCCGCAATAGGACTTGATCCTACGTGTGCATTGCGTTGCGCCGCGCTAAAATAAAAACTCCCCACTTAAAGCGGAGAGTTCATTTTACTTTGGAGCCGGCAATAGGACTTGATCCGACGTGTGCATTGCGTTGCGCCGCACTAAAATAAAAACTCCCCGTAAAATCTCGGGGAGTGCTCTTTTCTTGTGGAGCCGGCAATAGGACTTGAACCTACGACCTACGCATTACGAATGCGCCGCTCTACCAACTGAGCTATGCCGGCATCGACTTGATTAGTATAGACGATAACCGCCGCTTTTGTCAATAGACAGTACGCATTTTATCCATAGTCTTTTTATTTATTTTTACAACCGTTCTTGTACTCTTTTACGACTACAAATTTTATTGTATACATAATTCATGCGCATTACGGTTGCAACCTGCGCTTGATAATGATACAATGATGGCAATCAGAAAATTGGCAACGAAAATTTAAGATTTCGTACCTTGGGGTATCGAGTCGGCAATGGCGTCGGCGTGCTCATTGAGCCGCTGTGCGCAGCTCGGAGCGCAGGCTCCTTTTTTTATTGCCGAAACCCCGCAAACCAAGAAAGGATGAGTAAAATGAAATTTTCCAAAATGACGACATTGATGATGGCCGCCGGTCTTTCCGCAGTGGTCGCGTTAGCCGGTTGCGGCGGTTCGGGCGGTGCCAAACAGCAATATCTGAACATCGGCACGGGCGGCACGGCAGGCACTTACTACCCGCTGGGCGGCGCAATGGCGGAGTTATTCAATAAAAATATCGCCAATGTCAATGCGTCCGCGCAAAGCACCGGCGCATCGGTCGCCAACGTCAACATGCTCAAAGACGGCTCGCTGGATTTGGCGCTGATCCAAAACGATATCGCCTACTATGCGGCGAACGGTCTGGAAATGTTTGACGGCAAAAAAGTCGACAGCCTGCGCGGCATTGCGACGCTGTATCCGGAAACGGTACAGATCGTAGCGTTGGAAAAATCCGGCATCAAATCGATCAACGACTTGCGCGGCAAACGCGTAGCGGTCGGAGCGGCAGGTTCCGGCACGGAAGCGAACGCGCGGCAAATTTTGAACGCCGCAGGCATTGAATACAGCGATATCCAAGTACAGTACCTCTCGTTCGGTGAAGCGGCCGGTGCGCTCAAAGACGGTAATGTCGATGTCGCATTCGTCACGGCCGGTTTCCCGACAGCCGCCATCCAGGATTTGGCGGTATCGAATCAGATTTCCCTTATTCCGCTCGATGCGGCGGCAGCCGACCAGCTCTTGCAAAAATATCCGTACTATACGAAGACTTCCATTCCGGCGGGCACGTATAACGGTGTAGCCGGCGACACGCTGGCCGTCTCGGTACGCGCGATGATCGCGACAACGAATAAGCTCTCCGACGAAATGGGCTACAATGTTACCAAAGCCATTTATACGAATCTCGACAAGATGGCCGCGGCCCACGCTGTCGGCAAGATGATCACCAAAGATACCGCGCAGGACGGCATGTCGATTCCGATGAACGCCGGTGCGGAAAAATTCTTTAAGGAGAAATAATTGCCCCGCCTGCTCATCAAGCGACCGTTCTACTTATTGGCACTGCTGAGCTTTGCCTTGGTGGTAACGATCGCTTGGTGGTCCCTGCGGCCGGCGATTTTTCTGACGGCGGGCGACGAATGGCATGACTTGGGTCATGCGTACAGCGGACGCTCCGTCGTCATTCATTATCGGCATTCGGTTCAGCAGACCCACGTCTGGGAATATTTGACGGTAAACGATACCGCGGACGGTTTTGTGTTGCGGTCAACCAAGTACAAATCCTACGACGTGGGTTTGCCTTTTTTACCGGATGAAGGTCATTTCCGAAGCGACGGCGAGTATTTTTATTTGGATAATATGAATCGGGTTCTGCCCCGTCCGCTGACGTTGCGTACGGGTTTGGGAACGGAACTCACTGTTACGTTGCAAACAACGTACGCGCTATACCAACGGCATGCGCCGGGCACATTGGTGACATTGGCCGCCACCCCGCGCTGGCGCGGTTACTATGAACATTTCAAGCATTGGTTAGGAGGTGAGAGAAATGGCAGAAGAACGTAAGATTCGTTCGGAAAAGGATGACGCCGTGTCGCAAGAGGCGGTCATGGCGCTCGAAAAAGAAAATCGCGTGGCGCAATATCGCGGTCACATCGCAAAACTCATTTCTTTCATCGCGATCTGTTTTTCTCTGTTTCAATTATATACGGGTATTTTCGGTGTACTTGACGCGCAATTACAACGCGCGGTGCACTTGGGCTTCGGATTGGTGCTGGTGTTTCTCTTATATCCGACGCGCAAGACCTGGCTGAATCGCGCGAGTATCCATCCGCTGGACGCATTTTTAGCGCTGCTGGCGGCAAGCGGTCCTTTGTACATCATCACGCAGTATCACGATTTAGTATTGCGAGCGGGCAATTTCAATACGCTGGACATGGCGGTCGGCTCGATCGGCGTGCTGCTCGTCATTGAAGCGGCGCGGCGCGTGGTCGGCATCCCGATGGTGTCGGTGGTACTGTTTTTCATCGCCTACGCCTTTGCCGGTCCGTATATCCCCGGCATTTTAGGACATCGCGGCGTGAACTGGGACCAACTCGTCGGCCATTTGTATTTTACGACCGAAGGCATTTTCGGAATTCCGTTGGGCGTTTCGAGCACTTTTATTTTCCTCTTCATTTTATTCGGCGCCTATTTGGAGTCGACGGGTCTCGGTCATTTCTTTATTGACTTGGCGAATGCCGTCGCGGGCTGGGCGCGCGGCGGTCCGGCGAAAGTCGCCGTGTTGTCGAGCGGCTTGATGGGCACGGTATCGGGCTCGTCCGTCGCTAACGTCGCCGGAACCGGTTCGTTCACGATCCCGATGATGAAAAAGCTCGGCTACCATCGTGACTTCGCCGGCGCGGTAGAGGCGGCCGCTTCCACCGGCGGGCAACTGATGCCGCCGATCATGGGCGCGGCGGCGTTTCTGATGGCGGAATTTGTCGGCGTGCCGTACATGGAAGTCGTCAAAGCGGCGACAATCCCGGCGATTTTATATTTCCTCGGCATTTGGCTCGGCGTTCATTTCGAAGCGCGGCGGGAAAATCTGCAAGGCTTGCCGCGGGAAAGTCTGCCGAAATTCGGCGTGATCTTCCGTGAACGCGGGCACTTGGCGTTACCGCTGGTCGTTATTATCGGTCTCTTGGTCAGCGGCTATACGCCGATGCGTGCCGCATTGATCGGTATTTTCCTGACAGTCGCGGCGGCGATGCTCCGCAAAAACACGCGGCTCTCGTTCATTGAAGTCGTGCAGGGTCTGATCGACGGCGCGCGCAATATGCTTTCCGTACTCGCGGCGTGCGCGGCGGCAGGCATTATCATCGGCGTGGTCACCAAAACCGGTATCGGTTTGAAGATGGCCTCCGCCTTGATCGATCTCTCGGGCGGCGTTTTCCTCGCCGTGCTTTTCTTCACGATGCTGACTTCGCTCGTCTTGGGCATGGGTGTCCCGACGACGGCGAACTACGTCATTACTTCGACGATTGCCGCGCCGGCATTGGTACAACTCGGCGTGCCGGTGCTCGCGGCGCATATGTTCGTCTTTTACTTCGGCATTGTCGCCGACGTGACGCCTCCGGTCGCGCTGGCCGCGTACGCGGGCTCGGCGATTGCGGGCGGTAACGCGTTGCGCACCGGCGTGCAGGCTTCGAAGCTGGCGATCGCCGCGTTCCTGATTCCGTATATTTTCGTCAACTCACCCGCGATGTTGATGATTGATACGACGATTCCTAAAATTCTCATGGTGCTGCTCACTTCCATCATCGGCATGGTCGCGATCAGCTCCGCGATGATCGGTCACTTCGTCGTCAAAGAGAAAGCATGGGAACGCATTCTCTTCATAATCGGCGGTCTGTGCATGATCGATACGGGGGCAACGACCGACATCATCGGCATCGTTCTCCTCGCCGTTCTGTTCTTCCTGCAATGGCAACGCGGTCGCAAACAGGTAAACGCCTAAAGTAAATATAAAAAAGACGCTCGAGCGGGCGTCTTTTTTGTTTCCGAAAAATCAGGCGGTGCACAGTGTCTGAAGTGATTTTTCCGACGAGTCGCAACGACTCGCTTGGGAGTGTGTTTCGCTTACGCGGCAGTGCTCATTGCCCGCGCCGGCTCGTTTTTTGCGCCGCGGCATGCCCGCGCGTTACAGTAGACATGCGCAAAAAACAAGAGGCCTCGGAAATGAGATAACATGAAAACTTCCTATCTGACCGCGAACGACATCGACCTGATGACCGCGGCGCAAGACGGCGACACGCTTGCCGCGACCGTATTGTACCGACGCTACCTGCCGCTTATGCATGCGACGGCGCGAACCTTTTTCGCGCGCGATCGCGACGAGCTGCTCGCCGTCATTCGTTTCGCTTTTTGGGAAGCCATCGGCCGTTACGACAAAAATCGCGGCGTGCCGGTGGCGGGATACCTAAAAGCGCAGCTGCGTTACGCCGCCTGGAACGCCTGCGCGAAACGAACTCGCACGGATCAACGGGAAAGCGGCGGCGACACGGATACCTTGCCGCTTTCCGCGCCGCCGCGCGAACAACCGGACGCGACGTACGACAGAAAACAAATCTATCGCGCGTTGCGCGCCGCTCTCCTCACCTTGCCGCAACGTCAGCGCCGCGTGATTTACGGTTTATTCTTTAGACAACAAACGCGCGGCGAACTCGCGCGAGAACTTCATTGCACGCCGCAAGCGATCAGCGCGATCAAGCGTCGGGCGCTTGACGCGTTGCGTCGAAAACTCGCCGCGTACGCGCCGGACAAGCCATAAAAAAACGGCCTTGCGGCCGTTTTTTTATTCATTTTTCAGCGACTGTAAGCCTTCCTGCCACGTCACTTGCGGTCGCCAACCCCAAAGCGCGCGGGCGCGATCGGCCGCCAAAACGGAACGGCGAATATCGCCTTCGCGCGGTCCTTCGATCGCGATCGGCGCGTCAGAGCCGAACACCTCGCAAATTTTTTCATAGATATCGAGAATATAAATTTCTTCTCCCGAACCGATGTTGACCGGCTCATTCGCCGGCTTTTCCTGCGCCATGACATTCGCGCGCACCACGTCATCGACATGCACGTAATCGCGCGAGCAACCGCGCGGCATATCGGGATACGTAAAGAGCACGGAAGGACGATCGGCGCGCACATTATTCACGAAGATCGGAATCACGCCGCATTCGCCGTCGGGAATCTGCCGCGGTCCGTAGACATTCGCGTAACGTAAGATCGTGTATTCGTAGCCGTATTTTTCCTGATAATTCGCCAAATACTGCTCGCCCGCGTACTTGTGAATGGCGTACGGAGAAATCAACTGCGGCGGGTCGATTTCCTGCGATTTTTCATCGCCTTCGATAATTTTGGAAAGCGCGCCGCCGGACGAGGCGTAAATGATATTTTTCACGCCGTATTTCCCCGCCGCCAACAACACGTTCAGCCAGCCGCGGCCGTTGATATCGAGATCATGGAGAGGATCCGTGACGGAATCGGCCACGGATTTTTGCGCCGCGTGATGGTTCACCACATCGGGGCGCACTTCGGCAAAAATATCGCGCAAGGTTTCGCGATCGCGAATATCGGCATGATAAATCGTGACATTGGGATCGTCTTTGATAGCCGCGAGGTTTTCCATCGTGCCGGATGAAAAATCGTCGACAATCGCCACCCGCCAACCTTTTCGCGTATATGTTTCGGCGATATGCGAACCGATGAAGCCCGCGCCGCCGGTCAATAAAATAGTAGGCATGTTTCCTCCTTTGCGTTGCTTTTATTATCTGCAAAAGCGCGGGCCGTGTCAAACGTAAACCGATTTTCTTTCGCCGAAAAAATCCCATAAATATTTTTGCGCATTGACGCGTTACGCATAACTTGCTACCATACGAATAGAACATATGTTCGGTTTGTTTGGGAAAGGATTTCGTGATTGATTTGTCCATTTTTGATTCTATGGATGCGCCGCTTTCGGAGCGGCCGGAGGCTATCGCCGCGGCGTGTCCCGTCTATACCGACGCCGGCGATTGCGTGCGCGTATATTATCCTGACGGCGCCGAGGAAGATCTCGCCGTCACGCTGACGACATGGCTGCGCCGCATGACCAAACGGCAGGCCACCAGCCCGCGATTATTGCGCGGCGTATTTCAAAAACGCGCGTTGTACCGTCCGCTCGTGCTGCCGCCGACGGTGCTCGTGCCGCTGAAAGTGCGCCGCCCGAAATGTCCGCGCGATGCGACGATCGGTTACATCAATGTGCTTTGCGTGAAGCAGGTGGAAAGCGGCGCCGACGCCCATGAAACGTCCGTATTACTGCACGGCGGCGCGCGCTTGACGGTGTATTGGCAGCCCGCGACGGTGCGGCGCCACTTGGAAGAAGCGCTGGCGTTTTTACCGCAACCGGCCGCCCATCCGCTCTATCCCGTCGCTTTGCGTCTCGCCGAAGCATTGCAGATTTTGTGTCGCCCGCAGGAAAAAGCGGAGCCACCGCATTTTCCGCAATAAAAAAAGACTGTCCGCGGACAGTCTTTTTTGTTTACGCGAGCGGCAATGTCGCTTTCTCGGCGCGTTCCGCCTGGATTTTTTCGTACACGGCGAGTAATTTGGCAGCACCTTCGAGTTGCCGCGCCACGCGCGCCGGCGCTGTACCGCCGTGCGTATCGCGCGCGGCAATGCACGCCTCAATCGAAATCGCGTCCAAAATATCCTCATCGAACGCCGGACTCCATGTTTTGAATTCCGAAAGCGTCAGATCAGTCAATACTTTATTGTTTTCAATGCAGTAATGTACCGCTTTGCCCACGATCGCGTGCGCTTCGCGGAACGGCACGCCGCATTTGGCAAGGTAATCCGCCATGTCGGTCGCGTTGGAAAAATCGTCGTCCAACACGGCGCGCATCCGTTCCCGATTGACCTTCATCGAACGCAGCATATCGGCGTAGACACGCAGCGCGAAACCAAGGGTCGCGACCGTGTCGAACACGCCCTCCTTATCTTCCTGCAAATCTTTGTTGTACGCGAGCGGCAAGCCTTTCATGACCGTCGCGAGCGCAATGAAATGCCCGTAGACGCGGCCGGTTTTGCCACGCACGAGTTCACTCACATCCGGATTTTTCTTTTGCGGCATGATGGATGAGCCGGTGGTAAACGCGTCGGAAAGTTCGATGAAACGATACTCGGACGACGCCCACAAGATAATTTCTTCCGAAAGGCGCGACAAATGCATCATGGCGATCGAGGCCATGGCGAGATACTCGAGCAAATAGTCGCGATCGCTGACCGCGTCCATGCTGTTGGCGTAGAGTGCTTTGAAACCGAGCGCGTCGCGGACCATTTCCGGCCGTGTCGGATACGTCGTGCCCGCGAGCGCGCCCGCGCCGAGCGGCATGATATCCGCGCTCTGCCAGCAACCTTCAAGCCGACGGAAATCGCGCGCCAGCATATGGAAGTACGCCATGAGATGTTGCGCGAGTAAAATGGGTTGCGCCCTTTGCAAATGCGTGTACCCCGGCAAGATGACGTCTTGGTAGTCTGTCGCGACTTCTTTGAGCGTTTTCAGAAGCGCCAGCAGCGCCTCACCCGTCTCCACAATCGCGCGCCGCATGTACAAATGCATATCGAGCGCGACCTGATCGTTACGGCTGCGCGCGGTGTGCAAGCGTTTGCCCGCGTCGCCGATCGCCTCCGTCAGCGCGCTTTCTATATTCATGTGAATATCTTCCAGACCGATCGAAAAAGTGAATTCGCCGTTTTCAATCGCCGCTAAAATGTTCAGCAGGCCGTCTTTAATTTGCGCCGCGTCGTCTTCACTGATGATCCCGTTCGCGGCAAGCATTTGCGCATGCGCGATCGAGCCCGCGATATCTTCGCGGTACAATTTTTTATCAAATGGAATCGAAGCGGTAAACGCTTCTACCTCCGGTGCCGTTTCTTCCTGAAAGCGGCCGCCCCACAATTTCATTTTTGCTCCTTTTGCTGCATCAGCGCACGGATTTTGAGCGGCAAACCGAACAAGTTGATGAAGCCTTCCGCATCCGCCTGATTGTACACTTCGTCCGCGCCGAACGTGACGAATTCTTCATTGTAGAGGGAGTACGGCGATTTCGCGCCGTTGCTCATGATATTGCCCTTGTACAATTTCAAGCTGACTTCGCCCGTCACGGTTTTCTGCGTTTCCGCCACAAATGCCTGCAAGGCTTCGCGCAACGGCGAGTACCACATGCCGTCGTACACGAGCTCCGCATAGCGCACGTTCGCCTGTTCTTTGAAATGGTAGGTCGCGCGATCGAGGCAGAGGTATTCCAACTCGCGATGCGCATAGAACAAAATCGCGCCGCCCGGATTTTCATACACACCGCGCGACTTCATGCCGACGAGACGGTTTTCGACGATATCCGCGATGCCGATACCGTTGGCCGCGCCGATCTTATTTAACTCGGTGATCATTTCGACCGCCGAAAGTTCTTTGCCGTTCAGCGTTTTCGGCATGCCTTCCACAAAGCCCAGCGTGATTTCCGTCACTTCGTCCGGCGCTTTGGTCGGATCGCAAGTCACCATGTACATATCATCATGCGGCGCGTTCGCCGGATTTTCCAAGTCGGCGCCTTCATGCGATAAATGCCAAATGTTCCAGTCCATGCTGTACGGGTACGGCTGTTTCGGTTTCGCCGGATCGTCGCTCGCGTACATGTTGATCGGCACCTGATGTTGTTCCGCGTAAGCGATCGCGTCTTCCCGCGACTTGATATCCCACAAACGCCACGGCGCGATAATGGTGAGGTTCGGCGCGAGCGCTTTCACCGTCAATTCGAACCGTACCTGGTCATTGCCTTTGCCCGTCGCGCCGTGCGCCACCGCGTCAGCGCCTTCTTGTTTGGCGATATCGACCAGCGCTTTAGCGATGATCGGACGCGCGAAGGAAGTGCCCAGCAGGTATTTGCCTTCGTACACCGCGCCCGCTTGCAGCACCTTCCATACGTACTCTTCCAAAAATTCCTGACGCAGATCCAAAACAAACGCTTTCGACGCGCCGCTTTTCAGCGCCTTTTTTTCAATGGCGTCAAAATTTTCCGGCTGGCCGAGATTGGCGCAGACCGCGATCACTTCGCATTGGTAATTTTCTTTCAACCAGGGAATAATCACCGATGTATCCAACCCGCCCGAATAGGCGAGCACTACTTTTTTAACGTCTGACATAGAACTTCCTCCTTTGGTTTGCGGTAAGAGCATTTGAAATATTGTTATAATTATACGTCATCATGAATAATATTTCAACCTTTTTATGTTTATCTGCATGCGTATTTTATTCTATTGTATAATGATGTTAAAAAAGAAAACGGAAAAGTAGTTGTATAAGGAGGATAAGAAGTGGATCGAGCGCGGCAACAAGAGATCGAACTGGCACGATTTCTTTACAATATGGATGGCCGCGAAATAGCGGCAGGCGTTGTCGGGTATGGTGCCACGTACAACTTGAAATCATTAGAAAAGTTGCGCAAAAAAGCCATTAAGGAAAATTATATGCGCGAATCCGACGCGCAGGAGTCACTGTCCACTCTTAAAGTACCGGAACTTAAAGAGATACTTCGCGAACACTCTTTGCCTGTAAGTGGCCGCAAAAAAGAGTTAATCGAACGTATAGCTGACAACATTTCAACCGACAATTACCCACCCAAGCGCCCTTTTTACGTCATCACCGATAGCGGAAAAGAAATAATCGAGCGAAACGAGATTTACACTGCCCCCTACCTCTCTATGTTTCTGTTAAACGTAATTGAAAATGAAATAAACACCATCGAAAAGGAGGGCGAAACTCCAACCGCGGAGCTTGTATATTTACGTTTTTGCGAGCAAGAAGAAAAGCGCCTTATAGACAACGGCGCATGGTCTTGTGTTCGCGACATAAACAATTCTATATCGTCATTTTACGATGAAATAGACAACGCGGAAAACGCCCTTAAATATAAGTTTAGATACATCTACGTAAAGCTAAGCGGGATATGCGACGGCAGAGAGATACAAAGCGTTAGCCTTTCGAGTTTATCGACGTGGGATCTGCGAGAATTAGAGCGCTTAATGCTATGTACCGATTATACGAGCGAACAATTAAAAGCGGCATTTATTGAGGCGGTAACGCCATTAGAAAAGATTATACCCTTTCACTACTTCAACACCGATCAATGTTTCGACATAATCGAGATCGGGCTTCAAAGTGGCGAAGCTAGAGGTGAAGATTTTGAAGAGTTTGCACGAAAACCTGATCCACACAGTACAACATATTTCTATGAAGATATTGACCTTGCCCTTGGACTTAAAGATGATGAACTCGATGATGACTTCGATGAGGACTATTTAAACAAGCGACGAGCGCAGTTACAAGCAAACAAAGAAGCTAATCAAGGGTGTCTCGGGTGTGGATTAATGACTTTTATTACTTTATCAATTATCATTGCGTTAGTTAGTTAGCATAAAAGGAGATTTTATGCGCTTCATATTAGTGATTGCACTTATGCTCGGCGGTTGGTGGTGGTGGTCGGCTCCGCCTGACGATCCCGCGGCGCCATTCGACACGCTCAAAGAGGGCGTGACGTCGACCGCCGGTGCGATGCGGGATGCGGATCCGATCTCGTTCGGGCAGCAACTGTACGATCCGCACGCCGCCGTTGAGGGCATGATCGACCGATCGACTTTCGTGCCCGCCGAGGAAATTCCGACGACGCTGAAACAAGCGATCATCGCGACGGAAGATAAACGCTTTTACACTCACGGCGCCATTGATTTAATCGGCGTCGCGCGAGCGCTCGTCGCCAATTATCAGGCGGGTGAGACGACGCAGGGCGGCAGTACGATTTCACAACAAACCGTGAAAAATTTATTTCTCTCGCACGATCGCACGTGGGTGCGCAAGACGCAGGAGATGTTGCTCGCAAGCCGTCTGGAACGCGTGTACAGTAAGGAAGAAATTTTGGAGTTGTATTTAAATACCATTTACTACGGCGCCGGCGCGTACGGTTTGCAGGCGGCCGCGCTGACCTATTTCCATTGCGACGCTCGCGATCTTACGCCGGCGCAATGCACCGTTTTGGCCGGTTTGCCGCAAGCGCCGAGCGCCTATAATCCGCTGGCCCATTTTGAAAACGCGAAAGCCCGCCAGCGCCAAGTGCTTGACGCGATGATCGAACAGGGCATATTGAGCCCCGCGGAAGCGAAACTTTTGTACGCGGCGGATTTGCATCTCGCCGATGCGACGAGTGAGGAGTAAAGAGTCGCGCGCATTTTTTACGTCGGATGATCACAAAAGATACAAAAAAAGCGAAGACAATGTCTTCGCTTTTTTATTTTATTCCGCGCTGATCGTGCCGGAACGCAAACGATAGTAATGGCCGTGATTGTCCGCATCCACTTCTTTGGCCAATTCCGCGGTGCGTTGGTGGCAGGTGAACAGTAACACCTGTCGCGTCCGCGCGAATGCCAGCAGAAAACGTAATGTTTCCCGCTGCCGCGTTTCGTCAAAGCGCACGAAAATATCATCTAAAATAATCGGCATCGGTTCCGTTTTTTCGCCGAACGCGAGCGCCAGCGCCAAACGCAACGCGAGATACACCTGATCCCCGGTACCGCTGGACCAGATCGCGGCTTCTTTCGTGCTGTGCGTGCTGTCGATGGTCTGTACGACGCCTTCGGCGGTCAACGCGAGCGTGTAACAACCGCTCGTCATCTGCGAGAGGTACTGTCCGGCGCGCGCGATCACATTCGGTTTGCCGTCCGCTTCATAGGCGCGACGCGCTTCATTCAGCAGGTATTCGCTCACGACAAGCGCGAGGTAATCGTCCACGGTCGCTTGCAGTTGCGTTTCCACTTGGGCGCGACGTTCCAGCGCCTTGGTGAGGCGATCGTCTTTGATCAAACGCGCCAATTCGCTTTGCAGCGCGCCTTCCCGTTGACGCAGTTGCGTGAGCTCGGTTTTGCGCTGATTGAGCGAGCGTTCGTACTGATCGCGCCGATCCAGCCACGTTTCATACGCGCCGGTTTCCAGCTGCAGCCAGAGGCGGTTAAATTCTGCTTCGCCGCCCGCGTACAGTCGCAGATTTTGCCGTACGCGTTCGTAATCTTTGCGCAGCTGGTCGCATTCTTCATACGCGCTCACTTTATCGACGAACTCCGCGGCGTCTTTGGCGTTCACCAGCGCGAGCAACGCGTTCATTTCGTTCTCGCACAATGTCCAGCGCTCATCGAGCAACGCTTTTTCTTTAGATAATTCTTCATGGCGCCGATTTTTTTCCTGCAAACTTTGCCATTGCAGCATCTGTTCCTGATACCGATCCGCCAATTCGATGATCGTTTCCGGTGTTGCCGGCGCGGTTTCGCCGATGCGTTGCAAAAGCGATGCCGTTCGCTCGGTGTAAGAGGTCAATTGCCGGTCAATCCGCTCCAACTGCACGCGCAAAATTTCGCCTTCGCCTTTGGCCGTGAAAAGTTCCTGCCATTGCGCTTGTCGTAAATCGAGTTCCGCCGCCTCGGTCGGCGGCAAATGTTCAGCGGCCAGCCACTTCGTCCACTCACTTTCGGAAATTTCGCGATCGGCGCGCAATTTCGCGCCGCGCGCGGCCCATTTTTCGTGTTCCAAGCGTTGCCGGCGTTCGCTTTCCGCCTGCCAAGAGATCGCCTGCAGTTGCGTTTGGTAGCGATAAAAATCACGGCGAGCCGTTTCCAGTTCCTGCCGGAAATTTTCGAGTTCGCCTTCCGTTTCCGGCACGGCAAGTTCCAGACGTTGCGCCAATTCCGTCTGCCGCCCCTGCAGTTCCGCCAGCCGCGCGTTCAGTTTGGCCAGACGATATTCATTTTGATGGCTCTTATGATAGTTCCAATAAAAGCACAGCAGGGAAAGCGCCAACGCGCCGCCGACAATGTACAATGCCTCCATGCCGAGACCGCCGGTGAAGTAAAGATAAAACGCCGCGAGCGCGCCCAGGACGAGTAAAAAGCCCAGCCAGAAAAACGCGGAGTACCGTTTGACCGGCAATGTTTCCAACCACTCGATCTCATCGGTTAAGTGCTTCTTTTCACGCGCAAGCAGCAGCATTTCCTGCCCTTCCTGCTCCCACTTTTGGAATTCGCCTTCATCGGTCAGGCGCGGTACGTCGTCCGTTTTAATTTCCTGCGCGGCTTCGATCACCGGCTCATCATTTTCCCAGTAATGCAGTTCGTTATCACGTCGCAGCAACTGCGCCGCAAGTTCCCGCCCTTTCGTCCAGTCCACGGTGCCGAGTTTCGCAGTCTCCGCCATCGGCCACGCGGTCATGGTTTCCGTACGCGCCGCGAATTCCTGCTGCCAAGCGGCCAGCGCCTCGTTTTTCGCGATCTCTTCATTTCGCAGTTCGCGCCAACGTTCGCTTTCCCGATAGAGCGCGGCGATTTCATCGCGCTCCGGTTCGAGCGTCACTACATCCTGCCGCGCGGTCGGCGCAATCGCCGCGAGTTTTTGTTGTACCGCTTCGCGCTGCTCGTTGACATCCGCCATGCGCTGCACCAATTTATTCCAGCGCTCTTTGCCGTCGGCGGGAAAATGCTCGATCGTGCTGCACAAATCCAGGCGCCGTTTCGTTTCGATGCCTTCCCGATAGTATTCCCACGCGCCGATCTGCTTATCCATCGTGCGATCGCGCACATCGAGCGCGGCAATGGCTTCTTCCGCCGCTTTGATTTGCGCGTCGACTTCGTTTTGTTCGCGACGAATGGCGGCGAATTCTTCCTCTTCCCCGGCCAGCGCCGCGACATCATTTTGCGCCTTTTGCCAATCATTTAGCAATTGATTGATGACGCGTTTGCCCTGCGGCGACGCCACCAGCAATTCTTCCCGCGCGTTCGCCACGTCCTGCTGGGTGCGCGCCAACTGCTCGCCGCCCTGCATACTCAAAAAGCCCGCGCGGACATCATCCTGAGCGAGAATTGCCGCGCCCTGCAGATCTTCCAGCCCGATCGCGAAAACCTGCTCATACGTCTTGCGGTCCAAACCGTTCCACCATAAATCCGCCGGTTCGCCGACAATCGTTTCCAGACGATCGTCCGTGACTTTCGTTTCCCCTTCATCGCGATGAATACGATACACCCGACCATTCGCCAGTTCGACCGCCAAATTGCCTTTGCGACCGCGCCGTTTGCCGCGTCGGTAACCGAACAACATGTCGCGTACAAATTGCAGCAGCGTCGTTTTGCCGCTTTCATTTTCGCCGCAGATAACGGTCAGTCCGGCGGCCGGCGGCTGCCAGGAAACATTTTGATAAATGCCGTAACGTTGCAGTTGTAAATCAGTCAGCTTCATCGCCGTTATCCCCCAATATTCGTTGTGCCCCCGCTATTTCCGCGCGGCGGAGTGCCGTTTCCAAGCGTTCGTCGCTGAGTTCGCCGAAGTAACGCGCGTAGCGTTCCCATTCCGGTCGCGCCGCGACGGCCTGCCGCAACGCGTAATGCCGCTCCTCCGGCGACATGGCGCGCAGTCTATCTACCGCGCGCAGATAATCGCCCGTCGCATCCGGAATCTCCCGCCGCGCCTGCCAATCGACCGCCGCCGTCGTCTGATCGAAAAGAGCGCGACAATACACGAAGATATGTTTCATTTCTTCTTCTTCATTTAAGCGTGCAAGAATGGACTGTCGCGCCGCCGGATCAGAAAACACCTGATGCAGCACGCCGCGCCCGTTCACGACCAAGGTCACGAGCAAGGGTTTGCCCACTTCCTGACGACGCTCCTGCCGTTTTGCCAACACCGCTTTGATGAACATCTCCACGTCCGTCAGATCCGTCACGGAAAACTCCCATGTTTCCGAGCGAATGGCATCAGTCGCGATAAATTCGAGCATCGTCGTGCCGTGACTGCCCACTTCGACAAGGTAGCAGCCGCGGGGACCGGTTTCCGCCGCCGTCAGACTTTGCGCGTTGCCGGGATAGACGACATACGGATCTTCCGAGAGCACCTCGCGCGTATGCACATGGCCGAGCGCCCAATAATCGATCCCGCTTTGACGAATCTCGTCCCAGCTGAGCGGCGCATACGGACCTTCCGACGCCGCTTTCGGTCCCTGCGTGTGCATGACGGCGATCGCGTACGGATCGGTTTCGCCGCGCGCATAATCCGGCGCCCAGCGACCGTCCGTGTGCATCGTCGCATAGCTTCGACCGTAAATCATCGCGGCGGTTTCATTTTCCACCACGAGCGGCAAACCTTCCACTTTGTCCGCGCTGAACACATGCGCGGTCGGCGGCAACGGCACCTGCGCCTGCCACGCGCTCACCGGATCGTGGTTGCCGTGCGCGATAAACGTGCTGATGCCCGCATTGGCCGCGCGAAACAGTTCGCGCGAAAATTCCAGCTGCGCCGGTAAACTGTGGTCCGCCGAATTATATACGTCACCGGCGATCACTATCGCGGCGACTCGTTTTTCAATCGCCGTATCGACAATGTTGCGGAACGCTTGAAAAGTCGCTTCCCGCAATGTTTTTTCCCAGTACCGTGACGGCGCTTCCCGGATAGCCAACGGCGTTCCTAGATGCAAGTCCGCACAGTGAATAAATCGAAATCGTTTCGCCATCTCAGGCCTCCTTCAAAGTATCTTGATACGCCGCGTATAATATTTTGCTGACCTCCGGCATATCGTCGCGCTCAATTTCACCGAAGGAAAGCAATAGCATGCGTTCGTTGACCGGTTCATTATGCTGCGGTTTCACCCGTCGCAAATGCAGCCCGCGCCGAGCGGCGGCGCGCACCAAGGCGGCGCGGGACGCGGCGGTTTTGACATACACGGGCAAATAAATGCCCGCGGTCGGCGCGTCGATCCGGATCGCGTCACCGAAGGTCTGCTGCAATGCGTTCGTCAGCAGCTCTCCTTTTTCCGCGTACAGTTTACGCAAACGGCGAATCTGCCGCGTGAGGTGCCCGCGCTCAATAAAATCCGCCAGCGCCAGTTGCTCCGCCACCGACGCCGTCTGACGATACAACTCGCGGCGCGCCAAAAAACGTTGCAGCAAATCCGGCGGTAAAATCATGTACGCCAAACGCAACGACGGCGGCAGCACTTTGGAAAGCGCGCCGATATAGACGACGCGCGTGCCGTCGCCCATCCCCTGCAACGAGGCGACCGGTGCGCCGTAGTAAGAAAGTTCGCTGTCAAAATCGTCTTCGATGATCAGTCCGTCCGTGCGCTCGCTCCATGATAAAAGTTCGGCGCGGATCTGCGCGGGCATCACATCCGCCGCGCGATACGCCAGCGACGGCAACACGTAAAGAATGCGCTTGCGAGCATTTTGCAACGGCGGCTGCAAAAGTTCCGCGTGTCCGCCGTACAACATGCGCACGGTGAATCCCGCATCGCTCATCGTATCCACGCCCAACGGAAATTCCGTTTCCGCAAACAAAACTTCCCCGTAATCCGTTTGCAAAAGGCTGGCTAAAATCCGCAATAATTGCTGCGTATTCGAACCGATGATGATGTCGTCGGCATGCGCGCGCGTATCCCGTGCCTGAGCGCCGTATTGCGCCAACGCTTCGCGCAGTTCCCGTTCGCCTTGAATATCGCCGTAACGCAACAGGCGTTTTTCATCGTGAAATATCCGCGAAAGCGAACGCCGCCACGCGGCGAATAAAAAGCCGTCACGATCCATGCCGCTTTGCGCCAAATCATAGCGATACGTGATTTCGGCCTTAGCGCGCGGCTGCGGCCGCGTAGGACGCTGTCGGATCGTCAGTTGCGGCATCACGGTAAAGCGCGCGCGATTTTTCGCCACGATATAGCCCTCACTCGCGAGCCTGCCGTACACGCGTTCAATGGTAAATTTGCTGACGCCGAGTTCCGCCGCCTGCGCGCGTACCGAACGTAACCGCATGCCGGCCGGCCAGACGCCGATTTCAATTTTTTCGCGCATCGCGCGGTATAGCCGCAAATGTAATGGCGGCTCTTTGGTAGCTGTCATGCGTTCCTCCATTAATAACTTTATTGTACGGCATGACAGAGAGAGAACGCAAATCATCCGTGCGGATCTTTTATTTGTAAACCGTATTAAATTTTTATCGTTGACTTATATTGTTAATGCCGTTACAATATAAGAGTAAACATAAAAATACAAAAACAGTTACAGCATGAACGGGGTGGAATGATGGACGCAAATTGCGCGCAAATTATTGCGCTGGCCGACCGTGTTCTCGACGGCGGTGAAATTACGAAAGAAGAAGGCATTTCCCTAATCAACACCGGTGATGAAAATACGATGCTTTTAATGGCGATGGCGGACAAAATCCGTCAGAAGTACAATGGTCATCGTGTTGATTTCTGCGCGATCATCAACGCGCGCAGCGGTCGTTGCCCGGAAAACTGCGCGTTTTGCGCGCAATCTTCTTACTATAATACCGGGGTAAAAGAATATCCTCTCCTCGATGAAGACGTCTTAGTCGATGCCGCGAAGAAAGCCAAAGAGGCCGGCGCGGTGCGTTTCTCCATCGTCACCAGCGGACGCAACCAGGGCAATCCGCGCGAATTTGAAGGCATCGTGCGCGCGCTCAAACGCATCCGTGAGGAAGTGGGCATCGAAATCTGTTGCTCACTCGGACTCGTCAGCAAAGACCAATTACAACAACTCAAAGATATCGGGGTCACCCGTTACCATTCCAATATCGAAACCGCTCCGAGCCATTTCCCGGACATTTGCCAAACGCATACTTTCGAAGATAAATTAACGACATTGAAGGCGGCGCAGGAGGTCGGTATTCGCGTCTGCTCGGGCGGGATTCTCGGCTTGGGCGAAACGAACGAACAGCGCGTCGAAATGGCGTTTACGCTGAAAGAACTCGGCGTCGATTCCATACCGCTCAATATTCTGAATCCGATTAAAGGCACGCCTTTTGAAAACAACAAATCGCTTTCGCCGCTGGAAATTCTGCGGACGTTTGCGGTTTTCCGCTTCATTTTGCCGCGGGCTTTGATCCGCACCGCCGGCGGTCGCGAAGTCAACTTGCGCGATCTGCAGGCGTACGCGCTGAATGCCGGTCTGAACGGCATCATGGTCGGCGGCTACCTCACTACCGGCGGTCGGGATCCCAAAGCGGATCGCGTGATGGTACGCGATCTCGGTCTCGGTTTCACCCGCCCCGTGCTTCGTCCCGTCGCGGAAGAAGCCTGATCTTACTAATTCTCCAAACAACTAAAAAAGCTCTCCCTCGGGAGAGCTTTTTTAGTGTCTTAATCCACCGTCTGCACATCGCCTTGCGCGTCATTGGACGAGCTTCTGAAGAGCGTGCGGGCAAAGACGACGAGAACCAGCGCGATGCCGACATAGCCGACAAACGGATAAATGAGCGATACCAATTTCCCGAACGGGAACGAACCGCCGAGCATGAATACCGCGCCGAGCGCAACGGTCAATACGGTTTCCCAACGCTGCGGAACGACTTTCAAGCATTCATTTTTGATCAGCCAATACATCGGCGCGGTGGTCGAGTAGATTCCGAGCATGATGATGACGGAGAAAACGAGCGCGACCAGCGTACTGATCTTCGCGCCGAGGTACAGATTCGGCACCTGCAAACCGATCACGGCGTCGAAGTTGGCGAGCATGCCGCACAGCATGCCGACGACCGTCAGCATCAGGAAGAAGCCGCCGTAAAAACCGGCGATACCCGCTTCTTTACGACTCGAGGCCTGGGCGCCGAGTTCGGTGAAAAAGACCATGCCGGCGAGCATATTGTAGCAAAAGAATAATGTTCCCGCCTGCCACCAGTGCGCGACCGGTCGGACAGCAAGCGCGGCCGTCGTCGTCGCGACCGGCGCAGTCGTCCAATTGAAATCATGAAAAAATGTGTACATGCCGACGGCGACGGTAAAGACGACGATAAACGGTCCGATCGCGCCGATGATATCGACCAGGCGACGCAAACCGGCGAGCACCGTGATCATCGCGACAACGCCCATGCCGAGCCAGCCGACCGCGGACGGCACGCCGAAATATTCTTCCGCGATGGCGCCCGAACCCGCGATCATGATGACGACGATCGAAAAGATGAAGAGCAATGTGAAATACTCGATCGCGCGTCCCAAATAATTGCCGCAATAATGACGGAAAATCAGCGACGGCCGTGCGAGCTGCAGTTCATGTCCCTTGCGCATGACGATCACGCCGATGGAGCAGAACAAAACGGCACTGATCAACGCGCCGTACAAACCGTTCATGCCGTACGAAACGAAAAACTGTAATACTTCCTGCCCCGTGGCAAAGCCCGAACCGATGAGGTAGGCGATGTACGCCCCGCTCAGCTTGACTACGTTACGCCAGTTGACTTGTTCCATAATGTCCCTCCTTACCAGCCTTGCCCGTCGACTTTATAATCGGCGAGCCGGCCATCCTGCCATTCCGTTAAGGTTTCTTCGATAACATCCAATGCTTTGGTGAGTTCTTCATCCGTGATCGTCAGCGGCGGTTGGAAACGCAAAACGCTGCCGGTGAAAGCGATCATCACGACGCCTTTTTCATAAGCCCTGTTGCAGATAACGAGCGCGGCGTGAGGATCTTTTGTTTTCTCTTTTTTATCGGCGACGATATCAACGCCGAGCGAAAGGCCTAAACCGCGAACGTCACCGACGCAGTCGAAACGTTCCCGCCAATCTTCCATCCGCTCGCGCGCGATCCTGCCTTTGCGCGTGCTTTCCGCAAGCAAATCATTGTCTTCGATGTATTGCAAAGTCGCAAGCGCCGCTGCGCAGCATACCGGATTTGCTCCGGTCGTGAATAAATGCGCGGGACGATCCAGACTTTCCATAATCTCTTTGCGTCCGACCAAGGCCGAGAGCGGCAGTCCCGCCGCAAGCGATTTACCGTAAACGACAAGGTCGGGATCCAATTTCCAGTGTTCCAGCGAACACCATGTGCCGGTGCGTCCGAGTCCCTGCTGCGTGTCGTCAACGCAAAAGAGAATGCCATGCTCTTTGCACAACTGCTGCAAGGCTTCAAAGTAACCGTCGACCGGCTGCAACAAGCCGCCGTCGCCTTGCAATGTTTCGATAACCACCGCCGCCACTTCTTCCGGCGGCACGTAGGTCGCTAACATTTCTTTCAGCGGCGCGAGGTATTCTTCTACCGTATTCGGTTCCGCGCTCCCGTACATGCCGCGGTAACTGTCCGGGAACGGAATATGGTAGAAGCCCGGCAACAACGGACCGATTTTGCGGCGCATGTTTTGACTGATCGCCGACATGGAAATCGAACCGTACGTCGAGCCGTGGTACGCGTTCACGAAGGAAATAATGTACGGACGACCCGTGTACCCGCGGGCGAACTTGATCAGAGCATCGTTGGCGTCCGAACCGGTCAAGCCGAAGATAACGCGTTTTTCAAAATCTCCCGGCGTGATCTCGCACATTTTTTTCGCGAGATGCACCAAAGGCTCATGGTACATGTAGGCCGGAGTATAATGAATCATTTTCTTGACCTGGGCGATAATGGCATTCACGATCGGCTCCGGTGTGTGCCCCACATTCAAGGCACTGGCGCTCGTCAACAAGTCGAGGTATTCGTTACCGTCGACATCGGTCAGCGTCGAACCGTGCGCATGATCAATGACCAGCGGATAATACGGAATCCGACCTGCCGGCGCAAAATAATGGCTTTCTTCTTGAATTAATTCCTGGGAGCGTTTCATGAATATCATCCTTTCTCTATTAAAAACCGTTTTGGCGTTACTTCGAGGATAAAAAATCCCCCGCAGGAAAATATCCTGCAGGGGCGCAGTGGCGCGGTACCACCCTGGTTTATCTCTCGGTCCGTTAACGCCGGCGACGGCAATCGCTACTCGGTTCACGTTGCGACTCGCGGGTGATGTATTCTTTTCCGACTGACTTGCAGACTCGCACCGAACGTCTGCTCTCTGAAAAGTTCTTTGTCGAAAAATTTGATCCCGGTCATTGCCTTTTGATTGGCGGTACTTAAAAACCCCCGCAGAAAACATCTCTGCAGGGGCGTAGTTACGCGGTACCACCCTGGTTTATCTCTCATTCCGTTAACGCCGGCGACGTTCGTCACTACTTCATTCATGACGAAAGCTCACGGGTGATGTATTCTTTTCCGACTGACTTGCAGACTCGCACCGAACGTCTGCTCTCTGAAAAGTTCTTTGCCGAAAAATTTGATCCCGGTCATTGCCTTTTGATTGGCAGTACTTAAAAACCCCCGCAGAAAATATCTCTGCAGGGGCGTAGTTACGCGGTACCACCCTGGTTTATTACTCGGTCCGTTAACGCCGGCGACGTTCGTCACTACTTCATTCATGACGAAAGCTCACGGGTGATGTAATCTTTTCCGACTGACTTGCAAACTCGCACCGAACGTCTGCTCTCTGAAAAGTTCTTTGTCGAAAAATTTGATCCCGGTCATTGCCTTTTGATTGGCGGTACTTAAAAACCCCCGCAGAAAATATCTCTGCAGGGGCGTAGTTACGCGGTACCACCCTGGTTTATTACTCGGTCCGTTAACGCCGGCGACGTTCGTCACTACTTCATTCATGACGAAAGCTCACGGGTGATGTATTCTTTTCCGACTGACTTGCAGACTCGCACCGAACGTCTGCTCTCTGAAAAGTTCCTTGCCGAAAAATTTAGTCCCGGTCATTGCTTTTTGGTGTTGGACTGATTCTACCAGCGATTTTTACATCTGTCAACACTTTTTTAAACTTTTCCAAAAAAATATTTTAATCAAGCATTTGCGCCCAGTGTTCCCATTTTTCGTACTGCGTCGCCAATTTTTCCTGCGCGGCCGAAAGCGATTCAGCCAGTTCCGTCAACGCGTCCGCATCGACCGTTTGCGCGATCTGCGTCTCAATCATCGTGATCGTCGCTTCCGTGCGGGCGATTTCCTGCTCGAGCGCCGCGATTTTTTTCTCCGCCTGCGGTGCCGCGCGGAAGGAATCCGTCGCGCGCGGTGAAGGCGGCGCGGGTGGAACATCCGCCGACGGCGCTGTCGCCGTATTTTCTTTTTTGCGCGGCTCTGCTGTCTCCGGTATCGGAATGCGACCCGTCTCCAGCAGTTCCTTGCGCTTTTCTTTCCAATAGGAATAATTGCCCAGATATTCGCGGAAGGTTCCGTCTTCAAAGGAAAGCGTGCGCTGCACCAGCCGATCCAAAAGGTAGCGGTCATGGGACACGACCAGGTACGTGCCGCCGAACTCGAGCAACGCGTCTTCAATCATTTCGCGCGTCGGGATATCCAAATGGTTCGTCGGTTCGTCTAAAATGAGCACATTCGGTTCTTCCAAAAGCAACAGCAGCAACGCCAGCCGCGCCTGCTCCCCGCCGGAAAGCTGACCGACGAGACGATACACGTCGTCGCCGCGGAAGAGAAAACCGCCCAAAATATGACGCGCGTCATCTTCGCCGCAACCGTATTCCTGCATGACCTCTTCGAGCACCGTGCGGTTCGGATGCAAATTGGTGTGTTCCTGCGAATAGTAGCCGAGCGCGACGCGATTGCCGAATGTGACCGTGCCGTGCGCCGGTGTTTTTTCGCCGGTAATCACGGACAAAAGCGTCGACTTGCCGATGCCGTTCGGACCGATGATGCCGACGGTGTCGCCGCGACGCAACAAAAAGGAGATATCTTTAAAAATAGTGCGGTCCCCATACGCCGCCGCCAGCTCCTGCACATCCAAGACGCGTTCCGCCGTGCCGGTCGCCGGACGAAACGAAAAGGCGAGCGTCGTTTCAGTCACCGGCTTTTGCAAGCGTTCCAAACGATCCAGTTGACTTTGCCGACCGCGCGCCTGTTTCGCTTTGATACCCGCTTTATATTTGCGAATATAGGCTTCGGTTTGCGCGATTTCTTCCTGCTGTTTTTCATACGCGCGCAAGTCGGCATGCAAGCGCGCCGCTTTCTTTTTACTGAAAGCGCTGTAATTGCCTCGATACGATGTGACCCGATGTTGCTCGAGATCCAGAATGTCCGTCGTCACCGCGTCCAAAAAGTAGCGGTCATGGGACACCAGCAAAATCCCTCCGCGATAACTGCGCAAAAAATCTTCCAGCCATTCCGTCATCGCGATATCCAAATGGTTCGTCGGTTCATCCAGCAACAAAAAATCCGGCCGCCGCACGAGCGCGCGCGCCAAATTGATCCTGGTTTTTTGACCGCCGGAGAAATCATTCGCCGCGCGATCCCAGTCCGCTTCCGTAAAACCGAGACCGACCATGATCCGCCGCGTCATCGTTTCATAGGCGTAACCGCCGAGCCGTTCAAAGCGGTCTTCCAGTTTCGCGTAGCGTTCGAGCAGCGCCGGATCGGAAGTCCGCCCCATGCGTTGAGTCAGATCCTCGAGTTCATGCTCGATGCGCCGTACATCTTCCCACGCGGTTTCCACCACTTCGCGCAATGTCTGCGCGCCGAAATCGATACTTTGCTGCACGTAACCGATCGTCGCCTGATCGGTCACGCTGACACTGCCCGAGTCCACCTCCATTGTCCCCATGACGCAACGCAGCAGCGTCGATTTGCCCGCGCCGTTACGGCCGACCAAGCCGACGCGTTGTCCTTCCGCGACGGTGAATGTGACATTTTTAAAAACAGTTTCGATGCCGAAGGCTTTCGAGAGCCCGGCGACTTTGATCATAGCCATGTGCCCTCCCCGCCGTTTCGGCGTTTCGTTATGGCTTCGGCGACCGCTCCGGAAGCAAGTCCGCCGTAATCGTTATCATAATTTCCGCATTATTTTTCGTATGCTCGGTCGTGCGGAACAATCGTCCGAGAATCGGGATTTCACTTAAAATCGGCACGCGCCGTTCGTTGATCTGCTCCTCGCGATCGATCAGACCGCCGATCGTAAGCGCTTCGCCCGGTTGCAAACGCACCGTCGTTTGCGCTTCGCGCGTCGTGATACGGTAAGCCCGCAGTTCCGGAACAAGGTACGGCGTCGATACTTCCGCCGTCACATCGGCCGTGATCTCGCCGGACGCATTGACGCGCGGCGTATATAAAAGGCGTATGCCCGCGTCGCGATACTCCGTCGTCGTCACTTTTTCGCCGTTGGTGATCTGATCGACCAGCACGGGAATTTTATTGCCGATTAAAATTCGCGCCGTCTTGCCGTTGACCGTCGTGATATTCGGTCGCGCCAAAATTTGCGCGTTGCCGTCGGCGACCAACGCATTTAACTTCGCGCGAAAGAAAAAGGAGTACGGATGCCCCGCCACGGTTTTGCCGAATTGAATCGAACCGAATCCTTCGGGCGTGACGATTTCTTCCACTTTCTCCCGCGCGCCGCGGCCGCGTTCGTAGCGCGTTTCATAGCGCGCGCTGCCCGTCAGCGGCAACCAGTCCCAATCAATACCGAGTTCTTTGATATGATCGCGATTGACCGCGACGACTTCCACCGAGACATTGACCTGCCGATACGCGTAGTCGATTTTCTTCAGCAGCTGATCCACTTCCGCCAGTTCACGCGGCGTACCGTAGACGATGACGCTCGCGCTCTCCGGATTAATTTGCACCTGTTCCGCCGGCACAATCGCCGTGAGCTCTTTTTGCACATTCACGGGGTCCGCATAATTCAAGGCGAAGGAGCGCGCCTGTTTGGCCGCTTTTTCGTTTGTTTGCGCGCCGTGCACGAGCCAAGTGCGTCCGTTTTCCACCAACGTCACGTCCGCCGCCTCGGCCACCAGCTGCAACGCCTCCTGCGGCGTCACATCATGCAATGTCAGCGTGACGTTTCCCCGGACATCGTCGGCGATGATAATATTGTCACCGGTCAGTCGCGCCAAGCCGGTTAAAATTTCCCGCACGGAAGAATCCCGCGCCTGCACATCCGCCGCTTGCGTCGGTCCGGCGAGCAGGCTCAGGCCGAGGAGCAAAGTTCCCCACTTGCTTACGCTCATGATTGCGCCTCCAAAGGCTGTAAATGCAAATCGCCCTGCGGTCCCGCCAACGTCAAATCACGCGTTGTCATACCGGTGACCGTGTAGCCGGCATAGCTTTCCCCCTGCGCCAATGTCACCGGCACACCGTTGATCGTCAGCAACGCGAGCGTCGTCGCGCCTTCGGTCATCGTGCCGTTCCAAATAATAGCGGGAATTGCGGTAACGGCCGCTTGCAAATGAACTTCCTCTTGCGCCGCGTCAAAAGCCGCCGCCTTGCCCTGTTTTATTTCGTCCGCGGGCGTCATGGCGCCAAAGGGTTGGCGCGCCTGGCCACGATGCGAAATCGAAAGCGTATTCGCGCTGCTGTCGGATACAGTTACGACGGGAGAAACCGCAGGCGTCACGGCGAGCGGCTGCTCCGACGGCATCGCGCCCAGCATGCAAAGAGCGACGACACATGTCGTCGCGCCTGCCAAATAATACCATTTTGAAATACGTCGAGCGCCTGTCTTCAGCGTTGCACCGACTTTGCTCCCGAACATCAGAAATCCTTCGCCCACACGTCCAAACGCCACTCGTCA
This sequence comes from Negativicoccus massiliensis, assembly GCA_900155405.1. GTDB lineage: Bacteria > Bacillota > Negativicutes > Veillonellales > Negativicoccaceae > Negativicoccus > Negativicoccus massiliensis_A. Next base: position 1,143,412 of record LT700188.1, on the reverse strand, counting down.
TCTTTGGCGCGATACGTCAGCGTTCCCGCCAGCGAATGCATGTCGCGATACCAGGTGTAGTCCGCGTGCTTTAAGTCGCCGTTGACGAGGTCCCATGTGTATTCCGCGCCGAGCGCGTTAAGACGATCGATTTTATATTTGAAACCCACAAATGCCGGTTGTTCCAAGTCCAACCTGTCAAATCGGTACGGGGTCTCGCCGGAAAGTCGGTTAATCTGCGTGCCCGTCCACCATTGCGTGCGACCCGCGTCATAATCCAAGCGCGCGCCGTAGTAGAAATTACTGCGGTCCATATCCCCGTAGCCGTAAAAATCTTTCCAATACCCTGTCGCCAACGTCAGTTCCGCGCGTTCCGACAAACGCAAAGGATCGGTCGCCAAAAGCAAGCTGTAACCGCTGTGACTGCCGCTTATGGCGCCTTCTTTCCAATCGCCCCAATCCAGTTGCGCCCGCGCGTAGATCGGACGCTCGCCGAAATGGTACGGCCGACTCGTAAAAATGAGCTCCGGCCGTTTTTGAATCCAGACGGATTCGTCATTTAAGCGGCTTTCTTCCTTGCTGTAATGGATTTTCCATTCTCCGTACGGCGCGTAGTAGCGTACGCCGATATCGGGCTTGAAACCGATCTTGGTGTACCACGCGTAGTTAAAGAACGCCTCGGTACGTTGGCTCAAAGGATACTCCATCTTCGCTTTGAAACCGAAACCGTTGTGCGATTTATACGACGGCCGCGGCAAAAATGACGCCACGCTGCTGCTGCGTCCCGGCTCCATGTTCACGCGATAACGCGGCAGGTGGAAAATCCGTTTATTTTTGATATAAAAATTGACATCTTCCGCCAGCAACGATTCCTGCGGAATGATCGTAATCGTTTCCGCTTCGATGCGGTAATCCGGAGTGTCGGCTACCGCCGACGGTGTTGTCACCATGGCTCCTTGCAGTATGCCGGTGTTCGCGCCTTGCGAAAACTCGCCGCGACCGGCTTCGATGTACAAGCGCGAATAGTAGCCCTTGGCATTCGCAAATACCGCCGTATCCTCCGCCGCATTATATTCCAGATCACGTACGGCAAGGTCAATCTGACGCACGCCGTCCGTCCAGGCGACGTCATCCGGCAAACGGTATACTTCCGTTTTGTGATTGCCGAGCAATCGGGGCGTGACAAATTGCGCCGTATCGTAACGCGCGACCGTATTGCCGATCGCCGCAACTTCCCCGTCGGTGCCGTTGTATTTCATGGTATCCGCCGTAATGACCCAATCCGTTCCCGTGGACGGATGCATCGGATACACATGCGCTTGCTCTTCCGCGGCCGGCGCGCCGCTGTGAATCGGCGAAGAAAGCGTCGCCTGCGCCGCCATCGGTGTCACCAATAAAGCCGCAAGCGCCGCCCGCGACCACCACGCACTGTTCATACCGACTTCTACTCCTGACGAATAATCACAACCGGAAGATCGTCTTCATCTTCCTCATCAATCGGTTCAATGGTAACTTCAGCGGCGTCCTGTTTCTTTTCCGCCTTTACTTTCCCTTTCGCGCTTTTGGCGGCGTCTTTCGCCGCGTCCTTCGCTACTTTGGCGGTTTCCGCAGCGGCGTCGGCCTTGGCTTTCGCTTCATGCGCTTCTTTTTCGGAGGTCGCGGCAACTTCTTTCGCCTGTTTTACCGCCGCATCGCTTGAGTTTTCATCCGTCGCGACTTCTTTGGCTACTTTCGCGTTCGAGGCGTGCTTTTCTGCTTGCGCCGCTGCCTCTTCCGCTTCTTTCGCCGCATCTTCCGCCACGCCGGCGGCCGTTGTCGCATTTTCCGCCGAAGTCATCGCGGACGTTTCATTCGGCAGAGTAATGGTTTCAAGATCTTCATCAGCGACCTCCCCTGTCGACGCGGAGTCCGCACTGTTCATTTCGCGCCGACGTTCTTTCGCGGACGCATTCGTTTCGCCCGGCTGCGCGATGTTTTCCGCCGTCACGACGAGATCATTTTCACGCGCCTGCGGCGCGCCGTCCACGCTGACGACGCCATGCGTTTTGACGGTATCCTGCACCTGAATGTAGAGCGCCGTTCCCGCCGGCATATCGACATCGCTGCCTTTAATAAAATACCCGCCGACTAAACCGATCGGCCCCAAAACCATCGCGCCGGCCGCCGATGCACCCAGCGCCGCCGCTTCATGTTTCAATTTTTCTTTCGCTTCCGGTCCCAATACGGTGGCAATCGGTTCATCATCGATGCCGAACACCTGATTGAACTCGATCTCCAGTTTACCGTTGCGGCCGAAACTGCGCGGCGGTTGCACTTTTGTCACAATACCCGTGCCTTGCGCGCCTTGCGGCAGCACGAGAACCTCATCGACAAATACATCCTGCGCGACCGTGAAACGAATTTCATCGCCCTCCTGATTTATTTTCGTCGCTACTTCTTCGGAAAGCGTAATCGGGAAAACAGTATTCGCCGGCATTTCCACTTCACGCAATTCAAAGTGACGGTTTTTATAAATGCTTTTTTCCAAACCGAGCACGCGCGAGGAAAGGCTGCCGCCTTTTTTCTCACCGTATACTTCGGTTTCCAGCGCGCCGATCCGATCGGCTAACGCCGCGTGACGGATTTCGTTGCGCAGCTGCCATTCGAGCGTATTGACTCGAGTCGCCAGCGACGGTTCCGTTGTGTCACTTCGCACCACGTCGTTATAAAGCGTTCCGATCTGTTCCGCAAGACCGTCTTGCGCAAGCTTCGCGCCGTACACGTCACGGCTCGCTTTTTGCACGCGATCGAGCATGGCGCCCGACTGCGCTTCACCGTACAAGACCGTATCAATAATCGTCGCCTGATCCGCCAATGTCGGCTGGGCGGCGTAAGCGGCCCAGGGGAGTGCCAATAAAAGCGAAAGCAACGGCGCCAATCGTTTCTTCATTCGATTACCTCTTTTCCCTTGACGTGAAAATCACGCCGCAAATACATATCGTTCGGTTTTTCAAAAAGAGCTGTTTCGCCATGCGAAACAGCTCTTTCCGTTAGAAACGCACGTCAATAATAGCCGACACGCCGACACCGCTGACGCGGTTCAGACGCGTAGGATTTTTGCTGTCGACCGGCACCAGACCGCGGATGCGGAACAGCTTGTCATTGAAGCTGCCTTCCACCTGCGCGACCGCTTCGACTTCGTCCACCGCCGCTTGCGGGCCGATGACCTGCGCCGCGCCGATGTAGCCTTTATCGCCGACGCTGATGATCGGCACGACTTTCGTCGCATAGCTGGATTCGACGTCGTTTTCGCGCATCAATTTATTAATAAAATTATTGAGTTGATCGGAATAACGATCTACTACGTAGCCGATACCGCCGACTTTCAACACGCCGCCCAAAACGCGGCCCAAATCAAACGCCTGGGTGTTGGCGACGGTGCCGAATGTCAATAAGGTACCGACGAGTACTGCGGAAATTGCCTGTTTCATTTTCTTTTGCATAGCTCTCACTCCTTTGGTAGTACACTCTCTTCATTATACTAAACGATGTCGCCCGCGACAATCTTACGCGCGCGCCGAAACGCTGTCCGCCTGCGCCCGCTCCGCTTCGATATCCGCCATTTTAGCCTGAATCATCATGGCGCACTCGATGCGTTTTTTCTGAATTTCGCAGCTGACCTTGTACGGTTCATGAATGTCACCCGCAAAGGTTTCATTGTTGGCGTGGCAACCGCCCGAGCAGAAAAATTTCGCCCAGCAACCTTGGCAGGTCGGTTTTTGCAGCACATGATTTTCACGGAAAGCGCGCGGCGTGTCCATATCGAACAGCCCCGTCTTCACATTGCCGATCACATACCCGTCCCGACCGACGAACTGATGACAGGGATAGATATCTCCGTTCGGCACAACCGCCATGTATTCATGTCCCGCACCGCAGCCGCGCAAACGCTTTTGCAGACACGGACCGCGATAAAGATCCATATTGAAATGGAAAAATTGGAACGGACGACCTTCGCGTTGGCGATCCAAATACGCCTGCGCCAATTTTTCGTACTCCGCGAAAATCTGCGGCAAATGTTCTTCCGTGATCGCGAACGCGTCGTCTTCGCTGACGACCGGCTCCATGGAAAGCTCGTTAAAGCCCTGGTCCACCATATCGAGCACGTCGGTCGTAAAATCGAGATTCTTGGCCGTGTATGTGCCGCGCACGTAGTATTCTTCGCCGTTACGATTTTGCACCGCGTACGCCAAGTGGTCGCGAATCGGTTGGTATGTGCCCTCGCCGCGCACCCCCGGACGCATCTCGTCATGCACTTCTTCACGACCGTCCAAGCTCAACACGAGACTGACATGCTGCTCATTGAAATATTGCACCTTGCGCTCATCCAACAGCATGCCGTTGGTCGTCAGCGTCAGCTTGAAAATCTTGTCGTGCTTTTTCTCCTGCGCGCGGATATAATCGATCGTCTGCTGCACCACATGGTAATTCATCAGCGGCTCGCCGCCGAAGAAATCGATCTCGCAATGTTTACGCGGACCGGAATGCGCGATCAGAAAATCAACCGCCCGACGCGCCGTATCAAAACTCATCAGCTCGCGCCATTTACCGTAACCGCCTTGGCCCGCGAAGCAGTAGCGGCAACGCAAGTTGCAGTCATGCGCGATATTCAAGCATAACGCTTTAACAATCGGACGTTCTTCAAGCGCGACGGTAAACGCCGGATCCATTTCCGCGAACAAAAGACCGTCGGCGATCAACTCGTCGACTTCGCCGATCGCTTCCTCAATCTCCGCCGCCGGATAGCGGTCGCCGAGCGCCGCCCGCGCTTCGTCCGGATTCGTTCCGTCATAGGTATCTAAAAGCTCATACGTCAACTGATCCGGCAGATGCACGCAGCCGCTGTTGACATCGAGCACGATGTATTCGCCATTTAAATAAAACTTGTGAATCATAGGTTGTACTGCAGAAACTTCCGTCATTGAGTTCTCCTTACATGCAAAAGGTCCTTCGCCTGCGCAAAGGACCTCAGCTGTTTACCGTTGTTGTTGTTTGCATACCTGGTTGCCGATGGTGCAACTTGTCTTGCAAGCGGATTGACACGAGGTCTGGCATTCGCCGCAACCGCCGTGTTTCGCAGTCTGTTGCAGGGACACCGGATTGAGTGTACGAATATGTTTAGCCATGTCGTTCCCTCCTTAATTGTTATCGTTATTATAGCATAACCCGCCGCCTGTCGCATGTATTTTGCGCGCGCGTCGGACAAATTTCAGAAACATTTTACGCATGCAATATAAAATCAAACATCTTTACGCTACGCAAGCCACCACCACAGCAGCGCCGCCGGTGACGCGCCGATCGCCAAAAGCGCCACGCCCAATCCCAAGCAGCCTTTTTTCGCCTTGCGTTCAGTGCGCGCGCTCTCCTGGTAAAACCAGTCGTCAACCGCCTCCGTCAACGCGGCATGCTGCGCCTCCATGCGCGAGAACACATGCGCGAACTCCTGCCGACGCGGCTCCGGCAAACTGTCCGCCGTCGCGTACGGCGCCAATTGCTCACGCGCCGCCGTATAGCGTCGCACAATCTCTTGCCAAACGTCGGGATCCAACTTCGTTCGGTATTGATAAATGCCCTTTTGCGCGACGAAATTATATAAATTTTCACTCTGCTGCATCTCGGACAATATCGCGCCCAGTTCCGGCACATCATGGAACCGTTCTACCGCTACTTCCTGCCACCGCAAATATTCCGCCGCGGTTAATTTTATCGTCGTAATCAGATCGCTCGGCGCTTGCATGCTCGTCTCCTTTGGGGTACAATATTTTATATCTTCTTTTCATTATAGCGGATTTCAGGGGCAAACCCAATCTTTGTCAAGCAATTGAAAAAAGAAATAAAAAAGTACGTGACAAATGATTTTTTCTTTGCTATAATATTTTTCATCGGGGCATAGCGCAGTTTGGTAGCGCACTTGGTTCGGGACCAAGGGGTCGCAGGTTCAAATCCTGCTGCTCCGACCACTTGCGGGTGTAGCTCAATGGTAGAGCTCCAGCCTTCCAAGCTGGCTACGAGGGTTCGATTCCCTTCACCCGCTCCATTTTCAGTGGGTGGCGGTTAAACGGCGCAGGCCGTTTTTTTATTGCGCGAAAACAGCGCGCGAGATTTTATATTTTTCCGCAGAAAAATAAGGATGCGCCCGCCGCGCTAAATTTATTTTCCGCAAGAAAATAAATCCGTGCGTAATTCGTCAAAAACACTCCAAACCGCTGAAACCGCACACGACTTATACTATACCGAAATCTTGCCGACACGATTCACGAAACCGGCGAAGCTGCCGAAAGTGATTCGAATGAGCATCGGCACCGAATTTCGCCGCGGCAATACGATTGATCACAAACAAAAGCACTCTCCGCCAGAGAGTGCTTTTTTATTTACATCGTTTTTCTGAAGCGCAGAACCGCGCCGGTCAGCGTAACGACGACGAAAACGGCGAGCGCCAACGTCGGTTGCCAAAGATCAACGATCCCGATGCCTTTCAGCATGATCCCGCGCACGATGACGAGGTAGTGCGTCATCGGAATGACCTGACTTACATATTGAAAAAACGTCGGCATGGCGGCGATGGGAAACATGAAGCCCGATAAGAGGACGCTCGGCATGATGACGAAAACGGAAAGTTGCATCGCCTGCATTTGATTTTCAGCAAATGTGGAAATCATGACTCCCAACGAAAGCGACGCGATAATGAAGAAGGTTGTCAACAAGAAGAATAGTAAGATGCTGCCTTCAAACGGCACGTCGAAAATTATCCGGCTGATCAAAATGGCAATGATGATCTGCGTGTAACCGACGACGATGTAGGGAATGATTTTGCCCAACATCAGTTCATGCGGTTTCAGCGGCGTGACCATAAGTTGCTCCAGGGTTCCCTGCTCGCGTTCGCGAACGATGGCCATCGACGTGATGGCGACCAGCGTCATGGTGAGCACCATGCCCATGATAGCCGGCACCATGTAAAATTCCGAGACCATATCGGGATTGTACCAGGCCCGAATGCGCAAATCATACGGCGCGACGAAAGTCTTGCCGCCCGCGGACATGAGCCGGGACTGAACGACTTCCTGCGACTTCATTTGCGCGACAATCTGCGCAGTGGAAATGGCGGAGCCGGATGTCATGCTGTCGGAGGCGTCGACGATGACCTGCACCGAACCCGCGCGACCGTGCCGCAGATTTTCACCGAAATCCGGCGGGAAAATGATCCCGACTTTCGCCGCGCCGGAATCGATTTGGTGTTTGACGTCGTCAAAACTGTGCGCGACGTGCGTAATATCGTAGTAGCCTGTGCCGACAAAAGTATCGAGCAATTCCCGGCTTTCCGTGACGCGCGCCTGGTCGAAAACGACGGTCGGCATGTGCTTGACATCGGTACGCAGCGCGAAACCGAATAAAAGCAACTGAATAATCGGCATGGCGACCATGATCACAATCGTCGCGGGGTCACGCAACATTTGAATAAATTCTTTAATGACCATCGCCCGAAATCGAATCATAGTTCCTCCGTCCGGGATGTCTGCATGTAGTAAATAAACGCGTCTTCTAAAGTCGGTTCCACTTGGCTGACATCCTCTTTTCGCCAATCGGGCGGCAACGTGTCCGCCATCGTCCGCATGCGATCGCCGTAGACGTAAACGCCCGGCGGTAATACGGCGTGCAAATCGACTTCGCCGCGATGCTCCCAAAGCGTCACCGGCAATTGCGCGGTTAAATGTTCCGGTGTATCTTCCACAATCATTTTGCCGGAGTGCATCAAACCGACGCGGTCACACTGCGCGCCTTCCTCCATGAAGTGCGTGGTAACAATGACGGTCGTGCCCTGCGCGGCGAGATCGTGAATGATATCCCAAAAAATTTGACGCGCGCGCGGATCGGCGCCGCTCGTGGGTTCGTCCAAAAAAAGCAATGCGGGATGATGTAAAAGAGCGGCGGCGAGCGCCAGGCGTTGCCGCCAACCTCCGGAAAGCTGACGGACTTTCGTCACGTGATAATGTTTGACGCCGACTTCTTCCATCGCTTCTTGGATCCGCGTCGCGACATCCGCATCACGCAAGCCGTACAGCCGTCCGTAAAATTCCAAATTTTCGGTCACGGTTAAATCGGGATACAGGCTGAACTTCTGCGACATATAACCGATGCGCGCTTGGATTTCTTCCGTCTGCGTGACGAGATCGCATCCCAACACATTCGCCGTGCCTTCGCTCGGCGGCAACACACCGCAAAGCATACGGATCGTCGTCGATTTACCGCAGCCGTTCGCGCCGAGCAAGCCGTAAATGCTTCCCGCGGCAATCGCCAGCGGCAAGTGGTCGACGGCGGTAAAATCACCGAAACGGCGCGTCAAACCGTCCGTTTGAATCGCGTAATCGCTCATGCTTCTTCCCCCTTGCTCAGTGAGAAAAAGACGTCTTCCAAGGTGGCGTCGGGACCGATTTTGCGTTGCATCGCGAGCGGCGTCGCGACGTCCAACACATGCCCGTGATCAAAAAAGGCGATGCGGTGACAATACGACGCCTCATCCAAATACGGTGTCGCGATGACAACGGTCGCCCCCTGCCGTTGCGTTTGGTATAAAAGTTGCCAAAATTCACGGCGCGAAACCGCGTCGACGCCGGTCGTCGGTTCATCGAGCACGAGATACTTCGGCTCATGCGCCCAAGCGGCGGCCAGCGCCAATTTTTGTTTCATGCCGCCGGAAAAAGTGCCCGCGAAACGGTCGGCAAATTTCCCGAGACCGACGAAATTCAGCATTTCTGTCGCCCGATCACGCGCCTGCTGCGGATCCAGTCCGTAGAGCGCCCCCATGAGTTCCATATTTTCCCGCGCGGTCAAGTTCGGGTACAGGCTGAAACGTTGCGCGACGTAGCCGACGGGCACACGCCCCGGCGCTTCGCCGTGAATGGTAACCGTCCCCGCATCCGGCCGCATCAGCCCCAAGAGAATGCGCAAGAGCGTGGATTTGCCCGCGCCATCCGCGCCGACAAAGCCGAATACCTCGCCGTCCTGAATCGTGAAGCTGACATCGTGTAAAGCTTGCACCTCTCCGTAGGACTTACTGATATCTTGAAAGGTAATCATTCGAAATCAACGTCCGCCGGCATGCCTGGTTTGACGATCCGCTCCTGATTTTGCACGGCGACTTTAACGGCGAATACCAGGTTGGCCCGTTCTCGCGCCGTGATGCTTTGCCGCGGCGTATATTCCGCCTGCTGACTGATTTCCTGAATCGTGCCCGCGATCGCGCGACCCGGATAGGCGTCCACATATACGTTCACCGCCTGACCGACCTGAATGCGCGCGAGATCTTCGCTCGGCACATACACCCGCACATAGCAGTTGTCTAAATCGCCGACGGTGACGATTGGAACACCGGCGGGAGCGAATTCGTTATTTTCAAAATTTTTGCTCAAAACCGTGCCGCTCGCCGGACTTTCCACATCAATCCCGTCCGCCTGCGCCTGTTGCGCATCCACCTGGGCCTGCAAGCGTTCCACTTCCGCGCGAGCCGCTTCCACTTGCCCGCTGCGCGCGCCGTCCTGCACGATGGTCAACTGATCCTGCGCCGCAGTCAGCGCCTGCTGAGCCACTTGGGCCTGCGTGCGCGCCGCGTCGAGTTGTTGCGCGGAAATCGCGTCCTGATCATAAAGCTGGCGATAGCGGTCGAAATCAGCAGACGCTTTGTTCGCTTGCGCCTGCGCGCTCGCTACTTGCGCCTGCGCCGCGGAAATCTCCGCCGGCCGCGCGCCGCTTTCCAGATCCGCTAAGCGAGCTCGCGCGGCGGCCAAACCGGCGTTGGCGGCAAGCACTTGCGCGCGCAGATCTTCACGATCGATACGGCAGACAAGATCTCCCTCGTTCAGCGTATCGCCCGCCTGCAAAGTAAGTTCGCGCACGTATCCCGGCACTTTGGCGGTGACATCATACCGCGTCGCTTCGACCGTGCCCGTCGCCGTCAAACCTTTATCCTGCGGACGAGTGACCCAGTAAAGCAGTCCGCACAATACCAGCAGCGCGATGACGGCAAGGATAATCTTTCCCTTCTTTTGCATAAAGCCCTCCACTTGCGCACACATTTCGGTTCATTTGCTTGGTTTAATTATTACATAGTTGAATACACCCGACAAGTACGCCCCGACTTGCGCATCGCTACATAAAAAAGCACTCTCCGCAAAAGAGCGTGCTTTTTTATTTCATTCACTTAGTCGCGATACTGCGCCGGCAGTTCCTTCATGCGGGCCACGCCCGTTTCGATCGCTTTTTTCGCGACCGCTTTCGCGACTGCAAGCGGCACGCGTTCATCGAAGACGTCGATGACGACATTATCCTGCCGCAAGTCTTTGTCGTCGACCAAATCGGCCAGCGCATACGCCGCCGCCAATTTCATTTCCATATTGATTCGCCGCGAATGCACGTCGATCGCGCCGCGGAACAGACCCGGGAACACGCTCGAGTTGTTGACCTGGTTAGGCATATCGCTGCGACCCGTACCGCAAACGGCGACGCCGGCCGCGATAGCGTCTTCGTACATGATTTCCGGAACGGGGTTCGCCATGGCAAAGACGATGCTGTCTTTGGCCAAAAGTTTCATGTCTTCCGGTTTGAACGCGCCCGCCTTCGAAACGCCGAGCAAAACGTCCGCGCCCTTGATCGCGTCTTGGAACGTGCCCTGACGGTTTTCCGGATTGATCCGATCGACAAGGTCTTTCTGCACGCGGTTCAATTTGCCGTTGTCATGCAAAATCCCTTTGCTGTTGAGCATCGTCATATCGGTCGCGCCGGCCGCCAAAATCATGTTGGCGATCGCGGTGCCCGCCGCGCCCGCGCCGTTGATGACGATTTTAACTTTGGAAATATCTTTTTTCACGAAGCGCAGCGCGCCCAGCAAGGCCGCCAAGGCGGCGATCGCCGTGCCGTGCTGATCATCGTGGAAAACCGGAATTTCCATTTCTTCAATCAAACGGTCTTCGATGTCATAGCATTTCGGCGAAGAAATATCTTCGAGGTTGATGCCCGCGTAATTTTTCTCCAACAATTTGACAGTGCGAATAAATTCTTCCGGATCCTTGGTGTTGATAACGACCGGCAACGCGTCGATGTTCGCGAAACGTTTATAAATCGCCGCTTTACCTTCCATGACCGGAATGGCGGCCGCCGCGCCGATATCCCCCAAGCCAAGCACGCGCGTGCCGTCCGAAATAACGGCGATCACGTTACCGCGCAAGGTTAGCGAAAACGACAGATCCTCATCCTCTTTAATATGCAAGCACGGTTCGGCGACACCGGGCGTATACGCAACCGCCAGCGCGTGCCGATCATTGATCGGCATCTTGAGCCCCGTCGTTAAAATGCCGTTGTGCTGTTTTCGCATTGCCATTGATTCTTGTTTCAAATCCACAGTAATCCCTCCTCTGGTTACACACCCTTGATCGCCGGTAAGTTGCGACCGTAATAAATCTCCGTCATCTCCTGGCGTAACTGTCGCCGGACCTTTTGCGCCGCGCTTGCGGATAGGTCCGCGCGCGTCTGATCGAAGAGATAGTCGTCAAGATCAATATCCTTCACCATCATTTTACAATGAAAAATATTTTCCTGGTACATATTCACATCGACAATATTATAAAGATTGCGCAAGGCCGCTTCAATATAATGCGAGATGGCCTGCATGCGGTGGTCGATGTAAAGCTTTTTGCCGTTGACATCCCGCGTGAATCCGCGCACGCGATAATCCATGATCGCGATATCCGGCGCGAAGCGTTTCAGTAAAAAGTTAAGCGCTTTGAGCGGAGAGATTTCCCCACAGGTCGAGATATCAATATCGGCGCGAAACGTGCACACGCCGCGCTGCGGATGGCGTTCCGGATAGGTATGCACCGTGATATGACTTTTATCCAAATGCGCGACCACATCTTCTTTCGCTGCGCCCGGATGCCCTTCGGCGATCAGCATAGTCACGCTGGCGCCTTGCGGATCGTAATCCTGCGCGGCGATGTTTAAGACATGCGCGCCGATGATGTCGGACACTTCCCGCAATGTTTCCGTAAGCCTTTCGGCATTGTACATTTCATCGATATACGCGATGTATTGTTCCTGCTGCTCCTCGCTGGACGCGTAGCAAACGTCATACATATTAAAACTGAGCGTCTTGGTCAGGTTATTGAAACCGTATAATTTTAATTTCCGCGTTTTTTTTGTTGCCATGCTTTTCCGCCCCGCGCCCGTTACTCGGACTGTTCCCGCAATCGTTCACTGAGGATACGCAACGCTTCGCCGCGGTGACTGATGTGATTTTTCTCTGCCAAAGTGAGTTCCGCCATCGTTTTTTCACGTTCCGGCAGGTAGAAATACGGATCATAACCGAATCCGCCCGTACCGCGCGGCTCGAGCACGATTTCGCCGCGGCAGATGCCGCGCGCCGTGCGCTTAGTACCGTCCGGATACACCAGCGCCAATTCGCAAACGTATTCGGCGCCGCGATCTTGCGGCGCTACCGACGTCATTTCCTTGACCAGTTTCGCATTGTTGGCCGCGTCATCGCCGTGCGTGCCCGCGTAGCGAGCCGAGTACACGCCCGGCGCGCCGTCGAGCGCATCAACCGCCAACCCCGAGTCGTCCGCCAACGCGGGCAGTCCGGTTTTTTCCATATAGTAGCGCGCTTTTATGAGCGCGTTTTCCGCAAATGTCGTGCCGGTTTCTTCCGGATCCGGAAGATCCGCCACCTCCGCCACGGGAATGCCTTGGTAACCGACTTCGGCAAGCATGGCCTGCATCTCGCGAATTTTTCCTTCGTTATGCGTCGCCAGCAAGATGCCGCGCCGTCCGACGCTGCCGACAAGATCCGCCAAATCGCCGAGCGCTGCTTGTTGCGCCGCGATCAGTTCAGAAATCCCCTTTTGCGCCAGATCCAAGAGTTCATTTAACTGCGCGCGCGAAAATGTCGCGCCTTCGCCCGTGCCCTGCACCTCGACCAGTTCGCCCGACTGCAAGGCGACCACGTTCATGTCGACATCAGCCGTGCTGTCTTCTTCGTAGCAGAGATCCAAATGCGGCACGCCCGCCAGTTCGCCGACGGAAACCGCCGCGCAGAAATCTTTCACCGGAAACGGCCCTTCGCCGTTCCACATGCCGGCAGCCGCTTCCACCAACGCGACATACGCGCCTGTAATCGATGCCGTGCGCGTACCGCCGTCCGCCTGCAACACATCGCAATCCAACGTGATGGCGACTTCACCGAGCGCCTCCAAATCCACCGCCTGCCGCAAACCGCGACCGATCAGTCGCTGGATTTCCTGACTGCGGCCGGACAATTTGCCGCGCACCGCTTCCCGCTGATTTCTATCTTTCGTCGCCCGCGGCAGCATCTGGTATTCCGCCGTCACCCAGCCGCGTCCTGCGCCGCGCAACCAGCGCGGCACGCGCGGCAGCACCGACGCCGTGCACAATACTTTCGTATCGCCGCAGGTAATCAGCGCCGAGCCTTCCGCATATTTATTCACGCCTCGTTCGATCGTCACGGGACGCAATTCATTTATTTCGCGACCGTCAATACGCATCGTCGGTCTCACTCCTTTGTTCATCTTCACCGAAAATTTGCACTTCCGGTTCCAGCGTTACGCCATGCTCCGCGAAAACGCGCCGCTGCACTTCGGCAATCAACCCCAGCACATCGGCCGCGGTCGCGCCGCCGCGATTCACGATAAAACCCGCGTGACGCATGGAAATTTGCGCGCCGCCGACCGTCAAGCCTTTGAGTCCGGTCGTTTCAATCAATGTTCCCGCATAGTAGCCGACGGGCCGCTTAAATGTGGAGCCCGAGCTCGGCATATCAAGCGGCTGTTTCGTCGTCCGCCGTTTCGTATAATCCGCCATCTTCTCGCGAATCTCCGCCGCGTTCCCCGGTTGCAGTTCCATCGTCACCTGCGTGATGATATCGCCGGTTTCCTGGAACACGCTGTGACGATACGCGAAGTGCAGCTGATCTCCCGCGTAGACGACCCGTTCGCCCGCGCGCGTGAGCGCCGTCACTTCCGTCACGATCTGTTGCATTTCACCGCCATACGCGCCCGCATTCATCCACACGGCGCCGCCGATCGTACCGGGAATGCCGCAGGCGAATTCCAAGCCGGACAATTCCGCTTTCGCCGCTTTGCGCGAAGCCTGCGCCAAACGCACGCCGCCCGCCACGACAAGCCGATTGCCTTCCGTATAGAAAGGTCGCACCAACCTCGACAGACCGATGACAACGCCGCGCACGCCGCCGTCGCGCACCAACACATTCGCTCCGCCGCCGAGAATCATCAGCGGACATTTTTCGTTGGCGACAACGCGCAATACGCCCGCCAGTTCCGCCTCGGTCTCCGGCTCGATATAGAGATCCGCCGGTCCGCCGATCGCGAAGGTCGTATGCCGCGCCATCGGCTCGGCAAAATGCAACGCGCTCTTGGGGACAACGCCGGAAAACAACTCTTCCCAATGCTCTACGGTCACTGCTTTTCCTCCGCCGGCGCAAAGCGGGACAAATCGGGAACGCCTTCGCCGATCGCCTCGCTGACGATTTTTTGAATATCCGCGGCCACCTGCTGCCAACGCATGAACGCATGCAAGTATTCGCTCGCGAGCGAGTTGTTTTGCACCATCACCTGCAAGCTCTGCAATTTTTCCATGCCGTTCCAACCGTCCGTTTTCTGCAACATGCGACGGTATTCCGCTTCCATCTGCAAAGCGAGAAACTCTTCCGCCAAATCTTTCGCCGACGCGTCCTGCGCCAGTTTTTCTTTCGCCGCGATCAGCTGTTTCATTTCCGCGCTTTCGCGAATGCTTTTCGCCAAGTTATAAGCGTCATCATACATATTCATGGGAATCTCCTTTCAATTCGGGCAAATGTCCCTTTTGCGCCAGCGTGGGAAAATCCAACTGACGCAAGGCTTCGTACGAAACAATCGCCACCGCGTTCGACAAATTCAACGAACGGGCTTCGGCCCGCATCGGAATCCGAATGCATTGCTCCGGATGCGCGGCCAACAATTCTTCCGGCAGTCCTTTGGTTTCCTTACCGAACACCAGGACATCTTCATCGGTAAAGCGGACATCGGTATAGCTTTTTTCCGCTTTTGTCGTATTAAACCAGAAACGTCGGCCCTTGAGATATTCGACCAACGCCTGATAATTTTCGTGAATATGAACTTCCAACAAGTCCCAATAGTCTAAACCGGCGCGCTTCAAATGCTTGTCATCAATCGAAAATCCGAGCGGTTTCACCAGGTGCAAAACAAGATGATTGGCCGCGCACAAACGACTGATATTGCCGGTATTGCCGGGAATTTCCGGCTCGACTAAAACAATGTGCATACTGCCTCCTACATGGAAATCTTTCAATACCGTTTATTGTAACACAGGGTAACGGGCTTGCGAAACATCTCGCTTCAGACGATCCGAAATTCTTCCGTCTGGTAATCTTTGCGGCGCGGCACAGCAAAAAACAAATGCATATCGTCAAACGCCGCGATAAATTCCGCGCCCATAATGAAAATGAGCGAGGTCAGATTGAGCCAGATGAAAAGAATCATTAAGCCGACCAGCGAGCCGTAGGTCGCGCCCATATTGGCGATATTGCTGACGTAAAAGCCGTACGCCGCCGTCATGGCGACCCAGATCGTCGTCACGATCGCGGCGCTGGTGAGCGTATGCGACCAGGGCGTGCGCCCCTCGTGTTCGACGAAGCGCGGCGCGTAACGGTAGAAAACCGCCAGCACCAGAATCATCGCCACAAAAGGAATCAGGTAGGTGCCGATTCGCCAAAAGAAAAGAAATTCTTGCGTCAGACCGAGCACCCCCATAAATGTTTTCACGATCAGGTTACCGAACACGGTAATGCCGAGCGACGCCAGCATCGTTCCGACAATCAGCAAGGTGAACAGGATCGATTTCGTTTTAATGCGAATATAGGACTGGACATTTTTGCCCGTCTGAAACGCAATATCGGTCGCGCGAATCAAAGTGTCGATGCCTTTGGACGACGACCACAGCGCCAATAAAAGACCGATGGACAATACCGTGGTCGAACGCTGTTCGATAATATCGGTAACCACCGGCGCGAGCGTCGCCGGCACATCCCCCGGCAGATACTGCATGTAGCGCAATACCGTATCGATTTGCGACGCCGCCACGAACAATATGATATTAAACAGGAAAATCATAAACGGCACCAGCGCCAAAATCAGGTAGTAGGTCGCGGCCGCGGCCAGCATCCCCACATCATCATCCATATACCGCTGATATAAACGTTTACCAATATATAAAGCGCGCGAATCGCGCAGACGTTTGAACCATTTCGCTTCGTTAAGACGATGCCGAATGACTACCCAAGGGTCCACGTTCTTTCCCCTTTCCCCTTTCCTCAACCGGTACAATTACGTCATCGCAGACGTAAAATAGTTGATTTTATTATAGCATAGTAAGAATCGGCTTTGCGGCATTTTGACGACGGTTGCCAAACGCCTTGCCGCTGGTATAATGAAAGTAAAGCGGCAACGGGGAAATTGTCGCGAGGGAGGAAATATGCAACGACGCATTATGCACATCGGGCTTTTGGTCAGCCTCTTCGCCACCATGGCGTATCCTCTGACGAGACTCAGCGGACACGAGTGGCTCGCCTATATTTTCACGCTGATCGTCGGCTATCATGTCTATGAACATCGCCGCGCTTTGGGAAAATTTACCCGGCGCACGACGCCGCGCAACCGTTTTCTGCGCGCAGCGAACTATGTGCTTTGCGCGGTGTTCGTCATCTGCTTTATTTCGGGATTTTTATTTTCATCCCTGATCCCGCATCCGGGGCGGGAAGTGTTACGCTACGCCAAGTACGTACACATCTGTTCGTCGTCTTGGTTTTACGCGCTCGTCGCGATGCACGCCGGCTTTTATTGGGACAGTTTGCGTCACACAATGCGGCGTGTTTTGCCTCCGCTTGGCGGGAAATGGAACGCGGTGCTCGGCGCGATCAGTATGTACGGCTTGTATATCGCGGTCGCGCGTAATTTCTTTTTGAAAATGGCGTACTTGTACTTGAAACATGCGAAAGCGGAACCGAGCGCGATTTTGTTTTTCATTGACTATTTCGCGATCTTTATTCTCTTCGCCTGTCTCGGTTGGTGGCTGCTCCGCTTCATCAGCCGCCGACCGGCGCACGCCTGACACGCAAAAAAAGACCTCGTACGAGGTCTTTTTTATTGCTGTTTCTTTTTCGCCGCTTTGTAACGAGCCTGCTGGCTCAAAATGCGTTTGCGAATGCGGATGGCATGCGGAGTCACTTCGACCGTTTCGTCGTCGTTGATCCATTCCAGCGCTTCTTCCAGCGTAAATTGACGCGGCGGAGTCAGGCGGATCGCATCGTCGGAACCCGACGCGCGCATGTTGGATACGTGCTTTTTCTTGCACGGGTTGACGTCCATATCGGTATCGCGAGCGTTTTCGCCGACGACCTGACCTTCGTACACGGATTCATTCGGGCCGAGGAAAAGCGTGCCGCGTTCTTCGATATTGCCCAAGCCGTACGCGGTGGTTTCGCCCGGTTCGACGGCGACCAACGCACCGCGCGTCCGCATCGGGATTTCCCCTTTGAAAGGAGCGTACCCGTGGAAGACGTGGTACATGACGCCGTTGCCTTTAGTGCTTGTCAAAAATTCGTTGCGGAAGCCGATCAAACCGCGTGCGGGAATGATAAATTCCATACGCAGGTAGCCCGACAGTTCATTCATGCTGATGAGCTCCGCTTTACGCGGTCCGAGGGTTTCCATAACGGTGCCCATGAATTCCTGCGGCACGTCGACATTCAAACGTTCCAACGGTTCGCATTTCTGGCCGTTGATCATTTTCATGATGACCGTCGGTTTGCCGACCTGTAATTCATAGCCTTCACGACGCATCATTTCGATTAAAATCGACAAATGCAATTCGCCGCGACCGGACACTTTGAACGCGTCGGCAGAATCGGTTTCTTCCACCTTCATCGCGACGTTCGTCTGCACTTCTTTCAAAAGGCGAGCGCGCAAATGACGGCTGGTGACGTATTCGCCGTCCTGTCCCGCAAACGGGCTGTCGTTGACGGAAAAGACCATCGACAATGTCGGTTCGTCGATATTGATCGAAGGCAATGCTTCCGGATGTTCCGGATCGGTGATGGTCTCGCCGATATTGATGTCTTTGAAACCGGTGATCGCGACGATGTCGCCCATCTTCGCGTCATTCGTTTCCACGCGCGACAAGCCGTTGTACGTGTACAGACGGCCGATTTTATCCTGGCGCACCTGATCGCCGTTCATGATCGCGACCGGCTGACCGTAACGGACGAAGCCGCGCACAATGCGACCGATGGCGATTTTGCCGACGTAATCATCGTAATCCAGCGTCGTAACCATAATCTGCAGCGGCGCTTCCATGTCGCCTTCCGGCGCCGGAATGTAGTCCAAAAGCGTTTGGAAAAGCGGTTCCACCGTATCGTTGCTGTCATCCATCGACAACTTGGCGACTCCGGCGCGAGCGGATGCGTAAATAACCGGAAAATCGAGCTGTTCGTCGCTCGCATCCAGTTCAATGAAGAGGTCGATGATTTCTCCTTCGACTTCCGCGACGCGTTGGTCCGGACGGTCGATCTTGTTGATGACGACGATCGGCTTCAAATTCTGCTCCAAGGCCTTGCGCAGCACGTACTTCGTCTGCGGCATCGGGCCTTCAAAAGCATCGACCAACAACACTACGCCGTCGACCATGTTCAAAATACGTTCGACTTCCCCGCCGAAATCGGCGTGGCCGGGCGTGTCAACAATATTGATTTTCGTGCCGTTGTACATGACGGCGGTATTTTTGGATAAAATGGTGATTCCGCGTTCGCGCTCGATATCGTTCGAGTCCATAACACGTTCGGCGACGCGTTCGTTCTCACGGAAAACGTGGCTTTGACGCAACATCGCGTCGACCAATGTGGTTTTGCCGTGGTCAACGTGAGCGATGATCGCGACATTACGTATATCTTGCCGTTGCATAGATGTTCCTCCTGATTTTTAATAACTTTAATATTATATCACACATCGGAAAAAACGCGTAATCGTTTCGTCAAATCTTTGTTATTTACGAAATAAAAAAGACCTTGCGGTCTTTTTTACTTACTTTCATCTTGTTCCGCACGCGCAATCGCGACGCCTGCGCTGACGCCGAGTCGATTCGCGCCGGCGGCGATCATCGCGCGCGCCGTCGCAAGATCGCGAATGCCGCCGGATGCCTTCACTCCAAAATGAGGCCCCACGGTG
Source organism: Negativicoccus massiliensis (assembly GCA_900155405.1). GTDB lineage: Bacteria > Bacillota > Negativicutes > Veillonellales > Negativicoccaceae > Negativicoccus > Negativicoccus massiliensis_A. Next base: position 1,124,096 of record LT700188.1, on the reverse strand, counting down.
TCGCGCATCAGTTTCACGTTCGCTACGGTAGCGCCTGCGCCGGCAAAGCCGGTCGATGTTTTCACAAAATCCGCGCCGACATCTTGAGCCAGCTTGCAGGCATTCACAATTTCTTCCGGTGTCAGCAACGCCGTTTCTAAAATAACCTTGAGCGTGACATCACCGATCGCCGCGCGCACTTGGCGAATTTCTTTCGCCACCATATCCCACGCGCCGTCTTTCACCGCGCCGATATTTTGCACCATGTCGATTTCGGTTGCGCCTTGCGCCAACGCCCAGCTCGCTTCCGCCGCTTTCATCGGACCGCCATTCGCGCCGTGCGGAAAGCCGACGACCGTCGTCACGCCGACGCCGCTTCCGGCAAGCGCCTGCGCCGCCTGTTGCACACGATACGGCGCGACGCAAACAGTGGCGAAATGATACGCCTTAGCTTCTTCACAAAGTATTTCTACGGCGCGGGCGCTCGCGTCGGGCGCCAGCAGCGTGTGATCAATACAACTTGCAATCATGCTTCGTCCTCCTTTACCCGTTGCGCCTGTTCATCGCGCCACAGTTCATGCGGATCTCCATAAATGCGTTTCGTCCATTTCCAGCGATTGTGGATCCAAAACCAGTCCTCCGGACGCTCCCGCACCCGCTGTTCCAAAATCGCATTCAACCGATCGGTCATTTCCCGTACCGCGACCGTTTTTTTCAAATCTCGGCGCGTCCAAAGTGCTTTCTGCACGACCACATCAAATCCTTCGTCGCGCGTATAGATATGCACAGGCACGATCGGCACTTGTCGCGCATAGGAAAAGACAGCCGGTCCCGTAACGGAAAGCGCCAGCGTGCGAAACAATTGCGCCAACATCCCTTTGGCGCTACCGTCCTGATCGTACAAAAGACAAATCCATTTGCCCTCTTTCAAAAGCCGCAAAATATCCCGCATGTTTTTCGGATACAGCACCGCTTCACCGAGCATCGCGCGCGATTCGCGAATGAATCGATCGAATCCTTCATTCGACTGCTTAAAACCGACCGCGACAATTTTACCGGGATATTTGCTCGCCAGCGCGCCGCCCAGCATCTCCCAGTTGTCCATGTGCGAGGCCGCGACAATACAACCGCCGCCGTTGCGGTAAAGGGCGTCAAGCTCCTCGGTGCCCGTGAAATGCATCTGCTCTAAAATGCGGCCTTCGGTGTACAGCGGAAAACGCAGTACATCGAGCGCGACCCGCCCCAAACGGACAGCGGATTTTTTCGCGATCGCCCGCGCCTGCTCCGGCGAAGAGGTCAGCTCGGCACGTAAAATATTTTCCACGGCAATATCTTTGCGTTTTCGCGGCAATATGCGCCAGAAAAACCGTCCCAAGCGATCGCCCCAGCGACGCGCGGCGCCGGCCGGCAAACCGCATGCCCAACGGCGTCCTAATTGTAGCCAAAAATACATACCTTGCCTCCGTCAAAAAATGCCGTCGGTGACGGCATTTTTTATTTTTCTTCAGTTTTCTCCAAGGCTTTTTCCAAGCGTTTCACCCGTTTCATCAGTTCAGGCAAGTGGTTGAGCGTTCCTTCAATCCGTCCCCACTGACGATGCGGACGGGCCGGAAAGCCCACATATGTTCCCGGTTCTTTGATGCTGCCGACAACGCCCGTCTTCCCGCCGCAGGTAACATGATCGGCAATCGTAATATGCCCCGAAATGCCGGTCTGTCCCGCCAGAATGCAATGGTTACCGATTTCTGTCGAACCCGCCACGCCCACTTGGGCAATGATGAAACAGTCTTCTCCGATGCGGACATTGTGCCCGAGATGCACGAGGTTGTCGATCTTTGTGCCGCGACCGATCGAAGTTTCACCGAATGTCGCGTTATCAATCGTCGTGCCGGCGCCGATTTCAACATCATCGCCGATGACGACGCGACCGATCTGACGAATCCGCGTATGCTTACCGTCTTCGGTAGCAAACCCGAAGCCTTCACCGCCAATCACGGCGTTGGCGCGAATGATAACGCGATCGCCGACTTCCGTTCGATCATGCAACACCGCGCCGGAATGAATTTCCGTATCGCGACCGACGGTCACATCGCGTCCCAATACAACATGCGGGTGTAAAATAGCGCCCGCTTTGACAACGGTACCCGCGCCGATCACCACATACGGTAAAATCGTCGCCTGCGAATCAATCTCCGCCGTTGCATCGACAATGGCCGTCGGATGGATACCGACCGGCGGCACGTACAAAGGTTTCAATACATCGACCAGCTCCGCGAACGCCCACTTCGGGTTTTCCGTGACGATCACCGTCGTTGCCACCGTTTCTTCCGGCGCGCCGGTCATCAGAACCGCGCCCGCTTTCACCAGCGGCAATTGCGCGGCGTATTCATCCAGCAAAAAAGCAATGTCGTTCGGGCCGGCCGTTTCCACGCCCGCAACGCCGGTGATTTCCTTATTACCGTCACCGTATACCGTACCGTTGACCCGTGCGGCCAGATCCGCTACTGTGTATGCCATTACTTTTGCCCGCTTTTCTCTGCGGCGGCCGGTTGCGCCTCTTGATTCTGTTTTTTATTCGTATTGTCGTTGGCTTTGAGTTTCGCCAGCAATTCGTCCGTTACATCCACACCTTGGTAATGAACGGCATTTTTATGCATAATAATGCCGAGTTTTTTATCCTTGGCGATCAGCTGGGATTGGCTTTCGATCAGCGCTTGGAATTGCTGCTGCTTGGCCATCTGGAATACTTGCAATTCACGTTTGGCCGCCTGTTCCGTCACGGCGAATTCTTCCGGCGAGGAAGTCGCCTGCGCCTGCTGCAGACGCGTTGCGATTTCCGCCTGCTTCGTCATAATTTCCTGGGTGATCTGCTGGGCCTGGCCGCTTTCCCGCGCGATGCGTTCAAAATCGACAACGCCTACTTTCTCATCATTGCCGCAGCCGCTCATCAGCATGACGCCGGCCAGCATTCCGACCAGCGCGAATGACCGCCACCATTTATTTACCACTGTTACTTACCTCCTTAGGATTCGTCCCCAATTTCTGCAAAATATCATTCGTGACATCCTGCGCGGAAATATTGGCGCGATACTCGGCGAAAATCACTTCGAGATTTTTAGCCTCCGCTACCGCCTGCGCCTCGTGACGAATATCTTGGGTGATTGCCTCTTTGACTTGGTTCATTTCATTTTGTTTGGTCGCGAGTGTTTCGCGCCATTCGTGATTCCAACCGGCGCCGTCAGACATCAGTTGCGCCGCCATCTCATCGTGGAGTTGCTGCTGCGCGGTCTCCCGTTTGGCGCTCAGCTCCGCGATCACTTCGTCGCTGTATCGGGCCAGATCCGCCTGCGCTTTTTCTTTCAAAGCGGCAAGCTCTTTTTGCCCTTCTTCCGGCAACGCCGCCGCTGTATCCGTCAGAGCGGCGCGTTCCGCGAGCAATTCCTGCAACCGCGCTTCCATGGTTTCACGTTCGGCCGCGGGTAAATGGAGCGCTCTAAGCTTCAGCTGCAGATTGACGATTTCCAAATCCGCCTGTTGTAATGCTTCATCCGCCGGTTGCGGCGCGCGCGCGATCCACTCACGATACAACGCTTCCAGCTTTTGGTTCCATGCGGTTTCACGCGCCGTCATTTTGGCCCGGTATTCCGTGTTGAGTCCCTTTTCGATGGCCCCGGAGGAAAGCTGCTCACGCAATGCTTCCTGCGCCTGAGCGGAACGGCGAATCAGTTGTTCGCGTTCGGCGTCATACGTGGCCACCAGGTTTTTGTACTCCTGCTCCAGGCGAAAATAATCACTGTAACGCGGATGGGCGTGCACTAATTTTTCCATATCTGCCACACCGTACTGCGGCGCTTGCGGTGCCTGCTCCGTACGGGAGCAGCCGCCGATGCCGCAACCGCTCAACAAAAGACACGCGGCCAGAAGTACACTCAGGGCTCCATGCGTTGACCTTTGCATAGATTACTTCTTGGTTTCTGCCGACTGCTCTTTACCCGCTTCTTTCGTCAGAGCATTATTGAGCGCCGTCTGCACTTCGCCGGTGATATCGACGCCGCCGTAAAGCACGGCCGCTTTATCGACAACCAGCGACAATCCTTTTTTATCCGCTACTTCTTTCACGGCATTGTCAATTTTGCCTTGAATATTTTTATGGATTTCGGCCTGCTTGGCGTTAAACTGTTTTTGCATTTCCTGGAAATATTGCTGTTTTTCCGCGTCCGACATATTCGCCGATTTCGCGTCAAACTCGCTTTGTAATTGCTGCGCCGCCGCCGCCATCTGCTGCTGGTATTCCACGCCTAAGCTGGATGTATCTTTAATAATGTTGGCCTGATCGACCACGCCGATGGACGAGGTCGGTGCCGCTTGGGCAACATTCCCCATGCCCATCATGGCATACGCCGCGATACCGAGAACGAACACCGCCGCGACGACGAACGAAACCACTTTCACATTGTACTTATTACGCATTGCTCGCATCATAATCAATCGACTCCTTTAATTCCTCAGATATGTCCGATGACACGGACCCAATAATCGTCTTCGTCGCGGATCAGCTCCACACCGAGATAATCCTGAAGACGATAGCCGACGGCAACGCTGTCCGCCGACGGCGACAAGTCATGGTCCCACCGGAGATACCAGCGCGGACTGAATTCCTGTCGCAAAAATGCCGTTTGCTGCGATTCCGTCCATTCGTAACGGTAACCCAAGTAGGTTCCCACACCAAAACGATGCATGTAACCGGTGGAAACATCCCAACTCACATCATGCGGAAAAAAATCCACATCGACGAAGAAAGTATCGTGATCCGTCGCCCGTTTTCCGAGCGTGCCGCGGACCCGCGTATTTTTTTCTTCCCGTCCCAAATCCAGAGCAACATTGGCGTCAATCAGCCACGTATCCGTGCTCGCATGTAACGTATAGGTAAGTTCTTCGCCAATCGTAAGCGCGCCTGTCAAATCCAAATCGTAACGGCTGACGAAGGGATCTTCTTTGGCCGTCTCCAACAAACGCTCCGCGATCTCTTCGCGGTGACGTTCCAAAAACGCCTGCGGTGCGCCGATGTATTCCGGCAAAACCTTCCGAACACGTTCCGCCGCGCCGTTGATGAAGAGCCGCGGGACCGTTTCGGAAGCGGTGCGCACCTGATGAGTACGAACCGTCGGTCCTTGCGGTAAAAGGTAGATTTTAGCGCTCGTTGTCGCCGCCGGTGTAATTTCAAGCTTGGCATTGAATTCCGGCAAACGACGGGCAAATTCGTCTTTTACGAGCGTGTCCGAGATGCCTCCCACCCAATCCAACGCGCCGAGCGGCAGGCCGATCAAAAGCGCGTTGATTCTTTCGTCAATCGCCGCCAGATCGCTTGCCATCAAGGCATGCACCGTCGGCGATAAATTGCCGTAGTCAACCGCCGTGTGCACCTCTTGCACGTGCTCACCGTACGGTGTCAGAACGAGAACGAGTCGGGTCGCCGCGTCGGCGTGCACCTCGACATCCGTCACCACGTACCCCGAGATGACACGTCCGGCGACATCCGCCAATACTTTGCCGTATTCTCCGGCATGCGCCGCCACCGTTTCCGATGGCTGACCGATCAAAACGCGTTCACCGATCACTTTGACACTGGCCTCAATACGGTCGGCCACCGAAGGCGCTAATCGTCCCGTACCGGTTTGCACGCTGACATCCACCGTCTGAATCGGCGCCGCCCAAAGAGCCAGCGGCAACGCGACCAAAGCCGCGCTCAAAAAGCCGATAAGCCGCTTGCTCATACATCCCCTCTTTTCTTATAAACAGTGAACAGGCGACAAGAATTTGTCGCCTGTCGCGGTTTAGAATTGGCCGCCGAAGCTGAAGTGGAATTTATTCTTGTCACCATGCGCGTAGTCGAGTCGGATCGGTCCGATCGGAGTCTGTACACGCAAGCCGACACCGGTCGACCAATGCACCTTATTGCTGTCATGGTACCAGGGAACGCGCGACTCATCGATGCCCCACGCGTTACCGACATCGGTAAAGACGACGCCGTCCACTTTCTTGATGATCGGGAAACGGTATTCCAAAGTCGCCGCATACATGTTGCTGCCTTTGAACTGGTCATCTTCAAAGCCGCGCAAATTGTATGCGCCGCCCAAACTGAAGAGTTCGGAGTAGCCGATTTCACCGTTGGCGTAACCGCCCATGACGCGCAGCGCCAAGACGTGGTTATTTTTCAGTTTCTTATAAAAACGTCCTTCGGCGTTGACTTTATAGAAGTCGAAATCGCCGCCCAAGCCGTGGCCCGCCCATTGGCCGGTTACCGAGTAACGGTAGCCGCGGGTCGGGTTGAAGTAATTGTCGCGATTATCAAACACATGAGTAACGGACAGGCTGTTCGTTCTACCGAAGTTTTTGCCGATGTAGTCCATGTCTTTGAAATTGTAGTAGCCCTGCGGAGTGACAGTGGCCACCGCCGTGCGCAAGGCATCGCGCCATTGATTAAGCGCTTCGATATCCGCGTTCTCGTCACCGGTCAGTTTCGGTGCTTCCGGAAGCGTTACACCGGTAAGCAGGGAGGCCGCCGCGCCCGGTTCCAAAAGCGTCGGTTCCGGCGCGTTCAACGCGAAGTTAACGACCGGAATCGGTTTGCCGTTGGCATCCAGCTTCAGCTTGCCTTCTTCCGTGCGCTGCATGCCGACCAGCGGAATGACCGCGTTTTCGCCGTAGTTGAAGCCGCCTTTATATTCATCATATTTATCGTCGCGGCTTTCCCATGTGATCGAAGTCGTGCGGTATTCGCCATGCGCGCGTCCCAGGGTCAGGTTGTAACCTTTGCGACGCTTGTCATAAGTGGCGACAGTGCTGCCGTCTTCGTTGTAATCATCATATTCCACCACGCGGTTGTAGAACGAGAAACCGAGCGACGTACCTTTATCGTCAAGCCACGGACGCGTGTACGAAATCTGGTAGTTCTTGTCACTGCCCTTGCCGCCGAATTCCCAATGGACATTGATCTTGTCGCCCGTGCCGCGGAAGTTGTTTTCACCGAATTCCACGATCCCGACAAAGCCGTCCGACTTCGAGTAACCGGCGCCCAAAGTAACAACGCCCGTTTTTTGTTCGAGCACGTCGATTTCCACAACGACTTGGTGATCGACTTTGCCCGGCAGCAAACGCACGTTGACGTCTTCAAAGTAACCCAGGTTGTAAAGACGTTCCAAGCTGCGTTGCGCCAGATATTTATTGAAAGGATCCCCTTCTTTGAAGCGCAGTTCGCGAGTGATGACGTAATCCTTGGTCTTTTTGTTGCCTTTGATGACAATGTCTTCGACAATGCCTTCATCGACTTTGACCGTCAGCGTCCCGTCCGGCGCGACCTGCACATCGGAAACGGAGGCCAAAATGTAACCCTGCTTCACGTAGAGATCTTCAATCGCGCGAACTTTTTCGCCCACTTCCACCGTATTCAAAACGCTGCCTTGCGGAATGGCCAACATCTGCGCAAGGTACTCGGCATCAAACGCCGACACGCCTTCCACGCGAACCTGATTGACCACCGGGTTCGTCGCGACCTGATACGTCAACTGCACGCCTTCCGGAACGGCGGTGAAAACCGGCGCGATTTGCGCAAAAATACCGCTGTCGCCAATGGCTTTGATGTCGGCCGCGATCGCTTCCGACGATACTTTGTCGCCGACTTTGGTCGTCAAACGCGGCAGTATCTGCTGCGCGACTCCGTCCGGAACGCCTGCCAACGCTACGTTTGTGACCGTTTTGCCGACCTGCGCATCGATCGCTGCCTGATCCGCTTTGGCTACATACAGCGCCTGTACATTGCTCGTCTGAGTCGTCTGACCGACGGTCAGCGCCGGATTGTCGATTAATCCTTGCTCCGCAAGCGAGTCTTTTGCGCCCGGCGTCACCGTCGTTGAGATAGCCGCTTCATTGTACGGCATATGCTGATCGGAAACCGTCGTCGGCGCATCCGCTGCGAATCCCTGAGTCACTCCCAGCGTTGCCAGCGTGACTGCGGCGACAAGCCATTGCCGCGCCTGTTTACCATGTTTCATATAGTCATATCCTCCTAATTGCAAATGGTATCCATTCATTTGAATGATAGGTTTAGTTTACTTGATAATTACGGTGTGCGCAATACCTTCGCCGCATCACTGACCACCGACTGCATTTCGTCCGGAGCAAGTGTCACTGCCGGCGTTGCCGTTGCCGTTTTGACCGGTGACGGCGCCGCATGCACTGCCGGCTCACGAGCCTCCGGTACCGCTACGCTTGCCGCCGGCGTCGGTTGCGCGACTTGCGGAGCGGCTGCTTGCGGCCATGTCGCCGAGGATTCCAAAGGAACCGTTTTCACTACCGTTGCAGGAGCCGTAACCGGCGCGGGAGCGTCATCACCCTTTTGCCACCACCAGCTGAAACCGCTCACCATGACGATCGCCGTCACCAACGCGAGAGCGCGTTGCCAATGTTGCCACTGTCGGGACATGCCGCGGTCTTCCCGAAGTTTTTGCATTTCGGCTTGGGCTAAAAGCAAGTTCAATTCGCCTTTCAGAGGCGTTTCGTCATGAAATGAATGCTCCGCCTGTTCCAACCAGCGACGCGCCGTTTCAACGCGACGAACAAGCTCATCTCGGGAAAGACTCATGCGTGTGCTCCTTTCTTGTAAAATTTCCTAATCAATTTAAAATCGGTTTTTTGAATTCTCTTTGCAACCGCATTCCGCATTCTTTTTCTGAATAATACTCGAGTTTTTGAGCGAATTCTCGCAAATCATAACCGATGTATCTTCGTTTACTCGCGTCGTTCGTGCATCAAGCGCGACAACATGCCGCGCAGACGGCGTATACCGGTTTTTTGCAATTTATAAATGTAAGTTTTAGAAACTTGTAATTCGAGCGCCAGCTCTTTCGGCTCGCGATTTTGCATGTAAATGCCGTCGACCACCTGCTGTTCTTTCGGCGGCAAACGATGCACGGCGTTACGTACCGCTTCCCACAAAAACGTCCGATCCGCCGCCTCAAACGCATCCGTCGCCTCCGTCACGAGGCTGTTGAATTGCGCGCGACTTTCGGCCCAGGCGCTGTCTTCCACCGGGATATCGGTTCCGTTTTTATAAATGTAATCGAGCATGCGCCCGCGGATGCGGTGCCGCGCAAAAAGGGAAAACGCGACCGACCGCGCCGGATCATACCGCTCCGCGGCTTCCATCAAACCGACGGTGCCCTCCTGTAAAAGATCCAGTAAAGTCGCTTCCTGCAGTTGCCAGCGCATCGCTTCTTTGACGACCAAAGGCTGGTAATGCTCGATCAATGTCTGGCGGGCGCCGCGATCTTGTTTTTCTTTATAGGCGCGCCACAAAGAAGCTTCCGTTTCGGGATCCAATAATTCAATTTTGGCAAGTTCCTGAAAATATTCTTTTAACATGGCGCTCCTTTAGAATCGATACTGCCAATTACCGCCGATATAGTAATTGTCTTCATTATTCATCCACGCTTCCGCTTGGAAACTCCGGTTAATGTCGTAACGGAAACCGGCGCTTTGCTGTTCGTTGTTGACGCCGGTTGTCAGCACCAACATGAAGTCGTCGAACAGATATTTGCCGATTTGCAGGTTGTAAAAGCTTTGGTTGGCGACTGTGGATGTTTCAAAGGGATCGACCGAACCGGTCGTGACCTGGATCATATCGAGGCCCAATACATCCTGCAGACGATTTTCGAGCGTGCCGAAAACCAATGTCTGCGCCGCCGACGCCAAGGCCGCGTTGGCGTCCGCCCGGCCGAGATCGTTGATATCGCCCTGCGTGTGCAAGGTAAGCATCATGACGATTTCTTCCTGGCTTAACGCCGGTTCCGAAGTAAGTTTCAGATCGAGCTCCGTCGGTAAACCATCCGCCTGCATATGAATGCGGTAACGATTAAATTTTGTCGTCGCGAGCACGTGCAGATTCGGCAGGAAACTCTGCGTGCGATTGAAATCGGCCACGCCTTCCTCGACCTTGAATTTATTGCTCAGGTACCGCAAGTACCCGTGGTTCACGACTACTTTGCCGTCAACGTCCGGCGCCGCGGTCGTGCCGCCGACGTGCAAATCGCCGGCCAATGTCAAATCATAGAGATAGCTGTTATAAAGGCGTGTCTTTTCACCGATGCTGACGTTCACATCAAATCCCATCAACAGCGGCGTGCCGCCCTCCGTAAATGTCAGCGGCACATCGAAGCGGGATTTTTCCACCAGAACATCGCCGGTCAGATACGGCATGCCCGCCTGTTGCGTAAGTTGTAAATGCGCCGTCAAAGGACCGGAGTAGTACGAGCTCTGCGGATTGATCGCGTCGGCGTCCAGCGTCCCTTCATAGCGCGTATCGGTAAAGTCGGTCCAGCGAACTTCGCCCGCAGTGGTAAGATCGCCTTCACCGATGGTCGTTTGGCCGCGCCAGGTGGCGGATTTACCGTTAAATTCCAATTCCGCGTGAATATGTTCCAGCGGACTTTTCATCGTTTCTATCGTCGCCGCGCCGTCCGCGACAAAAATGCGTCCGTTGATGTGCGGATCCGCAAGCGTGCCGGTGACCGTGATGCCGCCTTTGGTTTCGCCTGTGGCGGAAAGAACCGCGGGTGATAGCGCGCGCAACAGTTCCAAATCCGCTTTATCCAGGTGGATTTCCAGATTCATTGATTCATTCGATTGCGTCGCCCGTCCCGCTTTCGTCAACGCGGCGACCGGAACTTTACCGTACATGCTTAATTGATACGGTTCACGTTGCAGCAAGGTCTGGTTGACTTCGATGATTTGATCGCGCATATTCAACAAGCCGATGAAACGATCAAAGGCAACACCTGCGAATGCGCCGTTCGAAAGTTCGAACGACATATCCATCACCGGTGTTTTTGTTGGACCGGTGAAGACCGCGCTCACATTCAAATTGCCCGTGAGATCAAGCGGTTGTCCCGCCAGTGCCGTGACGTAGGTGACATCGACATCTTTCGCCGCCAGCTGCATATCGATTTCACCGTCGAGATCAGCCGTGCCGGCGGCGGCGAGCACGCCCGCGCCGATCGGCATATGCAACTTGCGGACGGTCGCCACGCGATTGGCGTAATCCGCGTCAATTTCCGTCGTACCGAAAGGTTTGCCGTCAATGCTGCCGTTTTCCAATTTGCCGTTGATGCGCAAGCTCGGGTTCGCGGCTGTACCGTTGAGTTCGACATGCCCCGTCACCTGACCGGCCAAGTTCTCGTACGGAATATTCGCCAGACGCAAGAGCCGCGCAATGTCCGCTCCCTCCACGTCGCCCGCTCCGCGGAACACGCCGCCGTCCAAGCGATATGTGCCGTTCAAACGATAGACGCCGTCGCGCTGCGTCAGCGTCGTATCGGTCAAAGCCGCTACGCCTTCGGCGTAAGCTAAATGACCGCGCAAACCGTCGATCGGTTCGCCGTTGGCATATAAATTATGGCCCCAGAAGTCGGCTTCCAAACGCGGATCGGCCGGCGTGCCGCGCAATATTCCCTCGGCGGATACGGTACCCGCCAGTCGGTTCGTATTTTTTTCGCGCAATACGCGATCAATATCAATTTCACTTGCCTTCAACTGAACATTCAACGCGTTCGGCGCGATCGTGCCTGACGCGTACAAAGTACCGTTGTACATCGAGGCCAGCGCCTCATCCAAATATAAAATATCGCCGTCATAACGGTAACGGGCGATTACATCCTGATAGAGTTCGCCCATCACCGAACCGTCCCAAAGATGCAGTTCACCGCTCGCTTCCGGTTGATCGAGCGTGCCGCGCACGGTCAGCGAATTGGTGGCCCAGCCGGTGGCGTCCAACGGCAAGTCGGCCGCCCGCAGTAACGATTCAAGGCGGATGTTATCGCTTTGAACCGTAAGATCCAGCGCTTTCGCGCCGGTCAGCTGCGCGCTGCCGGAAATGACATGACCGCCTTCGGCATCCTGCCAGACAAGACGATCTGTGGTAAACGTATCGTCGACGTACGCCACATCGCCGTGAATCGACGTATACGCGAGACCGTGCACAGCGCCGTCACGCGCGCTCACCGTGCCGACGAATTGCGGCGCCGCGACGCTGCCGGTAAGTTGTCCTGTAAGATCCGCCGCCCCCGACATAGTGACACCGGCCAAGCCGGAAAGATACGAAAGCGGTAATTGATGCGCGGCTACTTGAATACCCTGCGGCGTATCCATGCTGCCGAACGCCGTAAATGTACCGTCACCCATAGTGCCGTTCAGATAATGTAACGCAAGCGCGCCCGCTTCATAGCGCAACGACGCGCGCAGCGAATCAGTCATGATGCCCGCGCCGCTGACGCCCGTTCCGGAGCCGGTAAACGTCGCGAGCGCCATTTCCCCGTCGTGAATTTCAACCGCGCCGCGGCCGTTCACTGTACCGGCGTACGCGCCGTCCGTTTCCGGAAGCTGCGCCAAATTAATATTGTCCGCCGTATATTCGCCGGCGCCGGTATTCGTCGCCACATTATAGTAACCGCTGCCGCGGACTCGTCCCTCACCGATTCCCGCCACTATTTCCGGCAGGTTCACGACGTCTCCGCGATAGACAAACTTGGTAAAGACATTTTGCAGCGGCGTCGCACCGTAGCTGCCCTGTTGCAGCATCGCGACGCCTTCCGCCGTCGGCGCCGCCACCGTGCCGCCCACATGCATGTTGGCCGCGACCGGCCCGTAAAGAGGCACATCGGCAAGCGTCGCCACTTCCGCGCCCGTCGTCGCCAAATGCAGATCCAGCGCCGGATCGTCATTAAGTAATATCGTACCGTTAGCCGTCAGCGGTTGTCCGTTCACTTGCGCCTGCGCATCGGCAAAGGACAGGCGATTCGTCGCCAGACGCATAACGGCCTTGGCGTCGGTGACGTTATACCGGTCGTATTGCAACGCGCCGGCGCGCAATTCCGTAGTGCCGTCATAGCGCAAACCGGTAGAATCGGCGCTGACGTTCAAATCCGTGTTGTGAATCTCACCCGCCCGCAACGCGATGTCCGGCGCCGCGTCGCGCAGCACGTAATTCGCGAGCGTAATCGGCAAACGTTTCGCCGTCACGTGCGCGTTAAAATCGTCCGCCGAAGTATAGTTTCCGGTCAGCGTGACAGGTTCGTTATTATATAAAAATTTCGCTCTGCCGGTGACGGTCGGATAATCATTTAAATCCATCCCGCACGTGACATCGGTCAGATGGATGGTGGGATCCTGTAAAAATTCCAAATGCGCCAAACCGCGATTGACCATGATTTTGGCACGCAAAGAGAACTCCGTCTGCGTTTCCTGCGGACGGATCAAATGAGAAACATTCCAGGAACGGTCCGGTTCTTCCCGCAACCAAACCTCCGGTTGTTCGAGCGTAATGCCGTCGAGGACGCCCAAAGCGGCGCGCTTACCCATCGCGTATTCGAGCGCCCGCCAAAGATTCCAGCTGACTTCGATATCCGGAACACGCGCTACCGTGAGTCCCTTGGCATCGGTTACCGTCGCATTTTTCACATGCGCGTTCCAAGCCCAGTCTATATCCAGTTTATCGTAACGGACTGTGCCGTTGACGGTCGTCGCCAAGGCCTCGTCCACAAGTGCCGGCGCCTGCTCGAGCACGGTCGGTTTCACATAGAACTCGAACGCGCCCGCACCGATGGCGAGTACCGTGGCTCCCGTCAAAAGCCAACGTCGCACGGACATGCCCCCTCGCTATTGTCCATGTATTGTTTTACAAAAATTATTGTTCTGCCTGTCGTTTGTGCGTCGCCAGGATGGCTTCATCATTGCTCAGCGTAATCGGTTCGATCGGCGCGATCACCTTGCCGCTTTCATCGTAACGCACGACAGCCGGTACGCCCATCGCCTGTTCCAAGCGGGCGAGACCCGTGTTGTAATCGTACAACGCGGTGATGTAATTCGTGCGCGCCTGATCCAACGCGAGCTGCGCATCCAGGACATCCAAGTTGATGCCGACGCCGGCGCGGTAACGAATGCGTGCGATCTTGTACGCTTCCTGCGCCTGCTCTACCGCCTGCGCGGTGGATTGAATCCGTTCTTCCGCGCTGCCGATATTCAAGTAGGCCTGCGTCACATCCAATTCGATTTGGCCGCGCGCCTGCAAGTAGGTTTCTTCCGCCGCGGCGAGGTCCGCTTTCGCGCCTTTCACTTTTCCCGTAGTGGCGCCGCCGTCATAGAGTGGCCAGCTCACGCCGCCGGCGACTTTCCAGTCTTCATTTTCAAAGCCCGGAAAATCTTTGTCCTGCCAGCTCATGTTCGCCGTCAGCGCGACGGTCGGTTTGTTGCCGGCCTTCGCCACATTCAATTTTTCTTCACTGGCTTTGACATTCAGTGCCGCCTGCTGTAATTCCCAACGATGCGCCAATGCATAGTCGATAGCCTGCGCACGTTGGATCGTAATCGCGCGATGCGGCAGCTCATTGGTATCCGGTACGACTGTCGTGACCGTCGGCAGGCGCAAAAGATTGCTCATGTTAGCGCGCGCGAGTTGCACGGCGTTTTGCGCTTTAATTTGTTTTTCCCGCGCATCCGCTAAAGCGACTTCGGACGAAAGCACGTCAATTCGCGCCACCACGCCCGCATTATAAATCTGCGTAACGTTTTTGACGTGTTCCGTCAGATTTTTCACGGCGGTGTCGGCGATGTCGGCAAAATGTTGCGCTTCCATCAATTGGTAGTAGCCTTGCGTGACTTTATATTTCAAATCCGCTTCTTCTTTATAGATTCCCCACTCCGCCGCGTCACGACCGTAACGCGCCGCCGCTACCGCGCTTTCGACACGACCGCCCGTCCAAATCGGCCAGGTGACCGAAAGCGTATTTTGAAAACCGTGATCCTGCGCAAAAGTCATCGGTACCGTTTGCGTTGTGAGAGCTTTATACAAGTCGGTTTTTTTCAGATCTTCAAGCGTCAAATTCGCTCCCGGGTTCACCAGCTGCAACGCGTTCAACGCGGCCTGCGCGGTCGCGTCGACTTTAGCGGCATGCTCCGGTCCGAGCGGACGCGGCACGGCGACCGTCTGGCTTTTCTCTTTAAACTTCGACGCGCCGAACTGGAAGTCAAAACTCGGATTCTTTTTCGCCGCTATTTCACTGACGGCCGCATTGGCCGCCTGCCATTTCGCTTCCGCGATATGCACGGCATAATGATTGACCACGGCGATCTGTACCGCTTCCGATAAAGACAGTTCCAGCGTCTGCGGCGCCAGCTCTTCGTTCGGATCGACAAGCGTCGGGACGCTTTCCCGTTGCAGCGCGTCCGTCGTGTTGACGATCTTCTTCGTCGCCAAAAGCGGATTATCAGTCGCGAATACCGATCCTTGTCCGACTAAAGCGACAGCCGCGAGTACCGCGGCAATTTTTACATAGTTCATGTTGATCTCCTCTTAACTCTCTACACTTTTAAAAAGTATGGTTGACACCGAAATAGTAACCGCCGTTAGGCGCGCTTTCCGGGAAAATCGACTGGGCGACTGCCGACCAGTCCTCCGCTACCGGCCAACGCGCGCGCAACCGGTATTCGGAATCCTCTAAATTATACGCATCAACCGTGAGCAGGCCTTTGCCGATCTCATAATCAGCCCCCGCTCCGATCTCGCCGCGAATTAAACCGGCCCGTACCGACCAGCGGCCGTTATGTTTACCGTATTGCAAGCTGGCCAGCGTACCTTTACCGATATCTTCCGCGCCGATCAGGCCGAACGCATTTTCGTTACCGATGCGCCAATTGGCGTTCAGTGTGGTTTTATGCTTATCCGTATTATATAACATCTCGACTTCGCCGGGCATGGCGAGTGACGACCGTTTGAGTCCGCCGATGCGACTGGAAATCCGTCGCGCGTTTTCGCTCGTCACGCGAAAGTTTTCCGCGGTCGCCCGCAAATCGTCGGTTAATTTACCGTCGGCATCCAGCCGCGCGAGCAACAAATTCACATCGTTCGTCATCTGCTGCAATGAAGATGTCAGCACGATCATCCGCGCCGACATGTCATTGGCGTTGGCCACCGTAGCGCGCAGCTGTTCCTGCATGACGGGATCGCCGATCACTTTGTTGACGCTGTCCATGGCTTCCTGCGTCTTGGCCAGCAGGCGATTGGTTTCCCGCATGATCGCATCAATGCCGCCGGGCATGCCGCCCGTGATCGTATCCCCCGGTTGCAGCGCGCCGTTTTTCAAATCGCCGGGCGTAATGCGAATAAATTTTTCGCCCATTACGCCGTCCGCTTCGACCGCGAAATAAGAATCTCTCGGAATCGAAATGCCTTCGTAAATGCGCAGCCGCACTTTCGCGCCGTGCGGCAATGACGACACCTCTTCGACTTTCCCGACTTCCACGCCGGAATAGCGCACCTGATTGCCTTGCGCCAAACCGTTCACTTCCGGAAAAATGCCGTAGATGTCGTAGCCCTTTTTACCGAAAAACACAAAGTTCGAAAGTTGTGCCAAGACGATCGCCGTCGCGATCAGACCCGCTAAGGTAAACGCTCCGACCTTGGCCTCCGTTGACCACTTCATGGGCGCCGCTCCTCCTCATCCAATTCGCTCTTGCCCTGTAAAAAATTCTGTACGAGCGGATTGTCCGATTGCCAAAACGTATCGGCCGGAGCATCCGCGATAAAACGCCCCTGATGTAAAAACGCGAGTCGATCGGCGACGGTTCGCGCCGAATCGAGCTCGTGCGTAACGACCACGCCGCTCGTGCCGTATTGCCGCTGCGCGCGGCAGATCAGGCGATCGACGGTCGCCGCGCTGATCGGATCGAGCCCCGCCGTCGGTTCGTCATATAAAACGACTTTCGGTTCGGTCGCCAGCGCGCGCGCCAACGCGACGCGTTTTTTCATGCCGCCGGACAACTGCTGCGGCAACGCATCTTGCCAGTCCGCGAGTCCCACCAGTTGCAAACGTTCGCGCACATGCGCTGCGATTTCATCTTTGCTCAATTCATTTTGCCGCACCAGACCGAAGGCGACATTTTCACCGACGGTCATGGAATCAAACAACGCGGAATATTGGAATACATAGCCCATGTGACGGCGCACTTCATTCCATTGCCGTTCGCTGTAATCCGTCACATCGACCCCGTCGATCAAAACGCGTCCCGAAGTCGGTTTGATCAAACCGATGAGGACGCGGAGAATCGTCGATTTGCCCGAGCCGGATGCGCCCAAAATGACGAGCGTTTCTCCCGCCGCCACGGTCAGATCCACGCCGCGCAGGATTTCGCGTTCGCCGAAGCGCACCGTCACGTCCTGTAATTCAATCATCTTCGCCTCTTAAAACAGAATGCTCGACAACAAATAGTTGACGGCAAAAATCATCATAATGGAATACATTACGGTTTCGGTCGCCGCTTTACCGACGCCTTCCGCGCCGGCGGTCGCGAGCATGCCGCGGCTGCAGCCGACGATCGCGACAATCATCCCGAAGACGACCGCTTTAATCATGCCGAGATAGACATCGCTCGGCGTGACAAACATCTCAATCGAACGCCAAAACGTGTAAGCGGAAATACCGTTATTCAATGTGCAGACCAAAACGCCGCCGAAAGTGCCGATGATCAGTCCCAAGACATTTAAAAGCGGCAGCATAATCATGCACGCCGCCATGCGCGGCACCACGAGGTAACTGATCGGATCGGTCGCCAGCACGCGCAAAGCGTCGATCTGCTCGGTGACTTTCATCGTGCCGATCTCGGCCGTGATCGCCGCACCGCCGCGGCCCGCTAAGACGACGCCGCATAATACCGGCCCCAATTCGCGGCCCATCCCGAGCGAGACGATCGCGCCGATCGAAAATTGCGCGCCGAAACGCGACAGTTCGGTGGCGATCTGCAAGGTCAGCACCATGCCGGTAAAAAGCAACGTCAGCGCGACAATCGGAAAGGAGCCGACGCCCAGCAGCGCCATCTGTTTTGTCGTTTGACGCACATTGAGCGAAGTAATGCGCTGCCATGCCGCGATCAACAATTGAACGGCGGCGCCGATCTGCGCCAAAACATATATCGTTGAACGTCCGAGCGAGGTCAGAATTTCGTTCACAACGCGCTTCCTCCTAAAGATACTATTATGATTTATTTTAGCACATTTAACGCCCCGACGTCCCCGTATAAAGCGCACTTTTCATTTTTCAGGCCGGCGCGCCAGCCGTTTTTTCGAAATTTTAAAAGCAGCTGCGTAATACCAGCTGCTTTTGTATTATTTTGTCCCCGTTTCAGGAGATTAACGAAATGCCGCAATGAGGTCGGTAAACGTTTTTTCATTAATCGTTTCGACCTTGGCGGCTAACGGCTCTTCCGCAAGATCAATCAAATCTTCATAACTCGGACGATCTTTTTCTTCGTAGAGCACGCCGGTAACCAAACCTTCCCGTTCGTTCAACAGCGTCAACGCGCGCGCTTTATCGGCGGGATCGTAATCGGCCACATCGCTCACATCGGTGAGATGTTCTTTGAACCATTCGTACGTATTGTATTTATTGTACGTAACGCAAGGCGTAAAGACATTGATGAAAGAGAAACCGTGGTAATCCATGCCGCGCATGATGATATCCACGAGCCCGCGCCGGTCCAGCGCGTATCCCTGCGCCACAAATCCCGCGCCGGCGGCCAGCGCCATCGACGATACCGCCAGCGGCGTTTCCACATTGCCGTGCGGCGTCGTCTTCGTCACGAAGCCGAGCGAGCTGCGCGGACTGGTCTGGCCTTTGGTAAGACCATAGACATGGTTATCGAAAACGATGTAGGTAATATTCAAATTACGCTTAATCGCATGGATGGTGTGTCCCATGCCGATCGCGTACGCGTCGCCGTCGCCCGAGCAGACCACCACTTCCAAGTCGCGGTTCGCCAATTTCACGCCCTGCGCGAACGGTAATGCGCGGCCGTGCGTCGTATGCGCGCCGTAGCAGTACAGGTAACCGCCGATGCGGCTCGAACAACCGATACCGGAAATCAGCATTAATTTTTCAAAAGGAATATCGCGTTTCGAAGCGGCTTCCTGAATCGCCATCTGAATGCCGAAGTCGCCGCAGCCGGGGCACCAGTTCGGCTGAATCGCGTTTTTATACTCCCGTGCGTTCGCCATCAGAGCACCTCCTTGACGCGGGCTACAATCTGACTCGGCGTCAGTGTCAGTCCGTCATAACGTTTTAACATGAAAAACGGTGCCAATTCGGGCAAATGCATCGTCAGGAGCTTAGTAAGTTGTCCCGTCGCATTTTGTTCGAGTACGAGCACTTTTTTCGCCTTTTCGACATACGGGCGCAACGCTTCGGCCGGGAACGGTTCCAGGAGTCGCAAACCGATGCGATTAACTTTAACGCCTTCCTTGCGTAAAGGCTCCGCCGCCTCCGCGGCCGCGCCGCAGGCGGAATTGATCGAAATCAGCAGCACGTCGGCCTCTTCCGTCGGCGCATCGACGGCGAGCGGCGCGAAATGATCGGCCACTGTCGTGAATTTACGCAAACGTTTATCCGTCTGCACGACGCGATTCGACGGCGCTTCCGCCGGCTTACCGACCGTGTCGTGTTCCAAACCGGTGGACAGGAACATGCCGTTCGGCGTGCCCGGAATCGTTCGCGGCGAAATGCCCGATTCGGTATCGGCGAAACGCGCGAAATAATCCGGTCGAATCAGTTCCGGCAAATCCTTCGTCTGCAAATTACCGCGTTCAATTTTGACGCGGCTGAGATCGAGCGCCGGTACGCTTTGTTTATTCAAACCCTGCTGCAAATCGGCCAAGACAATGACCGGACATTGGTATTGTTCCGCGAGATTGAATGCTTCCGCCGTCACGTAAAAACATTCCTCGGTGGAGGTCGGCGCGACGACAATTTTGCCCACGTCGCCGTGCGCGCTGTAAATCGCCGCCATGATATCGCTTTGTTCGACCTTGGTCGCCATGCCCGTCGACGGGCCGGCTCGCATGACATCAATAATGACCATCGGAATTTCCGCGATCGTCGCCAGCGAAATCGATTCCGCCATCAGCGACAAGCCCGGGCCCGATGTCGCGGTGAACGCGCGGACGCCGGCGAAGTTCGCGCCGATCGCCATCATGCAGGACGCCAGTTCATCTTCTGTTTGCACAACGGCGCCGTGCACACGGTCAATCGCCTGAATCATGTATTCCATGATTTCGGACGCCGGCGTAATCGGGTAGCTCGCCATGAAGCGGGCACCCGCCGCGAGAGCGCCGAGCGCGATCGCTTCGTTCCCCATCAAAAACAGCAGATCGGCATCCGGCGGTTCGGGCAAGCTTCCGGGCGCCGCAAAATTATCTTTCTGCTCATCGACCAGACGCGCCCCCTCGTTGAACGCGCGCACGTTGGCCGCGATCACTTCCTGCGTCTTTTTCGCGAAGCGATCCGAAATCGCCGCGATGAAACGTTCGCGCGGGAAGCCCAAGTACGCGACCGACATGCCGAGCGCCACAATATTTTTCATTTGCAGCGAGCCGCATTCTTTGGCGGTATCTGTGATCGGCAACGCCAGAAGCGTGACGCCCGCCGGCAAGCTATCGCCTTTCGGCGCGAATTTCGTATCGGCGATCAACACGCCGCCCGAACGCAATTCGTGACCGTGCTGATCAATCGTTTCCTGATCAAGCGCGATCAGGTTGTCCACGCCTTCGCCGATCGTTCCCAGCTGGTGGCTCGCGATCCGCAATGCGAAGGTCGTATGCCCGCCCTTGATGCGCGAAGCGAATAAACGCTGGGAAAACAGTGAATAGCCGAGCGCGGCGAGCACTTTGGCGAGAATTTCACCGCCGGATTCAATTCCTTCGCCCTGCTGGCCGCCCATCTTCCAGACAAAATCTTCTCTCGTCTGCAAAGTAAAACCCTCCTTCACTGACTGCTATGCTTCAGTTATGTTGCAAGCGCGCCGGTACGACGACTTCCAACACGCCCGTCGCGTACGGAGCAATTTGCGCCGGATTGAAAATCACCACGGCGTCGCCATGATCATTCAAATAGTACGGCAAATCATTGTAAACGGCCGTCGCTTTGGCAAGTTCTTCCGGCCAGTATTCGATCGCCCGCGCCGCCAGCGCGCGTTGCACGTAAGCGCGTACCAGGCGATTCGTCGCGGCATTGGAGCGTTCCCCTAAAAAGTCCGCCAATTTAACCGTTTGACCGTTTTGTTTATCAAACACCCAAGCTCGCCATTGCGTATCGGGATGCGCGCCGCCGTTAAACGTGCTGCCTTTCGCCACAACGGAAAGATAGCGGTCGCTCTGGTAAGTCACCTGCTGACTGTAGATCTGCCAGTGAGGCAACACGGGCCCCGTCGTCGGTGCTTCTTTCGCCAACAACTGCGTACCCGCATGCTGCGCGCGCGCCACGTCTTTCGCGAGCGTCGCGTTGATCTTCGCTTCCACGCGCGGACGTTCGGAAAGGCTTACGCTGACTCCCGCCACATCACTGTAATCGTTGGCGCTCACCGTGCCGAGCGCGAGCGTCATCATGACGCCTGCCAAAAGAAATAATTTTTTCATAAAGTCCTCCCACTTTCTCTCATTCTATTTATTAATGATCGCCGCCAACAGGCAGCGTATCTGTCCGATTTATTTGCGCAGCGACGATACGTCGATGCTGATCAATCCCGAGGAGTACGGCGCGATTTCATACTGATTGAACAGCAACATCGCGTGTCCCGCCTGATCGATGTAATAATTGTACGGCGCATCCGTCGCCAGCGCCGCCGGCAACTCGTCTTCAAAGTACACTATATCGCGCGCGTCCAAATCGTTGCGCACTATATCTCCCAGCAGCGTCCGCAACTCCGTGCGGGAGCGGCCGAGATATTGTTCCAGCGTGACTTTCTCGCCCGTCTTCGTGGCGAACACGAGTCCGCGCGTTTCGGTGTAGCCGTGCGGACCGCCTTCGTACGTATATTCCTCCGTCAAAAAGGAAATATATTGATCGCTGCAGTACGTCGCTTTTTGCGTGTAGTTATGTTCGTACGACCAGCTGCGTTCCTGCATGCTTTGCGCTTCGGCCTGAATTTTTTTCACCATTTTGGCGCGCTTCACTCGTATAATGAGCCAATGCTTTATTAATGCGCGCGGAAGCGACCGGTTGCCCGGAGATTTTTACCTCGCTCTGACTCCATGTCGTCGTAGTCGTCGGCATCGCGCAGACGCTGAGTG
This sequence comes from Negativicoccus massiliensis, assembly GCA_900155405.1. Classification (GTDB taxonomy): domain Bacteria; phylum Bacillota; class Negativicutes; order Veillonellales; family Negativicoccaceae; genus Negativicoccus; species Negativicoccus massiliensis_A. The sequence goes on along the minus strand of LT700188.1, from coordinate 1,101,955 downwards.
AAACCGCGGTCAGTAAACCGCAAAGTAAAGTTAATTTACGTAGATTTTTCATGGGATTCCTCCGTTCTTTTACAAAACCTTCTCTTATAAGTGTACGCTATTTGAAGCAGGTATGCCACCCTAAAGAAATGCTGTGAAAAAAATTTTTACGCACTCCTTACCCCAATATAAGGTCGAATCGCATGACACGCATTGCCATGATGCATTTTTCGAAAAACGGACCGTTGGCCGCTGTTCATGGCGACGCGGCTCATGATCGGACGCGCGAAAACAGCCGAAAATAAAAAGAAACAGACCCTTACGGTCTGTTTCTTTTTATTTGCAAATCCATATCGCCGCATCGGTTGGCATTTACATTTGCCATAACGGCACGGCAAGCGTCCGCGCTTCAGCGATCGCCTCCGGCGTGACGGCCTCGAAATACACATGCAAAAGGCAGAGCCCCTGCGCCGGCGCGGTCATGCCGAGTCGGCGGCGATCTTTACTCTCCCCGATCGCGACAAGATCGGCCGGCGTTTTGCGGCCGCGTCCGCAATCGACAAGCGCCCCGACAATATTGCGCACCATTTTGTACAGGAAGCCGTCGCCCGTCACGTAAATTTTCAGCAGGTCGTCCGCTTCCTCGATATGAATATCGTAAATCGTGCGCACCGGATTGCTCGGCACGGAATTATTGCCGCGATACGCCGTAAAGTCATGCGTGCCGCATAATACTTGCGCCGCCGCGCGCACGGTCGCCACGTCAAGCGCGTAACCGAGCCGCCAGACGTAGCGATAACGAAACGGGTCGTCATCGCGACCGCGTAAAATCTGGTAAAGATAGGTCTTGCCCGTATTTTGCCGACGCACGCTGTAATCTTCCGGCACTTCGCGGCTTTTTCGCACGCGCACGGCCGGCGGCAAAAGCGCGTTCATCGCGGACGCGAACCGTTCGCCGGGAATCGTGCCGGTCGTATAGAACGTGCACTCCTGCGCCCACGCGTGCACGCCCGAGTCGGTGCGCGCCACGAAGTACAGCGTCGTTTTTTGTCCCAAGATGCGGCGCAGTACGTCTTCGATCACTTCCTGCACCGCCATGCCGTTCAACTGTCGCTGAAAACCGACAAAGGGGCTACCGTCATACGCGACGGTGATGTGAATATTTCTCAGTGCAGCCATCGCAAAACCGCAAGCACCAAAACGACCGCGACCGTAGCCGCAAACGCGACCATGTCCACCTTTTCGTAATGCAGTTCATGCAGCCGCGTCCGATTTTCACCGCCGCGATAGCAACGCGCTTCCATCGCGGTCGCGAGTTCATCCGCGCGCCGAAAAGCGCTCACAAACAGCGGCACCATCAGCGGCACCAAGGCTTTGCCGCGGCGGATCAGATTGCCGGATTCAAAATCCGCCCCGCGCGCTTTTTGCGCTTTCATGATGCGTTCCGTTTCCTGCAGCAATGTCGGGATAAACCGTAACGCGATCGTCATCATCATCGCCAATTCATGCGCCGGCACGCCGATGCCGCGGAACGGATTCAGCAATTGTTCAATGCCGTCGGTCAAAACAATCGGGCTCGTGGTGTACGTGAGCAGCGCGGAAAAAGTGATTAAGTAAACCAGTCGCATCGTCATCATCGCACCTTGCCGCAAGCCTTCTTCCGTCACATGCAGCCAGCCCCATTGCCAAACGAGCGTGCCCGGAGTAGTGAAGACATGGATCACCATCGTGAAGACGATAATAATCCAAAGCGGTTTGACCGCCTTCCACACGAGGGAAAGCGGCAAATTCGAAAGCGCGATGCCCAGCAGTACAAATGCCGTCACCACGCCGTACGCGACCCAGGTATCGGCGAGAAAAATGCCGACGATGAAAATCATCGTGCAGAGAAGCTTCGTTCGCGGATCGAGACTGTGCATGAATGATGTTGTCGGATAGTATTGTCCCAATGTAATATTGCCCAGCATCATTGTCTCCCCTGTCGCGCGCCGCGCGCCGCTTTGGTCCGCGGCGTTTGGCCGAGCGCCGCCAAAATATTGGCCGTCGCCTCTTCCGGCTCAATCGCGCGTTCATCGACCGCGCAACCGCACTCATTAATACGCGCTAAAAGTCTCGACACCGGAGGCGCTTCCACGCCCGCCGCGGCGAGTTCCGCGCGACGATTGATAAAAATGTCCAACGGGTTGCCGTCGAGCATGATTTCCCCTTTATTCAAGACAATCACGCGCGACGCCAAGCGGGAAATATCTTCCATATTGTGAGACACCAAAATCACCGTAAAGCGCCGATCTTCATGCCACTCTTTCACGCGATCGAAAATCGCCTGTCGGCCGATCGGATCCAAACCCGCCGACGGTTCGTCCAAAACGAGGTAACGCGGGTGCATCGCAATCACGCCCGCGATCGCCACGCGGCGTTGTTGACCGCCGGAAAGATGAAACGGCGAGCGTTCCGCGAATTCATCATAAGGTAACCCCACAAAATGCATCGCCACGCGGACCCGTTCATCAATCTTCGCCGCCGAAAGACCCAGGTTCGTCGGGCCGAACGCAATATCGGCGCGAATCGTTTCTTCAAAGAGCTGGTGCTCCGGATATTGAAACACCATGCCGACGCTGTGTCGCGCCTTGCGCGCGGCCGCATCTTTGCCCGCGAGGTTGACGCCGTCCACCGTGACCGTCCCCGACGTCGGCGACAGCAAACCGTTCAGATGTTGCACCAATGTCGATTTTCCCGAGCCGGTATGCCCGATAATGCCGACGAATTCGCCTTCTTTAATTTCCAGATTAATATTGCGCAAGGCCTGCTTTTCGTAAGGAGTGCCGGCGCCGTAGGTATAATTTACCGCTTTGATTTGTATTGACATAGCGCCTCTCCCAACTCTTCATCCGTGATGATGTCTTCCCGCAAAGGCAGGCCCGCCGCGCGCAAATCGTGCGCCACTTCGGAGGCGACCGGAACATCGAGCCCGAGCTCTTTTAAGCGGGCGACATCGCTGAAAATTTCACGCGGCGTGCCGTCCATGACCAGTTCGCCTTTAATCATGACGAGAATGCGATCCGCTTGCGCGGCTTCTTCCATAAAATGCGTAATGTACACGACGGTCATACCGCGTTCGTCGTGCAAGGCCTGCACCGTACGCATGACTTCTTCGCGACCGCGCGGATCGAGCATCGCCGTCGGTTCGTCCAGCACGATGCATTCCGGACGCATCGCCAATACGCCCGCGATCGCCACGCGCTGTTTTTGCCCGCCCGAAAGCATGTGCGGCGCGTGTTTGCGGTACGCCGTCATATCGACCGCCGCCAGCGCCGCATCGACGCGCTCCTGCAGTTCTTCGCGCGGCACGCCGAGATTTTCCGGACCGAAGGCCACATCTTCTTCGACGACCGCCGCGACAATTTGGTTGTCCGGATTTTGAAAAACCATGCCGACGCGGCTGCGAATATCCCAAACCCTCGCTTCATCGCGCACCGAAATGCCGTCCACCAAAACGTCTCCTTCCGTGGGCAGCAAGAGCGCGTTCAAATGCTTGGCGAACGTCGACTTGCCGCTGCCGTTCGTGCCGATGACAGCCACAAATTCGCCGCGTTTGATTTGCACGCTGACATCACGGAGCGCGTACCCCGTGTTGCCGTCTTCATCGACATAGGCATGCGCCATATGACGGATATCAAACATTAACGGTTGTTCCATACCGTTCCTTTCCTCGTAACGATAAAATTACATCTCATCTATTCTACCACAATCAACATTGAAAAGTTACAAAAGATAACAATTGAAATAAAAAAAGAACGGAGGTCGCGACCTCCGTTCTTTTTCAGTCCTCCGGCGACATTTCCGCCGAGTCTTTTTCGGAAAGCAGCGGGAACGTGATTGTGAATGTCGTGCCGGAACCGAGCTCCGACGTGACTTCAATCGCCGCGTGATGCATATCAATGATATCGCGCGCGATCGCCAATCCCAAACCGGTGCCGCCTGTCGCTTTGGTACGGGAGGAGTCGACGCGATAGAAACGCGTGAAGATATTCGGCAAATCTTTTTCCGAAATGCCGACGCCTTCGTCCATAATCGAGACAATGTATTGCGCGCCCGTGACGGTTGCCGAAAGCATGATCCGTCGACCCTCCGGCGTGTACTTCACCGCGTTGTCGAGGAAAATGCGCAGCAATTGTTTGAAAAGCGCATCGTCCGCCTCAATCAGCGCCGATTCATTCGCCGCCAAATACAGCTCGTGATGCGGTCCCTGTCGATCCGCTATCTGCAAACCGTTCCACACTTCCCGCACAATCTCCGATGTTTCCAACGGTCGCAAGCGAATATTGAGTTCGCCGGCGCTCGCGCGCGCGATAAAGAGCAAATGATCAATCAGCTGCCGCATGTATTCCGTTTCCGCCTGAATCGCCGCCAACGATTCCGAAAGCGTCTCGGGATCTTGCGCGCCCCAGCGAATTAACAGGTCCGTATACCCGTTAATCACCGTAATCGGCGTACGCAACTCATGCGACGCGTCGCTGACGAACTGCCGCTGCTGCGCGACCCCGTGCTCGATACGATCGAGCGTGCGGTTAATCGTCACCGCCAGTTCGTACTGCTCATCCCGCGATTCCGGCAACGGAATACGGTAGCCCATTTCATTGACTTCGATATGTTTCAGCGGTTCTTTCATCGCGCGCAACGGAGCGAGCACTTTATTCGTCAGCACCACGCCCGCTAAAATCGTGACGCCCAAGCTGGCGAGCACCGTCACGAGAATCTGACGGACCAAAAGCTCGATGAAAAAGCGTTCGCGTTTCGCGCCGCGAATAAATTGCAGGTAGTAGACCCTGCCGTCCGCGGATTCCCAGCGTTTGAGATAGCGATAGGTCAGTTCATTTTCCGTATCAATGACCTCAAAGTGAGCGCCGTCGGGATCCGTTTCATTCAACTGATGCAGTTGCTCCGGCGTCAGCGACGGCCCGGGCTCGTAGCGGGTAATATTGTCAAGAATCGGCCGCCCTTTATCGTTGTACACCACAAGATCAACGTACGTCAGCACGTTTTGTCCCTGAAAAATACTCGCGTCCACCTGGCCGTGATGATCCAGGTAAAAAACAGTTTGACGTGCGCTCATGCGCACGTCAAATTGAAGCTGTCGCATCAAGAGGTAATGAACGCTACCGATCGCGAGAAACGCGGTAAAAATCAGGATGAGAAACATCATCCCGCCGTACATAAACGTCAACTTGACGGACAACGATTGATTGAATTTTTGAAGTTTACGCAGCCACTTCTTAATCGCGGGCGACATAGCCGATGCCCCGCACCGTGTGGATGTACTTCTTGCCGACTACTTCATCCACCTTGCTGCGCAGATAACGGATATAGACATCGACGATATTGGTGTCGCCGACATAATCATAACCCCAAACATCTTCCAGAATACGATCGCGTCCCAACACGATGTTTTTGTTTTTCGCAAGATACGTCAGCAATTCGAATTCTTTTTTCGTCAAATTGATGATCGTCGTGCCGACCTGCACTTCATGCCGATCCGGGAAAATATACAGATCTTTGATGTGGTACGAAGATTCGTTGAGTTTATCGCCGCCGACTTTTTTACGCAGCAACGCGCGAATGCGCGCCAAAAGTTCTTTGCTCGAGAACGGCTTGGTGAGATAATCATCCGCGCCGAGATCCAAACCTTTCACCTTGGAGTCAACATCGTCTTTCGCCGAAAGCACGAGAATCGGTATATTGCTCATCTCGCGCACGCGTTTGATAATCGAAAAACCGTCTTCCTCCGGCAACATTAAATCCAGCAAAATCAAATCGAAGTGCCCCTGACCGATATGGTCGATGACACCGCCGCCGGTAAAGTCGAGCACGCATTCATAGCCGTCGTGCTCCAATTCCAGCTGTAAAAAGCGGGCGATTTTCTTTTCGTCTTCTACAATTAAAATTTTTCCGTTCATTTCGGTTCCTCCTAACAGGTTCCTACTCCGTTCCGAATAAGTAATAGCAATGGTTCGATAATAGTCAGGGCATCTCCTGCGAAATGCCGCATCTGTGTTTACTATACCGAACCGCCGCCGATAATTCAATCGCATTTTTTAAAATTCGTTTGTTTATTAAAAAATATATGTTGACAATATTTTTATAAAAAAGCAATGTGTACCCCTTTCATTCCCTATATTACGTGCCAAAAATAAGCGCCGCGGACTTTTTCCGGATGTATTTTTATCCCGCGAGGCAAATTGACCGGCGTATAATGAGCGTTTTTTCTCAGAAAAATATTTTTGACTTTTTATTTTATTTTACGATAAAAAATTTATTTACCGCAGCGACCGCCTATATTTGACGCGCTCACGTGCGCTTTCCACCGTCCCCGCCTCGACGCGTAACCGTTTGGGAGACGAAGCATCCGCTCCCGTTCCGCTTCATTCCGCTTCCGTTTCAAGCGTCAAGCGTTTTTCGCCGCCGACGTTGCCGCCGTCATTTTTAACTTGCGAAAAACGGCATCATTCGCTTCCCTTATATATTTATGTAATATTATATATTATTACCTGAATATAATTGCATTATTATATTTGCCGTGTTATTATAACTGTGGGCAGAAGGTAAGTGGAGAAAAAAGAGCATGTATGTGCTCTTTTTTTCTGTCCCGATTTTTCCTTGAACGCCGCCTGCGGCGTGTTTTTTATTACGAGCAATGAAAACGAAAAAGATTTCGCTTTTTTGTCTGCTATAATAATTTCGAAAGGAGGAGCGATGAGTACCACAACTTTGCATCAATATCTGCAACACTATTTCGGCTTCACATCATTTCGTCCGGCGCAGGCCGATATCGTGCAATCGCTCCTCGCGCGACGCGACACGCTCGCGATTTTACCGACCGGCGGCGGCAAGTCGCTTTGCTACCAATTGCCGGCGCTCGTGCAAAACGGGCTGACGCTTGTCATCTCGCCGTTAATCGCGCTGATGAAAGACCAAGTCGACGCCTTGGTCGCCAACGAAATTCCCGCGACATATTTGAATTCCAGCTTGGACGATGAAACGTATCGGGAACGCATGCGCGCGTTGTTGCGCGGCGCGTATCGGCTGCTCTATATCGCGCCGGAACGGCTGACCTCATCATCATTTCTCAATTTTCTCAGTAAACTCAAGGTGACGATGTGCGTCGTCGATGAAGCCCATTGCATCAGCGAATGGGGGCATGATTTTCGGCCGAGCTATCGCACCATCGCCGCCGCCTTGCAAACGTTGCCCGCGCGGCCGGTCATCGGTGCCTTTACGGCCACGGCGACGCCGCAGGTGCAACAGGACATCATGACGTTTCTGCAGTTGGAGAAGCCGGCGATTTTCGTGACCGGTTTTGACCGACCCAATCTGTATTTCGGCGTGGTGCGGGGCGCGAAGAAAAAAGATTACGTGCGCATGTACGTCGCGGCGCATCAAGGGGAAGCGGGCATTATTTATTGCGCGACGCGCAAAGCCGTCGATGAAGTGTACCATGACCTCACCCGCGCCAATGTGCCCTGTGTGCGCTACCACGCCGGCTTAAGCGAGACGGTGCGCACGCGCGCGCAAAACGCGTTCGTGCGTGACAAAGCGTCCGTGATCGTAGCGACGAACGCGTTCGGCATGGGCATCGACAAACCCGATGTGCGGTACGTGCTCCATTACCAATTGCCGAAAAGCATTGAGGCGTATTACCAGGAAGCGGGTCGCGCCGGACGTGACGGCGCGCCGGCGGAATGCATTCTTTTATACAGCGGTCAGGACGTGCGCACGCAACGATTTTTAATCGAACAGACGGAACAGGAAACCGGCGTCACCGATACCGCCGCCCGCGATCGTCTGGAGGAAATGGAAATGTATTGCCAGACGAACCGCTGCCTGCGCGCGCAGATTCTCCAACACTTCGGCGCGACCGACACCGCGCCTTGCGGTCATTGCAGTCAGTGCGAAATTCCGACGGAAACCTGCGATGTGACGGGCGACGCGCGCACGGTTTTCAAAACCGTCGAAGAAATCAAAGAGCGCTACGGCATCGCGACCGTAGTTCGCATTTTACGCGGCGCGTTACAGGCCAAAGATCGCGCCCGCGAATTTGAATACTGCCGCTACTACGGCGCGCGCAGCGGGGAAAGCGAACGCGATTTGCGCCGTGAAATCGAGCAGTATATCGCCGACGGTTATTTATATAAGCGCGGCGCCAAGTACCCACTGCTGGCGCTGACCGTAAGCGGCGAAGAAGTATTGCGCGGCACGCAGACGGTAACCATGCCGATCCCGCAAAGTCCGCGCCGGCGCGGCGCAACGGCTTTGCCGAAAACGCACACCGCGCCGCGTAAAGATCGGCTTTTCATCCGTCTCGCCGCGGCGCGCAAAACGCTGGCCGAAAAACGCAACGTGCCGCCCTATGTCATTTTCAGCGACGCGACGCTGCTCGAAATGTGCGAAAAGCGTCCGCAAACGCTGAACGACATGGCGCAAGTCAGCGGCGTCGGTCCGTTTAAACTGATTAACTACGCACCCGTCTTTCTCGATCTTATTCAAAACCATCCGGAGGAATCCCTATGAGCCTTGCCGATCAGCAATACCTAAACATTGTCGAAGCCATTTTGAAAACCGGCGCGCACGGCAACAACCGTACCGGCATGCCGGCCTATAAATTGCCGCACCAAATCATGCAATTTGATCTGGCGCAGGAATTTCCGATTCTCACGACAAAGTTTGTCGCATTCAAAACCGCCGTCAAAGAACTGCTCTGGATTTGGCAGAAGCAGTCAAACGATGTGCGCGTTTTGCAGGATTGGAACTGCCACATTTGGGATGAATGGATGCAACCCGACGGCACGATCGGTAAAGCCTACGGCTACCAGTTAAAAAAATACGGTCAAGTCGACACGCTATTGCAAACGCTCCGCGAAGATCCGGAGAGCCGCCGCATGGTCGTGTCGCTTTGGAACGTGGAAGATCTGCCGGAAATGGCATTATATCCCTGCGCGTTTCTCACCATGTGGGATGTCGCCGACGGTCGCCTGAATTGCATGCTCGTGCAACGGTCGGGCGACATGGGCCTCGGCGTGCCGTTCAACCTCACGCAGTACGCCGTGCTCGTGCACTTAATCGCGCGGCACGCGGGCTTGCAGCCGGGCTTGTTCACGCACGTCATCAACAACGCGCATATTTACGATAACCATGTCGACGCGCTCACCGCGCAACTCGCGCGCCGGGATCAGGCGCTGGCGGCGCCGCGGCTGGTTCTCAATCCCGACGTGAAAAATTTCTATGAGTTTACGCCGGACGATATTTATTTGGAAAATTATGAGCATCTCGGCAAATTGGCCATGGAGGTGTCCGTCTGATGTTGCACATCATCGTCGCGGTCGCGAAAAATCAGGCGATCGGCAAAGACAATCAACTGCTTTGGCACTTACGCGATGATTTGAAACGCTTTCAAAAAATAACGACCGGGCACCCGATCATCATGGGTCGCAAAACCTTTGAAAGTCTGCCGGGCATGCTCCCGGGTCGCGCGCACTGGGTGCTCACCCGCGACCGCGACTGGGCCGCGGCGCATCCTGAAGCCCGGTGTTTCGCGAGCGTCGCTGAAGTGCTGCAGGCGTTGCGGCAAGACGAGGATTACTTCGTCATCGGCGGCGGCGAAATTTATCGCGCCTTTTTCCCGTACGCGGAGCAACTGCACATCACCGAAGTGGACAGCGAACCGGAGGCGGACACATATTTCCCCGTGATAGATGAAACCGCCTGGGAAAAAACGCGTGTCGAAGAGGGAGAAGTAAATGCCAAAAATCTATTGGCGCATCGTTTCGTGACCTACGTGCGCCGCGCATGAAAAAAAGACCGCAACGCGGTCTTTTTTATTTGGCTTTTTTATGTAACAAACTATAAAGTCAGAACGGCTTTCGCCAAATAACGGGCAAAATATTCACGATCCGTATCGCTTACCAGGAGCAGCACGCCCGCCAGCTGATCGTCGCGGCGCACGACGTAAAGCTGCGCATAGTACGGCAGCACCCAGCCGCCGTCGATCTCCGGCGCCAGTCGCGCGCCCACGCGGTACATCACTTCATGCGCCTGCGTGACCCGCACGAGCGAATCGATCTCGCGAATACGCACATAAAGAGGCGGCTGTTTTTGCATTGCGTTCGCGCCGCGTAACTGCGGATTGTCTTTCACCATGCTCTCCCAATGCGCGGCGATTTTCTGATTTAATTTCGCTTCCAAGCCGTAGAGCATGACATTAAAATGCGCCAATGTCGCGCGCTCCTCATCGCCCAATGACGAACGGAAAAACGGCTCGAACTCAGCGGGGTCGTCCATCGGCACGGCAAAGCTGACCAGCCACGCCGTCGCCAATCCTTCCGGCCGTTCCGCCTGCAACTGGTAAACGGACCCATCCTCCATTGGCGTCAAATTTTCATCCACTGCCGCCATTGGCTCCTGCGCAACCGAACCTTTCTGCGAATCCATGAAACCATCCGTAAGGGACGCCGCCGTGATCGTATCCGGCCATTGCAATGTGCCCATCGGCGGCACCGCGATGGGCGTCGCCGCGTACGCGACCGTCGTCAGCGCGAGCAAGCCGCTGACCAACCATGCCACTTTACGCATCGCGATCGCCTCCTATTCCCACATATCGGTTCCAAATTCGCGCGAAATACGCGTACTCCGTATCCGCCGTAATCAGCCACGCGCACTGAATATTGTCCGCCGTCTTGCGAACATCGGAAAATACGGCGATCGGCCAAACGATTCCGCCCGTTTCGATGACGAAGCGCATATGTTGTCCGTAGTAAACGCCGCCCTGCCCGTCACGATAACGAATCAGCGGCTGGTACGAACGCAGTGTCAATGTCGGCACGAACGCCGCCGCCTCGGCGTTTTCCGCGACAAGCGAAGCCTTCGCCCGATCTATTTGCGCCTGCACCTCTTCTTTCGTGCGCGGTTGCGTCAAGAGATATTCCGGCAACTCCCGCGCGTCGGTATTTTCAAACGCGGTGGCCCAAAACTCGGCCGCGCGATTTTCTTTCGCGGCTTGGCTCTGCGCCATGAGATCCAACGGCACCTGCGCCGTCACCACGTACGCCACATGCACGCCGCGATGATCCTCCGCCTGCCACTGCGTCAACATCAACGAATCCATTACCGCCTTGACGATACGCGGCGTAACTTCGTCCTGGCCTATTTCTCCACTGGCCGCGGCGGCGGATGAAAGCGCCGACGCGTACGCCATTTTAAATACGTCGCTTTGCCACAGTTGTTTACCCCAATAGCCGTCCGTCACGGCATACGTTTTCACCGGCGTCGGCGCGTCTTTCGGCAACGCCGCCTGCGCGCAACCGTTGCCCAACAGCGCCAGCGCCAAGCTCACGCTCCACAATATCCGATGCATGCCCGCTCCTCCTTTATGCGATATTCTTTGATTGAATTCCGTTCCGCAGGATAATCAACCCCTGCATACTATCCGTCTCTCAGCGCTTTCATCATACTCTATCGCGTTTCACATCGCAAATATAATGCATGCAATGAGAAAAAAATAAAAACGAGCCGCTTACCTCTTGGTGTTGATGTTTTTCATTCTCACGTCAGGGAATATCTCTTGACACCTTTTACCAATCCGTGTATAGTAATGCTAATAGAGGCGACCGGCTCGATAATGCGGCTTAAAAACCGCTTCCCGAGTGGTCGCCTCTTTCTTGTTGTCCGATTACGTTTTATTTACCCGTTTGTTTTGCCTTTTCCTTACTGTCACGTCAGGGAATGTCCATTGACACCTTTCAACAATCCGTGTATAGTAATGGTACTAGAGGCGACCGGCTCGATCAGGTGGTTTAAAACCCACTTTCCGAGTGGTCGCCTCTTTTTTTGTTGTCCGATTACGTTTTATTTACTGATTTTTCCTTACTGTCGCCGTCAATGAGGGTATACGCAATATCCCAGCCGTCTTCTCGCGGGAACAGTTGCGCAATACATGTCACGACCGCTTCCGTCGGCGGCGCGCCCGGTTCTGTGATCACCCGCTCACGGTAGCGCACGCTTTGCTCCCAATACGGCTGACCGTTTGCCAAGCGGCGCGTCAGCGGCGTATACGCCGTGATTTTCGCATCCGCTATCGGCGCGAAATCGGCGCGCATTTGCAATATTTTTCCTTCGGCTCGGACCTGCATGAGCGCGGCGGCGAAAAGATCCTCCGTCAACCGTTCATTAAGGCGCCGCACCACGCGGTCCAGTTGTTTCTGCACGTCGTCGCGACTGGGCGCAAGCGTCGCGAGCACCTGCTTCGCGGATGCGCTCGGCGCCGGGCCCAAGCCGTCGCGCAATGCCTGCGCAGAGCGTTTGCCCAACGCCCGCTGAAATTCCGCGGTCGTCATGCGCATCACAAATACATCCGCCACGTTGCCGTCGGCGAATGCGGCTTGAAATACCTCGGCGTTTTGCCAAAAGGTTTCGCGTTGCGCCGTCGTCATGTATTGCTGCGGCGGCAACAAGCCGCTGTCGGCATATTCCGCCAGCGCGCGGGCCAACTCTTTACCCGCGTCGGATCCCCGCCACGCCGATTGAAAATAGGTCGCTTTCATGTCCTGTTTACGCGTTACGACTTGCGGTCGTTGCGCTTGCCAAGCGGCTTGCCAGACGTTCAGCGCCGTCGCGTTTTCGGTCGCGTTCATAAGCGCCGCGGGTTCACTCGCAACGACAGACGCCGCCGCGTAACCAGCGTTTGTCGTGACCGTCAAGGCCGCCAGCAGCGCCGCGGTAAGATATGTCAAATGCTTTGCCATACATTGCCTCCTTTTTCTTTCATTGTACAATAAAGATCATAAAGAACCCCCACAAACAGGCGCTTTCCATGATAAAATATCGCTCGGGAAAAGTTTGGGGATATTATTTCAATACGAGTATTAATAAAAAGAGCCGGTGTTTTCCAACTCTTTTTATTTTGTCAACTCAGCCTTTCAAAGCGAGTTTTCCTCTTCTCCGTATAAACGTTCCATACCGGCGCGCGTAACAAGCCATATTCCGCCCGATTTTTTACACTCTTCTCCCACAATAAAGCGCGGCGCGTTTCCGTTTTGTCCTGCGCAGGCTTTTTTTAGCGTGATACGCGCCATATTCCAACGTTCGGCGGCTTCACCCAAGCCCATCACATCATCAAGCTTCATTATTTTCTCCTCCATTCATACAATGCCATGATCAACACAGCAGGAGTTATTATTTGTACAATAAAGATCCATATTTGCATGCCCATTATGTCAGTGGTATTATTAGGTTAGAAGTGTGGCGGTTTTACCCTCGCCACTGGGTGGAAGTAGTTACTTCCGTTTCGTGACCTTGTATATCAGTACTGCAGTTGCCAAGCTAATTATTGATGTTACAAGGTCTATTATTTTGTCTTCATTATACAGAATTTTACCATTCCGCGAACGAAAAAAGCGTTGCCGCACGGCAACGCCTTTTTCAGTGCAGGATGTCAACCTGTTCGTGAATCAATTTCTCTTTCAATTGTTGCAATTTCGGCGAGCGGTTAATTTCCAGTATCTCGGGACTGTCCAAGCGCGTATATTCCGGCCAAAGTTGCTTGAATTGCGCGTCGGCATACGCCTTGATCGCGTCGAGGCTCGGCAGTTCGTACACGAGTTCGCCGCCTTGCATGATCGGTTCCAGCATGCGACGCACGTCGAACGAATTCGCCGCCAATTTTTTGCGCCGCCACGGATATTCGTACGTAATCAGTTCGTAATCCTCCGCCGAAGAAATGTCTTCATCCGCCAACGTCAACACGTCGGTGATCAATTTCCCGTTGTCGCGATGGGAAATGCGGAACACTTCCTTGCGCCCCGGGTCCGTCATTTTTTCCGGCTGATCCGAGAATTTCATTTTCGGAATCAACGCGCCGTTTTCTTCCTGTCCCGCCAATTTATAAATGCCGCCCAACGCCGAGGTGCCGTCCGCGGTAATAATCTTGGTGCCGATGCCCCAGGAATTGATCGCCGCCCCCTGCTGTTTCAAACTCAACACGGTATGTTCATCAATGTCGTTCGATGCGGTGATGCCGGCCGTGGTAAATCCCGCCGCATCAAGCATTTCACGCGCCTTGCGGGAGAGGTAAGCGATGTCGCCGCTGTCCAGACGGATACCGTATTTCTCCGGCAAACGGTTCGCTTCCTGCAATTCCCTAAAGACGGTGATGGCATTCGGCACGCCTGACTCGAGCGTGTTGTACGTGTCGGCGAGCAACGTCGCGTTATCGTACTGCCGCGCGTATTCGCGGAACGCGGTGAGTTCATCGGGAAAGCTCATGATCCAGCTGTGCGCCATCGTGCCGACCGCCGACAAACCGAAACGCCGTGCCGCTTCCACGTTACTGGTCGCGTTGAAGCCGCCGACAATGGACGCGCGCGCGCCGTAATGGCCGGCGGATTCGCCCTGCGCCCGCCGCAAACCGAATTCCATCAAAAAGTCATCGCCCGCCACCGAACGCACGCGGCGCGCTTTGGTCGCGATCAACGATTCGTGATTCATGATCATCGTCAGACCCGTTTCGATCAACAGCGCTTGCGCTTTCGGCGCTTCAATTCGCAGCAGCACTTCGCCGGGGAACGCGATCGTTCCTTCCGTCATCGCGTAAATATCTCCCGTAAAACGAAAATCGGCGAGCCATTGTAAAAAGCCCTCGTCAAAAGTATGCAACGAGCGCAAGTACGCGATTTCACTTTCACCGTACCGGAAATTTTGAATGAAATCGACCAGGTGCTCCAAGCCCGCGACGACGGTATACCCGCCGCCGAACGGATTGTTGCGGTACGTGCGGTCAAATACGCAGGGCACATCATGCGCGCCGATGCGCCAAAGTCCCTGCGCCATTGTCAATTGATAAAAATCAGTGACCAAGCCTGTATTCATCATATCCCCTCCACATGTTTCACTTATTATAACCGTCTGCGCGCGTTTTCACAAAACGCAAGTAAAAAAAATCCCCTTATGCAAGGGGATTTTTTTATGCGCTTTTTATTTCAAAAGATCGTTAGCGTCTTTATATTCTTTGTTGAGCGCTTCCGCTACGCCTTTGAACGTAACGTATCCGTCCAACGTGTTCAAACCGTTCGCCAGACCCTTGTCGTCTTTGAGCGCCTGTTTCCAACCTTTGTTGGCAATCGAGATCGCATACGGCAGCGTCGCGTTCGTCAACGCGTAGGTCGAGGTGTTGGCTACCGCGCCCGGCATGTTGGCCACCGAGTAGTGAACTACGCCGTATTTCATGCGGATCGGATCATCGTGCGTGGTCGGACCGTCAACCGATTGCACCGCGCCGCCTTGGTCGATCGCCACGTCGACGATGACCGAACCCGGGCTCATTTCTTTGACCATTTCCGTGGTGATGAGCTGCGGTGTTTTCGCGCCCGGAATCAATACCGAACCGATGACAACGTCCGATTCTTTAACGGCCTGCGCAATGTTGAGCGGGTTCGACGCGAGCGTATGTACGCGCGGTCCAAAGATGTCGTCCAACTGACGCAGACGGTCGAGGTTGTTATCAATGATGGTGACGATCGCGCCCATGCCGACCGCCATTTTCGCCGCGTTCGTGCCTACCGTGCCGCCGCCGACGATGGTGACTTTGGCCGGTAACACGCCGGCGACGCCGCCCATTAATTTACCCTTGCCGCCGTTGATTTTTTCGAGGAAATGCGCCGCTACCTGGATCGACATGCGACCCGCGACTTCACTCATCGGTTGCAAGAGCGGCAAGCTGCGGCCGTCACGACCGAGAACCGTTTCATACGCGATACTGATGACTTTATGTTTCAACAGCGCTTCGGTCAATGCCGGTTCCGCCGCCAAGTGCAGGTACGTGTACAAGATCTGACCTTCGTGGAAGAGATCGTATTCTTCCGCGATCGGTTCTTTTACTTTAATGATCATTTCGGAATCGTCGAACAGTTTCTTTTTATCCGCGACGATTTTGGCGCCGACCGCTTCGTATTCGCTGTCTTCAATGAACGAACCGAGGCCCGCTCCCTTTTCGACGAATACTTCATGTCCCGCATCTACTAACGCGTGCGCGCCGGCCGGAGTAAGACCTACACGAAATTCGTTATTTTTGATTTCTTTTGCTACACCAATACGCATGTTGTGACCTCCTAAGTAAATAGAGTATGCTATTAACAAAATTATTATAGCACTATTTCGCGCGCGTAAACAACATGACACCATTATTTTTCAGGCATTTTCTAAATTCGCATGCGATGTGAGACGTATAATAAAAACGCATACCATAAAAACAGCATACTCTATTTTTTTTAAATAAAAAAAGCCGCCGCGGCGGCTTTTTATGTATTTATTTCGGATGAACCATATCGGCGGGAACGACGATCTCGTCGTACTCTTCCGCGGTGACATAACCGAGGTCGAGCGCGGCGCTCTTGAGGTCCGTGCCTTCGCGGTGCGCCTTTTTGGCGATCTCCGCGGCTTTTTCGTAACCGATTTTCGGCGCGAGCGCCGTGACGAGCATGAGCGAATTCTGCACGTTTTGCGCGATGCGTTTGCGATCCGGTTCCAAACCTTCCGCGCAATGAACCGCGAACGAATGCAACGCTTCTCCCAGCAGACGCACGGATTCGAGATACGCATCGACGAGTACCGGTTTGTACACGTTCAACTCAAACTGACCGTGCGCTGCGGCCATCGCGATCGCGGCGCTGTTGCCGTGAACGCGGCAGGCCACCATCGTGAGCGCTTCGCATTGCGTCGGATTCACTTTACCCGGCATGATCGACGAGCCCGGTTCATTTTCCGGAATCGTGATTTCCGCCAATCCGGCGCGCGGTCCGCATGCCAACAAACGCACGTCGTTGGCGATTTTAAACGAGTTCATCGCGAGCGCTTCCAAGGCGCCGTGGCTGTACACGAACTGATCGTGAGCGGTCAGCGCATGGAATTTATTGGCGGACGAAACGAAATCATAGCCCGTCGCGCGCGCGATTTCTTTCGCGACGCCTTCCGCGAATCCCTTTGGCGCATTAAGGCCCGTGCCGACAGCAGTTCCGCCCAACGCGAGGGGATAGAGATGCGTTTCGCTTTCCTTAATCATTTTTTCCGCGACTTCCAGCATCGCCGCCCAGCCGGAAATTTCCTGGCCCAATGTCAAGGGCGTCGCGTCCTGCAAATGCGTACGGCCGATTTTGACAATGTCCATGAAGTCCGCGCTCTTTTGCTCTAAAATGCGACGCAGTTCCGCCAGCGCCGGATACAATTTTTCATGCAAGGCCACGACGGCGGCGATATGCATCGCGGTCGGGAACGTGTCATTCGAAGACTGCGAACTGTTCACGTCATCATTCGGATGAATCCGCAATGAATTGCCCTCCGTGGCCAATTTTTCATTGGCGATATGCGCGATCACTTCGTTCACATTCATGTTGGATTGCGTGCCGGAGCCGGTCTGGTACACGACCAGCGGAAATTCATCAGGCCATTGACCCGCTAAAATTTCATCGCACACTGTTTCGATAACGGCCGCTTTCTTCGCGTCCAACTTGCCGAGATCCGCGTTCACTTTCGCCGCGCATTTTTTCAATACCGCAAACGCCCGAATAATTTCCTGCGGCATTCGCTGACCGATTTTGAAATTTTCAAACGAACGCTCGGTTTGCGCGCCCCATTTCCGTTCCGCGGGAACCCGCACTTCGCCCATAGTGTCATGCTCTACTCGATAAGCCAATCGTTTCACTCCCTTTAGCCATGCGGCGCCGACGCGTTCCGTCATCTGCGTAACGACGGGTCGGACTCGCATGATCTTCACCACCAAAATTTTGATTTGGCTTAATTGTACGCAGAAAGTATTTTTTTCGCAAATTTTTCAGAAATATAAAAACCGCTTACTATTTTATTGTCATGTATGATTTTTTGTGATAAGATGAATTCGATTTATACATATGTATTTGCCAGGGAGACGAGCGTATGACGACAGAGAGCTTTTTATCCGATCTTCTCATGTATTGGTCCCAATTCGTTGATTCCGTCAACGAGGTGCTGTGGGGTTCCGTTCTCATGTACGGTCTGGTGGCCGTGGGATTATTTTTTACGATGTATCTCGGCGCGCCGCAATTTATCCGTTTCGGGCCGGCGGTGCGTCAGGTCTTCGGTAAGTTGTATAAATATCAACATACCGATCGCGACGGAAAATCGATCTCTTCGTTCCAAGCGCTGGCCGTCGCGATTTCCGCGCAAGTCGGCACCGGTAACGTCGCGGGCGTAGCGACCGCCATTATGGCAGGCGGCCCCGGCGCCATTTTCTGGATGTGGATATCGGCGCTCTTCGGCATGAGCACCATTTTCGCCGAAGCTGTCTTAGCGCAAAAGTATCGCGTGGAAGTCGCCGGCAAATTTATCGGCGGTCCGGCATTTTACATCTCGCGCGGTCTGCAAAGCTACATCGGCCGAACAAACGCCAAAATATTCGCCGGTATCTTCGCGGTCATTGTTATTATCTCCGTCGGCTTTATCGGCAGCATGGCGCAGTCGAACTCGATTGCCACCGCCGTGAACAACGCGTTCGGTATTTCGCCGGTCGTGTGCGGCCTGCTCATCGCTCTATTCGCGGGCGCGATTTTCATCGGCGGCATTCATCGGATCGCGCGTTTCGCGCAACTGATCGTACCGATAATGGCGGCAGTGTACATTCTCTGCGCACTCGTCATCCTGTTCCTGTTTGCCGAGCACATTCTGCCGATGATTCAACACATCGTCATCGGCGCGTTTAATCCGCAGGCATTGGGCGGCGGTTTACTCGGCGTCACCATGAAAGAAGCCGTTCGCTTTGGTGTCGCCCGCGGCCTCTTTTCGAACGAAGCCGGCATGGGCACGACGCCGCACGCGCACGCGACGGCGCTGGTCGCTCACCCGGTGCTGCAAGGCTTCACCGCATTCATCGGCGTCTTCGTGGACACCATACTGGTGTGCACCTCGACCGCTTTAATTATTTTACTTACGGGCGCGGATCAGCTCGGTTTAGACGGCGCGATGGTCACGCAAGAAGCATTTCATATCGCGTTCGGCGCCATCGGACCGAAAATCATCGCGATCTGCCTCACGTTCTTCGCCTTTACGACCGTCATCAGTTGGTATTATTTCGGCGAATCGAACGTCCGCTATTTATTTAAATCAAACGCCGTTCTCTACACCTATCGGGCGCTGGTCCTGGTCTTCATCGTGCTCGGCACGCTCGGCACGGTCGACCTGATCTGGAGCATGATTGACATGTTCAACGGCATTATGGTCCTTCCGAACTTAATTGCTCTCATCATCCTGCATAAAGAAGTCAAAGGCATCTTGCGCGATTACGATAAAAAACGGCAGGACGGCATCCCTCTCTACGATTATGACAGCGTCGCATAAAAAAACGCCCCGTACGGGGCGTTTTTTATTTCTTTTTTGACAATCAGCATGTTACTTTTCCGCTTATAAATTAATCCACATATTCATTCGCGCCGCGATTGAGCCAGGCGTAGACGAGGCCGATCAGCAGCCCGCCGCCGATATAGTTTCCGAGATAGGCCAGTCCCCACTGTCGCAAAATATTGCCGAAGGTAAATCCCGCGGTCGTAGCGGGCGAAAAGTACAGCAGCGCGAACGAACCGAAGTTGGCGACCACGTGTTCAAATCCCAGGTACACGAACATGACAATGGCCGACATGACGGTGGTCATGCGCGCCGCCTGGTTCTCAATCAACAGCCACGACAGAATGGCAATATTGACAAGGAGATTCGCCATCGTCCCCGCGAAGATGATTTCCACGCCGGATTTCGCGAGTTTTCCTCCGACCATGGTCGCCGCCATGCCCGTCGCGTCGTACACTTGCAGCGCCGACGTGTAGGAGGCGAGCCACGCGACAAAATACGCGCCGACAATATTTCCCACGGTGCACAAAAGCACCATTTTAAGCGCCTTGCGAGGCGCGATCCATCGACGATAGAGACCCGCCGTCAAGTACATCATATTGGAGGTGATAAGCTCTCCGTTTAAAAACAAAATATAAATCAGTCCCCAACAAAAGACGAAGGGAAAAATAAATCTTCCCAAGGTGGGATGGAGCGTATTAAACACATCGCCCATGGCAAAACCCGCCAAGGAAGTCAACGTTAAAAATCCTCCGGCAAACGCGGATCGAACCAGGTACCGGGCCGGACTCTTATCCATAAGGGCGGCTTTTTTCCCGCAAGCTCCGGCGACTTTTTCATTAAATTGACTGACGCGCATTGTATCACCCCTTTACTGTTGCACTCCATTGTACTGGAACATGGTGAAAGTATATAGGGTTATTTTTATTTTGGCAAATTTTATTTTCATGTACCGAGTGCGCAAAAAAGACTTTGCAAAAAGCTGTCGGTCATCCGCGCCGCGTTTTTGCAGGCGTGTTTTTCCCGTAAAAGGCAAATTTCAATTTGTCGATTTCTTCTACATACGATGCAAATTCGTCTTGCAAGTCTTTAGGCGGAATTTTTATTGTCTCGTTTCCTATAGACGATTGATTAAGGGTAGCCCCCTTAACGGCGTTCATTTCTCCAGTAGACCAATCGTGCAGAGATAAGCATAATCGCAAATAATCATTATTAACGTAGTCGCCGCCCTTGTTCAAAAAGGCGATTATCGCTTCATTTGTAAATATATTTTCTGCGGTTATGGCTGTTCTCCCAATAGTTAATTTGAAACTCATAATAACAGTACCAGCCGGTACTGGTTTTATTCCGGTGTCGATGATAGCTTTGTCAGTTATAAATTCAGAAGTATCTCCTGTAAATCTATGATAATTCCCCATATCAGCAACCGAAATCCACTTATGTCCTTTTTTATTCCAATACTCGTTATTATATCTTGAAGGCGTTTTCCCCAATTGAAATGAGAATAGATCAGACAATTTTTTTAATTTGAAATTTTTGCCCCCAAACATCTCGACAAATTTTGATTTGATTCAGCCTATGTATTTTCTATGGGATTGTTTTACATTGTTTTGATTAACCATCGCATAGTGCAAAGTGGTATCTATTTTAGTGTGTCCCAGTAAGAGTTGGACTTGCTCTATGGGCATTCCCTTATCAATCGCGTTTGTGGCTAACGTTCTCCTGAACTTGTGGGGATGGACTCTTTCAATATTGAGTTTTTTACCTAAATTTCTGAGCCTGATTTCAATTCCTGAAATTTTCAGTCGTTTGTGAGGTTTATTTAAAGACACAAAAAGCGCTTGGTTGTCATCCCTTCTGTTAGCAAGATACTCTAACACATGAATTTTACTCCTTGCGTCAAAATAAACGATCCTCTCTTTATTTCCTTTGCCTAAAACGATGCATTCTCTTTTATCAAAATCTATATCGGAAATATTTATTTTCACCAGCTCACCTATGCGAACTCCGGTGGAAGCGAGAAAATCGATAATCGCCACGTCTCTTATATCGTCACAAGAGTCTCGCAGCATCTCCAATTCTTCATCTGTGTAAACGGATTTTACCGTGCTTCCTGTTCGGATTTTATGAATACGTCTCGCCGGACTTTTAATAATGTGGTTTTCTTCTTCAAGCCAAGCAAAAAAGCTGGAAATGATCCGCCTTATATTATCCAGAGTAGTCTTGCTTACCTTTTGATGATCGGAATAGGACGCGATATACGAACGTAAATCGCCCGTTTCAATTTGTTTGACCGACTTATTCAAAATATGCAACATCTTTTGTAAAGTGCTTTGATAATAGGAAAGTGTCCTTTCCGAGCAACCTTCCACTTTTTTCGCGGACAAAAATTCCGCTAAATAATCCGTATCATCACTTGCTTGAAAATCATCCTTCTCGACAATTTCTTTGTTCCACAAAGTGTGATGTAAGGTTTTTTCAAGCTTTTCGAGTTGCTGATTATTTAAATAGCCCGCCATCTCTTGCATGATTTCTGTAATAGCTGAATTTTTCATACGTTCCTCCTTGAAAATCAGTATACAGATAGAAGATTGGCGGGCTTATTTTATCTGAAATATTTCTCTATTAAGTTTTCTTTTTCGGTTTCGGCTTTTTCCTTTCTTTGGCTAGCTTCAAATTTCAATTTGTCGATTTCTTCTACATAAGATGCAAACTGATTCTGCATTAATATTGCTGGAAAAGGTATAGATATACTTTTGATATCATCTGCATAGACATGAGGTTGTGCATTACCTTTTTGTGATTCAAATAACTTTTGTTGATTTTGCAATAATGCGTAGAACAAAAATACTATATTGACTTTATTTGCATCAGTAGATTCTATAACGTTACAGTCACTCGCAAATATTGGTCTATCCCAATAATTGATATACCCTGCATTTGCTCCTGAAGCACTAACCGTAATTACATTCCCAGGCCAATTGCTTTCATTGTGATAGTATGCGGGTTTAATTCCTGCCGCAACTACGGGAATATCGCCTTTAATGGTCTGTGACGCTGTAATTGTTGTTCCTTTTGAAATAATTATTTCATCTATATCGCCTATAAGTTTTTTTGCACTGTAATCCGCAAACATCTCGGCAAATTTTGATTTGATATCTTCGTCATATTTTTTAATTATCGAATCTTGTTCTTTAATTGTAGAATCCACTTTATCAATTTCTGAAACAATTCTTTCTTGTTCATCAATTGATGGCACTTGAATAACCAGTTGTCTCACTTTTTGTATGGATGCTCGGTAATTTCTTGAAAATCGTTCATATTCTCCTTCAACTTGCAACGCATGAACTAAATAATCCGGCAAGATTCGATCTGTTTTTAATCTTAAAACCCCGCAGTGGTCTGTGGGATAAAATTCTTTGTTGGCTGGCAAATAGTTCACCATCCAGTCGCCATCAATGCCCCAAAGTATGGATGGTTTTGAAAAATCAGTGATATTGTTTTTATTAATCCTGCCAAATTCTTCAAATACATTGGCACTATATACCGGTACTTCTCCATCTTCAACAAGTTCATCATTTAAAACCCTGTCACCAATAGATAAATCAAACACTTTTTTATCTGACAGATAGTAAGTTGTTAAATTAGGGTCATCTTTTAAAATCCTTGTCTTTCTGGTTTTGATGCCCTTATTAAAATTAACGCTCTTAAAATCCAGCATATCTTTGGTATTGAGGTAATAGTAATATTCTTCCAAACCTTCTATTGAATATTCTTCACTATTAAACATGCGCCGAATCAGCGAAGCCAACGTATTTCCGCTTTGCCGATTTGTCTCATCATACAGTTTGCCGCCGGGGCTTGTTATCTGTATTCCTTCCTGCCCTTTGCGGTTCGACCATTTGTACCCTAAAAACGCCTCTTGCGCTTTATTATCAGCGGGCGCGTTTGCTATGAGGGTTCTGTTTTTGTAGATCAGCGCGAAGTATTTTATTTTTTCTCTTTCGACTTCCAAAACATAGTCATAAAACATTTTATTTAAAATAGTATCCTGTTCGTCTTTTGTCAGCTTGGAAAACATTCTTTGTTTTTTCTTCGCCTTGGTCGCGCTAAGGTTCAAAAACGCAGTAACATAGTTTTTAAAATATTTGCTCGTGTAATCCGTATAGTTTATCTTTTTTAAAACGAAGTCATAGTAGTCTTCTTTGGTCAGACCAATTGTTTTTAAATACTCCGCAAAAACAATTTCGTCTTCCCAATGTTCTAACGATTGCCCGCTGAGGATCGCATCCACGGTGTCTTTTATCAAATCGATTCGTTTGGGCGGCTCGTCATATTTTTCCAAGAACAAAATCACCGTATTTGTCCCGGTCGCCCCAAAGGTTTTATCGGACAAGCTGACGATGGCTTTTATCGCGAAGTTTTCAAGGACCGACTCTCGCGCCGCGATAAAGCTTTCATTTTCTTTATTGAGTATGGAAGACGGAAGGATGACCGCCGCGACAGCTTTCGGTTTTAACAGCTGGGAAATTCGTTCCACGAAGAGCGTTTCTATTTCCGATCCGTTATTTGAAACTTTATCTAAAACGTTAAAGTCATTATTCTTTAAGTTTAAATGCGGCTTGAATGCAGAAACCGAATACGGCGGATTCGCCACCAAGACATCAAATGTTTCCGGGACAATTCCTTTTTCCTTATAGTTTTCCAGTCCGTCACCAAAGATGATATTGCCATCACCGGCGCCGTGCATGAATAAAGATATCTTGGAAACTCTGGCCAGCCTGTAATCCTTTTCAATGCCATAGATATTGTCTCTGGCCCATGAAAAGTCAACCTTCGCATCGGGATCAATCCACATGAAAATATCGTTGATCGCTTCGAATCCCTCTGTGAGAAAATGACCCGCGCCACACGCATAATCTATGATTTTAGGGGTATTGGTTTTTTCATCTTGCCTGACAATTTTTTCCAGCGGCAAACTGTCCCAAATAAAACGGGTTATCGGGACCGGCGTAAAAAATTGACCTTCATTTTGTTTGAAGCCTTTATTTAAAAGTTGCTCAAAAAGATCTCCCAGCATTTGCAAATTGTTTGAGCCGATGATTCTGTAGTTTTCAAAAAGTTTAACTACTTCCACTAAAATTTTGCCGTTTTGTAAAAACAGTTCTTCATTATGAACGTCTTTAAAAGCGAAGTCATTGTTCGTATAGAACTTTAATATTTTGAAAGTTTTATCGAGTTCTTTGATCAACTCTTTTCGATTGTCTCCCGTATATTGCAGAATGGTTTTTTGGGCATAGTCCTCCGGAATGTAGAAGATATCTTCCTTCATGAATTTTTCCATGCCTTCTTTATGCAAGCGTTGAAGTCGGTCTTGCAAACTTTCATACGTATCCGTTCCGATTTTGTATTGAAAATCAACTACATCCGTATCCGTCTTTTGTATTTCATCGACCAGTTTGCATATGAATAAAGCGATCAATCGGTTAAAAGCATTTTCTTTATCCGATACGTTGTTATGCCTGAGTATTTCTTCAAACTTATTGACCACTCTATCTTTTCCCGTAAAGTCAATAAGATCTTTTTTCCGCAAAGGTTTGACGCCGACTTGGTAAGCGATGGAGTCATCTCGGAATAAAATATCGCCCAGCAGTCTTCTTTCATATGTTTCTTTCCATACATTGTAGAGTTCGGGAACGGTGTAGGCGTTTTTATACAGAAGAATTGACGCATCTTTTTTGGCGAGTTCGATTAAGTTTTTATCATCGCTACAGTTGATGGAGCAGGTTTTATAATCGATGCTGTTTCCATCGAGCGTAGACGCATAAAGCACCAACCATTTGCAGTATTTTTCCTGTTGCCAATAGGAAAACAATTGCGCACCGTCATTGATAGTGTCTTTTAACGCTTTATCATATTCTCTGCCATATGTTTTGCATTCAATAATAAATAATGTTTTGCCCGTGCTTTCTTTGACCAGAATATCCGCTCTGCCGCTTTTTTGATCATGACCCAACGACCATGTCTTTTCAATTTCTATATGCTCCGGTCGATATCCTTTATCCATTAATCTGGTGACGCATTCCAAGACAACGAAATTTTCCGGATCCGAAAAGTTGCAGGTAGTTCTTTTATGAACCCGCAGACCTTTATCTTCGGGATAATTTATTTTTTCATTTGCAAAGTCAACAGAAATATGACAATCAAACTCCGGGTATTGTTTCGTAAAGTAATTTTCTTGTTCTTTATATCCGATTAATGGCAGGACTTCCTTTAAGTTTGATTTTGTGATCATTTCCGGTTCTCCTTGATTTCTACAATGTCTTCGATGTCACAACCTAAAGCGCGGCAAATTTTTTCTATGGTTTCTAAGGATACGTAACTGTCATTTTTTAATTTGGTAGATATGTTAGCACTGTATCCCGCTTTTTTCTGCAGGTCTGAAACGCTCATATCTTTATCTATTAATAAGTGAAATAGTCGTCTGTATGTTACCGCCATGATTAGCTCCTCAGATTCACTAAAAGATGAAATATTCAACGATAACATCATACCATTATTTTACACCTTAGTCTTGATCCGCTCCATACAGGCGGGTTTTGCGAATATGAAATAAAAAAGAATGCTGTCGGATGAAAAACACTGTCGATAATTATTTAGTAAAATAAATTATTTCCTCCTTGCCATTTTTTAATGATCGTGGTACACTTAATCCAATTTATTTGTGTTTTTAACACGGTCAATTGTTTTTATGGAGGAGATATTATGGCTGAGCTTTTGGGACTTTGGTCCCAATTCGTGGCATCTGTCAACGAAATTTTGTGGGGTTCCGTACTGATGTACGCGTTGGTCGGCGTCGGTCTGTTTTTTACCGTGTATCTCGGCGCGCCGCAGTTCATTCGTTTCGGTCCGGCCGTGCGGCAGGTATTCGGTCGCTTGTATAAAGAGCAGCACACCGATCGCGACGGTCGTACGATCTCCTCGTTCCAGGCGCTGGCGGTAGCGATTTCCGCGCAGGTCGGCACGGGCAACGTCGCCGGTGTCGCGACCGCGATTATGGCGGGCGGTCCGGGCGCGATTTTTTGGATGTGGGTGTCCGCGCTGTTCGGCATGGGCACGATCTTCGCCGAAGCGATTTTAGCGCAAAAATATCGCGTGGAAGTGGCGGGTAAATTTATCGGCGGCCCCGCGTTCTATATCTCGCGCGGTTTAGCGCCTGTCATCGGCAAAAGCTGGGCGAAATTTCTCGCCGGCTTCTTCGCCGTTTCAATTATCATCGCGCTCGGCTTTATCGGCATCATGGTGCAGTCCAATTCGATCGCGGGCGCCGTCAACAACGCTTTCGGTCTGGACCCGCTGATGATCGGCGTCGTGATCGCGATCTTCGCGGGCTTAATCTTCATCGGCGGCATTCATCGGATCGCGCATTTCGCGCAGCTCATCGTGCCGTTGATGGCGGTGATTTACATTTTGTGCGCGCTGGTGATTCTTTTCCTCTATGCGGGAGAAATCTTGCCGATGATTAAGCACATCGTTGTGGGCGCATTCAATCCGCAGGCGCTCGGCGGCGGTCTCTTGGGCGTCACGATGAAAGAAGCGATTCGCTTCGGCGTCGCCCGCGGCCTCTTTTCGAACGAAGCCGGCATGGGCTCTACGCCGCACGCGCACGCGACCGCGCTCGTCGCGCATCCGGTGTTGCAAGGCTTTACCGCGTTCATCGGCGTCTTTGTCGATACCATGTTGGTCTGCACTGCGACCGCGCTGATTATTCTCTTGACCGGCGCGGATCAGCTCGGACTCAGCGGCGCGCTCGTCACGCAGGAAGCGTTCCACACCGCCTTCGGCGAAATCGGTCCGATGATCATCGCGACTTGCCTCACGTTCTTCGCCTTCACCACGGTCATCGGCTGGTACTACTTCGGCGAGTCGAATATCCGTTTCCTTTTCCGTTCGTCCGCGGCCCTGAATATTTATCGCGTGCTCGTGCTCGCCTTTATCGTTCTCGGCACGCTGGGCAAAGTCGAACTCGTTTGGGATATGAGTGATATGTTCAACGGCATCATGGTGCTCCCGAACTTGATCGCGCTGATTCTCTTGCATAAGGAAATCAAAGCCGTGTTGCGCGATTACGATGAAAAACGCCAGGACGGTCTGCCCTTATACGATTACGACAACGCATAAATTTCCGAATACCAAAAAAGCACTCCTCGGAGTGCTTTTTTATTGCGTATTTTATTCTACACGGCAACCCAAAACGGATTCCATTTGAGAAAGCGCAAAGGCGTGCGCCTCCGCATCAAAGCTTGCGACCAAATGGCTCGGCACGCGCACCTCATAGCCGAAGTTACGCGCGTCGGCGGCGGTGAAAAAGACGCAGATATTGGTGCAAACGCCGCTCAGCGTGAGTTCGGTCACGCCGCGTTCCCGCAGACAAAGATCCAAGCTCGTGCCGAAAAATCCGCTGTAACGGCGTTTCGGCAAGACGATATCATCGGCCTGCGGCGCCAGTTCCGCGATGATTTCCGCGCCCGGCGTACCCGCCACGCAATGCGGCGGAAACATTTCAAACTCCGGATCATCTTCCCGGTGATTGTCACACAGATAAATGACGGGAGTGCCCTCTTTGCGCGCCGCCGCGATTTCCGCCTGCAAAGCGGGCACGATCGCCTGTCCCGCCGGTCCGCAAGTCAATTTGCCGTCCGGCGCGATAAAATCTTCGAGCATATCAATCACAATCAGCGCTTTACTCATCTCTTAACGCGCCTCCGTCGGTTCATTCAGCTGCGATGTGCAGTGCGGGCAACGAGTCGCGGCGATGGCGATTTTCGTTTTGCAGAACGGACATTCTTTTTCCGTCTCCTCGACCTCTTCCTGCTTTTTGAATTTCATCAACGCGCGCAAGACGAGGAAAATAACCAATGCGATAATCAGGAAATCAATGCAGTTATTGATAAAAAGGCCGTACTTGATCACCGGCGCGCCGGCGGCTTCCGCGTCTGCGAGCGACGCGTAACTGGCATCCGTCAGATTCACATACATGTCTTTGAAATCGACGCCCGCCAAAAACAGCCCGATCGGCGGCATCACAATGTCGCTGACGAACGAGCTGACGATTTTACCGAACGCGCCGCCGATAATGATACCGACGGCCATGTCGATAACATTGCCGCGCATGATAAACGCTTTAAAATCATTCCACATAAAAGTTCCCCCTTTGAAGTGAACGAAAAAGGATCATATGTTCCTATTGTAGAGTACTGATGAAATCTTTTCAATCGAATTTTATAAATATTCCAAAAGCGCGCCGTAACCTGTCAGCGCCAGCCATGCCAGCGCGCCGATGACCGCGCCGACGTACGCGCCGTTGATGCGTATCTTCGCCAATTCGTCGGCCACTTTAGTGAAAATAAAACGATTCAGCATTTTTTCGTCGTAAACGCTGAGCACCTGCTCCGCCACCTCGCCGAGACGGCCGTGTTCGCGCGCCAGCCATTCGGCGAAATATCCGCGCAGCGCGCGATCGAGTCGGGCGCGTTGCTCCGCGTCGTCGAAGAAACGGTCGATGCCGCGCAGAACCGCATCCGCCACCACTTGTGAAAAGCGTGATCCGTAGGCGCTCGGCGCGAGATATTTGTCGGCGAAATCGTCCCCGATGACTTCCCACCATTTCTCGAGCGGCAACAGCGCCGCCGCTTGGCGCTGCCACAACAATAAATCGTTCGCGTGCGCCGGCGTTTGCCATTCGGTTCGCCACTGCGACCAATAGCGCAAGACCGCCGACGGGATCGCGTCCCGTTTTCTCAATTCCTCCTGCAGTAATGTCTGCAAGGTTTGCGCCAGCGCGTCGTAATCGACCATGCCCGTCGCTTCACCGACGATGCGCACCCACTTCGTCACGCCCTCTGTTTCCGCGCGCGCCAGCCGACGCAATTCGCCGGCCAGCCGCACGGTAAAAGCGGGTGTCGCAACAGTAACCAACAGACGCTTGCGCAAGGGTTGCCAAACCACATTTTCGGCGTCCTCTTGCGATACTTCCGCGAGCGCCGCGGCAGCCATCGGCACCGTTCCGAGCACCTGACGCGTCCATGCGGCCAGCGTGCGCGCCCATTCCTCCGGTTGCGGCGACGGCAAGCGCTGCTCGACATTCCTGCGCGTGCACTCCCAAAAAGCGCGGCGATGTTCCGGATCGCGCCACCACTGCGCGAGGTAGTTCGTCGGTTGCCATTGATTGAGTTCCGCTTCCCAAAGTTCACGCCGCAACAATTTTTCTTCCAGCAACTGCCGCAAGCCGCGAATTAATTTTTCCCGTTGTCGCGGAATCAGCGCCGTGTGAAACGGTATGCCGAGCGGTTTCGTGAAAAGCGCCATGACCGCGAACCAATCAGCGACGCTGCCGATCAGCGCCGCTTGCGCGATATAGTAAAGCCATTCGCTCCACCATTGCCGCGTCCACGCGAATACGGCGAACGCCGCGGCGAAAAAGATGACGCTCCCCCACAAAAATCGTCGGGCCAGTTGCCATGTGCGCATCAGAAACCGCCTCCCAACATCGCGTGCCCGAGCACATAGAAAACCGCCCCGAGCACGCCGCCGATCAACGTGCCGTTGAGGCGGATCATCTGTAAATCATCACTGACTTTAGCTTCGATCAAGTCAGAGAGTTCGCGCGCGCTGTACGGCGCCAACGCCGCCTGCGCCCATGTTCCGAAATACGGCTGCACGAGCGGCAACATTTTGGCAAGCGTCGCAAAGAGCAACCGTTCCAACTTACGAATCCGCACCGGATCCTGCCGCGCCGCGGTGAGCCATC
Source organism: Negativicoccus massiliensis (assembly GCA_900155405.1). Lineage (GTDB taxonomy): Bacteria > Bacillota > Negativicutes > Veillonellales > Negativicoccaceae > Negativicoccus > Negativicoccus massiliensis_A. The sequence goes on along the minus strand of LT700188.1, from coordinate 1,071,756 downwards.
GTACCGTCAATGTCGCGAGCGTCTGCGCAAACGCGTGACGACGCTTCGGCGTAACAATCAGATTAAATAAAACCTGACTGTCCGTCGGTATGTTGGTCGCCAAAAGCGGCGCGACCGCGTCCGTGATTTGCTGACGCAAACGCCGATCGTTTTGCAGGCGCGCGACCGCCATCGTCACCATGTCGTCAAACGCCGCGCCGATCGTCGTCGCCGGCCGCGCCAAATCCGCCGCGGCGCGGGCCAGTCGTTCCTGCAAGAATACGCCGACAGTGCTCGGCGTTTCTCCCTGCGCGCGCAGCGCTTCCCGCCAAAGTTTCGCGCGCACGGGATGTTCCGCCGCCAAAAGCGTCATGAATTGCTCGTATTGCGCGGTTAAAAATTCCGCCGTCGGCGCCGCGTTAATGCGCGACTGCAACCATTGCGCCAATCGTTCGCGGCCGCTTTCATTGTCTTCTTTTTGCCAGAGCAATAACGCTTCCGCCGCGACATCCGCCGGCCATTGCGCGGTCAAAATCCGCTTACGCAGCGGCTCCCATTCATGCTGCAAGAGATCCGTCGAAAGGCCGTCGGGAAGGGTTTCAAAAAGCGTTGTAAGCGCTCGGACAAAGCGTTCCGTATCGCGTTCCCATAGCGTGAGCAGGTACGGCAACGGAGAATGCGCCTTCAGCGCCCGATAGAGATGACGCGGCGTCAACAATTCATCCCTGACCATCGTGCCCGCCATCGTCATGATTTTTTCCCGACTGCGCGGCAGCCACTCCGTTTGCCATGGGATGCCTAAAGGACGACGAAAAAGGGCGGTCACGGCGTACCAATCCGCCAGACCGCCCACTAATGCCGCCAGTGCCGTATGCACGCCAAAACCGCCCCAAAACGTAAATCGCGCGGGGTAGCAGGAAAGCACGATGACAGCGCACAACAAAAGCGTGCCCGTCGCGATCCTTCGACGCGTCATCAGCGACTCCTGCCGCCGCCCGCCATCGACCAGATAAAGAGCGCGATAAAGGCGAGGTTGGCCATCATGCTGGACATCCAGCCGAGCGCCGCCAAAATATTAATCACCGTCAAACCGAAAATAAACAGCATGCCCGCCCGCATATCCACGCGCGGATCGCGCCGTAAAATAAAATAACTCGCGATAAAAATACCCACATTGACGCCGATCGCCACGACCAGCGTCGGGTACATATGAATAATGAAACTTCCGGCCAGCATGACGACCAGAATATATAACCAACTGTTTGTCATCTTACACTCCTTTACGCACATCGCCGTCGTTGAGACCCGTCCAAACCGCGACATCGGCAAAGCGCCAGGAAAAATACAGCGACGGCTGCCACGGCGCTCCGTTGCGATGGATCGGCACCAGCAAACGCGTCGGCGTCTGCTTTTGCAAATATTCAATGACGCCCCATTCCTGCGCCGGCCCCTGACGATCATCGACCGGAAAGAAAACGATATCCGCGCCATGTTCGACCGCGGGTTCCAATTCGCGGAAGAAAAGCGCGCGCATGTCCCGATTTGCCGCGTCCGTATCGCCGGTCCAATGCCACCAGTTCAAATCGCCCGCGTGAAACACGCTCAGTTCCGGCCAAGCTACATGGTACGACGCGCCCGCGTCCGTCGAGCCGTACACGCGGATCGTCATATCATCCAGCGTCAGCGTATCGCCCGCGCCGACATAATCCGTTTTCGCCTCGGGATACGCCGCGTCGCGGCAATCGTTTTCCAGCACGAAACGGGCCGCCCGTTCGCCGTATTCTTTCCCGTAGCGCGGCGCGAAATGATCGCCGTGCGCATGCGTGACAAAAAAATACAAAGGTTTTTCCGTCCGCGCCAACCTTTTCAAATGGTTTTCGGGATCTTGCCAGGGATCAAACACCAACACGCGATCGTCCGTTTCCAATGCGACGCCGCTGTGGGCCAATAAATAAATATTCATTCCATTTCTCCATAACGAACCGCCCAGCGTTCTCGCGGATGCGGCAAAGCACCGCGCCGCGTAAACCACGGCCGCCTGCGATATCACTTTATTTTTCTATTTATTATAACACAGCAACCTCATCGCGCTTTCTATCTGTCGCACGCAACAGATGATAAATAAAATGTATTGTGATAGAATAAGAGTACTCTTGTAGGAGAATTTTGTACACATAAGGAGGATTTTTCATGAAAGGTTTTGCAATGCTCGCCCCGAACGAAGTCGGCTTTACCGAAAAAGATCGTCCCGCGCTCTGCGCCAAAGACGCGTTGGTACGGCCGTTGGCGGTATCACCTTGCACATCGGATATTCACACCGTTTACGAAGGCGCGCTGGGGGATCGCCATGACATGATTTTAGGTCACGAAGCGGTCGGCGTGATCGTCGAAGTCGGCGCGGAGGTCAAGGACTTTAAGCCGGGCGACCGCGTCATCGTGCCCGCGATTACTCCGGACTGGGGCGCGGAACGCTCGCAGGCGGGATTCCCGATGCATTCGGGCGGCATGCTCGCCGGTTGGAAATTCTCCAACTTTAAAGACGGCGTTTTCGCCGATGTTTTCCACGTGAACGACGCGGACGCCAACCTCGCTTTCTTGCCGGATTGGCTCGCTCCGGAACACGCCGTCATGCTCTGCGACATGGCCACTACCGGTCTGCACGGCGCGGAACTCGCCGATATCGGTTTCGGTCATTCCGTCGCTGTCATCGGCATCGGCGCCGTCGGCTTGATGGCCCTGCAGGGCGCCGCGCTGCGCGGTGCCGGTCACATCTACGCCGTCGGTTCGCGACCCATTTCGGTCAAAGTGGCGCAAGCGTTCGGCGCCAACACCATCGTGAACTATAAAGAAGGTCCGATCGCCGAACAGATCCTCAAACTGACGAACGGCGCGGGCGTCGATCGCGTCATCATCGCGGGCGGCACAACGAAAACGCTCGGTCAGGCGATTGAAATGGTCAAACCGGGCGGCATCGTCAGCACCGTCAACTACTACAGCGGCGCCGATTATCTCGAAATCCCGCGCGAAGCGTGGGGCGCCGGCATGGCGCACAAACAGATCCGCGGCGGTCTCACGCCGGGCGGTCGTCTGCGCATGGAACAGCTTTTGGACATGGTCGAATCGGGACGCTTACGCATCGCCGAACTCGTCACTCACGTATTCCACGGCATGGAACATTTGCCGGAAGCGCTTGAGTTGATGCACGACAAGCCGAAAGACTTGATTAAACCCGTCGTTTTGATCGACGAAGCCGATAAATAAAAAACAACCATGAAAAGGCAGTCCTCGGACTGCCTTTTTGCTTACGCGGATTTTACAAAACAATACATTTTTTGGTTAATGCTGTTCTCCCCTTGCGTAAATCATTGCGGAAATTCGCGCCGTTTCCGGCGAAAACGAAGCATTTTTGAATACTCATTCAGGTTTACACAGAAACGGCGAAAATTTTACCGTATTTTGGTGACAGATTGCTATTATACGTTTAGCTAAAATGGATTGTCCATTAAGGGGAGGTTACTATGAACGCACGCAGTATTACCAAATGCACTTTGCGCCTGTTCCTGGCCGCGGGAATCTTCTCGTTGGCGATGCCCGCCGATGTAAGTTTCGCGTCCGAACCGATGCCGACTTACATGTCGCAGCAGGCCAAAGCGGACTGGCAGCACGGTCAAAAGCTCGCATCCCGCAGCGCAGCCCGCACGGGAATCGCGATCATGCCGATCGATCAGGCGAAATTTTTAAAGGGGCAACGCTTTGACTTTGAAGTCGAAGTCAACGGCAATAATCCGACGGCGTTAAACGTTACCGTCAACGGCAAAGACGCCGCCAAATACTTCGGCAAAAAGCCGGTAGTTACGGTACATGACGACTACACGTCGTACCGGATCGACAACGTCAGCTTCAAAGAGCGCGGCGAAATCGACATCTCTGTCACCGCTACTACTTCCAAAGGCGCGCTCAAACGCCAAATCAACTACAAAGTAGTCGATGAAAAAGCGAAGAAAAAAGCGAAAAATGTCATTCTCTTTGTCGGCGACGGCATGAGCCCGCAGATCAAAGAAGCGGCGCGCATTCTTTCCAAAGGCATTTACGAAGGCCGCTACAACGGTCATCTGTCCATGGAAAACTTGCCGAACATGGCCTTTGTCACCACATCGGGTTATGACTCCCTGGTCACCGACTCCGCGAACTCGGCATCGGCCTACAATACGGGTCACAAATCCGTCGTCAACGCGATGGGCGTGTATGAAAACCGCACCAAAGATCCGATGGATGATCCGAAAGTCGAAACGATTGCCGAGATTGTTAAACGAACCAAAGACATGGGCGTCGGCATCGTATCCACGGCCGCCATTACGGACGCGACACCGGCCGCGGTAACTGCCCACACACGTCGTCGCGCGGAACAGCCGGCGATCGCCGCCGACTACCTCGCCGAATACCATCGTCCGGATGTCATCCTCGGCGGCGGCGCGCAGTTCTTCCTGCCGCTTTCCACCAACGGTTCGAAACGGAAAGACGAACAGAACGTCATCGCCGATTTTGAAAAAGCGGGTTTCCAATTCGCCGGCAACCGTCAGGAAATGTTGGCGGCCAACGACAATAAACCTCTGCTCGGCCTCTTCACGATGAGCCATATGAACGTCTACATGGATCGTGAATTCAAAAAGAATCCGGAAGTTCTGAAAAACTTCCCGGATCAGCCGAACTTGATTGAAATGACCGCGAAAGCGATCGATATTCTCTCGAAAAACCCGAACGGCTTCTACCTGATGTCCGAAGGCGCCTGCATTGATAAACAATTGCACACGATGGATTGGCAGCGCGCCGCCTACGACACGATCGAATTGGACCAGGCCGTAGCTTACGCCACCGACTGGGCGAAAGCCAACGGCGACGATACCTTGATCGTCGTCATTGCCGACCACTCGCACGGCGTATCGCTGACCGGCACGTACCACGAACATGACGGCGCGAAAGGCCGCGACGCGGTTCGCACGTACGCGGCAGCCGGCTGGCCGACATTCGCGGATCGCAACGCCGACGGCTACCCGGATGATCCCGATGCTGACGTAACACTCGCTCTGCAATACGCCAACTTCCCGGACCACTACGAAAACTATCGTTTCCAGGCGAAACCGACGGCACCGGCGATTACCGGCGAGAACGGCAAGATTATCGGCAACCCGTATCGCGCACCGAAAGGCGCTCGCTACATTGAAGGTTCGTTGCCTTCGACCAAGGAAACGCAGGAAGTCCACTCCGCGGATGACATCGTCGTCATGGCCGGCGGTCCGGGCTCGGAAGAATTCCACGGTCTGATGGACAACACCGAAATCTTCTTTGCGATCATGCGCGCTCTGGGTATTGACGCAACGAAGTAATAAACAACATAGTACGAAAGGAGCATGACCATGCAACGTAAATTATTGCATCTCGTTCTTGCTCTGGTTGTGGCTTTAGGCGCAAGCAGCGGAGTGGTTCACGCCGCTGCTTCGCTTTCTTTTGGGCAAATGTACGCGGGCTCTACCGTTCGCGGTTTGGTTTTGTCCGATTATTTGCAAAGTCTCGCCGGGCAGGAAGTGGAGATGACAGGCTTTATGGCCCCGCCGTTAACGCCGACCATTAATTTTTTCGTGTTGACGGAAGTGCCGATGTCTGTTTGTCCGTTCTGTTCGACAGATGCCGATTGGCCGAACAATATCGTTGTCGTAAAATTACAGGAACCCGTTGTCGCGTTGCCTTTTGACGCGCCTATCACGGTGCGCGGTTCGCTCGAACTCGGTTCGGCGGTCGACGCGGAAACGGGCTTTGTATCATTGGTTCGCATTAACGCCCACAGCGTTACCGCGCAATAGGAAGGAATGTATGATCACTTTACGCAATGTGAAAAAAACATATCACGACGGCGATCACGAACGCACCGTGTTGGCGATCGACGCTCTGGAGCTTGGTGACTGCAGCCAATGGGCATTGGTCGGTCCCAGCGGCAGCGGCAAGTCGACGTTACTGCACTTACTGGCGGGGTTAACGCGCGCGCAGGAAGGCGTCATTCAGATCGACGGCACGGATCTTACGGCTTGCCGTGAATCCCAACTCGATGAATTTCGCGCGGCGCGTGTCGGCTACGTCATGCAAAACTTTTCTTTATTGCCGACTTTACGCGCGCGGGATAATATCCTGGCCGGCGCTTTTTTCGCCCGCACCTCCGAACGCGACCGTGCCGACGCGGCGGAAGAACTTTTACGCTCGGTCGGTTTACCGGAACGCGGTCATCAGTTGCCGCGCGAACTCAGCATGGGAGAACAGCAACGCGTAGCGGTGGCGCGCGCGCTCATCAAAAATCCCGATTATATTTTCGCCGATGAGCCCACCGCCAGCCTGGATCGCGCCACGGGTATGGCCGTGATCGAACTTTTACAGCAACGCGCGCGCGCGGCGGGCGCCACGCTGATTGTGGCGACCCATGATAAAGACGTCGCGGCGAAGCTCGATGGCACGATTCGTTTGGAAGGAGGCCGCCTATGCTGCGCCAAATAGCTTGGAGCGAACTGCGCCACCGGCCGTGGCAAACGCTTTTGCTGACGCTTTTAATCGCGCTGGCGATCGCCTCCTCCGTATTTATCGCCGCGCTTTCGTTCGGCATGCATTACGGACTCACGAAAGCGACCGAACCGTTCCAACAAATTGTCGGCGCCAAAGGCAGCGCTAACCAGTTGGTACTCAACACGGTATATTTGAAAGACCGACCGATCGGTAACGTCACCGGCGATGTTTTTCAAGAGGTAAAAGCCAATCCTTTGGTGAAACAGGCGATCCCGCTGGCGTTCGGCGATAACTGGCGCGGCTTTCGCATCGTCGGCACCGAAAATACGATTTTCGACTATCGCGTCAAGCCGCAAAGCGAACCATGGCTGAAAGTCGCAGAGGGTCGCCGTTTCAACGCGCCTTTTGAAGCGGTCATCGGCGACGGCGCCGCGAAACTTTTGGGCGCTAAAATCGGCGACACATTCCAATCCATTCACGGCGCGACCGCGCACGGTCATGTCCACAAAGATCAAAGCTACACGATCGTCGGCATTTTGGCGCCGGTGGAAGGCCCGTACGATCACGCCGTTTTAACGGATATCCGCAGCGTCTGGATGGCGCATGAAGATCATCATGATCACGAACACGACCATGCCGCCGTGCACGAAGATGAACATGAACACGAGCACGAACATGCCGCTGATGCGCACGAAGAAGAACATGAGCATGAGCACGAAGCTGCCGTGCACGAAGAAGAACATGAGCATGAGCACGAACATCTCCCGATTGCCGCCGCGGGTAAGCCCGCCGCGCAAGCCGTGAACGACGGTGAGCACGCCGCGACCGCGGGACAGGTGACGGCCGTATTGATTCAGCCGCAAGGCTACGGTCAGGCGTTGAAACTCGCCATGGAGTTCCAACAGCGCGACGACGCGCAACTGGTCTTTCCGGCGCAGGTCATTATTCAGCTTTTCTCCCTAATGGGCCAAGGCGAAAAAATGTGGTGGTACATCGGAGCCTTCTTCATCGCCGCCGCTCTGTTGGTCGTTCTTTCCACGCTCTACCTCTCCGGTCTGCAGCGTTTACCGGAACGCGCGATTCTGCGCGTACTGGGCGCCAAACGTTCGGAACTTTTGACCGTGACGCTCTGGCAAAACGGTTTGATTATGGTCCTCGGCGGAATTCTCGGCTACGCTCTCGGTTACGCCGGCTATCTCGGCGTCCGTTCGCTGATGGCGACGAATACGGCGATCGCTTTGCCGCTAACCTTCCTGAAAGAGCCGCTGTTGATCGCGCTGGGTACCATGGCCATCGGCTTGCTGGCTTCATTAATTCCCGCATGGCTTTTGGCGCGTAAAGATACGCTTTCTAAACTGTAAGCAGTCCACGCAATCAAAAAGACGAAATCGAAATGATTTCGTCTTTTTTCTTTGTCGTTTTTTCTCACAACGGCAAAGGAATTTCCAAGGGACTGAATTGCAAGTAATCCGCGCTCGTGAGATAAAGAGGCACGCCGTGGATTTCCCGCGGTAAATAGCGGAAATTTTGCTCGTCATGAATATGTCCGTAAATATATCCGAGCGCTCCGTATCGCTTCGCGATGTCCGCCATCTCGGTCGGTTCGCGCGCTTCATTGAACGGCGGATAATGCGTGGCCACGAGCAGCTTGGTAAAACCGGCCTCCCACGCCAACGTCAACGAACGTTCCAGGCGTTGTAATTCGCGCACCCAAACGACTTCGTCTTCCGCCTGCCACTTCGTATCGCCCGGCGCGATCCAGCCGCGCGTGCCGGCGATAGCCACCGCGTCGGTCAGCGGGATAAAGTTATTGTGTAAAAAAAGCAATTCATGATCGGTCGCGCGTTGCATTTTCGCAAGTCCCGCCCACCAATAATCATGATTGCCCCGCAAAATGATTTTACGTCCCGGCAGCGCCCGAATAAAATCCAAATCGGGAGCGGCTTCTTCGAGTTTCATCGCCCACGAAACATCGCCGCCAATCAAGACCGTATCTTCCGGTGCCACCTGCGTACGCCAATTCGTTTCCACTTTCTGCCGATGGTTCCGCCAGCGATCGCCGAATACATCCATCGGCTTTTGCGGCGGATCACCCGACAGGTGCAAATCACTTAATGCCCAAAATCGCATCTATCGTCTCCTTGTCGCCGTCCAAAGCGGCATAAGTTCCTCACGAATCGCTTGCCGCGCCTTCGCATCGGGCGCTTGCGTGAGCATGTAGCCCAGAAAGAGCGGACTCGTCACGCCGCGCGCGATAATTTTACAGTATTCATAATCGGCCGCGTAGAAAAATAAATTATAGCTGGCATATCCCCAGCCGTTCGGATCGACAATCACTTTCACAAGTTTTTGAATACTGTCGGCGAATTCATCCAGTCGTTCCGGATCTTTCAGCCGTACATTAAATTCACGCAACCCGCAGATAGGATGATCCGACAGCGTCACGCGCACGCCGTTCGTTTCATGCAAAACTTCGCCGTCAAGCTGATCCAACCGCACATTTTGCATGTAGTCAAACGATTCGCAACCGATAATTTGCGAATGCGGATGCCGAATAGAACCGCCCGAAGTCGGACCGAAGTTGCGGTAATAAATCACGGAACGGAATCTGCGACGCGCAATCGTTTCACGCCATTTTTCCATGCTGAAGCGTAAAATATTTTCCCATTCTTCCGGCGCGTACGTCGCGATATCGCTGTCATGTTTCGCCGTTTCGATCAACACAGTCTGCCAGGTTTTTTCCATGACGGGATATTTGTTGACGAGCCAAATCATCTCGTCTTTTTGTGCGAGGATATCGGTCAGATGCTCGCGGGCGCAAAACGGACAGGGATCATGCAAAACGCTGCGCGGTTTCTGCGCGGCCACGCGCGGATTAAATAAAATCGGTTCTTGCACAATAGCCTCCTTCAGCGCCTCTGCGCGCGTTCCTGACGTCTCTCATCAAACAGACCCTTGAGATCCGGCGGCGTCGCCGCTTGCCAGCGGTATGCGGGAACGGCGGCCGCCGCTTTTTCTTTGGCCGCCAGTAAATCGTAGTATACCTGCCACTTCGCTTCTTTTTCCGCCTGCCCCGTCAAACGCAACAGGTACGCGGGATGAAACGTCGGCATGACGGGATAGACTTCGTTCGTGCCCGGCAGCGTCCACTGCAACCATTGGCCGCGCGAACGTACGATGCCCAATTCGCGACCGGCGAAAAAACGCAGCGCGACTTTTCCCAAAGCGACAATCGCGCGTGGCTTCACTAACGTAATTTCGCGACAGAGCCAGCGCGCGGCGCAAATATCCGCCTCCGCGGCCTGTGGCGTACGATTGTTGCGCGGCCGACACTTGACGATATTCGTCACGTACACGCGATCGCGCGTGATGCCGACCGACCAAAGCGCGCGATCTAAAAGTTGCCCGCTCGGACCGACCAACGGCACGCCGTACGTATCTTCCACGCCGCCCGGTCCCTCGCCGACCAGCATCAACGGCGCATCAATCGGACCGGTCGCGCCGGTCGGACCGTGATTCGGTTCCGCGCCGAGACGACAATGACGGCAATGCTGCGCCGTTTCATACCAATGTTCCGTAAACGGCTCCGCGCTGTCCGGCAAGGACCGCCAATTCATCGGCGCGTTGTCCTGCCACAAATCGATTTCGCTCGTCCCGTCCGTCATGAATTACTGCGCCTCCGCCTCGTCGTTGCGGTTCGTCATATCGACAAAGCGCGTCCACTGACCATGGAAGTACAACTGAATCGTGCCCGTGGCGCCGTTTCTATGCTTGGCGATGATGACTTCCGTGATATTTTTACTGGAATCTTCAATTTCCTGCTGGTAGTAACCTTCCCGATAGAGAAACGCGACGATATCCGCGTCCTGCTCCAAGGAACCGGATTCACGCAAATCGGAAAGCATCGGACGTTTCACTTGGCGTGATTCGACGCTTCGGCTCAACTGCGAAAGTGCGATCACCGGCACTTTGAGTTCACGCGCCAAGCTTTTCAGCGAGCGCGAAATTTCGGAAATTTCCTGCTGCCGATTTTCCGCCTGTCGACGGCCCTGACTGCCCTGCATTAATTGCAAGTAATCGACGATGATTAAATCGAGTCCTTTTTCCGCCTGCAAGCGTCGCGCCTTGGAACGCATTTCCGCGACCGTAATCCCCGGCGTATCATCAATGAACAGCGGCGCGTCGTATAAAGCCGTCGCCGCCTGCATAATACGCGACCATTCATCCTGCGAAGTGATGCGGCCCGTGCGCAATTTTTGCGAATCGACAAGCGCGGTCGAGCAGATCATGCGCAAGCCCAGCTGTTCCTGCGACATTTCCAAGGAAAAGAACGCCACATTTTTGTTCTCTTTCAACGCCACGTGCTGCGCGATGTTAAGCGTCAACGCCGTTTTGCCCATGGACGGACGCGCCGCCACCAAAATCAGATCGGACGGCTGCAACCCGCTCGTAATATTATCGAAACCGGAAAATCCGGTCGGTAAACCGGTAATCCCGCTTTTATTCGTATATTTATTGGCGATATCGTCCAACTGTCCCTGGACGATCTCACCGATCGCCGTCATCTCCTGACGACGTTCATCTTTCGCCACTTCCAAAATGCGTCGTTCGGCGGCATCGACGATATCCGTCACTTCGCCTTCGCCGGCGTACGCTTCCCCCGCGATCGTATCCGCGGCGAGAATCAGGCGGCGCAAGCGCGCTTTTTCCAGCACGATCTGCGCATGCCGTTCCACGTCGAGGGAGGAAACGAGATGGTTCGGTAAATCCGTCACATAGCTGACGCCGCCGACATTATCCAGTTGCCCCATGCGGCGCAGTTCTTCCGTCACCGTCAAGACGTCGACATTTTGGTTGTGAAAAATCAGATTATTGATCGCTTCAAAAACGACCGCGTTGGCTTCCCGATAAAAATCGGCCGCCTGTAGTACGTCGGTCGCTTTAATCGCCGCTTCTTTGTTGGTCACCGCCGCCCCTAAGACGGACAGTTCCGCGTCCACATTTTGCGGTGGAATCCGTTCGATCATGCCATACCTCCCGCGGTCATTTCCCGCCACGCGTCTTCGATGGTTTTGACGCGAACAATCGGCAATCCCGCGTACTCCGTGCCGATATCATCCCGGTTTTCATCCGGAATGAGCATTTTTTTCATGCCGGCCTGTTTCGCTCCGTACGCTTTCGCGTGTACGCCGCCGATCGGTTTGATCGCGCCGTTCAGCGCGACTTCTCCCGTGACGGCGATATCCTGCCGCAACGGAATGCCCGTAATCGCCGAAAGCAGCGCGCAAGTCACCGCCACGCCCGCCGAAGGGCCGTCAATTTGACCGCCGCCGATCACATTCACATGCAAATCATATTCACGCGCATCCGCGCCCGCGACGCGACGTACCGCCGCTGAAGCGTTGAACACGGAGTCTTTCGCCATCGAGCCCGCCGTATCGTTGAAACGCAATTCGCCTTTGCCGGGAATGCGCGCGGGAAAAGCGACGGCTTCCACTTCAATCACCGAGCCGATATAGCCCGCCACGCCCAGGCCGAAAATATGTCCGACCCGCGGCTGCGCTGAAGCCTGATCATGACGTTGCGGCACGAGATGCGCCGCCTGCGCCACCCGTCGTAAATCCTGCAAGGTAACGGTCAAGCCGTCGGCGCGTCCCGCATGGTACATCGCCAAACCGTACGCGTCCGCCAGCAGCTGCACCGCTTTGCGTCCTTCGCCGGTGTATTCGGCAATCGCCGCCGCGACACCGTCCTCCAATGCCACGCCGAGTTTTTGCGCCGCGTCCGTGACGATTCGCGCGACATCATCCGTCGCCAATGGCGCGAAAAAGACTTCCGCGCAACGCGAACGGATCGCCGGATTGATCTCTTCCGGCGCGCGCGTTGTCGCGCCGATCAAAATAAAATCGGCCGGCGCGCCGTCACGGAATAGTTTTTTAATATACGCCGCCACCTGCGGATCGTCTTCATCATAGTACGACGACTCGAAGTACACCCGCTTATCTTCCAACACTTTCAGAAGTTTATTCAGCAGCAGCGGATCCATTTCCCCGATCTCATCGATAAACAAAACGCCGCCGTGCGCTTTGGTCACGAGTCCAGGTTTCGGTTCGGGAATTCCCTTATCGGCGAGGTCGCGCTGCGCCCCCTGGTAGATCGGATCGTGCACGGAACCGATCAGCGGATTCGTCATGTCGCGATTATCCCAACGCAACGTCGTGCCGTCCGTTTCCACAAACGGCGCGTCCTTTTGAAACGGCGTGAAATCAAATTGCTTCGCCGCCTCCAGCACGACGCGCGCCGCCGTCGTCTTGCCGACGCCCGGCGGTCCGTATAAAAGCAGGTGCTGCGGATACTTCGTCGCGAGTTTCGCGAGCAAGGCTTCCACCGCGTCTTTTTGACCGACAATATCCGCCAAGGTTTGCGGCCGCACTTGGGCGGCGATCGTATCCGTCAGACGAATGTGGTCCAGTTTGTCCAGCTGCGCCAATTTTTCACGGGATTGCGGCGTTTCAAAATCGCCTGTCTCTTCATTCAAAAGTTCCAGGCGTAAATCATTCACATATTCCTGATGCTTTTCTTCCAGCGCATCATTAATTTTTTGTTCCAGCCGCTCTTCGACCGCCTGCCGCGCCAAGAGATCGCTGATACGATTTTCTGTTCGCTCCAGCAACGCCTGCGACTGCTCTTCACCGGGCACGGGAATATCCGGATCTTCCAGCACGATGCGCGCCAAACCCGCCAGCCGTTTTTGGGGATCTTCCGCGTGCAGGTAGGAAAGCGCGTTATAATGGCTGCCCGCCAGCAAAAAACGTTCCGTGCCGATGAGGCCCGAATACACGCCCGAAAGGACGGCGATTTGCCGTCCGAATTCCGCTTCGCTCTCGGCGCCGGTCTGCGAGTTGCGACTCCACAACCGCCGCCAGATATCTTTCATTGTGTAATTATTCCTCCGGAACTACATGCACTTGGATTTCCGCGGTCATCTTCGGATGAATCCGGATGGCGACGGGAAAACGTCCCACGGTGCGAATCGGTTCTTTCAATTCGATTTTCTTTTTATCTACGGTGAGTTCATGTTTCGCCGCGAGCGCTTCACTGATCGTCTGCGCGGTGACGGAACTGAACGCGCGTCCGTCGGCGCCGAGTTTCAACGGCACTTCGACCGTTACTTTTTTTAATTGCGCCGCGAGAACTTTGGCTTCGTCCTCCGCGACCTGATCTTTATGTTCCTGCGCGGCGTTTTTCTGGCGCGCGTTGTTCAAGTTTTCCGGTGTGCCTTCCAGCGCTAAGCCGCGGCGCATCAGGTAGTTGCGGCCGTAGCCGTCGGCCACTTCGATGATTTCCCCTTTTTTACCGACTTTTTTGACGTCCTGTAATAAGATCACTTTCATTTCGCATTCTCCTCTTTTTGCGCGCGAATCTGCGCGACAATTTTATTTTTGATTTCTTCCGGCGTTTCTTCCGGCGCGAATTGTCCGCCCGCCACCGTCTGGTGACCGCCACCGCCCAGCTCTTCCATCACGCGCTGGACATTGACTTCGCCGTCGGAACGCACGGACGCGCTGTAACCTTCGCCATTGTAGTAAATGGCAATGCTCGTATGTATATTTTCAATGTTGACCATCATATCGGCCACTTGTCCCGCGAGAATCTGCGCGTTTTCCGCATCGTCGGGAATGGTCGCGCACACGATGTCGCCGTCAATTTTTTCGGCGCGTGTCAGCACGTCCGCCCGCGTCAAAATGGTCTCGAAATCGAGCGCGAACAGATCGCGGACGAGTTCCGTCGCGGCGCCGCTGCGGCGCAAGTAACTGGCCGCGTCGAACGTGCGAATGCCGGTCTGCACGGCGAAGTTCTTCGTATCGACGACGATACCGGCGTACAGCGCCGAGGCCTGTGTTTCATTCAATTCGATCGCATCGGAATAGTACTGTAAAAGCTCGGTGACAAGTTCACATGTCGAGGAACTGGAAGGTTCGAGATAGACGAGCAGCGGATCGGGAATAAAAGTATTGCTGCGTCGATGGTGATCAATGACGACGCGGTTTTGAATCATTTCCACCAAACTCGGCGCCGCCGTCAGTTCCGGTTTATGCGTATCCACTACAAAGAGTACCGTCTGCGGCGTCACCAATGCTTGCGCGGCCTCTTCCGAAACCAGCAAGTCCTCCATACCCGGTGTCGCGCGCACCTGATCCACCAGCTTTTCGACCGTGTCCTGATCTTCGCTGATGACGACATGCGCCGGCACGCCTTCCGAAGTCGCCATGTACGCGACGCCCAACGCCGCCCCGAGCGCATCGTAATCTTCTTTCGCGTGCCCCATGACGAGCACCATGTCCGCCTGGCTGATCAGTTCGTGAATCGCCTGCGCCACCACGCGGGCGCGCACACGCGTATTTTTCGCCAGGGCCTGACTCTTGCCGCCGAAGGCCTGCGTTTCACCGTCCGCCCGAATGACGACCTGATCGCCGCCGCGGCCCAATGCCAAATCGAGCGCCAAGCGCGCTTCCTCTTCCTGCTCGGCGAAGGATTTTTCCCCATAGGCGCAACCGATCGAAAGCGTCACCGGAATCCGGTTCATCGTGTGAATCGAACGCACTTTTTCCAATATTTTGAAGTTATCGTCAATCAATCGCTGCAACGACTTACGGCTGATGCAGGCGATATAGTTATTGCGTTCGTAACTCTTGATAAAGCCGTCGAGCTTGCCGAATTCGTCGAGCACGATCGTATTGACTTCCGACCAGAGTTCCGAACGCTGCACTTCCGTCAAATCGGACGAAACTTCGCCCAAGTTGTCCAGCTGCACATAGCAGAACACCGGCAACGCCGCCACGCTTTCCTGCTTACTGCGCTCCGCCGCCGTCACATCGTCAAAATACAGCACCATGTAGGCTTCGGCGGTATCCTCGCCCTCCCCGGCATTAATGCCGTTGGCGCGGTCGAGGAATTTATAGATGACGCGGTAGTAACTGTCGCCGATCCGCGCGGAAAAATAGCCCGATTTTCCCCACAGTTTGGCCAGTTGCGTTTGCGGCAACAACTTTTGCAGGCGGTCGCCCTCTTTCAGCTCCTGCACCCAGTCGCGAAACACCGAGTTGCTCCAGACGAGCATGCTTTTTTCATCAATAATCGCGATCCCGATCGGCAAATTTTGCGTCGCGTATAAAGACGCTTCCGTCACCGAGGCGGACACCGCATTCAGGTAATGCCGCCACACGCGTTCCTGCTCGATCTCCGTTTTGCGCAACACGAGGTACACGCCGAACGCGACCAGAGCGCACAAGCCCGCCACGATCGGATTGAACCAGGCCAGCACCGCAAGGAGCAGGATCACAATCGCCGCGTATACGCGGTCACTGCGATTTTTGAACCAGAAATTACGATATTCCATTCGTCGGAGTATATCCTTTCCGCTTACGATAATTGATGCCCATATCAATTAAACCGATTAAAAATAAAAATCCTAAAAATGTCGGAATGATAAAGCTTCCGATCACGATCACCCAGCGCATGAAAGCCAAGCGCGGATGGCGTCGGGCCCACCAGAAAACGACCGCGATCCCCTGCAGCCAAATCAGGTACATCGCCGCGACCTGGATATTCATCGCGATTTCCACCGGCAGTTGCGGGAAATATTGCGGTCCGAACCAACCGAGCAATAACGCGAATACATACAGGTACAGCGCCGCCCGCGGCATTTCCCATTCCGCGACCGGCGGAAATTTCGGTAAATCAATCTGCAAACGACGTAAAATCGCCCGCGCGATAACGATGTCAAGGTACGACAGCAGCAATCCCGCCGACACCACAATGAACGGCGCCACCTGACGGATTTGCGCCTGTTGCGCCAAGTATTGCGACTTCGCCTCGGCCAGGTCAATCGAATTGTAACCCATGCCTTCCAAGGTTCGGAACGCCTGTTCCGTCGATTGGCGCATCGCGTCTTCGTACATCGCGAAAACGTTCACGCCCATAACGTAAAAGGACAGCAGGAACTGAATCCCGAAACCGAGCAGAAAAACAATCGTCGCGACCGTTAAGATGCGTCCCGCCGACCACTTCTGACGAAATCCCTCGCCCAACGTCAACGCCATCGAGCCGAATGTGAGTCCGATGCCGGCCGCCACCACCGGTCCCGTGAAAAGCGTCAAGATAAATAAAGTCGCCACCGTTGCCAGCAGCGACCAACGCATGCCGTACCGAACGCCCAAATAGGCGATCGGTACCGGCCACAACAACAGCGCTACCGCCGAGAGGATCGGCACGTACGTCCCCACCAGCGACAACACCACCGTGAGACCGACGAGCAGGCCCGCTTCCGTAAGCGCGCGGGTAGATCGTTGCGGCATTAATGAACCTCCTGAATAATCGGCAGAATCATCGGACGCCGACGCGTCTTTTCAAAGATGTAACGCGACAAGGTATCGCGGATCTGCGTTTTAATCACATTCCATTCCGTGATATTGTTGTCCGCGCAGCGCTCGATCACCGCGTCGACGCGCCGCGTCATTTCGCGGATCAACGCTTCCGAATCGCGCATGTAAATGAAGCCGCGGGACACGATATCCGGTCCGGCGAGCACTTGCGCGGATCCTTTTTCGAGCACCATGGTCACTATGACCATACCGTCCTGCGACAGTTGCTGACGATCGCGGATGACAATATTGCCGACATCGCCGACGCCCAAGCCGTCCACATACACTTTGCCCGCCTGCACTTTGTCCGCGAGCCGGCCTTTGCGACCGGTGAATTCAAATATCTGTCCGTTTTCACCGATTAAAATATTGTCGCGCTTCACGCCCAAACTCTCCGCGATTTCCGCGTGTTTATGCAGCATGCGATATTCTCCGTGCATCGGAATAAAGAAGCGCGGGCGAATCAGCGACAACATCATCTTCAATTCTTCCTGCGAGCCGTGGCCGGATACGTGAACTTTCTTATCCGAACCGTGCACCACATGCGCGCCCAGTTTCACCAATTTATCAATCGTGCGGCCGACGCTCGTTTCGTTACCCGGAATCGGCGACGCCGAGAGAATGACCGTATCGTTCGGATGGATTTGGATCTGTCGATGCGCGCCATCCGCCATCCGTGAAAGCCCCGCCATCGGTTCGCCCTGGCTGCCGGTCGTCAAAATGCAAAGCTGGTCCGCGCCGTAGCGATTAATTTCATCGCTGTCGATAATCGTTCCTTTCGGCGCCGTGAGGTACCCGATTTCGAGCGCGATCCCGACGACATTCACCATGGAACGGCCGAACACCGCCACTTTACGTTGATTCGCCACCGCCGCGTCAATCGCCATCTGCAAACGGGACACATTCGATGCAAACGTCGCTAAAATGATCCGGCCGCGCGCCTGTTCAAACTCCCGCATCAGCGCCGCGGAAACCATTTTTTCCGAAGGCGTATGCCCGGCGCGTTCCGCGTTCGTCGAATCCGCGCAATACACGAGCACGCCGCGATTGCCGAGCTCCGTAATTTTTTTGAAATCCATCATCTTGCCGTCCACCGGCGTGTAGTCGATCTTAAAGTCGCCGCTGTGCACCACCGTTCCCACCGGCGTGCGGAAATAAATCCCGCAGGAATCCGGAATCGAATGGTTCACATGGAAAAACCCGACTTTAAAAGCACCGGCCGTGATTTCATCGCCGGATTTAACGACATTCAGCTGGTACTTGCCCACGCGATTTTCTTTCAACTTGCCTTCGATCAAACCGCAGGTCAGGCGCGTCGCGTAAACCGGCGCCGAAACTTCCTTCAACAGGTACGAGAGCGAGCCGATATGGTCCTCGTGCCCGTGCGTGATCACAATCGCGCGTACTTTATCCTTATTTTCAATCAAATAACTGAAATCCGGAATGACAATATCAATCCCCAACATTTCGTTATCCGGAAATGCCAAGCCCGAATCCAGCACCACAATATCGTCTCCATAACGGAATACCGTCATGTTTTTACCGATCTCTCCCAAACCTCCGAGGGGGATGATCTGCAATTTTTCTTTCGCCAAAATAAAACCTCCCAATATGTAGATGTCCCGAACATTCTTGCTGATCTTGCTATGGACAATCAAAATTGTCCGGTCCGCTCACAAACTCCTGTTCTTATTATACCATATTAACTGTTCTATACCGCCTGTGCCGCACGGCCATTTCCCGCCGCGGCGCTTTGTCAAAAACAAGTGAAATGCAGCGCGCAAAAAAGTGGCGCGTTACCGATTATTTGCCGCTTCGCGTGAAATTTTCCCGTCATCATGCCAAAATCATGACCATATTTTTACTTGCAAAATATCCGTGTAAAATTTCATTCGGTCACTTTTTCGTTTTCACATTCACGCCTTATCGCTTCCAATAAAAAAGCCCGCCGAAGCGGACTTTTATAATGTTTCCGAAGGCTGCGGGCCGTACTTGTTCGCGCCTTTTTCCGACGGTTTAACCAAGAAATAAAGCAACACCAACGTGCCGATGATCGGCACAATCTGCCACAAAATCCACCAGCCGCTTTTGCCGATATCATGCAAACGACGAATTTGCGCCGTAAACGCCGGCAGGAACAACAGAATCGTCACGATCGTCGTGATCGTCCCTCCCATTCCGGTCTCGTCTACGGTGTGCGGAAAAAGTCCCACGTCCAACGCCTGCGCAACGAGCAAAATAACCACATAAATCAGCATGAACTTCCAGTATTCCGCACGTGACGCGCGACCGCTGAAAGCCACGTACTTTTCTCGTACGCAACGTTCAAAGGCGCGCTTAAACGTCATTTCTTCCACAACTTGCGCTTGTCTCATTTCGTTCATCAAAATCCCCTCTCTCGTGAGATGAAGTAAAATTTCATTTTGTTTATTATATCACGCTTATCTTTTTGTCACCTTAAATCCATCCGTGAACGGTCTGAAGTTCCGCGCCAAAAGATTCATCGCATGGATCTTTTGGTAAATCCATAGCAACAAATATTGCAATAAGAAAACTCTTACTTTTTTCTTTTCTTTCTTTGACCAAATCTCTTCGAGAATGTATAATATATACAATTGTAACCGATATGGTTTGCAGTTATATGCAATTGTTATCATTTATTATTTATTTCTGAGGAGGCCTTTATGGGAAAAAGGAAACTCATACCGCTCGTCTTGGCGATGGTTGCCGGAACGAGCATGGCGTATGCCGCACCGCAGTACGATCTGGGGGAAGTGATCGTCACCGCGACGCGGCTTGAGGAGAACACGCAACATGTACCGGCATCCGTCAATGTCGTCACGGCGGAAGAAATGAAAAAACGGCCGGTGCAAAACCTTGCCGACGCGTTAGCGCATACGCCCGGCATCTATCGTTCGCCGGTCGCGGACGGAGGAACATCTTCCGACTTGATGATGCGCGGTTTCGGTTCCGATGAAACCCTGATCATGCTCGACGGACAACCTTTGAACTCCGGCTGGAACGGTACCGTCGACTGGGCCGTCTTACCGACCACGGATATTGAAAAAATCGAAGTCGTCCGCGGCGCCGGCTCGTCGCTTTACGGCGGTCGCGCCGTCGGCGGCGTCATCAACATCATCACCGCGAAATCGCAGGAAGATTTCAGCGGCAATGCCGTCCTTTCTTACGGAAGCAATAAAACGAAACGTTTCGGTTTGAACACAAAGGTAAGAAAGGACAACTGGCGCATGGGCGTCGGTTATGAAAAACGCTCCACGGACGGCTATGTCGGCTACTACATCGACAAAAAAGCCAAAGCGCAAAACCCTGACAAACCGGTCACGCCAACGCACAAGGTCGACTTGGCGCAATCGGCAAGAAATCGATACATCATCGGCTCGCGTGGCGAGAAATTGAACGACACGGAAACATGGTCCTTTTCCTTGGGCTATGATTTCGATGAAGATCGCAGCTTAGACTACGCCTTCACCCGCTCGAAACACAATTACGACTATCGCAATCCCTTCACCTATGTTTACGACAAAGACGGTAATCCCGTTTGGGGCGGCGTTTGGGAATTGCCCAATAAGAAAATTTTGACGATTTACCCGGATGATTATCTCGGGTACTACGGTGTCCGCGATATGGACGTCCATCGCCTGCAATTCACCGATCGCAAAAATCAGCTTTTCGCGAATTTCGGCTACACAAACCGTTTCAACGACGGCTTCAGTACTTCCGGTAGCGCCCCCGATATCGTCAACACGGACACTTTGAACGCTTGGAACGGCCCCGGCGGATTCTCCTACTATCCGAGCAAAGCGTATAACTTCGATATTCACAAAAACATAGACATCAAAGACCATACGCTCACGGTCGGCTACAACTACAATCGCGAATCCTTCGCGCAAACCCGCTTTGACATGGAGCACTGGCGGGACATCGCTCGGGATACCGGCCGCAGCCCCTATGAATACAATGGCGGACGCGGGATCTTGCACGCATTTTATCTCCAAGATAAATGGCAAGTCGCGGATACGACCGATCTCTACTTAGGCATGCGTTACGACCGCTACAAGAAAGAAAAGGGCTACAACAACACCTTGCAGAAAGACGGTACCTGGAAATACAATGACTTCGGTTCCGGAACGTATGGCGAATGGTCTCCGAAAGTGGCGGTGGAGCATCGCTTCGATGAGAACAACTCCGCCTTTATCAGCTACGGTCACTCCTTCAACCCGCCGATCATTTACCGGGTATATCGCCGATCATCAACGATTCATCCCAACCCCGACCTGGGACCGGAAACGACCGACACATGGGAGATCGGCTACAAACACAAAGACGCGAAAATGAATTGGGACGTCACCATGTTCCACGCTAAAACGAAAGACCTTATTAACCTCATGACCCCGAAAGGACAGCCCAAGGCCTACTATAACAGCGCCGAAGATCTCACTCGGCGCGGCATCGAATTCGGTGCGCAGTACCGCTTCAACCAAAACTGGTCGGCTTATGCCAACTATACCCTGACCGACGCCAAAATCAGTGGCGATCGTTACTACTATATCCCGCGCCATCTCGTTCATTTCGGCGTGCAATGGGATGCCAAACCCTGGCAGGTCCTCTTGGATAACACCTATGTCAGCAAAAGACAGGCCCCTGACGTCGATACCGGAGAATACCAATCGGAAGACTCCTACTTCATCACCAGCCTTTCCGCCAACTATGAAATCCAAGAAGGGCTCGTCTTACAAGGCGACATCTACAACCTGTTCGACAAAAAATTCTACGCAGGCGAGGCCGCTCGTGAAAGAACTTACACCGTCTCCTTGCAGTACCGTTTCTAAGTATTTTCAAAAAAGAGGGCACTCGCCCTCTTTTTTCTTTGCTTTTCCATATGAATGCAAACCTCTCTCATATCTGCCGCTATTTGTTACATACTGATACGATGAAAATGAAAGAGCAGCTATTACCGAAAACGCCTTACCGTCGATTACAAGTCGACACATGCGCGTCACTTACGCTTCTTCCAATCCATCTTGCTTGTAATAAAAAAGAGACCGTCATGTCGACGGTCTCTTCGCGTAATCAGCAGCTACCTATGCTCCCGGGCCGTTTCCAGCCAAGTACTTTCGGCGTTTACGAGCTTAACTACTGTGTTCGGCATGGGTACAGGTGTCGCCTCGTAGCTATCGCCACTGAATTACTTGCTGAGTTCGCTGTTTGCTCCCTCAAAACTATACAGAAGAAGTAGATCACCTTCGTAGTTCATTCGTACTTTCTAAGTTAAGCCCTCGACCGATTAGTACCGGTCCGCTCCATGCCTTGCGGCACTTCCACTCCCGGCCTATCTACCTTGTCGTCTACAAGGGGTCTTACTAACTTTTGTTATGAGAAACCTCATCTCAAGGCTGGTTTCACGCTTAGATGCTTTCAGCGTTTATCCGTCCCGGACGTAGCTACCCAGCTGTACTCTTGGCAGAATAACTGGTACACCATTGGTCCGTCCACTCCGGTCCTCTCGTACTAGGAGCAGCCCCCTTCAAGTTTCTTGCGCCCGCGATGGATAGGGACCGAACTGTCTCACGACGTTCTGAACCCAGCTCACGTACCACTTTAATGGGCGAACAGCCCAACCCTTGGGACCTACTTCAGCCCCAGGATGTGATGAGCCGACATCGAGGTGCCAAACCTCCCCGTCGATATGGACTCTTGGGAGAGATTAGCCTGTTATCCCCAGGGTAGCTTTTATCCGTTGAGCGATGGCCCTTCCACTCGGAACCACCGGATCACTAAGCCCGACTTTCGTCCCTGCTCGACTTGTGGGTCTCGCAGTCAAGCTCCCTTCTGCCTTTACACTCTTCGCGCGATTTCCGTCCGCGCTGAGGGAACCTTTGGGCGCCTCCGTTACTCTTTCGGAGGCGACCGCCCCAGTCAAACCGCCTACCTGAGAATGTCCGTAAGCTCGTTACGCTTGGCGTTAGAATCTCAGTCACAAAAGGGTGGTATCCCAACATCGACTCCCTGACAGCTGGCGCCATCAGTTCTAAGTCTCCCACCTATCCTGTACATTTGTCACCGAGATCCAATCTCAAGTTGCAGTAAAGCTCCATGGGGTCTTTCTGTCCAGTCGCGGGTAACCTGCATCTTCACAGGTACTTCAATTTCACCGGGTCCCTCGTTGAGACAGTGCCCAAATCGTTACGCCTTTCGTGCGGGTCGGAACTTACCCGACAAGGAATTTCGCTACCTTAGGACCGTTATAGTTACGGCCGCCGTTTACTGGGGCTTCAATTCAAAGCTTCGCTTACGCTAACCTCTCCTCTTAACCTTCCAGCACCGGGCAGGCGTCAGCACCTATACTTCAGCTTTCGCTTTCGCAGGCACCTGTGTTTTTGGTAAACAGTCGCTTGGGCCTCTCTTGTGTCACCTTCTTCCGCTCTAACCGTTACTGGTCGTTACGTACCGAAGGTCATCCTTTTCCCGAAGTTACGGATGCATTTTGCCGAGTTCCTTAACGTAGGGTTTTCCCGCGCACCTTAGAATTCTCTTCTCGCCTACCTGTGTCGGTTTTGGTACGGGTGATATCATTCTCACTAGAAGCTTTTCTCGACAGTCGAGGATCCAGCAGTTCCCCATTGTTTCCAATGTCTCCCCATCACGCCTCCGCTTTCAGATAACGGGATTTGCCTCGTTACCAACGTACGCGCTTAGACACGCTCTTCCATTCGCGTGCTGCTGTACCTTCCTGTGTCACTCCATTGCTCAAACAAATGATCTCAGTACAGGAATTTCAACCTGTTGTCCATCGCCTATGCGTCTTCGCCTCGGCTTAGGTCCCGACTTACCCTGAGCCGACGATCGTTGCTCAGGAACCCTTAGGCTTTCGGTGGAATGGATTCTCACCATTCTTTTCGATACTCATACCGGCATTCTCACTTCTGCACTGTCCACATGTCCTTACGGTCAGGCTTCTACCTGTGCAGAACGCTCCCCTACCCATGCTTACGCATGCCATAGCTTCGGTTCCGTGCTTGAGCCCCGGGTATTTTCGGCGCAGCGTCTCTCGACCAGTGAGCTATTACGCACTCTTTCAATGATGGCTGCTTCTAAGCCAACATCCTGGTTGTTTGTGAAATGCTACATCCTTTCCCACTTAGCACGGCATTGGGGACCTTAGCTGATGGTCTGGGCTGTTTCCCTCTTGACTACGGATCTTATCACTCGCAGTCTGACTCCTAAGTATAACTATAGCCATTCGTAGTTTGACTAGGTTCGGTAACCGGTTTGGTCCCTAGCCCGATCAGTGCTCTACCGCCTATAGTCTCTCCTTAAGGCTATCCCTAAAGATATTTCGGGGAGAACCAGCTATCTCCACGTTCGATTGGAATTTCACCCCTACCCACATCTCATCCTAAAGTTTTTCAACACTCATAGGTTCGATCCTCCACACAATTTTACCTGTGTTTCAATCTGGACATGGGTAGATCACTGTGGTTTCGGGTCTACTCATACTGACTTGCGCCCTGTTCAGACTCGCTTTCGCTGCGGCTCCGGATTTCCTCCTTAACCTTGCCAGCACTAGTAACTCGCCGGTTCATTCTTCAATAGGCACGCCGTCGCACGATGTATAACGTGCTTCGACTGTTTGTAGACATACGGTTTCAGGTTCTCTTTCACTCCCCTCCCGGGGTGCTTTTCACCTTTCCCTCACGGTACTATGCGCTATCGGTCGATATCAGTGTTTTGCCTTGGAGGGTGGTCCCCCCTGCTTCCCACGGGGTTTCACGTGTCCCGTGGTACTCCGGATTTCCGGTCCTGCTCTTCCTCTTTCGCCTACCGGGCTGTCACCGTCTTCGGCAGTACGTTCCAGTACTCTTCGGCTAGATTCGTTGCATTGTTACCGGGTCCTCTACCCCGTTAAAGTTTCCTTTATCGGTTTGGGCGTCTGCCCCGTTCGCTCGCCGCTACTTGGGGTATCTCGTTTGATTTCTTTTCCTCCGGCTACTTAGATGTTTCAGTTCACCGGGTTCCCTTCCCTATTCGGTCGAATAGGGATGACAGCACTGCTGCTGCCGGATTGCTCCATTCGGATATCTGCGGGTCAATGCCTACTTGCGGCTCACCGCAGCTTTTCGCAGCTGATCGCGTCCTTCTTCGGCTGATATCGCCAAGGCATCCACCGTATGCCCTTTGTATCTTAACTTTCGTATCGAATGTTTCTCTACGTTCGGTGTTCTCTTGTTTTACAAGAGTTTCTTTCTTCTTCTTCTGTGTAGTTTTCAAAGAACAATGTGGTGGAGATGAGGAGAATCGAACTCCTGACCCCCTGCTTGCAAGGCAGGTGCTCTCCCAGCTGAGCTACACCCCCACGTCGCGTATGCTTTACCGGGTTCGTATACTCTGGTATACCGTCTCGGTACTTGATACGTTCGCTTGCCTTTGTTTATTTCGTCCGTACTTTACGTTCAGGTGAAATAAACTGGTGGGCCTAGGTGGACTCGAACCACCGACCTCACGCTTATCAGGCGTGCGCTCTAACCAGCTGAGCTATAGGCCCATGCTTTCCACTTGAGGAATCTTACGATTCTCTCAAAACTAAACAATGCAAATTGCCAATGTGTCGACCTAAGTGACCGGATCTTAACTTTCGTTATGATCGGTTCGGTCTCCTTAGAAAGGAGGTGATCCAGCCGCACCTTCCGGTACGGCTACCTTGTTACGACTTCACCCCAATCATGAAGCCCACCTTCGACGGCTGAGTCCTTTCGGTTCTCCCACCGGCTTCGGGTGTTCCCCACTCTCGTGGTGTGACGGGCGGTGTGTACAAGGCCCGGGAACGTATTCACCGCGGTATGCTGACCCGCGATTACTAGCGATTCCTGCTTCACGCAGGCGAGTTGCAGCCTGCGATCCGAACTGGGATCCTGTTTCTGAGGTTCGCTTGGTGTCGCCACTTCGCTGCTCTCTGTCAGGACCATTGTAGTACGTGTGTAGCCCAGGTCATAAGGGGCATGATGACTTGACGTCATCCCCGCCTTCCTCCGATTTGTCATCGGCAGTCTCTCCATAGTCCCCACCATGACGTGCTGGTAATTGAAGATAGGGGTTGCGCTCGTTGCGGGACTTAACCCAACATCTCACGACACGAGCTGACGACAGCCGTGCACCACCTGTTTTCTCGTCTCCCGAAGGAGAACTCCGCGTCTCTGCGGATGGCGATCAATGTCAAGACCTGGTAAGGTTCTTCGCGTTGCGTCGAATTAAACCACATACTCCACCGCTTGTGCGGGCCCCCGTCAATTCCTTTGAGTTTTAATCTTGCGACCGTACTCCCCAGGCGGGGTACTTATTGCGTTAACTCCGGCACAGAAGGGGTCGATACCTCCTACACCTAGTACCCATCGTTTACGGCGTGGACTACCAGGGTATCTAATCCTGTTCGCTCCCCACGCTTTCGCGCCTCAGCGTCAGTGCTCGTCCAGAAAGCCGCCTTCGCCACCGGTGTTCTTCCTAATCTCTACGCATTTCACCGCTACACTAGGAATTCCGCTTTCCTCTCCGAGACTCCAGTATGACAGTCTCTGTCCCCTCACGGGGTTAAGCCCCGCACTTCTAAGACAGACTTACCATACCGCCTACGCGCTCTTTACGCCCAATAATTCCGGACAACGCTTGCCACCTACGTATTACCGCGGCTGCTGGCACGTAGTTAGCCGTGGCTTTCTCTTTCGGTACCGTCACTTCCGTTCATTGTTCACAAACGAATCGTTCTTCCCGAATAACAGAGCTTTACAACCCGAAGGCCGTCTTCACTCACGCGGCGTTGCTCCGTCAGACTTGCGTCCATTGCGGAAGATTCCCCACTGCTGCCTCCCGTAGGAGTCTGGACCGTGTCTCAGTTCCAGTGTGGCCGTTCATCCTCTCAGACCGGCTATTGATCATCGTCTTGGTAGGCCGTTACCCCACCAACTAACTAATCAAACGCAAACCCCTCCTGCGGCGGTAGCTTCTTCGAGAGGCCACCTTTCCTGTCGGTTTCATGCGAAACCGGAGTCTATTGGGTATTAGCAGTCGTTTCCGTCTGTTGTCCCCATCCGTTGGGCAGGTTGTTTACGCGTTACTCACCCGTTCGCCACTAAGATTTACAAGAGCAAGCTCTCGTATCTCTCCGTTCGACTTGCATGTGTTAGGCACGCCGCCAGCGTTCGTCCTGAGCCAGGATCAAACTCTCCATGATAGTTTGATTGCTCATTTGTTTGCCTTGTTGCCAAGGACTTTTGTAATTGACTCGAGTCTGTATATCAGACCCGCACATTGGCGTTAATTCTTTGCATTGTTCAGTTTTCAAAGAACCGCGTCGCTTCATGCGACTTCATTTATAGTATCACGTACCGACTCCGACTGTCAAGAATTTATTTTCGTTCTTAACCATTTTTTAGCCGCTCGTTGACAGAGCTTCTACGTTGAGTTCGTAGTACGCAAGCGAGGCTTATTGTAACACAAGAAAATAAACTTGCCAATTCCTTTTTTATTTATGCCGACATAATGTGACGTATCGACGTCCTTTATTTATATATCCTTATATGCGTACGGCGTAAACGCTTGCCGATCATTTACGCGCAACAAAAAAGGAGCGCCGCGGCGCTCCTTTTGCTGTGCGGGTATGCGCACGATTATTTCGTTTGATACATGCCGCTCGGTTCTTCGTTGATGTTGATCAGGATGCTCTTCACCTGCGTGTAGTGATCCAAGATCATGGCATGGGTTTCACGACCGATACCGGACTGTTTGTAGCCGCCGAACGGAGCGCCCGCCGGGATCTGGTTGTAGGCGTTGACCCACATGCGGCCGGTTTCAATGCCGCGCGCCACACGAATGGCTTTGTTGATGTTGGTGGTGAAGACGCCGCCGCCGAGGCCGTAAATGCTGTCGTTGGCCAAGCGAATGACTTCTTCTTCATCTTTAAATTTCTGTATAGCAACGACCGGTCCGAAGATTTCTTCCTGCGCGATCTTCATGTCGTTGGTCACATCGGCGAAGATCGTCGGTTCGATGAAGAAACCTTTGTCGAGGCCGTCTTTGGTAATACGTTTGCCGCCGGCCACAAGGCGCGCTCCTTCTTCTTTACCGATTTCCACATATTTGAGCACTTTCTTGAGCTGATCTTCATAAATCAAGGCGCCCATCTGCGTATCCGCATCGAGCGGGTTGCCGACTTTGACTTTCTTGAAGAGTTTCGCCAGACGTTCTACGAATTCATCGTAAATCGATTCCTGAACGAAAATACGCGAACCCGCGCAGCAGACCTGACCCTGGTTGAAGAGGATGCCGAGTTGCGCGCCGTCCATGGCGATGTCCCAGTCCATATCCTCAAAGAAGATATTGGCCGATTTGCCGCCGAGTTCCAAAGTGGCCGGAATCATGTGCGAGCAGGCCGCTTCATATACGTCCTGGCCGACAGCGGTCGAACCGGTGAACGCCAATTTATTGAAACCTTTGTTTTGCAGCATGTATTCTCCCGCTTTGGAGCCGCTGCCGGTGATGATGTTCAGAACACCTTTCGGTAAAATGCCTGCTTCATCGATTAAGCGCGCCAATTCCAAGACGGAAAGCGAGGTGTGGCTCGACGGTTTTAAGACAACCGTGCAGCCCGCCGCCAATGCCGGCGCCAATTTCCAAGCCGCCATCAGGAACGGGAAGTTCCACGGAATGATCTGACCGACGACGCCGATCGGTTCGCGAAGAATGAGGCTGAGCGTGTTTTCGTCAAGCATTGTCGCCGAACCTTCCCGACCGCGCAGCAGACCGCCGAAGTAACGGAAGTGATCCGCCGCGAACGGAACATCGGCCGCCATCGTTTCACGAATCGGTTTACCGTTGTCAAGCGTTTCCACCGTCGCCAAATGTTCTTTATTGGCATCGATCAGATCCGCGATCGCCGTCAGCACTTGCTGACGTTCCTGCGGCGTGGTTTTTTTCCAGCTTTCAAACGCTTCCTGCGCCGCCACTACCGCTTTTTCCACATCGGCTTCGGTGGCTTCCGCGATTTTCGCCAGTTCTTTACCGTCAATCGGGCTGTGTACGGCAATCAGTTCTTGATCGCCGGCCGCGACCCATTCACCGCCAATATAAAGATCGTATTTCTTTTGCAACTTTGCTTTCATCAATACCATCCTCTCTGCATACTTGTCTGCATTTCGAATTTTATCTATATGAGATAAAATGATTATACCACGCTCATTTTTAATATTCAAGCGTTTCGATATACAAAAAATATGTTTGCTTTTCTATTTCATTTGTTGCCGCATCCAAAAACGCCCCTCCGTGCGAGGGGCGTTTCGTATGTACGGGAAAGCGAGTTTATGATTCGGACGCGGCGGTCGTGCCGGCGCCAAATGTTTCGGACGCTTCCACTTGCGCGCGGTAGCGCCGATGAGCGTCACTGCCGACGGAGAGTACGCTGTGTTTATGACCGTAGAATAAATAAATCAACAATCCCGCGAAAAGCCAGCCACCGAACATCATGAACGTATGCACGGAAAGATTGCTGAAAATATAGCCGCAGAAGACGATGCCCAACGTGGCCATCGGGTACAGTGCCGGACAGCGGAACGGGCGCGGCAATTCCGGATGCCGTTTCCGCAAGAGCATGACGCCGACTAAAGAGCAAAGGAACGCGAAGAGTGTGCCCGCGCTCGTCATTTCCGCGATGACGTGAATCGGGGTAAGACCCGCCATGACGGCAACGAGCGTGCCGACGATCAACGTGACTTCCACCGGCGTGCCGGTTTTGGCGTTTACTTTGGAAAATGATTTCGGCAACAGACCGTCACGACTCATGGCGAAAAAGACGCGGCTTTGCGCGAAAAGGAACACCAAAATGACGGTCGAAAGGCCGCAAAGCGCGCCGGTGCCGACCAGCGCCGAGCCGAACGAATAGCCGAGATAGCGCAATACATAGGCGACCGGTTCCGCGTTATTCAAATCGCTGTAAGGAACCACGCCGGTCAAGACGGCGCTGACTGCGATGTAAAGCAATGTGCAGATCAAAAGCGACGCGATGATGCCGATCGGCATGTCGCGATTCGGATTATTCGTTTCTTCCGCCGCGGTAGCGATGCAGTCAAAGCCGATGTACGAGAAGAAAATAACCGCCGTGCCCGCCGAGACGCCGTGCCAACCGAAAGGCAACACCGGTACCCAGTTGGCAGGTTCCACACTCGGCGCCGCGAGGAAAAGGAAAATAAAAATCGCCGCGACTTTGATGAAGACGAGAATTTTATTGACGCGCGCGGATTCTTTCGTGCCGCGAATCAAAAGCAAGGTGATAATCCCGACAATGAGCATCGCCGGCAAATTGATCAGCCCGCCTTCCATCGGTCCCGCCGTAAGCGCCTGCGGTAAATGGAAACCGGTCGATTTCAACAAACCGGACAGGTACGCGCTCCATCCGACGGCGACTGTCGCCGAACCGACGGAGTATTCCAAAATCAGTCCCCAGCCGACGAGCCACGCGACGATTTCACCGAGCGTGCTGTACGTGTACGTGTAGCCCGATCCCGCCACCGGCAAAGCCGCCGCCAGTTCCGAGTACGCGAGCGCGACGAACGCGCAGGTGATCCCCGCCAAAATAAACGACAGCATGATGCCCGGTCCGGCGTAATCCGCCGCGACTACGCCCGTCAGCACGAAAATGCCCGTGCCGATAATAATGCCCAAACCGAGCAGCGTGATGTCGATCGCGTTCAAACCTTTTTTCAGCGAACTCTGCGCTAAATTATGTTGAAACATTCCCAACGACTTTTTCCGAAACAGCTCCATTTATTCTCCTCTTTCTTCTGTTAAAAACATTACGTTTTCTATACTATCACAAAAACTTACGAAAAATACCGTATATACGAAATGAATATATGTTGTATACTATTTGCATTTCATGAATGATTAGCATAAGCTGATAAATTTTCGTGACCGCGCTTTTATTCTTGCCAGTTTTAGGGTCAATTGCTACAATAAATAAATGAATGAAACTGCGAGGAGGACTTATGAATCATTTTTGGAAAGAAGTATGGGATTGGGTTTATTCGATCGTCGTAGCATTGGCATTGGCCATGCTGATTCATATTTTTATTTTTGTGCCGACCCGCGTCGCCGGCGACTCGATGGTGCCGACGCTGCATAACGGTCAATATTTATTGGTTTCCAAAATCAGTCATGTACTGCGCGAGCTGCCCGACTACGGGCAAATCGTCATCATCGACAGCCGCACGCAACGGCCGCGCGATTGGGGCGATGATTTCGCGGAGCCTGCGTACAACTACATGTCGCTTGTGGATTCCTCGTACGCGGCGAATTACATTTGGGTCAAACGCGTTATCGCTCATCCGGGCGATCGTCTCGGTTTCCGCGACGGGCATGTCTATCGCAACGGCCGCGCGCTGAACGAACCGTACATCAACGAGCCGATGCAATTTCATTTAGACGGTGAATTTATCGTTCCCGAAGGCACCGTGTTCGTCATGGGCGACAACCGCAACCACTCCAGCGACAGCCGCTACATCGGGCCCGTTCCGATCAGCCATATTTTAGGTAATGTGGTGTACGAATTTTGAATAATAAAAAAACACTCCGTACGGAGTGCTTTTTTATTGTCTTATTTTACTTTCGTGATGATGAAGCGTTGCGGTGAGGTCGTCTCGTCCGCGACGAAATGGCACGCGGGCGTGAGCGCGTGTACGTACGCGCGCAACCACAGCGCCCAAAGCGTCAACCATTCTTCCTGCGCGAGCTCGATGTCCCGCCAAATATCCTGCAAAAACGGCAACGGCATTTCCCAGGCAAAAAGCTCGTCACTGGCCGCCAATACGTTGACTTCCTGCGGCCACGTCGGGAGCCCCCAAAGACTTTGCGCCAACGTCTGCGCCGCTTGCAACGCGGTATCCGCCGGCATCGCCATTCGTCGCGCCGCCATGCCTTGGCGTTGGCCGTCGCGCGTCCAAATACCGGCGGTCAGTTCCGATGCCGGCGCCACCTCGAAATCATAGAGCGCGGCGATATATGCCGCCTCGCGCGCAAGCGCCGCGCGCGCCACTGTCAGCAACGGCGTCAGATCGTCCGCCGCGGCGGGTAACAGATCTTCCAAACGGTAGTCCGGCGTTTGCGGTTTGCCGTATTGCAAAATGACCTCCGCGTATCGCCGATCCGCCTCCTGTCCGAAAACGCGTCGCGCCGCTTCATGCAAGCGCAGAAAACGGCCGTCACTCGCGGCCGCCTGCGCGTAAATAAGCGCTGCTCTGTCCTTTTCCATCAGACCTCCTTGCGCAATTTCCGATGAATTTGCGCCAAAAGATCCGGTTCGCTGACGGACTGCTCCGCCGCGAGCGCGCCCAAGGTCGTGGACATTTCATCGGGCAACGAAATGCCGTACTCCTGCAATACGCTCACCGTCTGCGGATACATGGTGAATAATTCCTGCAGCGGCGTATCTCCCGTGATCAGTTCCTTACCAAGTTTATCGGCAAGATATTCATTCATTTCGCCCATGATTTCAAAAATATCGAGGCCGTGCACCTGGCACGCTTCCCACAGACTTTCGTCATAGGAAATGACGCAACCGATGCAATGCATGCCGTACTCCATAAACAACGGACCCATTTCCGGGTAAACCGTCAGAATTTGCATCAAATTGTCATCCGGGCGCACGAAATCGCCATGATGCAGCGTCCGCGCCGCCGGGCGTTCATCCCAGTCAGTCGGTGGCGCGGGATCATACGCGAGATTGTAAAAATCGCCCCCCGACGTGTATTCCGGAGGCAATGCCGAAACATCCGTCAGCGGTTCGACGCCGAGCACTTCACGACGAAACGCGTCCAGCCCGATGCGTTCCACAAAATGCGGCAAGGTTTCAAATTTTTCCTGGTTTGTGTAAAAAGCGCCCGCGCGTTCCAAAATCCGCACGGCATCGTCGGGCATGCTCACGAAACCGACAAAGACATTCTCGCCGAGAAACACTTCCCAGCCGTCTTCCATGCCGACCGCGCGCAACGGCAGCGGCGTCTCGATATCGCAGGTGACGACATCCTGCGGCCATTCCGCGTACGGCGACATGCCCGTCGC
Source organism: Negativicoccus massiliensis (assembly GCA_900155405.1). Classification (GTDB taxonomy): domain Bacteria; phylum Bacillota; class Negativicutes; order Veillonellales; family Negativicoccaceae; genus Negativicoccus; species Negativicoccus massiliensis_A. The sequence goes on along the minus strand of LT700188.1, from coordinate 1,038,688 downwards.
GATCAACAGCGGCGCGACTTCATCGGCGGCGATTCCCGCCAGCGTCACATCGCCGTTCGGCTGCAGAATAATGCTCGCCTGATACATTTTCGCCGCGTCTTCCGCCGTCTTCAAAAACGCCTTTCGTCCTTCGCCTTTGGTGGCGAAATGAACCGCCAGCGCATAGGTCATATTGCTCAACTCCACGTCACTCCTTCGTTTCCGCCGCAGTAATCACGCCGGCGCGTTCCAGCGCCGCCAGATTAATATGGCAATAGCCCTGCGGATGTTTCTTCAAATAGTTTTGATGCTCCTCTTCCGCGGTGTAAAAATTTTCCAACGGCAATAATTCCGTCTGTATTGTTTTACCGCCAAGAGCCGCCGTTGTTTCATGAATCGTCACCGCGCTCTCTTGGTCGCGTTGCCGCAAGCGGTTAAAATATTGCTCCAACAACGGCTCGTCGGCGGGATCGGTATAGTACACGCCGGTCCGATATTGACTGCCGATGTCATTGCCCTGACGGTTCTTACTGTACGGATCAATGACGGTGAAGAAAACACCGAGGATGTCCGTCAATGCGATCTTTTGCGGATCATACGTTACCTTGACCGTTTCGGCCGCGCCGGTTTCATCCGTGCATACATCTTCATAGCTCGGCGCCGCCTGTCGGCTGTTGGCGTAACCGACTTCCGTCGCGATCACTCCGGGCAAGCGTGAAAACACTTCTTCCAGTCCCCAGAAACATCCTCCCGCCAAGTAAATTTCCCGCATTGCGTCCTCCTCGTCCTTGCCGCTCGCCTAAAATGCCGCGGCGATAAAAGACCGTCTGCGGCATACTGTCAGCCGCTCAATACCACTCATTAATATATACGCGCTGCGCCGGATACAGTCGATCCAGCAACGCGATCGCTTCCGCCTTACCCGTCAGACGCCCCGCGCGCGCCAAGTCACCGGCCGTCAGACGCCCGATGAGCATGACGCCGAGCGTGCCGATATCCGTCGTCACATCCGCCGCAGCTTGCGTCGGTTCGACGCGACTGCAACCGTCCGTCGCGGTCACGCGATATGTTTCCGTCGCGCCCTCGGGCCATGTGACCGCGACATTCAGCGCGCCGGCAGTCGCCGCCGGAATTTGCGACCAAAATTTCGCCACATCGGCGATACGAATCATCATAAACGGAAACGTTTCGTTTTGCGTATAAATATGTTCCGCGCCGTCCGGCCACTCCAGATAGGAAGCGTCATGCAGCGGGGCGAAACGCACCCAGTCTTTGAACTCGCCCGCCTGTTGACGAATGAATTGATACAACGCGCGATCGCCCGCCGCGGTCGGCGCGATCCATTCTCCGACCAGCAGCGTTTCGTCCTGGCGCGAGAAAAATACATAACCGAGCGGTTGCGCTCCTTCATACGCGACTACCGCGTGTCCTTCCGCCAGCTGGCCGCGCACCAGTCGTGCAAACGTTTCCGCATTCCGCTCAGCGCAGCCGGAAACTCCCGTCATCGCCGCCCGATATAAATCGACAAGCGGTTGCACGGAACTTTCCCCCGCCAACCATTCGTAATGAATATCGCCCTCCGGCAACGCGTACGCCTGCGCGCGCGACTCAAACGCGCTCCGCTGCCGCCACTGGTGGCAATACAGCGACCAGCCGCGCGGAATATAAAAACCCGCCGCCGACGGCATCAAAATATTCGCGTAACGCCCGAGGCGATTGCCTTCTTCCAGCGCCGCCTGTAAAAGCGCACCGGCATAGCCGCGGCCGCGCGCCGCCGGATGCGTCGCCAGTCCCACGATATACGCCACCGGCACGGACGCGCCGCGAATCGAAAGCGTGTAGCGCCGTAAATGCAACGCCGCCGCAAGCCCCGTTTCCGTGGTATATAAAAGCGTTTCCTCGGGACGGTAACATTCTCGGAAATAAAATTGAAAAAACGGTTCGTCGCGTTTTTCAAAATGGTAATCCCAGAGCGCCTCCACCGCCGCGCGGTCACGCTCTTCCGCCCTGCGTATCATTCATCGAGCTCCCGCGCCAACGGCTTTTCACAAACGCCGTCGGCCAAATACACATCATACTTTTCCGCGAAATGATCCGGATGGTAGCTTTCTTTCGCTTGCCGCAAACCCTCGATCCCCATATCTTCCTCGCGGTTGATGAATTCGGTATCCGCCCAAGCGCGGCTGACAAATTCCTGATTGATGATTTGAAAACTGCCGCGCACATTCGGATTCGCTTTTTCAAAGTGAACTACCGCCAACTTCGGGTGAATATATTCGCCGATTGAAAACGCGATGATCTTGCCGTAAATCCGAATTGCGCCGCCCTTCACGCCGAGCGCGTCCCAGTTGTCGAACACCCGTTCGATGCCGACTCGTTCCGCCGCCATATCTTCCGTCGTCTGGTGTTCGTCCAGCCATTCATCGGCCACCGCCAAGCATTCTTCTTTGTGCTCCGGTCCGAGATTCACATACTCGTAACCCACATAATCCCGCCGAAACGCGTTCACGTGATTTTTCTTTTGCCGCAACGACTTGCCCGGCAGGTTAATTAAATCGCTTGTCTTATAAATGTATTCAAAGTTATCGCGGTCACGTTCGTAACGATAGCAGTTCGGACACAGCTCTCGCATCCGTTCCACAACCCACGGTGAAACACCTTTCAAAAGAAACGGTAAATGTTGTTCCGCAAACCAGTCTTCGGCTTTGCGCAGTCCCGCCACAAAGGAATTGTTTTCGCCCGCGAACGGCGGCAGCAAAAACTCGTGCCCGTACCGACCCGCGCGAATAAACAGAATATCGTCTTCGACCGCCCAGGCTAAACGAAACGCGTCTTGCCAAATAAAAAGCGTACCGAACGCGCATTCCGATTGTTCGTAATGATGCTCACTGAAAAATCGATCTAAAATCGGTTTATCTTCGATGGCAAACGGTTGAAAATTAATGATAGTTCACTCCTGTTCGTAGTCTTCCCAATATTATCGATTTTTTTCTATTTACTATTTTAGCACAGCTCCGAGGGCATGTCACCTGCCCCCGCGTCATGGTATAATGACCTCATTACAAAGGAGTCGTTATGGAATTTATCGCTTTTGATTTTGAAACAGCGACGCAGTCGCCCGCCAGCGCCTGCTCGCTCGCCGTCGTACGTTTCACCGAAGACGGCGTGCAGGAAACCGTCGCGCATTTATTTCCGCCGCCGGAGATGAAATTTGATGATGACAATATTCGCATCCATCAAATTCGTCCCGCCGACGTCGCGGACCTGCCGACATTGCCCGCCATTTGGGAAGACTTCACGCCGTATTTTGACGGCACGTTTTGCGTCGCGCACAATGCGAAATTCGACACGGAAGTTTTACGCGCGTCACTTTCCTACTACGGACTGACGCTGCCTTCCTTTCAATACGGCGACACCGTCACGCTCGCGCGGCGCGTGTGGCCCGATCTGCCGGCGTACGCGCTCAATCGCGTCGGCGATTTTCTCGGCCTGACATTTCATCATCACCGCGCCGATGAAGACGCGTTGATCTGCGGTGAAATCGTCCGCCACGCGTTGCAAGAAACAGAGCACACAGATGCGATCGCCATGTTCCGAGAGCTCGGCCTCGGCCCGCACGCTTTTTTAGGCGAAGCCGGCTGGACGCAAGGCGCGCTATTCTGACCTTCTGCGCATACGCAAATGCGGTTTTGATGTATTTACGTAAATCGTATTTTTTGATAAGGAGTTTTTATGCCAACACCGACGCCGCTCGCGCGGTACACCTGGTCGTACGGCAAAGGGCGCGCCACGCTCAGCGCCTCCGAAAACGGTTTGATCGCTTTCACGCCGGCCGCGGCGCTCGCCGCGCGCGCGCATTGGGAAACGCCCGCCGAACAATTTGATATCGCCGGTTGCGGCTTCGGTATCGAGCAGGCGACTAACTGGCTCGACACCGCGCTTTTGCAAATCGACGAATACCTCGCCGGCACGCGGCAACATTTCATTGTGCCCTTTGATCTTGCAGGCACGGAATTTGATCGGTCGGTCTGGCGTTTGCTGCAGGAAATTCCCTACGGCGAAACCGTCACTTACGGTCGCGTCGCGCAAGCGCTCGGTCGTCCCGGCGCCGCTCGCGCCGTCGCCAACGCCTGCGGTCGCAATCCCTTGCCGCTTTTCATTCCCTGTCACCGCGTCGTCGCGCAAAACGGTCCCGGCGGCTACCACGATGTGGAAGGCGTACAAACGAAATTGTTTTTATTGCGTCACGAAGGCGTGCGCATATGAAAAGCATTCCCCGTAATAGGGAATGCTTTTTTCTTTTGTTCCTATTATTTCTTTATATAGTAATACAATAAAGCCACGGATGCTTACCGTGGCTTTTCGTTTTCCCAAATCGCAAGAGCTGTTTCTCTCCGCGATGCGGCCATGATTTCGCGATGATCTGTCCCCCGCGAATTATTTTTTGTGCGCGGCGGAAGCGGCTGTGTCGAGTCCCTGATGCATGCGAAAATATTCGACGAAGAGTTCGACGACGGTGCCGGCGTAACGTTTGTCCTGCCAAACGAGCGCGGCGCGCCAGGCAAGGTCGGTGTCGACGAGCGGTCGATCCACGAGATTCGGATACAGTTGCGGCACGAATTGCCCGAGCGGTTCGGGCAATAAGGTGACGCCGACATTCGCATCGGCAAAGGCCGCGAGCAAACTCCACTCATAGGCCTGAATGGCGATTTGCGGACGCATTTCACGCGCCTGGAAATTGCGGATGATGCTGCGGTACAAGGTGGTTTCGTTCGTAAACGTAATGAGTTTGGTCGTGGCGAGATCCTCAATGGTAAGCGCGTCTTTGGCCGCGAGCGGATGGTCTTTGTGCAAAAACGCGTGCACTTCTTCGCGCGGCAAAAGCAGCGTCTCATGATCGCCGTTAATCGTCGGAACGATGCAAAAACCGCAATGCACCGCGCCGCTTTCCAGCAGTTCTTCCACGATCGCCGTCGGACGTTCGACGAGTTCGATGGCGAGGTAAGGATACGCGGCGGAAAAATCACGCAGCAGCTCCGGCAGATAAATCGTGCCAACCATCGGCGCGACGCCGAGAACGATTTTTCCCTGACGGCGCAATTCCGGCGAGACAATATCCGCTTCCAGCCGATAGTATTGGTCGAGAAATTCTTCCACTTTCGGCAGGATGACTTCACCCGCATCGGTCAGCGCGATCGTCTTACCCTGGCGATGAAAAAGTTGCACGCCCCAACGCTCTTCCAACGCGCGGATGGCTTTGGAAATCGACGGCTGGCTGATGTGCAGACTTTGCGAGGCGCGCGTGAAAGATTTCCAGTGCGCGACTTCGCTGAAGTATTGTAAATGCAATAACTCCATGAGCTTCCCCTTTACTTTTACCGATGAAGAGAGTAGAATAAATCTACTATTTTCTGTGGACTTAACAGGCCTTTGCGCCTCATTGTTCTTATTTTACTATATATTTACCATTTTAGGAGAATTTTATGTGGTGGTTTAGGGCCGCTTGGCAAATCGTCCTTTTAAGCGGCATTTTTTATTTGAGTGAACGAACCGTACGCGCGATCGGCGTGCCGATCCCCGGCGCGCTCTTGGGCATGGCGCTGCTGTTCATCGCGCTCCAATACAAAATCGTGCGACTGGAATGGGTGGAAGACGGCGCGGATCTCTTAATTCGCGATCTGCTCCTGTTTTTTATTCCGCCGGCCGTCGGCATCATGCAGTATACCGATTTATTCGGCGTGCTCGGCTCGAAACTCATCAGCGCGGTGGCGATCAGCATCCTGATCGTGTTGTGGATCATTTCGCTGTGCACGGTGCTGGTGATGCGCGCGCGACGGAAAGGATGGAAACGGTTATGATCGCGATTATACTCTCCCTATGCGGAACGCTCGCGGCCTACTACCTGATCAAGGCATTGTACCTGCGTACCGGTTCGCTTTGGTTCATGCCGCTCGTCTTATGTCCGATCGCGATTGTCGCGTTGCTGCTTTTTGCGGGCGTGCCGTATGAAGAATACCGCGGCGGCGGTTCGGTGTTGCAATGGCTGTTGGGACCGGCGACGGTGGCATTCGCCGTGCCGCTTTACCGGCAACAAAACTTAATCCGAAAATATCTGGCGGAGCTTTCGATTGTCGGCATCGTCGCGGCCATCACCGCGATCACGACGACGATGGGCATCGTGCACCTCTTCGGCGTGGATGAAAGCTACGTGCTGAGTCTCGCGCCGCGTTCCATCACGACGCCGCTGGCGATGAACGTCTCGGTGATGCTCGGCGGCAATGAAACGATCACCGCGGTATTCGTTATTTTGACGGGCGTGATCGGCATGTTGATGACGGTCGCGATCATTCGGTTTTTGAATATCCGCAATCCCTTGCTGAAAGGGTTGCTCTTCGGCTTTACAGCGCACGGCACGGGCACGGCGCGCGCGTACGAAGAGAATGAAAAGGCCGGCGTCATGGCGTCGGTGGCGATGATTTTCATGGGTGTCATCACCGCTCTCATCGCACCTTTTCTCGTTCCGTTGCTGTTGCATATATTTTAAATTTTAAAACCGGCGCAAGCCGGTTTTTTATTTACGCAAGCATGCCCCATTTGATCTACGAAATACACCTCCTCAAAAAATTGCGAACGATTTTATATTTCTTTTGTGAATTGTTCGATATTTATTGACAGTCTACCTTCCTGCTGGTATTATGTGAAAGGGAAATAACAGAGAGCTCAAAAAAGTCCCCGCACTTTTTTGAGCTGTTTTTATGAGTAAGGAAGGAAGATTTCCTTGGCCGATTACGACGTGGTCATTATTGGCGCCGGACCCGCCGGAATTTTCACGGCGCTGGAGCTGGCCGATACCGGACAAAAAGTCTTAATCCTGGAAAAAGGGCATGACATCGCCACGCGCGCGTCCCAAAACGCGGATCGTGCGACGCCGCTTGAAGAGCGCCGCCGAAATATCGTTTGCGGCTGGGGCGGCGCCGGCGCGTTTTCCGACGGCAAGCTGACGCTGACAACGGAGTACGGCGGCAATTTGGATGACTTCATGAGCAAGGCCGCCCTGCAAAAAGAGATCGACCATGTCGATGCCGTATACAGTCAATACGGCGGGGCGGATCGCAAGGTCTACGGCGATGAGCACGCGGAAGCGATCGCGCAGCTGAAACGGCGCGCGGCCGCCGCTGATCTCGCGCTGATCCCGGCGCGTATTCGCCATCTCGGCACGGATGTCAACGTCGAAATCCTGAAGAACATGCGCGAAGCGCTCGCGGGTAAAGTCGATATCCGTTGCGATACGGAAGTGACCGAACTCGTGTTTGAAGGCGGACGCGTGCAAGGCGTCAAGGTCGGCGACGAATATATCGGCGCCAAGTACCTCGTCGCCGCGCCGGGGCGCGAAGGTTCAGAATGGTTCGTGACGCAGGCCAAGCATTACGGTCTTGAACTTTCGAGCAACGCCGTCGATATCGGCGTACGTGTCGAAACGCCCGCGGAAATCTTCCAACACATTACCGATATCGTTTACGAGTCGAAGTTGCTTTACTTCTCGCGCTCATTTGACGATCAGGTGCGCACTTTTTGCATGAATCCGAACGGCTTTGTCGTCACGGAAAACAACGGCGGCCTGCTGACGGTGAACGGACACAGCTACGCGCACAAGAAAAGTCCCAACACGAACTTCGCGCTGCTCGTTTCAAAACGTTTCACGCAGCCGTTCAAAGAACCGATCGCCTACGGTAAATCGATCGCCCGTCTCGCCAATCTTTTGGGCGACGGCCCGATCGTGCAACGGCTCGGCGATTTACGTGACGGACGTCGCTCGACGCCCGAACGGATCCGCCGCGGTCTGGTCCATCCGACGATGCCGTCGGCGACGCCCGGCGATCTCTCGCTGGTACTGCCGTATCGCCATCTGGTCGATATTATGGAAATGTTTGAAGCACTGGATGCCGTCGCACCCGGAGCGAATTCGCGACACACGCTGTTATACGGCGTGGAAGCGAAATTCTATTCCTCGCGCCTGCAATTATCCGATCAATTGGAAACGACTATTCCCAACTTTTTCGCCGCCGGTGACGGAGCCGGTATCACCCGCGGTCTGATTCAGGCATCTGTCGCCGGCGTTATCGTGGGTCGCGAGATCCGCCGTCGGGAAACCGAAGCCAAAGGAGGCCATTCGCATGATTGAACGTTATACGAAACCCGAAATGGGTAAAATTTGGACGGAAGAACACGAATTCCGCCGCATGCTTGATGTCGAAATTTACGCTTGTGAAGCGCAGGCGGAGTTAGGCGTCATTCCGAAAGAAGCCGTGAAAACGATTCGTGAAAAAGCGGATTTCAAAGTGGAACGCATTCATGAAATCGAAGCGGAAATCAACCATGACATTATTTCCTTTTTAACCGCCGTCGGCGAATTCGTCGGCGAAGATTCGAAATACATCCACATGGGTCTCACCTCGACGGATGTCAAGGACACCGCGCTCTGCTCGATGCTCTGCGACGCGACCGATCTTTTAATCAAAGACCTGGAAGCGTTCCACGAAGTATTGCGTCGCCGCGCCGTGGAATTCAAATATACGGAAATGGTCGGCCGGACGCACGGCATTCACGCGGAACCGACCACATTCGGTCTGAAATTGCTCCTTTGGTACGATGAGACGGAACGCAATCTGCGCCGTCTGCGTACGGCCCGTGAAGAAATCGCCGTCGGTAAAATTTCCGGCGCGGTCGGAACGTACGCTAACGTCGATCCCTTCGTAGAAAAATACGTTTGCGAAAAATTGGGCCTCACGCCGGCCAAGATTTCGACGCAGGTGTTGCAGCGTGATCGCCATGCGGCCTACATCACGACGCTCGCCGTCATCGCCAGCTCCCTGGACAAATTCGCCACCGAAATCCGCAACCTGCAACGCACGGATATTCGTGAAGCGGAAGAATATTTCTCGCCGAAACAAAAAGGTTCGTCGGCCATGCCGCACAAACGCAACCCGATCACCTGCGAACGCGTCAGCGGTCTCGCGCGCGTCATGCGCGGTTACAGTATTCCGGCGCTCGAAGACGTGGCGCTGTGGCATGAACGCGACATCTCGCACTCCTCGGTCGAACGCGTCATCTTGGCCGACGCGACGATCACGTTGGACTACATGCTGCAGATTTTCACGCGCGTCGTCGATAAACTGCTCGTCTATCCGGATACCATGCGCGCCAACCTGAACAAAACCGGCGGTCTCATCTACAGCCAACGCGTGCTTTTGGCGCTTGTCGACAAAGGTGCGATGCGCGACGACGCGTACCGCTGGGTACAGCGCAACGCGATGAAACGTTGGCTGGAAGGGGAAGACTTCCTCGAAAATCTGTTGAAAGATAAAGATATCCGTCGCTATTTAAATGAAGATGAAATTCGCGCCCGTTTCGATCCGCACGCCATGCTGACGCACGTGGACGAGGTCTTCGCACGCTTCGGCTTATAAGAGAAAGGATGTAACCTAATGACTACAGCAATGGTCATCGGCACCCAATGGGGTGACGAAGGAAAAGGTAAAATCGTCGACTACTTGGCGGCTCGCGCCGATGTTGTCGTACGTTCGCAAGGCGGCAATAACGCCGGCCATACGGTGGTCGTCGATGGCCAGACGTTCGCGCTGCGTCTGCTGCCGAGCGGCATTATGTACCCGGGCAAAGCATGCGTCATCGGCACCGGCGTCGTCATCGACCCGAAAGGTCTGATCGCCGAACTCGATTCAATTATTGAAAAAGGAATCGACGTTTCCGCGCTCGAAATTTCCGATCGCGCCCACGTGGTTTTCCCGTACCACAATCGCATTGACGAAGCGGAAGAACTGCTCAAAGGCGAGAAAAAAATCGGCACGACGAAAAACGGTATCGGACCCTGCTACGCCGATAAAGTCAACCGCATCGGCATCCGCATTGCCGATCTCATGGATCGCGATGTGTTCGCGGAAAAGTTGCGTTGGAATTTGGAATGGAAAAACCGCCTCTTCCGCGATCTCTACCATGTCGAAGAATTTGATTTCGATGCGATGTTTGAAGAGTATTGCGGTTATGCCGACCGTTTGCGCCCCTACGTGCGTGACACGAATTACAGCGTGCATGACTACATCGGCGAAGGCAAAAGCGTGCTCTTTGAAGGCGCGCAGGCGACCATGCTCGATCTCGACCACGGCACCTATCCGTTCGTCACGAGCTCGCACCCGATCGCGGGCGGCGCTTGCATCGGCGCGGGCATCGGTCCGCACCGCATGGAAAATATTTTCGGCGTGGTGAAAGCGTACAGCACGCGCGTCGGCGCGGGTCCGTTCCCGACCGAACTCAATGACGCCACCGGCGATCATTTGCGCGAGCGCGCGCATGAATACGGCACCGTCACCGGTCGCCCCCGTCGCTGCGGCTGGCTCGACGCGGTCGGCGTGCGTTACGCCGCGATGCTGAACAGCTTGGACTACCTCGCGATCACGCGTTTGGATATCCTCGACGAACTCGAAACGATTAAAATCGGTAAGGCGTACCGCGATCCGAACGGTAACGAAGTCGCGCAGTATCCCGCCGACCTCAACCGCCTCGAAACGCTCGAACCGGTCTATGAGGAAATGCCCGGCTGGCAGGAAGATATCACCGGCGTGCGCAAGTACGAAGACTTGCCGGAAAACTGCAAGAAATATTTGGCGAAAATTTCTGAACTCACCGGCGTAAAACTCGGCATCATTTCCGTCGGTCCGGATCGTGAACAGACGATTGACCTCGTCAACGTACTGTAAGCATATAAAAAAGAACGCGCGAGCGCGTTCTTTTTTTGTGCCCATTTTCACTTCTCGGCAGACTTACGTATGTTTATACTCTATAAAAACGATCATGCTCCAAACAGAAAATACAAGCCGCGCAATCGTTCCTATCCGCTTCCACACCGTTTGGACCGATCCTAAGAGAAGTTCTTGCGCTTATTCGCCCTCGTCACGCACATCGCCAAACGAACCGCCTTTATTTCGTACGCACAAGTATTTTTCTTTTGCCTACACAAGTATATTGTATACAAAGCACGAATGATTAAGATGGTTTATCTCCGTTTCGTTCTGATTCATTTTTTACGAAATCCCCTAAACACAAGTGAACACCCATTTTCTTCCAAAATATTTTTGCATATTATTTTTAAATGTTCGCCCCGTTCAAAATTATGTATACAGTATTTTTCAGTATACGCTATTGTTATTCGCGTATCTTCTTTTTATAATGATACCTGTATAAAACAATAGAAAAGGGGAGAAAGACATGAAAAACTTAGGTTTATCGGCGCGCATTTTCATCGCGCTCATTTTGGGGGTTATCGTCGGGCTCATGTTGCAGGGCAGTCCCGCCATCGCGACCGCTTGGATCAAACCGCTCGGCACATTGTTCCTGAATTGTATTAAATTGATTATCGTTCCGCTCGTATTCGCCTCGCTGATCGTCGGTGTGTGCGGCTTGGGTGACATCAAACGCCTCGGCGCGATCGGCGGCAAAGCATTCGGCTTTTACATGCTGACGACCGGTTTTGCCGTCACGCTCGGTCTGGTGCTAGCCAACGCGTTAAGCGTCGGCGCGGGTTTCGTGCTGCCGACCGGTGAACTCAGCGTGAAAGTGAAAGAAGCTCCTTCGATCGCATCCGTACTGCTCGGTATCATTCCGACGAATCCGATCAAAGCGCTGGCGGAAGGCAATATGCTGCAAATTATTTTCTTCGCGCTGCTCTTCGGTTGCGGCATCCTCGCCGTCGGTCAAAAAGCGCACGTCGTGGAACGTTTCTTCACCGGCCTCGCCGAAGTCATGTACAAAGTCACCGCGTGGATCATGCAGCTCGCACCGATCGGCGTGTTCGGTCTGATCGTGCCGGTCGTCGCGGCAAGCGGCGCGTCGGTCCTGTTGCCGCTGATGAAATTGATCGGCGTGGCGGCGCTGGCGAGTCTCATTCATGTCGCCGTTATTTACGGCGGCTTGGTGCGAATGCTGGGTAAATTGAGCCCGCTGACTTTCTTCCGCGCCGTTTTCCCTGCCATGGCCGTGGCCTTTACCACTTCGAGTTCCTCGGGTACATTACCGGTGTCGATGCAATGCTGCGAAGAAAACTTGAACATAGATAAATCCGTTACCAGTTTCGTATTGCCCTTGGGCGCGACCATCAACATGGACGGCACGGCGATTTATCAGGGCGTTTGCGCGATCTTCATCGCGCAGGTTTACGGCATCAACCTCGATATCGCTCACCAATTAATGATTATTCTGACGGCGACCCTCGCTTCCATCGGTACCGCGGGTGTTCCGGGCGCCGGCATGATCATGCTCATGCTGGTCTTGCAAACCACCGGTTTGCCGTTAGAAGGCATCGCGCTTGTCGCCGGCGTCGATCGCATTTTGGACATGATCCGCACCTGCTTAAACGTCACGGGCGATATGACCTGCGCCGCCATTGTCAATCAATGGGAAGGCAAAAATATCGCGCAGGAAAAAACGGAAAGTGAAACGAGCGTCAATGAAGAAGCCGTCGCATTATAAATAATCCCCTTTTTCAAAGGAGAGCCCGCGGGCTCTCCTTTTGATTTCGCAAAAATAATCCTTTCAACACCATATCGAAAATTTTGACAATACCGTCAAAATCGGGTAAAGTAATAGAAAGAATATTTTCAATATAAAATCATGCGATTGGAATTTGCGATTTTTACTGGTGAAGCGCCGAACAAAGGCAATACGCTCCCGTAAACGCTTCGGACCGAAACCCGTGAAGCAAATCGCAAGCGCCGGAAAGATCTGCCGCATCGGTTGCGCCGACTTGCGCACGCATGCGCGGAACGCGTCGCTGCAGATCATCCCCGCGACCGATACAGAAAGGAATTTTGACATGGAACTCACTTACAAAACCTACGCCGATATTTTCAAAGCATTGAGCGACGAAACGCGTCTGCGCATTGTCGATATGCTTTCCTGTTCCGAACTCTCCGCCTGCGATATTCTGCAGAGTTTTTCGCTCTCGCAGTCGACGCTGAGTTACCACATGAAAATTCTTGTCGAAGCGAGGATTGTCAAATCCCGTCGCGAAGGTTTATGGACTCGCTATTCAATCAATGAAGAGCGTTTTGAAGAATTGTTGCGCTTCTTGCCTCAACTTTTCCGCGAAAAAGACAAATGTATATGCCAGCAGATTAAGTATTGCAAAGAGGACGCGCAAGTTTGTGATTTCGAATAAAAACCGCCGCACGGCGGTTTTTTTGTGCGTATTTGGCGAATAACCGGAAGTGCAGCGCGTTATGGCAAGTTCATATGCGTAAACAGCAAAAAATACGCCCCTATCCCAAAAATTTTATAGCCGTTTTTATTCTTTATCATGCTATAATAATACCAATATATAAGCTTTGTGAATATAAGCTTAGTAAGGGTTGTGAGGGGTGATGTTGTGAATATTGTATTGGCACTTTTGGTAACCGTCTGGGTGGCCTACTTCATTGTGAAGCGCTATAAACCGCAGACCATTTTATTCATCGGCGGCATGTTCCTGATGCTCGTGTCCGTCATTGCAGGGTACGGGGAAATCTTCCCGGGCGGCAAAGGCAGCACCGGTTCTTTGCTCTTCGATCTCTTTGAATTTATTCGTTCGGTGCTTTCCTCGCGCGCCGGTAAACTCGGCTTGAACATTATGGCCGTCGCCGGTTTCGCCCGCTACATGGATCACATCGGCGCGAGCCGCGCGCTCGTCAACCTGACAATCCAGCCGCTCTTGCGCTTAAAATCGCCGTACCTCGTTTTGTCCGCCTGCTGGGCGCTCGGCATGGTACTGGGTCTGGCCATTAACAGCGCGTCGGGCTTGGCGATGCTCTTGATGGTAACGATGTTCCCGATCCTGGTAGCGCTCGGCGTCAGCCGCCTTTCGGCCGCGGCCGCGATCGCGACCACGCTTTGCCTCGACTGGAGCCCGAGTGACACCGGTACGATTTTCGCGGCGGAACTTTCCGGCATCGATCCGGTAATGTACTGGCATGATTACCAGGTGCCGGTAGCGCTCTGCGTCTTCCCGGTGGTCGCGATTTTGCATTATTTTACCCAAAAATACATGGATAAACGCGACGGTCACGTAGTGCAACCGATGCGCAAAGAAGATGTCGAAGTATCGACCGAGAACGTGAACTTGGACAATGCGCATCCGCCTCTTATTTACGCGTTGTTGCCGATCGTTCCTTTGGCTTTGATTTTGGTCTTCAGCCCGTTGATGATTCCCGACATTAAGATGGACATCATCAAGGCGATGCTCATCGGTACCGCCGTCGGCATGCTGGCACAGTATATCCGCACCCGCAATGGCAAGCAGGTAGCGGAAGAGTTGCAAATTTTCTTTGACGGCATGGGCCGTCAGATGGCCAACGTCGTCACGTTGATCGTCGCCGGTGAAACGTTCGCCCGCGGCCTCATGGTCAGCGGCATGATCGACGCGCTGATCTCCGGCACGCAAAGCAGCGGCTTCGGCGCGATCGCGCTTTCGCTCGTCATGATCGCCATCATCGGCGTGTGCGCCGTCGTTATGGGTTCGGGTAACGCTCCGTTCTTCGCGTTCGCCAACCTCGTTCCGGATATCGCCGCCAAGAGCGGTATTGCCGCGGTAACGATGATCTTGCCGATGCACTTCATCGCCAGCTCCGCCCGCGCGATTTCGCCGATTACGGCCGTTATTATCGTCGTCAGCGGCATGGCGAACATCTCGTCGTTCGATCTTGTCAAACGTACCGCGATCCCGATGATCGGTTCTTGTATCACACTCGTGCTCGCGAACTTCTTGTTGTTCTAAAACGAAAAGCACCGCAGCAGCGGTGCTTTTTTATTGGTCGTAGTACGTTCTCTCGGAAACCAATGCGCATCACTTTCCCACCGGCTTGCTCGATAGCAAAGCGCGGATAAAGCGGCCATTTCGCTCTGCTTCTTACTCGCCCCTAAAGGTTTTATCATGCCATAAAAAATACGCGCCGAAGCGCGTATTTTTTTTATTTCTATCAGCGGCGAATGCGCATGATCGGCGCGTAAATCAACGCCAGTACTATCAAATTGATGATCGCGTCCGGAGGAATCACCGTCGCGTTATACGTAATTGAGTACCACCAGGGGTTCATGCCCGCCGGCGCATACGATCTGAACACGATCGCGCCCGACAATACGGTCATCACATAGCGACCGAACATCGCCAGCGTCGACCAAACCAACGCGCTAGCGCGACTATACTCTTTCGCGTAGCCCGCCAGACCAAGCGCGGCGTAAGCAAGCAGGTAATCTAAAATAATGCTCAGCGGATGCAGGGAATATTTTGCCCCCAACAGGAAATGCAACAACCCGTAGGTCAAACCGCCCAGCATGCCGACTTTCGGTCCGCGCCGCAGCGCCAATAATAAAAGCGGTACCATATGCGCCGCATGAATCGATCCGCCCTGCGGCATGCGCCAAAAGACGATCATCCCCAAGAGCAAACTCAATGCGATGCAAAGACCGCTTTCCGTTAATACACGTGTCGATAATTTCATTTTTCTCTCCCTTCTTTGCGGCAACGCCCGCCGCTCAGACGGGTGTGCTCCCTACGCAGGTCTTAACCTACAGGTTCAAAGGGTCGGACCTCGTCCTCTCAACCGCGTACGCAGTTCCCCCGCACCATTAGAACCAGTATACCGAGCGGGCCCGCGCTTGTCAAAGAAAACACGCGCCATAAGCGCTTGCCGCGACGTCAATTCGCATGAAATCTCAAAAAATGTTATAATATTAGTATTCTTTGTATGTATTTATGCATACTTCGGGCCGGTTTACATGCTTATTTGATGATTGTCAGCTACGAAAGGAAGTGGTCGTATTGATTGAATTTGACCATATTACGAAACGTTACAAAGGAACCGAAGTATTACGCGATGTCACTCTCACCATTCCCGCGGGGGAAACGGTTTGCCTGATCGGTGAATCCGGCAGCGGCAAGACGACGCTGTTGAAAATGATCAACCGGCTCATTCAGCCGTCATCGGGAGAAATTCGTATTGACGGCGAAAATATCGCGAAAAAAGATGTGCTCGCGTTGCGGCGCAACATCGGCTACGTCATTCAGCAAACGGGACTTTTCCCGCATATGACGATTGCCGAAAACATCGAAGTCATTCCGCGCGCGCTGAAAATGCCGGTCGAGCAGATCAAAGACCGCACGGCGCACCTGTTGGATATGGTGGGCTTGGACGCGGAACATTTTCTGCATCGGTATCCGTCGGAACTGTCCGGCGGTCAGCAGCAACGCATCGGCGTCGCCCGCGCGTTCGCCTGCGATCCGAATATTATTTTAATGGACGAGCCTTTTTCCGCGTTGGATCCGCTCACGCGCACGGCGCTGCAGGACGAAGTCAGCTCGTTGCAAAACAAATTGCATAAAACGATCGTGTTCGTCACGCATGATATGGACGAAGCGATCCGTCTGGGCGATCGCATTTGCATTATCGACAAAGGCGTGATTGCGCAGTATGACACGCCGGAAAATATTTTGAAAAATCCGGCCAATCAGTTCGTCGCCGATTTCATCGGTAAAAACCGAATTTGGAATTCGCCGGAACTGATCCGCGCGGAAGACATCATGGTCACCAGCGCGCATACCTGCGGGCCGGATCTGACCGCGTTCCGCGCGTTGGAACGCATGCGTCGGGCGCACGTCAACGGTCTTTTGGTCATCGATCTGCGCACGCGCGAGCTGCTGGGCTCGGTCTTCGCGCAGAAGTTGCGCGCATTGGATGATCTGCAGACGCCGGTCGCCGACGTAATGGAAACGCATGTGGAAACCGTCTCGCCGTCGGATACGCTGGTCGACACGTTGACGAAAATCAACGCGCACGACCTCTACTATATTCCGGTCGTCGATGAAAAACGATCGCTGCTCGGCCTGATTACGCAGTCAAGTCTTGTCACGACGCTTTCCCAACAATATATCGAAGATGAGGAGGTACAGGCATGAGCGGTTTTACCTCCTATATCACTTCCAATTGGTCCTACATTCTTTCTCTTTTGTGGGAGCATATCGAATTAACCGCCATCGCGGTCGCAATCTCGGTGCTCATCGGCGTGCCGCTCGGAATTTTGATCTCGTACCAACGCAAACTGCAGTCGCCGATATTGCAATCGGCGAACATCATGCAGGCGATCCCGAGCATGGCGCTGTTGGGCTTCGCGATTCCGTTTTTCGGGATCGGTCGTCTGCCGGCGATTATCGTCGTTATTTTATACTCACTGCTGCCGATTATTAAAAATACGTATACGGGCATTTCGCAAATCAGTCCGGAGATGCGTGAAGCGGCGATCGGCATCGGTCTTTCGCGCTGGCAGGTATTGCGCAAAGTCGAATTGCCGCAGGCCTTGCCGGTCATCATGGCGGGCGTGCGCATCAGTTCGGTCACCGCGGTCGGCCTGATGACGATCGCGGCCTTCATCGGCGCGGGCGGCTTGGGTGATCTCGTCTTCGCCGGCATTCGCACCGTCGATAACAACATGATTCTCGCGGGCGCGATTCCCGCCTGTATTTTAGCTCTGTCCGTCGATTACATCTTGGGTCGGGTCGAACAGCTTGTCACGCCGATCGCCACCCAACTTTCGCCGACAACGGATCGTCAAGCGGTCATCGGCCGCCACCGTCGCTCCAAAATTCTGATCGCGTCGCTGGCGATTTTACTCGTGCTCGGCGGCGGCTACGCCGGCATCCGGCAAGCGTTCGCTCCGAAAGCGGATGTGGTCGTCGGCACGAAAGATTTCACCGAAAACATCCTGATGGGTCACATGATGGCGGAGATCATCGAAGATCATACGGGCCTGAATGTAGAGCGACGCATCAACTTGGGCGGCACCAACGTCGCCTTTGAATCGCTCAAGAGCAAAGAAATCGATCTTTATCTTGATTACACGGGCACGGTCTACGTTTCGCTTTTGAAAAACGAACCGATCAGCGACATGCAGCGTGTGTATGACGAAAGCAAAGCGGGGCTGGCGCCGCTTTCCATCACCATGCTGCCGCAATACGCCTTCAATAACACGTACGCGATCGCCGTCCGTCCGGATTTCGCGGCCGCGCACAACCTGGAAACGATCAGTGATCTGCGCGCCGTCGCGTCGAATATGAATGTCGGCACGACGTTCGAATTTAAAAACCGACCCGACGGTTTGGACGGCATGACGCAAATGTACGGTCTGCAGTTCGCCAACGCGCTCGGTATTGACAGCTCCTCGCGTTACATCGCCATTAACAACGATGAAGTCCAGGCGATCGACGCGTTCATGACCGACGGTCTTTTGAAGAAATTCAACCTGAAAGTACTGGAAGACGATCGGCATTACTTCCCGCCGTACTACGCGACGCCGCTTCTGCGTACGGAAGTCGCCGAAGAACATCCGGAAGTGGTGGACGCGCTGAATGAACTCGCGCCGCTCCTGACGGATGAAGTCATGCGTGAATTGAATTATAAAGTGGACGAAGAACGTCAGGATCCGGAAAAAGTGGCCCATGAGTTCCTCGCTTCGCAAAACTTATTGAAAAAGTAAACGCCGATAAAAAAGCTCCCGCGGGAGCTTTTTTATTGTGTGAGAACAAAAAATTTCATGTCATTGTCGACGAAATAACTTTTCGGAGGGCAAAATTATGCGTGTTCCGTTTTTTTCGTAAACGGCGTGCTATACTGAGTGCAACGTAAACGCGTATTCCCGCGCATGCCCGCTCGGAAAAACAAAATCCGCCGCCCCGGCGAAAACAATATGGTGATCGAATCCGAAAAATGCTCTGTCTGATGACGCCATCAGCGCGCGTCAATACTTGCATAAAGACAGTAAGGAGATGCCGACATGAATCCTTTTCTGAATTACATCGCCAACGCTTGGCCGCATATCATGGAGCTTCTTTGGGAGCACATCGAGCTGACCGTGATCGCCGTCAGCATTTCGATTTTGATCGGCGTGCCGCTGGGTATTCTGATCGCGAAACGTCGCCCTTTACAAGCGCCGGTATTGCAGACGGCGAATATCATGCAGGCGATTCCGAGCATGGCGCTGCTGGGCTTCGCGATTCCCTTCTTCGGAATCGGTCGCGTGCCGGCGGTCCTCGTCGTCATTATTTATTCCCTCTTGCCCATCATCAAAAACACGTACACGGGACTGACGCAAATTTCTCCCGACACCAAGGAAGTCGCCGTCGGAATCGGTCTTTCCCCTTGGCAAGTGCTGCGTAAAGTGGAATTTCCGCTGGCGCTGCCCGTCATCATGGCCGGCATTCGTATCAGCGCCGTCACCGCGGTCGGTTTGATGACGATCGCGGCCTTCATCGGCGCGGGCGGCTTGGGCGATCTCGTCTTCGCCGGCATTCGCACCGTCGATAACAATATGATTGTCGCGGGCGCGATCCCCGCCTGTTTGCTGGCGCTCGCCGTGGATTACCTGCTCGGCCTCGTGGAAGAACTCGTTACGCCGATGGCCACCCTGATTACGCCGGAACATACGCGCTCGATAATTCGAAAAGAACGCCGCCGCGCCAAATGGCTGATCGGTCTCGTCATGGCGCTTCTCATCATCGGCGCGGGAAACGCCGCCTGGCGCAATTACGCCGAAACGCAAAGCGATATTATCGTCGGCTCGAAAGATTTCACGGAAGGCGTTATCATGGCGCATCTGATGGCGGATATGATTGAAGACCGTACCGATCTGCGCGTCACCCGCCACACGAATCTCGGCGGCACGCAGGTCGCCTATGAGGCCTTGAAAACGGGCAGCATCGATCTCTACATGGATTACACCGGCACCGTCTATGTTTCCATATTGCGCCACGAGCCGCTGACCGATGTCGATGAAGTATATCGTCGCAGCCGCGATGAACTCGCGACCATGGGCATCATGATGCTCCCGCAATACGGTTTCGACAATACGTACGCGCTCGCCGTACGGCAAGACACCGCCGAGCGATACCGCTTGCAAACAATGAGCGATTTGATCGCCGCCGCGCCGCACTTGGTCGTCGGCTCTACGTTCGAATTTACCAATCGCAAAGACGGACTCCCCGGTCTGACCGCTTACTACGGCATGAATTTCGCCGGCACCACCGGACTGGACGGCTCCTCGCGTTACATCGCCCTCCTCAATGATGACGTGCAGGTCGTAGACGCGTACACCACCGACGGCTTGGTCCGTAAATTCAACCTGGTCGCGCTCGTCGATGATCAGCACTACTTCCCGCCGTACTTCGCGACCCCGCTCTTGCGTACGGACGCCGCGGAAAAGCATCCGGAAGTCATTGCCGTTTTGAACGAACTGGGCTCGCATCTCACTAATCAAGTCGCGCAGGATTTGAACTACAAGGTCGACGAAGAGCAACAGGATCCGGCGAAAGTCGCGCGCGAATTTCTAAAGCACGAAGGACTGCTACATAAATTGAAATAAATAAAAAAGACACCGTACGGTGTCTTTTTTATTTCATTATATGTTACGCGACAGTCATCGCCTGCGCCGGTCGCGATGCCAAAATCTATTTAACGTTGTTCTGCTCCGGCGACACGCCCGCCAGAGGCGGCGCGTCCTGCGCTTTTTCTAAGATGAGCACGCGATGCGGGAACGGAATATCAATGTCGTTCTCATCAAACGCTTCCTTGATCGATTGCATTAAGCGATGATATGTCGGCCAATATTCCAACGAATCCACTTCGGGGCGCATATACACGCGCACGCTGTTATCGGCGAATTCACGCACGCCGATCAGCATATCGTCCGCATTCAGAACGCCGCCGTCACGTTTGACGACATCTTTCAACACGCTGACGACCTGATTCAAATCGGAACTGTACGCCACATCGAGCAAAAGCTCCATGCAGCGCGTCGGATACACGGAATAATTGACGATCGCGTTCGAGATCATCACCGCGTTCGGCACGACGGTTTCCTGGCGACCGATCGTGCGCAAGTGCGTATTCATCAACGTAATCTGCGTCACGGTCCCCTCCGCGCTGCTGACCTGCACGTAATTTCCGATCCGAAACGGTCGGAAAACCAGGATCAGAATGCCGGCCGCCATGTTGCTGATATTGTCTTTTAAGGCCAAGCCGACACCTAAACCCATACCACCCAAGGCCATGACAAACGAGTCTGTCGGCACGCCGATTTTGTTCAGCGCCGCCAACGCGACCAGGATCAGAATGAAAAAATACAAGCCCTGCGTCACGAAATCGACTACCAGCTGATCCAGGCGGGAGCGTTTCATCATCCGCGCCAGACTGTCACGCAGAAAGCGGGCGATGTAGTAACCGATCGCGAAGATCAGGATCGCCATCAGAAAATCAACCAAGTGCGTTGAAAAAAAGTCCCAGGCATCGGCGGTCCATTGCGCGGCGGTGTCGACCTGCTCGGTGACCTCGTGGCTGACGTTCGTAGCCGCCTTGCCCACCTTATCATGTACATTGTTGGCCAAATCGGCCGATGTTTTTGTCTCCATAATACCTACCCATCATGTATGTTTATCTTTATGCGTACGTCGTGTCTTTTTCGTAAAAATTATTCGCTGCGTTCTTCCAAGT
Organism: Negativicoccus massiliensis; assembly: GCA_900155405.1. Lineage (GTDB taxonomy): Bacteria > Bacillota > Negativicutes > Veillonellales > Negativicoccaceae > Negativicoccus > Negativicoccus massiliensis_A. Next base: position 1,017,131 of record LT700188.1, on the reverse strand, counting down.
CGCCTTCCGTCGAAAGGTAAATGTCGCGCAGTTCGGCGAGCATTTCGTCCGGCGCGTTCCACATGCCGCGTTGTCGCGCTTCGAGCATCGTCTCGCTGATTTCGTGCAACGCCCATGGATTGACTTTTTGCATCCATTCCCGCACTTCGGGATCGAGCACGTAGGATTCGGTGATGCGATTGTAAAGCGCGTCATTCATGACGCCCGACGTCGCGTCCCAACTGTAGGAAAGCATCGCTCGCTTGGCAAGTTCCAGCGCGCCTTTATAACCGTGCTCCATCATTCCCTTGATGTATTTCGGGTTAAGCGCTTCGCCCTGCACGACACGTTGAAATTCTTCGGCGAGCGTGCGCACCTGCACCCGACTGCGCTGCGAGCTGTCGCCGACGTAGGAACGCGGCGCCTTCCCGCCCAACGCGCGGCTGGCCGCCACCATGCCGCCGTGGTACGCGTTAAAGTCGTCCGAACTCATCAGGTTCAGATCGCTCGTGTCTTCATTTTTCACGGTGACGTCAAGCGTTTTAAGACGTTGCGCGAAGGCCTCTTTTGACGCGTGCGCCGTGCCGTTTTCATCGTAAGCGTAGCCGCCCCATGCCAAGTACGCGTCGGCGAGATCGGATTCGTTTTCCCAATTTTTCTCATCCAACACATTGCCAACACCGGCGCCGTACGCGCCGGGCGGGCAACCGAAGACGCGGTAGCGCGCCTCTTTGAGCGCCGCCGCGGGATCGGTACCGGCCGCCGCCAGTTCCGCCGCGTCCGCTTCGATATGTTTTTTAACAAAATTGATATTCGTCGGTTCGTCCAGATCCGCGACCAACGCGACCGCCTGATTGATAAGCGCGACCGCCTGTGGCAACGAATCGCGCACCAGGCCGCTGATACGCGCGGTCACATCGATACGCGGGCGACCGAGTTCGTTAAGCGGAAGCACTTCGAGCCGTTCCACGCGTCCCGTTTCCGCCCGCCAAACCGGTTTAACCCCGAGTAAATATAAAATTTCCGCGATGCACTGCCCGTTGCTGCGCAAGTTCGGGCCGGCCCAAACGATGATGCCGACCTGTTCGGGATACTTGCCTTCTTCCGCCACGTATTGTTCCAAGAGCGCGTCGCCCAGCGCCGTGCCCAATTTCCAAGCGGTCGCCGAAGGCATTTTCGTCGGGTCGATGCCGTAGAAATTGCGGCCGGTCGGCAACACTTCCAAATTGCCCGACGCGGCCGATCCGCCCGGCCCCGCCGGCACCATCACGCCGGACAGCGCGGCGACAAGATTCGTCAATTCCGCGCCGACGTCTTGAATTTTCGGCAAAATCGATTCGGTGATCAACGCCAGCACCGCGTCCAACGCGGGCGATTGCGGCGTATCCGCGACGAGATCCTGCCAGGTATCCGCCTGCCAGTCACGCGCGGCGAGCGCCTGTAAAAGCTCCTCCGCTTTGCGGTCGATGTCACGTTTTTGCGCGATTTCCTCCGGCGTGGCGAGCGGTTTTTGCGCGATTTCCGCGTAGGAAATATCAAGCGCTTCCGCGAGCGCGTCGACGAGTGACGGCACATCGCCGTGCGCCACCATGACGAGCTTACGCACGAGCGCGTATAATTCATCCCCTGTCGGCACTTCTCCCAGAATATGCAGACCGGTATGGGTTTCACTGCTTTCCATATCATCCAGGAAATTGTGTACTTTAAGCATGTATTCTTCCTGAGTGTCCGCCGTCGGCGTGCCGAACATTTCGGTCATGCCCAGTTTTTCCACCAAGGCCGCGATATCCGCGACCACGCTTTCCGTGTGTTTCGGTTCGTAGATTTTGTAATGCCGATATTCATCCAAAAGAGGCGCCAGCGCTTCCCAGTCGCCGTACAGACCGCCTTGCGCCGTCGGCGCGGGCAGGTAGCCGATCAACGCCGCCTGACCGCGTCGCTTGGCCTGGATGCCTTCGCCGATAATCGTCGTTAAATAGGGATAAATATTCGGCATGTCGTCCATCGTAATTTGCGAGTAACATTCATCCGACAGACCCATTTGTTTGCCGGGCAGCCATTCCTGCGAGCCGTGCGTGCCGAGGTGAACGAACGCGTCCGCGCCGAACACGTCGCGCAAGTAATGGTAGTACGCCAAGTAATGATGCGTCGGCGCAAGCGTCGGGCTGTGAATGATCGCCGACGGATCTTCACCGAAGCCGCGCGGCGGTTGCAAAGCGATGTAAATATTGCCGCGCCGTAAGCCCGGCAGCAAAAGCTCTTCGTCATTGTTGACAAAGGCGTCGCCCGGCGCGTTCCCCCATGTCTCATTCATCTTTTGGACAACGCTTGCGGGCAATGTTTTTTCATACTTGATAACATCGCTGCCCGCGATTTTCGTCGCGTCGCGTTGCATCGTTTCGCTCAGATAACGACGGTCGTTAGTCATGTGCGCGAGCACTTCTTCCCAAAGCTCCGCCGCCGTGTCCGGCAACGCGCCGACATCGTAACCGTCTTTTTGCATGGCCTGCAAAATACGGAACAGACTCGCCCCCGAGTCGAGATCCGCCGCGCAACCGATATTGGTATTATTCGCGGGATAATTGTGCAACACGATCGCCACTTTTTTCTCCGCGTTCGGTTTGTGCCGCAGCGTCGCCCAGCGTTTCGCCTTGCGTACCAAAAGTTCCAAACCGTACGCCCAGGGTTCGCGTTGCGGTTCACCGCCCGGCTCGACCTCGCGATGCGACGCGACCGGCCCGTGCAAGATGCCGTCGGTTTCGATCATCGCCACCGTCGCCGAGATTTCCGTCGGCGTCAAACCGGCGGGATTGGCGCGCCAGGTCGCCTCATCCTGTTTGGAATGGTACGCCTGCAATGTCGGCACGCCGAGTTTTTCCAAAAATTTCGGATCGTTCGAGCGTCCCAGTCGCAACGACATGCGGTGATTATTGATGATCACATCGGGCACGACCTTGCCGTCGGCGTCATAAAAATATTCCTGCACGCAGGTTTCGAGCGTGCGTTCCTGACTCGCGCCGCTGCCCCAATGCGTGAAAAGCGGCAACGCGTTCATGCCGGCGCATTCGATTTCCGCGATCAGCGCATTGTAAAAACGCAAATTGCCCCAAAGCCAATCATCGCGCAAGAAGAAAAACCCGACCGTATATTTATCCGGATCGAGATGCGCCGCGGCGAATTCCGCAAGCGTTCCGTACGGCTCTTCACCGGGATAGTATAATCCGTCCGTGCGCAGTTGTTCCGGTTCCGCCGTCGCGCCTTTGCCGATATGCAAAAAGGTGTTCGCGAGATAGCGCCAGAGGTTTTCGATATTGCGCAAACCGCTGTACGCGAGATACCGCGTCACTTGTTCGATCGTTTCCGGCTCCACGCCGCGCGGACGGGCGGGGTTCGGTCCGTGCGCCAGCACCAGGTACGGCACATCGGGATACTCATTCAGCGCGTTCAGCGCTTCTTCCACCAGCGTCTGACCGCCCATGAACGACACCACGACCAGCGCCGCGTCTTGAAATGAGGGCGGAGTGAAATCCGTCACGTCACCGTTTTTGACCGAAATAACCTCGGCCGGAATCGTTTCATTTTTTTCGCGCAACGAGCGCAATGCCCGCGCGACGTGGTCAGCCTGACTGTCGATATTGGTCAGCCAATAAACTCGTTTCATAGTTTCTCCTTTATATTTCTAGCCGTTAACTTTCCTGTTTCGCTTCCTGAAAGCGACGTAAAATCACACCGCGATCATGGGCGGAAAGTTCATGCCACGTGACCGGTATTACGCTCATACCGCCATTGCGATTGACTACATATAATTCGCGCCATGTCTCCGACACGCCGACAACCGATCGGTATTCCACCGTGACGGTCCTTTTTTTGCCGAACGTTTCTCCAAGCAAGCCGCGGAGCGTCGTCGGCCGCAACGTGACTTCCATCGTCTCGGCATCGAGCACGACAAGCACGCGCTTGGCGCTATGAATCAACCAAACGCAAACTAAAACGGCCAGGGCGTATTCTCCCTGTAAAAGGGAACGCGGCGTCATCACCATTTGCATGCCGAAAACAATGCCCATCGCCGTATAAATGAGTTGGAACGGAGCCGCCGCACGCACGGATGTCTCCAAAGTAATTTTCGTTAATGATTTTCGTTCCTGCATACAGCCTCCTTATATTATTGTAACGAACTCCCTCCCGACGGGCAAGGGCAATATGTGATCCGTCACTTGCCGCGCGTTTGACACTGCTTTTTCCGTCAGGTATATTCAAGATATAAATGTTATTTTTCCGCTTTAGAAAGGAGATACTATGATAAAACGAATCAGCGCTCTTCTTTGCAGCGCGTGTCTGCTGGGAATCACCGCCACCATCGCGGCTCCGCCGCCGCCCGTACCGCAGGCGATGCCGCCGGCCGTGCGCGAACTTTCACCGCACCATCCGCAAGCGATCCGTTACTATTTGGACGATGCCGTGCGCGCCGGCGTGATGACTCGCGAGGAAGCGAACGCTACCCAAAAGTATATGGAATTTCGTTACGAACGTCGGCAAAAGGATCTGGAATATGTCGCCGACATGACGTTGGACGAACGCCGCGCGTATATGGCGCAAAAGCGCAAGGAGCGCGGTAATCCGCTGCTCGAATACGCGTGCTACGCCCATCTCACCATCGAGCGCGCGCAGGCGCTGATGAATTATTTTCACGCCGAAGCGAAAGGCGATAAATACGCCGCACAAATACAAGGCGCGTCATGATGCCGCGTCCTCGGTTCGATTGGCGCGTCCTTCAGTTGCTCTGCCTTTTTTGCTGTTTGGCGCTGACCGCTTTTGCGCAAAATGTGGTGTTGGTACCGATCCACGGTGAAATCAACGCCCAAACTGCAGCGCAACTCCATCGGTCGCTTGCGACGGCGCAGCAGGAAAACGCGCCGGTGGTACTTGATTTGGACAGTTTCGGTGGCGTCTTGACGCATGCCACCGCGATGCGTGATGAAATTCTTTCTTCACCGCAGCGGGTGGTCGTCTACGTGCATCCGCGCGCCTGGTCCGCCGGCGCACTCCTGGCGCTCGCCGGACAGGATCTCGTAATGGCGCCGGGCAGTTCCATCGGTGCGGCGGAACCGATTCCCGCCACCGAAAAAACGATTGCGGCCGTGCGCGGTGAATTCGCCGCGACAGCGGAACGGCGCAACCGTTCTCCGGAACTCGCCGCGGCGATGGTCGATAAAACGCTCGGCTATCCGCCTTACGCCGCGTCGGGCACGATTCTTTCGCTGACGGAACAACAGGCGCAGGCCGCAGGTCTCGCGCAGGCGTCAGCGGAAGATCTGTCCTCATTGCTCGCGCATTACGGCTGGCAAAACGCCCGCCTCATTACCGTCGCGCCCGAGTGGTCCGACACGCTTGTCGGCTGGCTCGCGTCGCCCTTGTTGCAAACCATTTTAATCGCGATTATTTTCGTTTCATTATTCGCGGAAATTAAAACCGCCGGCTTTTCCGGCGGCGGCCTAGTCGCTTTCGTGGCAACGGCCCTGCTCTTTTTCGGGCAATGGCAAACCGGCAATCCGTCGCTTTTGGCCGCGCTCATGCTCGCGGGCGGCGTGCTCATCATCTTGGCCGATATCTTCTTCGCCATGACCGGTTTTGTCACGGCGGCGGGGATCGCTTTATGCATCGGCGGTCTGTTCCTGTTGCTCGGCGGCAGCAGCTCGGCGCTGTATATCATCGCCGGCGGGCTGGTGCTCTCGATCATCGTGTTCTGGCACCTGGCCAAACATCTGACAACAGGTCGACTCTGGCGGCGTCTGACGCTTTCGCAACGGAGCGACAGCGCGTCGGGTTACACCAGCAATGACGACTATACTTTTCTTAGCGGACACGCCGGCATAACCGCCACGCCGTTACGACCGGCAGGCACGGCCAAAATCGACGGTCGTCCTTATGATGTCGTGACGCAGGGCGAATTCATCCCGCGCGGCACGCCGATCATTGTGCGTCGCGTCATCGGTAATCGTATCATCGTTGCCGCGCGTTCCGACAGCGAAAACGAGTTATAAGGAGGAAATATGGACTTTATTTTTCCCGGCTTCACCATTGTGCTGATTGTCTTTTTTATCCTGATTTTGCAGCATTTCGTGCCGATTGGGTTGTGGATTTCCGCATTGGCGGCCGGCGTTCATATCAGCATCTTTGATCTTATCGGGATGCGCTTACGTCGCGTGCCGCCGCGCGTGATCGTGTTGCCGCTCGTCAAGGGCTCGAAAGCAGGCCTCGAGGTCAACGTCAATCAGCTGGAAGCGCACTACCTCGCCGGCGGTGATGTCGACCGCGTCGTCGACGCGCTGATCGCCGCGCACCGCGCTTCGATTCCGCTGACCTTCGAGCGCTCCGCCGCGATTGATCTCGCCGGACGCAACGTGCTCGAAGCGGTGCAAATGAGCGTTAACCCGAAAGTTATTGAAACGCCGATCATCTCCGCGATGGCGAAAAACGGTATCGAATTGCGCGTGCGGGCGCGCGTCACCGTTCGCGCCAACATCGACCGCTTGGTCGGCGGCGCCGGCGAAGCGACAATCATCGCCCGTGTCGGCGAAGGCATTGTCACGACCGTCGGATCGTCCGAACGTCACACCGACGTCTTGGAAAATCCCGACCACATTTCTCGCACCGTGTTGGAAAAAGGTTTGGATGCCGGCACGGCCTTTGAAATTTTGTCCATTGATATCGCTGACGTCGATGTCGGACGCAACATCGGCGCGGAACTGCAAACCGACCAGGCGGAAGCCGACAAACGCATCGCCCAGGCGCGCGCCGAAGAACGCCGCGCGATGGCGGTCGCCAAAGAGCAGGAAATGCGCGCTCAAACGCAGGAAATGCAGGCCGAAGTGGTCCGCGCACAGGCGGAAGTGCCGATCGCGTTCGCGGAAGCGCTTAAGTCGGGCAAATTGGGCGTCATGGATTACTATCGTTTACAAAATATTAACGCCGACACGGAAATGCGTGAGGCGATTGCCAAACCGGAAAGTGAGGAATAATCATGGGTGCATTTTTACGAGCCGCGTTCTTTTTATCATTTTTGCGCTTGACGCTGTATTTCATCGCCGGCTGCGGCATCGCGTACGCGATTGCCAAATGGTTAAACCGTCGTTGACGGCTTGCCGGGATCTCTAAAGGAGGCGCAAGCTTATGGGCTTTATCGGCAGTATCATCCGCGCCATCGCGGTGACGACCGCCACTTTACTGCAAGTGTTGCTCTACGTCACGCTCGGCCGCGGTCTCTTCCGCGTGTTTCGCAAAAAACGGAAACGCCACTGACATAAAAAAGGCGACGATGTCGTTTCTATTCGTTTAACGGCAACGGCTTTCGTTGCTTTTGCTGAAGTTCACCGCACAGGAAAGGACAACCTATGGAGTCATTACTGGGCATCCTGCTTGTTATCGCTATCGTCATTGTCGATTCACTGCAATCCAAACGACGTAAAAAATCACAACATCATTCGCTGCCGACGGATCATCTCGACCCTTCCTCGCTGACGGAGATCACGCCGGAGGAATTCATCGAACGCATGAAAAAAGAATGGTTCGCGCCTTTCGAAGCGTCGCCGCCCGATGACGCGGACGATCCGTCGGTCACCGATCCCGTTCCGAAACAAGATCCGCCACCGGAACGCGCGCCGAAAGAAAAACCGCCTATGGAAACACCGGCACGGCATTCGGGAATGCCGATCGAAGAACCCGGTCACTCCGCGACGTTGGCGCATGCCGGACATGACCACGCCGGGCATCCGTTGCGGCAAGCGCCCGCTTCCGTACGTGATCTTAAAAAACCGTCGCTCCCGATCGGCAACGACAATCCGCTCGCGACGCTGAAGGCGACGCCCTTATCGGCGCGACGCTTCGGCATGAAAGGACGCCGTTTAACGCGCGATGATTGGCGAAAAGGCATCATCATGGCCGCCATCTTCGGGCCGCCGCGCGGCGATCAGCCGTATGAATTACCGTAATAAAAAACCGCCGTACGGCGGTTTTTTTGTGTCCTCTTTTTATTTTTTATTTTGTGATGCTGATTTTCGAAAAATTTATTGCCCTTGCTTTGCGTTCGCGAGTCGGCTTTTCGCGTCATGAAGGTCAGCTACCTTCCGTCGCTCCAACTTTTCACGCGTCGCCGTCCGCGCGATAATCGCGCCGATCAGCTGTTCCAGCGGCGCGCCTTGCCGATAATCCGCCGGCGCTTTGTACTGAATTCGCCCGTCACGCAGCAACCCGTCCACCATGGCGGTCGATTCGCCCGGCGCGTACACGCCGATCGCGTGACCGCCCGAACTCGCCACCAGTTTCATGCACGGAATATCCGTCGCGCTGTCGCCGATGTAGACGATATTGCGAAACGGCACGCGCATCTCTTCGTTCGAAAAATATTCGTTGATGCGGTCGTCATTGACATCAAGCACGCCTTTTTTAATGCGAAACAGAAATTGCGTTTTATTCGTGTAGTTGACCGCTTGCGCCAGCCATACCGCCACCCCGTCTCCATCGTAGAAAAAGGAGCTCGCGTAAATCGCTTTGAATTCGTTCGCAATCGCCGTACCCGCGATCATTTCTTTCAATCCCGACGAGATGATGTAATGCTCCACCTGCACGCCCGCCGCGTCGCCCAGCGCATTCACGTTGGCGAACCATTCGCGCACGCCCGGATACAACGGCACTTGCGCGCCGTACTCCGCCAATCGCTCGCGCGTGAACAACACTTTGCCGCGCGCCGTCTTCGCCATCAGGTACATGTACGCGAGATTGCGATCCATTTCATTTTGTTCCGCAAGTTTCCGCGACTTTCGCCAAAAATCCTCCACGGCGAAGCCGACGGACTGGATGTAGCCCGCGGCCTGCATGTCGTCCGGAGAAAGCGTGTGGTCAAAATCATAGCAAATCACCAAAATCGGCGCTTGTTCCATGCTCAGCACCTCGTTTTATTTGATCGGGCAAACTCCCGACGCACATTCTTCACGATCGTCCAAAATTTCAAACTCCTTGCCTTCGTTCCCCGTCGCCTGTTCGTAGTAATTCAGCAAATTGGGGTTGAAGTCCTGCATCGTCGCCGTCATCGCCTCGTACTCTTCCTTCGTGATCGCTTCGTACGGCGCGAGTTCATAGTGATGATCCGACAGGCTCAAAAACGAGCAGGCGAGCATTTCGTCCCAGTGGTCGTACACGTTTTGGCAAACGTCGTCCCATTCGTCGTCTTTAATCGAAATCGTATTGGAACTGTTCTGCTCCGTGTAGTACTTCTGGAAATCGTAATACGTCTGCAGTTGCTCCATCGCCGACACATCGTACTTCGTGCGCTTGACTGGCGAATAACACGGGAAATCGATGACTTTCGTGCGCACATTCGGTTCTTCCTGCCCCACTTCGGGATGCACGCTCCAGCCGAGCGCCTCCGCCGTCTTGGCGAGCGGGTCGCTGGCGTTGACGCGAATCCGGCGAATAAAATATTCGCTGTGCGAATAATGCAATCCCGGACTGACGCCGCCCGCCACCAGCGAGAGCGTGCCTTCCGGTTTGACCGCCGTCACCAGGAGCGAACGCGGCGTGCCGAGCTCGTCCGCGTATTCATCCGCCGCCGCGCGGACCGCGTCATGCAGTTCCCGCATCAATTCGATCTGCTGCTCCCGATCGTAGCCGAGCGCGCTCATCGCGTCCTGCCAGCCCGTCATCGAGCAGCCGAGCAAACGGTCGCGCTGATGCGTTTGATTCCAATTGTGCAATTCGAGATTCATGCAGGTCATGCGATAGCACGCGCGCGCGCTCAACCGTTCCGCCGCCAAAAGTTCCTCTTTCAACAATTTGCCGTCTTTCACGAAGGCGAGAATATTGACCGTCGTCAGGTTGCAGACGGAATTGCGTGGCAACAAAATTTCAAAGCAGGGGTTCAAGCCCTCGAAATCGGCGCGACGGCGTTTGCCCTCCGCCGCATTCACGAAGCCCGGTTCGCCCGTATAGCGCAAGGTGTGAAAAATTTGCTGAAAGCGTTCGCGCGACGGTTTTTCCGTAAAATAAATGCTGTTGTTGCTCATGAAGCGGTGGAACTTGTTCGGCGTAAGATCGGTTTTGGCCTCGATAACTTCATCATCGTCCGGCGAAATAATCGCCGTTTCCGCCGTGCGACGTACGCCGCCGACCACCACGTTTTCGCCGATGATATTGCAAATATCGAGCACGTGGATCGGGCGCAACTGCCCTTCGACCGGCGCGGGCGCGAATTCTTCCGTCGTCAGCACTTTATGAATTTTTTCAAACATCGTCGCCAGCGATTCATACCCTGACGCGGTACCGCCGAACGTCACCAGCCGCTCGCCTTTCGGACGCACGCCGTTGTAATTGATACGGATCCGCTTAATTTTGCGGTAATCATGGCGCGTGTGAATATCAAGATAAAACTGCAGCGCCTGCACCCAGCCTTCTTTGGAATCGCCGACCACAATCGTCGCGATATCGTCCGTGCGGAAAATAATCGACGTCGGATCGACGCGCTCATTCGACGGCAAGGGCTCAAACGGCAAGTTTTCCAAAATAACGTCATGGCGGAACTTCGGCAACTTCGCCACATCGTCTTTCAAAATGCGGAAGCCCACGCCCGTGCCGACCATCAAAAGGTAAAACAGATCAACAAACGCGTGCACATTGTCCATCACCGTAAAAGCGCAATTGAAATTCGCCGTGATCAGGCTTTCCGACGCGCTCGAACCGCCGATCCACAAGCTGCGTCCCGAAATAAACTGGCGCAGGTTAAAAACATTGTCAAACAGCGCTTCCGCGTCTTCCTGATTTTCCGCCGCCATTTGGCAATTATACGTGAGCGCGCGCACGACGGTCTCCCGCCATGTTTCCCGCCGCCCTTCCTTCGCCAGCCAACGCGAATACGTGCGATAGTAAACGAACTTCGCCAACTGCGTCATATGCGCCGGAAAATGCGGATATTGCTGAATAAATTCCTCACTGAAACTGGTAAAACGACTCATATTTCTCCTCCATGCGATATCTTTAAACCAACAAGCAGGTAATCAATAACTTGTATATCTATTATACATCTTCTTTTTTCGGTTACAAGATATTGTATAATGCAAAATTTGTATAAGCATTTTGACAAGCGTCTGACAGCAACTACCGCAAGCGCGAATTTTTCCGCCGCTTGCGCCTTCCGCGGGCGCGCGGTTGGCGGCGCATCGTTTTTGTAATAGAATGAAACTAAGCGTAAAACAATACGTTCCCGATAAAATAAAGGAGTCGAATGTAATGAGCGAACAAGCACGCGCGTTCATGGTGAATATTTCCACCATTACGCGCCAGGGCATCGATGCCATCCGCTACACCCCCGTCAATCCGCGCGGCCTGGTGATTTGGTACCACGGCTGGAGCTCGAAGATGGCCGGACAAGAACTACGGGCGCTGGCCTTTGCGAACGCCGGTTGGGAGGTCATCGTGCCGGCGGCGATCTACCATGACAACCGCGGCGAAATCGATTACGAAGATCCGAAATCCTATCCGTACTTTTGGAAAACGCTGTTCCAGAACGTGCGCGAAAGCGATATTTGGATAGATTACGCGCGGGAAAACGGTTACAAATTGATCGTGCCATCCGGCCATTCCATGGGCGGTTTCTCCGCGCTCGGCGTCGCCGCGCAGCAAAAAGCGGTGTCCGGCGTGGTCGCGATCAACGGTTCCGGTCATTGGCCGCTGAGCCATCTTTTCTTCCAGGCGCGCTTCGGACAAATGTATCCGCTGGCCGCTGAAATCAATAAATCTGTGGAGGAAATGTCGCCGCATATGCACGCGCAGGCCCTCAAGAAAAAACCGTTCTACCTCATTCACGGCGCCGCCGACAACTCCGTTGATCCGCGCGCGGACGCGGCGTTCGCCAATATTTTGCAAGACGCCGGCGCCGATGTCAAAACGGAATCCATTGACGATCTCGGTCACTTCATGACGACAGGCATGCTCGTGTCCGCCACCGATTGGCTCGGCAAACGCTTTTTGTACACGGGCAAAAAGGAGAAACTATGAAATCAGTAGCAATGCGTCGTCCTGAGCAGGCGCTCAGCAATGCAGACTGTCAGAAAATTTTACAGAAGCACCATGAAGGCGTGCTTGCTTTGATTGATGCCGACGGTCAACCATACGCCGTTCCGCTCAATTATTGGTACCACGATAATACGCTCTACTTTCATGGCGCCCCGCAGGGACATAAAATGAGCGCCATCGCCGCGCACCCGCAAGGCTCGTTTTGCGTAATTGACCGCGCCGATATCCATGCGGCGGAATTTACTACGTATTTTAAAAGCGTTATCGCCTTCGGACCGCTCACCGTCGTCCGCGACGTAGCGGAAATAAAAATGTTGATGCAGAGCTTCGGCAATCATTACCTGCCACAACATGAGCACACGGTGGAAGCTTTCGTCGATCAATATCTGAATGAAGTCGCGGTTTTTTATCTCAAAATTGAAACACTGACCGGCAAGCAAGGCAGAGGTGTATTGAAAGAAGAAAAACTTCACGCCGCCGCGCAAATGATGTAAATCATTCGGAAAGGAGTCCCATGGAAACCACCTACACCTGGCCCTACGGCCGCCAAGAAATTTCATTTACATTGCCCGACGAACGGGTAAAAAATTGTTTAACCATGGCGCAAATGCAACCGCTCGCCGATCCGATCCGAGCGATTCGTGAAGCGCTGTTGCATCCGATCGACTCCGCCCCTCTGCCGGAACTGATTGACGCCGGCGACAAAGTCGCGATCATCGTCAATGATACGACACGCGTCGCGCACACGGATATTTTTCTGCCGGTCATGGTGGAAATGCTCAACGAACGCGGCGTGGCGGACAAAGATATCACGATTCTTTTCGCGCTGGGCATGCATCGCCCGATGACGGACGAAGAAATGATTTCGCAAATCACGGAAGATCTCTTTCGCCGTCTGCGCACGGTCAACGCCGAAGCGCGGCATGACGAGGATTATATCAAAATCGGCACGACCTCGTACGGCACGCCGGTCGCGTTTCACAAAGACGCGCTGGCCGCGGATAAATTAATTCTGACCGGCAGCGTCGTTCACCATTTCTTCGCCGGTTTCGGCGGCGGTCGCAAAGCGCTCTTTCCGGGCGTGGCGCATCGGGAAACCATCCGCCACAACCACTCGCTGATGCTCGATCCGCACGCGGTCATCGGTGAGATCAAAACCAATCCGATCTATCTCGATCAGGTCGAAGGCTGTGAAATGCATCGTCCGACCTTTTTGCTCAATACCGTCTTGAATGAAAAGAAAGAATTCATCGGCGTGTTCGCCGGCGACTACATCACCGCGCACGAAAAAGCCTGCGAGTTGGTCGACCGCATGAACGGCGTCGAAATTCCGCGTGAATATCCGATCGTCATCGTGACGTGCGGCGGCTATCCGAAAGACATCAATATTTACCAGAGCCAAAAAACGATGGACAACGCCGTTTGCGCCGTACAGGAAGGCGGTGTCGTCATCTTGCTCGCCGCCTGTCCGGAAGGTTCGGGCAACAGTGAATTTGACGCGACGGTGCGCGCGTATCCTTCGCCGGAAAAAATCGAAGCGTACGTGCGCGAAGATTTTCAAATCGGCCGTCACAAAGCGTACGCGGTCACGCGTCTGATGAAAAAAGCGGATTTTTATTTGCTTTCCGAAATGCCCGACGACGCGGCCCGCGCCGCCCTTTTCACGCCGGTGCATTCGGTCGAAGAAGCGCTGGCGCTGGTGGAGCAAAAACTCGGTCCGAACGCGGACATTTGCCTCATGCCGCAAGGCAGCTACACGGTGCCTCGGCTTGTGAAAAAGGCGTAAGGAGAAACCATGGCGTATTTAAAAGTAGACATCGGCGATATCGTCACCATGAAAAAACCGCATCCCTGCGGCAGTAAGGAATGGGAAGTCTTGCGCATCGGCGCGGATTTTCGCATTCGCTGCCGCGGTTGCGGTCATACCGTGATGATCGCCCGTCCGAAATTCATGAAAGCGGTGCGCGGCGTCGTTACCAAGGTCGCCGATCGCGACGATTTCGCGCCGCCGACCGACCATTCTTTTCCCACGGACGATGCCGCGCAAAATTAACCAACAAAAAAAGACCTCACATGAGGTCTTTTTTATTACTGTCTGCCGCGGATGATATCGCGCGATGATGATGCAAATCACTCACGCATCCGCCTCTTGCACGCCGGTTAAAATTTTGGTTTCGTAAAGCCAAATCGCATGCAACGACACGATAATCGAGCCCGCGTTATGCACGATCGCGCCCGTCACCGGTGTCAGCCAACCGAAAAGCGATAAAATGACGCCGAGAATATTCAGCGACAACGCGATCGCCAAGTTGATGTGAATCGTACGCAAGGTTTTTTGCGAAAGCCGCGCGAGGTACGGTAAGCGCGTCATGTCGCTCCCCGGCAAAATAATATCCGCCGCTTCGATCGCCATATCGCCCGCCGTGCCGCCAATCGCGATTCCGACATCGGCGCGTTTCAGCGCCGCCGCGTCGTTCACGCCGTCGCCGACCATCGCCACGCGTCGGCCCGCTTTTTGCTGCGCGGCAATGTACGCCACTTTATCTTCCGGCAACAGGCGCGCGTGCACTTCGTCAATGCCCACGGTTGTGCCGACAAATTGCGCCGTTTGCGCATTATCGCCCGTCAACATGACCGGCGTAAGTCGAGCGCGTTGCAACGCCGCCGTCACCGCCGGCATCTGCGCGCGCACCGTATCCGCGAAAGCGACCACGCCGATAAGTTGATCCGCTTGCGCCACAAGCACCGCAATTTTGCCGTTGCTGCGTAACTCGTTCAGCGTGGCTTCCACCGTCGGCGCGATGTCGATTCCTTCTTGCGCGAGGTACCGTTCGCTGCCCGCGTAAAGAACGCTGCCGTCGGTCAGCCGAACGCTCACGCCGCGGCCGCCCGTCATCACAAAATCGGTATGCTCGGGCAGCGTGACACCGACCTCTCGCGCCTTTTGCAGAATCGCCTTGCCGAGCGGATGCTCGCTTTGTTCTTCCGCCGCCGCCGCCAGCGCCAAGAGCTCTTGCTCGGAAACATCTTCCCGCAGCGGCAACACATCCGTCACCGCGAGTGCGCCGGTCGTAATCGTGCCCGTTTTATCCAACGCGAGCGTATCGATGCGCCCCATCACTTCGAGCGCCGCCCCCGATTTGATAATCACGCCGGCCTTTGTCGCCTGTCCGATCGCCGCCACAATCGCCGTCGGCGTGGAAAGCGCAAGCGCGCACGGACAAAAGACGATCAGCACCGTCACGGTTCGGTAAATCGTTTCCGTGAGCGGTGTGCCCCACCAAAAATTAAGCGCAAAGACGATAAGCGACAGAGCAATCGCCGTCGGCACGAGGTAACGCACCCAACGATCCACCGTGCGTTGCACCGGCGCCTGCTCGTTTTCCGCCTCGCGCACCAAGCGCACCAGTCTTTGCATCGAAGCATCCGCGCCGACTTTCGTCGCGCGCATTTCGATCGCGCCGAAACCGTTCACCGTGCCGCCGAACACTTCCGAGCCGTCACGTTTATCCACCGGCAGCGATTCGCCCGTGAGCATCGCTTCATCGACCGCCGTCGCGCCCGTCAGCACCACGCCGTCCGCCGGAATCGTTTCGCCCGGGTGCACGCTCAGGCGATCACCGACGCGGATCTCTTCCGCTGCCACCATTTCCGTTTCGCCCGCGTCATTGATCCGCCGCCCCTGCGCCGGCGTCTGCGCCAAAATTTGCTCCAAGCCGCGGCGCGCCCGTTGCACCGTGCGTCCTTCGAGCCATTCGCCGAACGCCATGATCCACGCCACTTCCGTGGCCGCGAACACTTCGCCCAGCGCGACGCAGGCGACCAGCGCGATCCCGACCAAGAGCCACGACGTTAATTCTTTGTCTTTCACGAGATACTCGATCCCGCCGAACAACAGCGGTATGCCCGCCAACAAAAGCACGCCCCAACCGGGATCATACATTTGCAAAAAAGCGTTATTCGTCAAATGACCATACGCGCTCACGAGCAGCAACACGGTCATCAGTACCATCATGCGCGGTCTAAGCGCCCACTCCCACCAGCGATCCCACATAGTTCCTCCTTGTCAAATCTACTCTGTATCGTTACAATGTAAGTATTTAATGAACACATTGTTTCTTATTTGTCTTCATTGTAAAAAATATTCAGTGCTTTGACCAGACGCAAACGAGAGGAATCGTTCGTTACTGAATAGAATCTTGGATTTGTTCAATAAAATAATCGCTGTCGCGCGCGCCGCTTTTGCGTCGGCGCGGAAAGGAAATTATGGATCGCCGTCAAATCAAAACGCGCAACGCCATTTTTCAGGCGTTCACCGAACTTTTAGCCCGCCGCCGTTACGCGCAAATCACCGTGCAACAAATCATCGATGCCGCCAATATCGGGCGCAGTACATTTTACTCCCACTTTCCCACGAAAGAGGCGCTCATGGAAGCGCTTTTGACCGAACTCTTCGGTCATGTTTTCGCCGGCGTCGGCGTGCATTGTCCCATTCCCGAATTCACACCGCAAGGCAACGGTTACCGCGCGTACACCACGCACATTCTCTACCACATCAGTAATCAGCGCGAAGCCTTTATGCGGCTCTTGCGTTCCGACAGTCGCGACATCTTTTTACGTTATCTCAAAGAGCATTTGAAATTGCAGCTCGGCGAATATTGGCTCAATCACGAAGAAGGCGAACGCCCCGCCGTGCCCGCTGATTTTTTGCGCAACCATTTCGCCTGCACTTTCGTTGAGACCATTCACTGGTGGATCGAAAGCGACATGCGGCAAACGCCCGAAGAAATCGCCGGCTACTTCACCGCCGTCATGGATCCTCTGCTCGGCCGCTGAAATAAAATCGCGATGTGAATGCCTCTACTCGCAGCCTGCGCATGCGAGCGAAGCACCGCGTAAATCGAGAAAATAATTTACCCTTTCCGCGTCCGGCTTTCTTTAATGAAATTCGGGCAAATAAAAAAGGACATCCGCGGATGTCCTTTTTGATTCCATAGAAAACGGTGCTTACATGCCGACGTGCTGACGAAGCGCCTGCAGTTCCGCCAGGATTCTTTCATTTTGCGCGGTAAGCGCGGCATTTCTCGCCTGCAAGTCGGTGATTTCATCCTGCATGACATAGACGGACGAGATCGGACCGGCTTGGTAACGTTCCGGAATAACTTCGCGGTCAGCGGACGAACCGACTTTCATGGTGACGCCGATGTTGCCCATGAAGTCGTCATCGCCATCGTAAGCGACGCCCGCGTGCAGCATGAGATCTTCTTTCGTGTAGTGCGCGATGCCCAGGGCGAATCCCTGTTCGCCTTCATAGGTCGAAGCGGCCGCCATGATCTGCGTCGGCGCGATAGGATCATACTGCATCGGTTTCAAACCGGCGAGGGCGCCGGTGAGCGCGCCAACTTTGTCGACACGTTGATCCAATTCGCCGAAACGCTGATTGAAGCTGGTGTTCATATCCGCGATCGCCGCTTTGTTGGCCGCGATGCCTTTATCTTGCGCGGCGTCGACTTTGGCCTGAGCGGTTTTATCTACTTTAGTATCGAGCGCCTTGGTGTTGGCCGCGATAGCACCGGTGTTGGTCGTAATTCTCTTGTCCTGCGCGGCATCAACTTTAGCCTGAGCGTCTTTATCTACTTTGGTATCGAGCGCTGCGGTGTTGGCCGCGATTTTATTGTCCTGTGCTGCGTCCACTTTAGCCTGAGCGTCTTTATCTACTTTGGTATCGAGCGCCTTGGTGTTATCCGCGATAGCTTTGGTGTTGGTGTTGACCTGATCAATCGTTTTGTTTACGGTGTTCACCACACCCGGGAACGCGCCCATCAGTTCCGTTTCCATGCGGCGCGCATAGTAACCGGCTTTGGCAGCTTCCACGAGCTTTTTCTCGTTTTCGTTTTTCGAAATGTCGTTGCCTGTAGAGATCGCTTTAATGAGTTCAGTTACCCGAGCACGAGCGGCCTCTGGAGTATCGCCCTCACCTTTGATGTCGAATTCTGTAACGAGCTTATCCGTTATACCCGTGATCGCGGCTACATACGCTCCGGTCAATTTGGTAGCATATTTCGGTCCCATTGCAGCAATCGCATTCTGAATGGCATCGTTATGTTGCAGGATCTGGTTGTACCCCGCCGCCAAACCGGTTTTTCCCCAGCCGGCATCTTTTTCCAACAAATTGTTCAGCTTTTCGATATGGCTCAATACCTGATCATGCGAAACTTGCTGCTGTTGGCCCGCGTAGTAGTAGTTACCGCCGAGGTCGATGTGTTTCAACGCTTGCGCTTCCTCCGGCGCCGGCGCGGCGAATGCCATCGTGCTGCCGCCGATGACGGAAAGACCGACCAATACTCCCAACCATTTTTTGCTCATGTCAAAACCTCCTGATAGTTTGACGACCGGGTATTCTACGACACCAAATGAGTCGTTTGGCAAACGATTAAAATCGTTGGTGGCGACCCGCTATGCGCTCACAAACGCGTACAGTCTGCCGATTAGTTCCAGTATATTATTATACTTAGTTTAAGTCAAGAAAAGGTTGCGTTAAGAATGTCCCATTTACAGGCGATTTTTTTTATAATTCATTTTGGGGATTCCTCGCAAAGACCCTTTTTCCACCATAAAAGCGCCTTGCGTTATTTTTTCGTCATCGATTTGGCCATATCAATAGCGCGGCATGCGATTGTATTTCCGACAGCGGTGGCAACGCATGATCGCATTGCTCTTGCTAAGAAATAAAACTGCAGCTCACAGGAACGGCTCCCGCTTATTTTCACGCACAAAAAAAACCGCCCGAAGGCGGTTTTGATTAATCTACCGAAAACGGCAAGAGCGCAATCGCGCGAGCCTGTTTAATCGCCAGATTGACTTTGCGCTGATGTTTCGCGCAGGCACCGGTCACACGGCGCGGCAGAATTTTGCCGCGTTCGGAAGTGAACCGACGCAGTAAATTGATATCTTTATAATCGACGTGCTGGATTTTGTCGGCGCAAATGGCGCAAACTTTCCGGCGCGGTCGACGTTGACGATCTCTTCTCATAATTTGCCTCCCTATCGGTCTTGCGTTAGAACGGGATATCGTCGTCGTTGCCATTACCGCCGAACACTTGTCCGCTCGGCTGGTTACCAAAGTTGCCGCCGGCTTGCGGCTGGGCCCCGAACTGACTATAGTCAGCGCGCGGTTCCGGCGCAGCGGACGGCTGCTTGTCGTAATCGACGTTCGGCGCGACGAGGTTCGCTACGACTTCGGTGATGTAGCGTTTCTCGCCTTCCTGCGTCTCATACGAGCGGGTTTGGAAGCGACCTTCGACGAATGTGCGGGTGCCTTTTTTCAGGCGGTTGCCGACGAGCTCGGCGAGTTTGCCCCACGCAACGACCGGAATAAAATCTGTACTTTCACGTTTTTCCCCCTGCACGCTGACCCAGCTGCGGTTGACCGCAACGGTGAACGATGCGACAGGTTTTCCTGTTTTCGTGTAACGAACTTCAGGATCCCGGGTGAGGTTGCCGATGATTTGTACGGAATTCATAGTCTACCTCCGGACTTATTTGTCCTGTTTGACAATCAAATGACGAATGATTTTTTCATTGATCTTGATGACGCGGTCGATTTCTTTGATCTGCGCCGGATCAATGGCAAATTCAACGAGCACATAGTTGCCGTCGGTCTGCTTTTGGACTTCGTAAGCGAGACGACGTTTGCCCATGCGGTCAATGTTGTTCACCGTGCCGCCATTTTTGGTGATGAGGTCTTCGACGCGTTTCACAATCGCGTCAGCCGCCTCTTCGTCCAGTCCGGCATTGATGATGAACATGACTTCATAGTTTTTGTTCATTTGGACACCTCCTCTTTTGGACATATGGCCCTTTCGTACAAAGGGCTAGGAGCGGTATCTTTCGATACACAGCTTATATATTATAGCGTATTTATTTTTACTTTACAAGTTTTCTTTCGGCGCGGCACTTTTGTTTTGCGCCTTCGTATTGTATAATAAGCATGTCTGTGCGGGGATGTTTTCGCCCGCGGAGCGTTCATGACAAGACGGAAATGAAAGGATGTGGAACGGTGCTCATCGCGTACAAACATGACGAAGATCAAATCCTGCAAGAGGTCGTGCCGGAAGCGGCGGAAAAAGGCTCCTGGCTTAACGTCGTGAATCCGACGGAAGAGGAATTGGTCCGTCTGGCCAAGATTACGCCGATTCCGATTGAAGATTTCCGTTCGGCATTGGACCCGGAAGAACGTTCCCACGTGGAATTGGAAGACGATTACATTTTCGTCGTCATCAATACGCCGGTCGTGCGGGAAACGGAAGACAGCTATGACGCGTTGCCGCTCGGTATTTTTATTACTGAAAAACATTTCATCACGGTCTGCCTTGAAGAAAGCGCCGTGCTCGCGCCGTTTCACGGCAATACGTACAACACGTTCCGCACGTACAAAAAGACGCGCTTTCTGTTCCAACTGATGAACCGGACCGCGACGCTCTTTTTGCAAGCCTTGGGAAAAATCAACAAGCGTACCGACGTCATCGAAGCCCGCTTGCGGGAAACGGCGGAAAATAAAGAATTTTTCCAGCTGCTCGAACTTTCGAAATCGCTCACGTACTTCACCAGCGCGCTCAAGGCGAACGGCGTCGTGATGGAACGCCTCCTGCGTCTGCGCAATAACGTGCAGCCGCGCCCGCTTTTGAAAATGTATGAGGAAGATGAAGATCTGCTCGAAGATGTCATCATCGAAAACAAGCAGGCGATCGAGATGGTTCAGATGTATTCGCAAAACTCGAACAGCATGATGGACGCGTTCGCCTCCATCATCAGCAACAACTTGAGTCAGGTCATGAAGCTGCTCACCTCGGTGACGATTTTGCTCGCCGTGCCGACGGCGGTATTCAGCCTGTGGGGAATCAACACGGGCGTGCCGTGGGAAGGTCAGATGATCGGTTTCTGGGGTGTCCTCGGCATCGCTTTTGTATCGACGGTGGTTGCGCTCTTCATTCTCTGGCGACGTCATTATTTATAATTTTCTTTCTTTTTGGTAACGATTTCGGTATCATAGAGAAGTCACAACCTTGGAGAGGTGTCCGAGTGGTTTAAGGAGCCGGTCTTGAAAACCGGTGATCCCGCAAGGGGCCGTGGGTTCGAATCCCACCCTCTCCGCCATTGAACCAAACCGTAGCGCGACCCTGTCGCGCTTTTTTGCTGCGCGAAATAAATATTGCGAGTTAAATTTTTTATAAAATTGCATCTTCCTTTTAAGATGATATAATTAAAACATAATAAATGTTGAGATGTTAAAAACTTATCATTTTAACATCTAAAAAACTTAGGAGGACATTATGATAAAAAAACTGATAGGATTCTTAACGGTATTATGCATGGCCTTCTTTATTGCCGGATGCAGCAGCACTCCGGACGTGTCGGGAACGTACACTGCTTATAACAAAAACATAAATGGCGTTAGCTCGATTATTATTTTAGAAAAGAAAAATAATGATAATTTATATGAATGCTCCGGTTTTTATGTTGATGAAAACAACAGAAAGTATAAAAAAAGTTCCACGCACTGGGTATCTAAATTTAACCCGGATATAAAGCAAATGGTTGCTGACCCAAATAACAACCCGCTAAATCATCGGCCCCTGTTTTTTAATGAAGATTTATCTAGTGTAGGATTCGATAAAATGCATTCAGATACATTTAAAAAGGTTTCCAAATCCGAAGCGCAAAAATATGATAAGTTTGTAGAAGAATAAAATCGTGCATTTTAAAAGGACGGATGCCCCGTCCTTTTTTGTTTGCTTAAATATCTTAGCATTCCAACATTTAAGAATGATAAAATATTAGAATTATAGATTTTTAGAAAGATGCATATTTAAGATTGTAAATTTATTTTTTAGATTCGGCAAAATTTTGCTAAAATAGAAACACCTCCGACAGAGGGGAGGTGTTTTTAGTGGAGGTTATATGCGTTTTTGGGGCTACCTTTCTTGCCCCGCTTGCGGTTGGTATGGTCCTTGCTGCCTACAAGGACTACCTCCAGCGGCGAAAATAGAAAGGGAAAAGGACGGGCAGCCCCCCGTCCTTTTCGTTTGTAGTTTTGGCTATATGCGTTTCGCCTGATTTCATTGTAGAACACGTTTCTTTTTTAGTCAAGTAAGGGAAAAGGACGGGCAGCCCCCCGTCCTTTTCGTTTGTAGCTTTGGCTGTGTACGTTTCGCCTGATTTCATTTTAGCACGAAATAGCTAACATTCAAGTTACTTCTTGGCTAATAACAGCATAGCATCCGGATTTTGTGCCACCGCTGCTTTTATTACTTCCGGATCTCTTTGCAGTTCTTTGGCCGCAAACTCAATCAGTAATCCGTTCGCACTGATCCAGCGCAGCAGCTTTTTCTTGTCGCCCCACACGGAAGACGGAATAAAATAAACAAAATCACGGTAATTTTCGCTCTGCACGGTTTTCTTGACAAAAGTCCCAGTCCCCGCGCAAAGATTTTGAAATATAGCCTATTTTTGAAGCATTTTGATGAATCATCTCTAACAACAGTTTTTGGTTGGTGTTTGTTTCGTCATAAGCCTTTAAAAGATACGTTAAGTCATAGGCGGCAGGGATAATATTTTGAATATCTAAAATTCGTTGGTCTTTATATGCTTTAAGAATTTGATCTTCTGTTTCTATATCCAGTCGGATAATGCCGGATTGAGTTTCTTTATTTTCATAAAAAGGAGCTTTGATAAAAATCGGATGGATGGGAAACATTTCGTCCATTTGTAAGTAGGCTTTGCTTCCTAAAAAGAAAACGTCGATATACAGTCTTCCGATCCGAGAACGCGTTCGGCGCGCGCCGTAATACTTTGCATCTAATTTCTTTACCGGCACCGCCCAGTATTTTTGCTCTACAAAAAATATATAGTGCGGCGTATTGATTATTTTTTTAATCTTATTTTTCCCGCCAAAATTTCCGAGTAATCCAAATTCATCGAAAAACTTTGGTTCCAGCATATAAAATGCCGAAGAAACTTTTTTCATTTATTCATAACTCCCTTTCCTTGCTTGCCGCTTTTTATTTTTAGCCGGTAGTTTTTTGTTTATCAGTTAAAAAAGAAAAAGGTGTTTTTTAACTTTTTTAAATAACTTTTCTAAAACCTTTTTAGGGGTCCGCGAGGCCTTGCGGGGCAAGGGTTTCTAGACACAAAGGTATCTTTTTTATACCCAAAGGTATCAAAATTTATTGAAAGGTATCTCTTTTTATACCAAAACTTAACCAAAGGTATCAATCATATATTGGCAAGGATACCTTTGGGTGATTGATGTCTTTGGCGAAGATCATATTAGAGCAAAAGTACCCTTGTTTTTGTATTATACCATTTTCATGAGTACATTTGCACTAACTCGTTGAAAGGAGTGGTGTAAATGTTTAAGATTGATCATGAAGTGGAAACATTAATACAGAAAGGAGGGAAAATTGTATTGAAGTATCATAACGATATGAATGTTTTTTCGTTTGGGGGATTTACCGCACGGGAATTAAATCTCTTTTTCTTAATCTGTGGTCTTATGAAAGAACGTGAATACAGCTTAGTTTTAACTTTTGATGAAATTAAAAAGATTATTGACCCAACATCCTTTGCTAATAATAAGGACCTTATAGATTGTATAGCTGAAACAAATCGAAAGTTTTTTAACCTTAAACGGTGAATATAAAAAAAGCCCCCGCGGGGGCTTTTTTTATTGCGCATTTGTTTTTCAGTCTTCTTCCGTTTCTTCCATGGGAGCGAGGGCGACGGAGGCGATGCGATCGGTGTCGTCCAAGCGCTGGACTTTGACGCCGATGGTGTTCTTGCCTTTTTTCAGACTGATGGAGTCGACCGGAACGCGGATGACGATGCCGCTTTCGGTAATGACGAGCATTTCCTCGTTGCCTTTGACGGTCAGAAGACCGACAACGGTGCTGCCTTTCTTGAAGTTACGCGCGCCTTGGCCGCCGCGTTGCTGTACGCTGTATGCGGTGGCTTTGTTGCGTTTGGCGTAAGCGTCGCTGCTGAGCGTGAGGACTTCATCGGTTGAAGTCAAGACGTCGGCGCCGACGACTTCATCTTGGCTGCCCTGTTTGAAGCGGACGCCGATGACGCCGAGCGAGGCGCGGCCGGTCGGATTGACATCGGCTTCGGAGAAGACAATGGCCATGCCGGTCTTGGTGCCGATAATGATATCATCTTCACCGGTGGTGGTGACGACTTTGATGAGTTCGTCGCCTTCGCGCAGGTTGATGGCGATCAGGCCGCTCTGCCGCACGTTGGTGTATTCGGAAAGGAGCGTCTTTTTGACAAAGCCTTGACGAGTAACCATGAGCAGGTATTCGTAATTCGCGAACGACGAGATGTCGTAAATTTCGGTGACCTGTTCATCTTTTTCGAGCGCGGGGATGCAGTTGACGAGATGCGTTCCGCGAGCGGTACGCGTGGACGCTTTCGGAATGTCGTTGGCGACCAGTTTGTAGACGCGACCGGCGGTGGTAAAGAAGAGCAGCGTGTTGTGCGTCGATGTCGTGAGCACTTTGGTGACAAAGTCGTCATCTTTTGTCTTGATGCCCGTGATGCCGGCGCCGCCTTTGCGTTGCGTGCGGTAGGTATTCGCATGCATGCGTTTAATATAACCCTGCTGCGTGAGCGTGATGATCATCGGTTCGTCGGGAATCAGATCCAAATCGTCCAAACCGGATTCATCGCGGACAATTTCACTGCGACGTTCGTCCGTGAAGCGCTGTTTGACGTCGAGCAGTTCTTCTTTGACGACCTGCATGACTTTCGCTTCGTCACCCAAAAGGCCGAGCAGGTATTCAATCCGCTCTTTCAAGTCCTGATATTCCGCTTCGAGTTTTTCACGTTCGAGTCCGGTCAAACGACGCAAGCGCATGTCGAGAATCGCAAGTGATTGTTTTTCGGACAGTCCGAAGTTTTCCATCAACGCGTTTTTCGCGATCTCATCGGTTTCGGACGCGCGGATCGTTTTGATGATGGCGTCGATATGATCGAGCGCGATCAACAAGCCTTCGACGATGTGCTCGCGAGCGCGGGCGCGGTCGAGTTCGTACTGACTGCGACGGGTGATGACTTCTTTTTGATGCAGGAGATAGTACTCGAGCATTTGTTTCAACGTCAAGACGCGCGGGTGGCCGTCGACCAGAGCGAGCATAATCACGCCGAATGTTTCCTGCAGTTGCGTATGCTTGTACAGGTTGTTCAGCATGATCTGCGGGTCGATGTCGCTGCGCAGTTCAATGACGATGCGCATGCCGTTGCGGTCGGATTCATCGCGCAAGGCGGTGATGCCGTCCAAGATCTTGTCGCGCGAGAGTTTCGCGATCGTTTCGACGACGCGCGCTTTATTGACCTGGTACGGAATTTCGGTGACGACGATGCGGTTTTTCCCTTTCGCCATCTCCTCGATTTCGACGCGCGCGCGAACTTTAATCGCGCCGCGGCCGGTGGTATACGCTTTCTTGATGCCTTCGCGGCCCTGAATCAGACCGCCGGTCGGAAAGTCCGGTCCCTTGATGTGTTTCATCAGGGTTTCGATCGGCGTATTCGGATCGTCGATCAAAAGGCAGAGACCGTCGACCACTTCCCCCAAATTGTGCGGCGGAATGTTCGTCGCCATGCCGACGGCGATACCGTACGAGCCGTTGACCAAAAGGTTCGGAATCTTCGACGGTAAAACGACCGGTTCCTGCAAGGATTCGTCGTAGTTCGGCATGAAATCGACGGTATTTTTTTCCAAATCTTCGAGCATTTCCTGCGCGATTTTGGCCATGCGGACTTCCGTGTAACGCATCGCCGCCGGTGAGTCTCCGTCGACGGAACCGAAGTTGCCGTGACCGTCAACCAGCGGATACCGCGTCGAGAAATCCTGCGCCAAACGCACGGTCGCGTCGTAAACGGACGAGTCGCCGTGCGGGTGGTATTTACCTAAGACGTCACCGACGACACGCGCGGATTTGCGATACGGTTTGTTGGCGGTGAGGCCGCCTTCATGCATCGCGTAAAGAATGCGCCGGTGTACCGGCTTCAAACCGTCGCGGACATCCGGCAGCGCGCGCATCACGATAACGCTCATCGCGTAATCGATGTAGCTGGTGCGCATTTGTTCTTCAATATCCACGGGTACGATGGCGCCGTGTTGCCATTCTGTTGCCATATAAACCCCTTTCTCGCTAAAAATTGAATATATGTTGATTATAGCATATTTTTAAGAGAAAAATATTTTTATTAAACGTATTTATTTCTATTTTTTAACTATGTGCAAATTTCGCAAAAATCCCGTGTAAATTCAAATTTTCATTCTTGTGTCGCGAGACCTTCACTATGTTTGACAGAATGCCCGCGCTTTTATACGATAGAGATATCGATTAAGGGGTGTAAAATGAATTTACAACATGGCGTGGTGTTGGGTTGGAGCACGCTGCATTTACGCGCTTCGTTTTTGATGCTGACGCCGTTGTTGCCGGTGTTGCAGGCGTACTTCGATCTGTCGCACGCGACGGTCGGGATGCTGACGACACTGCCGCTGCTGGTGTTTGCGGCGGTATCGCCTTTTGTCGGCAACTGGATTCCCCGTTGCGGCATGACGCGACTGTTCGGCGGTGCGATGGCGTTGTTAGCGGCAGGCGCCGTCCTGCGTTCGTACGCGGGCATCACCGGTCTCTTCGCCGGGACCGTGTTGCTTTCGGCGGGCGTCGCGATCGGTAATGTGCTGTTACCGACGCTCACCAAGGCTTGGTATCCCGAGCATACGGCGCTGGCGACGGGCATTTTTGTCGTCGCGATGAACGGCATGAATGCCGTCAGCAATGCGATTGTGATTCCGCTCGCCGCGCATTACGGCTGGCAACTCGTGTGCGCCTCCTGGGCGGCGACGGCGTTTGTAGGCGCGTTGCTGTGGTTTTCATTACCGAATCAACGACCGACGGCGCGCGCGCACAAAGAGCTTTCCATTCGCGCGGTCTTTTCCCACTATGCAGCGTGGTGGGTCGCGTTGTTTATGGGTTTGCAATCGCTGGTCTATTTTTCGCTGGTCACGTGGTTGCCGTATTGGATCGTCGCGAAAGGGTATGATATGACGCTCGGCGGTTACTATTCGTTTCTGTTTCAGCTGGTCAGTTTGCCCGCTTCTCTTTTGACGCCGCTTTTGGCGCAGGGGCGCTATCGCCGTCAATACGGCGCGGCGGCGGGTCTGATGTATCTTACGGGTTTTTATTTCGTATTTGCCGCGCAAACGTCACTGTGGTTGACGGCGGCGATCATTTGGATCGCGCTGGCCGCCGGCGCCACGTTCAGTCTGTGCATGCTCGCCTTCGCGGTACGCGCCGCGAATCCTCTGATCGCGTCACGCCTTTCGGGCGTCGGTCAGGCGATCGCGTATCTTTTGGCGGCGATCGGACCGGTCAGCGTGGGCGCGTTGTACGGCATGTACGGAAGCTGGCCGCCGCTGCTGTTGTATTTTATCGGCGCGTGCTTGTTGCTCGCGTTGTGCGGCTACCATGCGCTGCATTTTACCAAAGTGGGCGAAGACGCTCGCTGATATTTTGAAAAGAGGTATATATGGCTACCCAATCGGATTCTCAAAACGGCTTCGGCCGCACGACGTATGTCGGAGCTCTTGTCGCGAGTGTCGTGCTGGGCGCGATGACGCTCATGGATCTTATCCCCACATCCTTCCCCGTAAATCTCATCGGCAACATCGGCGTGGCGTTGCTGTTCTTTGCCGTCGGCATGCGTCTCAGTCGCGTCGGTCGGCCGGCCGAATACGTGTACATCATGCTCGTGCCGATTCTGTCGCTCGCGTACGCGATTTTTCTGATTTGGCTGCCGGATCGACCGCAGCCGCAAAATAAAAAATTTCATGTGCTGCACATTGCCGCCGCGTTCGCGATCTACATCGGCATCGCGCGCCTGATTCAAATTTTCGTGTATCCGATGTTTATCTGAATGGACGCAACAAAAAAGACTCTCCGCGGAGAGTCTTTTTTATATGCTTACTCTGTTTCCCAGGGCAACTGTTCGACCGAATCCTTCGCTGTATCCGGTTCTTCCCGACGACGATAGCTGGCAAAGAGCGAGCCGGAAATATTGTGCCAGACGCTGAAGATCGCGCCGGGCAAAGTCGCCAACGGGTTGGCGGCGAAGTTCGCCGTCGCCAGCGCAATCGCAAGACCGCTGTTTTGCATGCCGACTTCGATCGCGATCGCCGTTGTTTTGGCGTACGACGCTTTCGCCTGCCGCGCGGCCAAGTAGCCGAGGCCGAGACCGACCATATTGTGAATCGCCACTAAACCGATCACAATCAGACCGCTCGTCAACACTTTTTCGCGGTTCACCGCCACGATACCGGCGATGATGAAAACGATCGCCGCGACCGAAACCAACGGGAAAACATCCTGTACCGGTTTGATTTTGGAACGGAACAGCGTGTGCAGCAAAAGGCCGAGCAGGACCGGAATCAAGACCACTTTGACGACGGAAATAATCATCGCCCAAAGCGAGACATTGACCCACGCGCCGGCGAGACCGAACACCAAGAGCGGCGTGGCCAGCGGCGCTAAAAGCGTCGAGACGATCGTCATGCCGACCGAAAGCGCGACATCGCCGCCGGCGATGTACGTGATGACGTTACTCGCCGTGCCGCCCGGGCAGCAACCGACTAAAATGACGCCGAGCGCTAAATCCGTCGGCAATCCCAAACCGGCCGCGAGCGCCCACGCGGCGACCGGCATCACCGTATACTGCAACGCCACGCCCAAAAGCACTTCCCGCGGACGGGCGAACACGACGGCGAAATCTTCGGCGTGAATGGAAAGCCCCATGCCGAACATCGCCGCGCCTAAAAACCAAGCGGTATACTGTACCGCCCAACCGAATAATTCCGGCTGTAAAAATGCCCACGCCGTGAAAATGATGATGATGGCGCCGATGTAACGCGTGAGCGCGCCGGTGATCTTCACGATCGTTTTCATCGCGCACCTGCCGGATCGAACGAGAAATTATCAATGAGACGCGTTTTGCCGATGTACACGGCCATCGCGACCAAAACAGCCCTGTCAACGCGATCTGCGGGCTGCATGGTTTGCGCGTCCACCATTTCCAAATAATCCACACGGGCGAGCGGTTCATTGTCCAAAATCTCACGCATCGGCTGCAATACATCGTCGGCCGTCATCTTCGGCGCGATCGTTTGCTGTCCTTTTTTCACCGCTTGCGACAGGCACAACGCGGCGCGACGTTCCGCCGCGCTCAAATACGTATTGCGGGACGATTTCGCCAAACCGTCCGCTTCACGCACGATCGGGCAACCGACAATCGTCACCGGAAAATTCAAATCCGTGACCATCTTGCGAATAATCGCTAATTGCTGGGCGTCTTTCTCACCAAAGTACGCCCGCTCCGGCCGGACAATATTAAATAATTTACTGACGACCGTGCACACGCCGCGAAAATGAATCGGGCGCGACTGACCGCACAATGTCGACGACAATCGCTCGATATTGACGTATGTCGCCGGATCGTGATACATCTCTTCCGGCGTCGGATGAAAAATCGCCGCGGCGCCGATTTTTTCGCAACGCGCTTTATCCTGCGCGAAGTCGCGCGGATACGCTTCCAAATCTTCCTGCGGTCCGAACTGCGTCGGATTGACAAAATCGGAAACGACTACGCAATCGTTTTCCGCGACCGCTTTTTGAATCAAACTTTCATGGCCTTCATGCAGAAAGCCCATCGTCGGCACGAGACCGACGGTTTTTCCTTCTTTGTGCCAGGCGTCGACTAATGCGCGCACCTCGGCAACGGTAGTACAAATTTGCATGGATATCCGTCCTTTTCAGTAGATTGGAAGATAGCCTCTTTTGACCCCGCAGTCCTATGCCTGGTCGCTTAACCTGCCGTGCTGTTCATAATCGGTTACGCGATGAATACGGTTGTCTTCCTCTACAAATACGACGGTCGGTCGGTGCTGTGACGCCTCTTCGGGTGTGAGATCGGCGTACGCCATGATAATGACTTTATCTCCGACACTGACGCAGCGGGCGGCTGCGCCGTTTAAGCAAATCACGCCGCTGCCGGCTTCACCGGCAATAGTATAGGTGCCGAAACGTTGGCCGTTATTCACGTCCACGATCTGCACTTCCTGGTATTCTTGAATACCGGCGGCTTCCAGCAACTCGCTGTCTACCGTAATGCTTCCTACATAATCCAATTCCGCCTGGGTTACGGTGGCCCGGTGGATTTTTCCCTGTAACATGGAAATCGTCATTGGTTCCCCCCTTACAATAAAAAAATCATGCGCGCTCGAAAAGCGCCCATGACTACTTACGAAGGGCATGAACTACGGGTCAAAAAGAGTATAGTTTCAAGCGAATACTATCTCCGTTGTTCAGTATAACACAGATCATTTTTATGTAAAGTCGGTACGAAATCCGCGCGCGAATTTTTTGTTGCGACCTTATAGTTTCTCCAAATTTTTCTGCCGACTCCTCGCGCGCAAGTTGACAGCGACGCGCGTAGAAATTTTTCTGAATCCGCGGCGTCACACACGCGGTAATTTCCCATCTCCGACT
This sequence comes from Negativicoccus massiliensis, assembly GCA_900155405.1. Lineage (GTDB taxonomy): Bacteria > Bacillota > Negativicutes > Veillonellales > Negativicoccaceae > Negativicoccus > Negativicoccus massiliensis_A. The sequence goes on along the minus strand of LT700188.1, from coordinate 986,481 downwards.
GACAATCACTCTTTATGTTGCGAAAAGGTTGCCGCTTGCCGTAAATCTTTCGCGGCACAAAAAACACCTCGCATGAGGTGTTTTTTATGTTACGGCTTAAAATTTTTTCTGCACGTCCACGGTCACGTCCTGGCCGCCGGCCACTACCGCGTCACGATCCAGAATGGCATCCAAGCCTTTTTCCTGACGGGTTTTTTCGATCGCATTTTGGACATCCCGCATGATCGGTCCTATCAGTTCCTGTTCTTTTTCCGATAATTCTCTCTGCAATTTCATGTAGAGATCGCGTTTCGCGTTATCGTCTTTCAGTTTGACGACTTCGTTGTCAAACTTCTGCTGCTGTTTTTGCGTTTCCGCTTTTAGCGTCAGCTGGGCTTTCATCATGCGCGGATGCGCCTGCATCAGAACCTGTTGGTTAACGTAACCGACACCGGCCGCCGCTGCGGTCAGCATCGTGCCGCAAGCAAAAACTCCGGTGAGCGCGAGCGCTATCATTTTTTGTTTCATTCGTGCCTCCTTTTGGCATTATGCCTTGCGTATATTGTAACGTATCAAGATACAGCGCGCAAATTAGGGGCGCATGAGAACTCAAGGATGGAGTTCTTCGTCTTCCTTAATGTAAATAAATTTGTCTTTGCGCATTTTGTCGATAATTTCCGGCACCATGTTGAGCAATTTTTCAAAGGCGCCGCTCTTGTTGCCGTCTTTCACGGAGAAGAGTTCCACGCGGTCGCCTTTGATGACCAAAATCGCGGTCGGTGTCATTTTGCCGCCGCCGCCCGCGCCGTCGCCTTTCGTTCCCGCGCCGCCGGTACCGAAACCGAATGCCACGTCGACAAAAGGCACGAGCGTGGTGTCTCCGATATGTACCGCTTCGCCAACGACGGTTTCCACCGAAATCATGTGTTTGAAGCTCTGAAACAGCGCCTCAATTTTATCGCTCGTATAAGTTGCCGTCGGTTCATTCATGTTCTTCGTTTCCATTGTCATTCCTCCTTATTGATGACGTGACGCCAGTAGTACCATGCGGTCTTGCGTACCGGTGCCGCACAGACAAATCGCAGTGAATCCCAAACAACAGCCAGCGGTCGAATGCCGCCACCGGTACGAAAGCGACCTTCGATCACTTCCTCGTTGAAGACGAATCCGATACGCGACGCAAGCGCGGGCAGCGACGCATACATCGCGCCCATTAAAAGTCCTTGCGTGTACGGATCCGCCAACCCGACCATCGCTTCGCCTTCCGCGTAACGCGGTTTGGCTCGTCCCCATAAACGGGAAAGATACGTTGCCAGCGGTTGTAAAATATCTTGCGCCAAGGCGTAGCGGACTACTCCGAGATAGTCCTTTACACCCGGTTGCGGCTTTGTTTTTTCGTCCTCATCGCGCGCTTCCTGCCGTTCGCGATGACGTTCGGCTTCACGCTCCAGGCGATCCCATTCGGCGGCGTCGTCGGAATCCGTTTGTTTACGCAGCCGTTCTTCTTCCGCGTAGTAATCGGCATCGGCTTTGGCGGCTTCGGCGCGCTCCGCCGCTTTTTGACGGATCGTTTCCGCGTCTTCGTTTGCTTTTTTGCGCCGTTGTTTACCTTCTTTGGCCTGTTCTTCCATTTGCTTGGCCCGCGCTTCGATGCCTTCCGCTTTGGATTCCGGGTGCGAATTCATGCCGCCGAACGGCCATTTCACTTCCCAGAAAAGTCCGGCGCCGCTGTCATATCGCGCCTGCGCCGCTAAAAGTTCCCACGCCCAATCGATTTTGACGCGAGCCGCCATGCCCTCATATTTCTGCACGGCGAATTCATAATCGACGCGCTGCCACAAAAGAATCAGCAGCAGGACAAAAACGAGGACAATCAGCGCAAGCAGAGCCCAAAGGATCGAGGTCACCAGCTCCATCGTCCCCCACCCCTTCAGTCTTCAATGCCGCGACGATTCGCGACGCCCGCGTCATAGTAATGTTTCACGTTGCGCATTTCGGTCACGAGATCCGCACGGTCAACTAACCATTGCGGCGCTTTGCGACCGGTGAAAATAAGTTCGGTGCCGGCGGGCTTGGCGTCGATCAACGCTTCGCAATCCTCGCGCGTAACCAAACCGAAATGCAGCGCGACATTGATTTCATCCAAGATCACGACATCGTACTCGCCTTTCGCCAACGTTCGCGCGGCGATCTCCACACCGTTGCGACACGCTTCGACGTATTCGGCGGGCGGATTTCCCGGCGGAAACACCACGACGTCGGTGAGCGCTTTTTTAGTTTCTTCGGTGAGCGTTCCTTCCGGCGCGATGAAATACGGCTTCCCCAGCGATTCCCGGTAGAGAAGCGGTGAAATTCCGTCCAAAATTTTCTGTTCGCTGTAGTATTCCGATTTCATAAACTGCAGCAACCAGACTTTCAGACCGGCGCCGACGGCGCGGATCGCAAGTCCGATCGCGGCCGTGGTTTTGCCTTTCCCGTCTCCCGTATAGACTTGGATATAGCCTCGCTTCATCGACGTCACCTCATCTCGACACGATCAAAATATAACGGTTCTTCGCGGCGATACGCGTTCGCCATCGCGATAGCCGTTCGTTGCAGATCACGCACCAGCGATTCCGGCGCGAGCACTTTCACGGCCGGACCGAATTGCAACGACCAGTGGAAAAGCGCCGTCGCGTTCACGGTCACTTCGACGACCACGGTTTTGTCCGTTACTTCGCTGATCGTGCAAGATGTTCCGAAATCATCCATAACGGCGTCCAAAATCTCGCGATCACACCGGAACAAACACGGTACCGCCGGTCCGGCGAACATGTTGACATGCTCCGCCAGATGCTTCGGCAAATGCAATTCGTCATCGCCCGATTGCGTCACTTCGCGCAACGGACGAAGCCCACGATTTTTTTCGATTCGCACATCCTGCATCCGATCGACGCGGTAATGCGAAATATCGTCATGCCCTTCGGTATTGGCGATCAGGTAGAACCGACCGTTCGTCGCAACCACCGCGTACGGGCTCACCCGGTAGCGATGCGGACGTTTGCGATGCCGGCGAACACGCGGCCGCTGCTGCTTGTCCGGACCGTATTGCAGGTAATGGAACATGACCGGTTGCCGCGCTTCGATCGCCTCATTCAAAACTTCCAACGAATACAGCATCTGCGCGTTGGCGGGACTTTCCTGTTGCCAGTTGAGCCAGTTTTCATTCGGAATGTTGTGGACTCCCAACGTGGGATTCGTATAATACCGACTTTGCAACCGCAGCAGTTTTTGGATCATGTCCTCGACCTGCCGGGCCGGTAAATGCGAAAACAACAGACCGTCAATGAGCGTGGTCAGTTCCACCGGCGCGAATTCATGCTCGTAATACCACGAACCGTAGACATTTTCCACTTTTTCGCGGCTCGCGCTCTTGCGTTGCCACGGTTTGTAACCGAGCGGATAGCCCGCTTCCAGAAGATTGACCAGGTTGCGTTTGACGGCTTTACGATCTAAGACCATTCCATAGTCTTCTTTCAGGTGCGTCAGAATCTGCTGCTGCGACAGCGGATGTTCGGGGTCAGAAAAGCGGCGCAGTATCGTCAAGATGTACAATACGCTCAGCTTCTTCGCCGGAATCTCGGACGGAGACGTCGTCACGCGCAACTCCTGTTCAGTTGCTTTCGTTCCCTTTTGCATGGGCACACCTCCTTGCCGCAATGCTATCTGTAATTTCAGTATAGCACGATTTAACGCCATAAAACAGTCATAAAAGAGCATTTATGAACTTTTTAGCGGCGACGAAGTCCGTTTGCCGACGGATTTATGTTACGTCGGTAACCGCTGTTTTTTCTATTTACAAGTTATTTCTGCGGCGTTATAATATGAAAGTAAAAACGAAATGCCGAATTTCCTGACGGAAAACGGGGGAACCAATTCTTGGGGTGAATCGAAAGAGGAAGACGACCTTATGCTTCTAACCCGACAGCTAACCTCGTAGGCAAAAGGTAAGGTCCCATAGGACCGGGAGGTCTATTTTTCATGCGCAAATTTACATTTTCTTCGTTTTCTCAATTGCTTTTGGGGCGCCCGCTCAAGAGTACGGAACTCAGTCACGAACGGCTGCCGAAGTGGAAAGCGTTGCCGATTTTTTCGTCGGACGCTCTTTCTTCCATCGGTTACGGTCCGGAACAAATCGCGCTCGTTTTGGTATTGCCGGGGCTGATTTTATACGACTACTTTCCGTGGATTATCGCCGCGATCGTGGCCTTGCTTTTCATCATTACGATTTCCTACGCGCAGGTCATCAAGGTGCATCCCCAAGGCGGCGGTGCCTATTCGATCGCCAAGGAGTATCTCGGTGAATATCCGGCGCTGCTCGCGGCGGCGAGTTTATGCGCGGACTACGTGCTGACGGTCGCGGTATCGGTATCATCCGGCACGGCGGCGCTGGTTTCCGCGTGGCCGGAACTCATACCGTACCAAATTTTCATTGATCTCTTCGCGGTGTTTGCGATATTGATGCTGATTAATTTACGCGGCTTGCGCGAAGCATCCAACGCCTTTGTCTGGCCGACCTATGCTTTCCTCGTCACGGCGCTGATGCTCGCCGGATCGGGCCTCTACCAAATTTTTGTGCTCGATCGACCGCCGGTCATTTTGCCGCAAGCGACGACCATGCTCACGCCCGGCACCCTTTGCTTTTTACTGTTGTTGGCATTCGCCAACGGTTGCTCTTCGATGACCGGCGTCGAGGCGATCGCTAACGGCGCGGGCGCGTTTCGGGAACCGGTGGCGCAAAACGCGAAGAAAACGATTGCCATGATGGCGATTATCCTGTCGACGCTGCTGATCTCCACAGGCCTTCTCATCGTGCATTTCGGTTTGCTGCCGAGCGCGGATCGCACCTTGCTCTCCCTCTTGGCGGAGACCGTATGGGGACGCGGAACGGGTTATTTCATCTTCCAGCTGCTGACCACGGTGATTTTATATTTAGCCGCCAACACCGCGTACAACGGTTTGCCGCCGCTGATGTCCATTTTGGCGCGGGACGGCTACCTGCCGCGCTACCTCGCACACCGCGGTTCGCGTCTTTCCTTTGCCAACGGCATCATTTTACTGTCGCTTTGCGCCGGCGGACTGATTGTCGCGTTCCACGGCAATGTCGAGCATTTAATTTCGCTGTACGCAGTGGGCGTATTTCTTTCCTTCACATTGGCCCAAGCGGGTCTTTGCGTACATTGGCTCCGCCAACAGCCGCGCCCGTACGGACGGCTCTTGCTGAACGGCTTCGGTGCGCTGGTCACGGCGGCCGTCGTGGGCATCATTTTAGTCACCAAATTCATTCACGGCGCCTGGATCATTTTACTCTTCCTGCCGATTTTAATGCGCCTGTTTAAGGCGATTCACACGCATTACGAAAAGGTACGGGAAGCGCTGACGCTTTCCTCGGAAGAACTGACGGAAATTCTGGCGCAGCCGGTCAACGACCACCATGTGCTGTTGCCCGTCGCAAGCCCCACGCGCGCCGTCGCGCGCGCCTTGCGTTACGCTCGCGCCATTACCGATGATGCGCACATTCACGCGATTCATATCGCCATTGACGCGGAGGCCGGCAAACGCGTCCGCCAAAAATGGCACCGCCTTTTGCCCGCTATTTCGATGGCGGTAGTGCCGTCGCCGTATCGGGATTTCACCGAACCGCTGTTGGACTACATCAAAGAGTTTCGCGATCGCCATCCCGACGCGTCGATTACGGTATTAATTCCGGAATTTGAGGTCGGTACGGGCTGGGAACGTCTGCTGCATAACCAGCAGGGTTTACAGCTGCGCTGGCAGCTTTTAAATCGATTTGACGTGATCGTGACAACCGTCCCGCTACTGTTGAAGAATTCTCAGGAAAAAAACAGGTAAACAAAAAGAACGGACAGAAATGTCCGTTCTTTTTGTTTGCTTACGCGGCGATGAGTACGCTCAGACCGTAATGCACCAAAATACTCGCGAGTACGATGTGAGCACTAAATTCGCGCGGTAAAACGCGAGCCCGATCGCGACCAACAATGATACCGTCGTGGCGAGCAATGGCGTCTCCTCCATGCTGACAAATACGCCGGGCACGATCAACGCGCCCAACACCGCGAAAGGGATCAGAGCGAGCGCAAAGGAAAGTTTCGGCGGCACTTTATCCGCCCGCCAAAAGAACGGCGGCGCGACGCGCGGCACCAAAGTAACGAGCCACATGCCGATCAGCAAAAGAATATAAAAGGCATCGCTTTGATTTACCATTGCAATCGCTCCTTCGCCGCCGTGACTAACGCGACCGCGCTGACCGTCGCGATGAAAATCGTCAAACCGTGGCCGATGCCGAGCAGTGTCGCCAACGCGTACAACACCAAGTTAATCGTGACCGCGATCAGCGTCACCAAACGCGCCTGCGGCTGTTCCCGCAGCGCCGGCACCAGCAGGCCGAGAAACATCGCGTATAAACCGATGCCCATGGAACTTGCGAGCGCGGGCGGCAATAAATCGGTCAGTCCGATACCGAACGCCGTGCCGACTACCCAGGAGAGATATCCCGACAGACCGATCCCGATGACATACGCCGGCGGCAAGGCCTGATGTTTTTCCAAGAGCGCGACGGAAAATAATTCATCGGTCGTCAACGAACCGACCGCCAAACGCTCCGACTTCGTCGCCCTCGCTTCCAAATTATGCGCGAGCCCCGCCGCCAAAAGCAGGTTGCGGGAATTCACCACCAGCGTGGTTAAAATAATTTCCCACACGCCCGTGCCGGTAATCATCAGATTCGTCGCCATAAACTGCGCGGAACCGGCGTAGACAATCGCGGATGACGCCAGCACGAACCACGCGGGCATGCCGTACACGGAGGATAAGACACCGTACGCGATCGCGATCGGCATATAGCCGATGGCAATTGGCACTCCTTTCGCCAAACCGCGGCGAAAATGCTTATTCATCGGCGTATCCTCCTTGTTATAATAATTAGCCTACGGTAACAGATACCGCCGCGCGAAGCAGATTTTTATCGTTTTATGCCGTTTTGTAGCGATAGCAATGCGGCAAAATGCAAATACATCGAAGCCAAATAAAAGCCGCATCGCACATTTCATTATCTTCGTAATGACACGACCCGTTTTCGCAAAAGAATAGGCTCGACCGCAAAAATGAGCGGATTCATCCATATCGCGTGTCTATATAAGCGTATTCGTCTACGCTAACGCGCTGCGTTGGCAACTTGTCCACGACATCGCCGCGAAACGCAGCAAACGGTGGAAAACCTTCTCGGAAAATACATTTTTACCTAAGCCAAACATTTAACAGCGCCGATTTTACACGTTTTTCTCACTTTAAATTGATTTTTGCCGTGCACAAAAATTATTTATCCACCGATCTATCCAAGTTATCCACTTCATTTTATTTCTTTATTTTGTTTTCAAACCATTGATTTAGCCTTTGTTTTACAAGCATCTTTATTTTTGTATCGGTAGTTATTATTAAGAAATCAAAAAAGTTTTCCACATAGATTGCTGTCTACTGACAGTGTATTGTTTGCAAAAACAGTGAGTTTACGCAATTCTCATTAAATTTATTGTATTTTTGACATGGACATGTGGATAAATGTGGATAAGCGTGTGGATAAACCACATTTTCTACACTTATCCACATACTTTCCACAAATTTTATTTTGACGATGAAAATACATTTATTTCTTTTTATTCCGCAGTGTTCCACAAAAAAAGAGCCGCGAGGGCTCTTTTTTTTAATGCTTAAACGACGATATTATTTGCGTTTCAGTGCTGCACGTGCGGCAACTGTTCAATAATGCGATATACCCATTCACCGGTTTGGTACAGGTGTTCTTCCAACAGGCATTCTTCCGGCGTGTGAACTTTGGTCATGCCGGTCGCAAGTACGGCTGCCGGGAAGCTGTGTTTATTGAAGTTGTTGGCGTCGCTGCCGCCACCGGTCGCGCCGACATTCGGTTCCAACCCCGCTTCTTTCGCCGCGCGTTTGGCGACTTCGATGCAGAGGCTGTTTTCATCGACCAGGTACGGCTGATAAATTTCTTCCACTTCGACTTCCGCTTTGCCGCCCGGGAAATCTTTTTCCACGGACATGAACGCTTCTTTCATCGCGTCCGTCTGCTGTTTCAATTTGGCCAAATCACGGCTGCGCGCTTCGGCTTTGACGCTACATTTATCCGCCACGATATTCGTCGCGATGCCGCCGTCGATGAAACCGACGTTCGCGGTGGTTTCTTCATCAATACGACCGTACGGCAGACGCGCCAGCGCCGTGCCCATCATGACGATGGCGTTCACGCCGTCTTCCGGCGCCAGGCCCGCGTGCGAGCGTTTGCCGTGCATGGTGACGCGAATCGCGTTTTGACCCGGTGCCTGGTTAATGATTTTACCCGGCGCGCCGGACGAATCCATAACGTAACCGAAGTCGATGCCTTGCGTAAGTTTCGTGTCGATATTGCGTGAGCCGCGTAAGCCGCCTTCTTCCGCCACGCAGAAGATGATAACGATCTTGCCGTGCGGCAGAGCGTTTTCTTTCATCAGGCGCAAGCCTTCCAAAATCGCGGCCACACCGGATTTGTCATCGCCGCCCAAAATCGTATCGCCTTTCGAAGTAATCACGCCGTCTTTCAAGACCGGTTCGATCCCCGCGCAGGGTTCGACGCAATCCATATGCGCCGTGAAAGCGACCGTCGGCAAGCCTTCCATCGTCGCACCGAAAGTGGCGATAATATTGCCGGCATTGCCGTTAATTTTGCTGCCCGCATCATCTTCTTTAACATCTTGCGCGCCCAGTTTTTTCAGGCGTTTTTTTAGTAAATCGGCGACTTCCCGTTCATCACCTGTCGAGCAAGGGATGCGAATCAATTCGTAAAATTCGTTCAACATGCGTTCTTTATTAACATTCATCGTTTCTTTCCCCTTTCGTCACCGGTGGTTGTCTCACTGTCCCACCAAAATCCTCTGCGAATAGCCGTTGGGCCATATTTGTCCTGGAGTTTGTCGATCGTTTCCTGCGCCTTGCGCTCGCGCGCCGTGCCGTCCGCGAAGAGCGACATCGGCTCCGTTCCCGCCGGCAGCAATCCCGATACGGTCACGCCCAGGAGTCGTATACCTTCTGTGAGTTTAAGTTTATTATACAACGAGAAAACCGCCGCCGACAACGCCTGCGGTAAATCAATCGGATCGGCGAGCGTCACGGAGCGCGTAAGCGTCTTGTACGAACCGTAACGCAATTTCAACGTGACCGTGCGGGCGACCAGTCCTTTTTGACGCAAGCGGCGCGCGACGGTATCACTCGCCCGCAAAAGGTAACGGCGAATATCCGCATCCGCGTGGAGATCCTCCGCGAATGTTTCCTCTTCCCCGATCGATTTGCGCGGCGCGTGCGCGACAATGGGACGATCATCGCGGGCATGCGCCAGTTCCCAAAGCGTTTTGCCCTGCTGACCGATTTGCCGCACCAACTGATCCGGATCGGCCGCCGCCACGTCGGCGATTGTGACATAACCGAGCGTTTCCAGCTCCGCTTCGAGCTTCGGCCCCACGCCCCAAAGACGACGCACCGGTAACGGCGCAATTATCTCCTGCGCCTGTTCATAGGGAATAATGACTAAGCCGTGCGGCTTTTTCAAATCGCTCGCAAGCTTCGCTAAAAATTTATTGCCGCCGATGCCGACCGACGCCGATAAACCGACCGCATCGTAAATATCACGTTGCACACTGCGGCCGAGCGCTTTGAGCGTCGGAAACTGCGTTCCCATGCCGGAGATATCCAAAAACGCTTCATCGAGCGACAGCGGCTCGATTTCGGGCGCGTATCGATATAACACTTCATGAATCAACGCGGACACTTCACGATACACATGCATGCGCGGGCGCACAAAAATACCCTGCGGGCAGCGTTGGCGCGCAATGCTCCCCGCCATCGCGGAGTGCACGCCGTACGCGCGCGCTTCGTAGGAGGCGGTCGCCACCACGCCGCGCCGTTCCGAGGCGCCGACAATCACGGGCAAGCCCCGCCATTGCGGATGATCGCGTTGTTCGACAGAAGCGTAAAACGCGTCCATATCCACATGCATAATCCAGCGTCTGCGCATCGTATCTCCTTTCTAAAAAGATTCACCCGCCGCTCGACGGGTGAATCTTTTGCTTCCTCGCTTTTGCGACGTAATTCGCTTGCGCCGCGGATTTTGCGTCGGCTTGGCGATGATCATAATCGTCGCTTACGGACGGTACCGTTTGTTTAGCTTTTTTTCTTGTCAGCCGTTTTTTTCACGTTGACTTCTTTTTTCTTTTTATTCTTCTTTTCCTTTTTATCTTTCTTTTTATCTTTTTTCTTTTTCTTCAGCGTCCATTCCTGCACGCGATCGCTTTCGTCATCGGGATCATCGTCCGCTTCGTAATTATTGTCATCATCGTCTTCTTCATATTCGTCATCGTCATCTTCCGATTGGCGCTTGATTTTCTGCCATTCCAACCAATCCGCGCCCCCCGTATAGGAAAATGTCTCGTCGATTTCGTCATCATCATCTTCTGCGAGCGCTTCATCGGCCAATTCATTATACAGAGTGATGATTTCATCAATCCGATCGCCGAGCTCCCGATAGCGTTTCAGACGCAAACGAATCTGCTCTTCGGCGAATTCGTACACCGCCGGTGCGTGCGGGCCTTCCGCCGTCTGATCCATCTCCTGATGCTCGCGACGTTGGGCGGAAAGATCTTCGAGCATATCCTGCCCGTCCAAAAGTTCGACACACACTTCGTGCAATAATTCACTCAATGTCAAACGATATGTGTCTACATCTCTGCGCTGTGTCATAGCTGCCTCCTTTGGCCATTGCCTTACTAACGTATTCGTCGCGCGTCGGCGGATTCCTTTTTGCACTTCCCGTTTTCCTCTGTGTTATACTTCTACTATACTATAAATATGTAAATATAGTATTTTTTCGACAAGGAGAATGAATATGGACAGCGACCATCCCGGATGGCAAATCGCATTACTGTTAATTTTAATCATTGCGAACGGTGTTTTTTCCGCTACGGAACTCGCCATCGTCAGCGCCAAGAAGCCGCGTCTGGCGCAACGCGCGAGCCAAGGTGACAGCGGCGCGAAAGCGGCGCTTGAAATCGCGCAAGATCCGAACCAATTATTTTCCACCATTCAAATCGGCATCACCGCGATCGGCATCATTACCGGTATGGTCGGCGCGTCCACCTTATCGGATCCCTTGGCCGACGCGCTTACGCCGGCTCTGGGGCAATACGCGCAGGCCGTCAGCCTCTTTTTGATCATGGCCGTCGTCACATTCTTGACACTGTTGATCGGCGAACTCGTGCCCAAACGCATCGCCATCAACTCTCCGGAAAGCGTGGCCAGCTGGGTCGCGCGCCCGATGAATCTTTTCGCGCGCATTAACCTGCCTTTAGTCTGGTTTCTGACATTTTCCACCACGGCCACGCTGAAACTCCTCGGGATTAAAATCAAAGCGGAGCAGCCGGTCACGGAGGAAGAAATTCGGTTTCTGCTTCGCCAGGGCGCCCGTCTCGGCACCTTTGACGCCGACGAGCCCGAACTCATTGATCGTATTTTTCGCTTAAACGATATCCCCGCCGAATACATCATGACGGCGCGACCGCAGCTGGAATGGCTCGATCTCGCCAAAAGTGAAGAAGAACTCGGCGCGCAACTGTTGCGCTCCACGCACACGCGCCTGCCCGTCGGCTACGAATCGCTGGACGATTTTCGCGGCATTGTTCAATTACGCGATCTCTTACTATTGCGCCTGCGTCGTCCCGAAATGAGTTGGCACGCGCTCATCGCGCATTGCGTCACGACGCCTCTGTATATTCCCGAGACGCTTACCCTCAATAAAACGCTCGATCTCTTCCGCGCGAAAAACGCGCATGAAGCCATCATTTTGGACGAATACGGTTCGCCGGAAGGCATGATTACGCTGCACGATATTTTGGAAGAAATTTTGGGCGCCATGCCCGGCAGCGTCGCCGAACGCATCGAAGAACGCAATCGCATCGTCAAACGCACGCCGAATTCATGGCTCGTCGACGGACTGTTGCCGATCGAAGAATTTAAAGAATATTTTCAAATCACCGACGCGCTTCCCAAAGAGGGCGAAGATTTTTACAAAACGCTCGGCGGTTTCGTTATTTATCTCTTCGGGTATCTCCCCAAAGAAGCCGAGATCATCTCGTATCGCAACATGCAGTTTGAGGTCATGGATAACGACAACTACCGCGTCGATAAAATCCTCGTCACCAAAAAGGCGCAAGGTCCCGACGGGGAAATCAAAGAAAGCTAGTTGCATAATCCCCCCGCGCGTTTTATAATGACGGTAGATAAAGGCAGTAACCGCCGCTCGTATATATAGCAAGATTCTTTTCGGTACGGAACGTAATCGACTATCGGTCAGTGATTTCGAATCGTAGGAAGACGCAGCCTTTTCCGAGCGGCGGTTTTTGATTGCAAAAAATCGGTGAAACGAATAAAGAATAACGTTCATGGATAATCATAACTGCAAGCGGTACACCCTTCCCCTTTACAAATGAAGTAAATAAAAAAGCGACCCGACCGGAGCCTTGCTCCTCGAGTCGCTTTTTTGCATGCCGGCCGCCGCTGCCATTATTTGCTTTTCGCATTCCGGTTGACATATTAATCAGACAAATAAATTTATCAGAATATCAATGAGATGAATCTCTATCTAATAATTTCTTGTATGTAGAATCCATTCCCCATGCTCCCAATGGAGCCGTCACCACAATGGCCATCACCGCTACCGACAAAACAATGTTTCCGCATTCAAGTCCCGCCGCAAGCGGCACCGAGCCGACCGCCGCCTGTACGGTAGCCTTCGGAAGATACGCAATCACGCAAAATAATCTTTCTTGCCATGTCAACATCGTTTTTGTCATACATAGTAAAACGCCACAAGATCTAAAAAGTAGTGCCGTCAGAATCATTAATACGGCCATAATTCCTGCCCCTAATGTATAGCGGATATCTACTGCTGCACCCACTAAAACAAACAGCATTACTTCCGCCGCAAGCCACAGTTTTCCAAATTTTTCAGATAATCGTTTCGATACAAAAACGGTACTTTTCATTTTCAAAACACATGCCATGCTGACAACCGCCAATAAGCCTGATACCGCCACGATACCTTCCAACCAAGTTTCAATAGCAATCAGAAAAAAAGAAAAACCGAGGACGATGATTACTTTCATGCTGTTTCTTACGTAATACTTATGCGCATAAGCGGTTTCAAAAAATAGACACAACAAATAGCCGACCAATGCTCCTAAAACAGCACCAAGAATGATCGAAATCGGCACGTTGAAAAAGTCTGTAATACCGGCGCTCCCACCTTGCGCCATGCCTAGAAATGTGGTAAATAATACAATTACAAAAATACCGTCACAAGAAATACCGGCCATAATCATCTGTGGGATTGCTTTTTTTGTTCCATATTTATTTTCCATGAAATGTACCATTTGGGGCATGACAACCGCTGGAGAAGCAGCGCCTAAAACGGCACCCATAACCGCCGCGTCCATTCTTGTTATCCCAAGCATAACAGGCGCAAGCAGAATATACCCGATAATCTCGAAGGTAGCCGGTATAAAGGACAGTAAAACAGCCGGCCTCCCCACTTTCTTCAGATCGGCTAAGTCCAAAGATAATCCCGCTCTGAGTAAAATGATGATGAACGCCATTTTTTTCAAATCTTCGGAAATAGAAAGTAATGCAGGATCTAAAACATCAAAAACAAACGGCCCCAATACCATGCCGGTCATTAACATGCCGATGATTTTAGGAAGTTTGAGTCGTTGACAAATAGCCCCCATGGCTAAGCCAAGAAGAAAAACGAGTGATAATGATGTTAACATGAAAAATTCCCCCTTAAACGCAAAAAGCTGATGCCTTCTGCAACTAAAAGTAATTGTAGAAGTCATCAGCTTAATAAACGGTTTAGGTTACCCAAGGGAGAACTTCATTCCCTTTCATACATCTTTGGAATCGGATGCTATCCATTCCAAGGATGTATCCGACATATGATTGTTTTCGCCTCTTTAGAATACGGTCAAAAGATCCCACAGACTAAAAGATTTATAAATTCAATGTATTTTTATTTCTTATTATACCATTTTTTCGGCTTATTTTAATAACTTTATTTCATTTATTGCCCTATTCGTATAACAGGCTGACAACATGTAACTGCACTTCACTACTCCGGCGAAATGTAGACTTTCAGGCGTACGTACGCTTACAAAAAAGATCCCATCCTCTGATACCAGAGGATGGGATCTTTTGATTTACTCTTCTTTCCGATAGACCCATGTGTAAATAGCGGGCAGGAAGAAAAGCGTGAGGAGCGTCGCGATGAGCAGGCCGCCGGAAAAGGCGAAGGCCATCGGTCCCCAGAAGTAAGAACGCATCAGCGGGATCATGCCCAAAATCGCGGCGAGCGCGGTGAGCAAAATCGGCCGGAAACGCATCATCGCGGCGTTGACGACAGCATCCTGGAGAGATTCGCCGTCCTCGCGGTGCGTTTCGATCTGATCAAGCAGAATGATCGAATTACGAATGATCATGCCCGACAACGCGATAATACCGAGAATCGCGACGAAACCGAGCGGTTTACGCGTCAATTGCAAGGCGATGATAGAGCCGATCAGACCGAGCGGCGCGGTGATGGCCGCCAGGATCATGAGTTTAATTTTGCCGAGCTGGAACATGAGGACCATGAGAATCACGAAGATCATGACCGGCATGACGACGACGATGGAGTTCACGGACGTGTGACTACGTTCGACACTGCCGTCATATTCGAGAGAATATCCGGTCGGCAGATTTTCGCGGAAATGCGCAAGCGTTTTCGTGTAGATCCGCTCCGAAACGGTATCGGCCGGCGCATCCTCGGCGACATTGGCGCGAATGGTAATGGTCGGTGTTAAGTTGCGCCGCCAGATCATGGTGTTTTCCGTAGTCGGCGTAAGCGTCGCAAATTGACCGAGCGGCACGTAACGACCGCCGCCGACATGCACGGCAAGGTTCGCCAAATCGCCCAGTTGCTGACGTCCCGGCGGCAAACGGAATTTGACCGGTACGAGTTGATCGCCGAGATACGCCGATGATACCTGGTAGCCGGACAATTTGGTGTAAAGATCGGCGGCGACGGCGTAATTATCCGCGCCGAGTTGACGAATCCGGTCCTGATCGATTTTGACTTCGACGGATGGCGTCATCTGCGGCCAATCCATATTGACCAGACTGATTTCTTTATCTTTCTGCATCAATTGCACGACTTCATTGGCGTACTTCTGCAGTTGCTCTGTATCCGGACCGGACAGACGATACATGATCGGATACGGCGCCGGCGGACCGGTTTGAATCAAGCTAATATTGCTGCGGACATCGGGAAAATGATCCGCTAACGTTCGCTCGACATCGGTTTGCAATGAGCGACGCGCGTCGGTGTCTGTCGCGACAATGACCGTCTGCGCGTAGTTGGCGCGCGGCGGCACCGGTTCAAACGGCAAAATAAAGCGCGGCGCGCTTTCGCCGATATAACTGGTAATGGACGAAACGCGGTTGTCCCCGTAAAAATGCGCCGTAAACTCGTTGGTCATTTTTTTCGTCGCTGCTTGCGTCGCACCGAGCGGAAGTTCTGTTTCGACAATCAGTTCCGGTCGAACAGACGCGGGGAAAAATTCTTTTTTCAACAACGGATAGGAAATCGCCGCGATCAGAAACGCGGCAATCGTCGCGAGCACAACCGTCTTACGATAGCGCAAAACGGTTTCCAGCGAATTTTTAAATCCGTTCAATAACTTCTTCTGGAACGCGTTCCAACGGGTTTCCTTTTGTTCTTCCGGCGGTGTCACCTTAATCATTCGGTAGCCCAGTACGGGGCTGACGAGTACGGAGGCGAACCATGAAATTAAAAGCGCGATCGCGGTGACAGAAAAGAGACTCGCCGTGTATTCGGCGACAATCCCTTTGGCAAGACCGATCGGGATAAACGCGGCGGCGGTAATCAGCGTACCGGAAAGCATCGGAAACGCCGTGATTTCATAGGCCGCAGTCGCCGCGTGCAACCGATCCACGCCTTCTTCCAATTTGCGCTGCATCATTTCCACGACGATGATCGCGTCATCGACCAACAGACCGAGAGAAATGATCAGCGCGCCTAAGGATACGACCTGCAAATCGATCGCAAAGTAATGCATGACGATGAAAGTAGCCGCGACAACGACCGGAATACACAGCGCGACGACCGCGCCGGAGCGCCATCCCAACGCGAGGAAGCTGACCACCAACACAATCACGATCGCCTCGGCAAGCGCCCGTGTAAATTCATTGATCGCGCCGGTGACGACTTCCGGCTGGTTGGTGACCTGACCGATCTCCAAGCCTACCGGCAAATCATTTTTATACTGCGCAATCGTCTCCGTCAGCTCATCGCCGAGATTCAAAACGTTGCCGCCCGGCGCCATGGAAATCGCAATCCCGACGGCTTCTTTACCGTCGAACATCATGACCGGATTTTGCGGATCGGCATATGCCTGCTTGACGGTCGCGATATCACCGAGACGAATGGAACGCTCGCCCATGTGAATGGACAAATTTTGAATGGCTTCCGCGGAATCCAAAAGTCCCGTAATGCGCAAAGCGACATTATGCGAACCGGTGCGCACCGAGCCGGCGGGCAACAATGTGCCCTGCTGCTGCAACATTTGGAAGACCTGACGCGGATCGATACCGAGCTGCGCCAGCTTCGCCTCTTCCATTTCAATATAAATCGTCTGTTCTTGGACGCCGATCAGCTTTACTTTTTGCACTTCGGGAATTTTTAATAGCTGACGGCGCAAAGTTTCCGCGTATTCCCGTTTTTCCTCGTAAGAGAAATCATCCCCGGTGAGCGCGTAAATCGAGCCGTAAACATCATCAAACCGATCATTCATGAACGGACCGACGACGCCTTTCGGAAGTTCGCGCCAAACATCGTTGGTGAGATTGCGCACATCGGTCCAGGTCGGCCGCACGCTTTCTTTGGGAAGATCTTCGCGCAACCAAACGTAAATGACCGTGGTATCCCCGTTGGTGAAGCTTTTGATGTAATCGAGCCCCGGGGTATCCTGCAATTTCTGCTCGATCTTATCGGTGACCTGTTCGTTCATCTGCTCGGCGGTCGCGCCCGGCCAAGCCGCGGCGATCGTCATCGAGCGAATCGAAAAGTCGGGATCTTCCCGCCGACCCAAGTCAAAGAAACTCACGATGCCGGCGATTAATATCGAAACGATAAAAAAGTAAACGATGGGGCGGTGTTTAACCGCCCATCGCGCTAAGTTAAATGATTTCATATCCGGACCGCTTGCCCTTCCGTCAGATTTTGCGCACCGGCCACGACGACCCGATCCCCTTTATTGAGACCGGAGGTAATTTCCACCTGATCGCCTCGGTACGCCCCTGTCGTTACGTTGACAAGAGTGACTTTCTCATCCCGCACGACCCAGACGGCCGGCGTTTTGGATTGCGGCGCAAGCGCGCTCAAAGGTACCAGTATCTGCTCGCCGGTCGCGCCCGTGAAACGCACTTCAGCGGTGCTGCCGAGCGCCAATTGCGCCGGCGGATCACTAATCGTCAACTTCGCGTCATAGGTTCCCGTTTTCGGATTCGGCGCCGGTGAAACTTCACGCATCACGGCCGTCGATTTTTGGTCCGGCAGTGCCCAGAATGTCACTTCGGCGGAGCTGCCCACCGGATAATCGGAAATATTTTTTTCCGTAAGAGAAATTTGCACATCCAAACTGCTGTTATCGACGATCGCCACGACCGGCGTACCCGCGCCGACGACCTGACCGATCTCCGCCATGATCATGCCGATGACACCGTCACGATCCGCCCGCAAAGTAGCGAACGACGCCTGATTTTGCGCCCGGTATAAAGCGGCCTGCGCCTGATCGTACTGCGCTTGCGCCAACTGCTGTTTACTGCGGACTTCGTCAATTTTCAGCGCGGAAATCGCGTCTTGCGCATAGAGAGTTTCCATGCGCGCGAGTGTTTTATTCGCGAGTTCCAATTGCGCGGCGGCGGCGTCGACCTGTCCCTGCGCCGCGTCGACCTGCGCTTCCACATCATTCGCGTCTAACGAGAATAAGGGATCGCCCGTTTGGACACGATCGCCGGACTGCACGAATTTACGCACGATTTTCCCCGGAATTTGAAATCCTAAAGGAGATTCCGTGCGTCCGTGCACCATGCCGGAAAAAGAATGTTCCGTAGCGGTTTCCGTCGCGCCGATCGTCAGCGTTTTAACCAATGGCGGCGGTACTTCGGCTGTCGAGCTTTTGCCGCATCCGCACACCGCCAAACATAATACCGTCAACATTAACCATTGCCACCAATGCTTCATTATGCTGCCTCCATCTATCGTCTTTTTGCCACGGCGATTTTTTTGTTTAGATATATTATAGCAACCAGCCCTGTAAATGGCGAATTATTATTTCTTTTGCTTTCATTGTTTAACTTTTTGTATAATAAAAAAACGACCCCTTTCGGGATCGTTTTATTGTGATTCAGTCATCGACTTCTTCGCCGCTTTGCGCGAGCAATTCATCGTCATACGGATCCAAATTGACTTCTTCCAACGGAATTAATTTCGTTTTGTGTTTCATCTTGTACCAAAAATGCACGGCAAGGAATACCGGAATGCCGACGTACGCGACGCTGGCCCCATACCAGTCAATTTCCTGACCGGTAAAGGCGGTGTAGTTCTGCCCCGCCATAACAATCAGACACAGGACCAACGCGAAGATCGGACCGAACGGATATAACGACGCTTTATACGGTAAATCATTCAAATTGTAACCCTGGCGAATATACGCGCGACGGAAACGATAGTGACAAATCGCGATGCCGACCCAGGTGATGAAGCCCGCCATACCGCTAATATTGATCAACCAGTTGTAGGTGACGCCGTCACCGATGAAGCTCGTGAGAAATGCGACAAGACCAAACGCGGCCGTCGCAAACAATGCATTGGTCGGAATACCGCGTTGATTGACTTTCAGAAACGCTTTCGGCGCTTTGCCTTCCGCGGCCAACGCGTACAGCATACGGGTCGATACATACACGCCCGAGTTGCCCGCCGAAAGTACCGCCGTCAAAATAACGGCATTTAAAATGCCCGCCGCCGCCGGTAAACCGAAACGTTCAAAAACGAGCGTAAACGGACTGATGGCGATATTTTCCACCGAACTGTTCAAAAGGTTGGGATCCGTATACGGAATCAGGAAGCCGATGACCGTAAAGGAACCGAGATAAAACAGCAGAATACGCCAGAAAATCGTATTGATCGCTTTCGGTACGTTTTCTTTCGGATTTTCCGATTCGCCCGCGGCGACACCGATCATTTCCGTGCCCTGGAACGAGAATCCGGCGATCATGAAAATCCCGAGAACGGCCGCCCAGCCGCCGACAAACGGCGCCTCTCCGACCGTCCAGTTCGTAAATCCGGGCGATTCCGCGCCAATACCGAGGATTAACAATGCACCGACAAAGAGGAACACGATGACGGTCATGACTTTCACGCCGGCAAAAATAAATTCACTTTCACCGAATAAGCGCGTCGACATATAGTTTAAGCCGAAGATCAGAACAAAAAATAACGCGCTCCAGACAATGGACGGTGTATCGGGAAACCAATACTTCATAATCAGAGCACTGGCGACCAGTTCCGCCGCCAATGTAATGGCCCAATTGAACCAGTAGTTCCAACCGAGTGCAAATCCGAATGCCTCATCCACAAATCGCGCGGCGTACGTTCCGAATGAACCGGAGACCGGCATGTAAGTGGCCATTTCCCCCAAGCTCGTCATCAAGAAATACACCATGATACCGATGAGCGAATATGCGAGCAGCGCACCGCCCGGGCCCGCTTGGGAAACCGATTCCCCACCGGCCACGAAAAGGCCGGTACCGATGGCGCCGCCAATGGCGATCATGTTCATATGACGTGCTTTCAGACTGCGTTTCAATTTCGGAGCATTCTCTTCTCCCGGAAGATAGCCGTCTGTCAAATGAGGTTCCGCCATCTGTCATCACCTTCTTTTCCTTTTTTTAATTAGGTCAATTATAGCATTAAGGTCTGAAAATGCAAGCCAAAATACTTTTTTTCGTAAAAATTCCTTTTTATTATTATTTTTCCCTGTACTTCATCATTTTTGCTTTAGTTTCCATTGATTTTGACACTATTTTAACAACTTAATCTGCGTATATAGTAGATGATGAATAGTATATTACTTTTTATTTCCATATCTGGTACTAAGATCATTTCAGTTGATTTTTATTTTTGATGTGACATTTCGTTATCCGTGAATGGATTTATACCATTCACACGCGTATATTCAACGGAAATTTCGCACAAAAAAACGGCCGAAGCCGTTTTTTATAAATCGAGGTTGGTAACATTTTTCGCGTTTTCCTGAATGAAACGCCGCCGCGGTTCGACTTTGTCACCCATCAGTACGGTGAAAATCCTATCCGCCGCCATGGCATCTTCCATACCGACCTGCAGCAAAGTGCGATACTGCGGATTCATCGTCGTATCCCAAAGTTGTTCCGAGTCCATTTCGCCGAGACCTTTGTAACGTTGCACGGTGATATTTTCCCGACCGATCTCATCCAATTTTTGCGCCAGCTCTTCGTCACTGTACATGTACCATTTACTGCGTCCTTTGCGCAATTGATACAGCGGCGGTTGCGCGATATAAATGTGCCCCTCTTCCAGTAACGGAGTGAGGTAGCGGTAGAAAAATGTCAACAGCAAGGTGCGAATATGCGCACCGTCGACATCGGCATCCGTCATGATGATAATTTTATAGTAACGCAATTTACTGAGATCAAATTCCTGTCCGATGCCGGTACCGAACGCCGTGATCATCGAACGAATTTCTTCATTATTCAAAATCCGATCCAAACGCGCTTTTTCAACGTTCAAAATTTTACCGCGCAGGGGCAAAATCGCTTGGAAACGGCGATCGCGGCCGGATTTCGCGGAACCGCCCGCGCTGTCACCTTCGACGAGATAAATTTCCGTCATTTCCGGATTGCGTTCGGAACAGTCGGCAAGTTTACCGGGCAAGCTCGAGACTTCGAGCGCGTTTTTACGGCGCGTCAATTCGCGCGCTTTGCGGGCCGCTTCCCGCGCGCGACTGGCGAGCAATGCCTTTTCGATAATTTTTTTGCCGTCGACCGGATGTTCTTCCAGATAAACGCGCAAGCCTTCCGAAATCAGCGTATCGGCAATCCCTTTGACTTCGCTGTTGCCGAGTTTCGTTTTCGTCTGGCCTTCGAACTGCGGATTGGGAACTTTCACGCTGATAACGGCGGTTAAACCTTCGCGCACGTCGTCACCGGAAAGATTGTCCTCATTTTCCTTAATCAGACCGGAACGCCGCGCATAGTCGTTGATCGTGCGCGTCAACGCGGCGCGGAAACCGGATAAATGCGTGCCGCCTTCAATGGTGTTGATATTGTTGGCGAAAGAGTACACATTTTCGCTGAAACCGTCATTATACTGCATCGCGATTTCGATAAAAATGCCGTCGCGATCCCCTTCAAAGTCAATGACATTCGGATGAATGGTCGATTTATTCGTATTCAAATATTCGACGAAGGATTTCAGACCGCCTTCATAATGGTAACTTTCAGAATATTTTTCATCATCGCGTTCGTCCGTTAATGTAATGCGCAGTCCTTTATTTAAGAACGCAAGTTCGCGGAAACGCGACGCGAGCGTGTCGAACGAAAATTCCACGCCTTCCGTGAAAATTTCTTTATCCGGTAAAAAGGTCACTTTGGTGCCGGTCGTTTCGACATGACCGTACGAATGCAAAGGCTCACTGATATGACCGCGGGCGAAAGCGATTTCATGCGTTTGACCGCCGCGCCGAACCTGCACGTCCATGGTTTCGGATAAAGCATTGACAACGGATACGCCGACGCCGTGCAAACCGCCGGAGATCGTGTAGCCGCCACCGCCGAATTTACCGCCGGCGTGAAGCACCGTCAACACGACTTCGATCGCGGGGCGACCGGTTTTATGCATATCGACAGGAATACCGCGGCCGTCATCGACCACCGTCACGCTGTTATCTTGATGAATCGTGACTTCAATATGAGTACAAAAACCGGCCAATGCTTCGTCAATGGAGTTGTCCACCACTTCATAGACCAAATGATGCAGACCGCGCGCCGAAGTATCGCCGATATACATTCCCGGACGTTTACGAACGGCCTCCAAGCCTTCCAGGACCTGAATATCCTGCGCACCGTAACCGGTTTTACGAGTATTTGCTGCCATAGTTTCCTCTTTTCAAAATTTTTATCTTAATATATATAGTATACTATAAATAATTTGAAAAATATACTTATTTTATCAAAATAAGCCCGTTACGGGCCTATTTTGATTTTTATATGGGGTAAGTATCAAGACGAATAAAATTCGCTTATTTTTTATTTTACGTCATTTATCTTCCGCTTTACGCGCGAACTTCGCCAAGAGATTTCGGATATGGTCTTCCGTCAGTTTTTGCGGTTCGATGCCGGTGAGTAAACTCGCGAGCATCACCTGCTCCGCCGCCGTTTCCACACGGTGATAGATATGATCGAGCGTCCGATAAATCAAGTATTGTCGCGCCTGCGCATACATGCTCTCGCTCGTGCCCACAGCCGCAATGACATCCCGATACGACGCGGCCGGATGCTCTTTCAGATAGCGGGTGACAGCGTGACGTTCTTGCGCCTGCGCGCGCAACTTGCACATTTCACAAGTGCCGTCGACCGCGTCTGTCAACTGGTGGCAGACTCCACACGGTACAAAACCCGCTTCCCGTCGCGCCAATTCCAACGCCAGCTGCCGTTCGCGCAAATGAATCAGCGATTGTTTTAAGGCCGGATCCGGTACTGACGTAAAAAACGCGGCCACTTCTTCTTTCTGCGCGGCGGTCAATGCGGGAATCTGTTCCTGTTCCCGTTTTTCCGCCGCTTTTCTTTGCGCCTGTGGCGCGCGGCGACCGGTACGAAATTTCAAATCCGTGATGGTATATTCCGGAAATCGGTCGGCTAATTTTTTGATAATTTTTTCCCGCTGAATAAAAAGTTCATTCAACCAGACGGAATTATCCGCCAGCACCGTGACCGTCGAGCCGTCATACTGACCGATAAAGGATTTTTTCGCCAGTATTTTGCCGACGACTTCAGGCCAACTTTCCTGCAATCGGTACAACCGCATTGGCGGCCGGTCTTTCCATTGCTCCGTCCAGACGGCAAGCACCTGTTGTAAAGGACTTAAATTACGCGCCATGGGATTTCTCCAAACAACGCATATCGACCGGTTCCGGCAAACGGTTCGGACGATACGCGGCGGTCATAATCAATTGCAACTGTCGGTCGGCGGTCCAGCGTAACAATTCCTGTTGCCGTTCCTCATCGAGTTCGCTGAGCACATCGTCCAACAGCAACACGGGCAATTCGCCGACATGTTCTTTTAAATACGTGGTTTCGGATAATTTTAACGCCAAAATGGCGAGCCGCTGCTCGCCCTGCGATCCGTAATCGGCCAAATTTTTATCCTCATGGTAAAACACCACATCGGCACGATGCGGTCCGATGGAGGTAAAACCGCTTTTCAAATCCCGTTCCAGCGTTTCTTTATATAGATGTAAATACTCCTCTTTGGAAATATCTTCACTTTTTGCATACGAACGCGAATATTTCAGATGCACGTTGAGATCTCCGGCCGACCAGGTTTGGGATGTCGGTCCGACCAACGCGTTCCACTCCTCCAACGCCTGCAATCTCGCGCGGGTAATATAGACAGCCTGCGTCGCCAGCTGTTCATCCCACGGTGTCAAATCCGCCACCCGCTGCGCTTTCAGCAGTTGATTACGCTGCGCTAAAATCCGATTATAGCGCAGTAAGGCATCATAATAGAGCGAGTTCGCCCGCGCCAAACTCAAATCCAAGAAACGGCGCCGCCCCTGCGGACTGCCTTTGATCAATTGCAAATCATCCGGTCCGAAATAAACGGTGTGCAATGTCCCGACCAATTCTTTTTGGCGAACCGGCGTCGCATTGATCCACATTTCTTTGCGTTTATTTTTATATAGATTGATTTGGATTTTTTGCGCTACTTCATGGCGCGTAAAATCGACCCGAACGGCGGCGCTCTCCGCGCTGTGGCGAATCATCAGCCGATCATGACTCGTGCGCGGCGATTTTCCCACGGAAGCGAGATACATCGCTTCCAAAAGATTCGTTTTGCCGCAACCGTTCGGGCCGTAAAGCAACGTCGTCGGAGCGGAAAGCGTCAGCGAATATTCCGCATAGCTGCGAAAATCCGTCACCGCAACGGTGGCGATTTTCATGCTTCGGACACAACCGTGAAGCTGCCCTGATCGGGCACATCGACGCGATCATCGACGGTAATTTTTTTGCGAACTACGGTGCAAGGTTCGCCGTTGACCCAAACTTCACCGCTGCGGATCAATAGTTTCGCCTCCGCTCCCGAACCCACTACGCCGGCGAGTTTCAACAGTTCATTTAACGCAATGAAAGGCGTATGAATCGTAATTTCCCGCATCTTAATGTCCTCGCATCGGCGTGACCACATACCGGTAATCCGGATCGTTTTCCTGTTCCACAAGCATCGGTCCGTTCTGCAGGATGTGCAGGGTAATTTTATCACCTGTCGAACGTTTTAAAATATCAAGCAGATAAAAACAGTTGAACACGATTTCCAATGCTTCGCCCTCATAGTTCACCGGTAACGTTTCTTCCGTGCTTCCCACTTCGGCGCTCGTCGCGCTGATTTCCACACTGTCGTCGCCCCATTTTAAGGTAACAGTTTTGTACGCCATATTGCGCGAAATTAATGCCGCGCGTTCCAACGCCGCGGTAAATTCCCGCCGATCAATGACCGCTTTCGCATCAAAACGCGCCGGGAAAACGCGTTCATAATCCGGAAATTCGCCCGCGATCAGATTGGACACGAAATACACGCCCGCAAACGCGAACGCGACATAGTCCCGACGCCAGGAAATCGTCACATCGACCGGTTCATTCATCGGCAACAAACGCACGACATCGGCGAGCACGCGTTCCGGAATCACCAGACGCACCGGCTGCGCCAACGCATCCGCCAGCGTTACTTCCCGCAATGCCAACCGGTGCGTATCGGTAGCGACCATACGCGCCGCTCTCTCCCCCGCCTCCAGCAAAATGCCGCTGAAAATCGGACGTTGGTTGTCACCCGCGACAGCGAATTGCGTCAAACTGTACATATCGCGCAGCTGATCGCTGGGCAATGTGAATTGTTGCGGATTATCCAATTCATCCAAACGGGGAAATTCGCCGGCGACGCCGGTTACCATTTCATTTTCACTGCGCCCCGCGCGAATCAATAATGTGGATGCGCCGGTTTGACTTTGGATTTCCACCGTACCTGCCGACAACTTTTTAATCAATTCCGGCAAATACGCGGCCAATACGACCGTTTCCCCCGGTTCGGTGACTGTCGCCGGCGTACGAACCCGTACACTGACCTGGTAATCCGTCGCCTGTATTTCCAACATATTGTCGGCAGCGCTTAATAAAATGCCCGCATACGCATTATTACCGACTTTCGGTGCGGCGGCACGGCTTACTTGGTCCAATGCCGATTGTAAAGCTTGCGTGGGTAACGATAATTTCATGATGGCCTCCTTACGATGGCGATGTTTTGATTGTTTGCAGTTAAATAATAGCAGTAGTAGTAGACTCGGTGGATAAGTGGATAATACGGGCAAAGCTTATAAATGTTATTCGCATTGATGTGAATAAGTCGGTGGATAAAAAATAAAATTGCGCTCCTTATCCCTCATACCTGCCCGTAAAGTGGATAACATTAGGGATTATCCACGTCATTTTCGCTCTTCATCCGCTTGTTATCCGCCGGTCAGGAATTGCCGAATCTGTTGCACTTCTTCCTGCAGTTTGATATTGGTTTGCAGTTCTTTATAAATTTTGTCGTAAGCGTGCATGACGGTCGTATGGTCATTTTTGTTAAAAGCCGCCGCGATTTCTTTAAAGGATAAATCCAACATGTCACGGCAGAGAAACATGGCGATTTGCCGCGGGAAAACGATATTTTTCGGACGTGTTTTGCCGACGAGTTTATCACGGCGAATTTTATAAAAGCTCGCGACTTCGTTGATGATAATATCCGGGTTTAAAATAATGCGACGTTCCGCCGGCAGTATATCGGCCAGCTGCTGCTGCGCCCACTCGACCGTAATCGGTTCCGGCGATAATGACTGCAATGTGGCGATGCGATTAAATACGCCGCCCAATTCCCGAAAATCTTCGGTAAAATTTTCCGCGAGAAACGATACGACATCCGTCGGCATGGAAATTTCCGCGGCGGCTGCTTTTTTCTGTAAATAGGCGCTGCGGATTTCAAAGTCCGGCGGCTGTATTTCGACGACCAGGCCCATGCGGAAACGCGAGATCAGTCGCTGCTCGACCTTCTCCATATTTTCCGGTAACCGGTCGCAGGTCATGACGATTTGTTTTTTACTGTTCAGCAGTTCATTGAACGTGTGAAAAAACTCCAACTGCGTACCGTCTTTTTTACCGAAAAACTGCACGTCATCAATGAGGAGATAATCGACGGAACGATATTTTTCCCGGAAAGCACGGTTGTGCTCCACTCCTTTTTGCGTCAGCGCGGAAATGAAATCATTGGTAAAATCTTCACTCGTGAGGAATAAAAATTTCTTTTCCGGCGTGTGGGCGCGCACATAGTTGCAAATGGCGTGCATCAAGTGGGTCTTGCCGAGTCCCGAAGGCCCGTAGATGAACAACGGATTTTGGTATTGCGCCGGTTGTTGCGCGACGGCGAATGCCGCGCTGCGCGCCAAAGTATTGGAATTGGAAACAATAAAATTGTCAAAGGTGCAGGCGGGATCGATGGGAATCGAATGTTTGCCGAAGTTGTACTCACTTTCCGGCGCCGCGGGGGTTTGTACTGCGGCGGCCGGTGGAGTGCTCGGCGAGGTTTCCTGCACGACGGTCGGTGTCGGTTTGCGGAATACCGGCACCGGAGGTTCGGGCAATGTAAAAGTTTCCGTGGTGTTTGTCGACGGCACCGGCGGTATCGGTACATCCGTCGCTTGGGGCAAGGTGATTTGCAATGTGAGCGGCCGTGCGGCCACTTCGTTGACAGTCGCTTGCAAATCGCTTAAGAGATTTTTTTCGAGCCAGATTTTTAAAAACGGTTTGCTTACTTGCGCCGTCAATGTGTCTTCCGTTAATGTCAGCGGCAAGACATGCGACATGAGCCAGTTCAACATCTCCTGAGAGATTCGTTCGTCCAGTCGGGCAAGTACGGTTTCCCAAAAGTCAAAAATATCGGTCATAAAATTCTCCGTGAAAATGGTGGAAATAAAAGTAAAAGTATTGTAAAACAAGGGTTTAATGCTGTGGACAATGAGGATAAGTCGGTGGACAACTCTGTGTAAATGTGTCTTTATTTTAGCAGATATCCACCGATTTTAGAATAGCGCAAACAAAAACCGATCGGAAATGTTCCGACCGGTTTTTTATCGGCTAGACAGTTGTCGGTGTTTTTTTCACGAGCTTCACATAGCAGAGCGCCAGAATGAAACCGACGATCGCAAAAGATACCCAGCCCAAACCGTAACCGAATAACGGTAAATTCGTTGCCATCCAGTTCGTAAGAGCCGGCATTTCAAAACCTGCGGTGCGCAACCCGTCATAGAGCGCAGGAACCAATGTAAAGAGTTGCGTAATAAAGTAGCCGGCCTGACGATTGTCAAAAAGCGGTGCCAAAAACGTCAGCGCCATCATAACCATCGTCAAGGGATACAGGAACATCAGCACCGGAATCGCGGCGGAAATGATCGTCGACAAACCGAACATGCCGATTACCGCGGAAAATAAGGAGAAGATGCATACCCACGCGCGATAGGAAAGCGCCGGCACCAATTCGTTGAAGTACGTGGAACAGGAAGTGATCAAACCGATGCTTGTCGTCAAACACGCCAGGACGACGATGACGGCCAAAATGAATGCGCCCGGATCACCAAAGTAAAATTGCGTCGAAAGCGAGAGAACCGGCGCGCCCGTTTCCTGCATGCCGATGCCGGTGACGCTGGTCGCCCCGATGTTGCCGATAAAAACGTAGACAACGCCCAGGCAGATCGCGGCAATCAAGCCGGATTTAAACGTAGCCGCCGCGATATCGCGTTCAAACTCCGCGCCGTACTGTTTGACGGATTTGACGATGATAATGCCGAAGACCAAAGACGCCAACGCATCCATTGTGTTGTAACCGTCCAGAAAGCCCTGCGCAAACGCCAGACTGGAAGTAGCGTATGTCGCGGTCGGAGCCTGCATCGGTCCGATCGGCGAAAGCAGGGATTTTACGATCAGTATGCCGAGGAATAAAAGTAAGAGCGGCGTCAATACTTTACCGATACGCGAAACGAGTTTGGCCGGTGAAATGGAGAACCACCACGAAAGACCGAAGAACACGGCGAGAAAAATCGACAATTCCAAATTGCCCGTGGCGGCGCCCAAAAACGGTTTAATGCCGATTTCATACGACACCGTTCCCGTACGCGGGATGGCGAAAAACGGTCCGATCGTCAGGTACAATAAAATAGTAAATAAAAGACCGAAGACCGGATGGACACGTGATGCGAGCTCCTGCAGGTCACGACTGCCGGAGTAGCCGATGGCCATGACGCCCAACAAAGGCAGACCGACGCCGGTGACTAAAAAGCCCATAATCGCTTCAGGAAAATTCAAACCGGCATTTTGTCCCAGAGAGGCCGGGAAAATCAAGTTTCCCGCTCCGAAAAATAATGCAAATAACATGAGGCCTATGGATACATAGGCAGAGCGAGAAATGGTCTGTCCTCGCATTTTCATCACCCCTTAATTAGATATTTCACTAATTATAGCACAGGATAACAACACTTCAAGTAAAAAATGAAAATTTTACCAAAAACTTTTTCATATACATTAAGAACCGAATAATTCTTTGCGTAATGACAAGCCTTTTGATTGACAGCGACAAACTTTTTCAATATAATTACTTTGTTATGGTATGAACTGATTCACCTAATGCTAGAAGGAGGTGCAGACATGAAACGGACGTATCAACCGAGTGTGCTTTGGCGCAAACGTACCCACGGTTTTCGGGAACGCATGAAAACTAAAGGCGGCCGCATGGTCTTGAAAAGAAGAAGATTGAAAGGCAGAAAAAAATTATCCGCCTAAGCGAGAGGCGATACAAAGAACTTGGCCTCGGCCAAGTTCTTTGTGTACATAAGGGACGGTTGTCATGCACGAATTGAAAAAAGGGGATCGAATTACGCAGGGCCATGAGTACCGGCGTGTCTACCAACACGGTCGTGCCGTGATTGCCAATCGTCTGGTACTGTATGTGCTGCCGCGACAGGGCGAACCCACACGGGTCGGCTTTGTCACCGGCAAAAAGGTAGGAAATGCGGTTGCGCGAAATCGTGCGCGCCGTTTGCTTCGCGAAGCGTATCGCCTGCATCGGCCGCAGCTGAAACCGGGCTATCACCTGGTTCTGGTGGGACGTAAGCGGTTGGCACAAGCGTCATATGCGGAAGCGGAGCGGGATTTATTATATGTGCTCAGAAGGGCGAAACTTTTGCAATGCTGACGCGTATTTTAATTGGTATGATCGACTTTTACCGTCGCTTTCTTTCACCGTTGAAACCGCCGACATGTCGGTTTTATCCGACGTGCAGCAGTTATGCCCGCGAAGCGATTATACGCTTCGGACCCCTGCAGGGAAGTTGGCTGGCGTTGCGACGCTTGCTGAAGTGTCATCCCTTGCATTCGGGGGGCTATGATCCTGTACCGCCTGCCCGCGCATCCTTAAAGGAGGAACCGAGTGAGTATATTCAGTGATGCCATTGATTTTTTGGCGTCAATCATGCAGCATTTCTTGTCGTTTTGCTACCAATTGACGCAGATGGCGGGATTCCCGAGTTACGGGATCGCAATTATAGTAATGACGATTCTGATTCGCGTGCTGCTTTTGCCGCTGGCGATTAAGCAGATCCGCTCAATGAAGAGCATGCAGGAAATGCAGCCGCGCCTTCAGGAGATTCAAAAGAAATATAAAGGGGATCCGCAACGGATTCAAATGGAAATGACGAAGATGTATCAGGAGATGGGTGTCAATCCGCTGTCGGGCTGCCTGCCGATGCTGATTCAGATGCCGTTTCTGATTTCGATTTTCTACGCGTTGCGCAGTTACCAATACGATCCCGACCATATCAGCTTCTTATGGCTGCCGAGCCTGGGCGCGACCGATCCGTACTATGTTTTACCGGTTCTGTCCGCGCTGTCGACGTTCATCATGCAAAAGCAAACGATGAGCAGCAACAATCCGGCGGGTTCTATGGCGGCGCAGCAGCAAAAAATCATGCTGGTCTTTATGCCGCTTTTCATCGGCTATATCAGCTTAAGTTTTCCGAGCGGTCTGGTTATTTATTGGGTCGTTTCCAACTTATTCCAGATGGCGCAACAGTTTATCATGTTTCGTGAAAAGCCGAAGGGAGCAGGTGCCAAATGAGCCATCCAATCGAGTTTACGGGCAAAACCGTGGAAGACGCTACCGCGAAAGCATTAGCAGAGCTGAAAGTCACGCGCGGTGAAGTGAATGTAGATGTACTGTCGGAAGGTTCAAAAGGTCTTTTCGGCATCGGTGCGAAAGACGCGCGGATTCTGGTCACCAAATTGTATGGTAGTCTGACGGAATCGGAAGTCGATGAAGAGACCGCGAAAGCGGATTATATCGTACCGCGCGAAGAATTGACGGAAGCTTCGAAGCGCCAGGCTCAAATGTCCGCAGGTCTCGAAGACGCCACCGGTATCGAAGTGCAAAACAAAGAACCGGTGATGGAAACGCGAGCGACCGTTGTTGAGCAGAAAGCACAAGCGGCGGAGGAAACGCTGCGTCCGGCGGCGGCAGCAGCCGCCACGGCGCATGTAGCGGATAACGACGCGGCGATGACCGAGGCGGTGACAAATCATCGCTCTCAAAACGCGTTTTCGGCGGAAGAACAAGCGGAAACGGCGCAGCGAGCGAAAGCTTTTTTACAATCCGTCACCGATGCGATGGGACTCGATGTGATGATCGAAAAGCGAATTACCGCGGAACGCATTTTATTACAATTGCACGGACGCGGGTTAGGCGTTTTGATCGGTAAGCACGGCAAAACGTTGGACTCGTTGCAGTATCTGACCAATTTAGCGGCCAATCAGAGCGGTCGCAGTCGGTACTTCGTCATGCTCGATGTCGAGGATTACCGCGAACGTCGGCAAGCGACGCTGGAATCGCTGGCGATCCGTCTGGCGAATCGCGTTAAACGCAACCAGCGCCCCTTGGTGTTGGAGCCGATGAATGCGTATGAACGCAAAATTATTCATCTGACATTGCAGGACGATCCGGACGTCTACACGAAGAGTGAAGGCGAACTGGATAATCGCCACTTGGTGATTCACTACAAGCAGTAAACGCATTACAGACCGGGGCGATCCCGGTCTTTCTTTTTCTGAGGAGAATTATGTATAACGAAGATACCATTGCCGCGATCGCAACGCCGTTCGGCACGGGCGGAATCGGTATTATCCGAATCAGCGGGCCGGATGCGCTGGCGCTCGCCGCGCGCGTTTTTCGGCCGTACACGCCGCTCGACTGGAGCAAGGCGCGCGGTTTTCGGGCGCATTACGGTCATATCGTAGCGGACGGGCAAACGATGGACGAAGGCATTATGCTTGTCATGCGCGCGCCGCGTTCGTATACGGGTGAAGATGTCGTGGAGTTGCAACTGCATGGCGGGATGCTGGTGTTACAACGCAGCTTGCAGCTTTGCCTCCAAGCGGGTGCGCGCTTGGCGGAGCGCGGTGAATTTACCGAACGCGCCTTTTTGAACGGGCGTATTGATTTGACGCAGGCGGAAGCGGTGGATGATATTATTACCGCGAAAAGTGAAGTCGGCTTAGGCGTGGCGGTCGGGCAACTGACGGGCAAACTTTCCCGCTGGGTGGAAGCGACCGGCGCGGCGGTGACCGAGCTCGTGGCTTCGTTGGAAGCGGTGATTGATTATCCCGAAGAGGATTTGGCGGAGTTGACGCCGGCGGAAATTGATACGAAGCTGACCGCGATCATCACCGAATTGGAAACGATGATCGCCCGCGCGGCGGCGGGAAAAGTTTGGAAAGAGGGCTTAAAAACCGTCATCGCGGGCTTGCCCAATGCGGGCAAATCAAGTCTTTTGAATCAATTGCTGGCGGAAGAGCGCGCGATTGTGACTGATATTCCCGGCACGACACGCGACACGATTACGGAATCGGCGCTGATTCACGGCATTCCGCTGGTGCTTGTGGACACGGCGGGCATTCGTGAAGCGAGCGATCAAATTGAACAAATGGGGATTGCGCGTACGCACCGCGAACTCGCGCAGGCGGATTTGATTCTCGCCGTGCTGGACGCATCGCAGCCGCTGACGGCGGAAACGCGCGCATGGCTTGCGACCTTGCAAAATAAAGCGGCGATTTTACTTCTCAACAAAACGGACTTACCCTTACGGGCGGATCTTGCCGAGGTGGAGGCGCTCACCGGCGGTCTCCCGCAGGTAGCGATCGCGGCGCGTACGGGTACCGGTATGGATGATCTCGGCAACGTGTTGGCGACCTATGTTGAGCAACATCAGCTGCAAGCCGGCGCGGACAGTGTTCTTTTGACGAACGTACGCCAAGAGGATTTGGCGCGTCGGGCGCTCGACGCATTGCGTTCCGCGCAGCAGGGTCTGCATGAAGGTTTGATGGAAGATTTGATTACGGAAGATTTACGGGCGGCCTGGGACGCGTTGGGCGCGATCGTCGGGCGGAACCCGGAGGCAAGTATTACCGATGAAATTTTCCGACGTTTTTGCGTCGGTAAGTAAGGGGAAGAACATGTACGAAGTAGCAAGTTACGACGTGATCGTGATCGGCGCCGGCCATGCGGGCTGTGAAGCGGGCCTCGCCGCGGCGCGTTTGGGCGCGCGCACATTGTTGTGCACGATCAGTCTGGAAAATATTGCGATGATGCCGTGCAATCCGGCGATCGGCGGTCCGGGTAAGAGCCAGCTCGTACGGGAGTTGGACGCGTTGGGCGGACAGATGGGGATAGTCGCCGATGAAACGGCGATTCAGATGCGCATGCTCAACCGCGGCAAAGGTCCGGCCGTTCATGCGTTGCGCGCGCAAAATGATAAAAACGCGTACCATCGTCGCATGAAACAAATCGTTGAAAATGAACCGCGTCTGGATGTCAAGCAATTGATGGTAACCGATCTTCTGGTAGAGGACGGTCGCGTTACCGGCATTAAAACG
The DNA here is from genome assembly GCA_900155405.1 of Negativicoccus massiliensis. GTDB lineage: Bacteria > Bacillota > Negativicutes > Veillonellales > Negativicoccaceae > Negativicoccus > Negativicoccus massiliensis_A. The sequence continues at coordinate 952,974 of LT700188.1, read as the reverse complement.
GAGCTGGATGAAGCGTATCGCGCAAAAGCGGTTGTCTTGGCGACAGGAACGTATTTACAAGGTGAAATCCTGATCGGTACGCATAAGTACAGCGGCGGTCCGAACGGCTACCGCGCGAGCTTGAAGCTTGCCGATTCATTGCGGGCGCATGGCGTCGAACTGCGTCGTTTCAAAACGGGCACGCCGAGTCGCGTCGATCTGCGTACGCTGTCGCTTGAGCGCATGGAACGTCAGGACGGTGACAAGGATTTCCACACATTTTCCTTTTTATCCGAACGCAAAGATCGTAACGCGACTTGTTGCTGGTTGACTTACACCAATGCGGAAACGCATGCGATTATTCGCGCCAACTTAGATCGAGCTCCTTTATATGCGGGGCTGGTGCACGGCGTCGGCGCGCGCTATTGTCCTTCGATTGAAGACAAAGTGGTGCGCTTTGCGGATAAAGAACGGCATCAACTCTTCATCGAGCCGGAAGGTTTGGAAACGAACGAAATGTATGTCCAGGGCATGTCGACATCATTGCCGATGGACGTGCAGTATGCTTTTTTGCGTACGATCCCCGGCTTGGAGAATGTCGAAATCATGCGTCCGGCGTACGCGATTGAATATGAATGTCTGGACCCGTTGCAACTGACGGCGGGATTGCGTTATAAAAAATGCGACGGACTTTTTTCCGCCGGTCAGGCGAACGGGACATCGGGGTATGAAGAAGCCGCGGCGCAGGGTTTCATCGCCGGCATTAACGCGGCGCATTATGTACTCGGTAAAGAACCGTTTACGCTGACGCGCGCGCAAGCCTACATCGGCACGCTGATTGACGACTTGGTGACGAAGGGAACGAATGAACCGTATCGCATGATGACGAGCCGCAGTGAATATCGTCTGCTATTGCGTCAAGACAATGCGGATTTGCGTTTGACACCGCTCGGGCGTACACTCGGTTTAGTAAGTGACGATCGTTGGGCGCGGTATGAAGCGAAACGCGCCGCGGTGGAAGAAGGGCATCGAAAGCTGAACGAAACGATGCTTACGCCGACAGCGGAAACCAATGCCTATCTCACGCGTTTGGGAAGCGCCGCGCTGAAAACCGGCACGACCGCCGCGCAACTATTGCGGCGACCCGAGCTTTCGTATGGGGATATCGCGGATTTGCTCGGCTGGGACGACCCGGGCATTGATGTGCGGGAAGAGCTGTCCGTTTCGACCAAGTATGAAGGTTATATTACGAAACAGCAGGAACGCATTCGCCGTCAGCAGAAAATGGAAACGACGCAACTCCCGGACGATTTACCATATGATACATTGCGCGGTATCTCGATCGAAGCACGGCAAAAACTGCAGCAGGTCAAACCGGCCACATTAGGTCAGGCCTCGCGCGTTTCCGGCGTTTCGCCGGCGGATATTACCGTGTTGATGATTTATTTGGAGCAGCAACGGCGACAGGGAGTCGATCATGATGCCTGAAACGACAACGCTCAGCTCGGAACAAATAGCAGCGGCGGCAAAGTCGCTGGGGATCGCCTTGACGCCGGAGCAAAGTCAGGCGTATGCGGCGTATTATGACGCGGTAATCGAGCGAAATCGCGTGATGAATTTGACTTCGATTACCGAGCCGCAGGAATTTTTAGCGAAGCATTATATCGATTCGTGGTTAGGCTATGACCCCGCGTATTTTCCGGCGCGCTCACGCGCGCTTGACCTCGGTACGGGCGGCGGCTTTCCGGGCATTCCGCTGGCGATTCTTACACCGGATGTCGAATGGACGTTGCTCGACTCCGTCGGTAAAAAATTGCGTTTTGTCGCCGCCGCCGCGCAAACAATCGGCCTTGCGAATGTGCAGATCCTCCATGAGCGCGCCGAATTTGCCGGTCAAGCGAAGGAATATCGTGAACAGTTTGCGGTGGTGACGTCGCGGGCCGTCGCCGATTTACGCGTGCTCTGCGAGTGGGCGTTGCCTTTTGTCGCTCGAGGCGGTTATTTTCTGGCCTGGAAAGGGCCGAAGGGCACGGAGGAAGCGAGCGCCGCGCAAAATGCTATTCGGGAGCTTGGCGGTACGTTGTGCGAAGTCCGCGAATTGCAGCGCGGCGAATGGTTTGATGAACGCGTGCTCTGCATTATTCAAAAAGTACAGGCGACGCCGAAACGTTTTCCGCGCGCGCCGGGCAAAGCGGCAAAACAACCTTTATAATATAAGTGACAATAATTGAGATTAAAGTGAGGAGGAAGACCCATGGACGCCAAACGGTATCTCGTGCATCATAAAGACAAGTTGGATTTGAAAAATATTCCGACAGCTCCCCCGAAAGAAGCGGATAAACAGACGGTAAAGGAAGAACTGTTTCCGGAAGTTTTGGAAGAACTGAAAGTTTACCAGGAACGACTTTATGCAGAAAATAAACATGGCATTATCGTCGTTTTGCAAGCGATGGATGCGGCGGGTAAAGACGGCCTCATCAAGCATGTCTACACTGTTCTCAATCCGCAAGGCGTACGTGTCGCCACCTTTAAACAGCCGTCAAGCGAAGAATTGGATCGCGATTATCTCTGGCGCGTCAATCGGGCCTTACCGCGGCGCGGCGAAATCGGCATTTTCAATCGCTCCCATTATGAAGACGTCATCGTTACGCGGGTACATAATTTATTGAAAGATCAAAACTTTCCGGGCAGCGATGTCGAAATCGACAAGGAGTTTTGGCAGGAACGCTTTCGTCAAATCAATGATTGGGAACGTTACTTGTATGAAAACGGCTATTTTATGCTGAAATTTTTCTTGCACGTTTCGAAAGAAGAGCAGGCGGAGCGGCTGATTGATCGAATTAAACGGCCGGAAAAGAACTGGAAATTTTCCATGGCCGATATCAATGAACGCAAGTATTGGAACAATTATCAAAATGTGTATGCGGATATGATTCAGGCCACATCGACGAAGCATGCGCCCTGGTATATACTGCCGGCGGATAAGAAATGGTACACGCGTTACTTGGCGGCGCAAGCGACCTTGCAGCTGTTGGAACAATTGGATCCGCAGTTCCCGGCACTATCCGGAGCGGAAAAGGAACATTTGGAGCACTGGCAAAAAGTCTTGGCGAAAGACAAAAACATGACCTTGGAAGATTTATTCGGATAAAAAGGCCGTCTGCGGACGGTCTTTTTTATGCGGGCGGAAGAAAAAACAAATCGACTTTTGACAAAGCGCTGTCGATCAGTGTGATATACTATAAAGTACGAATAGAAATGGAGGTGCCACGGTGGGCAAAATTATTGCCGTTATGAATCAGAAGGGCGGCGTAGGCAAAACGACGACCGCTGTAAACCTGGCGGCCTGCCTGGCGGAAGCGGGTCAAGCCGTACTGTTGGTAGACATGGACGCGCAGGGAAATGCGACCAGCGGTCTGGGGATCGATAAGGACCGAATCGAAAGTTCCGGGTATGAAGTGCTGATCGAAGGTGCGTCCGCCAAAAAAGCATGCGTGAAGACCGCCGTGGAGGGATTGTCCGTTTTGCCCGCGACGATCGCGTTGGCCGGCGCGGAAGTCGAATTGGTCAACATGGTTTCACGTGAAACAAAATTGCGTGACGCCTTAGGTAAATTAAAAAAGAAATTCGACTATATCTTAATTGACTGCCCGCCGTCCTTGGGCCTTTTAACGGTGAACGCGTTGGTCGCGGCGGGATCGGTGTTGGTGCCCGTTCAGTGCGAATACTACGCATTGGAAGGAGTGGCGCAGCTTTTGCAGACGATTCATTCGGTTTCGGGCAACTGGAACCCGGGCTTGCATTTGGAAGGCGTTGTGTTGACGATGTTTGACGGGCGCACCAATTTGTCTTTGCAGGTGGCCGATGAAGTCAAAAAACATTTCGGCGAAAAAGTCTACCGCACGTTGATTCCGCGCAATGTGCGATTAAGCGAAGCGCCGAGCTACGGCGAGCCGATTATTCTTTATGACGACAAATCCAAAGGCGCGGAAGTGTATCGCGAATTGGCGCAGGAGGTGTTACGGCGTGGCTAAAAAAGGCATGAATCCGGGCCGCGGTCTGGGTGCTCTGCTGGGCGGCAGCGAATCGGCGGCGCAAAACGCGGTGCAGGAAATTTCGATCACGGAGATTGCACCGAATCCGCAACAGCCTCGGCAGGAGTTTGCTGAAAACGAATTGAATGACTTGGCCGCGTCGATTAAAGAGTACGGCATTATTCAGCCGCTCATTGTGATGAAGGTCGGGGACGGCTACCAACTGGTCGCGGGGGAACGGCGTTTGCGCGCCGCTAAAATTGCCAAGCTTAGCACCGTGCCGGTAGTCATTCGTGATTACGACGATGCCGCGCTGGCCGCGGTCGCGTTAATCGAAAACTTGCAACGTGAAAACTTAAATCCGATTGAAGAAGCGGCGGCGTACTATCGTTTGCGTGATGAATTTTCTCTGACGCAGGCGCAAATCGCGACGAAAGTCGGCCGCAGTCGTCCGTATATTACCAATATGATGCGACTTCTCCAGCTGCCGGATTTTGTGCGTGAACTGTTGGCGCGGCGCGAGCTCACCGTCGGACAGGTACGGCCTTTACTGGTGGTGGAGGATCCGGATGCGCAGGTGCGCTGGGCGCAAAAAATTGTCGCGGAAGGTTTAAGCGCGCGCCGGGTAGAAACGTTGCTTGCCGAGAACAAAACGCCGGCTCGGAAAGCGCCGAAGCAGAAAAAAAGAAAAAAAGCGGATGCGAACGTCGAAGCCTATCTCCATGCGGAAAGTGAGGAACTGACCTTATTGCTCGGAACGAAAGTGGATATTACCGCGCAGGGGAACGGCAGCAAGACGCATGGTGAAATTCGCATTCCGTATGCGAGTTGGGATGAACTGGAGCGGCTTTTGGCGTTACTGAAATAATGTTTCACGTGAAACAGGAGGAAGTATGGCTTGGTTGACGGAGACGACGGGTACGATTATGCTCGGCGTATTAATTGCCCTGCTCGTTATAATATTGGCTTATGTACTCGTTTTATATACGCAAATGCGTCAATTACGACAAAAATATAATCTTTTCATGCGCGGCGAAGACGGCAACACCTTAGAACGTAAACTTGCGACCGAAGTGCGTGAATTGCGCGAACTGGGCGCATCCATCAGCGCGATGGGCGCGGCGCAGGAAAATCTTTCTCGAGTGCAACATGCCGCATTACAGCAAATCGGTTTTGTTCAGTACAATGCCTTTGCCGCCAACGGCCAGCAGGACAGCTTTTCACTGACCATGCTTGACGGCCGGGGTAACGGGGTCACGGTGTCCGCGATCAGCGGTTCGGAAGAAACGCGCGTTTACGCGAAAGAAATTCGCGTCGGGCGTTACTTATCCCGTCCAAGCAGAGAAGAAGAAGAAAGTTTAGCGCGTGCGCTTGAACAGGGCGGCGGTCCGGAGAAAGGATCGGCATGAAGTCATTCCAAACATCCGACACCGTCACGTTGACTATGCGCAAAAAGTGGTTTTACACTTTGGTAGTAGCGGAAATCCTCGTGCTGCTTGCCGCGTTAACGATGATCGGTTGGGGCTATTACCAACATTGGGAAGTGGATCGTTTGCGCGAGGAAAATCAGCTGCATCAGCGGCAGGTGGAAATCGCGAACCAAAAACTGACGGAGCTGCAAACCAAAATGCAGCGTTTAGATGCGCTGGATGCGGAAGTGCGGCAGATGATCCAAGGCTCGCAGTCGGGAGCCGCGCCGCAAGGTGACGGCGGCACGGTAGCGCGTCAACCGGCAGTCACGCAAGCGTTAACGCCGGGAGTTCTGCTGGAACGCATCACCGCGCTTTCCACGCGCGCCGATCAACGTCTGAACTCGCTTGTGCTGCTGCGGCAATCGTTAGCGGAAGGAATTGATCTTACGCCGGCATATCAGCCCGTATTGAACGACGGCGTGACCGGTGATACGCCCTCGATTTGGCCGGCGCGGGGATATGTTTCCAGCAGTTTCGGCTGGCGAAACGATCCCTTCGGTGACGGCATCGGTTTTCATGAAGGGGTAGATATCGCCGGCGATTACGGCTCTCCGATACAGGCCACCGCGAACGGGACTGTCACCGCGGCGGGTTGGGCCGGCGGCTACGGTTATATGGTGGAAGTTACGCATCCGGGCGGCATCGTCACGCGTTACGGACATAACTCGCTGATTATCGCCGAAGTCGGCGACAAGGTGCAAACAGGCACCGTAATTTCATTCATGGGCAGCACCGGGCGCAGCACCGGCAGTCACGTTCACTACGAAGTGCGTGTTAACGGCGTACCGGTCGATCCGATGCTGTTTTTACCGGCGAAAAAATAAAGACCGCTTTGCGGTCTTTTTTTATTGCTCAAAATACGGTGGGAAAATTTTTCTGTTTTTATTTCCGGTCGGCCATTTTTTTGACATGGTGCCGGCGTAATTTTTATTTTGAAAATTTTATACTTCAAGGAAATAAATTAAAAAGTTTTTATGACGCGCGCCAAACAGACGGTAAAATTTCCGTGAAACCGACACATGGCTGCAAAAATGAAAGGCAAAATAAGGAAAGAAAATAAAAATTGAATAGCAGAAGATACAAAACAGACAAAAAAGGAAAATAAGCGCAAATTTTGCGCATTTTGCGGCAGTAGTATGAAACCGTATACCGCTGAAAGAAGTGGCGGTAAAAAGGAGAGCGTTTTTTCGAGAAGGCATTGTTGTCAGGAAAAAGCATATACGAAAAATTGAATAGGCTATGCTAATTTTAAAATCGTATACACGATATTGCGATGAGAGCAAGCCGTTTTTGTATTTCTTTTTCCCTTTGTTTTTGGGGAAGAGGTCATGATTTCCCTACGGGCGGGAGTTTTGCAAAAGACGACAAAAAACGGCATTGTTTTTGTGTATACAAAATACTGAAATTCCGCAAAAAGCTTGTAAATTAAGTGTTGACCGAGGTATTTACGGATAATATAATAAACCGCATAAGAAGTATACCTTTTAATCATGAAAGGGAAAGGTAGGGGGATGCCCATGCAAACAAAGTGGCGGGCGCTAATTATCAGCGCACTCGTCGGTACCATTGCGTTGGTCGGTATGACCGGCTGTCAGCCGAATCGCAGTCCGAAGAATGATCATTTAGTGACGATCGGCAGTAATTTGGAAATGACCGGTTCGAACGCCAGCTTCGGCACATCGACGGTCAATGCCATGCAAATGGCGATCGATGAGGTGAACAGCGCGGACGGAATTCTCGGCAAGCAAATTCAGCTGATCGCGCTCGATAACCGCAGCGATGTCGCCGGCTCGAGTGATGCGATGTTTAAGCTGTTGGACGCGGGCGTGGTCGGTATCATCGGTCCGGATACCAGCTCAAACGTGATTGCGGTGGCGCCGATGGTAGCGGAACATAAAATTCCGCTGATCAGTCCTAAAGCGACGCATCCCGCCGTCACAATCGATCCGGCGACAGGCAAGGTGCGGGAGTATGTGTTCCGCGCGACTTTCATTGACTCTTACCAGGGGCGCATCGCCGCCGAGTTCGCTTACGGCGACTTGGGCGCGCGACAAGCGGCGATTCTGGTCGATAACGCGAGTGAATATGCGATCGGTCTGGCGGATTTCTTTACCAAGAGCTTTACGGCCGCCGGCGGCGCGGTGATCGCAAAAGAAGCGTACCTGCAAAAAGACGTGGACTTTAAAGTCACGTTGACGAAGTTGAAAGCGCAACATCCGGACGTCTTGTTCGTGCCGGGTTACTACCAGGAAGTGGGCATGATTATTCGGCAGGCGCGTGAGATCGGCTGGAACGTGCCGATCGTCGGCGGTGACGGTTGGGATTCGGATAAACTCGTGGAAATCGCGGGCGCCAACAATCTGAATCATACCTACTACACCAATCATTATTCGCCGAATGATACGGATCCGGTGCTGCAACAGTTCATCACACGTTATGAACGCCGCTTCGGATACAAACCGGATTCCTACGCGGTGCTCGGATACGATGCGACAAGGCTCCTGCTCGAAGCTATCCGGCGGGCGCAGTCGACCGATCCGCATAAGATTCAACAGGAACTGACGAAGATGCAGGATTTCAAAGCCATCAGCGGCAAGATTTCCATTGACGCCGATCACAATACCGTTTCAAGCGGTGTGGTCATTCAGCTGGTAAACGGCGAACGACGTTTCCTGAAACGTATTCAGTTGAGTTAATAGTAAAAGTATAAAAACAAGGGGGTAAGAACATGAAACAATGGCAAAAGAAAGTAGCGGCAGCAGCGATGGCAATGGCGACAATCGGATTGCTCGCGGGTTGCGGCGGCGGTGACAAAAAAGCGGCGACCGATACGATTAAGATCGGCGCGAACTTGGAGATGACCGGTAACCAGGCTTCTTTCGGTCAAAGCTCCGCGAACGCGATTAAGCTGGCGGTGGATGAAATCAACAAAAAAGGCGGCCTCATGGGTAAGCAGGTCAGTCTGCAAGTCGGCGACAACCGCTCGGAAGCGGCTGAAGCCACGACGCAGATGCAAAAATTGATTGATGACGGCGCGATCGCCACGATTGCTCCGGATACAAGTTCGAACGCGATCGCGGCATCCGCGATCAATTCCTCCGCGAAAGTTCTCGGGATCAGCCCGACGGGTTCGAATCCGCGCGTGACCTGGGATGACAAAGCGAATAAAGTGCGCGATTTCATGTTCCGCTCCACCTTTGTCGATTCGTTCCAGGGTAAAGTTATGACGAGCTTTGCGTTGCAGCAGCTGAACGCGCAAAAGGTAGCGATCCTTGTCGATAACTCGAGCGACTACTCCAAGGGATTGGCCAAATTCTTCGAGGAAGCGTTCACGGCCGCCGGCGGCACGGTTACCGGTACCGAAGGTTTCCTGCAGAAAGATACCGATTTCAAAGCGACGTTGACGAAAATCATCGCCAGCGATCCGGATGCGATTTTTGTACCGGCGTACTATCAGGAAGTCGGCTTGATCATCAAACAGGCGCGTGAAATGGGTTACACGAAACCGATTTTGGGCTCGGACGGTTGGGACAGCGCGAAGTTGGCGGAAATCGCCGGCGCGCAAAACTTGAACAATACCTATTTCAGCAATCACTATGCCGTTGATGAAAACAATAAAAAAGCGATGGATTTTGTGGCGGCCTATGAAAAGGCCTACGGTGTGAAACCGGATGCGTACGCGGCGCTCGCTTACGATGCGATGTACATGATCGCGGATGCGATTACCCGCGCGAATTCGGTAGAACCGGAAAAAATTAAAGATGCGATGGCCAAAACGGAAAACTTTGAAGGTGTCTCCGGCAAGATGCGCATTGATGAACGCCATGATACGATCAAAGGCGCGTATATTATGACCTACAAAGACGGCGCTCTGGAGTTCCTGTCGAAGGTAGAACCGTAAGCAAGAGGTGTAACGCGCGGCGCTTCACGCCGCGCACTGCCTCGTAGCAGCAGTAAGGAGGGGAAAGAATGGAGTCCGCTTGGTGGGTACAGGTGATCCAGCAGATGATTAACGGTGTTTCGCTGGGCAGTATTTACGCGCTGATTGCGTTGGGCTACACCATGGTGTATGGGGTCATGCGCCTCATCAACTTTGCCCACGGCGATATCTACATGCTGGGGGCCTACGTCGGTTTTTTTGCGACGACGGCGGGACAAATGTCATTTTTTCCCGCGTTGATCACCGCGATGGTGGTCATGGCTGTCGTCGGCGTAGTCGTAGAGAAAATCGCCTATCGGCCGATGCGAAACAGCCCGAAAATCGCTTTGTTGATTACAGCGATCGGCGTCAGTTTGCTGATCGAATATACGACGATGTTTTTCCTGACACCGCAACCGCGCACGTTTCCGCCGGTGTTTGAGAATACGACATACAATCTCGGGCCGATCGTGGTCAGTCTGCAGCAAATCGTCATCTTGGTGTCCGCGCTGGTGCTGATGGCGTTATTGACCTACATTGTGCAATACACGACGATGGGTAAAGCCATGCGAGCCGTTTCGTTTGATACGGAAGCGGCGCAGTTGATGGGCATCCATGTCGATCGCGTCATTTCGTTTACGTTCGCGTTGGGCTCGGGGCTCGCCGGTGCGGCGGGCGTGCTCGTCGGCGTCTACTACAACTCGATTGATCCGCTGATGGGCATCATGCCCGGTCTGAAAGCTTTCGTCGCCGCCGTTTTGGGCGGTATCGGTATCGTGCCGGGCGCGATGTTCGGCGGCTTGATCCTCGGGGTCGTGGAAGCGCTCGTGAGCGGTTTTATTTCTTCGACATTCCGCGACGCGGCAGCGTTCGGGATCCTCATCTTAATTTTGCTGATTAAGCCGACCGGCTTACTGGGCAAAGTGGAAGGGGAAAAGGTGTAATGATGATAGCCAAAAAACGTAAATACGACGCCCTTTGGTGGGTGTTGGCGCTCGCACTTTACGCCGTTTTCTACTTCCTCGTCGAAGAAAAGATTTTGCCGAATTTCTGGCGGCTGCAGGTGGTCGTAATTGCGATCAACATCATTATGGCGGCCAGTCTGAACCTGATTAACGGCATCACCGGTCAATTCTCGCTCGGTCACGCGGGCTTTATGGCGGTGGGCGCGTATGTCTCCGCCGTCGGCACCGTCTTTTATGACTGGCCCTTTGCCGTGAGTCTGTTGGCGGGCGGTCTCGCCGCCGCAGCGATCGGTTTTCTGATCGGCATCCCGACGCTGCGGTTGGACGGGGACTACCTGGCGATTGCAACGCTCGGCATGGGAGAAATTATCCGCGTCTGCATTTTGAATATCGAAGCGGTCGGCGGCGCGTCCGGCATGACGGGAATTCCGAAAGAAACTACTTTTTCATGGGTATTTCTGATGATGTTGGTCACGTTGTACGTACTGAAAAATATGATTAATTCGACCTACGGCCGTGGCTGCATCTCCGTGCGTGAAAACGCGATCGCCGCGGAAGCGATGGGGATCCACACGACACGTTACAAGGTGCTCGCGTTTACGGTCGGCGCGCTGTTTGCCGGGCTTGCGGGCGGACTTTTCTCGCATTACTTTTCCATCGCGCATCCGTCGAGCTTTACGTTCCTGAAATCGTACGACTATCTCACCATGGTCGTGCTGGGCGGTCTCGGCAGTATGACGGGCTCGGTGGTCGGCGCGGTGATGCTGACGTTTCTCACGGCGGCGCTTTCGGATTATCCGGAATTCCGCATGATTATTTACGCGCTGATGCTCATCCTTTTGATGATGTTCCGGCCGCGGGGTCTGTTCGGTAACCAGGAACTGACCTCGTTCCTGCCGAAGTGGGGCAAGGGAGGTGACCGTCATGGCGCTCTTGGAAACGACTAGTGTCGCTAAAATTTTCGGCGGTATCAAAGCCGTGCAGGATTTTACAATACATATCGATGCCGGCGAATTGATCGGTTTGATCGGTCCGAACGGCGCCGGTAAAACGACGGCGTTTAATCTCTTGACCGGCGTGTATCGTCCGAGCATGGGCGAGATTCGCTTTGACGGACAGTCGCTGGTCGGCAAAAAACCGTACCAGATTACCGCGGCGGGGATCGCGCGAACGTTTCAAAACATTCGTCTTTTCGGCGATCTTTCCGTACTGGAAAATGTCAAAATCGCCTGCAATCTGCACGCGCGTTATTCGCTTTTGGAAAGCGTATTGCGCGTCGGCCGCTACGGTCGTGAAGAAGAAGCGATCGAAGCGCAGGCGTTACAATTATTGCAACTTTTCAATCTCGACGTAAAACGCGACGAATTGGCGCGCAACTTGCCGTACGGTGAACAGCGCCGTCTCGAAATCGCGCGCGCGTTAGCGACCAAACCGCGTTTGCTGCTTTTGGATGAGCCCGCGGCGGGGATGAATCCGCAGGAAACAGCGGAGCTGACGCAATTAATTCGGCGCCTGCGTGATGAATTTTCCCTGGCGATTCTTTTGATCGAACACGATATGGGTTTGGTCATGCAACTTTGTGAACGGATTTATGTATTGGATTACGGTAAAATTTTAGCGCATGGTGTACCGGATGAAATTCGCCACAATCCGGACGTCATCAGGGCCTATTTGGGAGCGGAGGCATAAGATGCTCGAAGTCAATGATATCCACGTGTACTACGGCGCCATCCATGCCTTAAAAGGCGTGAGTCTATCCGTAAAGGAAGGACAAATCGTCGCTCTCATCGGGGCCAACGGCGCCGGCAAATCGACGACGCTTCGAACAATTTCGGGCCTGCTGCGGCCTAAGGTCGGTGATATCACTTTTGAAGGCGACAGTATCACGAAGAAAAACGTGCAGTCGATTGTCCGCAGCGGAATCAGTCAGGTGCCGGAAGGGCGCCGCATTTTCGCGCCGCTTACCGTTCTGGAAAATCTCGAACTCGGTGCGTTCACCCGCAAAGATAAAGACGGCGTCGTTCACGACATGGAACTTGTTTTCAAACGCTTTCCGCGTCTGGCGGAGCGTAAAAAACAGTTGGCGGGCACGCTTTCCGGCGGCGAACAACAGATGCTTGCGATGGGGCGCGCGTTGATGAGCCGGCCGCGACTGCTGCTTTTGGACGAACCGTCCATGGGACTTTCGCCGTTATTCGTCAAAGAAATTTTTGATATCATTCAGCATATCAATGAGCAGGGCACCACGATTTTGCTCGTCGAGCAAAACGCGCATATGGCGATGTCGATCGCCGATTACGCATACGTTCTGGAAACCGGTAAGATTACGTTGGAAGGACCGGGTCAGGAACTGATGCAGAGCGAAGCCGTACGCGCGGCGTACCTCGGAGGCTGAACTAAAAAAGACCGTTTCACGTGAAACGGTCTTTTTTGATGTTTATTACCACATCGGTATGGGAAAGAGAAAACGCGCCAGATAAATCACTGAGGTCAGCGTGAAACAACTCATGACAAACCCGAGCATGACGACTTGCGTGGCATAGCCGGGATAGTTGTCGAAGTCGACGGCGAACATGACGCTGTTGACGGCGCTCGGCACGGCGGAGAAAATCAAAAATACCTGCGCGGTCAGCGGATCGAAACGACCGTACGCGTAAATAATCGCGAGCGCAAAGAGCGGACCGAGAATCAGGCGGGTAAAAATCGCGAGCCATACATCGGGATTGAGCCATGTCAATGTCGTGCGGTGCAGCTGAATGCCCAGCGTCACCATCGCGATGAACGGCAATGATTTCGCCGCCATGGAAAGCATCGGCCAAACGAACCAGGTGTCTACCGGAAGCGCCAGCCACTTGCAAAAAATGACGCCGAAAATGACGTATAATGTCGGCATATGCAGTACCATCAACGTCGCGTCGCGCGCCGTCATGCGACCCTTACCGGCCAAGTACAGGCCGATGGTGTTGACGGAACTGTTCATCAAGATCAAAAGCACGGTGATGGCGGCCATAGCGGCGTCATGATACGGCGCTTCCAGACCCTTGGTAAACGGCGGATTGGAATAAATCAACGTGATCATCGAGACGCCCACGTTCCCGCAATTGCTGAACATCGTGCCGATGCGAAACGCCTCCCGCATGCCGCTGTCGTAGCCGCGCAGCTTGGCAACGCCGGTGGCGAACAGACTGTGGAGCAAAAACAGTAACGCGCCCGCCGCAAACAGAACCAGCATACCGGCATCGAAAGGCATCAGAAAAATGCTGCGGAAAATAAACGAGGGTAAGATGATATAAAACGTTAATTTGGTTAATGATTTAACATCAATGGAAAACATGCTGTCCAGCCAATAGCCGAGCGCGGAGATACCAATCAGCGGCAACATGTTGTACACTAAAATATGAATAATTTCCATCGTTTGACTCCCTTGTTACTGTCAGTATAGCACAAAAAAAGACCCCCTTTGGGCAAAGAGCACTAGGCTACAATTGCCTAGGACTTTGCTCAAAGAGAGCCTTAACTGTGAGGCAAGGATAGCACGAAAAAAAGGCGGTGTCAAGTATTATCGGGAAATTATTACTTTCCGTCAGCATGGCGTGGTTCTCCGCATTCATTTGAGCGATTTGACGCAAGCGCCGGCGGCGCCAATGAGAAAATGCGGTGACGGTCACACGACAGTTCGGCGCATATGGTAAAATAGATAAAGTATCATTACAGTGTGAAGTGATTTTGACGTTGCCTTTGCGGCGCGGGATGGGATGACGAGGTGAGCGGGTGCAGTTAAAGAAAACGGTATGGCGGCTACGCGCGCAAGGCGGTTATGACAGGCCGCCTGTTTGGCGATTGCCGACAACGAAAACGGTAACGAATGCGCTCTCGCAAACGATCCAAGGCGCGCCTGCGCCTTCGCTTGCCACGCTGCAGGAAGCCTTCGCCGCGCATTTGCAACGGCACGGCGCGGCCGTTACGCCCACCGCGATTTGCTTCGGCATTCGTAAAGAGGAATTGGCGACGCTTTGGGAGGCGGGCCATATTTTCGCCGTCACCGAGCCGGACGAGCTGACCGTTTTTGATCGCCAGGTGGCGGAAGGTCATACCGGCGACTGGGACGCGGGTTACTATCGCGGCGTGGAATATATCAGCGGTTTTGATGAAATCGATTGGCGCATCGGCTTGCCGGCGCACGAACCCGGGTTATTGTATATCGCGCAGCCGTCACTCGCGACGGGGGTCGCGCTGACCGCGCGCGATCAGTTGCGTTGGGTGCGTTACGCCGAGCAGTCGGGGCTGACGCTGATTGCCGACGCCAGCTTTGCGCCGTATTTACGTGAGGCGCAGTCGTTTTACGCGATTGACGGAGCCGCGGCATGCGTGTTGACCGTGTATGATTTCGCCGCGCTCGGTTTGCCGGGTTTAACGGCGGTCGTCGTACCGGATGAATTCGAGGCCGACCGCTCGGACCAACATGCGTATCCGGCGGCGGATGTCGTGCGCAGATATCTCGGCACACCCGATGTGTCGCCGCTGTTGCTCGCGGGATTGCACGCGTGGTTGAGCGACGCGGGACAAAAAGAGTGGAGCGCGACGTTGGAAGCGTATGCCGCGCGCCAGAAAACCGTTCGCGACGAGCTCGAGGCGAGCGAGATTCCCTATTGGGGTGAACCGACGTTACCGTATTTGTGGCTGGCGGCGCAGGATCTGCCGCGGCACGAAGCCTTTTCCGCGACGGAACTCGTGGCGGGCGAAGTGTACGGCGGCGCGGGAGAAACCTTTGCGCAATTGCGCCTGACGCAGGCATAAAGAATAGAGTGAGGTAAGTATGAGTACAAATTTACAAGTAGGCATTGTCGGTTTACCGAATGTCGGTAAGTCGACGTTATTCAACGCGATTACCAAAGCGGGAGCGGAAGCGGCGAACTATCCGTTCTGCACGATCGAACCGAACGTGGGCATCGTGGAACTTCCCGACGCGCGACTTGATGTGCTGACGGAAATGTTTCAGCCGGAACGGCGTATTCCCGCCGTCATGCGCTTCGTCGATATCGCGGGTCTGGTGGCGGGCGCGTCGAAGGGCGAAGGCCTCGGCAATCAGTTTCTCGCGCATATTCGTGAAACGGACGCGATCGCGCAAGTCGTGCGCTGCTTTGAAAATGAAAATGTCACGCATGTGGAAGGTTCGATCGATCCGCTGCGCGATATTGAAATTATTATGACGGAGCTGGGTCTTGCCGACTTGGACGCGGTGGCGAAACGCCGCCAGCGAATTGAAAAAGTCGCGAAATCGGGCAACAAAGAAGCGAAAGCGGAACTCGATGTGTTGCGTAAAGTCGAAGCGTGTTTGAGCGAAGGCAAGCCCGCGCGTCTGGTGGAACTGACACCGGAAGAAGAAGCGCTGATTCGCGAATTAAATTTGCTCACGCGCAAACCGGTATTGTATGTCGCCAACATCGGCGAAGACGAAATTTCCGATCCGCTGACGAATCCGCACGTCGTGCGCGTCAAAGAGTTGGCGGAGTCGGAAGGCGCGCAATGGGTCACGATTTCCGCTGCGATCGAAGCGGAAATTGCCGAGCTCAGTCCGGAGGAAGCGAAAGTTTTCCTGGAGGATTTGGGCGAGGAGGAAGCGGGTCTGGATCGTTTGATCAAAGCCGCATACTCGCTGCTCGGCTTAATTAATTTTTTCACCGCCGGCAGCGACGAATGCCGCGCCTGGACCATTGTCGAAGGCACGAAAGCGCCGCAGGCCGCGGGCAAAATTCACACGGATATCGAACGCGGTTTCATTCGCGCGGAAATCGTTTCGTATGACGATCTGATCGCGGCCGGTTCGATGGCCAAAGCGCGTGAAGAAGGCGTGCTGCGGCTCGAAGGTAAAGATTACATCATGCGTGACGGTGACGTCACGTATTTCCGGTTTAACGTATAAGTAAAATTAATTGCGCCGTCCGCGACATTGTTCGCGGGGCGGCGGCTGCAGTGATATTTAGCATGCGCCCATAGCTCAGGGGATAGAGCAGCGGTTTCCTAAACCGCGTGTCGGATGTTCGAATCATCTTGGGCGCACCAATTATCTTGGGAGGCATTATGAAACCTACGGTATTTCCGTTGGCGACGGACCGGGTTCGCGTGACCATGGAAGATTTGGCGCAGGCGATTGTGGAGGCGCGACGTTGTTTGCATTGCCCGCGTCCGACCTGCCGGACCGGCTGTCCGATCGGTAATGAAATCCCTCAATTTATCACTGAACTGGCCGCCGGCAATATCGGCGCGGCAATTCGGATCATTAACGAACGCAGTAATTTGCCGTCCGTCTGCGGACGCGTGTGCCCGCACGAAAATCAATGCCAGGGGCATTGCATTTTAAATCGACGTCATCAGCCGGTCAAAATCGGCCTGATTGAAAGCGTTATCGGCGATGTGGCGAACGCCATGATGCTCAACACGCCGCGTCGACTGCCGCGCAAAAAAGAAAGGGTAGCGGTCATCGGCTCCGGTCCGGCCGGGTTAACGGTGGCGAACGATTTGCGCCAACTCGGTTACAACATTGACGTGTACGACAGCGCGGCGGAACCGGGCGGCGTGTTGCTGCACGGGATCCCTTCGTTTCGGATCAATAAAGCGGTCGTGCGCTTTGAAACGGAACGGCTGGCCGCCATGGGCGTGAAATTTCTTTGCGGCCAAACATTTGGCAAGGATTTTACGCTGGCGGATTTAGAGGCGGATGGCTATCAGGCCGTTTTTCTCGGCGTCGGCACGACGCAACCGCGGGATTTGCCCTTGCAAAATGATGACCTGCCGGGCGTGTTGCAGGCGATGGATGTGCTGCATGCGGCACAGGCGCTGGCGGATCATCAACTGACGAAAGAAGAATTTGTCATTCAGCGCGAGGATCGCGTGGTAGTGATCGGCGCGGGCAATGTCGCGATGGATGCGGCGCGTACGGCGTTGCGCGCGGGCGCGCGGAAAGTCACGGTCGCGTATCGGCGCACGCAGGAATTTATGGCCTGTCTGCCGTCGGAATACGAAGCGGCGGCAGCGGAAGGCGTCGAGTTCCGATTCTTGGCGGCGCCCGTCGGCGTGTCGGGTCATGAAAAAGTCAGCGCTTTTATCTACGAAGAGCAGGCGATCAATGACTTGGGCGAGTTGCACGGTACGGGCAAGCGCGAGGAAATCCCTGCGGACAAAGTGATTATCGCGGTCGGGCACGTGCCGAGCACTTTGTTGCGGGCGAGTCTGCCGGATCTCGAAAACGATCACGCCGGCTATATTCAGGTGCGAAAAGAACCGTACTACGGCGCGACGAACCTGCCGGGCGTATTTGCGGCGGGCGACATCGTGCATCGTCCGGCGACCGTGGTGTTGGCGATGCGCGAAGCGAAAAAGACAGCGCAGGGCATGGCGGCTTATATGGATAAGCTCGCCGCCGCCAAAAAAGCTTCCGAAGGTAAAAAAGACGCGGCGAAGAATCCGGATACACCCGCGAAATAAAAGCATGAATATGCGCAAAGAAAACTGCTTCGAAAATGAAAGTTTTTTGAAGCAGTTTTTTGTGATATAATAAAAATCTGTGTGATTACAATAAAAATGCGTCTAAATACAACGAAACGAATGAATCGTTACGAATGATAGAATCACGGAAGAAAGAAGGAATACGATGGAATTATGGCGCAAAAATTTATACTATTTGGTCGCGGTGCAGATTTTAGCGGGGACATCAATTATCGGTTTGATTTCCTTTGTGCCGTTGTTCGTACACGAACTCGGGGTGACGGATCCCGGCGCGGCCGGCATGTGGGCCGGTCTGATTACGGGTGTGACGAGTTTTACGGCGGCGCTGGCCAATCCGTATTGGGGCGCGTATGGTGATCGTAAAGGTCACAAACGAATTTTACTGCAAATTTTAGCGGCGCTTACGGTGGTGCTCGCGCTGATGTCATTGGTTCAGACACCGTTTCAGCTGTTGCTTCTGCGCGCTATTCAAGGCTGCGTGGGCGGCTTTATCGCGGCGGGTTTGGCGATGGTGGCGATCATCACGCCGAAAAAATATTCGACGTACGCGCTCGGCACGTACCAGACGGGAATCGTCCTCGGGGCGACGATCGGGCCGGTGTTCGGCGGGATTCTCGCGGATATCATCGGTTACCGTGAAACGTTTCTTTGCTTCGCGGCGCTGCTGGCTTTGGGGTACTTCGTGACGTACCGTTGCATTCACGAAGATTTTCAGCCGAAACCGCAAAAGGCGAAAGAATCTATCATTAAAAATGTGGGTTACTTTTTCTCTTTGCCGATTGTACGCTTGATGATGCTGATTCAATTTTTCGTCAACTTCGCGTTGACCGGTTTGGGGCCGATTTTGCCGTTGTACGTGAAAGGCATGGTGGGCGATGTTGCGGTGCTCGCCAGTATTTCGGGGATCATTTTGGCCATCGGCGGCGTCGCCAGCGCGACGACATCGCTCAACATGGGACGCATCATCCAATGGTTGAGTCATCGCGAAGTGTTGCTGATCGGATCATTTTTTGCGGGGCTCTTTTTCATCGCCCAATATTTCGCGCCGAATGTCTGGTGGCTCGGGTTGTTCCGTTTCTTCAACGGCGCGGCGATCGGTTGTTTGATGCCCAGCGCGAATGCGATCATTGCGCGCTCCGTGCCGGATGAAAAACGCGGTATCGCGTTCGGCGTCACGTCCAGTTTTTCCTTGATGGGTAACGTATTCGGACCGATGGTGTCCGGCTACCTGGCGATGACATTGGGGTTGAGCTCGGTCTTTTGGTCGACCGCGATTGCTTTTTTCCTGATCACGGCCATGGTGTATACGCAATTATCCGAAAAACAAGTTCAGAAACATTTTTAAGCCGGAGCGCGTCTCCGGTTTTTTCATGCAAAAAAATAAAAGCGGCGCGCGTCCTTTGCTATAATGAAACGAAAAGGAGGAGCTATGGCAGACGCAATCGAATTATGGCTCGGACGGGTCGGCAGCGGTAAGACGACGCGGTGCTTCAAGGCGTTACGGGATCACGCGGCGGCGCATCCGCTCGAGCGTTGCATTTTGCTGGTGCCCGACGCGGCGACGTACACGGTGGAACGGGAACTCGCCGCGTATTTACCGGGGCGCGGTTTCGGCAATATCGAGGTGCTCGGTTTCGCGCGGCTCGCGTATCGCATCTTTGATGAACAAGGAACGCAGGGCGGCAAAGGATTGTCCGTGCTTGGTCGGCAAATTATTTTGCGGCGCCTGTTGCTTGCGCACGGCGACGAGTTTACGACACTTGCCCGCGCGGCGCGGCAACCGCATTTCACCGAAGTGTTTGATCACCAGCTGCAGGAATTGGGTCATTACCAATTGGATCCGGACGATTTGCGTCGGGCGGCGGCGGAAGCGACCCCCGCGCTCGGTAATAAACTGCGGGATACGGCGTTGTTGGCGCAAGCCTATCAGGAGTATCTGGCGGCGCATTTTCCCGATTATGAAGCGCAAACGGAAAATCTGTTGCGCGCTATTGAAACGTCGCAATACCTTGCCGAAGCGTCGATTTGGGTTGACGGCTTTCTCGAATTTCTGCCGCGCGACTGGACGATTGTCGAGGCGGTCATGAAGCGGGCGAAACATGCCGTCATGACGTTGCTTTTGCCGCCGGAAGATCCGTTGCAGGCGACGGCGCCGACATCGCTTTGGCACAGCTCTTGGAAAATTTACGAAGCGGCGCATCACGCGTTTACAAAGATTACCGAAATCGGTTTGACGGACACACCGCGGTGGCCGCATTCGCAGCTGGGGTTGGCGGCGGAAAAAGTGACCCGCGGCGAAGCAAGCGATGCCCCCGTTGCCGGCTTGCGCGTCACCGAAGCGGCGAATCGTGACGAAGAGACCGCGGCCGTGGCGACCGAGATCCAGCGGCTTGTGCGGGAAGAGGGGTACCGTTACCGCGATATCATTGTTTTATTGCGGCATCATGACGCGTATACGGAACGTTTGCGCCGCACGTTTGAGCGCTACGAGATTCCGTATTTCACGGATCGGCGGCAGGCGATGCGCCACGACGCGTTGGCGGTCTTCGTAAGTGCGGCGCTGACCTTGACGGCGCAAGGTTATACCACGCCGCAGGTATTGCGTCTGCTGAAAACCGGATTGCTGCCGGTGGCGACGCGCGACGTGGAAGAACTGGAAATGTATTGCCGCGAGTTTGCGATCGGCCGCGGCGACTGGACGAAAGAGGAACCCTGGCGGCATCGCCGCATTCGCCGTCTGGAAGCGCCCGAGCCGGTGACGGAACGCGAGCAGGCGCGCTGGGATCGGGTCAACGGCGTGCGCGCGACGCTTAAAGAATGGCTGGCGCCGCTGGCGCAAGTATTTAAAACGAAGGCGACCGTACGTGAAGTGGCGCTGGTCATGTATGATCTGCTGGCCCGCTTGCCGCTGGAAGCGGAATTGTTAACGCAGGGCGAAAGCCTGACGGAAGAAATTTATCGCAGCCGCCAGCAGGTCTTGCAACGCATTTACGCGCTTTTGGATGAATGGGTCGAAGTCGGCGGCGCGGAAGTGTGGCCGGCGCGAGACGTGGCGCGCATTTGGACGGATTTGCTCGCGGAGTTGAGTTACGCGTTGATTCCGCCGACGCTCGATCACGTCACTTTCACGACGATTGACCGCGGCTACCCGCTCAACGCGCGCGCGGTCTTTGTGCTCGGACAAAATGAAGGCGTCTTTCCCGCGCGTCCGCAACCGTTGAGTCTGTGGTCGGATCGCGATCGTACGGAACTGGCGCGACTGGATTTGGCGTTTGGTACGGACTCGGTCACGCTCGCTTTACAGGAACGGCAATGGCAATATTTGGCGTGGACGCGCGCCGAAGAAAAACTGTATCTGAGTTACGCGCGCGCCGATGAAGACGGCACCGCGTTGGAGCCGGCCTTTTTACTGCGACGCTTGGTCACGCTCGGCTGGACGGATTCCGTTCATCCGGCGGTCAGCTCTTGCCCGGGGGATGGTTGGGTGCGACCGCGCCAAAGTTTGGCGGGATTACCGCAGGCGCTGCGCGAAGAATCGCCTGCGGAAGAATGGTTCGGCCTGTACGACTGGGCGATGCGGCAACCGTCGCATGACGGCGCGGCGTACGCGTGGACGCGCAGTCTGTTCTACACGAATCGGGCGGCGGTGTTAGGTCCCGCGCTCAGCCGCAAGCTCTACGCGCCGCAAGGCACGTTTCACGCCTCGGTCACCGCGTTTGAAATGTATCGCGCTTGTCCGTTCCGCTTTTTCGCGCGCTACGGTTTGCATTTGGACGAACCCGCGCGCGGCGAATTGACCCCGGCGGATTACGGTTCGTACATGCACGCGGCGTTGCACCAATTCGGCGCGGAATTGCTGACGGAGACGCGTGAATTTCGCGATGCCGATTCGGCGGAAATCACCGATCGCAGTCGGGCCATTGCGGAACTTATCGCGCCGCGCGTGCAAAATGACCGCTTCGCGACGAATCCGTTTTACTCGTATATCCGTACGCAGCTGGATCGAACTTTACGGGAAACGTTGACGCGTCTGGCGAAATGGTCGCAACGCGGCGCGTTCCAAACCGCCGGCTTGGAAGAAGTGTTCACGTTGCCGGTCGGCAGTATCGGCGACACGGAATTCACGTTGGTCGGCACGATCGACCGACTGGATTATTATCGCGATCCCGAAACGGGAAAGACGTACTACCTGATCATCGATTATAAAACGGGCGATACGAAGATTTCGCTCGGCGATTTGTACTACGGTTTGCGTTTGCAGCTGGCGACGTATTTGTACGCGGCGTTGCGGCGGGATGACGGCGAAGCGTTGCCGGCGGGCATTATGTATGTGTATGTGCAGGATGAGCGCGCCGATTTGAAGGCGCCGCCGCGCGATGACGCGACGATTCGCAAAGCGCTCAAGCAGCAATTGCAGACGCAGGGCTATTTCCTTTCGGAACGCGAAATTTTAGAAAAAATCGACAGCGAAGTCGGCGAGGAAATTTCCTTTTTACCGATTCGTATTAATAAAGACGGCAGCCTGCGCAAGGATGCCAAGGCGGAGAACGCGGCCGCGATGCGGTTGATTGTCGCGTATATAGCGACGCTTTTGCCGCAAATCAGCGCGCAAATTTTGGCGGGACGGATCGATGTCATGCCGTATCGCCAAGGCCAAAACGTGGCCTGCAAGTACTGCCCGTACCGTGCGGTTTGCGGGTTTGATCCGACACTTGCCGGTAACCGCTACCGCTACTTGCCGAGTTTGAATGATGAAGAAGCTCTGGAAAAAATGACCGCGACAGTCGCAAAGGAGACCGGCGATGCAATGGACAACTGAACAGGAAGCGGCGATCACGAGTCGTCGCCAAAATCTTTTGGTCGCCGCCGCGGCAGGCTCGGGTAAAACGGCGGTGCTCGTCGAACGCATCATTCGGCGGCTTTTGGATCCGCACGATCCCGCGGACATCACCCGTATTCTCGTTATGACGTTTACGCGGGCGGCGGCGCAGGAAATGCGGACGCGCATCGGCACGGCGCTGCGGCGCAGGAAATGCGGACGCGCATCGGCACGGCGCTCGCCGCGGCCGCCGCGACGACGCCTTCGGCGCACATCGATCGGCAATTGGCGCTGCTGGGGTCGGCGCAGATTTCAACGATTCACGCGTTTTGCCAGCAAATCATTCGCCAATATTTTTACCGTTTGGATTTGGACGCGGGCTTTCGACAGGGCGGCGAGCAGGAGCTGTCGCTCGGGCGGCTGGAAGCTTTGGAGCAGACGCTGTTTGAAGCCTATGAAGAGGCGTCGCCGGAATTTTTGCAATTGGCGGATTTTTTCCGCACAAAAACGAATGACGCGCAGCTGCGCGCCGCGGTGTTGCGATTGTACGAATACAGCCGCAGCATGCCGTTTCCCGAAGCGTGGTTGGAGGCGCTCGCCGCGCCGTATGCCGAAGCGGACTTGGCGGATCTGACGCCGCTTTGGGAAGAGTGGCGCGCGGGCGTCACGCAATGGCGAACGCAATTACAGAACGCGCTGGATGAATTGGCGTTGTACCCGCAACTGCAAAACGCGCGGGAGGTTTTGGCGGCGGATTACGCGACCGCGACGGCACTTTGTGAAGGGGAAGACTGGGACGCGATTTATGACGCGGCGCAGGCCTACGCGCCGATGCGTTGGCCGGGCGGCAAGCTGAAGGACGAAGCGGCGAAAGCGGCCAAGACGGCGGCCAAAGAGATTCGCGACGCCGGGAAAGCATGGTTGAAGGGATGGATGGAAGGTGTTTTAGCCGCCGCGCCCGCGACCTGGCGAGAAGATTTGCAAGCGACCGCGCCGCTTGTCGCGGCACTCGTCAAGGTGACGGAAACGTTCGCGACCGCGTACACTACGTGGAAAAAATCGGAGCGTCTGATCGATTTCAGCGATTTGGAACATTACGCGCTCACGCTGTTGCTCGCGCCGGAATCCACGCCGGACGCGCCGTTGCCGTCGGATATCGCGCGGGAACTCGCCCGCGAGTACGATGAAATCATGGTTGACGAATACCAGGACACGAACGGCGTGCAGGAACTGATCGCAAGCCTGATCGCGCGCGCGGATAATCGGTTCATGGTGGGCGATGTCAAGCAAAGTATTTACCGTTTTCGGCTGGCGGATCCGACTATTTTCCTCGGTCAGTACGAACGTTTTTCGCGAGATGCGCAAGCTCCTTCGCGACGCATTGATTTACGGGAAAACTTCCGCAGCGATCGCACCGTGTTGGACGCGGTGAATGAAGTGTTTGCCCGAATTATGCAACCGCCCGCCGCCGAATTTTCTTACGATGAAAACGCGGCGTTCATTCCCGGGCGGACGATCACCGACGCGCCGGAAAACTGGGTCGGCGGTTCGGTCAGCGTGCGCTTTGTCACGCCTTCCGACGACGCAATGACGGCGGACGCGGCGGACATTCCGCCCGCCGACGATGATGCGGAGGAAGAACCGTTATCGGCGATGGAAGCGCAGGCGCAGGCGATCGCGGATGAGTTGTTGCATTTGCACGAGACGGCCGTCGTGCAGGAAAACGACGGCGCGTTTCGTCCGTTCCGCTGGCGCGACGCGGTAGTTTTGATGCGTTCGGTCGCGTCTAGGATTGATGTCTTTGTCGAAGTATTGCGCGCGGCGGGTATTCCCGTGTATGCGGAACAAGCCGGCGGTTATTTCGCGGCGACCGAAGTGCAGACGATGCTTTCGCTTTTGCGTTGGCTCGACAATTCCCGGCGCGATTTGGAGGCGGCGGCCGTGTTGCGCTCGCCGCTCGTCGGTTGCGATGAACGCGATCTGGCGGAAATGGCGCTGCTGCGCAATGAGGAAGCGCCGGCGCTGTGGGATGTTTTGCCCACATGGCTTGCGCGCCTCACTGATGAGGAAAAGCGCGGCCGTGTCGGAGAGTTTTACGCCTTGCTTACCGGTTGGCAGTTGTTGGCGCGGCAAGCCGGCATCGGTCAACTGGTGCGGCGCATCTACGAAGAAAGCGGGTATCATGCGTACGTCGGCGGTTTGCCGTCGGGATCGTTACGGCGCGCGAACCTGGAAGCCTTGTACGCGCGCGCGGTCGAGTTTGATGACGGGGCCGGCGGCGGGATTTCGCGCTTTTTGGAATATTTGGAAGAATTGCAGCGGCAGAAGCAGGATTTGTCGGTACCGTCGACCATGGGCGAAAACGAAGACGCGGTACGCATTATGACGATTCACAAAAGCAAGGGGCTGGAATTTCCGGTTGTGTTTTTGGCGAATATCGACAAAGAATTCAACTGGAAAGATACGCAGGCGCGTCTTTTATTGCATCGCCGTCATGGGATCGGACTGTCTCGCTACGATGCAAAGCGTCGTCTGACGTACCCGACGGTGCGCTGGCATTTGCTGCGTGAAATTTTGCGGCGGGAAACGCTGGCGGAAGAGCAGCGGCTTTTATACGTGGCCATGACGCGCGCGCGGGATAAACTGTATCTTTACGCGGGGCTGTCACCGACCGGCGCGCATGTGGCTCCGGAAGCGGCGCGTTCCTACCTGGATTGGTTGTGGCCGCATTTGGAAAACGGTGCATTGCCGCGCTGGGATGTGCAGACGGTGACGCCGACGTGGAACGAAGCGGTCACAACGGTGTCGGATCCGCGTTTGGAAAACGTGCGGCAAGGCACATTGACAGGCACGCCGCTGCCGACGGAAATCTCGGAACGTCTCTCTTGGCAATATGACAAACCGCTTGCCACGCAGATTCCCGCGAAAGTCACCGTGACGGAAGTAACGCATCATTTGGGTGAAATTACGGCGGCCTTGCCGCCGTTGCCAAAAACGGAACGACCGGCGACGGATTATCCGTTGCCGATATTAACGGTGCAACCGGCGCAGACGGCAGATGAGATGGCCGCGACAAAAGCGGTGCGTTTAGTAGCGACCGAGGAAGATGCCGCTGCGGAAAGCGAACCGGTGAATGACGCTTGGGTGCGTCCGCCGCAATTTGTCACGCCGGATATGCGACCGGACGGCGGGGCGCGTTACGGCACGCTCATGCATCGCATTTTGGCCGAGATCGGCGCGGGCGACGGTACCACGACGGCGCAGGCGTATCTTGATCAACTTCAGCAGGCGCAAAAAATAACGCCGACCGAAGCGAAGTTGGCCCATCGTCGTGATCTCGACTTGTGGTTAACCTGCGACACGGCGGCGGAGATTCGTCAATCATCGTTTGTATTGCGGGAATGTCCGTTCGGAATGTTGTTGCCGGCTTCGGTGGCGCTCGGCGTGCCGGCGGGCGATGATGAAGTGTTTTTACAGGGCGTGATCGACTGCCTGTACGCGACGGCCAACGGCGATCTTGCGATTTTGGATTATAAAACCGATCGCGTGAATACGGCCAATGTGCTTTACGAACGCTACCATCGCCAACTCGATTTATACGCTCATGCGGCCACGCGCATTTGGCGGCGCCCGGTCGTGAAAAAAATCATTTATTCACTGGCCCTGCATGAGGCGATCGCGTGGCAAGACGACGGCGGCGCCGTGCTATAATGAGACCGAATAGAAAGGAGGGCGGATATGCAGGATGCGTTAACGGAAGTCATGACTTTGATGGAGGCGGCGGTGCGTTGGGAAGTGCCCGCATCCACATTGCGCCACTACGCGGGCGGCTATCGCAGACCGGACGGAACGTTGGTGGAGCCGATTTTCACGGCGACGGAAACCCGTAAATCGGAAGGCACGGTACTCATTACGCAAAGTGCCATGGAGCGGGTGTTCGGCGCGGAGAAAAACGCACAGCAGCACTACGAGCAGACCGCCCTGTTTGAATAATATGGAATTTTGTTTGGACGCGGTCACGAAGACCTATACGGAGAAAAACGGCGTGCAGATCCAAGCGCTGGCGCCGCTTACCAAAACGGTCGCGCCGGGAGAATTCGTGGCGCTGATCGGTCCTTCCGGTTGCGGCAAATCGACGCTTTTATACTTGGCGGCGGGATTGTTGTTGCCGACATCGGGACGTTTGTACTGGCGCGGCGCGGAAAAGCAACCGCAGACGGCGATGGTGTTTCAGCAGGGCGGTTTATTTCCCTGGCTGACCGTCGCGGACAATGTGGCGTTCAGTTTGCAGGATCGCGAGTTTTCTCAGCAGGAAATTGCCGAACGGGTAGCGCAAAAATTGGCGCGCATGCAGTTGAGCGAATTCGCGGATGCGTATCCGGGTTCGCTTTCGGGCGGCATGCGGCAACGCGTCGGGATCGCGCGCGCCCTGGTGACCGAGCCGGATTTATTATTAATGGATGAACCCTTTTCCGCGCTCGACGCGCAGACGCGTCGGCTGTTGGAAGATGATTTGGTGCAATATTGGGAAGAATTGCGTCCGGCGACCTTGTATGTCACGCACAACATCGCCGAGGCGGTGCGGCTCGCCGATGTGATTTGGGTGTTTTCGCCGCGCCCCGGCCGCATTGTGGAATGTTTGACGGTGGATATACCGCGCAAGGAACGGCATCAGCTCAGCGCGCGGACGCAGTTGGCGGCGTTGGAAGAAACCATTTGGCAGGAAATTAAAGCGGGCGCGACGGCGGCGTTGACGCAGGGAGGTCGCCATGACGACTGAACGCGAAGTACGGTACCGTTTGGCGCCAAAAGACAGCGGTCTCGCGCGCTGGTGGGCGCTGGCGGGCGTGTTGCTGCTGCTCGGTCTGTGGGAGTGGAGCGTGCGTCAGGGGTGGATTTCACCGGTATATCTCCCCGCGCCGTCGCAAATCGCGAGCGCGTTGGCGGCGTTGGTGCAAAACGGCACGTTAGGACCGGCGCTGGCGGCGAGCGCGTTACGTTGGCTGGTCGGCGTGATCGCGGGCGGTCTTGCGGCGTTGTTGTTGGCGCTCGCGGGAGAACTTTCGCCGACGTTTCGACGCTTGATCGAACCGTATATTTATTTCTTTTATCCCTTGCCGAAAATTGCCATTTTGCCGCTTTTCGTGCTCTGGCTCGGCATCGGTGAATTGCCGAAATACGTATTGATTGCGCTCGGTGTCTTTTTCCCGGTTTTTATTAACACGATGGCGGGACTGGTGCGTTTGCCGCGCCTTTACCGTGAGGTCGCCGCGATGTATCCCGTGAGTCGCGGGCGGTATTTACGTACCGTCGCGCTGCCGGCGGTGCTGCCGGAATTGTTCGCGGGCTTGCAACTCGGTTGCGGCACGGCGCTCGTGCTCGTCGTCGCGGCGGAAATGATCGCGGCGCAGACGGGCATCGGCGCGCTGATTTTGCATTTCGGGGACCTGATGTTGACCGCGCCGATGTTGGCGTGCATCTTTGTGTTGTGTGTAGCGGGATTAATGGTCCAGGCGCTGTTGGCGCAGTGGCAACGATATATGACACCATGGCGGGAGCACCGCTGAGAAAGGAAGCAGCGTGAACGAACAAATGCAGGCGGCGTACGCCGACGTAATGCAGACGATTGCGGCGCTGATTAAAGAGCCGTGGGGACGCGTCGTTTGGCGAACGCTCATGGCGACCGAGCCGCTTCATTATTTTTATTACCGCCCGAAAACGCGCGCGGAGTATGTCTACTGGACGGATTCTGTTTGGCGGACGGGCGGTTCGGAAGAAGACCTGTGGTTGCAAATGGCGGCGGCCGACACGGCGGTGCGCGAACTTTGGAAAGCGTGGATCGCGGAGAACCCGGGACGTTCCCCTTGGACAAGCGCGACGCTGGAATTTTCGCCGCGCGGTTTGGAGAGCGCGATTTACGGTCATCGGCATCATTACCAGGTCGATCCGATTGAAGAGCAATTTGCGTGGGAATACGAACGTTTCGGCGCCGTTTATTTGCCGTTGCGTTTGCGTCGACTGCTTGCGGCGGCGTACAGCGCATGGCATCGGCCCTTGCGCAAGCAGCGGCATCGCTTGTGGCGTCGACGTCCGCGCGGCTATTGGGAACGGCTGCCCGGAGAAACGCCCGCGTATCGCGGCACTCGTCGCGTCCGCGTGCACGCGCTTCCGAGAGAG
This sequence comes from Negativicoccus massiliensis, assembly GCA_900155405.1. Taxonomy (GTDB): domain Bacteria; phylum Bacillota; class Negativicutes; order Veillonellales; family Negativicoccaceae; genus Negativicoccus; species Negativicoccus massiliensis_A. The sequence goes on along the minus strand of LT700188.1, from coordinate 924,103 downwards.
AAAAAAGCGGTCGAAACAGCGAAAGCAAACGAGACGATAGAAGATGCGTGAATACGCATCTTTTATTTTTTATTTAGCAAAAAAATGCCGGATAAAATCCGAACGATTGAATTTATGTTCAAATATAAATACGATACGCAGCGAATTCTTTTTTAAATAAAGATGTTTTCGTACGCCATAAATATGGAAAAATCCGGCCTGTAATGGTAGAATAAACTCAATCAATGGCGGTTATCCGCGCCACTTGGCGCGCTGCATAGTATGAGGGAGGAACCTATGTTACAACGAGTTTTTGTCGCCAAAAAAACGGCGCTGGCCGACACGGCGCAACGCCTTTTACGGGAATGGCGGGAGCAACTGGGCCTGACGTCGTTAGCCGATGTGCAGGTTTGGCATCGGTACACCGTGGATGGTGTCAGTGAAGAATTGTTTGCTCGCGCGATGACGACGATTTTTGCGGAACCTCCCGTGGATACATGGACGGAACATTTGCAAATCGGTCCGCAGGAAACGGCCTTTGCCGTCGAGTTGTTGCCCGGTCAATATGATCAGCGCGCCGACTCGGCGGAGCAATGTTTGCGCTTGTTGGATCCGAGCGTCGATGCGCGCGTCGCGTATGCGACGGTGTATGTCGTCACCGGTATTGATCGACCGGTCGACATCGTCAAATTAAAAGAATACGTGATCAACCCGATCGAAGCGCGCGAAGCGGCTTGGGAGATGCCGCGTGAACTCATCGCGCCGGCGCATCAACCGCAACCGGTACCGGTATTGGACGGATTCATTTCCGCGACGCGTTCGGAACTTTTAGCGATGCTGACGCAGTACGGTTTGGCCATGGATGAAGCGGACCTGGCCGTCGTGCAGGAATATTTCCGCGATCAGGCGGATCGCGATCCGACGTTGACCGAATTGCGCGTCTTGGATACATACTGGTCCGATCATTGTCGTCACACGACATTCGGCACGGAACTGACGCATGTCGATATCGAGGCGGGTCACTTTACCGAGCCGATCGTTGAAGCGTACGACTGGTACAGTGAAGTGCACAACGGCTTGTACAGTGACAATCCGCGGCCGCAATCGCTGATGGATCTGGCGACGATTGCGGTGAAATCGTTGCGCGCGCAGGGACTTTTGCAGGAGTTGGACGAGTCGGAAGAAATCAACGCCTGCACGATCAAGATTCCGGTCAAAACCCAAAACGGCACGGAAGAATGGCTGTTGCTCTTTAAGAACGAAACGCATAACCACCCGACGGAAATTGAACCGTTCGGCGGAGCGGCCACCTGTTTGGGCGGCTGCATTCGCGATCCCTTGAGCGGACGCGCGTACGTTTACCAGGCGATGCGCGTGACCGGCAGCGGCGATCCGCGTACGCCGTTTTCGGAAACGCTCACCGGAAAATTGCCGCAGCGCACGATTACGACGCAAGCGGCGGCCGGTTACAGTTCTTACGGCAACCAGATCGGTCTCGCGACCGGTCAGGTGCGTGAATACTACCACCCCGGCTACGTCGCCAAACGCATGGAAGTCGGCGCGGTCGTCGGCGCGGTGCCGGCGGATCAGGTTATTCGTCGCGTGCCGCAACCGGGCGATATCGTGTTGCTGGTTGGCGGCCGTACCGGTCGTGACGGCATCGGCGGTGCGACCGGTTCTTCCAAAGAACATACGGAAAGTTCATTAACCACCGCGGGCGCGGAAGTGCAAAAAGGTAACGCGCCGACGGAACGTAAATTACAATGCTTATTCCGGCGTCCGGAGGCCTCGCGCCTGATTCGCCGCTGCAACGATTTCGGCGCGGGCGGCGTGGCGGTCGCTGTCGGCGAATTGGCGGACGGCTTGACGATTAATTTGGATGCCGTACCGAAAAAATATGAAGGATTGGACGGCACGGAATTGGCGCTGTCCGAATCGCAGGAACGTATGGCGGTGGTCGTCGCCGCGGATGATGCGGACGAGTTCTGCCGCTATGCGGATGAAGAAAATCTGGAAGCGACGCCGATTGCGGTCGTCACGAAAGAGCGTCGCCTGATGATGCAGTGGCGCGGTGAAACCATCGTCAATTTGGAACGCTCGTTCCTTGACACCAACGGCGCCGGTCGAGCCAGCGCCGCCGTTATCAAGGCGCCGGCGGAAGAAAATTATTTTACCCCGCAACCGGTGACGGACGTGCGCGCCGCTTGGGCGCAAACGCTCGGTGATTTGAATGTCGCTTCGCAGCGCGGTTTGGGCGAACGGTTTGACGGGACGATCGGCGCGGGCACGGTGCTGATGCCCTACGGCGGCGCGCGCATGTGCACGCCGGTCGACGGCATGGTCGCGAAAATTCCGTTGCGTCACGGGGAAACGTCAACCGTGAGCATCATGACTCACGCGTTTGATCCGTACTTGGCGTCGTGGAGTCCGTTCCACGGCGGTCTGTTCGCCGTGTTGCAGTCGCTGGCGAAAATCGCGGCGCTGGGCGGCAACTGGAAACGCGCCTATTTATCCTTGCAGGAATATTTTGAAAAATTAGGCGACACGGCCTCTTGGGGTAAGCCGGTAGCGGCGCTGTTGGGGGCGTTTGTCGCGCAGTCGGAACTGGAAATCGGCGCGATCGGCGGCAAAGATTCGATGAGCGGCAGTTTCCTTGATTTGCATGTGCCGCCGACGCTGATTTCGTTCGCGGTGGCGCCGGGGGATGCGGACGATATCCTCAGTCCCGAATGGAAGGAACGCGGCCACGCGTTGGTCTTGCTGGAAACGCCGTTGGATGAATACGCCATGCCGGACTTTGAAGTCTTTATCGATCATGCGGATCGGTTGTTCGCGGCGGCGGAAAAAGGGTTGCTGAAAAGCGCGCAGGCGATTGATGCGGGCGGTCTCGCGGCTGCGTGCGCGAAAGCGGCATTCGGCAACCATATCGGAGCACGGCTGAGCGATGTGCTCACTCCGACAGAATGGTTCGCGGCGCGACCGGTTTCATGGCTGGTCGAATTGGACAGAGAGGTCGCGGAACAATGGGCGCTTAACGAACATATTACGATCATCGGTGAAACCGCCGGTGACAGCATTTCTCTTGCCGGCACTACGGTATCGCTCGATGAATTGCAAGCGCGTTGGGAAGAACCGCTGGAAAAAGTGTTCCCGACGAAAACGCTTCAACCGGCGCCGCTGTATCCCGTTTCGCCGGTGGCGGGCAACCCGACACGCCGCGCGCGGATTACCATCGGCACGCCGCAGGTCGTCATTCCGGTAATGCCGGGTACGAACTGTGAAGTGGACACGGCCCGCGCATTTGAAAATGCGGGCGCGGATGTGTCGACCGTCGTCGTGCGCAACCTGACGCCGCAGGCGTTGAATGAATCGGTCGAAGCGCTTGTCAAAGCGGTGAAAATGACACAAATTTTAGCATTTCCGGGCGGATTTTCCGCCGGCGATGAACCGGAAGGTTCGGGCAAGTTTATCGCCGCGCTGTTCCGGCATCCGGCATTGGCCGACGCGGTGAACGATCTCTTGACGCATCGCGACGGTTTGATCTTGGGCATCTGCAACGGTTTCCAGGCGTTGATCAAACTCGGCCTGCTGCCGTACGGAGAAATCCGCGAATTGGCGCCGAGCGCGCCGACGCTCACCTACAATACCATCGGACGCCACATTTCGCACTACGCGATGACGAAGATCGTCTCGACGAAATCCCCGTGGCTCATGTATTTTGAACCGGGCGAACTCCATCGCATTCCGTTCAGTCACGGCGAAGGACGTTTATACGCGGCGCCGGACGTCGTTCAGGCTTTGGCGGCGAACGGTCAGATCGCGACACAGTATTGCGATGAATGGGGCGGTGTCCACGAAACGATGCCGGCGAACCCGAACGGATCGGTCGCGGCGATCGAAGGCCTGCTCAGTCCGAACGGACGAATTTTGGGCAAGATGGGTCACAGCGAGCGCTATGGTCCGTATGTAGCGAAAAATATTATCGGGCAGAAAAAACAGAAAATTTTCCAGGCCGGTGTAGATTATTTCACAGGGAGATAACAAAAAATAAATGCGACGCGCACAAAAAATTGCGATGCTGGCGGCGCTCATATTACTGCTGAGTTGCCGCACGGCGGAAGCATGTCCGTTTTGCCTGCTGGGCATGTATGAAGCGCACATCGCCAACTTCGGCAATTATGTGATGAATATTTTGCCGGTATTGACGCCGGTCGTGACGGGAATCGTTTTGTACTGGCGGGAGCTGAAGCAAAAATTATTCGGTTAAGCGGAACGGAAAAACGGCGGACGCTGCTCGCGGTGACGTTGGTTTCGTTTTTGGTTTGGGCGGGTTGGCAAGGATTTCTGTGGTATGCGGAACGAGCCGCGCAAACATGGTACGGCACTTGGCAGGCGACGGGGGTTGACCCGCAAAGCGGAGAACGCTATGTTTGCACGCTGGGGCTCGCGCCGTACCAACGACTGAACGCGTGTGAATTCGCGGTGCGCTGCGAATTCGGTTTGGTGTACCGCGATCCCGCGGTGCGTATCGCCGAGGCGGAACCGTTGCCGGCCGTGATTCGCGGCGACACCTTGTACTTGCCGCCGCAGACGAAAGACGGTCGCGGCGATTTGACGCGGCTCGGGCGCAAGGACGCGGACGAGAGTATCAGCATTCGTCATTTTCGATTTCATAAAATCAGCGCGGAGGTTTTACCGGAAGCGGCGCTGGTCACGCGGTCATTGGATACCGCGCGCACGCTGCCCGCGCGCGAGTAAGGAGGCGCAATATGGGAAACAAAAGGCAATGGTGCTTGCTTGTAATTGGCGTTTTCATCGGCGTGCTGTCGGTGTTTGCCGCCGAACCGATTACGGCGGAGAAAGTCGTTATTCTGCCGACGGTAACGGCGGAACGACATGCGGAACTCGGGGACTATGTGGAGCGACGTTTGGCCGAGCCGTTTCGCTATCCGTACTATGAAATAACGAACGGACCGCAAACGACAATGCCGTTCACGCGTTACGATTTCGCGGCCGTCGCCGAGGCGTACGATGCGGATATCGTCGTCGGCGCGGAGCTGGTGCGTCTGGCGCAGTTTACACGTACCGACTGGGACGGCGACTGGTGGGTTACCACATTTGGTGACTTGCGCGTGTACGCGTATTACCGACCGAACGATGAGCTGCAGTTGTGGCAAAGCAGGTACAGCGACACGGCGGAAGAATCGGTTTTGAATGCGCCGCGAGCGGTCGTCAAGGAAATGACGGACCGCGTATTGGCAGAATTTCCTTATCAGCGCATACCGACACATCGACCGCGCGTGTCGGCGTAACGTGTCACAGCGGATACGGAGACGCAGAAAAAAGCAAGCGCAGGTTTGCGCTTGCTTTTTTTTATTTCATCGGCTATAATTACTTTTGTTATATTCCCTGATAGCTCAGTTGGTAGAGCAATCGGCTGTTAACCGATCGGTCGTAGGTTCGAGTCCTACTCAGGGAGCCAGAAGGCCCGTTGGTCAAGTGGTTAAGACACCGCCCTTTCACGGCGGTATCGGGGGTTCGAATCCCCCACGGGTCACCAATATGGGCGATTAGCTCAGCTGGGAGAGCGCCTGCCTTACAAGCAGGATGTCGGCAGTTCGATCCTGTCATCGCCCACCATCTAAAAAAGAGACCGCGGGTCTCTTTTTTATTGCGTAAATTTCCGTTTGCCGCGCGGCATTCGTACATATGATAAAGATGTCATGACGTCAAATTTCCTTGACAAAAAGGCGAATTTTACGTAAAATAGTGGAAGCTTTTACTTGGAGCGGTACTCAAGAGGCTGAAGAGGACGGTTTGCTAAATCGTTAGACGGTTTACCCCGTGCGTGGGTTCGAATCCCACCCGCTCCGCCAGTTTATTTATCCGACACGACCGTGTCTTTTTTTTTGCCCATGATTAAAAATTTCATGTAGAATATAAGAAATGAGCTGCCGAAATTTCGGCCAAGGAGGAAACCATGTTACTGGATGAACTGATCACCGGCCATGATCCGGAGAGTATTGCCATTCGCGGTCCCGAAAATGTCACGTATGGTCAATTGAAAGAACATATCGCGCAGTATCGCACCGTCTTGCAAACAAAGGGCGTGAAGCGAGGCGATCGCGTCGGTTTGTATGAACAAAACAGTCCCGCGTTTATTTACATTTACTTCGCGATCGTCAGTCTGGGCGCGATCGTCGTTCCGGTCAATTGCATGTTGACCGAAGCGGAAGTGGACTATATCGCCAAAGACGCGGGCTTGGTGTTGTTGGTCGCGCACAAAGAATTACACACGGCGGCGCCGCTGCTTTTGGTGGCGACGCTTGTTGAAGAGGCGCAGGACATCGCCGTAGCGGAATGCGTTCCCGCCGAAGCGCAACGGGAAGATACGGATGTGACCACGTTCATTTACACGTCGGGCACGACCGGTCGACCCAAGGGCGCGATGCTCACGCATCGTAATCTGGCGGAAAACGTTAAGCAATTCAATGCGGTGTTGCCGCACGAGCCGGAGGATCACGTTCTTTGCGTGTTGCCGATGTACCATTGCTTCGGTTGGACGACTTGCGTTGTGAATCCGCTTATCCGAGGGGGCAGCGTCGTTCCCGTCAACACGTTCCGTCCGGGCGAAATCTTGCAGGCGATCGAAACGTACGCGGTAACGGTATCTTTCTTAGTGCCACCGTTGTACCATCTGCTGGTGCGCCTGGCCACTCCCGAACGGTTGAAATCGGTCCGTCTTTTCGTCTCGGGCGGAGCCAGTTTGCCCGAACCGGTCGCGAAGAAATTCGAAAACATTTACGGTCGGCCGATCATCGAAGGTTACGGACTTTCGGAAGCGTCGCCGGTCGTTGCGGTCAATCCGGAAGACAAGCATAAATACTATTCGATCGGTCCGGCGCTTCCGGGCGTGCGCGTTAAAATTGACGGGTACGACGCGACGACGTATGAGCCGGGAACGATCGGTGAACTTTTAGTGCAGGGCGCCAACGTCATGCAGGGATATTGGCATTTACCCGAAGCGACGGCGGAGGCCTTGCAGGATGGCTGGTTGCATACGGGCGATCTCGCTTATATGGATGAAGACGGGTATATCTACATCGTCGACCGTTCCAAAGACATGATTATCGTCAACGGGGAAAATGTGTACCCGCGTGAAGTGGAAGACGAAATCTATCGGTATCCGGGCGTGGCGGAAGTCGCGGTGGTCGGCCATCCCGACGGCTTGCGCGGACAATTCGTGTGCGCGTACATCGTGTTGCAGGAAGACGCGGAACTCGATACGCAGGCTTTACGCAAATATTTGGCGCAACGTCTCGCCGCGTTCAAATTGCCGCGCAAATACGTCGTTTTGGATGCGCTCCCGAAAAACAGCACGGGAAAAATTTTAAAACGGGTGCTGCAGGAAAGCGATACCTTTTCCGGCGCCGAGTCGGACGATAAAAATAACGCGCAAAATGAGCGAGATAAATAAAAAAACTGCCGCATGGCAGTTTTTTTTATTGCGCAAATAAGTTTTTGTGTGAAAAATAACCGATCTCGCTAAAAGCGGCCGAGCTCTTCCAGAGCCCCTGACCAAAGCGGCATATTCGCGAGAAATAACCAAAAGAAAGCAAAGATCAGGAAGGTGACAAGGAGCAAGAGGCCGATAAACGGAAACAGTAAAGCGCAGACGGCGCGCCCGAGACTGATTCCGTAGTTTTTTTGCAGCGCCGTGACCAATAGGAAGATCGTCCAGCACGTCACCACCAACGTGAGCGCGTCAAACAGCGCCGCATTAACAGCCGCCGGCAAGAAATTAAGGATCACACCCAAGGCTGTCAGGGCGTTGGGAAACAACGCGAACGGCAAGGCCTGCAAGAGCCCTTGCACGGTCCCTTCGCCGCCCAAAAGAGACGCGCAGAAATGCATGAGAGCGCCGCCGATCAAAAAATACAATGCGCCGCCGATGAACGAGCCGGCGAACACGGCGACCAGAGCATTCGGCATCGGCCCGACCGAAGCGAGCGAAGTGATCAGCGTGCTCAAAATAAACACGATGACGGCTTCGCCTCGAACATCGGTATGGGTGATACGATAAAACGCCCATTGCGGCCGCGTGATCACATCATAGAGAAGTTCCAACGCGTTACTGAGCATGGGGCGCCTCCCATTCAGTGCGAGCGTTCAAGCCTTCGCGACGAGCTAAGCTTCCGATGCTTTCACGAAACGCGCCGCGGAGTTCCGCGCCGAAGAGACGTTGCCAGGAAACGGAATCATCGCCGTATTCGCGCGTGGGCACGTCCGTTGTCGGCAAACCGACGAGGTTGGCCGTATAATTGAGCGCGTCATAGTAATTGCCCATCGCGTCCACGAGACCGGCGGCCTGCGCCTGACGACCCGTGAAAATACGTCCGTCGGCCAGTTCACGCACGTGTTGCGGATCCATTTGCCGGCCGGTTGCGACGACGTCTACGAATTGCTCATAAATGTCATCGACCATGCCTTGCACGAGGGCGCGCTCTTCCGGCGTCATCGGGCGATCCGGCGAGAGAATATCTTTATGCGCGCCGGATTTGATTTTATCGTTGTTGATACCGAGTTTACCCATCAATTCTTCATAGTTCGTATAGCCGATGTACACGCCGATACTGCCTGTCATCGATGATGGGTTGGCAAACACCCGATCGCCTTTCGCGGCGAGCCAGTATCCGCCCGACGCGCACATGTCGCCCATCGAAACGACCACCGGCTTGCCGCTTGTTTTCAGCCGATCGATTTCGTCACCGATTTCCTGTGACGCGGTGGCCGAACCGCCGGGGCTGTTAATACGCAACAAGACCGCTTTGGCGGCGGGATCCGCGGCCGCTTGGCGAATTTCTTTCATGAGTCGGCCCGAGGAGGCCGTTGTGCCGCCGCTGAAAAGGTTGGACGGTATATCGGCCGCGCCGACGATCGGACCTTCGACGCGGATCACAGCCACGTAACCGTTATCGGTGCTGACCGTCTTTTTGGCAGGACGTGAAGGTTGTAAAAAAACAGCAAATACAATACATAAAAGGATGATGGCGCCGATCACCCAGCGCTTTTTCTTTTTATCCATGAAACCTCCTTGAAAACAAAACAGATCAGTTTCATTTTAGCATAAACTGTATTAAGCGCACGCAAAAAGAGATTAGGCATTGGTAAAAGCATTGCCGGCGTGCGTTTTCCGGTGCGCGCTACTATAGGAAATATGTTAAAATAACAAGATAGGCAATTAAGGAAATAATAATCGTGACGGAGCGAAGAGATGAAACGAATTTCAATGCGCAGTCTGCTGGTCGGGATCGACCCGGGCTCGTTATATACACGTGTGGTGGTGGCGGATGCTCAGCAGGAAATATCCGAGCCGTCGCTGGCGGCGGTAACCACGCAGGGCGAGGTCGTCGCTGTCGGAACCGAGGCGGCGATCCGCTTGCGCGCGGAGCCGCGCGGTCTTGTCGCTGTGCGACCGTTCGTCGGCGGCGTCGTGGCGCAACAGGCCGCCGCACAATTACTGCTACAAACGATTTTGGATAAAGTCCAACGCGGCGCCGTGACGCGACCGACCGTGTGTCTTGCCGTGCCTTCGTTGCCGTCGCAGGTGGCGGTCCGGGCATGGCTGCAGACGACGCGCAAGGCTGGCGTATTGGAAACGTTTCTGGCGGATCGCGGCGCGGCGGCGGCGCTGGGAGCCGGGTGGGACCCGTTGCGCGCGGAAGCGGCGATGGCGGCGGATTGCGGCGAAGGATTTACGTTGACCGCGCTTTCGGGCGGAGGTTATCTCGCCAACGATTATCTGCCGGCCGGCGGCCGCGCTTTGAGCGCGGCGTTGCGGGCGTACTTGCGTGAAACCTACGGAGTGATGGTCGAGACGGCTACGATTCAAACACTCGTGCGTGAAGTGGCGGTCTGCGTACAGAGCGTCGGCGAAACCCGTCAGGAATGTACGGGACGCTTGTTAGCCGACGGCACATTGACGGAGTTTACCGTGACGTCGACGGAGTTATTGCCGCTCGTGCGGGAAGTGACGAATGTCTGGTTGCAACGTTTTCGTCGTCTGGTACGCGGACTTTCCGCGCAGGCGCAGGCGGATCTTTTGGAAAACGGCGTACGACTGACCGGCGGCGCGGCATTGGTCAAAGGATTTGATTTGGCGCTCGCGGAAACGATCGGCATCCCCGTGCAGGTCGCGAAGGAACCGTTCGGGACAGTGGCGCGAGGCGGCATGCTGGCGTTGAAGCGCCGTGCGGAATGGCCGTATTTATTAGTCGGTGGCAACGTGGGGAGGAATGAATAGTGCGGGGAATCGAACGACGCACGTTGGTTTGGGCGATTGCCATCCTGCTTTTGATCGGTTTGGTCGGTTGGGCCTGGCGGCATCGTGAGGCGGTGCCTTTTGTCACGCAACCGCTGGTCGCGACCGCGACGCCGTTTGAATACGGCACGGCGCGTGTGGCGCAGGAGGTGCTCGGCGGCGCGACGATCTTGCGCGGAGCGGTAACAGGCTATGCGGAACTGCAACAGCTGCGTGCGGAAAATGACGCGCTGCGCGGCGCATTGACGGCGCAACGCGAAATTGTCGCGGAAAATGAACGCTTGCGAGCGCTGTTGCAATTTGAAGCGACCTATCCGCAATATCAGGTGCTGGCCGCGCGCGTGATTACTCGCGATGACGGCGGCTGGACGCAGAGCGCGGTGATTGACCGCGGCAAAGCGGAAGGTTTGACGAAATATATGGCGGTGATGTTGCCACAGGGCGTAGTCGGCTTCGTCAGCGACGTGTATCCGCACTCGGCGCGGATCCAATTTATTTTGGATCCCCGCACCGCGGTGGGCGGTATCGTGCAGCGCCCGCAGTCGCGCGTGGCGGCGCTCGTCTCCGGCAACGGCAACGATGTGGCGCATCCGGAGATGATCGATATCGTCAAAGAAGGCGATATCGTGGCGGGCGATGCGGTTGTGACATCGGGGTACGGCGGCCTGTATCCCAAAGGGCTTTTGATCGGTACGGTGAAAGAAATCGTGCCGGATCCTTCGGGTGTCGTAAAGCGCGCCGTATTGACGCCGGCCGTTGATTTTACCAAATTGGAAGAAGTGCTGGTGATTTTGAACGCGTCCACGGCGGCCGTGCCGGTTGAGCAGATGCCGAATCTCGTTCCCGACGCGCCGCAGGAAGGAGCGAAGGGATGACAACGACCCGCCGATGGGTAAGCGCGCTGCTTGTTTTTTTCCTGCAGACGGCCGTACTGCCGTTTTGGTGGCAGGCGGAGGTGCGCCCCGATCTCTGGCTGGTGGCGGTGGTCCTGACTACACTCTTCTACGGACCGCGGTACGGTTTTTTCGTCGCGGCTTTGGCGGGGCTGATCGCCGATGTGCTGGCCGCCAACTTTTTCGGACCGCATCTGGCGGGATATTTGCTGCTCGTGTTGCCGTTGTGGCTCGCCTGGTCGCGCTTTCAGATCCGTTGGGAAATGTCCTTTCTCGCGGTGCTTGTGGCAAGCCTTTTCGCGGCGCTTGTGTACTATTGCATTTGGTGGCTGGGCGGCATACCGATTAATATGACGCGAAGTTTTCTCAGCGTCGCGTTGCCGCAGGCGCTTTTGAACGCGCTGTTGGCCCTGGCGATGCACCCGCTTTTGCGGCCGCGCCGCCAAGGAGATTGAGATGCTGGAAAGTTTATATAAAAAAGTTACCGATCGCCGGTACAATTCGTTCATCTATGTTATCGCGGGCCTTTTCCTTCTGCTCGTGCTGCGCTTGTTCGTGTTGCAGCTGATTGACGGGGAGCATTACCGGGAACTCGCGGACGGCAACCGCATTCGGCAAATGACCATTCAGGCGACGCGCGGCGTATTGCTCGATCGCAACGGCGAAATTATCGTCGGTTCGCGACCGGTCTATATCGTTTCGTATACGCCGCAGCAAAAGCCGATGGATGCGGCGCTGGAAGCGCGTTTGGCGAATGTGTTGGAAATGACGCCGGCGGACATTCAAAAGAAAATTAAAGACCACGGCGCGTCGTTCGGACCGGTTCCGATTAAAGTGGATATCGGTCCCGATATCGTGGCGAAAATTGAAGAGTACCGCGCCGAGTATCCCGGCGTAACGATTGAGGTACAGCCGTTGCGTTACTATCCGTACGGATCGTTGGCGGCGAACGTCATCGGTTACGTCGGCGAAGCGGGCCCGGATGATCGCAAACCCGACGGCAGCGAATACGCGCCCGGAACGATTGTCGGTCGTTCCGGTTTGGAGTTATATTATAACGATCTGTTACAGGGAAAAACCGGCGGTCGGCAGGTAGAAGTCGACGCCACGGGGCGGCCGGTCAAAAACATTGAGGAAGCGCCGATTACGCCCGGTCATAATTTACGACTGACCTTGGATTTGCCGCTGCAACGAGCGACGGAAACGGCGATTCGGGAGCATCTGTCCGAACTGGCGAAGTCGCACATTTGGCCGACGGGAGTAGCGGCCGTCGCGCTCGATCCGAATACGGGCGCGGTGTTGGCGATGGCCAACTGGCCGTCGTTTAATCCGAATTCGTTTGCGGTCGGCATTACCGCCAAAGAATGGCGGGATCTCAATGAAAACAGTTTGCGTCCGTTTGATGATCGCGTGATTTCAGGCACGTATCCGCCGGGTTCCATTTTTAAGGTAATCACCGGCACCGCGGCGCTCAACGCGAAAGTCGTCACGCCGGAAGAACGGATTTACGATAACGGTCGGCACTGGCTGATTGATAAACGCAATGCGGCAGGCGAAGCGTTCGGCTGGATTAATTTCCAGGAGGCCATGGCCAAATCGGATAATGTTTACTTTTACGAATTGGGCAACCGCCTGGGCATCGACCGGATCGCCGAGATGGCGCGCGCGTTCGGTTTGGGCGAAGCGACCGGCATTGATTTATACGGGGAAGCGTCCGGGCTGGTAGCGACCGAACAGTATAAAAAAGAAGTATTTCATGACGACTGGTATTTGGGCGAAACATTTGACGCCGCGATCGGTCAAAGTTTTCACTTGGCGACGCCGCTGCAAATGGCCTCCGTCGTCAGTCAGATTGCCAACGGCGGCACGCGGTACAAACCGTACCTCGTGAGTCGCATCAATCATTTGGACGGCTCGCCGTACCAAATCCATCAGCCGCAAGTGACGGGACGACTTGTCGTTCCGAAATCGGTACTCGATACCGTGAAGCGCTCCATGTGGGCGGTCACGCAGGAAGGCGGCACCGCGGGCGCTTTATTTTACGGGTATCCGATTGAAGTTGGCGGCAAAACCGCGACGGCGGAAACGGGCGACGGTCCGGATCACGCTTGGTTCGCGGCGTTCGCACCGTATGACAATCCGCAAATTGTAATTGTGGTATTGGCGGAACACGCCGGCTACGGGATTGAGTCGGCGGCGCCGATCGTCAAACAAATGTTGGATGCGTATTTTCACATTCCGACAGCGAAATAACAGAAAGGAAATACATACATGGGACAAATCATCACACTGGCATCCGGCAAGGGCGGCGTCGGTAAAACCGTAGTCACCGCGACCTTCGGCGCGGCGCTGGCGGAGCGCGGCAAACGCGTGTTGCTGCTGGACGGCGACATGGGTCTGCGCGATCTCGACCTGGTGCTGGGCGTCGAAGATCGCGTGCTGTTTGATATTTTCGATGTCGCAACGGGACGTTGCTTCGAAGAAGACGCGATTTTACATATCGCGCCGAATCTTGATTTCATGCCGGCCAGCCAGCAATACCGCTGGGAAGAGCTGGAAGGGGACGCGGTGTTGACCGTTTTGGAAGATCTGCGTGATCGCTATGATTACCTTTTAATCGACAGTCCGGCGGGCATCGGTAAAGGGCTTATGTATACGCTTGCGATGGCGGATCGGATTTTTCTCGTCGTGGAACCGACTTGGGTGTCTTTGCGAGACGCCGACCGCGTCATGCACTATATGCATGAAGATCGGATGTTTCATTACGCGTTGATTTTCAATAATTTTCATAATGCGCAGACGCCGGGATATTTGACGGCGGAAGAAATGGCGAATCAGATGCAGCCGGAACATCTCGGCGGCATCTTGCCGCATGCGCCGGAAGTTGTGGCGCAGTCGCAGGCGGGTAACGTCACGAATATGGCGCAGCTGGGCGCGTTCGGCAAAGCGATGACGCAAATGGTCGATGACTTTTTAGCGGGGCGGGAACGCGGCATCGAAGAGTGGTCGCGGTTTATCGATCGGCACTACCGTTCGAGCGAAGGCAAACGCTCGCGCATCGCCCGCCGTCAATCGCAAAGCGCGGCATGGCGCCGGCGCCGAGGCTAGTATGAGCATCGAACGTTGGTGGCGCTCGACGGATCGGGCGCTGGTGCTGGTCACGCTGGCGTTGACGCTGCTCGGATTGCTTTTCATCGGGTCGGCGTCGCACATCAATCAGGCGGGCCTTCATGTTTCGGATTACTTGGCGAAGCAGGCAGCGTTTTTGGTGGCAGATATCGCCATTTTCGTGTACTTGTTGCGCTTTGACTACCGGAAGTTATATCAATACGCGCCGGCGCTATATGCGGCCAATTTAATCGTTTTGATCGCGGTTATGCTGGTGGGCACGAGCGCGCTCGGCGCGCAGCGTTGGATCACGATCGGACCGATCAGTATTCAGCCGTCGGAATTTGCCAAAATTATTTATATCGTCTGTTTGGCGCGGTTTTTGTGTCGGCCGTCGCTGGATTTGAAAAAATGGAGCGGACTTTTTTATACGGCGCTCTTTCTGCTGCCGCCGTTCGCGCTGGTCTTGCTGCAGCCGGACTTGGGCACGAGTTTGGTGTTCGGCGCGATTACGCTCGGCGGTTTGTATATCGCGGGCGTGCGCATGGACTACATTCGCAAAGTTTGCCTGGCGGGGCTGGCGGTCTTACCGCTGGCGTGGTTTTTCCTGCTCAAAGAGTACCAGAAGAATCGTATTCTCGTGTTATTTAATCCGGAACGCGATCCATTCAATACCGGGTACCACGTGATCCAGTCGAAAATCGCGATCGGCTCGGGCGGTCTGATCGGCAAAGGTTTATTTGCCGGCACGCAGAGCCAGCTGAATTTCCTGCCGGAAAACCACACGGACTTTATTTTCGCGGTGGTCGGAGAGGAAACGGGTCTGGTTGGCGCGTTATTGCTGTTGCTGCTGTACTTCGTGCTGCTGTACCGCGGTATTTGGATTGCCAGCACGGCCGCCGATCGGTTCGGACGCTATATCGCGACCGGGATCGTGGCGATGTGGTTGTTTCAGATTTTCATTAATGTCGGGATGACGATCGGCATCATGCCGGTCACCGGCATCCCGCTTCCGTTCTTAAGTTACGGAGTCAGTTCGTTGACGCTTAATTTGTGCAGCGTCGCGTTGTTATTAAATATTTACCTGCGGCGCAAAACCGTTTTGTTTGATGCGTCCGCTTAGATAGGAGTTAGAATGTCTACAGTCAGCGTCTCGCCGTTTTTGCTCAATACCGTGCAAAAACCCGCGCGTTACATCGGCGGCGAATACAACAGCATCGTCAAAGATCACCGTCAGATGGCGGTGTCGGTGGCGCTCGCGTTCCCCGATGTGTATGAGGTGGCGATGAGCCATCTCGGTTTGAAAATTTTATATGAAGTGATTAATCGGCAGGAAGATGCGGTCGCTGAGCGCGTTTACGCGCCGTGGCCGGATATGGAAGCGGCCATGCGTCAAAACGGGTTGCCGCTCTATACGCTGGAAACCAAAACGCCGGTAAACGAATACGATGTGTTCGGTTTTACCTTGCAGTATGAAATGTCCTGCACGAATGTGTTGAATATGCTCGATTTGGCGGGATTGCCGGTCTGGAGCGAAGAACGTACGGATGATATGCCGCTCGTGATCGCGGGCGGTCCCTGCGTCTACAATCCGGAGCCGCTCGCGCCGTTTATCGATGTCTTTTTTGTCGGTGAATCGGAAGAATCGGTTGTCGAACTGGTGGATGCCGTCAGAGCGTGGAAAGCGGCGGGACGGCCCGACGGACGGCGCGGCCTTTTGGAACGCATGGCGCAAATTTCGGGTAACTATGTGCCCGCGTTTTATGACGCGCATTACGATCGCGCGGGAAATTTCGCGCGGCTCGTGCCGAATACGACCGTGGCGCCGGCGAAGGTGCGAAAACGCGTGGTGGAAAATGTGGACGCGCTGCCCGTGCCCTTGCACCCGATTTTGCCGCATATCGAGTCCGTGCACGATCGTGCTGTGCTCGAACTGTTTCGCGGCTGCACGCGCGGCTGTCGGTTTTGTCAGGCGGGCATGATTTATCGTCCGGTGCGGGAAAAAACGCAGGAGCAGTTGATGGCGATCGCGCGCGAACTGATTAAAAACAGCGGCTATGATGAAATTTCGCTGATGTCGCTTTCCTCGGCCGACTATTCGCAGCTCGCCTCGTTGGTCGACGCGTTGTTCGCGGAGTTCGCCGATCGCGGCGTGAGCATCAGCTTGCCGTCACTGCGCATCGACAGCTTTTCCGTCGATATCGCAAAAAAAGTGCAGCAGGTGCGTAAAAGCGGTCTGACGCTCGCTCCGGAGGCGGGAACGCAGCGCCTGCGCGATGTGATCAATAAAGGCGTGACGGAAGAAGATTTAATGCAAGCCTGCACCAACGCGTTTACGTCCGGATGGAATCGCGTGAAGCTATATTTCATGCTGGGCTTGCCGACGGAAACCGATGAAGATTTAGCGGGCATCGCGGAACTCGGCTACCGCGTGAGCGATCTGTACCGATCGATCACGGGCCGCATGAACGCGCATGTGACGATCAGCGTATCGAGTTTCGTGCCGAAGCCGTTCACGCCGTTCCAGTGGTTCGGCCAAATTCCGAAAACAGAAATTGAGCGGCGGCAACAGTATTTGAAAAGTCAAATCAAAAGCCGCAATATTCACTACCGCTACCACGATGCGCCGACCAGTTTGCTGGAAGCGGTCTTGGCGCGCGGTGATCGGCGCGTCGCGCAAGTCATTTACGCCGCGTGGAAGCAAGGCGCGAAGTTTGACGGCTGGACGGACTGGTTTAAGCCGGAATACTGGGATAAAGCGTTTCAAGAGACCGGTATCGATCCTCGCTACTATGCGGAGCGGCAACGCGATTTCAATGAACCCTTGCCCTGGGATCATATCGATTGTGGTGTGACGAAAGATTTTCTGCACCGCGAATGGCGACAGGGCGTGAACGCCGCGCTGACACACGATTGTCGTCGCCTCTCCTGCGCGGGTTGCGGCGTTTGCCCGCAGCTCGGCGTCAGCGTTCTCGACGGAATGGAGGGAAATCGTGCCAAGACTACGTTTATCTATCGCGAAAGATGAGCCTTTGCGTTTTTTAGGGCATCTTGATTTCATGCGCTCGATGGAACGCGCGTTGCGCCGCTCCGATTTGCCGATCGCGTACTCGGAAGGCTTCCATGCGCATATGAAAGTCAGCTACGATTCGGCGCTCGCGGTCGGCGTGACGGCCGATCCGTTATACATGGATGTCGAATTGAGCGAAGACGTGCCGTATGAAGACGCGGCGCGCGCGTTGGCGGCCGTGTTGCCGCCGGGCGTGCGCTTGACGGCGGGCGCGTATATCGAACAGCGCGCCCCGAAGCTGATGGCGTTGATCAATTATGAGCAATACAAGGTGACCGGTCCGCTCACGGCGGAGTTTACCGACGCGCAATTGCAGGACGTTTTGACGCGCTTTAACAAGGCGACGACGATTCCCTATACGAAAGTCACGCCGAAGAAAACGCGCCAACTCGATGTGCGCGACATTGTGCCCGAACCGTTGAGCGGCCGGATCGAAGATGATTTCGTAACCGTTACGGTCGGTCTTTGGCGCACGCTTGCCGGCAGCATCAAACCGACGGAACTCTGGGAGATTTTGGCGAACGATTTCGCCTTGCCCGTTGCCGCGGGACAGTGCCTTGTGTCGCGTGTGAAGGTGGCGCGCCGTACAGAAGACGGCACGTATATTTTGCCGCTCGATGCGGCGGCGCAGGAAAAATTATGAGCCGCTTACTGATGAATACGACGCCGCGGGAGACGATTATCGCGGTGACGCAGGAAGATACTCTGACGGACTTGGTGATTCAGCCGACCGACGGAGAAGCGCTGCTGCATCGTATTTATAAAGGAGTCGTCAAAAATGTGGTCGCGGCGCTCGATGCGGCGTTTGTCGATATCGGCACCGGCGAAAACGGTTACTTGCCGCTTCTTGGCGGCAAATCGCGCGATCTCGAAGGACATAAAATCAGCGTCGGCGCGCGCGTGCTCGTGCAAGTGACGAAAGAAGCGCGCGGCACGAAAGGACCGATGCTCACGACAAAACCCTCGCTGGCGGGACGGTATGCGGTGCTTTTAACCAAGGGCCGTTACGTCGGCGTGTCGAAACAAATACAGGAGGCGGCGGAACGGGAACGCTTGCGCGGACTCGTCGGCGCCCAATTAGGCTCGGGAGACGAGGCGTGCGGTTTTATTCTGCGGACGGCAGCACAAGGTGTGGATGCGGCGGAATTAACGCATGACCTCGCGTTCCTGCGGCGCACCTGGGAAAGTATCCGGCGGCGGGCGAAGATCGCATCCGCGCCGGCGTGTCTTTATCGGGAGGCGGATATTGTGTTGCGCGCCGCGCGCGATTACGTGACGCCGTCGACCGAACAGATTATCACGAACGATCGCGCCGCGTATGAACGGCTTGTTGATTTGGTTTCCGAACAGCCGCAAGTGGAAGTGTCCTATGTCGCGGCGAACGATTTGCTGGTGCAGCACGGCATTCAGGACGCGATCGCTCCGCTGCTCGAACGCCGCGTGGAGGTGGCGGGCGGTGCGTACATCGTGATTGATCCGACCGAAGCGCTGACCGCGATCGATGTCAATTCCGGAACATTTCGGAGCGGACACGGTCGGGACGATTTGGCGTTGCGCGTCAATCTCGCCGCGGCGCAGGAAGTGGCGCGACAGATTCGCTTGCGCAATATCGGCGGCATTATCATCGTTGATTTTATTGATATGCATCGCAAAGAAGATCGCGAACTCGTGCTCACAGAATTGCGGGCGGCGGTCAAAGAAGATCGCGTACGCACGACGGTCGTGGAAATGACGGCGCTCGGACTGGTCGAAATGACGCGTCACAAGACCGGCCCCACGTTGCAGGAAAGTCGCTATACGCGTTGTCCGGAATGCGCGGGTACGGGGTACGTGATGACGGCCGCCGCGATCGTGGAACAAATCACCGAAGAGCTGCGGCAAAAAGCAGAGAGGGGATTGGCTGAACGCGTACTGGTGCAGGTGCATCCGGCGGTCGCGGACTATTTACGGGAAGAAAATTGGGCGGCGCAATGGCAGGCCCGTTTTCATAAAGAATTTATCATCGCGACGCACCAACGGCCGTCGCGAACGCAGTACCAACTTGCGGCGGCGCCGCAGGAGGACTAGCGAAAGGAGTCAACATGCGTTTACGAAGAAAACCCTGGATCGATGAAGCGATTCTCGACTACGCCGATTTTTTGTCGATCGGCTGGCCGGAAAATTGCCGCGGGCGCTGGCAGGACATTTTCGCGCGCGGTGAACGTCCGCTGTGGGTCGAGCTCGGCACCGGCAAAGGGCAATTTATTGCCGGCTTGGCGGCGCAACACGAAGATGTGAATATCATCGGTATCGAGTTGCAGCGCGGCGTACTATACTATGCCGGACAGAAGGTAGCGGCGGCGGAGCTTGCCAATGTGCGCCTGGTTGAAGGTGATATCAGCGAACTGTTAGACGTGTTCGCGCCGGGCGAAGTCGATCGTTTTTATCTTAATTTTTGTGATCCGTGGCCGAAAGCGCGGCACGCCAAACGGCGGCTTACCCACCGCGGTTTTCTCGAAAAATATGCGATGCTCTTGGCGCCGCAGGGAGAAATTCATTTCAAGACGGACAATCACGATTTATTTTACTTTTCCATCGAAGAGTTTCAAGCGCTCGGCTGGACGCTGCGCGATGTGACGGACGATTTGCATCAAAACGAGCCGGCGGACAATGTCCGCACGGAATATGAACAGAAATTTTCCGCTAAAGGGCAGCCGATTTACCGCCTGGTAGCCGTAGCGCCGGAGAGAAAAGGCCATGACGAAGAGAAGGCGTAAGCAAAACCGGCGGCGCTTTTGGAGCGCGCTCGGCCACCGACTTCAGATGCGTAAGTTCGGCTATGGCGACTGGTTTTTCGTCGCGGTGCTGTTTTTGCTGATCGTGGGCACGGTGAATGTTTTCAGTTCCACTTTTTATATGAATTTGCGCAGCTCCGCGGGGATCGCCTCCGATCTGTTTCGCCATGCGTTGTTTTTAGCGCTCGGCGCGATTGGCGGCGCTTTGGTTTACCGATTTAATTATCAGAACTTGCGCAAGAGCATGACGCTGTGGATCGGGATCACGGTGCTGATGTTGCTTCTCGTGCAGGTGGCGGGATTGACCGTCAACGGAGCGCGTCGCTGGATCGCTTTGGGCGGATTTACGTTTCAACCGTCCGAAGTGGCGAAACTCGTTGGTATTATGTGCACCGCCTCCGGTCTTGCCCTGCGTGTTGAGCGCGGCGAACCGGTGCGGCTTTGGCAGTCGCTGGGAGGCGCGGTGTTGGCCCTCGGAAAAGGGCAGTGGGAGCGAGTGAAGCTCTTTCTTGCAGAATGGCAGCCGCTGCTGTGGCCGTTGGTGTTCGGCGCGCTCATCTTTCTGCAGCCGGACTTCGGCACCGTGATTTTGGTCTTGGGCGTGCCGCTCCTGCTGTATTTTTTGGCGGGCTTGCCGAATCTGGAAATTGTCGGCACGTTGATCGCGGCGGCGATCTTGTTCGCCGCGGGCGTTGTCGCTGCGCCGTATCGCATGCAACGTCTTATCGCCTGGTATGATCCGTTCAGTTACGCGCGCGATCTCGGGTACCAGGTCGTGCAAAGCATCATTGCCGTCGGTTCCGGCGGTTTTTTGGGACAAGGTTTAGGGCGAGGCTTGAGTAAGTTCGCGTACCTGCCGGAGCAACACACGGACTTCGCGTATGCCGTCTTTGCGCAGGAAGCGGGCTTTTTGTGGGCGGTCCTTGTGCTGTTCGCCTTTCTCGCGCTTTTGTTCACCGGCTTTAAAATCGCCGGCCGCGCGCGCGATCAATATGGCTCGTACTTGGTCTACGGATTGGTGACGCTGCTGGTCGGTCAGGGTTTGTACAATACCGCGATGACGCTCGGCGTATTACCCGTCACGGGTGTGCCGCTGCCCTTCATCAGTTACGGCGGTTCCGCGATGGTCGTGAATTTGATTTCCGTCGGCATGATTTTGGGCGTGGAACGCAAAACGCGCGAGCTGGAAGAACGGGAAGCGCATTGGGCCAAAGTCCGCGCGCTCTCGGAAGGGATTCCGCCGAATCGGCGCTGGCAGCCGCCGCGCTGAAATATATTGGCAAGCGTTTCAAAACTTGCTATACTGATGCGTAGTACATATTATACAGTCCTGTGAGTCGGAGCAGGTCCGGCGCAACATCCGAAGCTCTCTGTGCACAGAGAGCTTTTTTCATGAAACGGGGAGACCAATGAAAAAATATGTGGACGTAGACGAGAAATTACCGATTTGGGAAACGTTGCCCCTGAGCATTCAGCATTTGTTCGCCATGTTCGGCGCGACGGTGCTCGTACCGTTTTTGTTGAAGGTTGATCCTTCGATCGCGCTTTTGATGAACGGGATCGGCACGCTTTTGTACATGGCGATTTGTAAGGGGCGCTTACCCGCGTACCTCGGTTCGAGTTTTGCGTTTATCTCGCCGGTCACCCTGATCGTTTCCATGGGGCTCGGTTACGGCGCCGCGCAGAGCGGCTTCATCGTTTTCGGTCTGTGTTTCGTCTTGCTGTCCTTTTTAGTGAAAAAGGTCGGCGTCGGCTGGATTGATACCTTGTTCCCGCCGGCGGCGATGGGCGCTATCGTCGCGATCATTGGTTTGGAATTGGCGCCGAGCGCGATGAATATGGCGGGACTGGTCGGCGACCCCGTTCCGGGCATCGATCCGCAACTGGCCGTGATCGTTTCGATTTTCACTTTGGTCGTAACCGTTTTAGTATCGCTATTCGGTCGCGGTTTTTTGGGCGTCATTCCCGTGCTGATGGGCGTAGTCGCGGGGTACATCCTCTCGCTTTTCCTCGGCATCGTTGATATCGACGCGATCGCGGCGGCGCCGTGGTTCGCCGTGCCGACGCTGTATATGCCGGAATGGAACTGGCAGGCCGTGATTATTATTTTACCCGCGGTCTTTGTCGTTTTCGCCGAACACATCGGTCACCTTGTGGTGACGAGCCATGTCGTCGGCCGCGATTTAATGACGGATCCGGGCCTGTCCCGCTCGCTTTTGGGCGACGGTCTCGCGAATATTCTCTCCGGATTCGTAGGGGCGACGCCGAATACGACGTACGGTGAAAATATCGGCGTCATGGCGATCACGCGCGTGTACAGCGTGTGGGTCATTCGCGGCGCGGCCATCATCGCGATCCTCTGCTCTTTCATCGGTAAAATTTCCGCGGTCATTCACGGCATACCGACCCCGGTCATGGGCGGCGTCTGCATCCTTCTCTTCGGTATCATCGCGACCACCGGTTTGCGCATGTTGATCGAACAGAAAGTGGACTATACCCAACCGGAAAATCTGATTTTAACTGCGGTCACGCTGATTACCGGCCTTTCCGGCGCGGTGTTGGACTTCGGTCCGTTCCATTTGAAGGGTATGGCGTTGGCGACGGTCGTCGCGATGGTGATTGCGATCGTTCTGCGCTTGTTCCGCGGTCTGCGCCCGCAAGAATAAATAAAAAACGCACTGCGGTGCGTTTTTTATTGTCCGGAAATATTTCCCGGGCGTTGTTTGTACAGGGTTCATATTCGCGCATAAAGCACGTAAAAGCGATGTTTTCAGGTCTTTGGTATAATTACAGAAAAGGAGGCATTATTGATGCGAAAATTACCCGTTTTGACATTGGGATTGACCTTTGCCGTTACCGCCGCGTTTGCGCAGGCGGGACCGAGCAATCATAGATTACTGCCGCCGTTACCGCCGTTGCCACAACAACATGCAGAGACCTACGCGCCGGTGGTCGTAGTCGCGCCGGAAGCGGTCGCGACGCCGTCTGCTGAAGCGACTGTAGTGCAGGCGGATAATCAGATCCGTTGGGTCATGGCGGTCGACTTCATGACAGTCGAAGTCCGCATGGCGAAACCTCTTCCCGCGGACATGACACAGCCGGACGCCGTCGCGCTCGCGCAGCGGAATTTCCACATCAGCGATAATGTGAAAATTATTTCCGCGCCGTTGCCGGTGCCGGGCGAAGATAAGCTGTATCGCTTGCGCGTGGACGGATTTTCACCCGAGACGCTGTACCGCATCCGTTACCAGGATGCGGAGGAACAGACATTCCGTACCTATCGCAATGATCGCGAAATGAGCGAACATTATAAAAACCGTTACGGCGACTTTTTCTAAGAAATAAAGGAAAAGCGCAGCGAACGGCGAAATAAGTCACTAACAGAATGCTTTGAGGAGGCGGTATCGTGAAAGATTATGCAGGTTCTCAGATTCGTAATGTGGCGGTCCTGTCGCACGACGGGGCAGGTAAAACAGCCGTGGTCGAAAATTTGCTCGCAACGACCGGAGCGATCGAAGGTGTCGGCACAGGCGCCGATAATAAACATGTTCTCGATTTTGAGCCCGAAGAAATCAAGCGCAATGTCACGATTCAATTGGGTCTCGCGCCCTGTGAATGGAAAGGCTATAAGCTGAATTTCATCGATACGCCGGGCTACGGTGAATTTTCCGGTGAAGTGCGGGCGGCCTTGCGCGCCTGCGACGGCATCCTCATCATCGTTTCCGCCGAATCGGGCGTGGAAGTGGACACGCAGCGCGCGTGGGATTACGGTGACGAACTGGCGCTGCCGCGGATGATTTTTATCAATAAAATGGACGCGGAACAGGCGAATTACGACAAAACCCTTGCCGAAATGCGCGAACGTTTCGGTAAAACCGTCATGCCATTGCACTTGCCGTTAGGTGAAGGCAAAGATTTCCACGGCATCATCGATATCGTAAAAATGAAAGCGACCGTTTGGGAAAACGGTCAGGAAACGGAAATCGACATTCCGGAAGAATGGCAGGCGCGCGCGACGGAAGTACGCGACATGGCGATTGAAGCGGCCGCGGAAGGCGACGACATCCTGCTGGAAAAATATTTGGATGGCGGCGAACTGACGGTCGAAGAAATTCGCCTCGGTTTGCGCGAAGGCATGAAGAGCGGTCGCGTTGTGCCGGTCATGATCGGTTCAGCGCTGGCGAAGATCGGCTTGGATAAAATGCTGGATCGCATTATCCGCTACATGCCGGACGCTTCCGCGCGGACGATGGAAGGCACGAATCCCAAGACGGAAACGAGCGTCACGGTGCACGCGGACAATCCGTTCAGCGCGTTTGTCTTCAAGACCGTCATCGATCCGTTTGCCGGTAAATTATCCTATATTCGGATTATCTCGGGCACCTTGCGTGAAGGCGACAAGCTGATCAACCAGACGCAGGATTTGACGGAACGTTTTACGAAGATGTACATGACCGTCGGCAAACAGCAGATTCCGTTAGCGCAGGCGACGGCGGGCGACATCATCGCGATCCCCAAACTCGAAGCGAAAACGGGCGACACCTTCTCCGACGCGGGCTTTCCGGTCGTGTATGAACCGGTGCGCTTCCCGAAATCGCTGTACATCGTAGCGGTCGAACCGGAAAGCAAGGGCGATGAAGAAAAACTCGCCGCCGGCTTGCTCCGGTTGGCGGAAGAAGACCCGACCTTTGTCGCGCAAAAAGATCCGGAAACGCGGCAAACTTTGGTGTACTCGATGGGTGAAATTCATCTGCAGCATAATCTCGGCAAACTCGAACGCAAGTACGGCACCAAAGCGCGCGTCGTCGAGCCTAAAGTGCCGTATCGGGAAACGATCCTCGGTAAGGCGGAAGGCGAAGGCAAGCACAAGAAACAAAGCGGCGGTCATGGTCAATACGGTCACGTATTCCTGCGCGTCGAACCGACGACGGAAGATTTTGAATTCGTCGACGACATTTTTGGCGGCGCCGTACCGCGTCAATATATTCCGGCGGTCGAAAAGGGCGCGCGGGAAACCTTGGAGGAAGGCATGATCGCGGGCTACCCGATGATCGGCGTGCGCGTTACGCTCTACGACGGCTCGTACCACTCGGTCGACTCGTCGGAAATGGCGTTCAAAGTGGCGGCCTCGCTGGCGCTGCGCAAGATTATTCCGCAGGCGCAACCGGTATTGTTGCAGCCGGTGTACAATGTGAACGTATTCGTGCCCGATGAATACATGGGCGCGATCGTCGGCGATCTTTCCGCGAAAGGCGGCCGGATCCTCGGCATGGAACCGGGCGAGCGCGAAGGCGAATCCGTGGTGCGCGCGCAGGTCGCGTTGGGCAAAATGTTCTCCTACGTGACGGAACTGCGTTCGCAAACGCAGGGACGCGGCACGTTCAATATGGAATTTTACCAGTACGAACAGGTGCCGTTCCAAGAAGCGCAGGAAATCATCGACGCGTACACGGCAGAAAAAGAAGAATAAAAATAAAAAAGACCGCTGCAGCGGTCTTTTTTTATTCGTTCATTTTATTTGCTTGCAGTAAAAAACGCCGCTAAATAAAATCTGTCATGAAAAGCGTGCGCTGTCTGTCCTTGTCTGCGGTCAGTTTGCCCTTTATAGTTAAGTAAAGAAACGGTAAACTTTTACGAAAAGGGGTAGTTTGTATGCATCGACGTATGACCGTGGCGGCGTTGATGGCGGCGGCCGCATTGATTTGTTTCGTGTACTTGCGCATTGAGGTGCCGATGGCCTTCGGCCTGACCGGTAAAGTCTATTTCGGCTATACCTTTATTTTGATCGGCGCGTTGCTCACCGGGCGTTGGTACGGCGCGCTCGCCGGCGCGGTCGGGCTGACGATGGCGGATCTGCTGGCGGGTTACGTAACGAGCGCGTTGCCGACATTTCTGTCGTTCGCGTTGCTCGGATACTTGGCCGGCGCGGGCGCGGACTGGTGGCGGGCGCGCTATGGCGAAACGAAATGGATGGCGCTGACGGTTTCGGCGGTGGCGTTCACGATTTTCGCATTTGTAGAGCCGCTGATTCGCTCGACATTCAAATATTTTGTGCTGGGCTATCCGTTTCCGATGGCGGTCGGTTCCGCCGGTAACGTATTCATTGCCAGCGTCTTGTGCGCGCCGGCGACATTTATTCTGCTGGCGGTTTTGTATCCCGCCGTGCGTCGCGCTTTGCCGGAATTGACGCAGGCGCTGATTCGCGATCGCAGTAAAATGCAAAAAAGCGCCGCCGCGACGACACGCGTCTGAGAAGTATTTTTAACGTCTTCCTAAGCGCTTTATGAAGCGGGTATGGTACGATAACATAAAGCGATAAAATCGCAAAAGGAGGATACTATGAAACGAATCGGTTGGTTAGTTATGGCCTTGGTGGTAGCGTTCGCCATGCCGGCGGTATCGCAGGCGCAAGCGTTGGGCTACATGATGCAGCGCGCGCAGATCGTGGAAGTGAAAGACGGCGGCGTGCTGACGGTACAAGGGGAAAAAGAAAAAGTGCAAGTTCCGACGCAAGGTATTCGCGTCATGGATGCCGCGACGGGGGAATTCGTTGCGGCCGACAAAGTCGCGTGGAAAAAGGGGGACGATATCCAATTTTTCACGCGGGCTGCGGACAAAAAAGAGGCGGCCGAGAAACCGGCTTTGCTGGTCGCCAATCCGGACAGCAAGTACGCGGTAGATTTGGATTATTTTGCGAAAAACGGCAGCGGTGCTCATGAACGTCTGGTGCTCCTCAGTGTGCCTGACAAAGTGACCGATCTTACAGGGCAGACGGTCCCGACCAAGTATGTATTGGGAAATCCGTTGCTTGCGCTTTACACGACAGCGACGTTGAGCCTTCCTCCGCAGACCAATCCGGAACGGGTTTGGATCTTCGGCAGAGTCACGATGGAGACGCCGGCCGACTCCGCGGACACGGCCAAAGCGGACGCAGACAAAATCGATCTCGGCACGGCGAAAACACTCTCTGACGGCACGCAAGTGTACGCCCTGCGCGACGCCTTGACGAAAGCGGGCGCCGATATCGGCTGGAACGATGAAACGCGCACTATCAGTGTCACGCGTGACGCTAAGGTCGTGGAAATCGTCTTGCATCCGGCGGCCGAACAGGCGCAATTTATGGCGAACGGTGAAACCACCACCGTCGATCACATTGTGGTCGAAGACGGTACGACGTATGCACCGGCGCAAGTCATCGAAGACATTTGGCGG
Source organism: Negativicoccus massiliensis (assembly GCA_900155405.1). Lineage (GTDB taxonomy): Bacteria > Bacillota > Negativicutes > Veillonellales > Negativicoccaceae > Negativicoccus > Negativicoccus massiliensis_A. Next base: position 896,746 of record LT700188.1, on the reverse strand, counting down.
GCCTTGGCACCGGCAGACAAATAATCATAAAACATGAAATAAAAAAAGCACCTCGCTCGAGGTGCTTTTTTTATTTCATATCCCGATTTACTTGCCGTCAAACACGGCGCGCGGAATCGGATACGGATAACCGTACACCAAATTCCAGCTGGTAAGAAAACCTTCGCGCAACAATAAATTATAAGCGCCGGTGTTTGTGAGATCAAGCAGGCCCCAAGGGGCATCCTCTTTGAGTTTGACGTAGACTCGATCCAACGGCTCATCATTCATTTTGCGATACCAAATCCGATCGACACGCGCAATCGAATTCGGATCGGCGGCCGGTAAAACCGTCACCAAGTCGATGCGCCACATCACGCCTTCCGGCGTAAATTGCAGGAATTTCAGTGACGCGTTGTCCTGATAGACGACCACATTATCATGAGCGACAATGAACGGATAGTCGGGATTTCCCTGCCAGGGTTCATTCATCGCCTGCGCGCTTGCGCCTACCCAAAGCAGAGCCGCCAACACTACGCCGGTCCATTTTGAAAAATGAAGCATAATATCTCCTTTTGGCTGTAAAAATTTGCTTTTTCTTTATTGTAACCTTACCCGTATGAAACGGCAAGTTGCACTGCGAATCCGCTGTCGGTGGTATAATACAAATGAAGCCGCGTGGTCTGTATTATCTGTCGCCCGAACGCGGCATCGGGGCGGCCGTTCTACAAAGGAGTGAGGCGTATGGAGAAAATGGAGATGTTGCGTCAACTGACCGATCAAATCGATATGGAACAGGTGCAGGATTTGTATCGTCGTTTTAAAGCCGGCGAAATCAATCAGTCGGATTACGAAGCGCAAGTTCGTTCCCTGGTCGAAACGGTCGGCGCGAAAGTAACCGGCGCGCCGCTCACGGAAGAGCAGGCGCAGGAAATGACGCAAATGGTCATAACATCGGGCCAGCAATTCGGCGCCGCACTCGGTAAAAGCGAAACCTTGAATCACTTAAAAGACTTTTTGCCCTAAAAGGAAAGGGCTTATAATTTGCTCGGCAGTACCCCCTGAAAAACGCACGGCCGCGGCCGTGCGTTTTTGTGTGCGCTCATTTTTATAAATTAAAAAAGCGCGACATCGTCGCGCTTGTCTTCGTGGCGGAGAGGGTGGGATTTGAACCCACGAGACGGGGTTGCCGCCTACCTGATTTCGAGTCAGGCTCCTTCGGCCAGCTCGGACACCTCTCCATATCGTTCAGCACATCTGCACCAAACGATAAAAATATTCTACCATAACGGTAAGAATGAAGTCAATTTTTGTTTCGTGGCAGTATAATGCGACCGTTCGTCTATTTAGCGTCAATGCTTTTTGCGGCGCGACGGGCGCGGAAGAAATCCTTCATTTTTTGCCGGCACTCGTCTTCCAACACACCCGCGCGGATTTCGACTTGGTGGTTAAGCGCGTCATGATCCGCGATGCGAAAAATACTTTCGACGCCTCCCGCCTTGCTGTCAGCAGCGCCGTAGACAAGCCGCTTGATGCGGCTGTTGACGATCGCGCCCGCGCACATGGGGCAAGGTTCAATCGTGACGTAGAGCGTGCAGTCGGAAAGACGCCAGCGTTGCAAGTTTTTGCAAGCTTCCCGCAGCGCGATCATTTCCGCGTGCGCGGTGGCGTCGGGAATGGATTCGCGCAAATTATAACCACTGCCGACCACCTTGCCGTCACAGACGACAATAGCGCCGATGGGAATTTCCCCCACGGCCGCGGCGCGATCCGCGAGCGCCAGCGCTTGGCGCATAAACTGTTCGTCGATCAAAGCAGTCCTCCCAAAGGCAGTACATACAGCTGAATGGCGAGCCACTGAAGAATGCTTCCCGCCAACACGCAGACGTGCCAGATGACGTGCTGGTAAGGAAGTTTTTGCCAGAGATAAAAAATACTTCCCACCGTATAGACGACGCCGCCGGCGAGCAATAAATGCATCGCGGCGGGCGGCAGGGACGCGGTCAGATCCGGCCACATGACGACGGCGAGCCAACCCATCGCCAGATATAAAAGCGTGGAGATCGTTTTGAAGCGTCCCGCGTAAAAGACTTTGAAAATGATCCCGACGATGGCGATTCCCCAAATGACAATACTCCAGGTGAAACCGCCGCGGTTGTGCATCGCAATCCACAAAAACGGCGTGTACGAGCCGGCGATCATCAGATAAATCGCGGCATGGTCAAAGCGTCGTGCCACTTTGCGCGCCAACGGCGCGGCGAATAAACTGTGATACACGGTGCTGGCGGTGTACAACGCGACCGCGCACAGACCGTACACCCAAAGCGCGGCGTGCGCAAGCGGCGCGGCGTGGAAGTGCCAAAGCGACCAAACGCCGATACCGAGCGCGATAATACTTATGATGATGCCGAGCGCATGGGTGGCGATATTACCGATTTCCGCGCGAAGTTCACGTGTCATGGAAACCTCCCCGCAAAAAACTGTGTATTCCGTTAATCGTCAAAAACAACTTGGTTATTCGTAAAAGCTTTAATTTTCACGAGCGAATGTAAATCGTAACCGGCCTCGCGCAGCAGTCGGCCGCCCGGCTGGAAACTTTTTTCGATCACGATGCCGATGCCGGCGACCTGGGAGCCGGAGGCCTCGACCAAACGCGCCAGACCGAAGCTCGCTTCCCCGCGCGCGAGAAAATCATCGACAATCAGCACCGATTCTCCGGCGGGTAAAAATTCTTTGGAGACGGTCACATGGTAATCGGTATTTTTAGTGTACGAATGAATTTTCGTCACATAGAGCTCATCGCTGAATGCGCTTTGCTTTTGCTTTCTGGCGAAGACGACGGGGCAATGCAATTCGTACGCGGTCGCGAGCGCCACCGCGATGCCGCTGGCTTCAATCGTCAAAATACGGGTGACATTGCTTTGCGCGAACTGCGCCGCCATGCGCACGCCGATTTCCCGATAGATATCGGGATCGAGCTGCTGATTGATAAAGCTGTCGACCTTCAAAATGCGGTTGTCTATGATGCGCCCTTCGGTTTGGATTTTTGTTTCTAACTGATTCATGCTGACCTCTTTCCACTGCATTGGTGACGCGCGCCTGCTATACGCACATGATGTTAATTCAGATTATCACAAAATATAAAAAGTCCGTCAAGTTGTCGGCGTCTGACATGGCAAAGAAGTCTGGAAGTAAAAGGATGGAGTGCGCTTTAAACATTAGAAAAGGCTCAAAAATGGCGCGTTTTTGTGAGCTTTTTACCGAAGAGTGCTAAAATATAGACAAAGACAAGGACATTTCCTAATGGTGACGATCCTGTGAGACCGTATTCTCGGTGAGGAGGGATTTTGATGAAACGAACGAAAAAAACGTTAGTATCGATGTTGACTCTTCTTTGCGTCACGGGCAGCGCGTTTGCCGCGGATTACTATGATGTTCGTGCGTTTTCCGTAGTCGATCAGACGGGCAGCCTGTCGGTCCGTGATCGCGTGCATTTGAACCGCGCGGCGCGTCCGTATGCGGGCGGCCGTATGTCCGAAAGCGATATGAATCGTTTGGAAGACGAACTCGAAAGGTATCTGGATTCCGCTTACGGTCGTGACGTGTATGACGTCGCTGCGGCGGATCGGACGCGTTCGGGGCGGTTGGATCTGTATGTACGTTACGATGATAACCGGCGCGCGCATGCGAAAGATGCGAAAGATCAGAACGCGCCCGCGTACATGATTCTTGAATTTGAAGATGAAACGAATTCGCTGACGGAAACGCAGCGTTCCGACATTCGCGGTTTGCTCGGCCGCTACACGGCCGGCGACACGACCGCGAAACTTGCGGAACAGGCGCGTCAATCCGTCCAGCATTATTTGGATCGCGCTTATGGCAGCCGCCACTACCGCGTGGAAACGAAGTGGCTCGCAAGCAATGCGTATCGGGTCATCGTGCGGGGCGACAAAAACTACCAAGACACGCAGCGGGAATATTACTTCTCTGCCAACTATGATTTGCGTGATTTCTCCGGCCAATTGACGCATCGCGATCAATGGCTCATCGCGGAACGTATTCAGGACGCGACCGACGGTCTGAGGACGGGCGCCCATGAAGAACGCTTCGCGCGCCGTTATGCCGCAGCGGCTAAACAGGCCGTCGCAGAATACCTGGACCAAACGTACGGTAGCGATCATTTCGATGTCGATGTGGTGCGCGTACAGACCGGGCATAAAAATCGCTTCGAATTTCGAATTGATGTGAAAGCCAAACAAGGCGATCGGCAGAAAGTCGATGTCATCTTTGAATTGCGCGATCGCACGTCGGATCTGACAAATCGCGATCGCAGTGAGATTCGTCGCATCTTGGACAGCTACGCGACAGGTCGGGATGCGGAGCGGCTGGCGCAACATGCGGCGGCGGATGTGGAGCGCTACTTGGAACGCGCGTACCGCTATCGGGACTACGATGTCAGTTACGAACGCGTGAATGCGCATGTCTATCGTATCGAAATCGAAAGTGATCGTGCGGACGACCGCCGCCCGGAATGGCTGGACGACGGTGTCGGCCGAATCATTTGGGATATCCTGGAAGGCGTTAACGGCTGGCCGGGACGCGATCGTGGTGACGACTGAGCGGAAAAGGATTGCTTATCAGCGGCCGCTTAAAACAATATGTTTACTTTTAATTTCACGAATATTTGACGCTTTTTGACGCGAAACGTATAATGAAGAGAGTAGAAGGTCTGTCCGGTTCTAAAAAAATAGACTGCATTGGCGGTCAACCGAAAGGAATCTTTATTCCTGTGACAGACGTACAAAGGAGGAAGCAAGATGAAAAAGACATTACTCGCAATGGCTGCATTGGCAGCAATCAGCGGCAGCGTATTGGCCGCGGACAACGCTCAGGTACCGGCTACGCCGGCGGCGCAAGGTGTACAACCGTATGCCGCGGGTCAAACCGTCAACGGTTATACCGACGGTCAGGCGTATTACAATGAATACGGCGTACGCATGGGACAATACATGCAGGCGGACGCTCGTTACTTTGATCCGGACGCACGACCGATGACGGACAAGATGGCGGAAAACGAGTATCTTTATCCGAACGTACCGCCGCAGGTAGCGCCGCAAGAAAAACAAGACGGAACAGCTAAAGAGGAAGTAAAACCGGAAGTAAAACCGATGGCAAAAGGCGTACAACCGTATGCTCCGGGTCAAACCATCAACGGTTATACCGACGGTCAGGCGTATTACAACGAATACGGCGTACGCATGGGACAATACATGCAGGCGGACGCTCGTTACTTTGATCCGGATGCAAGACCGATGACGGACAAGATGGCGGAAAATAAAGATCTTTATCCGAACGTGCCGCCGCAGGTAGCACCGGAAAAAAAACAGGAGAATTCCGAAAAAAACAAGTAATTCCGGCGGCGAAAGGCGTACAGCCGCGCCAAGCCGGTGAAACGCCGAACGGTTACACCGACGGTCGCGCCTACTACAATGAGTACGGCGTGCGCATGGGCCAGTACATGCAAGCCGATGCCAACTATTTTAACGGCGCTTACGACGCGGAAATTGTACTGCCGCAACCCGATTCGCGCGGCATGCTCGTGGACTGCACGAAACGTCTGAGCGCGCAGGATCAGCAAGAGTTGCGCGGCTATTTTGAAGGCTATCAGCCGAAAGAGGCTCGCGAAGCGGCGGCGAAATATTTGGCTCGAAAATACGGCGATCATGTATTTGAAGTCGTATTCGTCACGTCGGATAACGGTAAGGTTCAGTATCGGGTTATGGTCGGGCGTAACTACTTGAAGCATCGTCTGAATACAAAGGCTGCGAAAGAACAGCAATGACAAATAAAAACGGCTCCGCAAGGAGCTGTTTTTTGTGTAAAATTTTACGATTTATATCATTGGGAAATAAATGAGTCCCTCGGTCAAAAGTAAAACATTTTTACGCCAATGCTTCCGGTCAAAATGATATTTTAGGAGTATTCCGACCGGCGCGTCGGCTATCGGCGAACTCGTTCGACGTAAGTTTTTAGTTTGTTTTTAGTTCAAAAATAACGTAATTAAAACGTATATTTGACGCTTTTCGGTACGAAACGTATAATAAAAGTAGCAGCAGGTCTGTCCGTTGTTTGCCATTGATCGTTCCTGCGATCAGCTGAAAAATTTTATATTACAGTGACAGACATTGCCAAAGGAGGCTGAAAGATGAGAAAGACAGCGTTAGCATTAACCGTATTGGCGGCCATCGGCACAAGCGCCATGGCGATGAACTATTACGATGTTGACATGTATTATCTCCGTGACCAGAGCAAGACGCTGACCGTCGAAGATAAACAGCACACCGGTGATATTGCGGTACCCTACTTGGGACGCGGCGTCAGTGAAGGCGCGGTGGATCAGGCGGTAGCTGATATTCAGAATTTCTTGAACCAAAAATATGGGGAAGGTCAATACTTTGTTTATACGGACAAAGATGTCAGTGACTACCACATGAACATTTACGTTACCAACGATGCCAACCAAGTTCCTGCGCCCGCGCCGGCGGAACCGACCGTAGCTACAGCTCCGACGGAACCGGCTGCAGTGCCTGCGTCGACCGTATTGGCTGACGGCGGTATCGTTTTACAGTTGACGGACTTCACGCACGAAATGGCCGCGGCCGATCGTGAACAGATCACGGCGATTCTCGGTCAATATACGTACGGCGACAGCGCCGCTAACTTGGCGGAACGCGCGGAAGACGCCGTTCAAAAATACATGGATCAGAAATACGGCGACGACTTCTATGATGTCGATGTGAAAAAAGTGGCAGATGGCGCTTATGATGTGCAGATCAAAGGCGACGACAATTACAAAACGCCGGGCGCGGCAGTCGCTCCGGAGCAACCGACCGTAGCACCGGCCGCGGCGAGCATTGTCTTGCAGTTGACGGACTTCACGCACGAAATGGCCGCGGCCGATCGTGAACAGATCACGGCGATTCTCGGACAATATACGCATGGCGACAGCGCGGCGAACTTGGCGGACCGCGCGGAAGACGCCGTTCAACAATACATGGATCAGAAATACGGCGACGACTTCTATGATGTCGACTTGAAAAAATTGGAAAACGGCGCTTACGACGTTCAAATCAAAGGCGACGACAACTACAAAGCACCGGGCGCGGCAGTCGCTCCGGAGCAACCGACCGCGCAGGAAGCCGCATTCGTATATGAATTGACGGACTTCACGAGCCAAATGACCGACACTGACCGCAACAACATTACGCATATCCTGAATCAGTATGTCGCCGGCGATACGACGGCCAACCTTGTGGAACGCGCTCGCAATGAAGTGCAACACTATTTGAACCAAACGTACGGTGAAGAAACTTACAAAGCCGCCGTTAATCGTTTGGAAACGAACGCGTATCGGATGGAGATTCGTATGGGTTCGAGCTTTATCGAACGGCAGGTAGCGGCGGAACAACCGGCCGCTGTTAAAGATCATACGGTTCTGGAACTGATGGATTACACGAAAGCGTTGCCGGCGGAAGACCGTGCGGCGATCACGGAAATCCTCGGTAAATACACGTATGGCGCGACCCCCGATTCGCTTTCCGATCAGGCGGAAAACGCGGTGGAATACTACCTCGATCAGAAATACGGCAAAGACGTATATGATGTCGACCGCGTATCGTTGGGTGAAAACGCATTCCGCATCGAAGTCAAAGCCGATAAAAATTACGGCAAATAAGGAATGAAAAAAGCGGCCTCTTGTGAGGTCGCTTTTTATTTTGCGTTACTTGGTAACTTCTTGACGCTGTTCTTTTTTTTGCGTATAATAATTTATAACTATTTTCTAACAGAAAGCAATGAACGAGACGGCATGTATCAGCAGACCATAGAGAGCTCGGGGCGGTGGAAGCCGAGCGGATGCGATAGATGCGGATCACTCGGGAGCCGCGAATGCCGCAAGTGTTCGCCGGTCGCACCGTTATCGCGCTTGAGCGGTCAGCAATGACCAGTAGGGTGGTACCGCGGGAAACAACGTTCTCGTCCCTTGGGGATGAGGCGTTTTTTTATTACAGGGAGGACATTATGGATTACGGAAAAACATTACATCTGCCGAAAACAGAATTTCCGATGCGCGGCAATTTGCCGAAACGGGAACCGCAATGGTTGGATTTTTGGCAGGAGCATGATATTTATAAAAAACGGTTAGCGCAACGGGAAGGCGCGGAGTCGTTCGTATTGCATGACGGCCCGCCGTACGCCAACGGCTACCTGCACATCGGTCACGCGATGAATAAAACGCTGAAAGACATCATCATGAAATACAAGACGATGCGCGGCTACTATACGCCGTATCGTCCGGGTTGGGATACGCACGGTTTGCCGATTGAACACGCCGTGATCAAAAACACGGGTCTCAATCGCGCGGAAATGTCGCCGTTGGAATTGCGCGCTAAATGCCTTGCCTACGCGAAAGAATTTATCGAAATTCAAAAGAAAGACTTCATTCGCTTCGGCGTCATGGGTGACTGGGATCATCCGTACTTGACGTTCGATCCGAAATTGGAAGATCGCGAACTCGCCGTGTTCGGAGAGATGGCGAAAAAAGGTTACATTTATAAAGGCCGCAAGACCGTGTACTGGTGTCCGGTGTGCGAAACGGCGCTGGCCGAAGCGGAAATCGAATACGCGGATAAAAAATCGTTTTCGATCTTCGTGAAATTCCCGCTGATCGACGCGCGCGGATTCCTGCCGGAAGGCGCGAACGAAGACAATGCGTTCTGCGTCATTTGGACGACGACGCCGTGGACTTTGCCGGCCAATATGGCGATCGCCATGCATCCGGAAATCGACTACGTCTGGGTTAAAGCGGGAGACGAATACTACCTGATGGCGCAGGATTTGGTGGAATCCGCGCTGGGCGCGTGCAAAATCGCCGACTACGAAGTGGTCAGCGAAGCGAAAAAAGGACAGGAACTGGAAGGCATGATCTTCCATCACCCCTTCCTCGAACGCACGTCGTCCGTAATCTTGGGTGACCATGTTACGCTTGACGCCGGCACGGGCTGCGTCCATACCGCGCCGGGCCACGGTGTCGAAGACTTTGAAGTCGGCAAAAAGTACGGCTTGGACATTCTTTCGCCGGTCGACGACAAGGGCAATCTCACCGCCGAAGCGGGCGAAGATCTCGCGGGCTTAAATGTTTTGGACGGAGCCGATGTGGCGGTTATCAAAAAACTCGCGCATGCCGGCAAGCTTCTCGGCAAGAGTACGTTGCATCACCAATTCGCCCATTGCTGGCGCAGTAAAAATCCGGTGATCTATCGGGCGACGGAACAATGGTTCGCCTCCGTCGATGATTTCCGCGGCGACGCGTTAAAAGCGGTCAACGATACGGAATTTATCCCGAGCTGGGGCCGTGAACGCCTCTACAACATGGTCGCCGATCGCCAGGATTGGTGCATCTCGCGCCAACGCGTTTGGGGCGTGCCGATTCCGATTTTCTATTGCAACGATTGCCATGAAGCCGTCATCACCGATGAAACGATGGCGACCGTTCGCGCCAAAGTGCGGGAAGAAGGGACGGACGCCTGGTGGAAATACGAGGCGAAAGATCTGTTGCCGGAAAACTTTGCCTGCCCGCATTGCGGCGGTCATGAGTTTACCAAAGAATCGAACATCATGGACGTGTGGTTCGATTCCGGATCGACTTGGAGCGGCGTGCTCGAACAGGAGGGCTCGGAGTTGTATCCGGCCTCGATGTACCTCGAAGGCAGTGACCAGCATCGCGGCTGGTTCCAGTCGTCTTTGCTGACGTCGGTCGCCGTCAACGGACACGCGCCGTATAAAACGGTATTGACGCACGGCTTTACGATGGACGGCGAAGGTCGCAAGATGAGTAAGTCGCTCGGCAATACGGTGGCGCCGCAGGAAATCATCAACCAATTCGGCGCGGACGTGATGCGTCTTTGGGTATCCAGCGCGGACTACCAGAGCGATGTGCGCTTGTCGCCGAAAATCGTCAAGCAGATGAGCGATGTGTATCGCAAAATCCGCAACACGTTCCGTTTTCTGCTCGGTAACCTGAGTGATTTTCGACCGGGCGTCGACGACGTGGCGTATGAACAACTGGAAGAAATTGATCGCTGGGCGCTCCTGCGTTTGGAAGAAGTGCGTGAAAAAGTGACGCAGGCGTATGAGAATTATGAATTTCATGTGATGTACCACGTCATTCATAACTACTGCACGGTCGATCTCTCCGCGATGTATCTCGACATCGTCAAAGATCGTCTGTACGCGGAAACGGCGACTTCCGCCACGCGTCGCGCCGCGCAGACGGTGCTCTATCGGATTTTGCAAACACTTGTGCGTCTGATCGCGCCGGTGTTGAGCTTCACCGCCGAAGAAATTTGGCAGGCGATGCCGGCGGTGGACGCCAAAGCGGAAAGCGTGCATTTGACCGATTGGCCGAAAGCGGCGGCGGAACATCGTGACGCCGAACTCGGTCAACGCTGGGAAAAACGTCTCACCTTGCGCACGGATATCTTAAAAGCGCTGGAAGCGGCGCGCCAAGATAAAGTCATCGGTCATCCGCTCGATGCCAAAGTCGTCCTGCACGCCGCCGGCGAAACGTATGACGAATTGATGCGGATCGCCGACGAACTCGCGGCGCTCGCCATCGTTTCGGAAGTCGAAGTCGTTAAAGGAACGGCGGGCGCTGCCGGCATGCAAGCCGAAACGACGCCGGATCTTATTTGTGAAATTCAAAAATCAACGGCTCCGAAATGTGAGCGTTGCTGGATTCACAGCGAAACCGTCGGCGACTCGGCGGAACACCCGACCGTATGCGCGCGTTGCGCTCGCGTGCTTGCCGAAGAATCGGTTCACGAATAAACGAAAAACACCTCGCTTTGCGAGGTGTTTTTTATTGATTGATTTGCGTTTATTTGCCTGTCGGAATATCTTTGGTATTCTTCAGAGACGCGATCAGTACGCGAATGTAGTCATCCAAATGATCCGGATAAATGTAGTTGACGCCCGGCATATCCGATTGATTGGAATGGAGAATCAGCGGGTATTCGAGGGAAGCGAAAAGCTGGAGCGTTTTAATTTGCAAAAGCGCCTGATCACGTATGCCGGTGTATTCGGAAATCGTCCGCAAAATGGGATCCCAGCAACGGTCATGCAATAAATTGGTGTAGATGAAATACGTATTCTGATGTTCTTCCGTCGGCGAATACGAAATTGAGCGGTACAGCGCGGGGTGGATATTCGCTAAGCGTAAATAATTGCGCATAAACGAAAATAACCGGTCTTCCGGAGCGACATCCCCTTTTTCCAAGTAGTGAACAATATTTTCGAAATTGTTCATCAAATAGTCGATGGCGGCTCCGATTAACTCATCTTTCGAACCGAAATAGTAGCGGATCGAAGCGATATTCACGCCGGCGCGCTCGGAAATGGCGCGGACAGTCGCCTGTTTGAATCCTTGTTCACGGATGATGCGCGCGGTCTCCTGGATCATACGGTCGCGAACTCGTAAGCCTTTGCCTGTTAATTTGCGATTCATAATACGTCTCCTCACACGGCTGTCCGTAGAAAATAAGTCCGGACGTAACTCATGAACAACGAAATGAGAAAATGAAATGCGGTAAAAAATCAGAGTCCACCAAAATGATTTGTATTTATTTTAGCAAACCGCTAATCTTACTGCAACCTGAGAGCGGTAACGCAAACGGATTATTACTGACGGAACAAGGGCTGTCTCGGTGTTTGCAGCCGATCATTCTTTCCGCTATGATACAAATGGAAAGCAAATTTTGCGCAGGAAACTATAAGGAGGAAATCAATATGGCGAATATTATTACCGATCAGGCGCCGGCGGCGGTCGGCCCGTACGTGCAGGGGAAAACGGCGAACGGCTGGTGCTATGTGTCGGGACAGTTGGGATTGGATCCCGCCACGGGTGAATTGCGAAAGGACGCGACCTCTCAACTCGTACAAGCGCTTACTAATGCGGCGGCGATTTTGGCGGCGGCCGGACTTTCAAAAGAAGATATCGTCAAAGTAACGCTCTATATTACCGATATGGGCGCGTTTCAAACGCTCAATGAAGCGTACGCGGAATTTTTCGGAGCGAGCAAACCGGCGCGCACCTGCGTCGAAGTGTCCGCTCTGCCGAAGGGCGGGGCCGTCGTTGTCGATGTGATCGCGTATGATGAAGGTGCGCAATGACAGCGGAGAGTTGGGAAAACAACTTGAAAATTGTTGTGTATTGCGGTTCGCGTTTCGGTAATGACGATATGTACCGTGACGCGGCGATGGCGTTGGGAACGCGCATCGGCGAGCTCGGCGCGACGCTTGTTTTTGGCGGCGGCAAAATCGGTCTTATGGGCGTTGTCGCTGACAGCGTCATGTCGGCGGGCGGTAAAACCTGGGGCATCATGCCGCGTTTTCTCGTCGATAAAGAGCAGGCGCATCGCGGTTTGGACAGGCTTGAAATCGTCGCGACGATGCACGAGCGCAAAGCGCGCATGATCGAGCTTGGGGATCATTTTGTGGCGCTCCCCGGCGGCGTCGGCACGCTGGAAGAAATTTATGAAGTGCTCTCGTGGCGCCACTTGGCGCTGGTGGACGGCAGCGTCTCCATGTACAATGTCGGCGGCTTTTACGACGGCGCGGCGCGACTTTTCGAGCGCGTGCTGCAGTCGGGATTTTTACCGGCGGATGAGCAAGCGATTTTAACCATCAGCGAGGATTTGGGAACAATCGCTTCGCAATGGAAATAGGATAAATGTTCGGAGCATAGAGAACGATAAACAATAAATAAAAATCTATATTCTGATTTTTCGTTGACATGGCTCGTTCGGCTTTGTACAATAAAGTCAGGATTTATCCTCGAAATTATAGCTGTGAATGCGGCGGAAAGCAGGGAATTATGCTGGAGAAATTATTTGCGCTGACAGAGCGCAATACGGATGTTAAGACGGAGATCATGGCGGGGATTACGACGTTCATCACCATGGCGTACATCCTCTTTGTCGCACCGAGCGTCATGGGTGCGGCGGGGATGGATAAAAACGCGGTGCTGATCGCGACTTGTCTCGCGTCGGGCATCATTACGATCGCGATGGGATTGTTCGTAAATTACCCGATTTGTTTGGCGCCGGGCGTCGGCTTGATCGCCTTTTACGCGTTTACCGTGGTGCTGGGCATGGGCGTGCCTTGGCAAACCGCATTGGGCGCCGTTTTTATTTCCGGACTCGTCTTTTTGGTATTGACGCTCACGCATGTGCGGCAAATGATTATTGAAGGCATCCCCAACGGTTTGAAAGCGGCGATTACCGTCGGGATCGGTCTTTTCATCACGATCATCGGTTTGAAAATGAGCGGTCTGATGACAGTCGTCTTATCGCTTGCGCCGGATACGCTGGCGGCGGCGGTGGCCGGCGCCGGACATACGGTCGCAACGACGAATGACACGTTGTTTACACTGGGCGCGCTGGATAATCCGCGCCACTTGGTGACGGTGTTCGGACTTTTGTTTACCGCGCTTTTAATGGGCCGCGGGATTAACGGTTCGATTTTGATCGGCATTTTGACGACGACGGTGGTCGCGTACGCGACGGGCGTGGCGCAGTTGCCGCCGAATTTCACGCCGTTCATGTTGCCGGATTTCAGCAATAACGCGTTCTTCCAGTTGGATATTTTAGGCGCGGTTCACATGGGTCTGATTACGATCATCTTTACGTTTACCTTTGTGGAACTGTTTGACTCGATGGGCACGATGATCGGCACGGCGACAAAAGCGGGTCTCGTCGATCCGAAAACGGGACGCTTCCCCGGCATGGGCAAGGCGTTATTTGTCGATGCGTGCGGCGTATCGCTCGGTTCGCTTTTGGGCGCGAGCACGGTCACGGCGTTCGTCGAAAGCGCGGCCGGCGTCGGCGCGGGCGGACGCACGGGTCTGACCGCGGTCACTTGCGGCATTTTATTTATTATCAGTTTGTTCTTAACACCGGTCATGCTTTTGATTCCGGATGTCGCGACGAGCCCGGCGCTGATTTTGGTCGGCGCGTTGATGCTCGAAGGCGTGCAGCAAATTGATTTTTCCGATTTCACGGAAGTGTTCCCGGCGTTTTTGACCATTGTCATGATGCCGTTTACGTACAGTATCGCCAACGGTATTTCAGCCGGTCTGGTCGCCTATCCGTTGATGAAAATAGTGACGGGCAAAGCGCGGGAAGTTCATCCGATTGTCTATGTCTTGGCGGTGCTCATTGTGGCTCGCTATGTCTTTTTAAGCGAATAAGGAGGATCTATGAGAGTAGCGGTAGTTATGGGCAGCGACTCCGACTGGAAAGTAATGCAGGGCGCTGTCAACATTTTGAAAGAATTCGGTGTCGAACATCGTGTAGCGATTGCGTCGGCGCATCGCACGCCGGAAAAATTGGCGCAATTTGTGCATGATGAAGAAGCGGCCGGTGCGACTTGCTTTATCGCGGGCGCGGGCGCGGCCGCGCATTTACCGGGTGTAGTGGCAAGCTTGACCTGCCGCCCCGTAATCGGCGTACCGCTGGCGGCAAGCTTAGGCGGATTGGATGCGCTGTTGGCCATTGTGCAGATGCCGAGCGGCATGCCGGTGGCGACGGTCGCCATCGGCGGCGCGAAAAACGCGGCGTTGCTCGCGATCCAAATCGGCGCGGCAAGCGATGAAAAACTCGCGCGACAATTTGCCGATTATCGCAAAGAACAGGCCGAAAAAGTGGAAAAGAAAGATCAGAAACTGCAAGCTGAATTATAATCAGAACAGTCATTTATTGATTCCGCCGAACGACGGAGAAAGAGGGTCATGATGGAAAAATTGGAAATGATGTACGAAGGCAAAGCGAAACAGGTATTCAAAACGGATCGCGACGACGAAGTTATCGTTCGTTATAAAGATGACGCGACGGCATTCAACGGCGCGAAAAAAGGCACCATTACCGACAAAGGCGTATTAAATAATAAGATTACGACATTCTTCTTTGATCTTTTGGCGAAAAACGGCGTGCCGACGCATTTTATCGAACGCTTGGATGATCGTGAACAGCGCGTCAAAAAACTTTCGATCGTTCCGTTGGAAGTCATTATCCGCAACCGTTGCGCCGGTTCGATGGCGAAACGCTACGGCCGTGAAGAAGGCGAAGAACTCGCTTTCCCGACGATTGAATTCTGCCTGAAAGATGATGATCTCGACGATCCGCTGATCAATACGTACCACATTCGCGCGCTCAACATCGCGTCGCAGGAAGACTTGGACACCATCACGAAACTCGCGTTCAAAGTCAACGATGTTCTGAAACAATTCCTGGCGGAAAAAGAAGTGATTTTGGTCGACTTCAAATTAGAATTCGGCAAAGACACGGAAGGCAACATTCTGCTCGGTGATGAAATTTCTCCGGACACCTGCCGTTTCTGGGATGCCAACACCTTGGAAAAACTCGATAAAGATCGTTTCCGTCGCGATCTCGGCAATGTGGAAGAGGCGTATCATGAAATGCTGCGCCGCCTGACGGGAAAAGAAAACTGATGGCGTACGACTCTATTTGGGACCGCATCGAGGAAGAGTGCGGGGTGTTCGGGATCTATGACCCCGACACCTCGGTGCCTCTTTCCGCCTACTACGGTTTATTTGCGTTGCAGCATCGCGGTCAGGAAAGCGCCGGCATCACGGTCACCGACGGCCAAACGATGACGACGCAGGCGGGCATGGGCCTGGTCACGGAAGTGTTCCGGGATTTGCCCGCGGATAACGGCAAAATCGCGATCGGTCATGTGCGGTACTCTACGACCGGCGCCAGCATTAAAGAAAACGTGCAGCCGTTGCAAGTGGAAACGGATCTCGGTCCGGTCGCGATCGCGCATAACGGCAATCTTGTGAACGCTCGCTTGTTGCGGGAAAAACAAATTAAGCTCGGCACGACATTTCGCACGACGATGGACACGGAAGTCATCGTCAATTTGCTCGCGCGTTCCGAAGGCGGCGACGTCACGGAACGTTTGCAGGACGTGTGTCAGCAAATTGACGGCGCGTACTGCTTAGTGGTCGCGACGGCGACGGAACTGTACGGCGTGCGCGATCCGCAGGGCTATCGTCCGTTGTGCCTCGGGGCGACGGATACCGGCTGGGTTTTGGCGTCCGAAACCTGCGCGCTGGATTCGGTCGGCGCGAAATTCGTCCGTGACATCGCGCCGGGACAAATCGTGCGCATCGCCGCGGACGGTCCGCATTTCAGCTCTCTGGTCACGCCGCAAAGCAAGCGTCGGCAAGCGCGCTGCTCGTTTGAATACGTGTATTTCGCGCGTCCCGATTCCGTTTTGGACGGGGAAAGCGTGTACGATGCGCGTCTCAACATGGGTGCCCGGTTATGGGAAGAATCCGGTTTCACCGGTGATCTCGTCATGAGTGTGCCGGACTCCGGCAATGTCGCGGCGATCGGCTATGCGCGCGCGTCGGGTATTCCCTACGCGGAAGGCCTGATTAAAAACCGCTACATGGGACGCACCTTTATTCAGCCGACGCAGGAGATGCGGGAACGTTCCGTCAAAATGAAACTTAACCCGGTTATCAACAACGTCGCCGGCAAGCGAGTCGTCCTGGTCGACGATTCGATCGTGCGCGGCACGACGAGCGGGATTATTATCAATTTACTGCGCAACGCGGGGGCCAAAGAAATCGCGCTTTGCGTTTCTTCACCGACGGTGGAGTATCCTTGCTATTTCGGCATCGATACTTCGGAGCGGAATCAGCTGATCGCGGTCACGCATACGGTGGAAGAAATTCGCGAACATATCGGCGCCGACCGTTTGCATTTCCTGTCGCAGGAAGGTTTGGCCAAAGCGATTGCGGGTTTGCGTAAAGAGGATCTTTGCTTTGCCTGCTTTGACGGGGATTATCGGGGACCGATCCCGGAACAGGAGGAAGTATGTCCGTAAACGAACGGGAAGCACTGACGTATGCCGCCGCCGGCGTCAACATCGACGCGGGAAATCGGGCGGTGGAACTGATGAAAGACGCCGTGAAGGCGACTTATACCGATGGAGTATTGGGCGATGTCGGCGGTTTCGGCGGACTTTTTTCGCTGGGCGCGATCACCATGAAAGAGCCGGTATTGGTGGCCGGTACGGATGGCGTCGGTACCAAGTTGCGGTTGGCCATTGATCGCGGCGAACATACCACGATCGGGCAGGACTGCGTGGCGATGTGCGTGAATGACGTGCTCGTGCAGGGCGCGCGTCCGCTTTTTTTCCTCGATTATATTGCGACCGGTGAACTCGTTCCCGAACAGATCGCAACCATTGTGAAGGGCGTCGCGGCGGCCTGTCAGGAATCCGGTTGCGCGCTTTTGGGCGGGGAAACGGCGGAAATGGCCGGCTTCTATACGCCGGGCGACTATGACTTGGCGGGATTCGCCGTCGGCCTCGTCGATCGTGAAAAAATTATCACCGGCGAACGCATTGCGGCGGGCGATGTCATTATCGGTTTGCCATCGAGCGGCGTGCATTCGAACGGTTATTCGCTCGTGCGGCGTATTATTTCACGGGAAGAGCTCCAATTGGACCAAGTCTATCCGGGTTTGGAACGTCCGCTCGGTGAGGAATTGCTCACGCCGACGCGCTTATATCCGAAAGCGATTTTGCCGCTCTTGGACGCCGTCGATGTAAAAGGTATGGTGCATATTACCGGTGGCGGATTTTACGATAATATTCCGCGCGTGTTGCCGAAAGGTTTGGGCGCGCATATTGACGGCGCGAGTTATCCGGTGCCGCCGATTTTCAGCTCGCTTGCGTCATGGGGCAATGTCTCGCAGCATGAGATGTACCGCACGTTCAACATGGGGCTCGGCATGCTCGTTATCGTCGCGCCCGAAGACGCGGAAAAAACCTTGCAGAACTTGGCGGATCGCGGCGAAACCGCGTATCGCGTAGGGGAAGTCACAACGGACGGCGAAGTCGTCGTCAGCGGTGTCTAGTATGAAGAAGTTAGCCATTTTCGCGTCCGGGCGCGGTTCAAATGCTCGGGCGCTGATCGACGCGTGCCGCCGCGGTTTGATCGCGGCGCGGCCGGTCGTTTTGTTCAGTGATCATCCCGACGCCCCCGCGCTTACGATGGCGCGAGCGGCGGGAATAGATTGCCACGCGTTTGCGCCGCGGGAATTTGCGGATAAAGACGCTTACGAAAACGCGGTGGTGGAAATGCTGCGTCCGTACGCGCCTGATTATATTTGCCTCGCGGGCTATATGCGGATTGTCGGCGCGCCGATTTTGGCGGTGTATGAGGGACGGATCGTCAATATTCATCCGGCGCTTTTACCGTCATTCCCCGGATTGCATGCGCAACGTCAGGCGATTGAGGCCGGCGTTAAAGTGAGCGGTTGCACCGTGCATTTTGTCGATGCGGGCATGGACAGCGGGCCGATTATTATGCAGACGGCGGTACCGGTATTTGCAAGTGATGATGAAGCGTCACTTGCCGAACGTATTTTAACAGTAGAACATCCGACCTATGTAGAGGCGATGGCGGCGTTATGCCGTGACGAACTTCGCATAGCGGAACGTAAAGTGGTACGGCGTACGGCGTCGGAGGAGGAATGACTATGGCCAAACGAGCTTTATTGAGCGTTTCCGATAAAACGGGGGTTGTGGAACTTGCGCAGCAACTTTCGGGCGCGGGGTATGAATTAATTTCCACGGGCGGAACATTGGCCGCTTTGCAACAGGCGGGAGTGGATGTGACGCCGGTCGAAACGGTGACGCAATTTCCCGAAATGCTCGACGGTCGGGTCAAAACACTTCACCCCATGGTGCATGGCGGTATCCTGGCGCGACGCGATCATCCCGATCATATGGAGGCGCTGGCGCAACACGGCATTACGCCGATCGATATAGTCGTCGTCAATTTGTATCCGTTTGCGGAAACGATCGCCAAACCCGGTGTGACATTGGCGGACGCGATTGAGCAGATCGATATCGGCGGGCCGTCGATGATCCGCGCGGCCGCGAAAAACTGGCGCGATGTGCTCGTCGTCACCAGCCCCGCGCAGTACGAAGATCTGGCGCAACATGTCGGGGAAGGCACGGTCAGCGATCATTATCGGTTCGGATTGGCGCAGGCCGCGTTTGCGCATACCGCCGCGTATGATGCGAAAATCGCGCAATATTTGGCGGCGCAGTCGCCGAGCGAGGAAACGGTCGCGACGCAGACAAAAGCGCCGGAATCGGTATTTCCGGAACAATTTGAGCTGCATATGGAAAAGGTCATGGATCTGCGTTACGGCGAAAATCCGCATCAGCAGGCGGCCTTTTACCGGGCGCCCGACAGCAAAGGCGGCGTAGCCAATGCCAAACAGCTTCACGGCAAAGAACTTTCCTATAATAACCTGGTCGACACGGAAGCGGCTTGGCAGCTCGCGTGTTCCCTTGACGCGCCGAGTTGTGCTATTATAAAACATACGAATCCGTGCGGTTTTGCCGTCGGCGAAGATATGGCCGACGCGTTTGCGCGGGCGTTTGCCGCGGATGATGTTTCCGCGTACGGTGGCATTGTCGCCTGCAATCGTGAAGTGGATCTGGCGGCAGCGGAAAAAATGCGCCCGATCTTTTTTGAAGTCGTCATCGCGCCGAAGTTCAGCCCCGACGCGTTGGCGTTATTGTCGGAAAAGAAAAATATTCGCTTATTGGAAGCCGACGCTCCGCAAGAAGGCGATTGGCAGCTGAAACACATCTCCGGCGGCCTCTTGTTGCAGGACGCCGATGACCGGCAGGATGACGAAGCGGCATGGCAGGTCGTCACCAAGCGGCCACCGACGGCGGAAGAAATGCAGGCCCTGCGCCTCGCTTGGGCGGTCGTGCGGCACGTCAAATCGAATGCGATTGTCGTGACCGACGCGAACGCGACGCTCGGGATTGGCGCGGGACAGATGAACCGTGTCGGCGCGGCGAAGATCGCCTTGGAACAGGCGGGCGCGAAGGCGGCCGGCGCAGTACTCGCTTCCGATGCGTTTTTCCCGTTCGGTGATACCGTGGAAACGGCGGCGAAAGCCGGCATCACGGCGATCATTCAACCGGGCGGTTCCATCCGCGATCAGGAGTCCGTGGAAGCGGCGGATGCCGCCGGCATCGCGATGGTTTGCACGGGCACGCGGCATTTCCGACACGGCTGATACGAACACAAATATAAGGAGCAATGGTATGAAAATCGTCTTGGTAGGTAACGGCGGTCGTGAACACGCACTCGCCTGGAAGCTTGCGCAAAGTGAACGCGTCAGCGAAATCGTGGCGGTTCCCGGTCGCTACGGCATGCATGAAGTGGCGGAATACTTGCCGTTGGATTGGAACAGCACGGCAGAACTGGCGGATATCATTACGATGCAGGCGCCGGATCTCGTCGTGGTCGGCAGTGAAGGACCGTTGGCCGACGGTATCGTCGATGTGCTCACAAAACGGGAAATTCTCGTTTTCGGCCCGACACAGGCGGCGGCGCGCATTGAAAGTTCCAAGGTGTTCGCCAAAGATCTTTTCGCCCGTTACCATATTCCGACGGCGGCGTACGGCAGTTTTACCGATGCCGATAAAGCCATTGCCTTTTTGGATGAAATGCAAGCGCCGTATGTAATCAAAGCGGATGGTCTGGCGGCCGGTAAAGGCGTCGTCATTGCGGAAACGTATGAAGACGCGGTGGAGGCGATTCGCTCCATGTTGACCGGCGACGCGTTCGGCAGCGCCGGTGAAAAAATTATTATTGAAGAATTTATGGTCGGCGAAGAAGCGAGCCTGTTGGCATTCGTCGACGGGGAAACGGTCATCCCCATGATTCCCGCGCAGGATCATAAACGTTTGTTGACCGATGATCGCGGTCCGAACACCGGCGGCATGGGCGCGTTCGCGCCGGCCGCGGTGGTGACGGACGCGGTGTACGAAGCCGCGGTGGAACAAATTTTGAAACCGACGGCGGCCGCTCTCGTGGCGGAAGGATCACCGTTCCGCGGCGTATTATACGCGGGGTTGATGATCACGGCGGACGGACCGAAAGTGGTGGAATTTAACTGCCGTTTCGGCGATCCGGAAACGCAGGTATTGTTGCCGCTTTTGGACAGTGATCTTGCGGATATCATGGAAAAAATTTGCACGGGACATATTGATCAGGTGCGTTTGCGTTGGTTGGACGCGCACGCGGTTTGCGTAGTGGCGGCGTCGTTCGGGTATCCGCGCAAAACGTACCGCGGTGATCGCATCACGGGGCTTGCCGAGGCGGTCGCTCGGGATGCGCTCGTCTTTCACGCGGGAACGCGTCATATCGATGACGCGTATTTTACCGACGGCGGTCGAGTCTTGAACGTCGTCGCCGTACGCCCCTCGTTGGCGGAAGCGAAAGAGGCGGCGTATCAGGCGCTTTCGGAAATTGAATTTGACGGCATGCAATTTCGTACGGACATTGCCGATAAAGAATTGTTGCGCGCGACTAAATAAGTGCGCGTGACGGGAGGGACGAACTGTGAACACAATGCTGGTATTTATCCTCGTCTTTCTCCTGATTTGCTGCATCGCGGCGACGGCGGCGGGGTTGCCGGGCAATTACGCCATGATGCTGGTGCTGGTGGGCTTCGGTCTGCTGGACGGTTTTCGTTTGTTTTCCGTGACGGCGGTCGCCTTGCTGGTCGGCGCGCTCGTCTTGGGGGAAGTCATCGAATTTCTCGCGGGCATGATCGGCGTGCGTCGCAAGCGGCGCGGCTGGAAAACGCAAATGATCGCCGTGGGCGGCGGTATTTTGGGCGGCATCATCGGCAGCGGCATTTTGCCGATTGTCGGTTCGCTGATCGGTGTCGTCATCGGCGTGTTCCTCGCGACCTACGCGGCCGTCTACTATGAGCATCAAGATCAGCAGGCGGCGAAATCGGTAGCGATCAGCGCCGCGATAGCGCAACTGATCGGGACGGGACTCAAAGTGGTGATCTCACTTTTTGTTTTAACAACAGTAGTTTTTCTCGCCATTGTTGCGCAGACAGGCGCGACGATCCATTAAAAGAATGCCGTACGGCATTCTTTTTTTGTGCAAAAAAATTTAAATGCAAAAAATTTCAGAAAAATTAATTTATCTCTTTACTTTTTTATCAAAGTAAAGTATTATAGTCATATCATCAGGTAAAGGAGTGTGGTCACATGCGATGGCGGATGGCCTTGAATTATTTTTCAGGCACGGTAGTCGCGCTCGAGCGAGCGTTGGAAATGACGGGTGGAGCGCGACATCATGCGACCCGCGAAATGATATAAAAATAAAATGCAAAATTATTTATGACAGAACAGTTACTTACAGGAGGTATTCTCATGAACTGGAAAAAAATGACGGTCACAGCATTAATCGGTCTCGGTGTAGTCGGCGTGTTGGCGGGTTGCGGTAACGACGCGAAACCGGCCGCAGCGGACACAAAATTACCGACGAAAGTCGTTGTCGGCTTGGATGATAATTTCCCGCCGATGGGCTTCCGCGATGAAAAAGGCGAATTGACTGGCTTTGATATTGAACTGGCGAAAGAAGTCGGCAAACGTACCGGCATGCAAATGGAATTCAAACCGATTGATTGGGCGAGCAAGGAAGCGGAACTTACCGCCAAACGCGTTGACCTTCTTTGGAACGGGCTGACGATTACGGATCAACGTAAAGAAAAAATCGATTTCTCCGAACCCTATATGCACAATGATCAGATTATCGTTACATTGAAATCCCGCGCGGATTTGAAGGATATGGATTCGTTGGCGGGTAAAATTGTCGGCACGCAGGAAGGTGGCACGGGAATTGACGCGCTGGCGAAATTGCCGGATTTGAAAAATTCCTTCAAAGAATTACGCCTGTATGCGGTTTATACGGACGCGTTGATGGATTTGGAAATCGGCCGTATTGACGCGGTGTTGGTGGACGGCGTTGTCGGACGTTACTACATGACGAAGAAACCGGATACTTTCTATGAATTGCCGAAGGTTTTAGCTACCGAAGTATATGGCGTAGGCATGCGTAAAGATTCCGCCGAACTCAAAAAAGCGATTGATCGGGCGATCGGTGAAATCAAAGCCGACGGCACGGGCGCGAAGATCTCCGAAAAATGGTTCGGCAAAGATGTCATGAACTGAGCGAAGGAAACCGCATAACCAAGTAAAAACAGGCCGGGATGACCGGCCTGTTTGCTGAGAGAGGATAGAAAATGGATTACATCGTTTCAATTTTACCGACTTTGTTGTCGGGCTTAAAGGTGACGGCGGAAATTTTTTTCCTGACGATCATCTTATCGTTACCGCTCGGCGTTTTGCTGGCGATTTTTCGCGTGCGCAGCTGGAAACCGGTCCGCGAATTCGTGGCGGCCTATATTTACGTCATGCGCGGCACGCCACTGATGCTGCAGATCCTGTTCATCTATTACGGACTGCCGCTCATTCCCGGCGTCTCCGTTCAGTTCGGTGACTTTACGGCGGCATTAATCGCGTTCGTCGCCAACTATGCGGCGTACTTTGCGGAAATTTTCCGCGGCGGCATTCAAAACATCAGCCGCGGCCAGTACGAAGGGGCCAAGGTGCTCGGTTTCACGTACCCGCAAACGATGCGCTACATTATTTTGCCGCAGGTGGTCAAACGGGTTCTCGCTCCGGTCGGTAACGAAACCATTACTCTCTTGAAAGATACGTCCTTGGTCTATGTGCTCGCGATGGACGATTTGATGCGGCTGACGCGCAGCGTCGTGCAGCGCGATTTTGATACGACCGCGTTTTTCGTGGCGGGTGTAATTTACCTTATCTGTACGTTCTTCCTGACGAAAATTTTAACGCGACTGGAAAAACATTTCGCAGTGTACGACGAATAGGAGGCACGTATGGCTTTTATTGAAATGAAAAATATCCATAAAAAATTCGGTGCGACGGAAGTCTTGCGCGGCTGCACGTTGCTGCGCGAACGCGGCGGCGTGACCTCGGTCATCGGTCCGTCAGGCAGCGGCAAAAGCACGTTTCTGCGTTGCCTGTGCCACTTGGAAACCATTGACCGCGGCACGATTTTGGTCGACGGTAAAGCGCTCGCGACCGACAGCGAAGCTGGCAGCGCGTATGCCAAACCGGAAGAAATTCAAAACATCTGCGGCAAAATGGGCATGGTCTTTCAGCAGTTTAATCTTTTTCCGCATATGACGGTATTGGATAACATTATGATCGCGCCGCAAGTTGTTAAGGGTATGAAAAAGCAGGACATTTTGCCGATGGCGGAGGCGCAACTCGAACGAGTGGGCCTTTACGCGAAAAAAGACGTGTATCCGAGCCAACTCTCCGGCGGCCAGAAACAGCGTGTCGCCATCGCCCGCGCCTTGGCGATGGAGCCGCAAATCATGCTCTTTGATGAACCGACGTCCGCGCTGGATCCGGAACTCACCGGCGAAGTCTTAAAAACCATTCAGCGACTCGCGGAAGAAAAACTCACGATGATCCTCGTGACGCACGAGATGGCCTTCGCCCGTTCGGTCGCCGACCATGTTTTATTTATGGTCGACGGCGTAGTCGAAGAAGAAGGCGCGCCCGAGCAAGTTTTCACCGCGCCGCGGAGTGAACGCACGCAGGCGTTCCTCGCGTCCATGATCGGCAATCGATAAAAATAAAAAGCCCAGATATAACGGGGCTTTTTGATTGCGCAAAAACGATATTGGAAGAAAGTGCGCGGAGTATTCTCGCGTTTTCGGGTACATAAATGACGGCGCCAAGGTGGTAAAACTTACGGGAAAATATAATTTGAAAAAATGGTAGGCAACAAAAAGAAGCCGCTACCTGGCTCAAACCAGCCGGGGAGCATCGCTCCGCCGTAACTGATACCTCGATAGCAACTTCCTATACCCGTAGTGTAGAGGAAATGATTCAAAGTGTCAATTCCGAAAATCAAGCGTCACCGGACGAAACTGCAGAGTGAGCGCACACGAATATTCCCCAAAAGAAAATACACCGCAATGGCGATGTATTTCCCTTTAGAAAAGGAGAAAGAAAGGTACATGCGCGTACATAGCAATCCGGCCGCGCGGTGTCGATTCCGCGCGGCCGGGCTTTCAAGGGAGCGCCTGAATATCAAAGCGGTTGCGGCAGGTGGATCAGCCACAACACCGAGGGGTCAGGGCCTTCGGTCATCGTCGCCCGAATACGGGTCGGCGTGCCGTCGGCGCCGCGAAGAATTCGTTGTTCGGCATCGTAAGTATATTCCGTAATATCATCTTGACCGGCGGCTGCGCCTTCGATTTTGAGGGCGATGCCGAAGTCGTTGTCGTTCGCAATCGCGAGCGTCTTTTTATCCGGTAAAAGCACGATGCCTTCCGCTTTTTCCACCGTCCAGCCATGCTGACGGAGGTCAAGGAAAAGATCTTTTTGCACCGGTTGGAAAAGTTTGCCGAGCGCGTCTTTATCCGCTTCCAGCGCGTTCTGACCGGAACTCATATCGGTAATATCGGTCGCTTTCGCTATGTCGATTTTGTAGATGCGGTTTTGCATCGTTCCCTGTGCGTCTTTGCCCTGCTCAATGACCAGGAATTGGTGATCATTGACGGCGGCGATGTCGCCGAGTTTCATCGCGGAGTTCTTTTTATAAGAGCCGGGCGTGATCGGGTAAGCGTATGTTTTGACGTCGCCCGATTTCGGATCGACGAGAACGAGACGGGTAAAGTTGGCGATGTTTTTCGTTTTTCCGCCGACGTTGAGCGTGCTCTGCATCATCACCATTAATTTACCGGCGGGCGTGATCGCCAAACCTTCCGCGCCGCGGTTGGGTTGACGTTCCTGTAAAATTTTCGGTAAACCTTGGCCCGGAGCGAGGCGGCGAAGTTCGCGGCCTTGTCTGTCGTATTCGACGAGGAACGGACCGTATTCATCGGTCAGCCAGAAGTGACCTTGCGCATCGACGGCAAGTCCTTCCGGATCCAAACCGTTTTTGTCATAGGCGAGCGGTCGGAATTGAAGATCCAAGCCGATTTCGCCGGTATTACCAAGAGCGCCTTGCGGTATCGGACGACCGCTGATGTCTTGGCCTGCTTTATTTTTCAAAGAAAATGATGAAACGACTGTCGCTTTCCCGTCTTTGACGCGAATGATGCCGATACGAGGCGCGTAATCGGGGACGGGGAAAATTTTACTGCTGCGCTTTTGATCGCCGTCACGATATTGGACGCTGTCCAAGTTCGGGCCGCGATCCGTGACGCCGTAGAATTCAATGGCGCCGTCACGAGTCGTTTCTTTGTAGGTCAATGCCGAACCATAACCGAGGGGGATGGCATGCTTCGTTTGACCCGGCGCGGTGAGATATTCGTGAGCGGGCAGTTCTACGGTATAACGATCAATGGCGGGCGTCGGCGCGGCGAATGCAACGCTGCCGGCGAGCAGACTGAGCGCAACCGCGCTCCATAAAAAAGTGCGTTTCATCATGTTCTTGATCTTCCTCCTTTTGTTTCATGCTCTAAGCATAGAGCGATGTTGTCAATTTCCGAACGGATTTGTGTCAAGGTAAAGAAAAATTTTACATACGGGTAAAATAAAAATGACTTTTTTGCGCAGAGCGCCAATGGCTGCCCTGCTGTGCTCGGCTTGACGTTCCACCCGGACCGCTATATGATGAAAAGAGAAAGGTTATTAAATTTATATGAAGGAGGGATAGCAATGAGATATCAGACGATTCTGGTGGCACTGGACGGTTCGGAGCACGCCCGGTTTGCATTGGAGGCCGCAGTGGACCTGGCGGAAAAATTCGGCAGTCGGTTGATTCTTACACACATCATGGATATCCAGTACTTCACGACGGCTTGGTTTGAACCGCCGCGCAATCGCAAGGAAGCGGATGATCGCGTCGACTACAAGCCGGATACGGAAGCCAAATTGAAAGAAACGACGGATTACCAGCGGGAATTCGGACGCCGGATTTTGGCGGCGGCGAAAGATCATGTACCGGCGGGAATCGATTATGAAATCGCGTATACGGTCGGCTCACCACGGGAAGATCTTCTCAAAATGGCGGACACATATAATGCGGACCTGATCGTTATGGGTAGCCGCGGCATGGGAACATTGGCGAGCATGTTGGTCGGTTCGGTTTCTTCCTACGTGGTGAAACACGCGAAGGTGCCGGTATTAGTTATCAAACAGTGACGGAGGGATGACAATGAAAAGTTCTTGGCAACGTATTCTTGTGCCAACGGACGGTTCTGAAAACGCCCGTCGGGCACTCCACGAAGCTGCGCAGTTAGCGATGAAATTCGGCGCGGAGCTGCAATTATTGACTGTGCTGGAAGACCGGTTGTACGCGGGTAATCTGATCGGCCGGGGCGCCGGAGAGCGTTTGTATTCGGGCGTGGTCGAAGTAAGCCGCACGCCGGATGCGGAAGAACGCGTCGCCCCGGGGTTACCGGAGCATCAAATGGCGCAGGTTCGCGAAGGTTTGCGCCGTGAAGCGGCAACGCTTAAGCAGGATGTCAAGTTGCGCATGTTTTTCGCCGTCGGCGATGTACGGGAAACGATTTTAACGGTGGCGGATGAACTGGACGCCGATTTGATCGTGATCGGCAGTCGCGGTTTGGGATCCGTCAAAGGTTTGGTTTTGGGGTCGGCATCGCAATACGTATTGCAGCATGCCACGCGTCCCGTTTTGGTAGTAAAATAAACGCCGGCCACCGTGAGCTGTGTTATAATGAGGAAAACTAATCAACTCATAAAGCGGTGGAAGGGGTGCGGACTATGATCCATTTTAATGAAGTGCTGTTGCCGGCTGACGGCTCGGAAAACGGCGTGCGCGCGTTACAGCACGCCATCGAGCTGGTGAAATTGTCCGGCGGTACACTCTTGATTTGCCATGTGGCGAATGTGGTATCGGTGATTTCAGGATTTGATCAAATTCCCAGCGGCTCCGGGTATGTCAGTGAACAGATGGCCGAAGATCTGGAAAACAAGGGGAAAGAGATTCTGGAAAAATTGGTTCGTATGGTGCCGGCGGATATTCCTGTCAAGACCATTTTTGAAGTAGGTTCTCCCGGACCGACTTTGTCCGCGATCGCCGAAAAATACAACGTGGACTTGATCGTCATGGGAAGCCGCGGTTTGGGACCGCTGAAAGGCATTTTCATGGGCTCGGTTTCGAGTTACATCGTCAGCCACGCGAAATGCCCGGTTTTGATTGTAAAATAAAAAAGCGGACGGGCGACCGTCCGCTTTTTTAGTAGAAAGAATACTTGGGGGATGCTATGGAGCAACGTATTCGCTGGCTATATGAAGAGCTTTCCAAATGGGTAAGCGAAGGAATTTTGACACCGGAGGCGGCCGATCGTTTGCGCGCCCGCTACGGTGAAGTAGGGGCGCCGGGTCTGCGCTGGGGGCGGATCATATGGCTGGTGCTCGCGGCGATATTGGTCGCGTTCGGCGCGCTGTTGATTTTATCGGATCAATGGTATGCGCTTGCGCACAGCGTGCGCTTTAACTGGGTAGTCGCACTGGCGGTGGCGGCGCAGTTGGCGGTGGCGGCCGTGTTGGTGCTCGAACCGAAAGCGATCGCTTGGCGCGAGGCGGCCGGCGCGTTTTTGGGGATTGCGATTCCCGGAGCGCTGCAGCTCGCGGGAGATATTTACCAATTATCGGAGTGGAATCAGATCGCGTGGGCGATTTGGTCGCTTGCGCTGCTCTTGCCCGCGGTGTACATTGTGCGCTCGACGGCGTTGGCGTCGATCTATCTGATTTTGACGGGCGTGTTTGTGAGCTCTTTCGGCGTCACGAACGCGTGGCTCGGCGCGCAGCAGGTATGGATTTGGCTGGCGCTCGCCGCACCGTATTTTTACATTTTGTATCGTGACGGTTTCCGGGAACTTTCGTTGCTGATTTTCAGCTGGATTTACGCGTTGACGATTTTCTACGCCGCGCTGGTGGCGTTGGCGGATGTCGCGGTTGTCAGTTTGGCGCTTGCCACGATCATTGCCGCGTTTACGTTTCTCGTCGGGGCGATGGTCGGCAAACAAACCCGCTGGAGCATGCCGTTTCGCGTATTGGGCGGCGGCGCGCTGGCGGTATGCGTGCTGCTGGCCACGCAACGCTCGTTGTGGGTGGACATATCCAGCGCGATACCGCAGGTGTTGCCCATCGTTGTGTTGGTATTGCTGCTGTTTGCCACCGGTGTGCTTTGCTGGCGCCTGATGTTGCGTCGCGAGTATATGTTGGTCACGGTCGCGGCCGTGCCGTTGTGCGTGACGCTGGCGACTTTTATTGCGGCGCTCGGTTACGGCTACACCTTTTTGGCCATTGTCTTTATGATTTACTACTTGGGCGGGGTCATCGCGTTACTGGTCAACGGCTTGCGCCGCAGTTCTCTTTGGCGGACGGATGGCGCGCTGCTTTTGCTCGCGCTCTTTATTGTGGTGCGGCTCGGTGATGAGTCGTTCACCTTGCTGCAACGCGGCACGGCATTCATCGTGATGGGCGTGCTGATTTTGGCGGGGCATTTGGCGATGGCCACATGGCAACGCAAGCAGCGGGAACACACGAATCAACGCGTACGTCGCGCTCGTCGGCAGGAAGCGGCTCGACGCAGCGCGCCGGCGCAGGATCATTCGGCCGTATCAGCACGGCCGCCACGCATGCGCGGCTCGATGACGCCGCCGGCAGCTGACGAGCAGGCGGCAACGAAAGAACGGACTTCGCAGGCGGAGTTACCGCCGCGGCGTCCGCCGCAAATGCCGTCATTACCGCCGCGACCGACCTGGCACCGCGACAAGCAAGAGGAGGATAAATAAATGGCGACTAAATGGAAATACCTGCTCGCGTTTCTCGTCCTCGCGCTGGTGCAATTGGGGGTTATCTTCAGCGAGCGCAGTCAATTTGAAGAAGTATTGAACAGCGGGACTGTGTACCAATCGCCCGCGATTATCGCCGGCACGCGGGATGATTATGTCCATATTCGTTTACGGGAAAATATGGATCCCTTTGTGGCGGAACCGTTAAGCAGAGCCAAATGGCTCGGTGAAAACTTACCGGAGGATCGGGAAACGATTTACGTCGCCGTGGCGCATGATAAAAACGGCATGCTGATGGTGAAGGGCGCGGATCTGAAAAAACCGGCGCAAGGTGATTATATTAAAACGATCGCTTGGGGCGTCGACAATGGCGTGGTATCCTTCCCCATTCCGTTTATGCGTTTCTATTTACCCGGTTACCAATTACAGGATCTGCCGTGGGATGAATTCATGGCGCTTGACCCGTTGACACCGGAACAGGTGGAGCAAAAAGAAGCGGAGCTGGCACGCGCGGAACCGTCGCCGGAAGCGGCGGATATGCGCGCGGAAATCGCCCGACATAAAGCCGTCGCTGAGCCGATTTCCGTGCCGCGGCATCAAATCATCGCGGAATTTAAATTGGCGGACGGTCACGGCGTGATCACGGAAGTGTATGTGGACGGACATCCGCTTTCCGGTTGGTATCAGACAAGCGCGGCGCCGGCGACCGTCGAAATTACGCCGACAACAGAAGGAGCAAAGAAAGCGTGAAAGTGAATACAAGTACGGACGGATTGTCGCACGAGGCCGCGGCTTGGTTGGCGGGCACGTTGGATACGGAAGAGAAACGCCGCCTGCTATTGCGGTTGGCGGATATTTTTAAAGTGCTCGGCGAGCCGACGCGGCTGAAAATTTTGCGTGTGCTTTGGCAAGGTGAATGTTGCGTGAACGAACTGGCGGAAGCCATTGATATGGAAGCGTCCGCGGTCAGTCACCAGCTGCGCATTCTTCGCCAGGCGCATTTGGTGGATTTTCGTAAAATCGGTAAAAATGCCTGCTATTTTTTGGATGACGCGCACGTGGTGCACTTGCTTGAGCAGGGCCTTAACCATGCCGCGCATCGGGGAGAGGAGTAGCCATGCGTTTGTACTTGATGCGCCACGGTCATGCCGTCAAGGAACGGGCGACGCTGGACAATTTTCATCGCACGCTGACGGATGCGGGCGTCGCGGAAACGGAAAAGATGGGACGTCATCTTAAGGAAATATTGTCGGATCAGGCGGTCGGAATTTATTTGAGCCCGCTGGTGCGCACGCAACAGACCGGTGAGATCTTGGCGCGGACTTTGCGCGAAGGTCGCGCGGCCGCCGACGTGACGAGCGGGACGTTGTACGCGTTGGCGCGTGACAACTGGGAGCCGCTCGATAATCATCTGATCAACTTGGCGGCCTCCGGCGGTCCGGAGCATGTCTTCTTCGTCAGTCACCAGCCGTTTTTGGAAGCGTGGTTGTACGGACTGACCGGAGTCAGCCTTTCCTTCAAACAAAGCAGTATCGCGGTCGTCGATTTGCGCCGCGGCAAAAAATCAAAACTGGCGGCGTATTTGACGCCGTCATTGTGGGAGAAATAAATTGCACAGTCACTTTTTTGCGTATTTGGCACGCATGAAATTCATCAAGCGTTGGGGCCTGATGAAAAATACGATGCCGGAAAATATTCAGGAACACAGTTTGCAGACGGCCATGATCGCGCATATGTTGGCGGTACTTCGCAATGTCCGTTACGGCGGCCACGTCGATCCGGAACGGGCGGCCGTTCTCGGCATGTACCATGATGTCAGTGAAGTATTCACCGGCGATATGCCGACGCCGGTCAAATATTTTAATGAGGATATTCGCGCGATGTACGGCACGATCGAGCAGGCGGCTGTGGAAAAATTATTCGCCACGTTGCCCGCTGACCTGCGTGATGCGTATCGGGCGTATATTTTGACGCCGGAAGAAGATCCCCTGTGGGAATTGGCGAAAGCGGCGGATACGCTCAGCGCCTATTTGAAATGCGTCGAGGAACGCACCGCGGGCAATCCGGAGTTTGATGAAGCGTACGCGACGATTCGTAAAAAATTGGAAGCGTCGCCCGTACCGGAAGTGCATGATTTTCTCGCGATCTTTGCGCCGAGCTTTACGCTGACGCTGGACGCGCTCAATGCAAATGTGAAGGAAGAAAAATGACGCCATGGCCCGTTCTTTTAATTAATGACTATATCGAGCACGGCACATCGAATATGAATGTGCTGGAGCCGATTTTGCGCGCGCTCGGTTATCCCGTGTCGGGATTGTTGACAGCGGTGATGAGCCACAGTTTCGAGTACGGGGATTATGACTATTTTCCGCTGACGGAGCATCTGCGGCGGACCTTGCCGCTGTGGGACAAACAGGGCTTCACGTTTGCCGCGGTGGCGACCGGTTTTATCGACAGCCTCGGCAGTTTGGAACAATTTGCGTTGCTGCGAGAAGCATTACCGAAATGGCGCGCGCAAGGTTCGTTTATTCTGGTGGATCCCGTGATGGGGGATAACGGCGCCTTATATCCTACATTGCCGCAGGAACTCGTCACGGAAATGCGCACTCTTTTGCCGGTGGCGGATATCATTACGCCGAACTGGACGGAAGCGGCGTTGCTTTTGGGGGAAGATCCCGCGTGTGAGCAACGCGTCGCGCCGCAATGGCTCGAACGCTTATGCGCGTTGGGGACGCGAGCCTGCGTAATCACAGGCGTGGGAAATCCTGACGCGAACGTCGGAACTATTTATTATCGGTCGGCGGACGGTCACACGGGCGCTGTCGATTTTGCGCGCCTGGCGCCGAATTTCAGCGGCAGCGGCGATTATTTCAACGCGGTACTGCTCGCGGCGTTGCTGCGCGGTGAATTGCTCGCGGACTCGGTGAAGACAGCGGCGCGATTTATTGAATTCGCACTGCGCGAAACGCAAGCGCAGAAAAGTAACGCAGGCAACAGCTTGGTTCTTCGCGGCGCGTTGCAGGCGACGGTAAAAAAATGGACGGAAGACGAATGAGAGCAAGCAAAAAGCGCTTACCACGGTAAGCGCTTTTTTGTGATCAGTTTTTGCGGCCGAGAATCGCGTTGACGCGATCTTTAATGTTGCCTTCCGAATTCTTTTTCGGCGCGGCCTTTTTGACGTCTTGCGCCGGTTTGGTTGCGTCCGGCTTTTTCATTTCATTGGATGTTTTGTCAATTTTTTCTTCTTTGACTTTCGCTTCGGGGGTAAGGGCGGCGTTCAAGCGATTGACGATCGCTTGGCCGTCTTCCGTGGAGGAAAGGGTGTACAACGATTGGTTGCCCACGTAAATCGCGCCGCCGCTTAATCGCGACGGTTGCATTTTATGATCATGGAAGAGACGAGCCAGACGACCCGAAACGTAGTAAGCGCGCGTTTCGGCATCATAATTTCCGACGTTGATCGGTGTCAATACGGTCTTGTCGTTGACGATCACATCGGCGCCTTTGACGGTGACGCGGTTGCCGGAATACGCCTGCATGCGGTTGACCGCTTCCGTGACACGCGATTCGTTACGCGGATGCGAGTTCGGCGCAATAACGCGCGCGATACCGTCATTGAAACCGGGACCGTACTTTTTCAATAAGGCGTGCATCGCGGCCGGAGCGCCGCCGAGATTGTAATCGGTGTGCTCCAGGATCGTGAAGCCGAGTTCATCCGCCGCTTTTTCCTGACCCATCGTGAATACTTCGTTGTTGATATAGTTCAGGCCCAAATTCATCAGCAGCGTTTGCGCGGCGGACGCGTCGCCACCGGAAAGAACGGCGGAGCCGGCGACGGCAAGGCTGAGCTTTTTGGTTACGCCGTTGACGATGTCGCGATTTTCGCCGTGACTGACTTCATGGGCGAGGACAAACGCCAGCTGTTGATCGTCCAGCACGTCCAATGTGCCTTTGTTGACGGAAAGCACGCCGGCGAGCGTACAATACGCGTTGATATCATCGGAAGGGTTCACAAAAATGACATACTTCCGCTTGGGCACGCCGCTTTTCACAAGGGAATCCAAAATGCGTTTGGCGCGTTCCTGATAGGCGGCATTATCATAGTAACCGCTTTGCTCTTTGGCGTTGGCGAGCACTTCTTCCTGGCCGTTTTCGTCAAGTTCGCGCAACTGTTCGCGAATCATGCCCATTTCTACCGCGCCTTTAAGTACGGAGGCGCCGATACCGCCCCACGAGGCTTCCACCGGTACTGCCAGCGGCATCGTTAAGAAACAAGCGGCAAGGACCGCTGCGGTATATTTACGAAATGTAGGGAACATGTGACCACTCCTTTCGAAATAAAGATCATTTTTTTCCATTATAGCATGTTGCTTTTCTTTTTATTTGCGGATCGTCAACTCCTCCAAACCGTAGTAGCGCTTCAAACCGTATTGGGAGACGCCGTTATCGAGTTCCACGTAGAAGATATGGCGCAGCATGCGCTGCGTAAAGGGAAGCGGCTCGAGTTCGACGGCGGTATAGCCTTGCGCCCGCGCGTCGCGGATATAGGCCATGCGCGCCTGATCGATTTCGTAAATTCTCACGGTAAAATACAATGTGCCGAGCAAAAACGGCAGCGTAATCAACAAAACAATACCGACAATAAAACGTTGTTCCCGCGCGAAGGCGCGCCGAATCACGGGCACGTCATACAAACCGATCGTGCCGGCAATCAGACACAACACGGCGAACATCGATGCGCGAGCGGGAAACGTCGGCGCGCCGAGCATCGCGAGATTGCTGATGGCGGCAAGCGCTGCGGTAATCAGTAAAAAGCGCACGGGGGGATATTGATTCCAAAGCGTGCGGAATGTCAGCCGCCAGCCGGCGGTTTTCGTTACCGCGGGCGTGAGCATGAGGCGGCGGCGCAAAAGGCGATATACGAGCCAGATGAGCAAGAGGTAAAGACCCATCTCTTCGACACCGGAGCCGATGTTTTGCAGGAGGCGTACCGTTTTCGGCTTGAGCAAACCGAGCGCGTG
This sequence comes from Negativicoccus massiliensis, assembly GCA_900155405.1. Taxonomy (GTDB): domain Bacteria; phylum Bacillota; class Negativicutes; order Veillonellales; family Negativicoccaceae; genus Negativicoccus; species Negativicoccus massiliensis_A. The sequence continues at coordinate 861,939 of LT700188.1, read as the reverse complement.
AACGATTGCGATTAAGCCGTCGCCAAACCAACGCCCGACAAAACCGTCGGTGGCATATGACACCGCGAGTACCGCCGCGAGGGCGCCGGCGATATACAGCGGACGTTTCGATCCGGATGGCGCTGTCGCGTCGTGTCCGTAACGCGATATCGCGATTTGTCGATAGGCTAACATCCACATGAAAATCAGCGGCAAAATATAGAGCATCATCTCGCCGTTTCCCGCGAACTGATTGCCGATCCTTCGACCGATGGAAGCGGACACCTCCGCCACGCGGACAAAATTACCGGGCGCGGCGACCAGCGCGATGAAACCGAGTACGCTCCCGACGACACCTGCGATCTGCCAGCGGTACCGTTGACCTTTATGCCAACTGTACAGCGTCACCGCGGTCGCCGCGACGATGGTCGCGAGCGAAGCATTTTCTTCGCCCCAACCGGCGAGAATGCCGAGTAAAAACATAGCGCCTGCCGCCCAATAACTGTCGGCAAGTGTTCGTGTCGGGCGCAGAGAAAAATGGTACGGTAAAAGAAACCAGACCATGATGGTCATCGTCCACAAATATACGGTCGAGCCGCACATCCACACCGCCACCTCACCGAAGTGCGGCAGCGTATACCAAAGCGCGAGCAGTACGGCGGCGATGCGCACCGGCACGGGGAATTTTTCAATACGTCCCGCGCTGTGCCAGCTGAGACCGAGCGCCATCAAAATGAAGCAAAGCGCGTTAGCGATATTGAACCAAATCTTGGGCCAGCGCAAAAAATTATCCAACACAAAAAAAGCGACCATGCGTCCGCCGTGCATTTGGTAGTGACGCGCGAGAGACGTCATGACGTCATGAAAACTTTCGATCGGCACCAGCGTTTGCCAAATCAGCGCGTACTCATAATCATCGCGGTGCCAGGGCGTCCAGTTGTTCAGAGCGAACATGTAGATAAACGCGGCGCCAAGCAGCAACCATCCGCCGTAGCGACGCCACCAATGCAAGTGAGAAGAAGTTCGGTTCATATCATTTCCTTTGTTTTATTTTACTGTCGATCGTTTTCGTCACGCAGCTCTTCAAAGAGAGCCGTCAGGTCGGCATCCGCCAATGATTGTTGACGTTCCGCCGCTTCGTCATCGGGAAAATACGCGGAGGCTTCGATCGGCGTATCATCCGGAAAATATTGGACATAGGCGCTTTCCACGCGAAACAAATCCTGACGGGTGCTGAATGCTCGGCGTGCGTGTTCCAAAATCAAGCGCGCCTGAATACGCGCCGCTTTGCGAATCGTTTCCTCGGGCGCATGGCGCGAAACCGCATACATAATGTGCAACGCCTGCATGGATATACCTGCATTTTGGTCGCTGTCGCGAATGATGCCGTCAAAGGAACGATAGATGAAATCCGTTTCCTGCAGAGGTTGCATGCCGATGCGATCGTAGACGGTCATGTTGTCGCGCGGCGCGGTAGCGTCCAGCAACAATTTCGCCATCAGATTCATCACCGCTATCACCGAACCGGGATCGTTCATCGAGGGGGAAATCGAGCGTTGCGCGATTTCTTTTAAGACGATAAAACCGAAACGAGGATCTTGTTCATAACTGCGCGTTGGCTTAACGACAAAGAAACTGCGTAAAAGCGACAGATCTTCTTCCGTCAACGAGTCCGAACCGTCATTTTGGTAAATATCCGCCAGCGGTTCGCCGCGATACAGAAAGTCACCCGGATGTAAGCGAATGAAAACATGCACGTCATGTTTTTCCGCCCACTCCTGTAAAAGGTCCAAATGAATCAGCGCGAACTGACCCGTCTCGGCGCAAATGAAATGCGCATCCGGCAGCGCGTCTTTGGTCGGCACCCATCTGGCGCCGAGTTTGGGGAGGCTGCGATAACGGCGCATGGTCTCTGCCGCTTTGGCATATACCTTATCCATCGTGTCGCCCAAGTGTCCGAGTGTCGATAGTACCTGCACCCAGCGGATCAGTACAACAATCAGGTAGGCGATGACGACAATCGTGCTGAGGAAAAAGAGGAAGCGGCCGTTTTGCGCGAAGGAACCGCTTCCCAAGGCGATCTTTGTGATAATGGCATAAATAAATGTCGAAATGAAACTGGCGATGGCGAGTCGGGTGCTGTCGTCCGCCATGACGAGTTCGACGGAACGCGGGGTCGCACCGCGTGACGCGGAAGAAAACGCATTCTCCATAATGGAAAGAGAAAAAGTAGTGACCGCCAGCATGCTCGACGCCAAAATGGTCAACAGACCATCGATCGTGCGCGACGGAATATCCGGGAACAGGTTGGTTGGAAGATAACGCGTGCTGACGAGTACCGCGATGACATATAGGATAACAAACAGTGCGCCTTTGGCGGGTTGCCACCAAATGGTATTGCGCGGTTGTTTCAGCCAACTGAAAAATTTTAATGTAGTCAATATGGTACCGCCTTTTGCCGAATCCTTTACGCGCCAATTAAAACAAATAATTCTTACGGTTATTATACCACTGAAAACGCATTCTCACGGCCAAACGGGGCGAAACAAGGCTCGAGGGAATGAGGAATCAAGTCTCTGGCAGTACTGCCAACAAAACACGATACGCTTGCGCAACAAAAAAGCTCCCGGAATCGGGAGCTTTGAACGTCATCGAAATCAACATAAAATTGGAGCGGGTGAAGGGAATCGAACCCTCTACATTCAGCTTGGGAAGCTGACGTTCTACCGATGAACTACACCCGCTTGACGGTACATATTATAGCATATTTACCGTCCTCTACCAAGTGGAGGTAAGCGCCGCGACGCTTTGCATTTATTTCAAAATGACTTTGTGAACCTGTGCCGCGATGAGTTTTTCGCCGTTCGGTTCCGCAGCGAGCATGTTGAGGAACATGTAGGAAAGTTGCGAGCCGACGTAGTTGCGGAAGTGGTTAAAACGCGCCCCTTCGAGATCGGCAGCGCTCATGCCGTAATCGCGTTTGGCGATTTCTTTCAGAATCGCCACGCTCTTTTGCGCGGCCGGCGAAGAGAGCACCCAGTCATGGTCGCCCAAGTGAACGATGTAGCCTTCCTGACGGTGCGGATCGCGAATGCCGTCACCGGTTTTGTTCAACAAACCGTACGCGAACGGATCTTTACCGGCGATCATTGCGGCGGCTTTCAGCCAGCCGGCGACGGATTCATTGCCTTTCGCCGAGTTCGGCGCTTCATGTGCGCAAGCCTGGGCGACGACGAAATCCGCAGGGAAACCGCGGTAAATAATTTCTGCGATGGAGAAAATGTGGTGAGCGCCGGTGCCCGCAATCGTATATTCCTGCAGCGAACGGCCGTTTTTCTGCCAGGCGAAAACGAACGGCTTCGCGATATCGTGCAGAAGTTCCGCGCCGAATGCGATGTCGCGATTGACGTTATACATGAAAACATCCCGGTATGTATTGCAGACGGCCTCCGTGATGTGCATGTTGGCATTGACGTGCGTAGCCAAGCCGCCCGGGTACGGATGGTGGCTGCCGTAGCCGCTGCCCGGCGCCGTACGGAATTCCTGAATTTTGCCGTCGGAGACGGGGAAGAAATGCGCCTCATCGGTTTTTGCGGTATCGACTAAGCCTTGGTTGGCCAGCTGCGTGTAGATGCGATGACGCGCCGCCGGTGAACTGTATTCCTGCAAGAAACGCAGCGACGGATTCCGGATGAGGTCGGTGACTTCGCGCCGCAATCCCGCATCACGAATTTTTTCCGCGTAACCCAGGATCGAACGGTAGCAGTCGTTGATCAGCGGCGCCTGTTGGCCGCATGCGATGGCGTTTTGCGGAATTGCATCGTACATGATCGGTTTCAGCTGACGCGATTTCGTTTCCAGTTCGCGCGCCAACGCAAAGGACGGCATGGAGAGCATGGCCGCGCCCAACGCGGAGCCGGCGGCCAATTTCAAAAAGCCGCGGCGCGACATTGTCGCGGGCGTTGCGTGCATTTCTTCTGTAGACATAGTAATTCCTCCTTTGTTACCCTGTATGGATTCGTCCATGGATAAACGTAACTATAAAGGAGGTTTATTTATAATTCGTTTAGGTTTCGGTAAAAACACGCAAAATTACAGAAATCACTCTTTGAAACTGAATTTTACAAAATTTAAAAGATTTTTTCACCGTAAAACGATATTGCCTCTGTATCCTCAAAAGGAAACCAAATACCATAAATCAGAGGAGGGTTTACTATGTTCGGCTTGGGCATTCCTGAACTTATCTTAATTTTGGTGATCGGCCTGGTGCTGTTCGGACCGGGTAAACTGCCGGAAATCGGCAAGGCGATGGGCAAAAGCATGCACGAATTTAAAGACGCGATCAACGGCAACGATACGACCGCAGAAGCGCATAAAGACGTTACCGTCGCTTCGTCGTTACCGCCGAAAGAATGAAAAGCGCGACCTCCGCGGCCTGCTTCGCCGATCCGCGGGAGATGACGCTGATCGATCATCTCGGGGAGTTGCGACGGAGGCTGATCCGCGCCATTCTGGCGGCCGTGGTCGGCATGGCGGTGAGCGGCTGTTTCATCGATTTCATTGTGGCGTTCATCACGGCGCCTGCGGGCCAGCTGTATTATCTGCGACCGGCGGAAGCATTTTTTATTTATGTTAAAGTGGCGATGGTGGCGGGTATTGTCTTTGCCGCGCCGGTGTTGTTTTATGAATTCTGGGCGTTTTTGGTGCCGGCGTTTACGCAAAAAGAACACGCGATTCTGGCGCTGTTGGTGCCCGGTTCGCTGCTGCTTTTTTTAGCGGGAACGGCGTTCGGCTTTTTCGTTGTCTTGCCGCAGGGGCTGCACTTTTTTCTTTCCTTCGGCGACAGCACGGTGCAACCGCTGATCTCCATGGAAAGTTATTTGGATTTCGCGTTGATGCTGATCCTGCCGTTCGGGTTCGTGTTTAATTTGCCGCTGGTTCTTTTGGCGCTTGCCGAAATGGATGTGGTGTCGTCCGCATGGCTCAAAGCGCAACGCCGCTTTGTCATCTTGCTGGCGTTTATCGCGGCGGCGATTATTACACCGACGACCGACCTGGTTTCGCAAACGCTGCTGGCCATTCCCATTTTGCTTTTATACGAAATCAGCCGATTGATTATTCGCTACGGTTTACACAAATAAAAAAAGTCCTCGCTTGGCGAGGACTTTTTTATTGCCGCGGCATCGTACGCAGGCGGCGATAAATCGGTAAGGCAAGGAGCGTGATCAAGCCGCCTTTGATGAGATTGAAAGGCACGATCACCCACCACATGAAATCCCAGACGGTGATGAGTCGGGAGCCGGCGCGCGCGGACATGGCCAACAGCTGCGCGGTCGAAATACCAAATGCGGATTGATAGAGCGGCAGCAGCAAAGTAAAGTTGAGAAATACGGCGACGGCGGCAATGGCGCAGGTGGCCGCCACATACGCGAGCCATCCCCAACGGCGCAGCAGCGCGACAACAGTGATGTAGGTAATCGCCAACGCCGCATTGGCGATTTCACCGATCCCGAAAGTGGATGACACGGGCAGATGCAATAAATTTTTTAAGATGGCGATGGCGGCGCCGGCGGGCCAGCCGAACAAAAGCGCGCCGACGACGACAGGCACATCGCTGATATCCAGCGTTAAAAAAGTGGGCATCAGCGGCAGCGGAAATTGCCACAGCATCAATACGGCGGCAATGGCCGCGAGCAGACTGACGCGCGCGAACCAGCGGAGATTGTGTTTTTTCATAATGAACAACCGTTTCTGAACACATAACCGAATTCAAATTGATTTTATTATAGCATTGCGATGATGACACTCGATCATTTAATGACGATCAATGCGCCGCCAAATGGTTTCCACAAGCAGCCAGCAGGCAGACGTGCCGATGCCCACATAGAGAGGATTGAGCGTGAAGGTATCGTTGCCGATGGAAAGCACGGCGATCGAAGTGGAGAAAAGAATATTCGCCGTCGTGCTTTTTTCAGAGGTCGGTCCTTTGGCGTAAATGGCGAGTAGAAAAGGTAAGAAAACGCCCGCGCCGCGCAGCGAAAAGGAAAGGAAATTCCAGTAGAGAATCTGGGAGTGGTAGCGGTATAACGAAACCGCGAAGGCGGCGAGCACAAGCATAATCAGCGCCGCTTGCAAAATGAAAAGCAGCCGCTTTTGTCCCTTTACGCCGAAACCCGACTCGAAGATATCGACGGCGATCGAGGTGGCGGCACCCAACGACAGTCCGGCGATCGAGCCGATGATGGAAAGTAAAATCGCGCCGATTCCCAGCCCCGCCAAAAGCGCGGGCAAGTGCATCCGCATAAACATCGGCAAGGCGGTGACGGCGTCGATCGACGGCGTCATAAAGTGCGTATGAATGCCGATTAAAATCAGCGGCAAACCGACCGGCATGCAAAGCGCGGCCGCCAAGTAACTGCCGCGCGCCGCGGTTTCGGCGTCACGCGCGCTGTACAGCGCCTGCGCATACGATTGCGTCACAGCCACGCCGATAATGACGGAAAGACAGTTCGTGGCGAACATGCGCCAGCCGCTGCTCCCTTGCGGCCAAAGCCAGTCGGCGTGCCATACCGTGGCCGCGGGAAGTTGCGCCAAGCCGCGCCAGGCGTAAACGCCCGCGATGATCAGCGTGGCGTAGAGCAACACCGTTTTGACGATGCCGGACACCGCCGTACCGCGAATGCCGCCGGCCAAAACGTACAACACGACAATGACGAGCAGCAATACAGTGCCCGTCAGTTCCGAGACGGGAAATAAAATTTGCATGAAATGAATGCCGGCCAAGCCGCTCGCGACGAGCGAAAAGAAAATACCCAAGACGGACACGATGGAAGTCGCTACGCCCGCCATTTTGCCGTAGCGCGCCGCCATATACTCGGCGATGGTTTTTAAGCCGCTTGCGCGCAACGGCCCGGCGTACACTTTGCCCAACAAAATAAAGCCGAGCGTTGAGCCGAAAGTAAACCACCAAGCGGAAAAACCGGCGCTCACGGCGCCTTGGGCGGTACCGACGGTGGCCGAGCCGCCGACGATCGTGCCGACAAGCAATACAATTCGATGACGTATTCAATAATACCTAGTGACAAGCAATACTTCTATTTCGCAGTTTTGTTTCTGATTTCTTTTGAGTTTTGATGTAGTATACAGTTCCACTATAGAATCATGTTTTCTTGGAGAGACTTAGTTGACGTTTTAATCAAATTATCAGTTGAACAGCTCTATTTTTTTTTTTTTTTTTTAATGATACGGCGACCACCGAGATCTACACTCTTTCCCTACACGACGCTCTTCCGATCTAAAATTCCGCCCCAATGCCACAGGGTAAATGAGCTCACATTGCCTCCTATATACCACAGACAATCCATTCTTTTTTATTATAACATCGGGAAACCGCGCCCACGCGGATTCGTTATGAGAGTCATGATGCGCGTTAAAAATATTTTGGAGAAAAATTGACACTGCTATTTTTTTGTGCTATTCTACCTGTAATTAAATGAAATCATCGATGAACGGGAAGAGTACCGTCGTAACAAACGCCAAAGCGAGCCGGTGACAGTGGAAGATCGGCGCGGGAGGACGACGCGAATGGGCCCGGGAGATACGACCCGATCCGCTGCGCGGGGTAGGCGTCGACGGCATCTTCGGCCGCTATCCCGAAGCGCGTATCGCAAATCGCCGTACGTAGTAAGCCGGACTGATGACAGTCAAGCGGGGTGGCACCGCGGAAGGATACCTTTCGTCCCCATATCATTTGGATATGGATGTGGACGGGAGGCTTTTTTATTGTCCGCATCGGAAAGGAGATAACATGCAAACACAAACATTGGTATTTCAAAAAACACGCGGCGGGCAATTTCGCTGGTTGACCGTTTCGACTTTGTTGCTTTCCATCGGGACGATTTTACATATCGCGTCCCCCTCCATCGCGGGGTTTACGCCGAATTGGATGATCGCGACGTATTGCGTGGCGATTTTACTGACGAAACCCACGTATCGCCAATGTTTCGGCATCGGCATGGTGGCGGCCTGCATCGAAATTTTGACCTCGAAATCGGGCTTTCCCTACGGCAATCTGATCAGCGAACCGTTGGGCGCGATGACGGCCGCGTGTTTCGCGCACATGATTTTGCCGCACGTCCGGCAAAAAAGCATCCTGAGCGCGGTCTGCGGCGGCGTCGCCACATTGATCAGCGGTTTCGTTTTTGTATCGCTGATGACATACATGCTCGGGATTGCGACCAATGTATATTTGTATGCGATGCTCCCGGCGGTCGGTTTGGTCGCGGTCATTAACGGCGTTATCACGCCGGTTCTGTACGCGCCGGCGCAACGGCTGCTGCATGCTTCGCTGACGGCGCAAGCGGAAGTCGCCACCGTGTCGCACACGGGACTTACTTTACGGCCGCAACAGGATGCGCCGTTTTCCATCGAACATTTGAGTTATCGGTATCCGCAGGCGACAACGGACGCGTTGCAAGATATTAATCTGACGGTCGAACGCGGCGACTTTCTGGTGTTGGCGGGCGCGGCGGGGGCCGGTAAAACGACGCTGATGTCCGCGCTCTGCGGAGCGGTTCCGCATTACTACGGCGGCGTTATGCGCGGCATGGTTTTTGTGGAAGATCTGGCGATTACGCAGCACAGCATCGCGGAGATCGCGACTAAAGTCGGCACGATTTTACCGGATTACGATGCGCAGTTGGTGACGTTGACCGTCGCCGAAGAAATGGAATTCGCGTTGGAAAATCGCGGTTACGCTGCCGCGGAAATTGCGCGCCGCAGCGCGGAGGCGTTGGCGAAAGTCGGGTTGAGCGGTTTGGAGGAACGTAATGTGTCGACGCTTTCCGGCGGTCAGCGTCAGCGCTTGGTCATCGCGTCGGTGCTCGCGACGGAGCCGCGAATATTGGTCATCGATGAGCCGACCTCGGCGCTCGATCCGGAAGGCACGCAAGCGTTTTACGAATTGCTCGGCACGCTGAATCGGCGCGATGGTCTGACCGTTGTCGTTACCGAGTCGCAGTTGGCGGAAGTCGCGCTGTACGCCAAGCGCGCCGCGCTGTTGGACGAAGGACGTTTGGTCATGGTGGGCGCGTTCGATGAAGTGGTCGGCCGCATGCAGGCGGACGCTACATTCCGTGATTTGTTGCCCGATCGGTATCAGGAAGCGACGGCATCGGCGTTCGTCGCGGGGAGGGCCACATGCTGAAAACGGAGCATTTATGTTTTGCGTACGCCGACGGTCGCGAAGTGATTCATGATCTTTCGCTGGCTTTTGCGGCCGGTGAAATCACCGCTTTGGTCGGCAAAAACGGCAGCGGTAAAACGACATTGACGCGACTTTTGATGGGACTGGAACGACCGACCTCCGGACGCATCAAGCTGAACGGTCTGGAACTGACGAGATTATCCGCGAGTGAACGCAGTCGTTTTTTGGGGTACGTATTTCAACAAGCGGATCGACAACTTTTTTGCACCACGGTGTACGATGAAATCGCATTCGGCCCGCTCGAGCAGGGACGAGACAAGGCGCAGATCCGCGAGAAAGCGGAGGCGGCGCTGAAATTATGCGGACTGGAAGAAAAACGGGACGCGTACCCGCCGCTTCTTTCGCGGGCGAAAAAGCAACGCGTCGCATTGGCTTCGGCGGTGGCGCTCGGCGCGGAAATTCTCATCCTTGATGAACCGACGAGCGGCATTTCGCCGGCGGATATCCGCCAGCTGATGCAGATTTTAACGAAATTGACGGCCGCGGGATTGGGAATTATTTTGGTCACGCACGCGCCCGATGTGGTACAACGATACGCGCAACGCGTCGTGATGCTCGCCGACGGTCGCGTCGTTTATAACGGCGAGCCGCAAAAATTTTTAGCAAGCATGTATCGCGACGGGCGGGACGTTTCCCATTATACCGATGACGGAGGTGCACAATGACGCGCTTGGTTCCTTTAACAAAAATTTTCATGATTGTCGCGGTGTCGTTCGCCGTTCTGTTTTTACAAAGTCCGCCGGCGCTCTTTGCGCTGTTTCTCGCGGAAATCGTCATTTTTATCGCCGCCGGCGTGTTACAACAAAACCGCAAAGCGTTATTGGCATTTATTTTCTTCGCGCTTCTTTTGGGCGTCATTCAATACCTTGGCGGCGGCACGCTGGAGTCCGCGTATGTCGCGGGTTTACGGATGTTGGCGTTGGCGGGCGTTTTCCTTTTGGTGTTGACGACGACGCGCTTGCAGGATCTGACGGCCGCGGTCGTGACGCAGTTGCACATCCCGTATGAATACGCGTTCATGTTCACGGCGGCGCTGCGTTTCGTGCCGGATTTTCTGGCGGAAAATAAAGCGGTGCTCGAGGCGCAGGCTTGCCGCGGCGTGCCGCAGAACGGACATTATCTGCGCCGCAGCAAAGCGTATCTCGGCGTGGTACAGCCCCTTGTTTTGAAATCGCTCGCGCGTTCGGAAACGATGGCGCTTTCGCTGGAGCTTCGCGGTTTCGGCGCCGGTACCACGCGCTTTACCCGCGCTGTGACGCCGCAACGTCGCGATTACTTGGTGATGGCACTACTGACGACGGGCGTTGCGGTCAGCATGTATTTACGTTTGACGTACGGTTACTGAAAACATCGCGCATTGCGTAACAGCGGGGATCATATTATAATAGTAAGAATTAATCGACAAAGTCGCAGCGTGGTAGGAGGGGCAGTATGAAATACAGAATTCGACACAGCTTGGAAGATTATAAGGTGCAAAGTTACGTGCACGGTGACACGATTCCCGATGACGCGATCGATTGTTCGCTCGGGATCAATCCGTTCGGCTACACGCCGCAACTGACGGAGGAATTGTATCGGGAAACATTCAGCGGCATCTCGCCGTATCCGAGCTATCCGTACCGTGAATTGCGCGCGGCGATTTGCGAATACCTCGCGCCGGCGGCGGAGATTGCGCCGGAACAACTTGCAATTCACACGGGATCGATGGGCATGTTGATCGATCTGAACCGGCTCTTTATTGATGAGGGGACTCATGTTCTCGTCGGCGAACCGACGTTTTCTTCCGCGACTACCGATATGCGCGCGATGGGCGCGCAACTCACCGTCGTCGCGTTGCGGGAAGAAGAGCAGTTTCGTTTTTCCATCGCGCGCTTTATCGAAGCGCTGCGTCCGGAGCATACGCTCGTGTATTTGGATAATCCGAATAACCCGACCGGTCAAATGATTCCGCTGGCGGACATCGAGCAGCTGGCGCAAAAAGCGGCGGCGCAGGACACGATGGTGATCGTCGATGAAGCGTACGGCGATTTTATGCCGCTGGAAAATTCGGCGGTCGCTTTGGTTAATAAGTATCCGAATGTGATCGTCGTCAAAACGCTCTCGAAAGGATTCGGATTGGCCGGCTTGCGGACAGGCTATGCGGTATTGCCGCAAGCGTTTATGCCGATCATGCGGAAGTTGCCGGGGGAAATGGTCATCACCGAAACCGCCGCCCGACTGACGCCGATCGCCTTACGTGATCGCGAACACATCGCGCGCTCCCAAACGCAGATCGCGGCGAATAAAGCGCGCGTGTTGGAGGCGCTTTCCGTATTGCAGGCATCCGTTACCGGAGATACGGTGCCGATCGTGCTTTTGTATACGGAACGCGATCTTAATTTATTTGACGTGATGCTGCGGCACGGCATTATCACCGAACGCGGCGAAGATTTTGACGGCATCGGTAAACGCCATATCCGTTTGCGTGTGCCGCGTGATTTGACGGAACTTCTGCCGCGTTTGGCGGCCGTGGAAAAAGAAGTGGAGGGAGCGCCATGCAACAACAGGTAAGCATTTGGAACGTCGTGAAACTGGCGGGGGCTTACATCGCGTTTACGATCGGTTCGGGATTTGCCACCGGCCAGGAAGTGTTGCAATTTTTCACATCGTACGGACCGGCGGGCTACATCGGCGCACTCGTCAGCATGTTTCTTTTCGCCGCGATGGGCGCGGCCCTGATGGTCAAAGGACATGAATTGAATTTGACCGTGCAGACGGAAATTTTCCGCTACTATTGCGGTAAATATGTCGGTTATATTTTGGAAATTTTCACGATCATTTGCCTTTTCTGCGTCGTTTCCATTATGTTCGCCGGATCCGGCGCCGTGGCCGGCGAATACTTCGGCATCAGTTCTGAAATCGGCAAACTCGGCATGGCGATTCTTTGCGTCGTGACCGTGTTGCTCGGTTTGAACGGTTTGGTCGATATTATCGGCGCGATCGGACCGGTCATTACCGTGTTTACGATTTTAATCGGTATTGTGACCGCGTTGACCAGCACGTACTACGGCAATGATTTGACGGGGGCGCAAGTGCAGGCTCTCTTCGATTTGCGCGCGACGGCCGGCTGGTGGTTCGGGGCGTATGAATGGTTGGATACCGCTTGGTTCAGCGGCGTATTATACGCGGCCTGCATGGTCTTGGGCGGGATTCCCTTCCTCGCCGGACTCGGCACGCGCGCGCGCAATCGCCAAGAAGCGATTTGGGGCGGCGTGATGGGCGGCGTTTTCTTGATGCTGTCGGTCATCATGATCGTCTTCGCGATGCTTTGCTATCCGGATCAGATCGTGACCTACGAAGTGCCGAATTTGTTCCTGGCGGAACAACATCTGCCGATTCTCGCGATGATTTTCTCCGTGGTGCTTTTGCTGGGGATTTACTCCACAGCCGCGCCGATGTTTTGGCTTGTGTTGAATCGTATTCAGGGCTTTGGTCTTGGTCGTACGCCGATGATCGCGGTGACGCTGGTCTTGGGGATTGTGGCGTATTTCGGCGCGCAGATCGGTTTCGGTAAATTGATCGGTATCCTGTATCCGTTGATGGGACAGGTTGGACTCATCATGATTCCGGTGGTATTTTTACGCGCCGGCACACGAAAAACAGAGTTAATGAAAGAGTAAACGAAAAAAGAAAAAGAGCTGCCGCGGCAGCTCTTTTTTACGCAAAAAAAACACCGGAGATCTCCGGTGTTTTCTGATTTTATTTTGCTTCTTCCTCCATCGCCTGAATGAATCCGTAAAACAGCGGATGCGGATTATTCGGACGGGATTTGAATTCCGGATGGAACTGTACCGCGACAAAGAAAGGATGGTTTTTGACTTCGACAATTTCCACCAGACGTTCATCGGGACTGGTGCCGGCGAGAATTAAACCGGCGTCGGTCAGTTGCTTACGATACGCGTTGTTGAATTCGTAACGGTGGCGATGGCGCTCATACACCAATTCTTCCCCGTAAAGCTTGCGCGAGCGCGTGCCGTCGACCAACTTGCAGGGATACAGACCCAAGCGCATGGTGCCGCCTTTATCTTCGACATCGACCTGGTCGGGCATCAAGTCAATGACCGGATGTTCGGCGTCGGCATCAAATTCGCTCGAGATCGCATCTTCGATGCCGCAGACGTTGCGGGCGAATTCCATCACGGCGCATTGCATGCCGAGGCATAAACCGAGGTAGGGAATTTTATGTTCGCGCGCGAAACGGATCGTGCGGATCTTGCCTTCCACGCCGCGAGAACCGAAACCGCCGGGGACGACGATACCGTCTACACCCGCAAAAAGCGGTGCGAGATCATCGGACGCTTCGACCTCTTCCGAATCGATCCAGCGAATGTTGACTTTGCGGTTAAACGCATAGCCGGCGTGATCGAGCGATTCGACGACGGAAAGATACGCGTCGTGGAGTGAAACATATTTGCCGACGAGCGCCACTTCCAGCTCGCCCTGCGGGTGGAGCATGCGATCGACCATATGTTCCCAATCGCTCATATCGAGAGGCTTGTCTTCCAGTTGTAATTTGCGCAGAACGATTTTATCCAAACCTTCATGCTGCATCATTAAAGGTACTTCGTAAATACTTTGCGCGGTACGGTTTTCAATGATCGCGTCGACATCGACGTCGCAGAATAACGCGATTTTTTCTTTCATCTCCTGCGAGATCGGGTATTCGCTGCGGCAGACGATGATGTCCGGCTGGATACCGATGCTGCGCATTTCTTTTACGCTGTGTTGCGTCGGTTTCGTTTTCAATTCGCCGGAAGCGGAGATGTACGGCAGAAGCGTCACGTGAATATAGAGAACGTTTTCTTTGCCGATATCTTTTTTCACCTGGCGAATCGCTTCCAAAAACGGTTGGCTTTCGATGTCGCCGACCGTGCCGCCGATTTCGGTGATGACTACGTCGGCGTTGACTTCCTGACCGACGCGGAATACCTGTTCTTTGATCGCGTTCGTCACATGCGGAATGACTTGCACGGTGCCGCCCAGGTAATCACCTTTGCGTTCCCGCGAAATGACGGTTTGATAAATGCGTCCGCTCGTCACATTGGAACGCTGACTTAAGTTGATATCGATAAAGCGTTCGTAATGACCGAGGTCGAGGTCCGTTTCTGCGCCGTCATCGGTTACGAAAACTTCACCGTGTTGGTACGGGCTCATCGTGCCCGGGTCAATATTTAAATACGGATCGAATTTTTGGATCGTGACCCGATAGCCGCGGTTTTTCAGTAAACGGCCGAGCGATGCGGCGGTGATACCTTTACCGAGCGAAGAAACGACACCGCCCGTGACAAATATGTACTTAGTCATGCGTCCCCCTTTACATTTTTTCCGGCGCGCTGACACCGAGAATGGTTAAGCCGTGCCATAAAATATACTTGGTCGCTGTGATCAGTCCCAAACGCGCCTGCTGGCGTTCCTGATCAATGCCCAAAATGCGACACTGTTTATAAAACGAATGGAACAGGCCGGCGAGCTCATAGAGGTAGCGAGCCAGACGATGCGGCGCGTGCGCCGCGGCCGCGTTCGCGATCATCTCGCGATACTCGCTCATCTGTTTAATGAGATCCAGCTCGGCGGGTTCCGTCAGTAAACTGAAATCGGTATCTTCCCAATCGCCGTACGCAATCTGATTTTCCTCCGCCTGGCGGTAAATGCTGTGAATGCGCGCGTAGGCGTATTGAATGTAATACACCGGATTTTCATTGCTGTGCGATTTGGCCAAGTCGATGTCAAAGTCGAGCTGGCTGTCGAGCGAACGCATGATGAAGAAATACCGCGCCGCGTCAGCGCCGACTTCTTCGATCAGTTCGGCGAGCGTAATCGATTTGCCGGTACGTTTGCTCATCTTGACGACTTCGCCGCCGCGCAAGAGATTGACCATTTGCAAAAGCAAAATTTCGAGTTTATCCGGATCATAGCCAAGCGCCGTGAGCGCCGCTTTGACGCGAGCGACGTAACCGTGATGGTCGGCGCCCCAGATGTTGATCATCTGCGTGAAACCGCGCTCGTACTTGTTGCGGTGGTACGCGATATCGGCGGCGAAATACGTGCCGACGCCGTTGGCGCGTATGACGACGCGATCTTTGTCGTCGCCGTATGCAGTGGTGTTCAGCCACAGAGCGCCTTCTTTTTCATACAGCTTGCCGCGCGCTTTCAGTTCGGCGCACGCCGTCTCGATCGCGTCCGGATGCAATGTGCGTTCACTGAACCATTGATCGAATTCCACATGGAAATCCGCCAAATCTTTGCGCAAACGTTCAAGTTTCGCGTGCAGCGCCCGCTCTTTGAAAATCGCGAGGCGTTCGGCGACGGGCATGGCCAAATATTTGTCGCCGTCCTCATCAATGATCGTCTGCGCGGTCGTGATGATGTCGCGGCCGTGGTAACCGTCTTCCGGAAATTCGACCGTTTCACCCAAGAGTTCACGGTAACGCGCATCGACCGATTTGGCGAGATTGTCGATTTGGTTGCCCGCGTCGTTGATGTAGTACTCCGCCTGTGTCGGGTAGCCGGCGGCGCGCAGCAGGTTGACCAGCGCGCTGCCGAACGCCGCGCCGCGACCGTGGCCGATATGGAGAGGTCCGGTGGGGTTGGCGCTGACGTATTCGACTTGAATATATGCGTCGCTTTTTTCCGGCAGATTGCCGTAGTCGTTACCTTTGCGCAAAATTTCTTTTAAAATATCGTAGACCGCGTCGTTTTTCAAAAATAAATTGATAAAACCGGCGCCGGCGATTTCCGCGCGTTCAATCAGCGGGGAGTCAAGCTCCGCCAGAATCGCGTCCGCAATTTGCCGCGGCGCGCGCCGGGCGATTTTCGCCGATTGCATCGCGATATTGGTGGCGAAATCACCGAATTCTTTTTGCGGCGGCTGTTCCAGAAAAGGTTCGGGATAGTCGCCGGCGGGAAGTGTTCCCTTGGTGACGGCCGCTTTAACCGCGTTGGTCAGCGCCGCACCGATTTCCGTCCGTAAATCCATCAGTTCGTTCCGTCCTCTCGTGAGCGTATGATCAGTTCATTATAATTCGCGTGGACGCCTTCCAACGCGACGTCGTAACGGAGCGCGATTTCGCCCTCGCCGTTCGCGAGCGTATGCGTCAGCTCATGCGTGTACATCGTCAGCGTGACGTTGCCGAACGGCGTCTCATACAGCGATTTTTGCGACGTTCCCGGCAAAAATTCCTGTTGTTGCGTGATCTTACCGTCGCGCATCAGCACGAGCGAATGCGGAAACAATTTTAACGTTGTCCGCGTTCCCGTAAGTCCGGTCAGGGAGGATTCGTCGTAACACAAAATTTGCACGTCGCCTTGTTTTTCGTACGTGCCCTTTGTGGTCAATTCAATATTCTCTTCCTGCCCGTTTTCATCGCGCTGCAGTGTGCGCACGGTAATCACGACCGGCTTCATCACGCACCTCCGTAATATTAACTATATAATTCTATCATTTATAAGGAAAAAAATCTATGATGCCGGCATCATAAAACCGTCTCCGAAGAGACGGCTGTTTTTATAAAAGAATGGCGTGAGATGTCAAGTTGACCGTGTTTCGGGCGGTCGGCAATTATTTTTCTCGCAAATCTCGCGGATCGTTATACTTGCGCAAAGCCAATGCATGAAAATGCGGCAACCGGCAACATGAGTGAGGAACTAGCCTTTATTTGTCGTCATGGGAGCGGGTAGCGTTTTCCGAATTTTGGGAGCGACGTTTGCGCAGGTAGTAGTAATAGGCGTAGGCGAGGGCGGCCACGATGACGGAACCGATAAACAATTCCATATCGTAGGTCAGAAGATCTTCCCAATGTTCGCCCAGTTGGAACCCGAGCCAAACGAGCAGCATCGTCCAGGGAATGGTGCCTATGATGGTATACCAGATGAACGGTTTGAGCGGATAACGCGCTATTCCCGCGGGCAGCGAAATAAATGTGCGTATGCCCGGTAACAGACGGCCGGTCAAAACGGCAATGCCGCCGTAACGGGCAAACCAATCATCCGCCGAGGAGAGTTTCGATTGCGAGAGAAAAAAGAGATGCTTGTATTTTTGTAAAAAAGGACGGCCGCCGTAGTAACCGATGGCGTACGACAAAAGCGACCCGACTAATCCCGCCGTGACGCCGACCACGCAGGCGAGCGTATAAGTGAAAATGCCGCGGTGTACGAGATAACCGGCGAAGCCTAAAATGACTTCGCTCGGGATCGGAATATTCATGTTTTCCGCGACCATGGTTAAAAACAGCGCCCAGTAGCCGTAATCTTCCATGAAAAGATAAAGCCAATCCATACGGACTCCTTCCGTGATTCATTTATTTGCATGCGCATTGCGCGTAAACGACATGGGAACGTCCGTCATACCGAAAGACGCGTATCGTATAAATTTGATTATAACGGCAGGCCTCCGTCTTGACAAGGCAGGCGATTATCTCTATAATGCTTTTGATTTACGGCGGCTTGCATGGGCAAGCGCAATCGTACGGTTCTGGTAACGACTTATATCCCTAAAGGAATAAGAACGGAGGAACAAGATGGAAAATTGGCAAAAAGATCCGGCGGCGGACAAGCCGCGCACGACGGAAGTGACATCACCGGTGAATGATTTGCAGGCGGATTCGCAAGTGACGGAGCGGCTCGCGAACGAACGGTCGAACGTAGCGCCGCCGACGAAGCGTCCGTTTATGACGGTGCGGCAGCTTGTGATCACCGGCCTTTTAGGCGGTATTACCGCGTTGCTCGGTTTGACGGGCTACGGTTTTATTCACCTCGTTTATATGAAAGCGACCATTCTGCATATTCCGACGATTATCGGCGGCATTGTGGAAGGACCGCGCGTCGGCATGATGACCGGTTTGATTTTCGGTTGCTTCAGCTTATTCCAAAATATTGTGGCGCCGACGCTGATGAGTATTGTGTTTTTGAACCCGCTCATTTCGGTCTTGCCGCGTGTGCTGCTCGGTTTGATCGCGTACCTCGTGTACCGCGCTATGCCGGGAGCGCAGGTCGTTAAAATCGCGGTGTCCGCATTGGTGACATCGATGATGAATACGATCATGGTCATGGGCCTGACGTATATTTTGTACGCTAAAGAATTCGCGGAAATACGTCATGTTCCGCTCGATCAGGTAGTTAATATTATCATTGGCATTTGCATTTTCAACGGCATTCCGGAAGCCAGCGGCGCGGCCGTGATTGTCACGCCGATCGTGTTGAATTTGCTCGCGCGCAAACCGACTCGCCGGCAAGCGTAATATACGACATAAAAAAGCATCGCCATATGGCGATGCTTTTTGCTTGCGTTATTTTTTCGCGTCTTCCTGAACGAGATCGATAATGGTGCGAACCATTTCCGACGATTTCACTAAAGAATTAAGCGGTAAATATTCATATACCGAGTGGAAATTATGACCACCGGTGAAGAAGTTCGGTGTGAAAATACCTTGCGAAGACAGGTACGAACCGTCGGTGCCGCCGCGCATCGAAAGCGTTTTCGGCGTGATGCCGAGGCGTTCCATCGCGGTGTAAATATGATCGACAGCGAATTCGTTTTCCAGCGTTTTCGCGTCTTTAATATTGGCGTAGACATCTTCCATCGAAAGCTCGATCGTCGCGCGCGGATACCGTTCTTTTAAGAAGGCGACCGCTTTTTCGATGTAATCTTTATAGCCGAGGTAACGATCACGATGATGATCGCGGATATTCAGCTCGACGCTCGCGTTCGACTGGTTGCCCGAAATGCCTTGCACCCAGATGTAGCCGTCGGTGCCGTCCGTGTTTTCCGGCGTTTTCAGGCGATCGAAATACTGCACGAAATCGCAGGCGATCAATACCGGATTGACCATGTTGCCTTTGGCGGACATCGGGTGCGCGGCGACGCCTTGGATGTTGATCACGGCGCTGCCGGCGTTAAAGGTTTCGTAAACGACTTCGCCGATCTCGCAGCAGTCGAGCGTGTACGCGAAGTCGACGGGAAAACGATCGAGCTCCATTTTTTTGCTGCCGCGCAAACCGGTTTCTTCATCCGGCACGAATGCCAGGTAAATTTCGCCGTGCGGCGCGCCGCTTTTCACCAGTTCGGTGATCGCGCCCATGACTGCGGCGACGCCCGCTTTATCATCGGAACCGAGCACGGAGTTGCCGGTCGTCGTCACAATCGTGTCGCTGACGTAATTTTTCAACGCGGTTTCCGTTTCCGGATCGAGCACGAGATTTTTTTCTTTGTTGAGCGTAATGACGCCGCCGTCATAGTTTTCCACGACTTGCGGCGAAATTTCCGGATCGAGCTGCACGTCCACCGTATCGACGTGGGTGCAAAAACCGATGACCGGCGTGCCTTCCGGGGCGTCGGCGGTGGCGGCCAAACGCGCGGTCAGCACCGCGTGATCGCTCACATGAATATCCTCCAAGCCCAGTTCTTTTAATTCCGTTTCCAACTCGCGTACCATGTCCCACTGCATTTTCGTGCTGGGGACTTCGCTGACGGTCGGATCGCTTTGGCTGGGGATCGAGATATAACGCAAGAAACGTTCCAGTAAAGATTCACGACTCATGTATTCCAATTTCAGGACTCCTCTCTGATTAAGCGCTTACGGGCGCGGATATAAGTACGAAGCTTGCAGACCGAGCGGCAGGTCGAGCCCCCAGAATGCGTAGAGGACTATGGACAATGTCACCAGCAAGCCGATCGTATAGGGCAGCATCATGGAACTCAACGTGCCGATGCCGGCTTCTTTAACGTATTTTTGGCAGTACGTAATGATCAAAGGATAAAACGCGAACATCGGCGTGACGACGTTGACGGCCGAGTCGCTGACGCGGAACGCTACCTGCGTAAGCTCCGGAGCGATGCCGACGCCCATCAGCATCGGAACGAAGATCGGCGCCAGGATGGCCCATTTCGCCGAAGCCGAAGTAATGATCAAATTCAACAGACCGACGAAAATAATAATTCCGCCGATCGTAAGCTGCGGCGGCATCGCCAGTGAGCGCAGGAAGTCCGCGCCGGAAACGGCGAGCAAAACGCCGATTTGCGATGCGTTGAACGCGTACAGGAACTGTGCCGCAAAGAAGTAGAATACGATTAATTGCACGAGCGTATGCGTCATGTCTTCCATCGCCGCGGTGACATCTTTCGGACTTTTGAATTTACCCGACATAATGCCGTAGATCAAACCGGTGCCTCCGGCGATGACGAAGATCAACGAAACCAGGGACTGCATGACCGGGGCTTTAAAGCTCGCGATCGTACCGTCGTCTGCGCGCCATACGGAATCCGGCGTGGACAGCGCCCAGAACAGACCGATCATGAATAAAATGAGGAAGGCGCTGGCGGCATAGAACGCGCGATTTTCTTTCGCGGTGAGAGGCTTGTTCGTCTCTGCTTCGATATCCGCATCGGTGGAAAGCGGATACATTTTCCACAACCACGGTTCGACGATCTTTTCGGTGATGTACCAGCAGGCGGGGATGACGGCGAACGTCGCGCCGAACATGTAGAAATAGTTACATAAAATGTTGACTTGATACGAAGGATCGATAATCTGCGCCGCGCTTTGCGTGAAGCCCTGGATGACAGGGTCAATCGCGCTCGGTGTATAGTTGGCGGCAAACGCGCCGGCGATACCGGCGAATGATGCGGCGATACCGGCGAGCGGATGTTTACCTACCGCATAAAACATGTAGGCGGCAATCGGGATAATGATCACGTAGCCGGTATCCGGACCGATATGGCTCAACATACCCGCTAAAATAATAATCGGCGAGAGCGCCGCTTTCGGCGTGACGGCGAGCAACTTGCGCAGCCCCGCGCGGATATAGCCGGAGCCGTCGGCGATGGCGATGCCCAATGTCGCCACGATGACCATGCCGAGCGGCGGGAAACCGGAGTAATTCGTGACCATCTTCGTCATCAATTTAACAAGTTGGCTCGGCGCCAGCATGCTGATAATACGAATCGGTTCTTTGGTGACCGGATTGATATACGAGAAGTTGATCGGCGACATCAGAGCGGAGATGACGCAGACAATCAAAAAGGCGCCAATAAATAAAATCGTGATATCGGGAACGCGGTTGCCCACCCTCTCGATCCAGCCCAAAATTCCTTTGGGACGTTCTGGTGCTACAACAGTTTTCATAATCCACCATCCTTAAAACAAGAAATAATAAAAATACAATTGTCCATTAGTATAAGATTATGCGACATAAATCGCAATAGAAACCTTACGTCGTGCGGCCTTCGCGCGCGCCCAACGGTGCTTTCATGCACGGAGCGCAACACGCTAAGCGCTTGTGTTACGGGAAAGTAATAAAAATGTTAAAAAATTCAACGACAACGTATACGAATTTGGCAATCGTCATAACGACGGCTCTATCGGATTCTGTAGAATTTGTTTTCCGATGTGCGCCGGACGGTCTTTGCGTAGCTTCGGATTGTAATTCATTGTAATTTTATGAAAAGTAGTTTACAATGAATGCAAATTGGAGTGCTGACTATGGATTATAAAAAGCGCCGGGTCATGTTGGACGGACGGCGGGAAATGATGTACATATTTGCCGCGCCTCTGGGACTGTTAAGCGATGTGTTTGCTGTTGATGTACGCACGCAGGGGAATGCGATTCGCACGGCGATCAGTGAGGTGCTGGATTACGAGTACGACTCGTCTTTTTACAGCGGAGAAGCGTACCTGTTTTCCGTGTATCGGGATATTACATTGATCCAGCCGTTAGGCGCGGATGATTTGACACAACCTTTGGAAATAGACACGCAGCGACTGTATATCATGATCGGTGATTTTCTCAGCGATAACGGAGAACATGTGGTGCGCTCCGAATGGGAAACAGAAAAAGAACACGGTTAACCGTGTTCTTTTTACATTTTCAAGCCGATTGAAATAGCGTGGTATACTTGTTATTATATAAATATCTCGAATACAGATAAAAATATCGATTTTATTTTTGCCATTTACGATACAATATAACCCCGATAGTGGAGGAATCAGTTGGAACAATTATTCATCAAAGGCGGTCGCCGACTTTCCGGCAAAGTACGCGTATCGAGCGCTAAAAACGCCGTGTTGCCGATTATTGCGGCGACGATGTTGCCGATTACTCCGAGCACCCTGCCGGAGATTCCGCATTTGGAAGATGTCACGACCATTTGTAAAGTGTTGGAGCAGCTCGGCGTCGTCGTTTCCCAAACGGACAATGAACTGCGCTTTGACGCGGCGCAGTTGACATCCTATGAGGCGCCCTACGAATGGGTCAGCAAAATGCGGGCATCGTTTCTTGTGATGGGACCGCTTCTGGCGCGCCTGGGACGGGCGAAAATTTCGTTGCCGGGCGGCTGCGCGATCGGTACTCGTCCGATTGATCTGCATTTGAAAGCATTCGCCGCGCTCGGCGCGGAAATTAATCTGGGGCACGGATATGTGGAAGCTGTCGTGCCGAACGGTTTGAAAGGCGCGCAGATTTATCTCGATTTTCCGAGCGTCGGCGCGACTGAAAACGCGCTGATGGCCGCATGCCTTGCCGACGGGCGCACGGTCATCGAAAATGCGGCGGAAGAGCCCGAAATTGTCGATCTCGTGATGTTCTTGAACAGCATGGGTGCGAATATTCGCGGCGCGGGTACGAATGTGATTCGCATCGAAGGCGTGCAGGAACTGCACGGTGTCGTGCATAATGTCATTCCCGACCGCATCGAAGCCGGTACTTTTATGGTGGCGGCGGCCATGACGGGCGGGGATGTATATGTGGAAAACGCGCTGGCGGAGCACGTCAAACCGCTGGTCGCGAAGTTAAAAGAAGCGGGTGCAGCCGTGGTGGAAGATATCAACGGTATTCGCGTAGTCGGGCCGGATCGCTTGCAGGCGGTCGATGTGAAAACACTGCCGTATCCCGGATTCCCGACCGATATGCAGGCGCAGTTTATGGCGCTTACGACGATCGCCGAGGGCACGAGCGTGGTCAAAGAAACCGTATTTGAAAATCGGTTCATGCATGTGGACGCGCTGACCCGCATGGGCGCCAAAATTAAAATTGAAGGAGGCAGCGCCGTGATCGAAGGCGTGGAACGCCTGGAAGGTTGTCCGGTCGAAGCAACCGATTTGCGCGCCGGCGCGGCTTTAGTGCTGGCCGGTTTGGTCGCGGACGGAACAACGTCGGTCGGACATCTGCACCATATCGATCGCGGCTATGACCGTTTTGTAGAAAAATTAAGCGGTTTGGGAGCAGACATTGTTCGGAAATAAACGTACATCGGTACGGAGCAAAAGCGCGCGGAGAACACCGCCCGCGACGCGGCAATGTCGCTCGCATTCCCTGCTCGATTGGCTTTCCGGTGTCGGCGCGACGGATATCGCTGTCGATTTAGGTTCCGCCAATACGGTGGTGTATGTACGTGGCGAAGGCGTCGTGGTACGGGAACCTTCGGTGCTGGCGGTCGATCGGGAAACGCGTGAAGTCGTCGCGCTTGGCGCGAAAGCGGCGGCCTTGGCCGGACGCGTACCGCAGGAACTTGTCTTGGTGCGACCGGTGGAACGCGGTGTCGTTACGGATTTTTCCGCAGCGGCGCACCTGGTACATGAACTTGTTGGGCGACAGGTTTCGGGCTTATGGAAACGTCCGCGCCTGGTGATGACGCTGGCGGGGCGACAAAGCGATGTCGCCGCGGCGGCTCTGTTGGGAACGGCGGCGGCTCTGGGAGCGCGGAAAGCGGTGCGCATGCCGGGAACGCTTGCCGCGGCCTACGGCGCCGATTTGGATAAAGCCAAAACAGCGGGACTGCTGGTCGCCGATTTGGGCGCCGGTAAAACAGATTTGGCTGTGGTGGATGCTAACGGTTTGGTGGATACGGAGGTGCTGCCGCTCGGCAGCATGGATCTCGATCGGGCGATTGCGAAAATCGTCTTACAGGAAACGGGATTATTGCTCGGCCCCCTCACCTGTGAACGCTTGAAGCAACGCTTCTGCGATTTGGATGAAAAGGCGACGGCCACATCGCTGTGCGCGGGTAAAGACAGCCAAACCGGTTTGCCGCGGCAAACGGAAATCACGGCAGCTATGTTGCGCCCGGCATTAGTTCCCTATGCGCATCAGATCGCGCAGGCATTGCATGAAGTATTGCATCAAACGCGACCCGAGCTCAGTCAATGGATTTCGTCGCACGGCATTATGCTGGTCGGTGGCGGCGCGCTTTTGCGCGGGTTGGATCGTTACTTAACACAATTTCTCGGCGTGCCGGTGTATCTCGGCGAAGATCCGCTCTATGCGGTGGCTATCGGCGCGGGCAAAGCGCTGTGGGAAATGCCCTTGTTGCGTGACTCTTTAGGCTTTGAAAATCCACACTCCGCGTAAGCGCAGACGGCAATATGGTATAATATACGTATGAGGTGATACTATGAAAAAAAGCAAAAAACGCATGCGCGCGTCATTGTTGTTGGCCGCCGCTTTAGCTGTTTTGGGCGTGGTCGGCGTCATGGCGCAGGCCGTGGTTCATACAACCGTATTAACGGGTAAAGTAACCGATGTCGTGCCGGTAGGTACGGACGTCAAAGAAGGCACGCCGCTTGTCTCCGTCGAATCGTTGGCCGGTTCGATGCCGGCAGCGCGGGCTACGGTAGACGGTAAAGTGACAAAAGTGGAAACGCAAGTCGGTGCAACGATCAACAAAGGCGACGAAGTCGCGATCGTGGAAACCAAATAGGAGCGATATGAATGTATTCAAAGAGCGTCGGCGATCAGTATGGTTGCTGACGCTTCTATTTACATTAGTAACTTACTTCGCCAATGCGGTCGACATCATGCCGCCGTCGGATGTGCGGGAAGGCATGCGCGGCGTGGCCAAGACGGTGGTGCAGGGTGACACGATTGAAGAATTTGACGTCGATGTGCTTGGCGTACTCCAACAGCGCGGTCCTTCCGGCGATTTGATTTTGGTCAAAGTCAGCGGACCGGTGATTGAAAAAACCGGCGGCATTGCGCAAGGTATGAGCGGCAGTCCGGTGTATATTGACGGTAAACTTGTCGGCGCGATTGGGTACGGCTGGGGCTTTGCGGACGGCACGGTGGGCATGGTGACGCCGATCGGCGACATGCTGAAACTGTGGGCGCTGCCGGATAAAGCGGCGCATGACGAAACGCCGTCGGCAGAGCTGCCGCTGATTCCGATGGGAACGCAGTTGATGGCGGCGGGATTTACGCCCGAGTCGTTGCAATATCTGACGCAAAAATTGGAGCCGTTCGGATTGCAGCCGCAAGCGACAGCCGGCGCAGGTAATTATGATGCCGCGCCGCATGCGTTGCAACCGGGCAGCGCGGTCGCGGTGACGCTGGTCACCGGTGATTTGAAATTGGGCGCAATCGGTACCGTCACGTACGCCGATGAAAATCGTATCGTGGCGTTCGGACATCCGTTTTTGAAACGCGGCGAATTGGATTATTTCATGCACAATTCGTACATTTTCACGGTGGTGCCGTCGGTGAATTCCGCATTTAAGATCGGCTCCATCGGCAGCGAGATTGGTAAAATTTACCAGGATCGCGGCGCGGGGATCGCCGGCATCGAAGGGCGCGCGCCGAAAGCCGTGGCGATGCAGGTCAACGTGACGGATCGCGATACGCAAACGGATCGTACGGCGAATGTGCGCATGGTCGAGGATCATGATTTGACGCCGATTTTGGCGGCGACGACCGCGTACGATCTTGTCAAAAAAACGATTGATCGCGGCGGTCGCGGCACGGTCAAACTCAGCTATGAATTTTTGCCGCAGGATACGTCACTGCCGACATTTAAACGTGATAATATGTACTACTCGGCCAAGAGCGTCAGCGAGCGTTCTGTCGATGAACTGTATAATGTGCTGGAAGCGCTCGCGAAAAATCCGTTTCAAAAATATGCGTTGCGCGGCATCAACTTGTCACTTTCGCTGACGGAAGATAAAGAAGTCGCGGAAATCATCGACGCGAAAGCGCGACCGGCCGTTGTCAGCCCGGGCGACGTCATCTATGTCAATGTCAAATTGCGTCCGTACCGAGGCGAAGTCTTTTCCAAAGCGCTCGCCTTTACGGTACCCGCCGACCGGCCGCTCGGGCCGATGACGCTGGAAGTGCGCGGCGGCGGTGTCGTACCGTTACCGTACCTGATCCAAAAGCAGCAACTCAATTTGACGGATGAAATTATTGATCGACTGCGAACGTATAAAGATTTTCACGATTTTTTGAATAAGCTGCAAAGGGAAGACAAAAATAACGAGCTGATCGTGGAAATTTTAGAAGACAATGTCAGCATGGTGCCGGACGAAGAGTCCGCGGGGCGTCACGCCCAGTTGCAGGAACCGGTGAAAGAGACGCTGCCGGACTATTTGCACAAGGGCAAAAAGACCGACGCGGATACGTTGGCGGGCGGTGATGAGGACGAAAAAGCCAAAACGCGCGTCACGATGCCGTACATTATTAAAGGCGACGGCCAATTCGAGTTTGAAGTGGTAGCGCCCGACGATCGTCGCCGTCGCGATGCGGTGAAAGAAATCATGGCGCAGCTGCGGGAAAAAGTGACGGAAAACGATGCCGAAGCAGGCAGCGACCAGGAAAATAAAGACGCGAACAAAGAGCCGCAGGCGGCCAAGAACCCGTCGAAAGATAAAAAATGAAATAAAAAAAGAACCGCAGCTGCGGTTCTTTTTTATTGGCGTAAATTACGCGTCATGATCAAAGAGGACTTTGCTCTGGGTAAATTCCAAGATACCCTCGATGCCTCCTTCGCGGCCGATGCCGCTCATTTTGTAACCGCCGAAAGGTGCAGTCACATCGCGCGCGCTGTCGTTGATATACACATTGCCCGATTTAATGCGGCGAGCGAACGCGACGGCCTCATCAAACGGACCGTGCACCGCGGCGTTCAGGCCGTAAATCGTATCGTTGGCGATATGCAGCGCATCCGGCAGATCCTTGTACGTAATGACGCACAGCACGGGACCGAAGATTTCTTCCTGCGCGATTTGCATATCGTTGGTGACATCGGTGAAAATCACGGGTTGGACGTAGTAGCCGCCGATCGGTTCGGTGGGCACGTTGCCGGTGAGCATGCGCGCGCCTTCCGCAAGACCCGTTTCGATATACTTTTTCACTTTGGTGAATTGTTTTTCACTGGCCAATGGTCCGATCTTCGTACCTTCTTCCCGCGGATCGCCGACCGGATATTCTTGCAGAATTTCCACTAAGCGCGTTTCGATGGCTTCTTTCTGATCTTCCGGGATCAAAAGGCGGGACAGCGCCGAGCACGTTTGGCCGCAATTCAAGAGGAGTGAATTGAAGCAGGCTCGGATCGCCTGATCGATATCGGCGCCCGGCAGGATTACGCAGGGCGATTTGCCGCCGAGCTCCAAATGGATTTTTTTCACCGAATCCAAACCGTGCTTACCGACTTCAATACCGCCGGTAGTGGAGCCGGTGAAGGAAACCATGTCGACCAGCGGATGCGAGGCCAAGACGTTGCCGACATCGCCGCCGCGACCCGTGACGAGATTCAACACGCCTTTGGGCAATCCCGCCTGATGGAACGCGTCGACCAAGTAGTATACGGAAAGCGGCGTGTGCTGACTCGGTTTCAACACAACGGTATTGCCCATCAAAATGGCCGGCATGATTTTCTGCACGACCTGACCGAGCGGATAGTTCCACGGCGTAATGGCCGCGACTACACCGACCGGTTCGCGGTACAATGTCGAATGCTCCAACTCTTCCCGAAATTCGATTTCTTGCGCCAGACGCATAAAGGTGCGCATGCGTTCCACTTGGAAATCGAAATGAACCTTTTCGGCCATTTGGCTCGGTGCGCCGAGCTCTTTGATTTCAATATCGACGATTTCCGCTTTGCGGGTCAGCAGCTGCGCCAACATTTTTTCGCAAATCGTCAGCCGCGCGGCGAGCGGTGATTCCTGCCAACGCCAGGCGGCATCGGCGGCGGCCCGACAGGCCGCGTCGACTTCCGCGTCGGTGGCGACGGGAACGGCGGCGAACCGATACATGCTCGCGGGATTTTCCACTTTAATTCGTTCGGTGCTTTGGGGCGTGACCCATTCCCCGTTGATATATAAACGTTCGAAATTCATGGGAGACTCCTTTCGTAACAATGGATTCCTTTATTTCATTGTACTTGCATATAAAAGAGGAAACAAGGTCGGCGGCGAAAATTTGTCATCAAGAGGCGAAAATTTGTCATCAAGACAAGATATGTTAAAATTAAAATAAAACAGATGTAATGCAGAGGAGGTTTCGGCAATGCAATGGCGGGGCAGACGGATGAGCGGTAACACGGGGCGCGGTGGCGGACCGGCGAAAATCGGCGGTTTGGGTTTGATTATTTTCGCTTTGATTTATTCGTTTTTCGGCGGTGACGTCTCCGATGTAATTAACATGGTGGGCGCCGGACAGACGCAACAGGTGGAACAGCAGGCGAGCGATCCGGCGCGCCGCAATCTCGAAGATATGTTGAGCGTCGTCTTGGCGGACACGGAAGACGTTTGGCACCAAAAGTTCGCGGAAGTCGGGGAACGATACGAAGAACCGAAACTGATGTTTTTCGAAGAACGGGTCCGTTCCGGTTGCGGCGTGGCGGGCAAATCGACCGGTCCGTTTTACTGCCCGGCCGATAAAATCATTTATATGGATGTGACATTTGCCAATGATTTACAACGAAAATTCAGCGGTCAGGGCGGCGATTTCGCGATGGCCTACGTATTGGCGCACGAAGTCGGTCACCATGTGCAAAACCAGTCGGGCCTTCTGATGCATGTTCATAAGTTGCAGCAACAAATGAGCGAGGCGGACGCGAAAAGATACTCGGTGGCGCTGGAGCTTCACGCGGATTATTTAGCCGGGGTATTCGCGTACTATGTACAGCAAAAAGGCTACCTTGACGCGGGCGATATCGAAGAGGCGATCAATGCCGCCAAGACGGTCGGCGATGACCATTTGCAGAAGATCACGCAAGGGCAGATCCGTCCGGAGGAATTTACGCACGGCACCAGCGTGCAGCGTGCGGAGTGGTTCCGGCGCGGCATGCAGTACCATGATTTCAGTCACGGCGATACGTTCGGCGCCTTGGGTCTACAAATTTAAACATAAAAAGCGGAATTTCCGCTTTTTTTATTGCGCAAAATAGAAGACAAAACGACCGTGTTATAATGAAGTCATTATGATGGGAGGGACTATATGAGTCTGTGGGAAAAAACGGTGGCGCAGATTGAAGTGCCGTCGCCGAGTATTGCGGAGGCGGCCGCGTCGCGCGCCGACAATTTGGTGCTCGGTAACGGAAACTTGGGGAAGCTGCGTGATATCGTTGTGCAATATGCGGCGGTAGTGGGTGAAGTCATGCCGACGCCGCCCAAGAAGATGATGATTTTAGCCGCGGCGGATCACGGCGTGGCGCGTCATCAATTGTCCGCGTATCCGGTGGAAACGACGGTGGAGATGACGAAAAACTATTTGATCAGCAAAGGCGCCGGAGCCAACGCGATGGCGCATTACGCCGGCGCGGACATGACGGTGATTGACGCGGGTATCAATGCGGATATGAGCGGAGTCCCGGGGCTCTTGGACAGAAAAATCGCTTACGGTACGCAGGATTTCAGTGAAGGTCCGGCGATGACGAGAGCGCAGGCGATTCAAGCGATCGAAACGGGTATCGAAGTGGCCGGTGATGTCATTGCGCGCGGTTACCGATTGCTTTCCGTCGGGGAAATGGGAATTTCCAATACGACATCGGCGGCGGCGATCATCGGCGCGTTCGGCGGCTGGGATGCGTTGCAGGTGACGGGACGAGGCACGAACATTTCCGATGAACGTTTGGCGCGCAAACAGAAAATCGTCGCGAAAGCATTGGCGGTGAACCGTCCGGACAAAACGGACGGCATCGATGTGTTGGCGAAGGTCGGCGGCTTTGAATTCGGCGTGATCGCGGGCGTTATTTTAGCGGCGGCCGCGCATCATGCACTGGTCATCGTCGACGGCTTCAATACGACCGCCTGCGCGCATATCGCTAAAGCGATCGCCCCCGCCAGTCGTCACTATGTGATGGCGTCGCATTTATCGGCGGAAAAGGCGCATTGTATGGCGCTTAAGGCCTTGCAGACGGAAGCCTACGTCGATTTGGGACTGCGGCTCGGAGAAGCGTCTGGCGCGTCGGTGCAGATGCGCATGCTTGAACATGCACTGGCGATTTATAATGATTGCCTGACAAAAGAAGAAATGATGCGGGGAGGTAACGCCGATGTTGGAAGCATGGAATGATCAAATCGCGCCGCTCGACGCCTCAGTGATGGAGCAATGTCGCGAGTACGTCGACAACCTTTCCAAACCGTTGGGATCATTGGCGCAACTGGAAGAAACGGCGATCCGAATCGCCGGAATTACCTGCCGTAAAAAACCGGCGCGTCTGCAAAAAGCGATTGTCATTGCCGCCGCGGATACTGCGGTCGACAGTCCGGATAATCAGGATCACGGGCAACAGAGTCTGGCGGAACTGATGCTTATTGCCGGCGGATCAGCGCCCGTTTCGGCGCTGGCGCGCGAACTGCAGGCGCCGGTGTATGTGGCGGATGTCGGCTTGGAACAGGACACCGAACATGTCGCGGGCGTGATGCTGCATAAAATGCAAAACGGCAGTCAGTTCTCGCCCAAGGGAGCCGCGCTGACGCAGGAGGCGTGCGCGGAAGCGATTGCCTTCGGCGGCGCGTTGGCGGGTGAATTGGCGCATAGCGGTGTCGAAGCATTGGCGCTCGGTGAAATCGGCGCGCGCGGCGCGCTTGCGGCGCTTGCCGTGACGACGGCTTTTTTAGGGCCGGAACTTTTCGAAGCGATGCAGGCGCAGGGCTTTACCGCGCAAAGCGAGGCGTGGACGTTGGCGCAAACGGAACCGGAAACGGTGCTCGCACGCTACGGAAACGCGTCGATTGCGATGCTCACGGGACTTATTTTAGGCGCGGCCGCGCGCCATATGGCGATCGTATTTGACAACAGCGTCACCGGCGCGGCGGCCGTGGCGGCGGCAGTGATCGCACCGCGGGTCAAAGATTACTTGTTCGCATCGGCGGCGTATCCCGATCCCTTGCACCAATTGCAATTGCAAAAATTGGGGCTACCGGCAGCGTTGCATTATGATTTCACGTTGGCGCAGGGACTCGGATCGACGTTGGGATTGTCCCTGCTCGACGCATCGCTTGACATGTTGAATGAGATGCGGACGTTTGGCGCCGCCGGCGTGACGGTGGCGGAAGACGGCCCGGGTAAAGGAAGGCAGCGAAAGGAAGTGCTCTGATGGAACAGGTATTGTACTTGGATCCCGTGAGTGGCATCAGCGGTAATATGTTTGTCGGCGCGCTGCTTGATTTGGGTGTGCCGCAAATTTGGCTGACCAATGAGTTGCAAAAACTCGGACTTGACGACTACGCACTGATTTTTGAAACGTTGAACAAGCGCGGCATTACGGCAACGTACTTTAACGTAGACGTGAAGGAAACGACCACGCATCGCCATTTACCGGATATTTTAACCATTTTGGCGCGCGCCGATTGGCCGGGGAGTGCGAAACAACGCGCGGCATCCGTTTTCTGGTCGTTGGCGTTGGCGGAAAGTAAGGCCCACGGGATCGCGCCCGAGGACGTGCATTTTCATGAAGTCGGCGCGGTGGATTGCATCATCGACTGCGCGTCGATTGCGCTCGGTTTGGAATATTTGAATATCGATCTTGTCTTAGCGGGGCCGGTGGCTACCGGTTCGGGTACGATTCGCGCGGCGCACGGCGAGCTTTCCATTCCCGCGCCCGCGACGCGATTTTTGCTGCAGGGGTTTCCGACGACTATCGGAACGCCCGACTATGAACTTACCACGCCGACCGGCGCGGCGGCGCTCGCGACATTTGCCGTACCGGTAGAAAAACGTCCGTCCGAATTGGTCATAGATCGGGTCGGCTACGGCGCGGGGACGTATGATCTTGCTGCTTCCAATACATTGGGAGCCTACTACGGTCAGTTGCTGCCCGTGAAGCGTTGGCGAGTGCCGGCGCCCTACATTTTTGGCCAAAATCCTTGAGTTTTACGAGAAGGCGGCGTTTTGCCGCGTCGCTTTCTCGTAAAAATTTTTCGGCAAAACGAAAACCTTCTTGACAAAAAAATACTCGTTTGCTATTCTTATATAGTAACTTAACCGGTCGTTGACATGACAAAATCGGTGTGTTACAATGGCATCTGTTGATATGCGGGAATAGCTCAGTGGTAGAGCATCGCCTTGCCAAGGCGAGGGTCGCGAGTTCGAATCTCGTTTCCCGCTCCATTATTCCCTGATAGCTCAGTTGGTAGAGCAATCGGCTGTTAACCGATCGGTCGTAGGTTCGAGTCCTACTCAGGGAGCCATAGGGGTGTAGCCAAGTGGTAAGGCAGCGGACTCTGACTCCGCCATGCGCAGGTTCGAATCCTTCCACCCCTGCCACGTGATCCATTAGCTCAGTCGGTAGAGCACCTGACTTTTAATCAGGGTGTCCCGCGTTCGAGTCGCGGATGGATCACCACTTTTTTTCCGGCCCGTTGGTCAAGTGGTTAAGACACCGCCCTCTCAAGGCGGGATCGGTGGGTTCAAATCCCCCACGGGTCACCATCTTCGTTTTAACCTTGGGGAACAATTTCATATATGGCCCGTTGGTCAAGTGGTTAAGACACCGCCCTTTCACGGCGGTATCGGGGGTTCGAATCCCCCACGGGTCACCATTTTATATGGGCGATTAGCTCAGCTGGGAGAGCGCCTGCCTTACAAGCAGGATGTCGGCAGTTCGATCCTGTCATCGCCCACCATCTATGGCCCGGTGGTGTAGTGGTTAACATGCCGCCCTGTCACGGCGGAGATCGTCGGTTCAAATCCGATCCGGGTCGCCATTTTTTCTTTTGCCTCGGTAGCTCAGTCGGTAGAGCAGAGGACTGAAAATCCTCGTGTCGGCAGTTCGATTCTGCCCTGAGGCACCATTTTTTCACAGCTTGCGGCTGTGGCGGAACAGGCAGACGCGCTATCTTGAGGGGGTAGTGGAGGTAACTCCGTGTGAGTTCAAGTCTCACCAGCCGCACCAACTACATATTATCCACGCGGTTGTGGCGGAACTGGCAGACGCGCTGTCTTCAGGCGGCAGTGGAGCAATCCGTGAGAGTTCGAGTCTCTCCAACCGCACCACTTAACAAGAACCGGGCATTGCCCGGATTTTTTATGCGTATATTGTAAAATATGGACAATAAAAAAGAGCTTCGATGAGCTCTTTTTTATTGCGCGGATTCATTTTCAAGCGCATTTAAATTACTGTGTTTGCGACCGTAAGCGAAGTAAATGATCACGCCCAGGATGAACCAGACGGTGAAAAGCTCCAGCGTGTGGGCGGAGAGTTGTGAAAATATGTAGAGGCAGGAGAGAAAACCGAGCGGCGCGATCAACCACACAGCGGGACAGACGAAACGCCGTTGTACGTCCGGATAGCGTTTGCGTAAAATCAACAGGCCGCTGCACGAGCAGAGAAAAGCGAAAATGGTGCCGGCGCTGCACATTTCGGCAACGATATGAATCGGTGTGAAGCCGGCGATGAAAGCCACTGCCGTTCCGACGATTAATGTAATACGATACGGCGTGCGGTACACGGGGTGAACACGGCACAATGATTCGGGAATCAGACCGTCGCGGCTCATCGCGTAAAAGGCGCGGGTTTGCGCGTAGATCATGACCAACAGCACAGTCGACAGGCCGCAAATGGCACCGGTTCCGATGATGGCCGAACCGAGACGCAGACCGATTTTTTGTAAGACAAAGGAAGCGGGGGCGGCGGTATCGAGTTCCGGATACGGAACGACACCCGTCATCACGGCGCTGACAGCGATGTACAAAAGCGTGGTCAGCGTCAGTGCGGCGATGATGCCGATCGGCATATCGCGGCCCGGATTGCGCGCTTCTTCCGCCGCGGTGGAAAGCGAATCAAAGCCCAGGTACGAGAAAAACAGCACGGCCGTACCGGCGGATACGCCCGCCCAACCGTACGGTAAGAACGGTGTCCAGTTTTGCGGATCAATATGCGGTCCCGCCAAGAGCAGAAAGAGGAAAATCGTACCCAGCTTGACAAAGACCAGCACGCGGTTAGCGCCGGCGCTTTCCCGAATGCCTCGCAGCAGGAAAAACAAAACGACGCCGACGATCAACATGGCGGGCAAGTTCATCAGGCCGCCTTCGGCGGGAACGGTCGTGAGTGCTTTCGGCAAATGAATGCCGATGTCCGCCAAGATACTTGTAAAATACGCCGACCAGCCGCCGGCCACAGCGCTTGCGCCGACAGTGTACTCCAGGATAAGCGACCAGCCGACGAGCCAGCCGAAAATTTCACCGAGTGAGACATACGCGTAGGTGTACGACGAGCCTGCGACCGGAATGAACGACGCGAGTTCCGAGTAAGCGAGGCAGACGAACGTGCAGACGATGGCGGCGAGCACGAAGGAGAGCATCAAGCCGGGGCCCGCGTATTCGGCGGCGACGATGCCCGTCAAAACAAAGATGCCTGTACCGATCATAACGCCTAAGCCCAATAGGGTAATATCCAGTGCCGTCAGCGATCGTCGCAATTTGCGATCTTCGCCTTGCGCGGCGATCTCCTCAAGCAAACCGCGCAGATTTTTAGTACGGAAAATAGACAAAATAACACTTCCTCCGTTAATATAAATTTATTTCTATTTTAGGGATATTTATTTCCAAATGCAAGCATTGGCAAATAAAAAAGTCTCGTCAATGACGAGACTTTTTTGCAGTTTATCTTCGCAACGGAGCAAGGTATGCGGCGAGGGACTCTTCTGCGGTTTTGTTGTTCGTATCCGCTTCGCGAATAAAGATCCCTTTTTGCACGGCGGCATACGGCGCCAATTTGCGAATGCGTTTTACGGATTTGCCGAGACCGCCGCCGCCACAGGAGCAAATCGGATAGATCGTTTTGGCGGCCGTGTCGACATCGTGCAGAAAACGCATGACCGGTGTGGGCAGATCCCACCACCACAAGGGATAGCAAAGAAGAATTTCACGGTAGGCGCTGATATCGGGAATCCGACGCAGTTTCGGCAATTCGCCCGAGATGAGGCTCGCGCCGGAACGCATGACGCTCAGAATATAGTTTTCCGGATAGCGGGCGACTAAGTTCAACTCGCAAAGATCACCGCCGACCAATGCTTGAGTGAGACGGGCGAGTTGTTCGGAGTGACCCGTTTTAGAAAAATAAACAATCAGTGGGGTAGTCATGCCGCAGACTCCTTTCCAAAAAAATAGCGGACCCGCGAGGGTCCGCTATGCGGGTGCAGATTTATTTTGCCAAGAAAGCGCGCGTGAACCAGATTTTCAGCTCGTAGAATTCGACATGATCTTCCATCATGTTAGCCAAGAGGAAGTTGTCTTCTTTGTCGGCTGCTTCACGAATCTTCAACGCTTCATCGCGCATGAGTTCCAAGTCACCCAAAAGAATTTCGAGAGCGTCTTTCACTTCATACGATTTCGATTCGATTTCTTTGAGGCTGGCGATCTTCAGATATTCTTTGACGGTAACAACCGGGAATTCGCCCTGTTGTTTCATGAGTTCGGCAACCGCATCATAGTATTCAAATACTTCTTCGTAAATTTCTTCCAGGAATTCGTGGATTGCTTTGAACGGAATTCCTTCGACGTTGAAATGCAGGTTGTGAAGTTTAATGTTCCAAAGAGCCAAGTCAGCCAAATACTGATTTACAGATTTTGCGTTTTTCATTATATAACTCCTCCTTAATACTAATCAGGCCACCCTTTTGTGTCCTTTTCTTGTCCTATAATTATTGTATCGCAATTTATAGATGTTTGCAAGAATCATACTAATCATCGCAACGAGCGCGGGTTGACAGAAAGTCTTTTCAGCAACGGGTGTTGCGAGTGTTCGCTATCGCGCCCATACGCTTTTTGCGCATCATCCGTTTGAAAATATTTTTCAGGCGGATTCCGGTTTGTGAAACGGTGTGAAAAATCGTGCGGAAAATCCCGCCGGCAAGGGCGGCCGCGCGATGGATCTATGCTATAATGAAATAATAAAAATAACGAAAACAGGGAATATCCCGAGGGAGTGGCAACATGGTTTCATATTTGGTAATTCTTTTGGTCGCTTTGGCCTTTTTGTTGGTATGTCGTCTTTTCTTTTACAAGCCCGAGCCGCGCAGACGCGCTCCGTATGTACCGCAAGCGTCACGTCGCCGGCATGCGCAGGAAAAAGTGGTGCGCGAACGTCTGCAGACGCAGTCTGAACCGGCTTGGTCGTCGAGTACAGTCGATACCACCGTGGTTCAATCCGCGGACGCACCGTCGGTTGTCAAAGCGGGGCAGGAAACACGTGAATTGCCGCGCCTTTCCCCGACCGCTGAAAGTGAACCGGAACGGGACGAATTGGCGCAAACGCAAATTGTCAATCGCGAAAACTTAAAGGAACTCGTGCAAAGCGCGACGAAGCCGGAACCGGCGACGGCGACGGCGGGCGCGGTACGTGAAAAAGAGCCCGTGCAGCAGCTCGCAGCGGCGCCTGAAATTACCGATACATTGGAAGACGCGCAGTCGTTACTGCGTCGGCAGGTACGTCATTTTCTGGTGCGGTATGCGACCATCAGTCCGGATATGGCGGACGATGTGGAGCGTGTGACGGCGTTGGCGTTTGCCAAGTTGGGTGACGTGGACGACAGCGAGATCCAAGATATGATCGCCCATATTATGGTGCAGGAAGCGTTGCAAAATGCGCAACGCGTCTATGTTATGACTCCGGACGATACCGTTTTGGAAATGGTCACCGATGCCTTTGCCGAAGTGGCTTTGGGGGAACGAGCGGAAACGCAGACTTTATTGGCGTATGACGCTTTAGCGGCGATGACGCATTTGGAGCAGGGGCATTACCGCATCTTGGCGCTGCTGCTTTTGTTCCATTACTCGCGTCACGCGGATAATATCAGCGCGGCGGCATTTCGCCGTTACGCGAAAAAATATGTGCAGCCGTTACTGCAGGATTTGCCGACGGAGTACAGCTACTATCAGCAACTCGAATATTTGCGTTGCACCAGCATGGCGCGCAAGGATTTGCCGCTCGGACAGGTGTTGCGCGAATCGTATCCGTACTTCTTCAGCTACATGGGTTTTACTAAAGAAGAATTGGCGACCGCGCTCGGCGGCGAACGTTTGCCGGCGCAATACCTCGTGCGCTCGGCGTACGGCGATTACTATAAGCTGGCGGTCACCGATGCCGGCGAACTGCCCGACTTTTTCCGGACAGTCAATATTACCGATGAAGCCACGCGCAACCAACTGACAGAGCTGATGCAATCGCGACCTGTCGTATATGAACGGAGCGCGGCGACCAAAGTGCTGCGGACGGTGTCGCCGACCCTGGCACGGCTCGCCGACGCGTGGGACAGCAGTATGATGCGCCGTTCCGCGCCGACGCTCTTGGGCATGTATATCGGCAAACTTTATTTGAAAGAAGAAATTCAGGAAGATTTTGATCTGTCACGTTGGCTATAAGAAAATGGAGGTACCGGGGTGGGAGTTTTTGACATCATCGGTCCGGTGATGATTGGGCCGTCGAGCTCGCATACGGCGGGCGCGGCGCGTTTAGGACGCTTGGCTCGATACTTATTGGGCGAATCGCCGATCAAGGCGGAGATTACTTTCTACGGTTCGTTTGCGCAAACGTATCGGGGACACGGGACGGACCGCGCCTGTGTGGCCGGACTCTTGGGTTGGGCGCCGGATGACCCGCGCTTGCGCGATGCGTTGACGATGGCCCCCGAGCTGGGACTGCAGGTGACGATTGCGGCCTCTGCGGCGGAAACGGAACACCCGAATACGGTGCGCTTTCGCTTGACCGGCGGCAGCGGGAAGGTGCGCGAATTGATGGGCGTGTCCACCGGCGGCGGCCGGATTCGCATGCGTGAGTTTGACGGCTACTCGGTCGACTTGGACGGTTCCAGTCACACGCTTTTGACGCGGCATAACGATCGACCGGGCATCGTGGCTTTTGTTTCCCAAATTTTAGCGGCGCAGGATATTAATATTTCGGCGATGCGCCTGTTTCGACAGGAACGCAAACGCCTGGCGATGATGTTTATTGAAACGGATACGCCGGTCGCTAACGCGACGCTGGCGGAGATTGCGGCGCATCCGGCGATTGAAGTTGTGCGGACGTTTCCGCCGGTGTAAGGAAAGGAGTCGACATGAGCTCATTACGGGAATTATGGGAACAGGCGACAGCGGCCGATCAACGTGTCGGCGATTTTGTCGCGGCGCAGGAAGCGGCGGCTAATGAACAACCCTTGGTGGCGGTGCGTCACAAAATGCAGGATATGTTGGCCGCGTTTCGCGAGTCGGCTCAAACCGGTATCAGTGACGGCGGCAGTTCGCCGAGTGGTTTGACAGGTGGGGATGCCTTGCGCATGCGTGATGCGGCCCCGCATTTTTTGAACGGCTATGCCTGGCGCGCGGCGACGCTCGGCATGGGCATTGCGGAAGCCAATGCGAAAATGCGCCGCATTGTGGCGTGCCCGACCGCGGGCTCATGCGGCATTTTGCCGGCGGTCGTGTTGACGTTGGCGGAACGTTTAGGCAGCAGCGATGATGACATTTTACGCGCGTTATTTACGGCCGCGGGCGTCGGTGATGTCATTGCGGAAAACGCGATGATTGCCGGCGCTGTCGGCGGTTGTCAGGCGGAATGCGGAACGGCGATCGCCATGGCCGGCGCGGCCGGTATTGAATTATGCAATGGCACGACCGGGCAAATGGATAACGCAGTTGCGTTGGGACTAAAAAATGTATTGGGGCTGGTTTGCGATCCGGTCGGCGGCCTGGTCGAAGTGCCGTGCGTCAAACGCAACGCGTTTCATGCGGTGCACGCGTTGGTGGCGATTGAGTTGGCGTTGGCCGGTGTGAAAAGTGCGATACCTGCGGATGAAGTGATCAGCGCGATGGCGGAGATCGGTCACATGATGCCCAAGTCATTGCGTGAACGCAGCGAAGCGGGGCTTGCGACAACGCCTACGGGCAAAGCGTGGGCGCGCAAGATTCGCGAACAGTGATACCGTTTTTTGCCCGTCGCTACCCATTACCCGAAAGGGTTCGAGCATTACTGCGGGCATTGGAGCAGGCAGGATTTGAGGCTTACGCCGTGGGCGGATGCGTGCGCGATACATTGCTCGGGCGCGCGCCGCACGACTGGGATATCACGACGGCCGCCACTCCGGACGAAGTGGAGCAGGTGTTTGCCGCTGCGCCGTTTCGAGTGGTCGGCACTGTCGGACGCGCGTTCGGCGTGTCCCTGGTCGAATGGGCGGGCGTAACCTATGAGGTCGCTACATTCCGCGGGGAAGAATACGGAGCGGACAGTCACCGTCCGGAAAAAGTGTACTACGCCAAGCATTTGGCGGATGACCTGGCGCGGCGTGATTTTACCGTCAACGCCATGGCGTTTCGTTCCGACGGCACATTGATTGACCCTTATGACGGTCGCAAGGATTTGAAGAAAAAACGCTTGCAAACCGTCGGTGTTCCCGAAGAACGTTTTCGAGAAGACGCCTTGCGCTTGTTCCGCGCCTGCCGCTTTATCGCGCAGCTCGGCTTTCGCCCGACGCGTGAATTGTGCGCGGCGATGCCTCAGGCGTTTGCGCGGGTCGCGGGACTTTCGCTGGAGCGCGTGCGCGCCGAACTCGATCGGCTGCTGGTCGCGCCGTATGCCGGCCGCGGTTTGGATCTTTTCGTTCGCTCGGGATTGGCGGAGCAATCGTGTCGGGTTCGCGAACAGGGGATTGATCAAACGTTTGCGATTTTGCCGGAGCTGAGTCATTTACCCGAAACGCCGCAGGGGCGTTTTCACGCCTACGACGCGTGGCTGCATACGCTGGTCGTCGTGGAGCACAGTCCGGCTACATTGGTGGCGCGCTATGCGGCGCTTTTCCATGACGTGGCGAAAGGCTTGCCCGGTATCCGCGGCTTTCATAAAGGCGATATTACCGATTACGGGCATGATGTGCGCAGCGCTGAAATGACCAAAACGGCGCTGACTCGTTTGCAATATCCGGCGACGATGGTAAGGCGTGTTGAATTTTTAGTCGCCAATCATATGAAATATCATCAATACGCCAACACGGCGGACGCGAATGTGCGGCGTTGGCTGCGCCAATTGGCCCGCTCGGGAGCATTTCGCACCACGGGCGAGCTGACCGAGGCGATGGACGAACTAAATGATCTGTGCGCGGCGGATGTGATCGGCTGCGGTCGGCCGCTCAGCGCTACCGACGGTCATCGCGCGTTCGGCGGCGCGGTGCGTGCCGAGCTTACCACGATGCCGGTGCATACGCGAGACCTGCGGTACGATCCATCATTGCCGCAACGTTACGGAAAAGACACAGCAACATTGTTGAAAGTTTTGCGCCAACGGGTGCAGGACGGAAATTTGGCCAATGAGCCGGAAGCGTTGAGACTCGCCGCTGAGCGATACCAACTGAGGCAGGAAAGGGATGCGCATGACGAAGGAACGAGTGAGGAGTAAAGCCAGGCAACATAAAAAGCAGGAGCGGCTACGTGTCGCGCTTCTCTTTATGGCATTGGCCGTGTTCGGCATCCTGATTTGCGGCAGGCTTTTTTATTTGCAGGTGGTGCGCGGCTCTTACTTTGCGGAACTCGATTTGGCGCAGGCGGAAGAAGTGCGGTCGTTG
Organism: Negativicoccus massiliensis; assembly: GCA_900155405.1. Taxonomy (GTDB): domain Bacteria; phylum Bacillota; class Negativicutes; order Veillonellales; family Negativicoccaceae; genus Negativicoccus; species Negativicoccus massiliensis_A. The sequence goes on along the minus strand of LT700188.1, from coordinate 820,902 downwards.
CAGTCGCCGCGCGGTACGATTTATGACCGCAACGGTAAAGTACTTGCCGTGAGCGCGGTCACGCTTTCGCTTTACGCGGATCCGCAAGAGTTGAATCGGGACCCGCAGGTCTTGGCGCAGACATTGGCGCCGCTATTGTCCGTGTCGGAAGCAAAGCTCGCGGAAAAACTCGCGCAGACCAATCGCTTCGTGTGGTTGGAGCGGATGCTGGATAAAGAGGTTTCCGATCAGGTCAAAGCGTTGATCGAACAGCAAAAGATTACCGGTTTGCATTTCCTTGAAGAGAGCAAACGCTACTATCCGAACGGCAATTTGCTGGCGCAGGTGCTGGGTTTCGTCGGCATCGATGACAAAGGTCTGGACGGTATCGAGATGGTGCTTGATGAGGAAATCAAAGGCGACAGCAAGCAGCAGACGATTATTACATCGCGCTACGGAACGCCGATTTTGAAATCGACACTTTCTCAACTTTTTCCCGATGAAGAACGCAGCGTCTACTTGACGATTGACGCGCAAATACAATTTTTTGCGGAACGCGCTCTTGACCGCGCCATGGGGACGACGCGTGCGGCCGGCGGCTCGATTATTGTGATGGATCCGCGGACCGGTGAAATTTTGGCGATGGCCAATCGCCCGACGTATAATCCCAATCGCTTCGAGGAAGGTACGGAAGAAGATTTTCGTAATCGCGCGGTAACGGATCTGTATGAACCGGGGTCCACGTTTAAACCGATTATCGCGGCGGCGGCGTTGGCATCGGGTTCGATTACACCGGAGACGGTTTTGCATGATACCGGCGAGGTGTATGCATCGGGACATACCATTCAAAACTGGAACGGCGAAGGCTACGGTGACGTGCGCCTTGTCGATATTATCAAATACTCGATCAATACGGGCTTTGCCATGGTCGGTTTGCGCACCGGCGGTGACGTGCTGACGGATTATGCGAAACGGTTTGGCTTCGGTCGACCGACGGGCATCGAACTGCCGGGCGAAGGCGAGGGTATTTTGTTCAACCCCGACGACATGCGCGACAGTGATATCGCGACCATGTCGATCGGGCAAAGTATCGCCGTCACCCCGTTGCAAATGTTGCAGGCGTACGGAGCGCTGGCCAATGGCGGAAAAATGATGAAACCGCATGTCATTGCGTCCATTGTCAATCCGGACGGGACAACGTATCAGGCGAGCAAGGCGGAAGAAGTCGGACAACCGATTACGCCCGAAGTGGATCACACGTTGGTCCCCATGCTCGAGCAGGTAGTTTCCGGCGGCGGCGGGGTCAAAGCGCAGGTCAACGGTTATCGTCTCGCCGGTAAAACCGGTACGGCGCAGAAGTTGGACACGGAACACGGCGGCTATTTGGATGGACGTTACATCGCGTCCTTTATCGGCTTCGGGCCGATTGAACAGCCGGAAGCCGTCTGCCTCGTTGTTCTTGATGATCCGGAAGGCGTATACTATGGAGGACAGATCGCCGCTCCTGTATTTGCCGAGGTCATGGGAGAAATTATGCGCTATCGCGGCATTCATCCCAATGTGACGGATGTGGCGGATACCGGCACGGCGGAAAAAGCGGCTCTCGAGCCGCTGACGTTAACGCGAACGGAGGAGGGCAAAATTATTGTGCCGGACTTCACGGGACGACGTTTGCGCGATGTGTTGGAATGGGCTAATCAGGCCCAGGTCGGCGTGGTTCCGGAGGGAGAAGGCGTAGTCATTACGCAAACTCCGCTCGCCGGACTCACTTTGGAAGATACTCGACAAATCCGGGTACAGTTGGCAGAATAAAGGGGGAAATCACATGCAAACCGATATTGAAATCGCCCAGGCGGCGAAGCTGCAACCGATTACGGAAATTGCCGCGGCGGCAGGTATTGACGAAAAATATTTAGCACCGTACGGACGCTATAAGGCGAAGATCGGCTACGATTTAATTCGCAAGTTGGACGGCGCCCAAAATGGACATTTGATTTTGGTTACGGCGATTTCTCCGACTCCTGCCGGTGAAGGAAAGTCGACTACTACGGTCGGTTTGGCGCAGGGTCTTGCCAAGCTCGGTAAAAAAGTGATGGTGGCGTTGCGTGAACCGTCACTCGGGCCGTGCATGGGAATCAAAGGCGGCGCCGCCGGCGGCGGTTATTCGCAAGTGGTGCCGATGGAAGATATCAACTTGCATTTTACCGGCGACATGCACGCCATTACCGCGGCGCACAATTTATTGGCGGCCATGCTTGATAACCACCTGCAACAGGGCAATGCGCTGCGCATTGATCCGCGTCGGATCGTGTGGAAACGCGTGGTCGATATGAATGATCGGGCATTGCGCCACATCGTGGTGGGTCTGGGCGGCAAAGTGAACGGCGTGCCGCGCGAAGACGGCTTTGATATTACCGTCGCGTCCGAAGTCATGGCGATTTTGTGTCTCGCGCAGGATCTCAAAGATATGAAAGAACGGTTCAGCCGCATTATCGTCGCCTACGATTACGACGGTAACGCGGTAACGGCCGGCGACCTGCATGCGCAGGGGGCGATGACGGCATTAATGAAAGACGCGATCTCGCCCAACCTGGTGCAGACGATTGAACATGTGCCGGCGCTGGTGCACGGCGGTCCGTTTGCGAATATCGCGCACGGTTGCAATTCGCTGGTGGCCACAAAAACCGCGTTGCACCTGGCGGACTACGTCGTTACGGAAGCCGGTTTCGGCGCGGATCTGGGCGCGGAAAAATTCTTTGATATTAAATGCCGCTACGGCAAGTTAAAACCGGAAGTGGCGGTATTGGTCGCGACGGTGCGCGCGCTCAAAATGCACGGCGGACGCGCGAAAAACGAACTCACCGAACCGGATGTCGCCGCGCTAAAGAAAGGCCTGGAAAACCTCGGCAAACATTTAGAAAATATTGCCAAATATAATGTTCCCGCAGTCGTTGCCATCAATGCGTTCGCCAGCGACACGGCAGAAGAAATGGCGGCGATTCGGACATACTGCGAAGAACGCGGCGTACCCGTCGCGTTGTCCGATGTTTTTGCCAAGGGCGGAGAAGGCGGCAAAGAACTTGCGCAAGCCGTGCTGGCGGAAATTGCCAAGGGCACCGCTGATTTTCAGCCGCTGTATGCGAGCGAATTGAGTATTCCCGACAAAATCCGTACCATTGCGAGGGAAATTTACGGCGCGGACGATATTGTTTTAGAAGCGGCGGCGCAAAAAACGCTGGCCGATATTGAAGCGGGCGGGTATGCGGCGTTGCCGGTCTGCATCGCCAAGACGCAGTATTCGTTCTCCGATGATCCGAACAAACTGGGCCGCCCCAGCGGCTTTACGCTACACGTACGCGAACTTAAAATCAGCGCCGGCGCAGGCTTTATCGTCGCTCTTACCGGCAACATCATGACGATGCCGGGATTACCGAAAAAGCCGGCCGCGGAACAAATCGACGTGACGGCGGACGGAAACATTGTCGGTCTTTTTTGAGGAGGATTCATGCGAGAACTTAAGGGGGCGCCGGTAGCGGCCGCGCAGCAGGAAACCACGGCGAAAAAAATTCGCATGCTGGCGGCGAAGGGCGTTACTCCGGGGCTGGCCATTGTGAGTTTCAGCGCGGATCGTGCGGCGCAGATGTACGGCGACTTTTTAGCGAAGTCAGCAACGCAAGCAGGATTATATGTCGAACGGGTCGAGCCCGAGGAAAATCTGACGCAAGAGGATGCTTTGGCGACGATTCACACGCTGAATCAGAATCCGCAGATTGACGGCATTTTACTTTTAATGCCGTTGCCGCCGGGACTGGATCGCAGTTCGTTGGTCGAAGCGATTGCGCCGGGCAAAGATATCGACGGTTTGACGCCGACACAAGTAGGCCGGCTTGTGACGGGCCGCACCGCATTTGTGCCGGCGACCGCGCGGTCGGTGCTCGCCACGCTGCGGCATTATGACATTCCGCTCGCCGGTAAACACGCGGTGGTGATCGGTCGCAGCGATGTCATCGGTAAACCCGTTGCGCAATTATTGCTGGCGGCGAACGCGACGGTGACCATTTGCCACTCCAAAACGCAGAACTTGCCGCACTTCACGCGCGCGGCAGATATTTTGGTCGCGGCGGTCGGCAAAGCGATGATGGTGACGTCGGACATGGTGAGTGAGGATGCGGTTGTCGTCGATGTGGGCATCCATCGCGTCGACGGCAAAACCGTCGGTGATGTCGCGCCGGAAGCACTGGCGAAAGCGCAGGCGGCGACACCGGTTCCGGGCGGTATCGGTTCGGTAACGACCGCGCTCATGCTGGACGCGGCGGTGACCGCGGCGTTGCGGCATCATCCGTAAGAAATGACGGTACGGAAGTATTGCGCTTTCGTACCGTTTTTTGTATAATAGAGTAACCGGCGACTGTGCAGAGGTCGTTTATGGCAACCTTTCGGGGCTTGTGCAATGGAAGTTCGTGAACCCTGTCAGGTCCGAGAGGAAGCAGCAGTAAGCGAATCCTTTCATGTGCCACGAGGTAACTCGGGAGGTTGTCATAAACGGTTTCTGCCGGTAACCGGATATCGCAGCGTTCCGCTGCGTTTTTTATTTCGTACAGAAAAGAGGCAAGGCATGGCGTACTTGGCATTGTATCGTAAATGGCGGCCGCAGACGTTCGCCGACGTCGTCGGCCAGGATCCGATCGCGCATACGCTTGCGCAAGCGGTAGCCCGCGGTAAAGTAGCGCATGCATATTTGTTTTCCGGTCCGCGCGGCACGGGCAAGACGAGTATGGCGAAAATTTTAGCCAAAGCGCTTAACTGTATCCACGGACCCACGGCGGAACCGTGTAACGCATGCGAACGTTGTCGGGAAATTACGCAAGGCACAGCCTTTGATGTGAGTGAAATTGACGCGGCGTCCAATCGCGGCATTGACGAGATGCGCGCGTTGCGGGATACCGTCGCGCAGTTGCCGACCGTTGCGCGGACTAAAGTGTATATTATCGATGAAGCGCATATGCTCACCAAGGAAGCGGCGAACGCGTTGTTGAAAACGCTGGAAGAGCCGCCGGAACATGTCGTGTTTATTTTGGCGACAACCGAACCGGAACGCTTGCCGGCTACTATTATTTCACGTTGCCAGCGCTATGAATTTCGGCGTATTTCCGTGGCCGCGATCACCGCGCAACTGTTGAAAGTCGCGCAGGGTTCGGGCATCGAATTGAGCGAAGGCGCGGCGCGGTTGATCGCCGTACGCGCGGAAGGCGGTTTGCGTGACGCTCTAAGTCTGTTGGATCAATGCGCCGGCACCGGCGGTGCGATTACGGATGCCGTGGTGACCACGGTCTTGGGACTGCCGGATCAGGAGGAAATTACGGGCTTGGCGGAAGCCGTTTTGGCACGTGACAGCGCGCGCACGTTGCAAATTTTTCAAGACATTTTGGCGTCCGGCAAAGAACCCGCCGTTGTATTGCAGCAGCTGTTGCAATGGCTGCGCGATGCTCTTTTGTGTCAAATTGATCCCGATTTTCCGGAGCTTGCGATCTACGGTAGGGCGTTTTCGCGCTTACAAAAAATGGCGCAAACCATACCTGCCGGTCGTTTGGCTACGCTTGCCACGCGTACGGCGGACGGTTTACGGGAAGCGCGGTTTGCAGGCTCCGTACGCATGGCGACGGAACTTACTTTGTTGGCGCTTTGCCGCAGCGGCGGGGAAGTGAATGCCGCCGAGTGGGAAGAACGCATCACGGCGTTGGAAAATAAAGAGACGACTGTTTCACCGGCCTTGCTGCAACGTGTAAGCGCGCTGGAAGAAGCCGTGCAACTCGGCGCCACGGCGAAAGCGCGGCGCACCGAACCGAATCCGCCGCCATTGCCGGACGATGAAGACGCGGCGGTCAGCGCGGAGGAATGGGAAATGAACGTGGCGCCGTCTCCCATCGCCGCTGAAGAAGAACCCGCGGCGCCGACAGAGAAGACACGCGTGACGGCAACATCACCGCGGAAACAAACGGCCGTGTCGACCAACGCGCCGGCGAAACCGTTACCGTCTGAACCTGTCGCGTCGCAGCGGAATTCTTCCGCGCCGCAGCATCGGGAAAAGGTAGCGCGACCTTCAGCGAAGAAGCCGGAAAAAGCGACGGAGAACGTTGACTTTTTTGTACTTCCTGAGCAATATGACGGGATTTGGCAGAAAGTTATCGAGACGCTTTTCGCTCGTAAAAAAATGGCGCAGGCGGCCTGCTACCGCAATGCGAAACTTCTTTTGATCGCCGGCGCTCATGCCGTGATCGCGATCGACCATACGTTTTTGGTCGATGCGGCGAACCGGCCGGAATACCGACAGGAAGTGACCGTTATTTTGCGGGAACTCACCGGCGCGGAGCTGACGCTTTTAGCGGTATTTTCCAAAAGCGCGCAGGCGGACGAAGCGCGCGCTCGCGCCGAAACGTTACGAGGAAGCGCAGCGCCGTCATCTGAAAAAACAGCGGTTTCCGCATCTTCGGTGACATCGCCGGGGGAGTGCCGCAAGATCCGCCGGGAGGATATTGACCCCGCGGATCAAAATGATCCGGTGCTCGCGAACGCCTTGCAGTTTGCCGATGACTGTGATATATATGTATGGGAAGAATAAAACAGTATTGGACTATTTATCTACCGTGAAAGAGGGGCAATCAATGTTTGGTAATAAAGCGCAAATGGCCGGCATGATGAAAAAGGTCAAAAAAATGCAGGATGACATGGCCAAAATGCAAGAGGAACTGAAACGAAAAACAACCGAAGTAACAGCGGGCGGCGGTGCGATCCGCCTCGTGATGAACGGTGAAAAGCAAATTACGGAATTAAAAATTGATCCGGCGGTCTTGGAAGCGCAGGACGCCGAAATGCTGGAAGACTTGGTAACGGCGGCCGTCAATGAAGCGGGACGCAAAATTGACGACATGGCTTCGCAGGAAGTCAACCGAATTACCGGCGGAATGGGTCTTCCTCCGGGAATGTTTTAATGAACGAACCGTTAGAGCGGCTGACGGAACAATTTCGTCGCCTGCCCGGCGTAGGCGTGAAAACCGCTCGTCGCTTGGCGTACTTTATTCTGGAAGAGCCGCAGGAGTCGGTCGACGCGTTTATTGAGGCCATCACGACCGCGAAAGCGCAGACCAAGTACTGCTCCGTGTGCGGCAATCTTTCTACCCAGGATCCCTGTGAATTTTGCGCCGATCCGCGGCGCGATCACAGTGTGATTTGCGTGGTCGAATCTCCTACGGATGTGCAAGCCATGGAACGCTGCCATGAATATCACGGCGTGTACCATGTGCTGCATGGCGCGCTTTCGCCTTTGGATGGTATCCAGCCGGAGCAGCTCCATATTCGTGAACTTTTGGAACGTTTGCGGGATGACACGGTGCAGGAGATCATCATGGCTACCGACCCGGACGCGGAGGGGGAAGCGACGGCTCTCTATATCGCGGGCTTGGTCAAACCCATCGGGATCAAGGTCACGCGCATTGCGCGAGGCTTACCGGCCGGTGGAGATATCGGTTTTGTGGACGGCGTCACCTTAGCCGGCGCAGTCGCCCACCGTCAAAGTATGTAAGGAGGAGAGAAACATGGTAGCATTGAATACCCTGATTACTTTTGTTGTGGTCGCGATCATCGCGATTTTGATTTTCCGCGTCTTGGGCTGGGCGTTAGCTCCGTTTATCGGTAATATTATTGCCGGCGGACTCTTGTATTGGCTGATCGATGCGATGCTCATGAAACTTCCCTGGACCTTTTTAGATGCCATTATCGTCGCTTTATTCGGCATCCCGGGAACGATCGTGATTGCGATTTGTCGCGCCTTGTTTTAATAAAAGAAGCAGCTTTCCGGCTGCTTTTTTTATTGTCCGAATTTGCGCGTTTACGCGAGTAAAGGAAACGAGACCGAATGAAATATTTTGTCAGCGAAGAAGTATTTGTCGCGTTGCCTCACTATATGGTGGGAGTGGTAGCCGCCACCGACATCGCGCCGTTACGGGAAAGTCAAGCGGTGGCGGAATTATTTGCTAAAGCGCAGGCGCAAGCGGCGGAAAAATACCGCGGCGTGAAAGTAAAGGAACAACCGGAACTGGCCGCGTACCGCGAAGCGTTTCGTGCGGTCGGTATCAATCCGAATAAATACCCGAGCTCCATTGAAGCGCTCTTGACGCGTATTTCCAAAGGGAAAATGCTGGCCCCGATTACACCGTTGGTCGATTTGGGAAATGCCGTATCATTGCTCGAGTCCGTGCCGATCGGAGCGCATGCCGTCGACTCTTTGGCGGAGGGCGCGCTCGGCGTACGTCGCGCGCGAGAAAATGATACCTTCGTGCCTTTCGGCGAGACGGTTGCGGAAGCGCCGGACCTCGGAGAGATTGTGTACGCATCCGGTACGACCGTGCGCACGCGCCGCTTTTTATGGAGGCAAAGCGAACTCGGTAAAATCACGCCGGAAACGAAAGATATTCTTTACCTTTTGGACGGGTTTTCCGATCGCCGCAATGATCTGGAACGCGGGCGCGACCTTTTGGCAAAATACCTGACCGAAGTATTTCATGCGCAGGTGAAAATCGGCCTGATCACAAAAGACGAATCAGAATTTATTTTTTAACTTGCTGCGACAAAAGAGATCCTGTATTACAGGATCTCTTTTTATGTGCATCATGATGCGTTCTGACGGGGCATCACGGATATCACGCGGTGTCTGTTGCCGCTGCGATACGTCCGCGATTGTTTTACTATGTGCTATAATAAAGAATATAGGAGGGAAGACGATGAGCGTAAATCCGAGATTGGTCAGCCCGGCAATGGACAGCCTGCTGGATGCGTTGCTGGCACTTGAAACGCGCGAGGAAGGGTATGCGCTTTTGGAAGATTTGTGCACCGTTTCCGAGCTGCGAGACTTAAGCATGCGCTGGCAGGTGGCGCAGTTGCTGCACAGCGGTCAAAAATATGAAGATATCGAATCGCTTACGGGGGCGAGCTCCGCAACGATCAGTCGTGTCAAACGCGCGTTGCGTTACGGCGCGGACGGTTACCAAACGATGCTGGAGCGGTTAGAGGGAAAGGATACGTAAATGGAAACACTGGAGAAGAGTCGCAACGGCTTTAAGGCGTATGATATTCGCGGCATCGTGCCGACGGAAGTGGATGAAGAAGTAAGTTACCGTGTCGGACGCGCGTATGCGGACCAATACAAGGCGCGCAAAGTAGCGATCGGGCGGGATATCCGCGAAAGCTCGCCGCGCCTTTCGGAGGCGGTGGCGCGCGGTTTGACGGACGGCGGCGTGGATGTGTATGATATCGGCGTTTGCGGCACCGAGATGGTGTATTTCGCGACGTTTCATCACGGTTTGGACGGCGGCATCATGGTGACGGCCAGTCACAATCCGGTCAACTATAACGGCTTGAAACTGGTACGTGAAGAAGGTATTCCGATTAGCGCGGATACCGGTTTGAAAGAAATCGAAGAGCGGGTTTTCGCCGGTCGTTTCGCCACGCCGACAGCAAAAGGCGTCTACCGGACGCTCGACGTACAGAAAGAGTATATCGAAACTTTATTGCAATACGTGGATCTGAGCCATTTGAAGCCCATGCACATCGTGGTCAATGCCGGCAACGGCGGCGCGGGTTTGGCGTTTAACGATTTGAAAACGCATTTGCCGTTCACCTGGCATGAGTTGTACATGGACGCGGACGCGACCTTTCCCCACGGCGTACCGAACCCGATGATCGAAGAAAATCGGCTGGTGACGAGTCGGGCGGTCGTAGCGGAAAAAGCGCAATTGGGCGTGGCTTGGGACGGCGATTTTGATCGTTGCTTTTTCGTGGATGAAAAAGGCAATTTTGTTGAAGGCTACTATGTCTTGGGATTGCTCGCGGAACACTTTTTGACGCTGGATCCGCACGCGACCATCGTGCACGATCCGCGCCTGTATTGGAACACGCAGGCGATTTGTGAACGCTACGGCGCCACCGCGGTGGAGTCCAAGGGTGGCCACGCTTTTATGAAAGAAACGATGCGACGCGTGGACGGTTTGTACGGAGCGGAAATGAGCGCGCATCATTTCTTCCGTGATTTTTCCTATTGTGACAGCGGCATGATCCCCTGGCTTTTGGTCGCGCAGATTATTTGCGAAACAGGCAGACCGCTCTCGCAACTGATTGCGGATATGGAAGCGCAGTTCCCCTGCAGCGGCGAGATCAATCGCGTCGTAAAATCAACGGAGGAAACCTTAGCCGTCGTCGAAGCGGCGTATCGCGATCAGGCGCGGGAAATAAAACATTTGGACGGCTTGAGCATGGATTTCGGCACATGGCGATTCAATTTGCGGCAGTCGAATACCGAACCGCTGGTGCGTTTCAATTTGGAAACGCGTGGCGATCGGGAGTTGATGCAAACCAAACGTGACGAAGTGTTGGCGCTGATTGAAACGACCGTAAAATAATTGGCAATAAAAAAGAACGCGATCGCGTTCTTTTTTATTGCTCAATTTTTATTTTCAATACCCGCGTTTTTTGTCAATGATATTTTTCAGTTCCTGATCGCTTAAAAAGCGTTGCCAATTATCCGCTAATACATCCAGGACTTTGTCCATGTAGCCGTAGACTCGCGCCGCGGTATGCGGAGTCAAAATGACATTGTCGAGCGTCCAGAGCGGTGAATCCTCCGGCAACGGTTCTCGCGCAGTGACATCGAGCCCTGCGCCCGCGACGCGACCCGACTGCAGCGCCTCGATTAATGCGGCTTCGTCCACGATCGTGCCGCGCGCGATATTGATGAAGTAAACGCCTTTTTTCATCGCGGCGATTTCTTCGGCGCCGAAAAAACCTTCCGTTTCCGGTGTGCCGGGCAGCGCGCACATCACGACGTCGGCCTCCGGCAAGACGCTCATCAATTTGTCGGTCGTGATGACGCGGTCGGCCAAAGCTTCTTCCGTAAGATGATTTTTCACCGCTATAATTTCCGCGCCGAAGGCCGCGCAGCGTCTGGCGATTTCTTTACCGATGCCGCCGAAACCGGCGATCAACACTTTCGTATTTTCCAGCGAGGTAAATGACTGCGGATCCCAATTTTTTTCCGCTTGCGCCGTCACGGCGTGTTTCAATTGGTGACGCAACGCGAGCAGCAGAGCCAACGCCCGCTCCGCGACCGGTGCATCGTGAATCGCGGCGGTGTGCGTTAAGACAATGTCGTTTTGTTGCATGGGCGGCGGCAACAGTTTTTCAATCCCGGCGCTCATGCTGTGCAGCCAGCGCAGTTTCGGCGCGGCTTCCAGCACGGGAAGCGGATCCATCGAGCCCCACAAGGCCACCGCATCGGCATCTTCCAAATGCGGCAGTGCCTCGCTCATTTTAGCGTACGCTTCGACAGTGGCGTCGGGGCGAACCTGTTGCAAACGTTCCAAGCGTTCCGGTGTCAGATGGTTGAGTACTACCAGTTTTGGCATGTTCATTCCTCCTCTGTATTTCTTTGCTTTTATTATACCCGCAAATATCGCGGCCGGCAGCTTGTCGTATCAAAAAAACAACCGCAGTAAGCTACGGTTGTTCGTATTCGGTGGTTTCATCGAGTAGAGTTTCGAGCGCGCCGATCTGATTACGCGGCAAGACGAAGACCAGCTGATCGTGGGCCTGTATTTCCGTTTCGCCGCGCGGCACGACGGCTACGCCTTGCCGATCAATGGCGGTCACTAACGCGTGCGGCGGCAACGCGATGTCGCGCAAAGCCGTGCCGGCGAGCGGACTGTGTTCGGAAACAACCGCGGTCGCCTGCATCATCGTCGTATCAAAATCGGGACGCGGTTTTTCTTTACGCAAAATATTTTGCAACAGATATTCGTAAATCGGCGGCGTGCCGAGCGCGTTCGCCGTGTAATACGCTAAGAGACAGCAAATGGCGAGCGGTAAAAAGTAGGAGATGCGCTGCGTCATTTCAAATAAAAGCAACAGGGACGTGAGCGGGCTGCGCACGACCGCCGTCAGATAGCCGGCCATCGCCAGCACGATGAAGAGCACGACGTACTCCGGCGCGACGATTTGTCCGAACAGACAACCGAGAATCGCGCCTTGAATCAAAATCGGCAGGAAGATGCCGCCCGGTACGCCGGAGGCAAACGAAATCAAGGAAAAACCGGTTTTGACCACAAGCAGCAGCAATAACCACCAAAGCGCATGCGGCGCATTTAACAGCTGGCCCAAGATCGGATGTCCGCCGCCCAAGACGATCGGAAAGAAGAGCATCAGCGCGAATGAACAGAGAATGGCCGGCAGCGGTCGTAATAAAATATATAAGTTCAATTTGCCGTACACATAGTAGCAGCCGCGCAGGCCCCAAAAATATACGGCGCCCATGCAACCCGAAACGATGCCGAGCAGAACGACCCACGGGTACATGCTGACCGGCATCTTGTCGATTTCCGGAAAATGAAAAATCGGCGTCAGACCGAATACGTATTGACTGACGACATCCGCCGTCACGGCGGCGGCGAAGCAGCTGATGATCAAGCGCTTCGTGATCGTTTTGTGAATTTCTTCCAGCGAAAACAGCACGCCGGATACCGGCGCGCTGAACGCGACCGAAAGGCCGGCCGCCGCGCCGCATGACATCAAATTTTGCGCCCGAATGTAATTATGCTTCAGACCCTGCGCGACGAGTTTGCCGCACATCGCGCCGAGCTGAATGGACGGACCTTCGCGTCCGAGGGATAAGCCGCAAAGCGCGGCGATGGTTCCGCCCAAGTATTTATGGAGCAAGACCGAAAGCGGAGAAGTCTGAATCCGACCGGTGATTTCCGCGGTGACTTGCGGGATACCGCTGCCGCCCGCATACGGTTCACGACGAACGATCGCGCCCAGCGCAATCGCGCCGATGCAAAAGGCGATCAGAATCAGCGGCAACCGCGACCAGTCCGAGGCGGCCAGTTGCGCCAAATAGCTGACACTGTCCTCGCACCAGGTGATCAGCAAGCGATAAATGACGCCCGCGCCACCCGCCAGCAACCCGACTAAAATACCTTCCAAAAGCAGCGTGGAATCGGTTCGCAAAGAGCGACTGCGCAGCGTTTCAATTTTTAAAAATGACATATACGGTCCTTTCATTTCATTATATTTATAATGCGCCTATATATAATGCTACGTCAAGCGTCGCCGGCAGATTAAAATTTATGAAATGGTAATTTTGACTGTACATTAATGAACGTATCCTCTATAATAAAACTAATCGATATACGTGAAGGAGGGAAAGAAATGCGTAAATTAGCTATTTTAACAGCGTGTGCATGCTTGGTGGCGGGCGCCGCCATGGCAGCGCCGGTGACGTATATTCCGGAAGGCGGCACGAATGTAGGTTACGGTTACAACGGAGCGCAGGACGGTTCGCATGCGGTCTACGTGGAACACGGTATCGCCGATAAAGTCGTGATCGGCGCGGAATATCGCGACCTCGTCAACATGGGCAATGAATTTGATGTGTACGGTAAATATCGTTTGAACGATAACGTGTATGTGACCCTCGGTAATCGCAACTACGACGTAGCCGGCAACAAAATCTATGGGGGCGTAGAAGGCATGACCTACCTGACCGAAAAGTTTGACGGCTATGCCAGCGTAAAAGTTTCGAGTGAAGAAAAAGAATACAAAGTCGGTGCTTTGTATGATCTGAACCCGAATTTCGACTTGGACGTTAACTACACGTACCAGGATCGCGACGAAGACTTGAACCGTAAAGGTGTCGGTGTCGGCTTGAACTACCGCTTCTAATTCTAAACATAAAAAAGACTCGCTCGGCGAGTCTTTTTTGTTGCGCGAATACAATATGAAAATGTTTTAATTTCGCGATTGTTCTTTTGACCTTGACATGTTTCGGCGTTTCTTCTAAACTGATGGCAGAAACACCGAGGTGCTCGGTATCGGATGCGGCGGACGATTGTCCGACGGCCGGTTTGAGCCAGCCCTCGGTGCTTTTGATAGAAAAAAGTTTGATTTTCGCAGTTGCTCTTCGAACTTGACGTTCTTCAATCTTTTCTCTACACTAATGGCAGAAAAGCTGTTGATATGAGTGTCTTCGCACGAACGGGTTGTATATCCCGTGACCGAACGATATTTCATATCAACAGCTTTTCCTTTTTATGGATGACGGTAACACCGAGCACATCGGTGTTGTTTTTATTTTATTGACAAATGCGAAATATGAAAATGTTTTAATTTCGCTTGTCGTCTGTCGCATGGTCATGCGATCAAGCTGCATTACGGTGCGACGGAAAGAGTCCGTCATTTAGCGTTTGACGGATTCCGGACCGAAGTTTCTGATCATTCGTTCGAACGGATCTTCCTGCTGCGGTTTCGTATCCATGGGGAGACCCGGATAGATAGTTGTCTGCTCCTTGGTTACCGTTGTCGTGACGCCGGTGGTGCGTTTATGCCCGTGCATCTTGGAGATTTCAAAATAGGGCAGATCCTGCTCTCTCAGCGCGGGTAAAAGCGGTTGCTTGGCTTTCGGTGTCGGAGATTTTTTGAAAATCGAGAACACCGACATTGCGGCGTTGGTCCATTTTTCAAAGCCGGTTTCGGCTACACCGTCAAAACCCAGTTGCACTTTGCCGGCCGGCGGCTGCACGCGAACGGAGTGACCGTGTCGGGTTTCTTTGGAGCGCTCTTCGGTGTGCGTCACCGTTTCCGTGCGCGTTTCTTTCGTCATGATCCGTTGTATGCGCGTGGCATCGTTGGCGGGCGGCTCCAGCGCGAACGCGGAGGGGACGGCGGAGAGAAGCATGAGTGCCGCCAAGAGGGTAGTGGTAAGTTTGTTCATTGGGTAAACTCCTTTGGAATTAATTTCACACGGAGCGTTGCCGCATCCATTGCGGTAGACAGAATAATGACGCGTAACGCTCGGCTTTGTCTGTACATTTTGACAGACGAAAATGATGAAATTTATTGTAGGGGATGGTGGGAATAATTGTCAATTGATTTTCCATTCTGATCAAGAATACAGAAAACGCGAATACGGAATATATAATCAAACAAAAAACGCGATCATTGTGAAATACAAAATATAAAATATAAAAACATTTCCTCAGCGAAATGTGCAATATCAAGTCGCGCTTGACAAAATTAATGTTATTAAGACGCGCGTTATGATACAATAACGATGAATGAGAATAGAGGAGGCGGAAGAGCTTGGCGTATGTAATTGCGTTCGGGATTGCGCTCATCGTGACCTATGTCATCACCCCTGCCGTGAAACGTTTGGCCTGTCGGGTCGGAGCGATGGATAATCCCAACGCTCGCAAGGTTCATCATGGAGCCGTACCGCGTTTGGGCGGTTTGGGAATATATATCGGATTTTTGGCATCGGTACTGTACAGCTTGCCGTTATCGACCGAGGTGATCGGTTTACTGATGGGCTCGGCCGTGATCATTGCGGTCGGCGTATGGGATGATATTTGTCAGATTCCCGCCAAGGTAAAACTGCTCGGTCAGATTTTGGCGGCGGTGGTGCTGGTGGCGTGCGGTGTACGCGTCGACTGGGTATTGAACCCGTTCGGCGATTATATTTATTTAAGCGCGTTCATTTCCGTACCGCTTACGATTTTGTGGGTGGTGGGATTTACCAATATGGTGAACCTGATCGACGGTCTGGACGGTTTGGCGGCCGGCGTAAGTTCGATTGCGGCCGTTTCCGTGGCGTTGATCGCGTACCAAATGGGGCAATGGAACAGCGTGGCGATCACGGTCGCGATGGCGGGCGCGGCGATCGGTTTTCTGCAGTATAATTTCAATCCCGCGAAGATTTTCATGGGCGATACGGGCAGTATGTTCTTAGGCTACACGCTCGCCGCGGTATCGATCATGGGCGTGATGAAAACCGCAGCGACCGTCGCATTGGTCGTGCCGGTCATAGCGCTGGGCCTGCCGATTATGGATACGGCGCTGGCGATCGTGCGGCGCAAGCTTTCGGGCGTACCAATTTTCGCGCCGGACCGCGGGCATTTACATCACCGTTTGCTCGATAGCGGCTTATCGCAAAAACAGGTGGTTTTATTAATGTATGCGATTACCGCGTTTCTGGGTATGATCGCTTTATTGGTAGTGCATTTAAATGTCGTTTTCGGTGCCGTCGTAGTCGGTGTGGTAACGGCGGCGGGACTTTGGTGGGCGCGCTACTTGGGTATGATTGCAGGCGGCAAGTGCGCGTCGGAAAAACACTGAGGAACGTTTTATGACAATCAAGGTAATGACCATTTTTGGTACTCGTCCGGAAGCCATCAAGATGGCTCCGGTCGTTTCCGAACTCGCCCGGCATCCGGAATTTTCCGTATGCGTTACCGTGACCGCGCAGCATCGCGAGATGCTTGACCAGGTGTTGCGGTTATTTGCGATTACGCCGGATTACGATTTAGATATCATGGCGCCGGGACAAACTTTATATGACGTCACCAGCCGGGCGTTGCTCGGCTTGCGGACATGTCTGCAGCAGGAACGTCCTGATGTGGTCTTGGTTCACGGCGACACGACGACAACTTTTGCCGGCGCGCTCGCCGCGTTTTATGAGCAGATTCCGGTCGGTCACGTGGAAGCGGGGTTGCGAACAGGCGATATTTATTCGCCGTTTCCCGAAGAAATGAACCGTCGTTTGACCGGTCGGCTGGCGCGATACCACTTTGCGCCGACGCCGGAAACGAAAGCGAATCTGTTGCGGGAAAATGTCGCGGAAGAATCGATTTTCGTGACGGGAAACACGGTCATCGATGCGCTTTTGCAGACGGTCGGCCGTCCTTTTGATGCGAATATGCTGCCGGTGAAGCTTGATCCGTCGCGGCGCACGCTGTTGGTCACCACCCACCGACGCGAAAACTTGGGCGACCCGATGCGCGACGTATATCGCGCGTTACGGCGGATACTGGAAGATGTGCCGAACTTGGAACTGGTGTTTCCGGTTCATAAAAATCCGGCGGTGCGTGAAGTCGTTCGGGCGGAACTCGGCGATGTGCCGCATGTGCATTTGATCGAACCGTTGGATTATGAACCGTTTGCGCAATTGATGGCGCAAAGCGATCTGATATTGACCGATTCCGGCGGCATTCAGGAAGAGGCGCCGGGCTTAGGCAAACCGGTGCTCGTGTTGCGCGATACCACGGAACGCCCCGAGGCGGTGGCGGCCGGCACGGTGAACCTGATCGGCACGGCGGAAGAAGATGTGTATCGGGAAGCGAAACGTCTTTTGTCCGACGACGATTTGTACCGTCGGATGGCGAATTCCGTCAATCCGTACGGCGACGGTAAAGCCGCCGGAAGAATTGTGCAGGCGCTTTTGTACGCCTACGGCAAAACGGCGAAAAAACCGCCTGAATTTATAGCCAATACTAATGAATTATGATAGAATAATAACTGCATGTGCAGGTTCTTATGACCTCATGTGCGCGGCAAGGAGGTCTCCGGTGAAAGAACAGGAATTTAATTGGCGGCGGGCGTTAGCCATTGCTACCGGTGCCGGTATGACACTGCTTTGCACGATTTTATTCGGCCTGTATTTAGGGTATCTCCTCGACAAATATGTCGGCACGGCTCCGTTCGGTTTGTTGGCCGGAGGCGTGGCGGGTGCGCTGACAGGTCTGTTGACGTTAGTTCGTGACATGATTCGCAAATGACGGACGGTCGGGAACTTTTTCGTTGGCTGCTTGCCTGCATGCATTGGCAAGGAGCGTTGATGGCCGCGGGGGCGGTCCTCGTTCTCCTGTTCGGCAAAGGGGACTGGGCCGTCGGTTGGATCGTAGGCGGCGCCTTTAATATAGCGTATTTTTCTTACCTTGCATTGATCGCGTTTAAGCAACGCGATCGCGATGATCTGGATATGGCGAGAAGACTAACCAATGTCGCGGCAGGGCGTTTCTTTGTGGCCATCCTCTTTTTGCTGGTGGTCTTAAAAACCCATTTAGCCCATTTCGGGGCTACAGTTTGCGGCTTACTGTCGCTGAAACTCGTGTACTATTTCGTCACGTTTTTAGGCGACTTCAAGCATATAAAAAATAGGTGAGTATGTCCTGGCGGAAGGGGGTGAAGCTATGCATCTACACACAGGTACACATGATGTGCAATATCTTTGGGGAATGGCCGTTAACATGGACACGATTTACATGACTTGGCTGACCGGCGCACTGGTTTTTATTTTGGTATTGTTGGCGACGCGAAGTCGTGAAATGGTACCGTCCGGTGTGCAAAACGCAGTGGAAATGATCGTAGAGAATTTGAGCGATCAGTTCTATTCCATTCTCGGGCCCGATTATCGTAAAGCGGTATACATGCTGTTAACGCTCTTTTTCTTTATCTTCATCGGAAACGAGATCGGGTTGTTACCGACGCCGCACCTCATTACCTCGCCCACGAATGACGTCAATACGACATTGGGCCTGGCGATTGCAGCATCCCTGGCGACGCACGCACTGTACGTGAAAAACAAAGGGTTCAAAGAGTATTTTGCACACTTCTTCAAACCCTTCGCTCCGTTCGTTTTTATTAACCTGATCGAAGAAATCGCAAAACCGATTACGTTGGCAATGCGTCTATTCGGCAACATTTTGGCGGGGGAAATTTTGCTGGAAGTTTTAAACTATCTGGCGCCAGTCGGTGTACCTATCTTATGGATCGGTGTTTCGTTAGTAATCGGTTTGATCCAGGCGTTTATTTTTACGATCCTCGTGACCGCATACCTGGGCGGTGCAATTGGTGAGGGCGGCCATTAATTCAGCATGTACGAAACGTACATAATGGAATTTTATTTTAGGAGGAAACTATAATGGAATCTACTGCTTTAGTACTTGTTGTTTCTGCGATTTGCGCAGCTTTGATCGCTTGCGTCGCTTCGGTTGCGGCGGCATTCTCTGACGCGAAAGCGGCTACGACTGCATTGGACGCCATGGCTCGTCAGCCGGAAATGGCGCAACGTTTGATGGTTAACTTGCTGATCTCGATCGGCTTGATCGAATCGATTCCGATTATTTCGTCGGTTATTGCGCTCGTTTTGGTATTTGCCAACCCGCTCGTTGACTTGCTCTAATTTGGCATCTAGTGTTTTGAGGAGGGAATTTCATTGGTCGAATTTAACCTTACTTTGATTATCCAAATCCTCAACTTTTTCGTTCTCGTTGCCATCATAGGAAAATTCGGTTTCGGTCCGCTGATGCGGACTCTCGATGCTCGTAAAGCTCGGATTGCTGCAGATTTAAGCGGCGCGGAACAAGCCCGGAAACAGGCGGAAGCACTGCATGCGGAATACCAGGCGCAACTGGAATCGGCGCGCGCGCAAGCGCAGGAAATCGTTAATAAAGCCGTTGCGGAAGCGGAAGAACAAGCCCAAGCGCAACTGGATACGGTACGTGCTCAAATCGAACAGGAAAAAACGCTCGCTACCCGTCAATTGGCGGAAGAACGCGAGGAACTTGTGAAGAATTTGCGTGCCGAGGTGGTAGAACTCGCTACAGCGATCGCTGAGCGACTGATTGCCAAAAACCTTGATGCGGATATGAATCGTAAACTGATTAATGACTGCATCGAAAAGTTGGCCACAAAGCAAGTAGGTCGGTAAGATGAAAAATAACCGAGCACTTGCCAAAAAATATGCGGCGGCGCTCTTGGCTTTAGCCAAGGAAACCGGCACATTGGAAGAAGTTGAGCAGGAACTCGCACAAATCGGCGAGATTGTGCAGCAAAATCCGGAATTAACGGAATTTTTGCGCAATCAGTTGATCTCCCGCGAGGCAAAAAAAGAAGTCGTAGAACGGATTTTTACGCAACATCTGAATCCGATGGTCATGCGATTTCTGGGTGTTGTCATTGACCGCGGCCGAATTGCGCTCCTGCCGGATATTATTGATGTCTATCTGGAGTTGTCGCATGTCGAACGCAACATTGCCGAAGCGCAGGTGCGTTTGGCGGTGGACTTGACTGACGAAGAAGAAACCCGTTTGATTCGCGAGCTGACCGAATTGACCGGAAAAGAAATTTATCTGGAGAAAACGATCGATCCGTCGATTTTGGGCGGCATGATCGTGACGATCGGCGACCAGCGCATTGACGGGTCCTTAAAACGACAGTTACACGAAATGAAGACGACCCTACTATCGGAAAAACATGGGATTGAGGTGACTAACGCAATATGAAAATTAAACCGGATGAAATAACATCGGTGATTAAACAGCAAATCGAAAATTACACAGCAGACCTCAATGTCGATGAAGTAGGCTCGGTATTGGAAGTGGGCGACGGTATCGCACATATCTATGGTATTGACAAGTGTATGGCCGGTGAGCTGCTCGAGTTGCCGAACGGCGTATACGGGATGGCGCTCAACTTGGAAGAGTCGAACGTCGGTGCCGTATTGCTGGGCAACTACGAAACGATTAAAGAAGGCGACACGGTCAAACGCACCGGTCGTGTTATGCAGGTGCCGGTAGGCGAAGCGATGATCGGTCGCGTTGTCAACGCGCTCGGTCAACCGTTGGACGGCAAAGGGGAGATTCCCGCTGCTGACCACCGTCGTGTGGAATTTCCTGCGCCGGGTATTGCGGATCGGCAGTCGGTTAATGAACCGTTACAAACCGGTATTAAATCCATCGACTCGATGGTTCCGATCGGACGCGGACAGCGTGAGCTGATCATCGGCGACCGCAGTACCGGTAAAACGGCGGTAGCGATTGATACCATCCTGAACCAAAAAGGACAGGATGTTATTTGTATTTACGTTTCTATCGGTCAGAAGAACTCGACGGTCGCTCGTCTTGTCGACAAACTGACGGAAGCGGGCGCGATGGATTACACGATCGTCGTGCACGCCGGCGCATCGGAAGGTTCGCCGATGCAGTACATTGCTCCGTACGCGGGTGTTGCCATGGCGGAACACTTCATGTACCAGGGCAAAGCCGTACTGTGCGTATATGACGACTTGTCCAAACACGCGGTAGCGTACCGTGCGATGTCGCTCTTGCTGCGTCGTCCGCCGGGACGTGAAGCGTATCCGGGCGACGTATTCTACTTACACTCCCGTCTCTTGGAACGTGCGGCGAAACTTTCCGATGATATGGGCGGCGGTTCGATTACCGCGTTGCCGATCATTGAAACGCTCGCAGGCGACGTCGGTGCGTACATTCCGACCAACGTCATTTCCATTACTGACGGTCAGATTTTCCTGGAAACGGAACTTTTCTACTCGGGCGTTCGTCCGGCGGTCAACGTCGGCCTTTCGGTATCCCGTGTCGGCGGTTCCGCGCAGATTAAGGCGATGAAACAGGTCGCCGGTACCTTGCGTTTGGACTTGGCACAGTTCCGCGAACTCGCCGCTTTCGCGCAGTTCGGTTCGGACTTGGATGCCGCTACGAAAGCGCAGATCGATCGCGGTCAGCGCATGACGGAAGTCCTCAAACAGCCGCAGTACACACCGTACCCGGTCGAAGAACAGGTCATGGTGATCTTTGCCGCGGTTAACGGTTTCCTGGATGATCTCGAAGTGGATGAAGTCGTTCCGTTCGAACACGGTCTGGTGAACTACCTGCGTACCACGTATGCGGATATCGGCCGTGACATCGTCGCGAAGAAAAAACTGGACGAATCCAACGAAGAAGCTCTGAAACAGGCGATTGAAGAGTATAAAGAACGGTTCAAGGCGGCGCGGAACAGTAATACGGTTGCGGGGTGATTGAATGGCCAGCACACGCGAAATCAAACGTAGGATTCGCAGCGTAACCAACACTCAGCAGATCACCAAAGCCATGAAGATGGTTGCCGCCGCCCGCTTGCGTCGTGCCGAAGAAAAGGCGTTAGGGACCCGTCCGTACGCGGATAAAATTAAGGAATTGCTGCAGCATATTGTAGCCAACTCCGAAGAAAGCTTGGAAAGTCCGCTTTTGGAAGAACGTGAGGTCCAACGTACCGCTTACCTCGTAATCGGTGCGGATAAAGGCCTGGCCGGTGGTTACACCGCGAACCTGATGAAAGAATTTACCGCCATTGTGCATGACAAGGCTGCGGAAACGTATGAGGTCGTTACCGCGGGTCGCCGTCCGAGACTGTACCTGTCGCATCGCGGCTACGAATTGCGCGATACGTATGAAGGCTTCTCGGATCGTCCGACGTACAACCATGCGCGCGAATTAGCGAAACTTGTGGCGCAACGCTTTATTGACGGCGAGGTCGACGAAGTGATTGTGGTCTACACGCATTTTTATTCCGCATTGCGTCAAAAACCGACGGCACAAACGGTACTTCCGATCGCTCGTCCGGAAGTGGACGAGGAGTTACCGGCGGACGAATTCGATTACGAATTCCTGCCGGAAGCGAAAGAAGTATTTTCCGTATTGTTGCCGCAATATTTGGAAGTAATCATCTACAATGCACTTCTGCAATCCGCCGCCAGTGAATTGGGCGCGCGGATGGCAGCGATGACGAGCGCGACGGACAACGCGTCCGATCTCATCGATGATTTGACATTGCACTACAACAAGGCGCGGCAAGCGGCGATTACCAACGAAATTACGGAAATCGTCGGCGGCGCGAATGCACTCGAATAATAGACAACGAATTAAGGAGGAGAGCCCTCTTCATGAGCAATTTACAAGAAGGAAAAGTCATCCAGGTCATTGGCGCCGTGGTCGACATTGCCTTCCGTGCTGATCAAGAGTTGCCGGCCGTTTACAACGCGATTGAAATCAAAGATGAAAACGGTCAGGTGCCCGTTGATATTGTGGCGGAAGTTATGCAACACTTGGGCGACGGCGTCGTCCGCTGCGTTGCGATGAGCTCGACCGACGGTCTGACCCGCGGCACGAAAGCGGTGGACACAGGCGCACCGATTTCGGTACCGGTAGGCCAGGGTGTCTTGGGACGTATTTTTAACGTCTTGGGTCGCACTGTCGACAAAGTAGACGAAGAAGTACAGGCTAAGGAACATTGGCCGATTCATCGACCGGCTCCGAAGTTTGAAGATCAGTCCCCGTCGACCGATATTTTGGAAACCGGCATCAAAGTCGTCGACTTGATCGCGCCGTACGTAAAAGGCGGTAAGATCGGTTTGTTCGGCGGCGCGGGCGTCGGCAAGACGGTATTGATCATGGAATTGATTCACAACGTTGCGACGGAACACGGCGGCTACTCGATTTTCTCGGGCGTCGGCGAACGTACACGTGAAGGCAACGACTTGTGGAACGAAATGAAAGAATCCGGCGTTATCAGTAAGGCCGCACTCGTTTACGGCCAGATGAACGAACCGCCGGGAGCGCGTATGCGTGTCGGCTTGACCGGCTTGACGATGGCGGAGTATTTCCGTGATAAAGAACACCAGGACGTACTCTTATTCATTGATAATATTTTCCGCTTTGTTCAGGCCGGCTCCGAAGTATCCGCACTCTTGGGCCGTATGCCTTCCGCCGTCGGTTATCAGCCGACGTTGGCAACGGATATCGGTGAACTGCAGGAACGTATTACGTCCACCAAAGACGGTTCGATCACGTCCGTTCAGGCCGTATATGTACCGGCCGACGACTTGACTGACCCGGCGCCGGCAGGCGTATTTACGCACTTGGATGCGACGACGGTTCTGTCCCGTGCGATTTCCGAGCTCGGTATTTATCCGGCCGTGGATCCGTTGGATTCGACCAGCCGTATTTTGGATCCGCTGGTTCTCGGTCAGGAACATTACGATGTCGCTCGCGGCGTCCAGGAAATTCTGCAACGCTACAAAGAATTACAGGATATTATCGCCATTCTCGGTATGGAAGAACTTTCGGACGAAGACCGTTTAATCGTTGCTCGGGCGCGTAAAATTCAACGTTTCCTGAGTCAACCGTTCCACGTAGCGGAAGTATTCACCGGTTCGCCGGGTAAATACGTCGCGCTCGCGGATACCATTCGCGGCTTCAAAGAAATTCTCGAAGGTCGTCATGACGATCTGCCGGAAAACGCATTCTACATGGTAGGTACTATCGAAGAAGCCGTCGAAAAAGCAAAAACGCTGAGAGGGGAATAACCCATGGCCACGAATGATGCGGGAATGCGCGTCAACATCATCACGCCGGACGGTACTGTTTTCAGTGAAGACGGCGTCGATTTGGTGGTCGCACGCGCACTTGACGGTGAGTTCGGGATCATGCGCGATCATGCCCCGTTAGTAGCGGCATTGAAAGTTTGGCCGATCCGCATTAAAAAGGACGGCAAGGAAACCGTAATCGCCGTATTCGGCGGCTTCATGGAAGTCAAAGACAATGTGATTACGATTACCTCCCGAGTGGCGGAAACGGCGGACTATATCGATGTCGAGCGAGCGATGAAAGCGCGCGATCGCGCGTTGTCTCGTTTGGAATCCAAAGATAAGGATATCGATCGTGACCGTGCCGAATTGGCTTTGCAACGTGCATTGATTCGTTTGCAAGTCGCCGGTGGTACCAAACTCAAAAGTTGATCAAAAAAGAGCGTCTTGAAAGACGCTCTTTTTTTTGTGCCTTTATATAGGAAGGCTGTGGCGCTGCGGTTTGAAATGCGGCGCTCTGTATAGTAAAATAAGGAGTAATTACATTCGCCCGTAAAAGGTAAACTTTTGTCTGTACATAGATACGGCGGGCAGTAGGAGAGAATACGATGCAAAAAAAGATTTGGCGCTGGGGGATGGTTCTTACCATACTGATGGCGATGATGTTGCTGGCCGGTTGCCAAAATGATCCTGTTACAAAAACGGCGGCGCACGACGCCGATCCGGTCGCGACAGCAGCGACTCCATCGGCCGAAGAACCGGTGAAAAACGGCGTGTCCGTTTTGATGTACCATATGATTGCCGATATTGCGGATAATGACGCGGTGTTGGCGCCGGATCATTTTCGAGCGCAAATGCAATTTTTGAAAGATAACGGCTACCACCCGATCACATTGCAACAACTGGATGAGTATATCCGCAACGGCACGCCGCTGCCGGGAAAACCCGTTTGCATTACATTTGATGACGGTTACGCCGATAACTATGAAATCGTGTATCCGATCATGAAAAAATTCGGTTTTCCATGGACGATTTTTGTCATTACCAATGATGTCGGAAAATCCGGTCGCGTCACTTGGGAACAGCTCAAAGAAATGCAGGCGGCGGGCGTGACGGTGGCGAACCATACGTTTTCGCATCCGCAGATGACTTACATTCCGGCCAAGACGCAGCGGGAGGAAGTCGAGTTGACGCAACAAGCGTTGGCGGAACACCTGGGCATTGAAAATACGTACTTCTGTTACCCGTACGGTTTGTACAATGATACTCTGAAAGGGATTTTACAGGAGAACGGTATTACATTGGCGGTGACCATGGATCCGGGGCGCACGCATGTCGGTGACGATCCGCTTACCGTTCGTCGGATTTGGATCGGTAATCGCGTTGATTTGGAACATTTTGAAGAACGGCTGACCACGGATCAGTACCGTTCGTTATAAGGAGCTCTATGAAACATTGGTGGAATCATATCGGCATACGGTGGCTGCTTGTGACCTTGCTGTTTTTCGTCATCACCAGCCCGATTGTCGTTCTGTTCGGTCCGTTTGCGAATTTGAAGCAGGCGGTCGTCGGCGCGATTGTGCGTTCGCGGCATCCGCACTATATTACCTGGTTGTTTGACCAGCAGGAATTGGATCGCATTTTGGGACGCGTCCAGGCGGTGCCGGAACAGGATATTTTCAATTTCAAAGTGCGTGAAGACAAAACGCTGAAATTGCAAAAAATCGAATCGGATCGTTTTGTCGGATATCTTTTGGAGATCCCGAACCCGAAACGGATCCAAGTCGCTACCGCCGCGGATATCAACGAAAAGGGCGATACGACCAGTAATATCGCCCGCAATAATGACGCGGTGGCCGCGATCAACGGCGGCGGTTTTTACGATCCCAACGGCACGGGCACGGGACGTTTGCCTTACGGTTTTATTTTGCATGACGGCAAATACCTTTTGGGCGAGAAAGTGGATGATGAGGAAGAAGTCGATTTTATCGGCTTTAGCGATAGCGGCAACCTGATTGCCGGCACGTACAATAAAGCGGAGCTTCGTCGGCTCGGCGTGATCGAAGGTATTACGTTCGGACCGCCGCTGGTCGTTAACGGACAGAAAACGATTACGCACGGTGACGGCGGCTGGGGTATCGGTCCGCGAACCGCGATCGGTCAACGTCGCGACGGCACTGTTTTATTTCTCGTCATTGACGGTCGTCAGGTCGGCTACTCCGTCGGCGCATCGCTGGCGGACGTGCAAAATATCATGTATGAACAGGGCGCCTACATTGCCGCCAACTTGGACGGCGGCTCGAGCTCTACACTTTATTTGAATGGCAAAGTCGTGAATAAGCCGGCCGATCTTTTGGGCGAACGGATGATTCCGACCGCGTTTATTGTGAAATGAGGAATGTTGTGAAATCCCATCGTACCACCTGGCTTGTCGCATTTGCCGCGGGCATTTTGCTGCAGGGAGCGGCCTATCTTTATTTGGACCAATACCTGTTCGCGCCGGACTCCGGTTTTTACGTCAGCGGCATGTCCGAAGAACAGCAGCAGCCGGATTCGGATCGGTTCGGACAAGTGAAAGGCAGCGGCTCCCGGTACTATTCGCATGATCGTCGCTACATGGCGATGGTCACGCCGACATCGGTGACCGTCTATGATGCGCAGGATAAACAAAATACTCAGGTGATTGATCTGAAAAAGCGCGAGGTATCCTTCTTTGAATGGCTGCAGGATCGCAACCTGATCTTAATGGCGCTTTATGATCCGGAGGCTTCCGGCACCGATGACATTATCATCGCGCAGTACAATCCGGAAACGCCCGATCATGAACTGGATACGCCGATTGAAAATGTACCGGCCGGATCGAAAGTCACGTCGATGGCGTACTCGACCGCGACCAATGCCGTGTACATGAAAATGAAAGTGGCCGATGAGCGGTACCGCATCTACCGTACCGACGCGAACTACGATACGCGCCGCATCTATGTCCAAGCGGAAAATATCGGTCGGATCGGCGTGTTTTATGACGAAGACGTATTCTTCTATGACGATGCCGATGAAGGTATCATGTACGCGTTTAACGGTAGCGACAGTTCCTGGCGCACGATTTCTCCGCCGGGCTTTTATCGTCTGATCGGCGTCGACCAAAGTAAAGCCATTTATGCGGCGAAAGTGGATTCCAAGGGCAACGCGATGGAGTTGGCGCGCGGGTACTTGGGCGTCGGTTTCACGACGGTCGCCAAACTGACCGAGCCGGTGCCGTTTTCACAGGTTACCATCAACTATGTTCAACAGCGTGAAGGTGAAGGCATGACCGCCAACGATCCACCAACGAAGAAGAAGGAGTAGCATGGCGAAATATAAAATTCCGAAAGACAGAACCGACGCGGACATGTTGCGCGCCGCGGGCGTCAATGCCAAACGGACGACGGTGACAAGATCGTCCCAAACGCAGGCGGACTCGCGCGCGACGACAAATCAATCGACATCCGGCAACTCGTTTCATCGCGGTTTTCTGACACCCGAGCTCGAAGAGCGTCTGGGCAAATTATTGCTGGAAGTCAAGCTTGACTACTACAAGGATGAAATCGTCGATTTTTCGATCGAAGCGCGTCGTGACGGACGCAATATCGTGCTCGTCACCGCGCCGAAAAAACATCAAAATCGAACATAATAAAATTTCCTGGAAGTTATGAAAAACTTTGTGTTTAACTTTTTTGCGACGCATGAAAGAGCCTGTTGCGGGCCTTTTTGGAAAAATACCGTTAAGCCTTGTAGCATATGTTGAAGGACTGTTTATAAAAGGCGTGAAAAAAGTTCAATTTTTTGTAAAAAAGACTTGCAATTCCCGATTGCGTGTTTTATACTTTAGCTAACTTTTAGGAGAGTTCCTAAAGGCCATTGCACAACAATGATTTACAGTGGTAACGGAGCCTAGCGATAGGTACCATGGTCAGCAAAGAAAGGACATGCGCAATGGGAATTTTAGTTGTGATGGCTCTGAATTACTTCGGTATTCAGCTCTGATCCGAGCAGGTCGCTACCGGCGACCTCTTTTTTTGCCCAAACTCGTCTTTTAATCCGGTACGGGAGACCGGAAAAGACAGCGGCGGCAACGCAAGAATAAATTATTTTGATGACTTCTCCCGGCGGGAGAAGTTTTTTATTTTGGGGTATGATGGAGGCAGGATGAGCAGATCGCGTTTGATTACCGCCTTGGACGTGAAGTCTTTGGCGGAGATGAAGACACTTGTCGATACGTTGGGTGAGGCGGTATCTTTTTACAAAGTCGGGATGGAGCTTTTCTACAGTGCGGGAACCTTGCCTCTGGATTACTTGAAAACGCGTGAAAAGCATGTATTTTTGGATTTGAAACTGCATGATATACCGAACACTGTCGCGCAAGCGGTGGCGGCGTTAACGCGCTTGGGAGCGGATTTACTGAGCGTGCATACGCAGGGCGGCCGTGAAATGATGCAGGCGGCGGCTCGTTCTGCTGCAACAACGGCGGAGGAACTCGGTATCGAGCGTCCGCGTCTGGTGGGAATTACGGCGTTGACGAGTTTTTCCGAAACGGGTTGGAAAGAAATCGGCGGTACGGTGCCGATCGTCACGCATGTGGAAAAGCTTGCGTTGTTGGCGAAAGAATCGGGGCTTGACGGCGTCGTCTGCTCGCCGCAGGAAGCGGCCCGTTTGCGCGCTTTACTCGGACCGGATTTCCTGTTGGTGACGCCGGGCATTCGTCCCGCGTTTGCGTCGCTGGATGATCAGGAACGCATAATGACACCGAAAGACGCGCTGGCGGCCGGATCGTCGTACTTGGTGATCGGTCGGCCGATTACGAAAGCGGACGATCCCAAAGCGGCGGCGCAAACCATTATTGCCGAGATGGAGGAAACAAAATGAACGAACAGGAAGTACGTCAATTATTAGTGGAAACGAAAGCCATTTTGGAAGGACATTTTTTACTAACATCGGGATTGCACAGCCCGCTGTATGTCGAAAAATTCAACGTGCTGCAACAACCCAAGTATACGGAAGCGCTGTGCAAAGAACTCGCGGCGCGGTTCGCGGAACAAAAAGTGGATACGGTCTTGGGGCCGATGACGGGCGGTATCTTGCTCGCGCATGAAGTCGGCAAGGCGCTCGGCACGCGCGCGATTTTTACGGAGCGTGAACACGGCAAGATGACGTTGCGTCGCGGTTTCAAACTCGCGCCGGGGGAACGCGTGCTGATTGTCGAGGATATCGTGACGACCGGAGGCTCAGTGCGTGAAGTCGTCGACGTGGTCAAGGCGGCGGGCGCGGACATTGTCGGCGTGGGCCTATTGGTCGATCGGTCGGGCGGCCGCGCGGATTTCGGCGTGCCGAACGAAAAGGTGCAGGCGCTTTTGAAACTGGACGTGCAGACGTACACGCCGGAAGATTGCCCGCTTTGCCAAAAAGGAACACCGCTGACGGAACGCGGCAGCAAACATTTAAAAGCGTAATCGGTAAAAATTGCTTTGCAAAAGCCTTTGCGATCGCAAGGGCTTTTTTATTGCGGCGTTTCGTTTTCACGGTTACAATGAAGGCAAAGAAGAGATCAACGCGCGTTAGCGCGAGGAAATGGAGCTTACTATGGCACAACAAAGAAAAAGACGTCGTCCCGATGGAAGAAGTCATCCGAAGGGATCGTTTACCCAGCGGCGGCGCGGGTTTTCCCTGTGGGGGATATTGCTGTTTATTGTCGTCGCTTGCGGGGCGTGGTGGTATTTCGGCATGCATGACTCGAATCAGGTCGTCGAGGAAAAGGCCAAGCCGTTGCCGCAAAAACCGCAAGTCACGCAAAGCATTGCCGATTATCGTCCGGCCATCGACAATTTGGCGACGCGCCTGGTAGCGAAATTGGAAGCCGAAGGCGCGAAAGTGGAAGGGGAAACCCCGGTCAAAAAAGAAGTGAAATGGGAAGAAACCGGCGGCCGTATTCGCTGGTCGGCGCGCAACCTGATCGTCACGCCGAGCCGATCGCTGGATTTGCCGAAACTGATCGAAGCATTACCCGATACGGCAGGGAAAATAACGCTCAGCGCAGCGCATGAGGATACCTGGCATGAAGACTCCGTCGAACGGTATGAAGTGACGCTGAAAGATCGTCCGAAACAGGACGAAATCACGATGATTATCGCGCATTTATATGTGTACCCGGTCAAAGAAACAAAGGCCGCAGAAACGGCCGAACAGCCGGTCGCCGCGCCGCCGAAAACGCCGAAAGTAACGCCGCGCGCCGGCGGAACGGCTAAACTCGCCATCCTGATTGACGATGCGGGCACGGATCTGGAGTCGCAGGCGGTATACGCTTCGATCGGGCGACCGTTTTCGCTGGCCGTGATGCCGAATATGGCGCATACGGGCGCGGCGGCAGCGCAAGCGGCGGAGCAGGGGTTTGAAATCATGTTGCATCTGCCGATGGAACCGGTTTCCGGCAGCGGTATGGAAGCGGGCACGTTGTTGACAACGATGTCGGCGGCGGATCTTGCCGGCCGTACGGAAGCGGCGTTGGCGCAGGTGCCGGGAGCGGTCGGCGTCAATAATCACCAAGGCTCAAAGTTTACCGCATCGCGCGGCGCCATGTTGCCCGTATTGCAAATTCTCAGAGATCGCGGTCTCTTTTATGTCGACAGCGCCACAGCGTCCGATTCGATCGGCAGTCTATTGGCGGGGGAGATGGGGATTGCGACCCGCAGAAACGAATTATTTATCGATAATGACAGCAGCATTGCGGCCATTTGCGAACGCTTGCGGCAAGCGGCTGCCATGGCGCAACGCGACGGATCGGCGCTGGTGATCGGACATTGTCGCCCGAATACGGCGGAAGCGGTGCGTCAAATGGTGCCGGAGCTGGAAGCGCAAGGCATTGAATTGGTCTATGTTTCGCAATTGGTAGGATGACGGATGGAACTGTTTTCCACAGATATTTTGCTTTTATTGGCATTAATCGCAGCGGGATTTATTTCCGCCTTTATTGACAGCGTGGTCGGAGGTGGCGGTTTGATTTCATTGCCGGCCATGTTGCTGACGGGTCTTCCGCCGACGGTGGCGCTCGGAACGAATAAACTGGCCGCGATCGCGGGTGTTCTGACTTCAAGCACCACGTTTTGGCGTCGCGGCATGGTCGAAAAAAAGCTGGTGGTATATTTACTGCCGCTGGCTTTTTTGAGCTCGATGCTCGGTTCGTACGTCATCATGCGAATCGCCGCGTTCGCCTTTGAGCCGGTAATTATCGGCGCCTTGGTGATCGTCGCGCTGGTCGTTCTTTTCAAAAAGGACTGGGGCGGCCAATCTACATATCGCGGGCGAAGTCGTAATGTTTGGGTAGCGGCGACGCTCGCAGCGGCGGGTTGCGCTTTTTATGACGGTTTTATCGGCCCCGGTACAGGATCGTTCATGATGATGGCGTTTGTCGCCATGGGTTTTGATTTTGTCCGGGCGGCGGGAAACAGTCGTTGTCTGAATGCGGCAAGCAATTGCGGCAGTTTAGTGTTTTTCCTGCTCTGGGGGCAGGTGCACTTCGGTTACGGTTTGGCGATGGCGTTGGGCATGGTGGCCGGCGGGTACGTTGGCGCGCGCACGGCAATGGTGCGCGGCAACGGTTTTGTGCGGCTGTTGTTTCTGCTGATTGTCGGCGCGTTGATCATCAAGCTCGCATGGGGGTACTGGGGCGCATGAAGCAAAGTGTTGTGATTACCGGAGGGACTTCGGGCATCGGTCTTGCCACGGCGAAAATTTTAGCCGCATCGGGTTTCCGTCCTCTTTTAGTGGGGCGCGATCCCGAACGCGGCGCGGCCGCCTTGGCGAACGTCCCCGCGGCTCGATTCTTGCAGGGAGATGTGGCCGATCCGAACGGGTCGGAAGCCATTTTTGCACAGGCGGCGCAGTACGGCCCGATCGTCGGACTGGTCACCGCCGCCGGTATCTATCATGAAGCGCTTTTAAGTGAGGAAACGGAAGCCGCGTTGGCGGAACTTTTCGCCACGAATGTCTACGGGACGATTCGTTGCTGTCGCGCGGCGACTCCTTACCTGCGCGAGACGCGCGGCGCGGTCGTTACGGTAGCCTCCGACGCCGCGGTCAACGGGAATGTGGCGGCCTCCCTCTATGCGGCTACAAAGGGAGCGGTGCTCGCCTTTACGCGTTCATGGAGTCTGGAAATGGCGGTTTACGGAGTACGGGTGAATGCGGTTTTGCCCGGCGATACCGAGACGCCCTTGACCCAAGCGCAATGGCAAACGCCGGCGGATCGAGCGGAGATGGCGGCGCATTATCCTTTGCAGCGGATCGCGACGGCGGACGAAGTCGCGGAAGTGATTGCTTTTTTACTGTCGTCGCGCGCGTCCTTCATCACCGGCGCGGGGATTCCCGTTGACGGCGGCCTCACCGCATGGTAATGCAGCGAGGTCGAGCGCCGATGATCGACCTCGCTGCATTACGCTGCATTACCATGTGAAAAAACAAGATCCTCGGGAGCGTGAACATGCCCGACTGATTGATTAACATCGCATTAAAGTGAGTTTTTCACATTGCTTTTGGGGTCAGTTAGCGGCAATTGTGGTACAATAAAGACAGAAGAATTATTTTTGCGAAGGGGTGAATCATATGTCAACAGACAAACGAAAAATTAAGAATCCGGAGCATGAAGACATTCGTCCGACGGCGGAAGCGCAAGAAAACGTGGAAAAATTAGGTGCGCACGTCCCGGCACCGCAAGTGAAAACGAAGCCGGTGGCGCCGGAAGCGCCGGTCGTTCATGATGAACGCGACCTAGAAGCGGAAAATTTAATCCGCTGGGGCGCCGCGCGAGCGGGTGTCATTTCGATGACGCCGTTTTTGGGTGGAATCGCTTTGATGGCCAATGAAGTATATATGATCAGCCGACTGGCGAAAGTGTACGATGTCAATCTTTCGGATCGTACCATTATGAGTTTTCTCGGCGCGTTCGGCGCGCGTGTCGTCGGCTCTATCGCCGCGATGATGATTCCGATTCCGGGCGTCGGTTTGCCGGTCGCCGTTTCCGTCACCTACGGTGTCGGTCGTGTGGCGCAGTCGTGGATTAAAGACGGCTTGCCGCTCGATATCAAACCGTATGTGGAAAAATTTGAAGACCTGAAACAGGAAGGCGAGGAAAAAGTCGAAGAAATCGCCAACGATGTCAAAAAAGACGAGCCGTTGGGCGACGAAACGCAGGACTTCATGGAAGACTATGCCGGTCAGGCCAAAGTGCACAAATTCTTGGGCACGGCCGACAAAGCGTTGACGGAATTGCTGTTGACCTTCGGCGTATCGCAGGAGCAGATCGACGATAAAAAAGCGTTGGCGAAAGGTATTTTTGAAGTCACTAAAGATACGGCGGAAGAACTGGCGAGCGAAGTCAAAGAACGCGTCAGCGAAGCCGGCGCCGATGCCAAATCGCGCGCGGAATTACTGAAAGATCAGGCGCAACAAAAAGCGGGTGAAGTGAAAGAAAAATCCGTGGATTGGCAGGCTAAAGCCGAAGATAAAGTAGCGGAATTAAAAGATCGCGTGCAGGAAAAAGCCGCGGAAGCCAAAGTGAAAGCCGCCGAAGTGAAAGAGGAAGCGGCCGATAAAGCGGCGGAATTGAAAGAACGCGTCCAGGAAAAAGCGGCGGAAGCCAAAGAGAAGGCCGCGGAAGCGAAAGAAGAAGCGGCCGACAAAGCGGCGGAATTAAAAGACGACGTCCGGGAAAAAGCGGCCGAAGTGAAAGAGAAGGCCGCGGAAGCGAAAGAAGAAGCAGCGGATAAAGCGGAAACATTCAAGGACAAAGTCGAAGCTCGCGTAGAAGCGACGAAATTCGGTCCGGACGGTGAAGACCGCATCGTAGTGGAAACACCGGAAGAAGTGGAACTAAAGGAAAATCCGGCCAATGCGGCCAATGAAGAACGCATCGAAGCGCATGAAAAATTCGCAAAAGGCAAAGCAAAGAAATAATCGGAATCTATTTTGAAACGGGCACGGCCCGGGGGGAGGAACTCTGATGAGCGACTTGGATAACATGAAAATGAAAGCCGAAGCAAAAGCGGAAGAACTGGCCGCTAAAGCCAGATACGAAGCGGAAAAGGCGGAGCCGGACGGCGGCGAATTGGCCGATAAAGCGAAAGCGAAAGCGGACGAATACGGCGCGAAAGCAAAAGGCGCTTATGCCGACGCCAAACAAAGCGTTGAAGACGCGGCGGAAAAGGTTAAACAGGAAATTCACGAAGCCACGAAGTAAGGGGGAACATCTCTATGGGAAGATTGTTCAAACTCTTATTCCGTATGTATTCGGCCAAAAAGTTTTTCGGCTATTTCGGAACGCTGGGCAAACGAGCGGGATTCTTGCGTCAGGCGGTTGTCTTGTTTTATTGTCTGCGCGACTCGCGGACGCCGAATTTTGTGCGCCTTGCCATTCTAGGGACGCTGGGGTATATGATTACGCCGGGCGACCTTTTACCGGATTTTATTGCGGGCATCGGTTGGTTGGATGATGCGGCGGTCATCGCCGGCGCGATGAAAATTGCGGATAAATATATCCGACCGGAACATGTGATGAAGGCGAAGAAATTTTTTCCGGGTTGAGAAAAAGCGCTTACCTTGAGGTAAGCGCTTTTTATTTTGTCGGTACAAGTCGACCGACGGTCGGATAAAGTTATTGCTCTTTTCGCGGTTCGCGCGGCGTGAGCGGCGGCAGACCGGGTAAGGTGCGCCGACGCCTTTGGCCGCGATCGAGGTCATAGGGGATCACGGCGCTGCAACCGACACAGCGAATGCGTCCGCGTCGACGTTCCACCTGACTTTGAAAAAGAGTCAGTTCTTTTTTGCAATAAGGGCAAATAATCATCATGGCAAGTTCCTCGTTTTTGTTTTCAGTATACGCAAGTGCCGACAAAACGGCAAGTTTCTTTGACATTCCGCGGGCGCGCGACTACAATAAATAGTATTATGAGTATGAATAAGAAATAAAGGATGATGATTATGTTTTCCTATCCCGTACGGGTACGTTTTTATCACACGGACGGCATGCAGGTTACGCACCATGCTAACTATATTTTATGGTTTGAAGCCGCGCGTGTGGAGTTTTTTCGTCAGGCGGGCATTCCGCTTGGCGACATGATGCGTGATGAAATCGTCTTTCCGATTTTACATGTGGAAGTGGATTACCACCATTCATCGTATTATGATGATGAGCTTGAAGTTCGTGCGAAACTCATCAAGCTGACGAGGGCGCAAATCGTCTTCGCGTATGAAATCGTGCGTCCGAAAGACGGCGCGACCATTGTCACGGGCAAGACGAAAGGCACTTTTACATCGGTCGAAACGGGCAAAATCATACGCTTGCCGATGAAATACTATGATGGTTTGCGGGCGATGATGGAGTCGGAGGATGCCGAATGATCGGCGTTATCGATTCCGGCGTGGGCGGTCTTTCCGTATTGAAAGAGCTGCGTCAGGCGATGCCGCAGGCGGATTTTTTCTACTTGGGCGACACCGCGCGCAATCCCTATGGTACGCGAACGCCGGAAGAAATTAAAAAGTACTCTCTGCAGTTGGGG
The DNA here is from genome assembly GCA_900155405.1 of Negativicoccus massiliensis. Taxonomy (GTDB): domain Bacteria; phylum Bacillota; class Negativicutes; order Veillonellales; family Negativicoccaceae; genus Negativicoccus; species Negativicoccus massiliensis_A. The sequence goes on along the minus strand of LT700188.1, from coordinate 785,325 downwards.
AAATGGCTGTTAGCGCATGAAGTGACGGGACTGGTGGTCGCCTGCAATACGATTACGGTGCAGGCGTTGGATTTGTTGCGACGCGAATTGCCCATACCGGTGATCGGCATGCAAACGGATGTCGCATTGTGGCCCGCGGAAAAACGCGTGGCCGTGTTCGCGACGCCGGCGACGATCGCCAAGGGAAATTACCAACAATCGCTAGCGGAGCGTTATCCGGCAGTCGATGTGGTGGCGCACGCATGCCCCGGCTTGGCTTCGGCGATTGAACACAACCGCCGTGAAGAGATCGGGCAGTTGCTGGAAGAGTGCCGCTCGTTGCTTTCTGAATGTGACGCGGCGATTCTCGGTTGCACGCATTATCCGCTGATCATAAGCGATTGGCAGAAACTTTCGCCATCGTGCCGATTCATTGATCCGGCGCAGGCGACGGCGAAAGCGGCTCGTCACGCGTTGGGCGAGCAGGCGCAAGGCAGTGGCCGAACAGAGTATACATTTACGCAGGAAGGCCGCGCGGCCATGTGGGTCTCCCGCTTATTCGGACCGAACGCCGCGGCCCGTCAAGTGACGATCGAGGAGTGAAGCAAACATGTGGGGCTATTACTTACTGAATCTTATTATTGCCGTTCTTGTTATTATCGCTGTCGTACAGCTGTTGGCGGCGTTGCATGCGGCGCGGCAGGGAGACGCGAAGTGGAAAGTGTTCTTCCCCGGCGCGCGCCGCGGTGAACGCAAAGGCTACCGCCGCGCCGTTCCGCAGCCGCCGCTGGTCGTTACGAATGTGACGCCGACGGAAGTGACATTTACGATCGAAGCGGTATTGCGCAATATCGGTCGTCAACAGGGGACCGTGATGGATTGCTTTCCGCGGGCCTATTTGCCGCGGGAACAGTATCCGTCATTACGCGTCGACACCTTCTTATCGCGAGCGGATGAACCTCGCGATGACGGGTATTGGGAAGCGTACCTAGTGCCTCGCAAAAAAGAAGTGGCATTGAATGTTGTTGTCACACTGCGCTCATTGGACGGTCGGATCGGTACGACGATGGAAGATCTTGGGGAATTTCCGATCGATGTGGTTTACAACGTGTACGGACGCAGCGATGCCCGTTATGAACGCACCCGCTTCGTCGTTTCCGGTGTGAATTTACGCCAGTCGCTGTTGCAGGAGAAAGGGGCACGCTGATGAACGAACAGATGAAACTCATCCCGATTCCGACGCGTATTTTGACGGCGGCGGACGACATCGCCGATGTCGTATATGAGTACGGACATTTTTTGATCGGGCCGCATGATGTGGTGTGCGTGGCGGAAAGCGTAGTCGCGATCACGCAGGGCCGCTATGTGCGTCCGGAAGATGTGAAAGTTTCCTGGCAAGCGCGCCTGATGAATCGTTTTGTGCCAGCGGAAGGTTCGATGTCGACCATTTACGGCATGCAGGCCGCGATGAACGCGGAAGGCGAATGGCGCATGCTCTTTTGGTTCATCGTCGGCTTTATCGCGAAACTATTCGGCAAACGCGGTGTATGGTATGCGCATTGCCGACAGGCGTCGCTGGTTGACGATGTCACGGGAACGATGCCTCCGTTTGACAAATGCATCGTGTACGGTCCGGATGAAACGGATGAGGTCTGCGATGAGATCACTGACCGTCTCGGTTGCCACGGCGCCGTGATTGCGGATGTGAATGATTTGAAGAGAAGCGCGGTACTGGGCACGAGCAAAGGCATCGACGCGCAGGAAATCGCGCGACTTTTGATCGATAATCCGTTCGGCAACGCCAGCCAAAAAACACCGATTGTCGTCATTCAAAATTATTCCGTCGGGAAAACGCGGCCGGAAATTCCGCAAGATTCGTTCACGGATACATTACCGCCGCCCTTGCCGCCGCTTGACAAATCACAGAAATAGACGTACAATACTGACAATATCAAAAGATTTCAATGACCACGAAAAGGACATGACCGTCATTGCCCGGTAACTCAAGAGAAGAGCGTCACGGCTGCAAGCGCTCGTTACCACAGTGATTGTTACCGCCTTGGAGTCGCCGTTCGGAAATGAACGGCCGGGCCGACCCGTTATCACGATCGAGAGAATCCGTACGGATTAACTTGGGTGGAACCGCGAATTAACTTTCGTCCCATTTGGGGCGAAAGTTTTTTTATTACAAAAGGAGCAGATACTATGGCAAAAATCCACTTGGCGGACGGCAGCGTACGCGAGGTAGCAAACGAAAGCAGCTGGCTGGATGTCGCGAAAGCGATCAGCAACAGTATGGCGAAAAAAATGGTCGTCGCGAAAGTCGACGGTGAGTTGACGGACTTATCACGTCCGGTCGTCGACGGCGCGCAAGTCGAATTTTTTGACGGCGCGAGCCCCGAAGGCTTGCACGCGATCCGTCATACGGCGGCGCATATTATGGCGCAAGCGATTTTGCGCCTGTGGCCGGAGACGAAACTCGCGATCGGACCGGCGATCGATAACGGCTTTTACTACGACATGGACACCGAGCATGTGTTCTCGCCGGACGATTTCCCCGCGATCGAAAAAGAAATGAAAAAGATCGTGAAGGAAAACCACAAACTCGTGCGCGAAGTCATGAAACGCGACGCGGCGATGGAACATTTCAAAGCCGAGGGAGAAATCTATAAAGAAGAACTGATCCGCGATCTGCCGGCGGACGAAACCATTACTTTCTACACGCAGGGCGAATTCACCGATCTTTGCGCGGGCCCGCACGTAGCGTCGACCGGCAAAGTGAAAGCATTCAAACTGATGAGCGTCGCGGGCGCGTACTGGCGCGGCGATGAAAAAAATAAAATGCTGCAACGTGTCTACGGTACCGCCTTCGGAAGCCAGGAAGAATTGGATCATTACCTGTTCATGCTGGCGGAAGCGGAACGCCGTGATCATCGTAAATTGGGCAAAGAACTTGATTTGTTCAGCTTCCAGCCGGAAGGCCCGGGCTTCCCGTTTTTCCATCCAAAAGGAATGGTTTTGCGCAACGAGTTGCTGGCCTTTTGGCGGGAGCTGCATCACGAATACGACTACGATGAAATTTCCACTCCGGTCATTTTGAATCGCGATCTGTGGATGCGCTCCGGTCACTGGGATCATTACCGCGACAACATGTACTTCACGCAGATTGATGAAGAGGATTACGCGATCAAGCCGATGAACTGCCCGGGCGGTATTCTGTACTATAAAGATTCGCCGAAGAGCTACCGCGATTTCCCGTTGCGGGTCGCCGAACTCGGCCTGGTTCATCGTCATGAAATGAGCGGCGCGTTGCACGGTCTGTTCCGTGTTCGTTGCTTTACGCAAGACGATGCGCATTTGTTCATTTTGCCGAGCCAGATGAAAGAAGAAGTACTGAAAGTCCTCGAACTTTTTGATCGGATTTACTCCGCTTTCGGTTTGGAATACCACGTGGAACTCTCCACGCGACCGGAAGACTCAATGGGCGATGATGATTTGTGGGAGCTAGCGACCACCGTTTTGCATGACGCGATCGAATCCGCGGGCGTATCGTACAAGATCAACCCCGGCGACGGCGCGTTCTACGGACCGAAACTGGACTTCCATATTCAAGATTCACTCGGACGTACCTGGCAATGCGGCACGATCCAGTTGGATATGCAGATGCCGGAACGTTTTGACATGACGTATATCGGCGAAGATGGCGAAAAACATCGTCCGGTCATGATTCACCGCGCCGGTTTCGGCAGTATCGAACGTTTCATCGGTATTCTGATTGAACACTACGCCGGCAAATTCCCGGTCTGGCTTGCGCCGGTACAGGTGAAAGTGATTCCGGTCGCGGAGCGTCACCTGGAGTACGCCAACAAAGTGGCCCGTCAACTCAATCGGGCGGGATTACGGGCGCAGGCGGATGAACGCAACGAAAAACTCGGCTATAAAATCCGCGGCGCGCAGTTGGAAAAAGTACCGTACATGTTGATTTTGGGCGATAAAGAAGTGGAAGCGCAGTCGATTTCAATCCGCAATCGCGCGGGCGAAGAAACCAACGATGTCGCGCTGCAAGATTTCATCGCGGACTTGCAGAAAGCGGTTCGTGAACGGCAAGACTGAGGCGCTTATGAGTACCCATGAATATTCCAGCAGCGATGTCGGTCGTGCGGCCATGAAGTTGGCGCTCACGTCTTCGCGCGCGGAAGAAAACACATTACGTAAAGAATATGCTGAAGCCGGACTCAAAACGGCGGCGGTGGATTTCGGCGGCGTGTTCATCACGATTTTGCCCAAACTGATTGAGCATACGGTGGTGGCCGCCCAGCGCACGGGCATTGTTTCCGATACCCACGTCGGTGAAGGAGCGGTCGTCGGCGCGGTCCAGTCGGCGGTCGAGGCGATTAAAATGAAAGCGCTCGGCCAAAATATCGGCGGTAAAATCGCCATCGCCCGCAAAGGCGATCACCTCGTTGTTGCCATTTACGGCACCGTCGGCGTGCTGCACTTTAATGAAGTGGTGGCGGGCATCGGGCATCGCGCCGTGTATGACAATATCTGAAAATGAAAAAAAGACATGCATTCGCATGTCTTTTTTTGATCGTATCCGCGTCATAAATTCACATTGTGCACCTTTATTTTTTGCCGATTCATGGGCGCTGATCGGTATTTAAGTATGATATAATAAATAAATGAGATATTATCTTCCGTAACACCACCAATCGATGGGGAGGAATGGCATGAACGTACTTTTTTGGGATATTGACCAGACGCTTGTGTATACCGGCCATGCCGGCTTTCTTGCGATTGAGCATACCCTGACGGAAATGATGGGACCGGATGCGACGTTACCGCGATTTGATGCGGGAGGCCGCACGGATAATTTTATCTGCCGTGAAATTCTGCGGCATGTGATGCAAAAAGAACCGACGCTTGACGATGTGCATCAATTCAGCCGCCAATACGAAGAAACGCTGCTCTACTATATGGAGGAAACGAAAGGAAAAATTCTGCCGTATGTCAAAGAATTGCTGGCGTATTTCAGCGGCATGCCCGACTATGATCAGCTGCTCTTGACGGGGAACAGTCGCCGCGGCGCGGAACTCAAACTCACCCATTACGGTTTGGCGAGCTATTTCGATTTCGATTACAGCGGCTTCGCCGGTGATGATTTCAATCGTATCGATGTCGCGCGGCGCGCCGGCGCGTTGGCGCGGTCCAAGTGGGGCGCGGAACTGGAAAAAATATTTATCATCGGTGACACGGAGCACGATATTCAATGCGGCAAAAAAATCGGCGCGTATACGATTGCGGTCGCTACCGGTTCACGCAGTTTGGAAAAACTGCAAGGGTATGAGCCGTGGCGGGCGTTGCCGGAATTAATCCCGGCGGATGCATTTCAACAACTGTTAGATGAAGCGGACACGGAAGAGCCGCCTATGCACCCGGCAGCGGGAAAAGGAGAATAGCATGAATCAAAATGGGAAACCGGAAATGACGGAAGAACGTCGCGGGACGACGGCCAATCCCGTTTTTCCCAAACAGATATTATCGGTGGCAGGTGATCCGATTTATGAAGATGAGTCGGACAATTCGGGCAGTCGTTTGCCGGTGCTCGGCGTCGCTTTTTTAGTGGCGGTCTTTTTCATCTGGGACCTGGGGCGCATGATTGATCACTATCAGGCGACGCAAAGTTTCTGGGGGAGCATTGATTACGCGAGCATTGTTTTCGTGTTGTTCGCGATCTACTATTTGCTGGGACAGGCGCTTACCAGTTACCATTTGCGTTTGACCGATACGGCGCTGATTTGCGAATATCGCACCTGGTTTCGCACGCACCGCACGGAAATTCCGTACGATTGTCTTTACGGTGTGCATACGCATAAAGCGCGGGTCGCGAATAACGTGAAGTTTCGGTACAAATGGCGTTGGTATTCGCTTTTGGATTCCCGCCCTTTGTACGCTCTTTTCTGTAAAATTCCGCGACCGGGCAAAAAACCGCAATTCGGTCGCGCGTTGTTCAAAGCGGAACCGCAATTTTTGCTCGGCTTGAATGAATACTTGCCGGGGCGGGTGGGGATCACCGAAGAGGAAACCACCTACCATGTGCTCTTGGACGAAAGCAAACGTATGGATGAAGTCGAGCGTTTGAAAGCCGCAAGAAAGCAGGCGAAATAATGCGTTGGAGCGGTACTCGCGGCATCTTGATGCTGCTTTTATTCCTTTTTGTCGGAGCGCTTTTAGGCGGGATTTTGGCGGATCTTCTGGGGTCGGTCTCCTTCTCCGGCATCATGCCGTACTTAGTTCGGCAGTATACTTTGCTTGACCTGCAAAATATTCATTTAAATCTCTTGATACTTGAAATTGATTTCGGCATTCGATTTGCGCCGAACTTATTAAGCGTAATCGGCATGATTATTGCCGTATGGGTATTTCGGAGGATCTGATGTGGATTTTGGCATCGGCATCACCGCGCCGTAAACAGCTGTTGACAAAAGCGGGCGCCCATTTTACCGTGATTACGCCGGAGTATCGGGAACGCAACCGAAGCGAACATGACCCGGCGTCCTTGGTGCAGGAACAGGCGCTTGGCAAGGCGCGCGCCGGCGAGGCGATCTCCCGCATGCCGCAGTTGGCAGTGTTGGGCGCGGATACGCTGGTGGTTTGCGATGATGAGGTGTTCGGTAAGCCGCGTGATCGGGAGATGGCGAAGACTATGCTTACCGCGCTCGGCGGTCGGACGCACTATGTCGTTACAGGACTGGCGTTACTTTTGCCTTCAGGAGAAGCGATCACGCGGGCGATAACCACCGAAGTCAAGATGGAACGCTGGCCGCAAGCGTTGCTGGAAAGGTATTTGGCCGGCGACGAATGGACGGATAAGGCCGGCGCCTACGCGATTCAGGGAACGGCGGCATTGGTGATTTCCGCCATCGCCGGCAGTTACACTAATGTAGTCGGTCTGCCCTTGCATGCGACGTATCGGCTGCTCACGGAAAACGGAGTGGAATGGTAATGGCACGCATTTGCGATTTGACAGAAGCGGAGCGGCCGCGCGAGAAACTTTTGACGCAGGGGCCGGAACAACTGACCGAAGTGGAGCTGATCGCTTTGATTTTAAAAAGCGGGATTCCCGGTCAGTCGGTGATTGAGCTCGCGCGCGCGGTCGAAGACCAGTGGATCGGAGGCGATCCGTCGCGCTACGGCTCACTCCATTGGCGGGATCTGCTGACGGTCAAAGGCATCGGCGCCAGCAAAGCGGCGACTCTCTGCGCGGCGATTGAATTGGGGAAACGTCTGGCGCAACGTAAACCGCAAACGCGCAGCGATTTTTCCGATCCGGAGGCGGTCGCTCGGTATTTTCTGCCGCAGTTGCGGGATTTGCCGCAGGAAGTGTTTTACTGTTGCTATTTGAATACGAAAAACGGTTTGCTCGCCGCGGTGGAACAGTCGCGCGGCAGTTTGGATCAAAGCGTCGCCGATGTGCGACTGGCGATGAAAGACGCGATTCGTTGGAACGCGGCGGCGATGATCCTGGTGCATAATCATCCGAGCGGTGATCCGACTCCTTCCGGGGCGGATATCGCATTAACCGAGCGGTTTAACGCCGCCGGTGAAGTCTTAAACATACCGGTGCTCGATCATGTAGTCATCGGTGCGGGAACATTTGTAAGCTTGCGTCGGGAACACTTATTTCGACCTTCTGTGTGACCATTGTCGGGGAAAGCAATGGGAAAGGAGCATACGCATGGACATCGAATATTTTCGCAATTTTATTATGATAGTCGATTCGCAGACCTTGACCGAGGCGGCGAAGCGACTGAGCATGGTACAGCCCGCGTTAAGCGCGCAATTGAAGCAAATTGAGACGAATTACAAGGCGGATTTGATCATTACGCACCGCGGCGGACGACGCATCGAGCTCACCGAAGCGGGGCAACTTTTCTATCGCCGCGCCAAAGATATTATCCGTTTGGCGGACGAACTCAAATATGAGGTGCAAAGCGTGTCGCAAGGCGGTGAAGGTACCTTGCGCATTTCGATTACGCCGGGCGCGGTCAATGGCTTTATCGACACCTATTTGCAGCCCTTTACGGAAGAGCATCCGCACTTCCGTTCCATTTTTTCCGAGGGCAATGTGGACCAGCAGGCGGATGCGCTGCTGAACGGAATATCCGATATCGGCGTTATGAATGAGCCGATTCCGCGCGGCTATTTATTTGACCTGCTCACGATTCGCTACCGATCGCTTTCCGCGGTGATGAGCGATCAGCAACAATGGCTCAAAAAACCGCTGCAGCCTTTGACCATTGAGGATCTGGCCGGTATTCCGCTTTGCGTGACGCGCAGTTTGGCGCCTCGTCTGGAAAGCTTTTTTCGGGAACGCGGTTTGCATCAAGATATTCGCGTTGTCTGCAGCACGAATCTGGTTGCGATGCATTGGGCTCGCCGAGGCATGGGGATCGCGGTGATTATGGGCGAGCCGGATGAAGACGCCAACATCGGCCTCACCACCATGCCGATCGCGACGGAAGAGATCGTGGGAGCGGAGCACATTTATACGGTCAAAGATCGCAAATTGACGACGATTGCGCAGATGTTCTGCGATTTTATTCGCGATCGAAACTAGACTCTGTTTGACGCTCCCGCGGGACAAGCCTATAATAGAGTTAGATTATTATATGTGTAAGAGTATTTTTAAAGGAGAATTCCATGAAGAACTTTACTTATCACGTTCCGACAAAGGTTATTTTCGGATCGGATCGTGAACGTGAAGTCGGTCAATTATTGCGCAAAGAAGGCGCGCGTAAGGTCTTGATTATTCACGGCCGGCAATGCGCCCAATGCCACGGCTTATTGGAGCGGGTGCAGGCGTCGCTGGATGAAGCGGGCATTTTATACAACGATATCGGCGGAGTCTATCCGCCGCCGACACGCCGTAAAGCGAACGAGGGGATTGCTCTCGGCCGGATTGAAGATGTGGATTTTGTACTCGCGCTGGGCGGTCCGGCGGTCGTTAATCTGGCGAAAGTCATTGCGATCGGCATCGTTAACGACGGCGATATTTGGGAGTATTTCACCCGCGAACGTGTCGCCGAAGAAGTTTTACCGGTGGGGGTTATTTCCACCACGATGGCGGGTTCCGGTGAAATGAGCGCGCTGACGCATTTGACCAACAAGGTACAGCGCGTCAGTCGCATCATCAATGTGGTCGGCGCACGGCCGCGCTTTGCGATCATGAATCCGATGCTGACGTATCCTCTTTCCAAAGCGGAATTATACAGCGGCATTTCCGAAATCATGATTATGACGATGGAGCATTACTTTACGCATAATTCGACGATGGAACTGACGGATAATATCTGCGAAGCGCTGCTGCGCGTATTGATCCGCAACTCGCAGACCATCCTGACGGAAATGAATAATTATGACGCCCGAGCCAATGTCATGTGGGCGAGCGCGCTGGCGCATAACGACCTGACCGGTTCCGGCAACGGCGAAGCGGATATTACCGTTCACGAATTGCAAAAGGAACTGTTGGGCTTGTACAATATTTCTTCGGGCGTCGGCATGGCGGCCGTTTGGTGCGCATGGGCGAGATATGTCTACACCGCCGATGTACATCGCTTCTATCGGTACGGCAGAACCGTTTGGAATATTGAACGCGACTTCGGTACGCAGGAAGAAATCGCGCTGGAAGGCATTCGTTTTACGGAAGAATTCTTCGAGCAAATCGACATGCTCGGTCCGGTCGCTTCGCAGGAAGCGCGCGATATTGATTTTGACTTGGAAGAATTGACCGATCGCGCGATGGCGGGTCGGCCGCAACTCGGCAGCTTTAAGGCGTTGACGCGCGACGAAGTGCAGCGCATTTACGCGGATGCCGTCGAATATCTGCAAAATTATCAGCCGGCGCCGCAAACGAAACCGGCGTTGACGAAAATCGAAGACTGAGCGGAGAGCGCGCATCATCAATAGGAATTTAGCCAATAAAAAAGACGTCCGTACGGACGTCTTTTTCGTATTTATTTTATTTCGCGAGCTTAGCTTTCGCCGCGGCGTCTTTCTTGATTTTTTCGATGACGGCGGCGCCGCGTTCCGAACGCAGATAGTCCAACGTGGTTTTCGGAACCATTTCTTCCACCGTTTGCCAATCATCCTTGCCAAGCGCGGCGCGCACCTTGGAGGCGCTGACGATAGTGCCCGCTTTTTGGATACGGGGAATGATTTTGAAATCCATATCGTTCATCGGCAACACTTTACTGAGCGCCGAATTATACGCGCTGGTCGTGTTGTCGGTGGGTTCTTCGCCCACGAAACGAACGGTGATGCCGAGCGCGGGCGCGATCTGTTCCGCGAACACGGTCGCGTCGAGTTTCGTTTGCGCGTCGAGCGCTTCCGTACCTTTGATGAAGTAGGTCGGGAAGGTGGCGTTCGAAATGATATAATCACCGCCTGAAACCACTTTGATATTGCCGAGGTCGGCGGTCCCTTTGCGAATCAGTTCCAAACGATCCGCGAACGGGAACATCGAACGGTCTTCTTGCACGGCGAACAATACGACATCATCGCACTGTTGCGACGTGTACTCGATCAAAGCGCGGTGACCTTTGGTAAAGGGGTTGCAGTTCATGACAATGGAACCGCGCACCGGACCGACCGGCTCACCGACGATTTTTTTGGTTTTTTCTAAAAATTCCGCCAGCGTATCATCGCCGTATTCCAGCAGCGCGGCATACGGCTCCGCTTTCGCGACGCAGGTAAAGCCGGAGTGCTCAAAAACCGGTACTTTTTCCGGTTTCGTGAAGATCTGATAGCTGGTGATCCCGCGCCGTTTCGCTTCCGCCATCAGATGGTCGAGAATGCGGTGCGTAAGACCCTGTCCCTGGTATTCAGAATCGATGGCGATATTGCGCAAAACACGGCCGCTCAGCGAGCCGGTGGCGATCAGGCGTTCACCGTCAAAGATCCCCATGGAATAGTCGATATTGCCCGAAAAAGTCAATTCAAAACCGGCTAAAAAATCCATCAGGCGTTGGTGCATGCCGTTGTCTTGCAAGTTGATTTCACGTTCTGTATACATAAGCGATCTCCTTTGCATAAGTTTACTTTATTATACCAAATTGACAGTCTTTGGGGCATGCGCGGTTTCCCCGCGGCATGCGGAAAATAAGAAAGCAAAAAGGTCCCAAGCGAACCGGGGCCCTTTTGTTTTTTTATTTACGATGCGACCGACTCTCTCACCGGTCCGCGCGCGTAGTGGACGCGCGCATTTTCCCGAATGTCCGGCTCGTTCGTGTCGATGTCGCCTGCTTAAGCCTCGTCATGACGAACGACAACGCCTTCCTGATGCGCATCATCTTCGCTTTCATCATGACGGACATCATCATGGCGAACGATCGTTTCCGGCGGGTCGTTGCGGACCACGCCGTCAAAATACGCGTCGTCTTCGCGTGGCGCGCGCTCAGAACGAGCCTTCTCGGCAGAGGTCACCGGCGCGATATCGTGATCACGGTGTTCACAATGCATGTGGATCCTTTCGGACGGAATCGTTCCGCCGCTATATGGAAAAAGTTATATTTTTATTTTTCGCCGTGTAAAATCGCGGCGATTTCCTTGCAACCGGCGCCGTTGTCACGCGCTTTTTTCGCGCGCTCTACCCGTTCCGCGTAGTCGCGGTGCGCCTCGTCGTTCGGCACGGGATCGTCCCATTTGCGGTTCATGATCGTTTGGAAAATCGCATGGCACTCATCCGTCGACTTTCCCGCCGCCTTGGCGGCCTCGACATGCCGCATCGCCGACTCATAACGGGCGCGTTCATGCGGATCCATTTTGCTGACATCGTATTTACTGTGTGGACAACTCATAGTTATTCCTCCTCTGCTGCTACTTTATGATGTACCTGTATGTATTATAGCATGCGCATTGAAAAAACGCCGTTTTTCGTACCCACACAAGCGGCCAACTTCATTACATTAAAATCGATTGAATTTTTCCGCGCTTGCATCGGAGCGTATAATGAAAGAAAAGGAAATATTGCTTGAAGGAGGTCTATTATGCGTGAAATTTCCGTAACAGAACTGCAAGTCACCCCGCAAATGATCGGTAATGAATGGTGGCTGGTGACCGCCGGCGATAAGACGCAAGGCTACAATACGATGACCGCGAGCTGGGGGCATGTCGGCGTCATTTGGCAACGCCCGACGGCAATCGTGTATATCCGCCCGCAACGTTACACTAAAGAATTTATCGATCGCGCGGACCGGTACACGCTTTCTCTTTTCGGCGTCGGCTATAAAAAAGAGATGGGTTACTTGGGCAGCCATTCGGGCCGCGATGGGCATAAAGTCGCAAAAGTCGGTCTTACTCCCGTGTTTGAAGAAGACTATACCTATTTTGCGGAAGCCGAGATCGTGATCGTCTGCCGCAAATTGTATCGGGCGCCGCTGCTTCCCGACGGATTTATCGACGCGCGGATCATTGACGAGCATTATCCCGACAGCGATTTCCATGACATGTACATCGGCGAAATCGAAAAAGTCCTCGTGAAAGAATAGGCGCTCGCGTAAACGCGGTAAAAATGACGGCACCATTACGGCGATGCGCGGGATGAAATAAAAAACGCCGCCGAATGCATCGGGGCGGCAACGAAATGTGCTTCGCTCATCAAGTCGTCAGCTTACGGTTTTTACGAATATGAAAAAAAGGAATAGACAAAGAAAAAGAGTTCCCATGTGCGTTCGGCTAAGATGCCGGGCCCTATCATGGGCAACTCTTTTTCTACGCTCAGAATACATAGGCGGTAATACATGTCAAGAACGATGAAAAATATCGTACGAGGTAAGCGGCTGCTGCGTGGTGACAACAGTGACGGCATGCGTTTTCAGAGGACTTTGATTTAGGTCGACCTTTTTTCGCGCGCGGAGATGACTCGGAAAGGGATCACGCCCGGCGTTGCATTGATATCTGCAGGCATACAAAAAAGCCCGCGATATCGCGGGCCTTTTGACGGTATCGGTAAATCACTTACTTAACGGTACTGACCAAAAGTAAATGGCGGAGAGAGGGGGATTCGAACCCCCGGTACGGTTTGCGCCGTACACATGATTTCCAATCATGCACCTTCAACCACTCGGACACCTCTCCGCGTGCATGAATACTCTCCTAGTGTAGCGAATTTAGAGGCGATTGTCAATTTTATTCTATATCGGAATAAAAAGTTATTTTATCGGCGCGCGATCGACGCTTGCCTTGAAAATAAAAAAGCCACCCGAAGGGTGGCTTTTTTGAAGTTAAATCGTACCGACTAAATCTTTACCCGGTTTCAACGTTTCCGCGCCTTTGTGCCAGCGCGCGGGGCATACCTGGTCGCCGTGCTCGGCAACGAATTGCGCCGCTTCCACTTTGCGAACCAATTCATCCGCATTACGGCCGATGCCGTCCGCGTGAACTTCCATGGCCTGGATGACGCCTTCGGGATCGATGACGAAGGAACCGCGCTGCGCGCTGCCTTCCGCTTCGTCCATGACATCAAAATAACGGGCTAATTGACCGGTCGGATCGCCGAGCATTTTGTATTGGACTTTCTGAATGCTCGGGGATTCTTTCGCCCAAGCCATATGAACGAAATGCGTATCGGTCGAAACACTGTACACTTCGCAGCCTAATTCCTGCAATTCTTCATAGTGATCAGCCAAGTCGGCTAATTCCGTCGGGCATACAAAGGTGAAGTCGGCCGGGTAAAAGAAGAAAACCGCCCATTTCCCCAAAACGTCCTCGTGGGTGAGTTGCTTCAATTCGCCCGCCTGATAGTAGTCCGCCTTAAACTCCGGCAGTTTTTTCCCAATCATGCTCATTGTTATATTCCTCCTTATGGTTAATATGAATGATGCTCATCTTTAGTATAGTCATTATATGCAAATAAATCAATATAAGCCGCGAAATAGGACGCGAAAATTTTTGACTTATTTACGGTACAAACTCTTTTTGTCTTCGGTGGTGCGCCGTTTGGCATAGCGGTAGCAATCGAGAGCGATGCAAAAAAGAACCACGGCGAGGACCAGACCGTTACCGATATTCAAGCCGACGTTGTTGATATGGTAAATCGTGTACATGAAGGCGACAGCCATTGTACCAATTTTGACTTTGTCCATGTGAATCCCTCCTTTTGCTATTGTAGCATACATAAAATCATCGTGCGGCAAGGAAACAGGAAGTTTCTTTAGATGAAGTATCAATTTTAATAATAATACTGACATTATTATCTTTATATATTAAAACATTTATATATAGGGAAATAAAAGTTTAAGTAAAACGGAAAAGCAAAATGGCGTTGAAAAAGAATGTTTAATTTACGAAATATAAACAAACATGATTAATAGCTGAAAAAAGAGAGATTTAATCATCATTGATAACTTTACGGGCGGGGAAACGGGACAACACAGGCGTCAGCGCCCGCCCGCGTGGACAGAAAGAGTCCTGCGCATTATAATAAGCTTAATATCATTCTGAAAGGAACGAATCTGCATGCAGGTACAGACGCATTCCCGACTGTTGTCGCAGTGGTGCAGCGGGTTATTATATGCGGCGGCTTTTTTTATGCCCTGGTGGCAAATGGGGCTGGAGCTTTCACTGCTGGCGGCATGCGCCATTATGGCGGTCCTGCTTTGGCGCGAGCCGGCTCGTTTGCGCGCCTTGCGTTGGCCGGGAGTGGCGCTCATGTTGTTTGCCGCTTGGGCGTATTGCACCACATGGTTGGCGCCGGAGCCGTCAGCCAGTGCCTATAACTTTTTTTATCGTTGCGGTACCTATACGGCGATGTACTTATTGGTGACATGGCAGTTGCGCACGCGGGAGCAATGCGTACATTTTTTGAGCTATTTGTTGGGCGGCGCGGTTATTGTATGCGTTATCGGTATTTACCAGTATTTCTTCGGCGGGTTTGCCGGCTTTACGATGGAATGGGTGGATCGCGAGCGTTTCCCGCTACTGCTGCGTCGCATGTACAGTACGCTGGGCAATCCCAATTTGCTGGGGGCGTACTTGCTGATGATCGCGAGCGTGCTGGCGAGTTTTGCCGCGATCTATGAGCGCGGATATAAACGCTTGCTGACGGCGGCGCTTTTATTACTGATTTTGCTGGTGTTGTTGCTGACGTATTCGCGGGGCGCGTGGGTGAGCATGTTGGCGGTGCTTACCGTCACTGCCATTGTCTATGACCGAAGGGTCGCATGGGGCTTGTTGGCCGTGCCCGTATTTCTTTGGTTGCATCATGGACAAATTACGGAGCGTTTCATTTCTCTTTTTCACGGCGGCGATACGTCCGTGGACCTGCGCTTTGCGTTTTGGCGCAGCACCTGGCAAATGATCGGCGATCATTGGTGGAACGGTATCGGCTGGGCGGCCTTTCCGTTTGTGTATCCCCGCTATGATTACTATATTCAGGATCCGTCGATTGTGATTTATCACGCGCATAACCTGTACTTGACGGTATTCGCGGAGACCGGCATCATCGGTTTCGCGCTATACATACTGGCCTTTTGGGGGCACGGCGTCTTGGCGTGGCGCAGCTATCGGACAAGCGTCAGTCATCTTTCGCGGGCGTTGTCCCTGGGAGTGCTGTTGGCCGTGATCGGCATGAGCATTAACGGTCTGTTCGATTGCAACTTCTTTCACCGGACGGTGGCGCTCACGTTTTGGACATTATGCGCGTTGCAAAGCACACTGAGCCGCCTGGGGCAACGCTGAAAAGAAACATTAGAAAGCTTAAGAGACGTTGAAAAATAATTGAATAGCTGTTATAATGAAAGAGAATAACAAGGTTCACAATTAATCAACAATCTTTTGTAACAGCAATCGAGCGCCGTTTCAAAGGGGCTTAGAAAGATTAGAAAACGAATAGTAATGATTGACAAGGTAAAAATCATCGACTATCATATAGACGAACAGCATGCGAGGGTCTGATTTACAAGGCTCTTCGCAAAAATACGGAGTTGGTCCACAAGGGAGGGGATTCAAGAATTTAGGAAACGCCAGGTTTTATCGCATTGCGGTACCGTTGACTATTTCTCTTCCCTACGAAAGGATATCGTCGACGGCGGCGATATCCTTTTTTGTTTCTCGGAACTATGTATGACATAGTGCGTTCCGTTGTTTTTTAAGGAGATGGTAAAGGAATGGATATTAACGACATTCGCGACAGAATTCGGTGTAAAGATCTGCTCGGCAAAGTCATGACCGCAGAAGAAGCGGCCGCCATGATTCACCCGAATGATCATATCGGCATCAGCGGATTTACACCGTCCGGTTACCCGAAAGCAGTACCACTCGCATTGGAAGAACGGATTAACAAAGAACATTTCAAAATTGATCTGTGGACCGGCGCCTCGGTCGGCCCGGAAGCAGACCAGGCTCTGGTTGAATGTGACGGCATGAACCGTCGCTTCCCGTACCAGACAAATGCGGTACTGCGCAAAGCTATCAACGCCGGTAAAGTACATTACATCGATATGCACTTGAGCCACGTAGCGCAGCAAGTACGCTCGGGCTTTTTTGGTGACTTGGACTGGTGCATCATTGAAGTATGCGCCATTACCGAAGAAGGTCATCTGATTCCGACGACCGCCTTGGGCAACTCGCCGGTATATGTCACGGAAGCGAAAAAAGTCATCATCGAAGTGAACACTTCGCAACCGCTCGAATTGGAAGGTATGCATGATATTTATCAGCCGGCCAACCCGCCGCATCGCAAACCGATTCCGATCGAAGCAGCAGGCGACCGCATCGGTACTCCGTACATCGAAGTGGACCACAGCAAAATCGCTGCGATCGTACCGTGCGACATCACCGACAAAACGCGCGCCTTCTCCGCGATTGGCGAAGACGCGAAGAAGATGAGCGGCAACCTCATCGACTTCTTGCAAAACGAAGTAAAACACGGCCGCTTGCCGGAAAACCTGCTCCCGTTGCAATCCGGTGTAGGTAACGTAGCAAACGCCGTCATCAGCGGTTTGGTCGATTCCCCGTATGAAAACCTGACCGTATACACGGAAGTTATCCAGGACGGCATGTTCGACCTGATCGACGCCGGTAAATTGACGATGGCCTCGGGCACGAGCCTTTCGCCGTCGCCGGACGGACTGAAACGCTTCTACAAAGGTATCAAAGGATACCGCGATAAGATCGTTCTGCGTCCGCAAGAAATTTCGAACAACCCGGAAGTCATCCGTCGCTTAGGCGTTATCGCGATGAACACCGCGCTCGAAATGGACATCTACGGCAACATCAACTCGACGCACGTATCGGGCACGAAGATGATGAACGGTATCGGCGGTTCGGGCGACTTCGCTCGTAACGGCGGCTTGAGCATCTTCTTCACGAACTCGATCGCGAAAAACGGCGACATCTCCTGTGTCGTACCGTTCTGCTCGCACGTCGACCATACGGAACACGACGTACACGTCTACATTTCCGAAATGGGCGTTGCCGACGTTCGCGGCCTCTCGCCGAAAGAACGCGCTCGCGTGATTATCGAAAACATCGCGCACCCGGATTACCGTCCGGAATTGATGGACTATCTGGAACGTGCGGAAAAAGCTTGCGGCTACTCGCAAACCCCGCATATTCTCAAAGAAGCATTCGATTTCCATCAGCGCTTAGCCGATAACAAGAGCATGAAAAAACAGTAAGACCCGATCCCTTTATGGACTTACCCGCATCGTTGAAAAGACAGCTTAAGCTGCGGCTGCGTTGTGGTTAGTCAGTCTCGCAAGAGACCGATATATATTTATATTTTTTAGGAGGATGATGAACACATGGCTAATGAATCCTTGAAGGCCAAATTGGAGGCATACGAAGAAACAGTTGCTAAGATGTATGCCAAACACCCGGAACGTCCGAACATGAAGCACAACAAAGTCTACACCCCGCTCGATATCGAAGGGTTTGACTATGAACGCGACCTGGATCTGCCGGGCAGCTACCCGTACACCCGCGGCGTACAGCCGACGATGTACCGCGGTCGCCTCTGGACGATGCGTATGTATGCCGGTTTCGCTACGGCCGAAGAATCCAACCAACGTTACCGTTACCTGATTGAAAACGGTGCGACGGGTCTTTCCTGCGCATTTGACTTGCCGACCCAGATCGGTTACGACTCGGATGATCCGATGAGTGCCGGCGAAGTCGGTAAAGTAGGCGTTGCGATCGATACGCTCGCCGACATGGAAATCCTGTTCGACCAGATCGACTTGGGTAAAGTTTCGACCTCGATGACGATCAACGCTCCGGCGTCCGTTCTCTTGGCGATGTACATTGCCGTTGCGGAAAAACAGGGCGTATCCGCTGACCAGCTGCGCGGCACGATCCAAAACGACATCCTGAAAGAATATGCGGCTCGCGGCACCTACATCTTCCCGCCGAAACCGTCGATGCGTTTGATCACCAACATTTTTGAATACTGCTCGCAGAACGTTCCGAAATGGAACACGATTTCGATCTCCGGCTACCACATCCGTGAAGCGGGTTCGACTGCGGCACAGGAAATCGCTTTCACGATCGCTGACGGTATCGCATACATCGAAGCGGCACTGAAAGCCGGCATGGAAATCGACGAATTTGCAGGTCGTCTGTCCTTCTTCTGGAACGCGCACAATAACGTACTCGAAGAAGTTGCGAAATTCCGTGCATCCCGTCGTCTTTGGGCGCACATCCTGAAAGAACGTTTCGGCGCGAAGAAAGACAAATCCATGAAACTGCGTGTACACACGCAGACCGCAGGCTCGATGTTGACGGCGCAACAGGTCGACAACAACATCGTTCGTGTAGCGTTGCAGACCGCGGCGGCTGTTCTCGGCGGCACGCAGTCCTTGCACACCAACTCCCGCGACGAAGCGTTGGCATTGCCGACAACGGAATCCGTACAAATCGCGTTGCGCACGCAGCAGATCGTTGCGTACGAATCCGGTTTGGCTGACGTAGTCGATCCGCTGGGCGGCTCGTACTATGTAGAAGCGTTGACCAATGCGATCGAAAAAGAAGCGGAAGACTACATCCGTAAGATCGACGAAATGGGCGGCGCGGTAGTTGCGATTGAAAAAGGTTACATCCAGAAAGAAATCCAGGAATCGGCATATCGTTGGCAGATGGAAGTTGAATCCGGCGACCGTATTATCGTTGGCGTCAACAAATTCCAAGTCGAAGAAAAACCGGTGGAAGGCTTGCTGAAAGTCGACGCTTCGGTTGGTGAAATGCAGTCCAAGAAATTGGCTAAAGTCAAAGCCGAACGCGATCAGGAAGCTGTTAAGGCTGCGTTGGAAGCATTGCGTAAAGGCGCCGAAGATGAAAGCGTCAACTTGATGCCGTTGATCCTCGACTGCGTACGCACATATGCATCTTTGGGTGAAATCTGTAACGTACTGCGCGGCGTATTCGGTGAATACCAGGCGCACGCTACGGTTTAAGATACGCTATTGCTGAAAGGATACGGGAGGTAACCAATCATGGCAGAAAAATTAATTCGTGTAATTGTTGCAAAACCGGGTCTGGATGGACATGACCGCGGTGCTAAAGTAGTCGCTCGTGCATTGCGCGACGCGGGTTTTGAAGTTATTTATACAGGTCTTCGTCAGACTCCGGAACAGATCGCGGAAGCGGCTCTCTCCGAAGACGTTGATGTAGTTGCGTTGAGCTTGCTCTCCGGCGCGCACGGTACGCTGTTCCCGCGCGTTATCGAACTCTTGAAAGAAAAGGGTTTGAAAGATGTGCTCGTTATCGGCGGCGGCGTTATTCCGGAAGGCGATATCCCGGCACTGAAAGAAGCCGGCGTAAAAGCTGTCTTCACACCGGGCACTCCGACCACGAAGATCATCGATTTCATCAAAGAAAACGTTCAATAAGAACTGATAGACGGTACCGGCTCCCGCTTCGGCGGGAGCGCAGGTCCGTAATTGACCAAGGGGGGCAAAACCATGGATTTAATGAAGGAATTCTGGAATGGATCCAGGCTGGCCTTGGCGAGGTCTATCTCTGCAGTCGAGAACGAAGCGGACGGATATGTCGATATACTTCGAGAAATCTATAGTCATACAGGTAATGCGCGGATTATCGGTATTACCGGCGCACCGGGTGCAGGCAAATCGACCTTGACCGACAAGCTGGTAAAACATTTCCGTAAACAAGGTAAGACTGTCGGCATTGTCGCAGTCGACCCGACGAGCCCGTTTAGCGGCGGCGCGATCTTGGGTGACCGAATTCGCATGAATGATTTGACATTGGATGAAGGCGTATTTATTCGGAGTATGGGTACGCGCGGAAGCTTGGGGGGACTCTCCAAGAAAACCGCGGATACGGTCAAGTTGATGGATGCATTCGGCTTGGATGTCGTCTTGATTGAAACGGTTGGCGTCGGCCAATCCGAAGTCGATATCGTCAAGAATGCGGACACCACATTGGTTGTACTGGTACCAGGTTTGGGCGATGATATTCAGGCGATTAAGGCGGGCATTCTGGAAATCGGCGACGTATTTACGATCAACAAATGTGATCGCGACGGCGCGGACCGTTTGAACGTTGAAATCGAAATGATGCTCGACTTGAACTCGGAAGAGGTGGATTGGCGTCCGCCGATCAAACGCACCATTGCCAGCCGTGACGAAGGCGTAGCCGATGTCATTGAGGCGATGGAAGAACATCGTGAATACTTGGAAGAGTCCGGCCTTCTGCAGGAACGCAGACACGAACGGACGGTTAACGAGATTATCGCGATGGTCAAAGAGCAAATTTCCCGTCACGTAATGGAAAAAGTTACGTCCTCGGGTGAATTTGATAACTACGTGGAACAAGTCTATGCAAGGAAAGTAGATCCTTACACAGTCGTTGAGTCCATCGTAGGAAAAGCTATTAAATAATTTTATTTTTTGTTGCAAAAGGAGGAAAAAACATGGCAAATTGGAAAGTTATGAATATCGACCATATCGGTATTGCTGTGGACGACCTGCAGAAAACGAAACAAGTTTTCCAGGAAACGTTGAACATTCATCCGACCGCAGAAGACGAAACGGTGGAAGAACAGAAAGTCAACGTAAGCTTCTTCAAACTGGGTGACGCGGAACTCGAATTCTTGGAATCCACCAGCCCGGATGGCCCGATTGCCCGTTACATTGAAAAACATCGTAACGGCTTCCAGCATGTTGCTTTGCGTGTTGACAGCATCGACGCGGCTCTCGAAGACTTGAAAGCTCGCGGTGTTCGTCTGTTGGATGAAAAACCTCGTTACGGTGCCGGCGGCTGCCGCATCGCGTTCTTGCATCCGAAAGCTACGAACGGTCTTTTGATCGAACTTACGGAGCGTCAATAATAGGAGTATGCCGCCTCGATGAGGCGGCCTTCCCTACCATTATTCGGAGGTGTAAGAATGTCGGTAAACCAGCAAAAAGTTGAATTGCTTCATAAAAATTTGGAACACGTCCGCATGGGCGGTGGCCAAAGCCGTATCGACAAACAGCACGCGAAAGGCAAAATGACTGCGCGTGAACGTTTGGAAATCCTTTTTGACGAAGGTTCCTTCGTTGAAATCGGTGCTTTGGTAAAACATCGTTGCGTAAACTTCGGCCAGGATAAAAAAGATCTTCCGGGCGAAGGCGTTGTTACCGGTTATGGTACCGTTGACGGCAAACTCGTTTACGCATTCGCGCAAGACTTCACGGTAGAAGGCGGCTCGCTCGGCGAAATGCACGCCAGCAAAATCGTTCGCGTACTGCAGCTTTCGCTCAAAATGGGCGCACCGTGTGTCGGCCTGAACGATTCGGGCGGCGCTCGTATTCAAGAAGCGGTTGACGCATTGTCCGGTTACGGCCGTATTTTCTTCGAAAATACGATTGCATCCGGTGTCGTTCCGCAGATCTCGGCCATCATGGGACCGTCGGCCGGCGGCGCGGTTTACTCGCCTGCATTGACGGACTTCATCTACATGGTCGATGGCACCAGCCAAATGTTCATCACGGGTCCGGCCGTTGTTAAATCGGTCACCGGTGAAGACGTAACGGCGGAAAAACTGGGCGGCGCTATGACCCACAACAGCATTTCGGGCGTATCGCACTTCATCGCGAAAGACGACGAAGACTGCTTGAACCAGATCCGCTACCTCTTGGGCTTCCTGCCGAGCAACAACATGGAAGAAGCTCCGATTGTTGACACGGGCGATGACCCGATGCGTATGGAAGAAAGCCTCAACACCTTGTTGCCGGACAACTCCAACGCAGCCTATGACATGTACGATGTCATCAAAGGTATTGTCGACAATGGCGAATACTACGATGTACTCGCTCACTACGCGAAAAACATCATCACCTGCTTTGCCCGTTTCGACGGACAAACCGTCGGCATCATTGCCAACCAGCCGAAATTTATGGCCGGCTGCTTGGACATCAATGCATCCGACAAATCCAGCCGTTTCATCCGTTTCTGCGACGCGTTCAACATTCCGCTCGTAAACTTGGTTGACGTACCGGGCTTCTTGCCGGGCGTACAGCAGGAATACGGCGGCATCATTCGCCACGGCGCGAAAATGCTGTTTGCGTACTCGGAAGCGACAGTGCCGAAAGTAACGGTAATTACCCGTAAAGCCTACGGCGGATCGTACCTCGCGATGTGCTCCCAAGACTTGGGCGCGGACCAGGTATTCGCTTGGCCGACTTCGGAAATTGCGGTTATGGGACCGGCAGGCGCTGCCAACATCATCTTCCGGAAAGATCCGGACAAAGAACAAAAGACGGCAGAATATGTGGAAGAGTTCGCGACTCCGTACAAAGCAGCAGAACGCGGCTTTGTTGACGCAGTTATCGAACCGAAACAAACGCGTCCGTACATTATCAACGCGTTGGCCATGCTCGCCAGCAAACGCGAAGCCCGTCCTGCGAAGAAACACGCCAATATTCCGTTATAATCCCTTAGCGGCATAACGAGATATAGGAAAATCTAAAGAGAAAGGATGGGTGTGAATGGAAAATGAATTGAATCCTTGGGTATTTATGCTGATCAATATGTTCATTGTATTCTTTGTGTTGATTATGCTGTGGGTACTCATGACGATCATTCGACTTGTGGATCCGACTGGAAAAAAAAAGTCGTCTCCTAAACCGGTAGCGAAAGCGGCACCTGCCGCCGCGGCAGCAGCTCCGGCAGCGACGTCGACTGCGTCCGGTAATGATGAAGTAGTTGCGGCGATCACCGCAGCAGTAGTAGCAATGGGCTACTCGAGCACGCAAATTGCGTCGATTCGTCCGGCGAAAAATACCGGCTGGACGGCAGCAGCGCGTCTGTCTGGAGTAGATAATTACTAAGCAGTACCTTGTTTTGGAGAATTACTTTTTAGTAGGAGGATGTACAATGAGAAAATTTTCTGTAACCGTTAACGGTCAAGAATATGATGTAGAAGTCAACGAACTCGGTGCAGGCGCAGCTCCGAAAGCAGCTCCGGCTCCGAAAGCGGCTCCGGCTCCGAAAGCGGCTCCGGCAGCAGCAGCGGCTCCGGCGGCAGCTCCGGCTCCGGCAGCGAAAGCGGCTCCGGCCGGCGCGGAAACAGTGAAAGCTCCGATGCCGGGCAAAATCCTTTCCGTTGACGTAAAAGAAGGTCAGGCTGTTAAAGCCGGCGATCTCCTCTGTGTCCTGGAAGCGATGAAAATGGCCAACGAAATCTATGCTCCGAGCGACGCTACGGTTAAAAGCATCTTGGTCGCAGCCAATGCTACCGTACAAGCGGGCGACGATTTGATCGCGTTGGGCTAAAACCTCAACTTACCAGAAAACATAGAAGAGGAGATACAGAATGACTGATTTCATAGTAGCGGTGACTTCAGTATGGCATGACAGCGGCATGATCGTATTTTCCATCGGTAACGCGATCATGATCGTTGTCGGCATACTGTTGCTCTACCTGGCATTTGCCAAGGAATTTGAGCCGTTGTTGCTCGGACCGATCGCATTCGGTTGTATCCTTGCCAACTTGCCGAAAAACGGCTTTGAAGAAGGCGTTTTTGCCCTCATTCATGCGGGCATTCAGTTTGAAATTTTCCCGCCGTTGATCTTTATGGGTGTCGGCGCGATGACGGACTTCGGTCCGCTGCTTGCGAACCCGAAAACCCTCTTGCTCGGCGCGGCGGCACAGATCGGTGTATTCGTTGCCTTGGGTGGCGCGATGTTCTTGGGCTTTACCGCTCCGCAGGCAGCTGCGATCGGTATTATCGGCGGCGCCGACGGCCCGACTTCGATTTACCTGGCTTCGAAATTGGCTCCGGAACTCTTGGGTGCGATCGCGGTAGCGGCGTATTCGTACATGTCCCTGGTTCCGTTGATCCAGCCTCCGATCATGAAATTGTTCACGACGAAAAAAGATCGTCAAATTGTCATGGAACAGTTGCGTCAGGTATCCCACTTTGAAAAAGTGGTATTCCCGATCGCATCTACGATCTTCATCAGCTTATTACTTCCGTCCATTACCGCACTTTTAGGTATGCTGATGTTCGGTAACCTGATCAATGAATCCGGTGTTACGCATCGTCTGTCCGATACGGCGCAGAACGCGTTGATGAACACCGTCACGATCTTCCTGGCATTGGGTACCGGTTGTACCATGTCGGCGGAAAGCTTCCTGAACCTTCAAACTTTGGAAATCATCGGTTTGGGCCTCGTTGCTTTCATCGCGGGTACAGCGGGCGGTGTTATCTTCGGTAAGATCATGCTGATGGTCGATGGCAAGACGAACCCGTTGATCGGTTCGGCAGGCGTTTCCGCCGTTCCGATGGCGGCTCGCGTATCGCAGGTCGTCGGTTCGAAAGCGAACCCGGCTAACTTCCTGCTCATGCACGCCATGGGCCCGAACGTTGCCGGCGTAATCGGTACGGCGGTAGCGGCCGGTACCATGCTTGCCATGTTGAGTGCGACAGGCGCTCACTAATTAGCATCCGCAACATATCCCCTTACCTCGAGCCCTTCTTTTATACCTTTGCCCAATGACTATTTGTTAGTTATTACGAAAAAGAAGGTGTACTCTTATGAGCCCTGCAATCATCACATTAATTGTACTTGCAGTGGTCGCCATTTGCTTTATTACTGAAATTATTCCTTTGGCGATTACTTCGATGGGCGGCGCTATTGCGCTGGGTTTGTTGGGTGTTATTCCGGAAAAAATGATTTTCTCCGGTCTCTCCAATTCGACAGTTGTTTTGTTCGCCGGCATGTTCGTCATCGGTGCGGCTTTGTTCCACACCGGCATGGCGCAACTTATCGGAGAAAGAGTTGTACGCATGGCCGGTAAAAGTGAAACCGGCTTGATGTTTGGCGTCATGGCGATTACGATCATCATGAGCTCGGTACTGTCCAACACCGGTACCGCCGCTTCCCTGATCCCGGTTGTTACCGGTATCTGCGCGGCAGCTCATCTGAAAGGTTCGCGCTTCATGATGCCGATGGCGATCGCCGCTAACGCCGGCGGTACGCTGACGATGGTCGGTACACCGCCGAACATCATCGTTACCGGCGCGTTGTCCAACGCGCATTTGCCGACTTTCGGTTTCTTCGAATTCGCATTTGCCGGTATTCCGCTTTGTATCGCGACGGTTCTGTTCACTTTGACGATCGGCAAACCCTTACTGCCGAAACATGATATCGACACTTCCGTGGAAGTGGAACAGGAAGTCTCGGAAGTATCGGGCAACAAAACGAAACAGATGATTTCGCTCTTGATCCTGATCTGCGTCGTTATCGTCATGATCTTCTCGAAAACCTTGCACGTATCGCTGACGACTGCGGCCGTTATCGGCGCGTTGGCAGCTGTCTTGACGGGTTGTATGACAGAAAAACAAGCGTATGCTTCGATTGACTGGGTAACGATTTTCTTATTCGCAGGCATGATGCCGATCGCGACCGCATTGGATAAATCGGGCGCCGGCAAATTGATTGCGGATACCGTTGTCGGCTGGTTGGGCGACAGCCCGAGCCCGTTGCTTGTCTGCGCGGCGATGTATCTTTTGAGCAACATCATGACGCAGTTCATGAACAACACGGCGACAGCCGCTCTGTTGGCACCGTTAGGCATTTCGATGGCGCAATCCTTACATGCGGATCCGAAGGCGGTTTTGGTTGCTATCGCGATCGCTGCTTCCGCCGCATTCGCGACTCCGGTTGCAACGCCTCCGAACACTCTGGTACTTGGCCCCGGCCAATACAGCTTCAACGACTACCTCAAGGTCGGTATTCCGCTTTGTCTCGTAGGCTTCGTCGTTATGATGATTGTAATTCCGATTGTTTGGCCGTTCTTCCCGTGAACTGCTGAATGACAGGAATCTAGCGTATGTATGAAAAGGCCTCGCTTGCGAGGCCTTTTCTTTACCTTTGATTGAGGTTTGTATGGAAATTTTGGAACAAATGAGCCCGGCGCAATTCCTCTATCGTCTGTTTTTGTGCATGCTGGCGGCAATGGTCGTGGTGGGCATTACGGCAGAATGGATCGGGGAAGAGCGCAAGGCGCGCTGGTTCAAAAAGCGCACCCGCTTTTCTTTCTTTTTGCGTCGCGGTCCGCTGGGTGAAAAATTTCATTTCGGCTATCCGCGCACCCTGGAAGGCATCGGCGTGTTTTTAGCGATGTGTATTGTCATCGGACTGGCGTCCGTGTTTATTTTTACCACACCGTTATTGAACTAGCCAAAAAGACCGGAGATCTCCGGTCTTTTTTATTGCTAAAAAACAGTCGGAGAAGAGTAACCGACGGATAAAAATAAAGAAGACGCCGAAAAGGAGAAAATAAAGAAAGATGCGTTTTGGTAAAAAGAAGCCGAGGTTGTCAAGTGCAAGTAAACTCAAATGCGCAAAAAACGGTCAAATTACGTGTTTTATATCCACATACGACCAAACACTCTGGTGTACCTATAATTCTTATAAAATAAGCGTTTTTTGAATATTTTGAAAAATATGTTTACTCACATATAAAAGATGACCTGATTTGATCTTTTGCCGTGATTTGAGTCATTTTTTCGCGAAATAAACGCGAAGAAAATGGCGGGTAACTGTTGTCTTGGAACGATATTATTTCCATGCGGAGAAAGGTCATATCCAGGCGTGGAAGGCTCTGGTTGAAAGCATGCGCGATCCGTTAGAAAATTTGCCGCTGCATTGCAAGCGGGATACGGTCAAGAGTGAGGGGGCGAAGTAAGCGGCAAATATAAAGTAAACGCCGTCGCGGATAGAAAATGATGGGCGCGGTGAATGAAAGATCACGCAATGAGGTGCATGGAAGGAAACGCATAGGGGAGGGTATTCGATAAAAGGCGAGCGCATATGTTCCGTTTCCATGCGAGGAACTTTTTGAGTTCGACAGATAAACGAAAAATTTTACGGATATAAAACAGCGCCGGCATGGAGGTAATGAAGGATCCGATGTGCTTGGTGACCGGGGGAGGATGAACACAGATGCATGTGGTCGCGGTACTTTTTCGCTGTCCGACACGGGAACGGATCGCAAATATCCGAGTGTTCATTGTCCCTGCCGTCATCGCGATGCGGCTGTCTGCGGTACGGGAAGACGATAGTGACGATTTGCGGATCGAATGATCCGAGGACGCGAAAAAGAGGAAAAGGCGAGCGGCAAGATACACGGGCAAGCTTGGCTTACGGGGAGCGCGCGGACGAGTCTGGGGGATTGTTTTTCACGTATCGTTGGGAAGGATGCGTTACAAAAGGTATTTCCATGACCTTTATGGAGCGGGACAAAGACGTCGCGTTAAAAATGATAATAGTGACAGATGCAAAATATCCTATATAAACATGTATATATAATATAATAATATACATGAATATAATTACTATTCGATATATTGATAATATGTCTGAGTAATAACACCATAAAACATTTAGAATATCAATCTCTATAATGACACATAAACGCTTGTAAATAGGTAGTTTGTGGAGATATTCAAGAATGATTTACACGAATTTATGAATTGCATTAATGTTGACGAAAGCTTAAAAGGCATGTAATATTGAGAACATAAGTAAGGTATGACCTTCTGTCCACCTTTTAGATCGGTCTCTCTTACTTATCCGACGTGCGTAGGAAGAGCGCACACATGATCGCTTGCGAGCAGACTTTCTGCGAAAAAGTTTGCAAAGCATCCTGACCGTGAAACTGAGAGAAACGAAATTGACCAAGTATCTCCTTACTTCGATGACGAAGTGTCAATTGTGCGACGAGTCGCTACCTCGTCATGCGGCACCCCGTTTTCAGCCATGGCAAAGGATTTGTCCATCGGAGCAAATAGCGATCGGACATTGGCAGCGGGCGGAGCTTTCCGCCCTTTAGAAGAAAGGAGAGAGGTCAATTGGGAAGTTTTGCAACAGACTTCATAGTAGCGATCACATCAGTATGGCATGACAGCGGTATGATTGCTTTTTCCCTGGGTCATGGCCTGATGATTTTTGTTGGCATTTTATTGCTGTACATGGCGTTTGTCAAAGAGTATGAACCTTTGCTCTTAGGGCCGATCGCTTTCGGCTGTATTTTGGCGAACTTACCGAAAAACGGCTTCGAAGAAGGAGTTTTTGCACTTATCAGCGCGGGCATTCAGTATGAAATTTTTCCGCCACTTATTTTCATGGGGGTTGGCGCGATGACGGACTTCGGTCCGCTGCTCGCGAATCCTAAAACGCTTCTTTTAGGAGCGGCCGCACAGATCGGCGTGTTTGTCGCACTCGGGGGCGCTATGTTCTTGGGCTTTACGGCACCGCAGGCGGCGGCTATCGGTATTATCGGCGGAGCGGACGGCCCGACATCGATTTACCTCGCTTCCAAACTTGCACCGGAACTCTTGGGCGCGATCGCGGTAGCGGCGTATTCGTACATGTCGCTGGTTCCTTTGATCCAGCCGCCGATTATGAAACTGTTCACCACGAAAAAGCAACGTCAAATCGTCATGGGTCAGCTGCGTCATGTGACGCATTTTGAAAAGGTGGTATTCCCCATCGCCGCGACGATCCTGATTTCGTTGATTTTGCCCTCGATCACGGCATTGCTCGGCATGCTGATGTTCGGTAACCTGATCAACGAATCCGGCGTCACCCATCGTCTGTCGGATACGGCGCAGAACGCGTTGATGAATACGGTTACGATTTTCCTCGCGCTCGGTACCGGTATCACGATGTCGGCCGAAAGTTTCCTGAACGTGCAAACGCTGGAAATTATCGGCCTCGGCTTGGTGGCCTTTATCGGCGGCACGGCGGCCGGTGTACTCTTCGGTCAATTGATGACGAAGCTGGACGGCGGCAAGACCAACCCGCTCATCGGCTCGGCGGGCGTATCGGCCGTACCGATGGCGGCGCGCGTATCGCAGGTGGTCGGCGCGAAAGCCAATCCGTCGAACTTCCTTCTGATGCACGCGATGGGACCGAACGTAGCCGGTGTTATCGGCACGGCGGTCGCGGCCGGCACGATGCTCGCTATGTTGCAAGCCATACAATAAACTTTTTTCCCACTTACTTTCTTGCCCGAACCACTTACCTATTTTTCAAATGTTCTACAGTTGTTATAGGAAGAAGGTATTGATTTGAGTCCTGCTATTATTACTCTTTGCGTCCTGGGCGTCGTCGCGGTGCTGTTCATTACCGAACTGATTCCGCTTGCGATTACTTCCATGGGCGGATCGATTGCGCTGGGTTTGTTAGGCGTTATTTCTGAAAAACAAATTTTCTCGGGTCTTTCGAACTCGACGGTTGTTTTGTTCGCCGGCATGTTCGTCATCGGTGCGGCGTTGTTCCATACCGGTATGGCGCAACTTATCGGTGAAAAGGTTGTCCGCATGGCGGGCACGGGTGAAACGCGCCTGATGGGTGGCGTTATGCTCGTTACGATTGTCATGAGTGCGGTATTGTCCAACACTGGTACGGCCGCATCTTTGATTCCGGTAGTGACCGGCATCTGCGCGGCGGCGAAATTGAAAGGCTCGCGCTTCCTGATGCCGATGGCGATCGCCGCCAACGTCGGCGGTACGCTCACCATGGTCGGTACGCCGCCGAATATTATCGTTACCGGCGCATTGGCCAATGCGGGTTTGCCGTCATTCGGTTTCTTCGAATTCGCCTGGATGGGTATTCCGCTTTCGCTCGTCACCGTCGCGTTCACGCTGACGGTCGGCAAACGCTTGCTGCCTTCGCATGATCTGGATGCGGAAGTCGAAGTGGAACAGGAAGTCGATCCGTCGACTGTCAACCACAGCAAATCGAAACAGATTATTTCGCTCTTGATTTTGGTCGGTGTTGTACTGACGATGGTATTCTCCAAACAGCTCGGCGTTTCGCTGACGACTGCAGCCGTTATCGGCGCGTTGGTCGCTGTTTTGACCGGCTGTATGACGGAAAAACAGGCGTATGCCTCCATTGACTGGGTAACGATTTTCCTCTTCGCCGGCATGATGCCGATCGCGACTGCTTTGGATAAATCGGGCGCCGGCAAATTGATTGCCGATACCGTTGTCGGCTGGCTCGGCGACAGCCCGAACCCGCTCGTTATCGCAGCGGTTATGTATCTCTTGAGTAACATCATGACGCAGTTCATGAACAACACGGCGACGGCGGCGCTCTTGGCACCGCTCGGCATTTCCATGGCGCAGTCCATGGGTGCGGATCCGAAGGCCGTGCTCGTAAGTATCGCGATTGCCGCGTCGGCTGCTTTTGCAACGCCGGTAGCGACACCGCCGAACACCTTGGTTCTTGGACCGGGCCAATACAGCTTCAACGATTACCTGAAAGTCGGTATTCCGCTCTGTATTGTCGGCTTCATCACTTCGATGATCGTGATTCCGATCGTTTGGCCGTTCTTCCCGTGAGCTGCTGAATGACATAAAAAAAGACCTCCGAGGAGGTCTTTTTTTTATGCGCCGCCTACGCTTCGAACGATGGCGGCGACGGCCATGCAAGTGAGGATGCCCATGGCGGTAGGAAGCAATGCGGCAAGCATCGTCCAACGCCAGCTTTTCGTTTCATTTTGAATGGTGAGCAGGGTCGTGCCGCAGGGCCAATGCATGAGTGAAAATAGAATCACGCACAGGGCGGTGAGCCAGGTCCAACCGTGGTCGAGCAAAAGCGTTTTCAAGGTGGAGAGATTATCGATGTCGAGCAAAGCGCCTTCGGCGAGATAAATCATAATCATGCAGGGGAAAATGATTTCATTCGCCGGCAGACCTAAAATAAACGCGGCTAAAATCGTGCCGTCCAGTCCCATGAGGTAGCCGAGCGGCTCCAACGCGTTCACCATGTGGCGGACTAAGCTGACGCCCTGATATTGCAGATTGGCCAGGCACCAAATCACGAGTCCGGCGGGCGCGGCGACGCTGACCGCGCGCCACAGTACAAAGAGCGTGCGGTCCAACAGCGAACGCACGATGACGGTGCCGATCTGCGGTCGGCGGAACGGCGGCAGCTCGAGCGTAAACGAGGAGGGAATTCCCTTCAGCGCGGTCATGGAAAGCAGCTTGGAAGCCACCAGCGTGGCGACGATGCCGACGACAATGACCATGGCGAGCAAAAAGGCGGCTCCCAGTGAATCTAAAAGTCCGCCCGATGTCCCGATCCAAAACATGGAAATCATCGCGATTATCGTCGGAAAACGGCCGTTACAGGGGACGAAATTGTTCGTGATGATGGCAATCATCTGCTCGCGCGGCGAATCAATGATCCGACAGCCGGTCACGCCCGCCGCGTTGCAACCGAAGCCCATGCACATCGTGAGAGCCTGTTTGCCGCAGGCTTTACAGTATTGAAAGCAACGGTCCAAGTTATACGCGACACGCGGCAAATAACCGAGGTCTTCGAGCAGGGTGAAAAGCGGGAAAAAGATCGCCATCGGCGGCAACATGACCGAAACGACCCAGGCCATGACGCGATACACGCCGAATAAAAGCGGACCGTAGATCGCCTCGGATATCCCCAGAGCAACGGCGCGGTCGACCAACCAATCCTGACCGGCGAAAAGAATCCGCGCGAGGAGTTCGGAAGGATAGTTGGAACCGGTAATCGTCAGCCAAAAGACGCCTAAAAGCAAAAGAAACATAATGGCGAATCCGCTATACGGACCGGTAAAGTACCGGTCGAGTTTGCGATCCCGTTGCGCGTAATGCGGATTGTGAAAGGTCACGACCTCTCGACTGACGGCTTCCGCCCGGCGAATGAAACTTTCGCTGATCGCGTCCCGCAGTTTCTCTTGGGGAAATCCCGCCAGCACCAAATCCCGTTGCGCCGCGGTGAGCGCCTGCGCGATGGCGGGAATTTTATACAAATTGATGCCGAGGTATCGTTCCATTGCCTGTGACATCCCGGCAGCTCGCTCCAAAAGACGTATGGCGAGCCAGCGCGGGCTGACTTTGTGGCCGACGTACGGAACGAGTTCGGGTTCCAGTTTGGTGATCGCCGCTTCCATCGCTTCAGGGTAAGTGTGCTTTTGCGGTTGCCGGCAGGCGACATGACGCTGTTTGACCGTGGCGATCAAATCATCGAGCCCCTTCTTGGAGCGGGCCGCCGTACCGATAACGGGAACGCCCAGACGACGGGCCAGTTGCGCCAAGTCGATATGAATTTCTTTTTTCGCAGCCTCATCCAGCAAGTTCACGCAGACGACTACCTGCGGCGTAGTCTCCATAATTTGCAAGACAAGATTCAAATTGCGTTCCAACGCGGTCGCATCACACACGGCGATCACGCAGGCCGGTTGTTCAAAACAGATGTAATCGCGGGCGACTTCCTCTTCTTCGGAATGCGCTAAAAGAGAATAGCAGCCGGGCAGATCGACAAGCTCCAGTCGGCCGTCGGCATCTTCGTAGTAGCCGTGCGCGGTCTCCACCGTTTTACCGGGCCAATTTCCGGTGTGTTGATGTAATCCGGTCAAGGCATTGAAAACGGTGCTTTTGCCGACATTCGGATTGCCGGCGAGGGCGATGGCGGGAGTCATTTCAACAACTCCTTACCGCGATGTGGCGGCTGTCGGTCGCGCGAATCGCGATGACGGTGCCGCGCACCGCAAATGCTTTGGGGTCGCCGAGCGGGCTGATGCCGATGCAGGTGACGCGCGTGCCTTCAATCAGCCCCAAATCCTGCAAACGACGCTTCATGCTCGTTTGCGCAAGTCCCGTGACGATAGCGATATCGCCCGGGCGTAAGTCAGCCAGTGTCATATTTTCCTCCGAAAATTTATATGTTAAGTAAAAATATATAAATGTAATGCTGTCCTCGTACCGCGCGGGAACGGACAGAAAAATACCCGGCAGCCGAAGTCGCTACCGGGATCATCCGGCCGACGGATACGAAAAACAACAGAGAAAACGGCGCAGTAAAATGAAAGAACGGATGCCGTTGTGAGCCTGTCATCGCAGAAATACATCCGCAGGCGAAGCAATTCAGTGATTGTGGACAGACAAATATCGGATTTTGAGTTTAATTATCTAATTTAAAATATTATAGCATGCTTACTATTTTTTCGGGACGGTCAGGCAATGATTTCGGCGCGAAAAAAATAAGCGCTCGAGCAAAGAAAAAACGTTATTTATCATCTTTATATGCTAAAAAACATATAAAATATGTGTTACAATATACTATAATAATGTAAACTGGAGAGGAAGTTTATATTATCAAATAAATATATATTTTAGCGCTAAATATAATACATTGGCGCGGAAAGGAAGCCATGGACACTGAGTATTACCGTAATTTTATGGCGATGGTGGACGCGGGCAATATGACGAGCGCTGCGGAATACCTGCATGTTACGCAACCGACGTTGAGTAAGCAGCTACAGCTTTTGGAAAAACGGTTCGAAACAAAGCTGGTCGTTGTCGCGCGCGGTCGTCGCCGTTTGCATCTGACGGAAGCCGGGGAAATCTTCTATCAGCGTGCAAAAGAGATTTGCGCTTTAGAGGACTTGGCGGGCGATGAAATGGCAACGGCCACGCAAGAGGTGCGCGGCACCTTGCGTTTCAGCATTTCGCCGGGACGGTCGCCGCGCTTTATCCATCGGGTACTGGCGGGATTTCACAAAGAATATCCGAACGTGCGCTTTGAACTGAAAGAAGGCATTACGAGTGTGCAGCAGGAGGATCTTCTTGCCGGAGAAACAGATCTCGGGGTATGTCATACGACGTTTCCGCAACCGGAGCAGTTTGAATTTTTATTTACCCGCGCCGAAACACTGACAGTCGTCGGCGCGGAAGATTTACTGCGTCAGGTGCCGATGCAAGGGGCGAACTTTTCCGATTTACGCGGCATGGCGATCGCCACTTCGGGCAGCGGCGCCGCCATTTTACGGCAGGAAATCGGCGATCCGCAGACGCTTGTTCAATTGGTAGCGGTCTGTACGACCAAAGCATCGGCGCTGGCTTGGGCGCGCACGGAAAATGTAGCGGCCCTCATTCCGGCGGAAGAGGAAGAAGAATTTTGGCCGGGATTGGACTCCCGAAAGCTGAGCGGTGTCACTCTGAAAAAAGCGATTGTGCGTCCGCGGAATCGACCGCTCTCGCACACCGCGCAAGTGTTTTTACATTACTATGCAAGCGTCTTGGAGGCGGAGAAAGTAGACGCTTCTGTGAGCGCCAACGCGGTTGACACGTTGGCGTCTGTATCGATATAAATTTCGACATAAAAATAACGGCGTCATGACGCCGTTATTTTTATGGGCAGATTACCCGAGCGGGCAGGCCCGGGTACTTTAAGCGGAGAAAAAAGAGCATGTCAGACATGCGCCACCGGGAATGCATTATGGTAGTAGAGAGCATCCGCGGTCGCCAGCCGTTTTTTTGCGAGGTAGCGCCACACGCCTTGCAGTGAAAACACTTCTTTGCGTGCCAAGCGCGGTGCGACCATCACGGAACTTTCCATTGTCTCGGTATTCAGACCGGTAGCCGCCGCCAAACGATGGTCTGCGTAATGCTGCCAAAATCTCGACATAAAATCATCTCCTTTCCCTTCCCTAACGGAATTTTCTATTTATAGGATACGAGGAATGGAGAGGGATGTAAAATGAAAGTGTTTTATTGATAACCAAATAAATGCGAATAATTACCAAAAAAAGTGATTTATTTTATTAAATCATAGTCAATCATTAAAAGGCATTCGGGATCTTTTTGCCAAACGGCTCGCGCCGCGGTCAGTTCCGTCAGATTTTTTTCAAAGTCTGCGGCCGTCGTTGCCGGTACGTCCATCGTGAAGCGAACGGTATCTGTAAATTGGCGGTCGATGATGATGTACGGCATGTCTTTCCAGGCGTTTTCCAACGCGCCCAAAAGATCGTAGGGAATTTGGACCGAGTAACGATGGTGAGCGACATACGCGACGATCGGCGCGGCGGTTACACTCTCGGCAAGCGTTCCCCCGTACGCGCGAGTCAGACCGCCGGTGCCGAGCTTAATGCCGCCGAAATAGCGAGTTACTACGGCGAGCACATTGGTCATGTCCCGTTGCTGCAGCACATGCAGCATGGGACGACCTGCCGTGCCGGCCGGTTCGCCGTCGTCATTGGATTGCTCCTGCAAAGTGCCGGTGGTGCCGAGGCGAAGCGCCGAGCAGTGATGCGTCGCATCGTAGTAGCGTTTGCGAATGGCCGCCAACGCGTCTTTGGCTTCCTCCGTATCATTGACGGGAATCAGATCACAGATAAAGCGCGATTTTTTGATGACCGTTTCATAATGGAAAGGTTCTTTGATTGAAAAATACATATGACCTCCGCTATTAGAGTAACTGCATTTTACCATGTAGGCAACTCTTGACAAAAGTGTTATACTGAAAATATATAGAAAATATTCGATATAATATCCATCGAAGTTGACGGAGAGAAGGTATAGAATGAAACAAACGTTACGACTTGCCATCACCGGCATGCATTGCGCGGCCTGTTCCGCGCGAATCGAAAAAGTCGTCGGACGAATGCCGGGAGTGCAGGAAGTGGCGGTCAATCTGATTACCGGCCGCGCCCGGCTGGTGTACGACGAGCAGACGGTAACCGCCGCCGATATCATTGCCAAAATTGAAAAAAGCGGTTACGGCGCGCATATCGCCGATGCCGCTTGGGAAGATCCGGGGGCGGAGGTGCGAGCGGCGAAACGACGTTTGCTCATCGCATTCGTTTTCGCCTTGCCGCTGATGATCGGCATGGTCGGCGCGCTTACCGGTTGGTGGCCGATGTTGCCGGGCGTTGCGGAGCTCGTTTTGGCGACGGTCGTGCAATTCGGACCGGGACTTTATTTTTATCGTGGCGCGTGGGGCGCATTGCGCGGCGGCTCGCTCAATATGGACGTGCTCGTGGTTTTGGGAACGACGACGGCGTATCTTTACTCGCTGTATGAACTTTTTGGCGGCGCCGGACATTTATATTTTGAAACGTCCGCATGGCTGATTACCTTTATTTTACTCGGTAAATACTTGGAAGCGGCCGCGAAACGCCGCACCGGACGCGCGCTGGAAACATTGCTTGCCGCGGCGCCCGCGCGGGCCCATCGCAAAGAAGGGGAAGAAATCACAACCATTGACGCGCATGACGTGACGGTCGGCATGACGCTTTGGGTCAAAGCGGGTGAGCAGATTCCGGTGGACGGTCAAGTCAGCGAAGGCGCGCCGGAAGTGAATGAAGCAATGTTGACCGGTGAAAGCATGCCGGTAGAAAAAACGGTCGGCGATACGGTGACCGGCGGCACGGTGAACGGCGCCACGCCGTTTACGATGACGGCGCAAGCGGTCGGCGCCGATACGGTGCTTTCCCAAATCATTCGCGTCGTGGCGGCGGCGCAGGAATCCAAAGCGCCCATTCAGCGATTGGCGGATATCGTTTCCGCTCGGTTCGTGCCCGCGGTGATTTCGATTGCGGCGCTGACGGGCATCGTTTACTACGCTTTTTTCGACGCCACGTTGGAAACCGCGCTGCTGCGTACCGTGGCGGTGCTTGTCATCGCTTGCCCGTGCGCCTTGGGACTCGCGACACCGACATCAATTATGGTCGGTTCCGGTGTGGGCGCGCGTTCGGGTATTCTTTTTAAAAGCGCCGCTGATTTAGAAGCCGCCGGTAAACTTACCCATATTATTTTTGATAAAACCGGCACACTCACCAAA
Organism: Negativicoccus massiliensis; assembly: GCA_900155405.1. GTDB lineage: Bacteria > Bacillota > Negativicutes > Veillonellales > Negativicoccaceae > Negativicoccus > Negativicoccus massiliensis_A. The sequence continues at coordinate 748,227 of LT700188.1, read as the reverse complement.
GGAGAACCGGAAGTAGTGGCGCTGGCGCCGCAAGGAGCGATGACGGAAACGGAACTGCTCGCGTTGGCGCAAGGTTTGGAAAGCGGTTCCGGTCACCGTTTGGCCGGAGCGATTATGGCCGCGGGTCAAGCGCGCGCGATTCCGGCGCGTCGCTTTACGGATTTGACGGAAACCGTCGGTAAGGGCATGGGCGGTCAATATGAAGGCGCGACGTATACAATCGGTCGCGCCGCGTCCGATGATCCGACGGCCGCCACCTGGGAGGCGCAGGGACGCACGGTGCTCGCCGTGCGTCGCGAAGCGGAAGTGCTCGGCCTGATCGCGGTGGCGGATGCGTTGCGCGAGGACGCGGCGGAGGCCATTCGCGATTTGCACGCACAGGGCATCGAAACAGAACTTTTAAGCGGCGACAACCGTCCCACCGCCACGGCGATTGCGCGAAGTCTCGGGATCGACACCGTGACGGCGGAAGTAAAACCGATTGAAAAAGCGGACCATGTCGCCGCGCGCAAAGGCGCGGGCCGATTGGTCGCGATGGTTGGCGACGGCATCAATGACGCGCCGGCGTTGGCGACGGCGGATTTGGGCATCGCGATCGGCTCCGGCACCGCGGTCGCGATTGATGCCGCGGATATCGTTTTACTCCGCAGTCGCGTGCGTGACGTGGCTCGCTCCGTCACGCTTGCGAAAGAGACGCTGAAAAATATTCGTCAAAATCTTTTCTGGGCGCTGATCTACAACATGATTGGTATCCCGCTGGCCGCGCTCGGTTACCTTTCACCGCTCCTCGCGGGCGCCGCGATGGCGCTCAGCTCCGTGTCCGTTGTGCTCAACGCGTTACGTTTGCAATACGTGTCATTGCGGTGAAGCGGTCCATGCCGATGCGTTTTAGCGTGGTCACGCATCTTACAAGATCAAGGCGCATCGCTATTTTACAAAAAATGAAATCCCCCGTTACGGGGGATTTTTTAAAATGGTGTACAATAGTGACAAGGAGGAACGCTTATGAACGATACGGAAGTACGAGAGCGACTCGCGGAACTCGGGGTCGTCGAAACGGAAGCGGAAGATGAAGTGCTTTTGGTGCAGGATTTTGCCGACGGCCGGTACGCGGTGATTACCGACTCGGAAGGACGCGCGCCGGAAACATTCGCCGAAGAGTTGTATTGGACATTGTACGCTGACGACGGTGAATTTTTATGGACGGTGACGATCCAAGACGGCGCGGCGTTGGCGGACTTACTCACGGCCGGCGCCGGCGATGAAGATTTGATTACGCGCATGAGCGATTTGCGCGCGAAAAACACGGAAGCGTTTTTGAATCGACAATAGGAGGAGAGAAAATGACTGCGAAGTATGAAAATGTACATTGGGAAAATCGTGACGGCATCGCCATTATTACCATTGATCGTCCTAAAGCGTTGAATGCGCTCAATATGGCGACGATGAAAGAATTGCACGCGCTTTTCGCCGAAGTGGCGCAGGATGAAACGGTGGATGTCATTATTTTGACCGGCGCCGGTGAAAAGGCGTTCGTAGCGGGCGCGGATATTAAAGAAATGGCGGCTATGGATACGCTTTCCGGTCGCGATTGGGGTCGTTTCGGTCAAGCGGTCACCCAGCAACTCGAAGACGCGCCGCAGCCGGTCATCGCCGCGGTGAACGGTTACGCGTTGGGCGGCGGTTGTGAACTTTCGCTCGCCTGCGATTTTCGGTACGCGAGCGAAAACGCGCAATTCGGTCAGCCGGAAGTGAAGTGGGGCATTTGCGCCGGGTTCGGCGCGAGCCAACGCTTGACGCGCGCGGTCGGTCCCGCGATGGCGAAAGAACTTTTATATACCGCCGATTTCATTGACGCGCAGGAAGCGTTGCGGATCGGTTTGGTCAATCGCGTAGTACCGCAAAAAGACTTGCTGGAAACGGCGCTGGCGACGGCGAAACGCATTCAAAAGAACGCCAAAGTCGCGGTGCGCGCCACGAAACGCTCGGTGCTGGCGGGACAGGATTTGGATCAGCGTAATGCGATTGAATTGGAAGCGCAATATTTCGGAATTTGTTTCGCGACCGAGGACCAAACGAAACGCATGCAGTCGTTCGGAAAGAAAAAATAATGACGCAAGATGCTCAACCTAAAGAAGAAGTCACGTTTGACACTTTCGCTCAATTAGATATTCGCACGGGGACGATTGTGGAAGCCCGCCCGCTCAAGGGGGCGTGCGTACCCGCGTACCGGCTGAAAGTGGATTTCGGACCCGTGATCGGTATCAAGCAATCATCGGCGCAAATCACGGATCTTTATACGCCGGAAGGTCTGATCGGCGAGCAGGTGCTCGGCGTGGTCAATTTCCCGCCGATGCATATCGCCGGTTGGCGTTCGGAAGTGCTCGTACTCGGCGTGTATACGGAGCAGGGCGTTGTTCTCATCGCGCCGAAACAAAAAACGGATAACGGTATAGTATTAGGCTAAACAAAAAAGACGCGCGAGCGTCTTTTTTGTTGCGCGAAATGAAAAATACATGTCGTCGGAAAAAGGGAACGACAAAATAGCAGTCGCGGTCATTCCGTGCTATAATACAGAAAAAGAACATTTGTTCGGGGTAAAGTTATGGAATTTGACACACTGCAACACAAACTGAAAATTTTAACCGATGCCGCGAAATACGACGCCAGCTGCAGTTCGAGCGGATCCCGCCGCTCGCATCGCAAAGGGGGCGTGGGCAATGCCGCCGAGTCGGGAATTTGCCACAGCTGGAGCGAGGACGGACGCTGCATTTCGCTGCTGAAAATTCTCCTTACCAATAAGTGCATTTACAACTGCGAATATTGCATCAATCGCAGCAGCAACGATGTGGAGCGCGCGGAGTTCACGCCCGAAGAGGTCTGCGAACTCACGCTTAATTTTTATAAGCGCAACTATATCGAAGGCTTGTTCCTTTCGAGCGGGATTGTCGGTAACGCCGATCACACGATGGAAAAATTGATCCGTGTCGCGCGCCTTTTGCGCTATCGTGAGAATTTTAACGGCTATATCCACATGAAAGCGATTCCCGGTGCATCCCCCGCACTGGTGGAAGAATTGGGACGATTGGTGGATCGGTTGAGCGTGAATATCGAACTGCCGACGGAATCGGCGCTGGCGCTTTTGGCGCCGCAAAAAAGCTTCGCCAAGATCTTTCAACCGATGGCGACCATTCGGCAACATATTCTGGAGAGCCGCAGCGAGCGCAAAACATCACGGCACGCGCCGCTCTTCGCGCCGGCGGGGCAAAGCACGCAAATGATTGTCGGCGCGAGCCGCGAGGACGATCGCACGATCATTCAGCGGGCGCAAGCCTTGTACCATTCGTTTGCTTTGAAGCGGGTATACTATTCGAGTTTCGTGCCGGTGGTGTCGTCGCGCTTCACGGAAGGCATCGTGAAACCGCCGCTTTTGCGCGAACATCGCATTTATCAGGCGGATTTTTTGATGCGCTATTATGATTTCACGGCCGATGAAATTTTAACGGAAAAAGAGCCTTTTTTTGACTTGGAGTTGGATCCTAAAATGAGCTGGGCGATTCGTCACTTGGATCGGTTTCCGGTGGAAATCAACCGCGCCGATTTGGAGGAGCTGATCCGTATCCCGGGGATCGGCATCACCGGCGCGAAGCGCATTATTCGCGCGCGTCGTTTCGCCAAGTTGAAATATGACGACTTGCGGACTCTGAAAATTTCCACCAAGCGGGCGCGCCACTTCATGACGGTCGCCGGCGTATACCGCGGCGCGGCTATCCGTTCGCGCCACGACTTGCGGCAGCGCATGAAATTGCTCGAAGGCACGCCGCGCTATGAGCAGATGGACTTGTTTGCGCCATGCTGACGCACTATGACGGAACCTATCCGGGATTTTTAACGGTGATTTTCGCGCGGTATCGAACGTTGGAAACGATTGAAATCGAACCGCTCACACCGCAAATGGATTTTTTGGTGGCGCATGATCGGGTCGCGACCGATCCGGCGAAAGCGGCGCGCGTCGCGAGGTATTTGCGCGCCCATTTCGGCGCCGATTTCCTGCGCCGTTGCTATGCCGCGTTGCTTTCGGTCGAAGCGCGCCATGAAACGGTGACCGCGCGAACGATCAAAAAATGCATTCGCCACGGCAAAGGCGTTCTGGCGAGCGCCGATCGGGACGCGGTCGCGTTTGATCGGATCGTGCGCGCGGTCTACAGCGAAGCGCACAGTTGGAAGGGTTTACTGCGTTTTCGTGAGGTGCAGGACGGCTACTGGTACGCGCCGTTTGCGCCCAAGCATGATGTCATCGAATTGCTGACCGCGCATTTTGCCCGTCGGCTCAACGGCGAGCATTTCGTCATTCATGATTGTTCGCGCGGTTGCGCCGCGCTGCATGCGGACGGGCGCACGGAATATTTTTCCGCCACGGCCTTGTCCGTCGTCGAAACGGCGGAGGAAAGCGCGTACCAGGACGCCTGGCGACTGTTTTATAAAACCGTCGCGATTCCCGAGCGCGCCAATCCGAAACTGCGCCAAAGCAATATGCCCAAACGCTACTGGCAACATTTGATTGAGCGTTTATAAAAAATCTTCGTCCAAAAAAACGGATGCGCTTTCAAAGCATAAAAAAGAACCGCCATGAAAAAATGGCGGTTCTTTTTAGTGCTTGTCGTCGTTGCGATGGGCGGGGCTTTCTTCCAATAGAGCCGCGTTGCGCAACAAGATTTTTTTGCCGCGCCACGCCCAGGCGCGATCGCCGTAAGCGGCTTGAAACGTGCGGTTCGAATAGTGGGATATTTCCGCCGCGGTGATACGCGTGATGCGATCGTTTTGAAATTCGGGGAGCGGCGTCGGCTTGGCCTCGGTGTTGTGCGGGCAGACCTCCTGACAGACGTCGCAGCCGAAAACATAATGATTTTTCGTGATGATAGCGGCTTCAGTGGCGGTCAGATCGCCTTTTTTCTGTGTGATATACGATTTGCAACGCAGCCAAATAAATCGCTCCGGCGTCAACGCCTGACCGGGGCAAAGGCGGCGACAACGTCCGCATTGCAGGCATGTTTTTCGCAACGGTTCGCTCGGCGTAAGAGCAAGCGTCGTGACAAGTCCCCCGATCACGGTGTGGGTGCCGTAGCGGTCATTAATGATCGCCTTGTTCCAACCGAAAAAGCCCAACCCCGCGAGATACGCCAAGGCCCGATCCGGAAGCGGCGACGTGTCGACAAAAGGGAAGAAATCGGCGTCGGGAAAATGCGCTTGAAGGCGGGCCTGTAAGCGCGTTAAATAGTGTTGCACAATGATATGGTAATCACGCGCCCGCGCGTATTCCGGCAAGTTCGCGGGAGGATCGGCGGCGTTTTCCGCAGTGGCTACCGCAGGACGATACGGAAAGAGACAGACGATCACGCTCTGCGCGCCGGGCAACAAGGCGGACGGGTCCAGACGCGTCGTCACATCCGGCGGCGTGAAGGGTGACGGTTCGCCGGCCGCGTGGAGTGTCGCGGCAAGCGTCTCGGGGAGCGGCAGACGCACGAAGCCGACTTCGGTAAGGCCGAGGCGATTCGCTTGCGTGGTAATGATTTTATTTTTATCCATGTCGCTCCTTTCCGTTTTCATGTAAATAAAAACCGTGCCGCGATACGCAGCACGGTGTATCTATTCTTCTTCGCCGCGGCGCAGACGCTCGCGCAAAAGTTCGGCGACGCTTTCCGTCGGGCTGTCGTCGCTGTCATATAAAAGACCTTTTTCACTTTTCACCACAAGGCGATCATAGCGATGCTCATGGTGCACCGCCAATGCGGTTTCCACGAATTTATCGCAGGCCCAGTCGTGATACTCGGGACTCATCATACGAGCCAGCGCCGGCGCTTTGATAAGTTGCTGCTGATACAGTTGTTGCAGCGACTGCCAGCTTTCCAGCCGCGGCGTCGCGCGAAACTTGACAATAACATAGTAGCCGTTATCTTGCAGGAGTTTAAGCTTAGTCAAAATTTCTTCCGGGTCGGTGCAATTGCTTTCGATCAGCAAGTGGCGACGTTCGGCGACGGCCTGCTGGAACGCTTTTTCCGCCATGTAATCGGCAAAATGCTGCGTGATGTAAATACTGTACAGACCGTACTTTTCCTGCAGCTCCTGGTAATGCGGATGAAAACCGAACAAGGTGTCGGGATCGCCGTGAATGAGCTGATGCTCGCGGTTATCAATGACCGTTGAAGCCATGCGGGACTTGCCCGAACCCGGTTGTCCGCCGATCAGGTAAGCGATCGGACGTTCCACATTTTTCGGTTTATTGCCTGCGATGATGGGCCATACGCGCGTGGCGAATACGAAATCGGCCTGCGCGCGATCATAGGTGGATTCCGGCGCGGGCGGGACAAAATCAATATCCGGTTTGGCGATTTCTTCAAAAAAGATTTCCGGTAAGTAGACATCCATGATGGCCAGCGCTTCTTCCAGCATGGCTACCTGTTCTTCGACGGAAATACCGTAACCGCGACGCTCTTCAATTTCCGCGATCGCGGCGACGGTGCGGTGAATCAACTCTCCCAGCCGGTCCATATGGCGCTGCTTGCGCGAACCGCTTTGCGGGTCCGCGACCAACATGTTGCGAACTGTCACAAAAATTTCCGCGTTAACTTCCAGCTGAATCCCGGGAGGGACTTGATCAGCCGCTTTTTCGAGCTGCTGTAAGGTCTTTTGACTATACGGCATCCGATGCATCACACTCCTGTATTGAGTCAATATAAATCCTGTATATCTGTAGTAATAGTAGCAAATAATGACGGAAAAGTCACATAAAAACTCCTCCCGGTATGGAGAGGAGTGAAATGCCGCGTGGATTTACGCGCGGGTGCGGCTTGCGAGCGCCTTCAGGACAAGACCGGCCGCTTTGCGGTGCATTCACTGATAGTCTTCTTGGCTGACGAAAACATTTTCATCCCGATTCACATGACAGACCAAACAATTGGCGGCGGGAATATTATACAGAGCGGCCAGCGTATAAATGATCGCCGTTTATAACAAAATGAAGATATTTTGTCAGTCATTTTTTCGTTTTTTGATCAGCTTGAATTGCCAGGGAAATGATTTTCCATACGTCGCATAATCAATGCCGCGGCGGACATTGCGCACGATCATTTCATCGTGGGCGATTTTGCCGTGCCGCAACTGCAGATTGCCGGACAAGACGGTTTTGCCGGAAAGCGCAGTGCTGATCCCCAACGCGCGCGCCAGTTTTCCGGGACCGTCGGTCCAGTGCTCCGGTCGGATGCCGGCGCGCCGCGCGCGCACCAGCTCGTCGCCATAAATGATTTCCCCCGCGCGCAAGAGCACGGCGGCCGGCGTGCCGTCCACATCGACGACAATGTTGGCGCAGTCATGCAAGCCGTAAACAAGATATACATACATATGACCGGCGGGACCGAACATGGGGCGATTGCGATTCGTTTCGCCGCGATACGCGTGCGACGCATCGTCCGGTTGGCCGCGATAAGTGCCGCCGTAAGCTTCCGTTTCCGTGAGTCGGATGCCGACCAGCCCCTCGGGACTGCGGTGCCAAAGCGTGGCGCCCAACAAACGACGCGCCGCCGTCACGGCGTCGGTCGTAAGTTCTTCTGCGGTAAATCGCGGGCGGCGAAATAAATTAAGCGCGGACATCGACATGCATCCCGATTTCCAAATGCGGGGCCGGTTCGGCGACGACGCGTTCGCCGGCCGCAAGGCCTGCCAAGACGACCCAATCGTTACCGTTGACGTAAGCGGTAGTGACGTGACGGGCGTCAATCAGACCGTTCGCATCGACGATGTACACCGTATCGTCACCGATGTTGCTGCGGCGCGGTAAATGAATCAGCGGTATCTTGGTCGGCAGCTTCAATGTGAGCGGATAGGGGGTGGCGGGCTGCAACACCTCGCCGGGATTGTCAAACCGGAACTTCAGCGCGGTCACGTCACCGCCCGTTGGGGAAAGCGCGGTCATTTCACCGAAGTAATCGTGACCGTTAACGCGTAAGGTGAGAGTCGTTTCGGGCGCGGTGCGAGCTTGTTGAACGGCTTCCGTAAGGGCATTGGGAAGCGCCATTTCACCGACCAACGGCGAAAGGGAGGCGATCACCAGCGCGGGGCGGTCTTGCACGGCCACGCCGTCGGCGGTAATGTACACCGCGGTGACTTTTCCGGCGACCGGCGCGGTAACGTTGGCGGCGGCAATCTGACGTTCAATCGTCGAAGTGTCCGGCGCCGCGGCAGCGGACGGAGTATCCACGGACGGCTGCTTTGCCTGTTCGCGCGCGACAATTTTGGCGTACTCCGCTTGCGTAATAATGCCCTGTTGTAAAAGTTGTTGCGCTTCCGTGATCGCGGGTGTGTTGACCGGCGGCGCGGCCGGTGCGGCGGCTTCGCTGGCGGCGTTGCGCGCTCGCGCCAACTGCGCCTCGTACGGACTGACATCGATCGTGAATAAGTGATCATTTACACTGACATTCGTGCCGACCGTCGGCACCGGTCCGACAATCGGCCCGGACGCGGCCGGTGAAACGGTCGCGCTGTACAACGGCGCCAAGGTCACATCGCGCGTGATCATGAGCGGTTCGGTGACGGGTTTGACGATGATCACATCGACGCTTTTGCTGCGCGCCATGTACCACCAACCGCCTAGACCGAGTATAAGTAAAATAAGGAGGGTACCCAGTCCCCACCAAAGTTTTTTACGTGGTTGCATAATTCACCTCTGTTCTATCGTATTATAGCATTTACGTCCTCAGACAATAAAAAATACCCGCCGCGGCGAGTATTTTTTATAGGTCCTGAAAGAGTTGTCGAAACGCGGTATTGCGCCATAAGAGCGGAATCAGTACGCAGCCTAATACGCTGACTGCGACGAATTCGCCGGCGGCAATGTAGAGCATGGTCAAACCGACGCTTTCGCCTTCCAGTGCACCGAGGTACGCGAGCTCCGCGCCGATGAGCACGCCGTTGGACACGACGGGCAAGAGCGAAGCGGTCCAGATGTTGGGCATGTAGCGCATACCGTAGACGGCGATCGCGGTGGCGAACGTGCCGACCACAATGTCGATCATGCCGAACGGGCTCGCAAGGTTGGCAAGCAGGCAGCCGAGAATTAAGCCCGGCACGACTTTCGGCTGGTAAAACGCGAGCAGCGTCAGTACCTCCGATAAGCGTACCTGCACGGGTCCGTAGCTGAACGGCGCCAGTGCTACTGTAAGGAGCGCGTACACCGCGGCCAACACCGCATTGATGACGAGCATACGAGTATTCATGTTCCATTCCTCCTTGTTTTTGTTTTTACGAAGTGGGACCAAGAAAACACTTCACATCGATATAGTGTAGCATAGAGCGGAGCGGAGAACAAGAAATGAATAATTTTACTGATAAATCTTAGCTTTTGATGTATACTGTTTATGAATATATTTGACAAGATATCGATGCAGCTACATACCGGCAGGAGGTTACGGCATGGCAAAGTTGGCGGTTATCGGCAGTTGTTCTGTAGACTTGGTCGTGGAAGCGACCCGGCGTCCGCAAGCGGGCGAGACGCTGTTTGCAGAACATTTTTTTATGAGTTGCGGCGGCAAAGGCGCCAATCAGGCGGTCGCGGCGGCGCGACTCGGAGCAGACGTGGCAATGATCGGCGCCATTGGCGAAGATGCCTACGGGAAAATGCTCTGTGAAAATTTTGTAAAAAACGGCGTAGAAGCCCGCTTTTTAATGACGCTTCCCGACGTTTCAACGGGTACGGCGCATATTACGCTGGCCGAGGGCGATAATAGCATATTGGTCGTGCCGGCGGCGAACTTTCGGTTGACTGCGGCGCATATTGAACAGGCGCTGGATCAACTGGGAGAATTGGATATGGTGCTGTTGCAAAACGAAGTGCCGCAGGATGTGACCGAAGACGCGATTCGTCTTTGCGCCGAGCGGAACATTCCGGTACTTTGGAATCCGGCGCCGGCGCGTGAATTGGGGCCGGATATTATGGCGATGTGCCGCTACATTACGCCGAACGACCATGAACTGGCGCTCTTGTTTGATGTGGCGGATCCGCTGGAATTGTCGGCGGAATGGCAGAAAAAACTGATTGTGACGCGCGGTAAAGACGGCGTCGATTACTATGACGGCAAGGGCGTTCACCGCGTCGCCGGTGAATCGGTCACCGTCGTCGATACGACCGGAGCGGGAGATACGTTTAACGGCGCGTTTGCGGTCGCGATCAGTGAAGGACAGGATCTCGAAATGGCGCTCCGATTTGCCAACCACGCAGCCGCCCTTTCGATTACGGCGCACGGAGCGCAGGGCGCGATGCCGTGGCGCGACGAGATGGAGGCATGACATGCAGAAACACGGAATTTTGAACAGTAAGATCGCGAAAGTGCTCGCCGATCTCGGTCATACCGACCGGATCATGATTGCCGACTGCGGGTTACCGATTCCGCGCGATGTGGAACGCATTGATCTGGCGCTGGAGTTCGGCGTGCCGTCCTTTTTGGACGTGTTGCGCGTCGTCATGGATAACATGAAAGTGGAACAGTACCTGATCGCGAGCGAAATGGATTCGCAAAATCGGCCGCTGTTTCAGGAGATGCAACAATTAATGGGAGATATCCCCGGCGCGTATGTAACGCATGAGCGTTTGAAAGAATATTCGCACGACGTCAAAGCCATTATCCGTACGGGTGAGGCGACGCCTTACGCCAATGTGATTTTACAAAGCGGCTGTATCTTTTAGCTGCAAGGAGTGACGGTATGCAAATTGAGATGCGTGACATCTCCAAAGCATTCGGACAGAACCGAGTGCTTTTAGGAGTCAATCTGACGGTTCGTCCCGGTGAAATTCATGCCTTAATGGGTGAAAACGGGGCCGGCAAGTCGACTCTGATGAATATTTTGACGGGTCTGCATAAGGCCGATAACGGCACGATTCTGGTGGACGGCGCGGAACGTGTATTTACTTCGCCGCGCGAAGCGGAAGACGCGGGAATTGCGTTTGTCCATCAGGAATTAAATATTTGGCCGAATTTGACGATCCTGGAAAATCTTTTTCTGATGCGTCCGCTTAAAAATTCGTGGGGCATGCTGGATTGGGATCGCATGCGCGAATTGGCAGCGGCCAAATGTGACGAACTGAATATTTCCCTGCCGCTTGAAAAAGAGGCGCAGGAGTGCTCCGTCGGGCAGCAGCAGCTGACGGAAATCGTGCGCATGCTGATGCTTGACGCGCAAATCGTGATCATGGATGAACCGACCGCCGCCTTGAGTGAGCGGGAAACCGAAGTGCTGTTCCGGGTGTTGGATCAGATGCGGGCCAAAGGCGTCGGCATTATTTACATCTCGCACCGTATGGAAGAAGTCTTCGAACTTTGCGACACGGTGACCGTGATGCGCGACGGCATGGCGATTTCCACGCAGCCTGTCGCGGAGACGACGATGGATCGCGTTGTGGCCGATATGGTCGGCCGTTCGCTGACGGAATACTATCCGGATCGCACGGTAACGCCGGGGGAAGTCATTTTTGAAATTAATAATTTGAACAGCGCGGGTGTGTTCCACGACGTTTCGTTTACGATTCGCGAAGGTGAGATCTTGGGGATTGCGGGCCTGATGGGGGCCGGCCGTACCGAGATTATGCGCGCGCTTTTCGGCGTCGATAAAAAAGACAGCTGTGAAATTAAAATTCACGGTCAGGCGATGAAGATTGATAACCCGTCGGACGCCATCAAGGCGGGGATCGGTTTCATTACCGAAAACCGCAAGACGGAAGGTCTGATTTTAGATTTTTCTATCGGTGATAATATTTCGTTGCCGAGCATCGAAAAATTTGCTTCGCATAAATACGTACGGCGCGGCGCGGAAAATAAATTTACAGAAATGCTCGCCAAGCGTCTCGGCGTCAAAGCGCAGTCGCTGACGGAGCCGGTCGGAACACTTTCGGGCGGTAACCAGCAAAAAGTCGTCATTGCGAAATGGATCGGGATGAAACCGGCCATTCTGATTATGGACGAACCGACGCGCGGTATCGACGTCGGCGCCAAGCGGGATATTTACGATTTAATGAATGAGTTGACGGCGGCCGGCGTTGCCATCATCATGGTTTCCTCGGAGTTGCCGGAAGTCATCGGTATGAGTGATCGCATTATGGTGATTCGCGAGGGTTCGATTGCGGGCGTGCTGGATCGCAGTGAAGCCACGCAGGAAAAAATTATTACATTAGCTACAGGGGGACAGTAATTCATGTCGACAAATGTTAAAAATCTATTGCGTAATCTCGGACCGCTTCTGGGTCTGGTACTGCTGTTCATCATTTTGACGGCACTCAATCCGACATTTCTTAATCCGTCCAACCTGTCGAACCTGTTGCGGCAAGTCTCGGTCAACGCGCTGATTTCCTTCGGCATGACGTTTGTCATTCTGACCGGAGGCATTGATCTTTCCGTCGGTTCGCTGCTGGCGCTTTCGACCGCGTTGATGGCGGGCATGATTAAGAGCGGCACGGACCCTGTCGTGAGCATGGCGCTCTGTTGCCTGATCGGTATCGCGCTCGGCGCCGCCAACGGACTCATTATCACGTACGGTAAAGTCGCGCCGTTTATCGCGACCTTGGCGACGATGACGATCTTCCGCGGGGCGACGCTGGTGTACAGCAACGGTCGTCCGATTAGCGGCTTGACTTCGCATCCGTTTTTCACGGCGTTTGGCATAGGCGACGTCTTCGGCGTACCGGTGCCGGCGATCACGACGTTGCTCATGTTCGCGCTTTGCTGGTTTATTTTAAATAAAACGACGCTCGGCCGAAAAACGTATGCGGTCGGCGGCAGTGAAAAAGTATCGTACATCGCGGGTATTCATATCTCGCGCGTCAAAATTTTCGCATACGCGATCACGGGTCTTTTAACCGCGTTGGCGGGCATCATCATTACGAGCCGCCTCAACTCCGCCCAACCTACGGCGGGGGCCGGTTATGAACTTGACGCGATCGCTGCGGTCGTTTTGGGCGGGACCAGTCTGGCCGGCGGTAAAGGCCGCATCACGGGTTCTTTGATTGGTGCGTTGATCATCGCCACGCTCACAAACGGACTTAATATTTTGAATGTTTCCAGTTTTTACCAACAAGTTGTCAAAGGCGGCGTTATTTTGTTGGCGGTTCTGATGGATCGCAAAAAATAAGAGGGGGTTATGGAATGAAGTTACGCAAGTTATTACTCGTCGTGATGTCGCTTTGCCTGGTCGTTTTGATGGCCGGTTGCGGCGGCAGCGACAAAAAAGAAGCACCGGCGGCTAAAACCGGTGAAAAAATTACGGTAGGTTTCTCCGTATCGACTTTGAACAATCCGTTCTTCGTCACGTTGAGCGACGGTGTCACCGAAAAAGCGAAAGCTTTGGGCGTGGACGTGCAGACGCTTGACGCGGGGAACGATCCGGCCAAACAGGCTAATGATGTAGCGGACCTGATCCAGCACAAAGTAAACGTTTTGCTGATCAACCCGGTCGACTCCGCGGCGATCGCCAACTCGGTCGAAGCGGCCAACAAAGCCGGTATTCCGGTTCTGATGGTAGACCGCGCTTCCGATGGCGGCCAAGTCGTATCCCTGATCGCTTCCGATAACGTTAAAGGCGGCGAAATGGCGGCACAATACATCATCGATAAACTCGGCAGCAATGTAGCAGTTGCCGAAATGGAAGGTATCCCGGGCGCGTCTGCGACTCGTGAACGTGGTGAAGGTTTCCACAAACTCGCCGACAGCAAATTGAATATTGTCGCCAAACAGACGGCGGAATTCGATCGGACCAAAGGTCTGACGGTGGCGGAAAACATTTTGCAAGCCAACCCCGAAATCCAGGCTATTTTCGCGCACAATGATGAAATGGCACTCGGTGCTATTGAAGCCGCGAAGAGCGCTGGCAAACAAGTATTTATCGTCGGTTTTGATGGCACGGAAGACGGCATTAAAGCCGTTAAAGACGGTTCGATGGCGGCTACGATCGCGCAGCAGCCGAAACTGATGGGCGAACAGGGCCTTGAAGCCGCCGTTAAAGCGGTTAAAAAAGAAGCGGTTGCCGATCATATCGCCGTACCGTTGAAACTCGTCACGAAATAAGCGCATTTCCATGACAACTTGATGAGGTAGATAAAAAGGACAAGCATCCGCTTGTCCTTTTTTGTGTAAAAAAGCGGTCGTGCATTGCCCAGCAAATGATAGCGATGTAATAAAGACGACAGATGACATAGCGACAATTTTGGAAGTGCCTAGAAGTCAGAAAATGATTTGCATCAAGAATAAAATACAGATTTCCTAAAATTTCTGACGGCCGAACATACAGGAGAAACAGAAATAACTGAGGCAGATGCGTCAACCGTTTTGCGAGGGTGCCCGTGTCGTTTTACTTTTGTGACTGTACCGCGCTCGTTTTTTAGTTTATAATGAAATTACTATATAAGTACGACAGAGGAGGACTAATATGGCTGAGGAAACAAAAGCAAAAGCACTGAAAGAGTATTTTGAAGCAAATCACCCGGGCATCTTCCAGGTGGAAGAGATCGGCGATGAAATCCACACGCATGTGTTCCGTTCCCATATTCAAACGGAAGGGCAAAGCTTGCCGACGGCGCTTTTTGTCGACGACACCATCTACGTGATGATTCGTGTCCAGGTAGCGACGGGCGCGCTCAAAGAGAAAAATGAAGAACAGGTATTGACCTACTTGAACGAACAAAACCGTTCGTATAAAGTTTTCAAATATTTCCTCGATGAAGAAGGAAATATTTTCCTGGACGCCTGCGTACCGACAACGGATGACGACTTCAATCCGGAATTGATCCGTGTAATTTTGGATGTTATGGTCGGTCACCTGACGGAAAATTATGCCGGCTTGATGAAAAAAATCTGGGCGTAAATAAAAAAAGAACCGCAAAAGCGGTTCTTTTTTATTGCCGTATTCGTGCGGACAATTCAGTGCTTTTCAAACGTGCCGAAGACGATCGGTTCGCCGTTATCGACCATGAGACGGCCTTTGGCCCACAGTTTTTGCAATTCAAACCGGTCGTTGATCGTCATGAAGTCGGCATCTTTGCCGATGGCGATTTCGCCTTTTTTCTTGAAGCGGAAGAGATCGGCGACGTTTTTGGTGAGAATGGAAAGGACGGTCGTAAAGTCGCAGCCTTCCGTTTCGACCGCATCGCGGAATTCGGTCATCAGTGAGGACTGATCGCCGACACCGACGCCGATGTTGTTGCCGTGGTCATCAAAGAGCGGCACCGAACCGTAGCCGTCCGAGCTCATCAGGACGTGCGACATGTCGCAGCCCTCATCGATTAAGCGACGGATTGCTTTGGACGGTTTGACGGCGTGTTTGCTCCCCAATTCCGGGCTGACGCAGGACGTGAGGTCGATATAGCCGCCGTCTTTGACATACTGCACCGCTTCGTTAAACAGATGCTGGTTGCGGTTGGTGTGAGTCGGCAACATATTGGTATAAGGGATTTCCGTTTCATTTGCGATCTGACGCAGCGGTTCGAGTCCGCGTTCGCCGTCGCCCATGTGGAAATTGACGATGCCCGCTTTGCCCGCAAGCATGCCGCCGATGCGGACCTGCGCGACGATATCGCGGTAGAGATCGTAATTCGGCTGTGACGAACGGTGATCGGAAACGGCGATTTCGCCGGCGCCGATGCATTTGTCAATCAGCATGATGTCGGAACGAATGCTGCCGGTGATGGTCGGCGTCGGTACTTCGTACGAACCGACATACATGTAGACGGTGAGACCTTCATTTTCCAACGCATATGTTTTGGCGAGGAGGTTTTCCTGCGAGCGGGTCACGCCGTCGGTGCCACATAGGCCGCAGATGGTGGTCACGCCGCAGCGGGTCGCGCTGGATAAAGGCATTTCCGGCGTGCGGGTATGAAAGCCGCCTTCGCCGCCGCCGCCCGTGATATGAACGTGGCCGTCGATAAAGCCGGGGATCAATCGCATGCCTTTGCAGTCGATCGTTTCCACATCCACGCCTTGTACATCAAGTTGATCATCGATGGCTTCGATGACGCCGTTGGCGATTAAAATATCTTTCGTTCCGAGGTCTTCCGGCGCAAATACATGCGCATTCTTTAATAAAGTCAGCATAAAGGTATCCTTTCAGCAAAAACCGCCCCGAAGGGCGGCGTTTTAGAATAATGCCAAGATCAATTCCATGGCCCAGATGGAAGCCATTGCGTTGAATACGCAGATGAAAATGATGATGGGGTAATGTTTTCCCGGAACTTCCGCCGTACCCAATACGCGGCCGACGTTTTGCACCGGGTTGCCCATCAGGTAGCAAGCCGGTACCATTACGGTCGCTTCGTACGGGCTGATGGCGCCGGCGGCTAAGAGGGCCGCCATGATGCCGATAGCGCCGCCCATTGAAAGCAATGACGCCATGATTACGGTGATCGCGACACCCGGCAGGAGCCAGAGCGACATAATCGGACCGGCGATCGAACCGATCCAGTCCAAAAGCCCTGTGATTTTCAAAGCGTGAATCAGGATGAAGGCGAGCATGACGTTCGGCAGCATGTTGCGAACGCCGATCATCAGACCGTTGTACGCGCCTTCGGTGAAGAGCTCGATAAAGCCTTTGCGTTTTACTTGCGCGGTACGTACTTCACTCATGCGACGTCACCCGCCTTTCCTTCAGTGGCCTGTGCTTGCTGGTCACGGCCTTCCGTGGCGCGCAGATAAAAGCGGACGATATTGCCACCGATAAATTTGAAAATCATAATGACCAGTATCGGCAAGCCGATCGGTACCAAGAGGATGGAAAACACGGCTACGCCCGAAGAGAAATAATTCGAAAGCGGCGCAGAGCCGGAAATCTGATAGCCGCAGAAAATGGAACGTTCGCGGCTGGTGATCAAGCCGTCTTCATAGAGCACTTTGGTCATGCCGGCCGCCGCATCGGTCGTCTGCAAGTTGGCGATCATGGCCAGACCGCACACGCCCGGGATGCCCAGGAGCGGACGCAGTAACGGCGAAAGCATTTTTTGAGCGACCTTCAAGCCGCCGTAGCCCTCGACCACATGGATGAGAGCGATCGCGAAAATCAAAGCCGGAAGCAACGTCAGCGCAAACACAAAACCGTCGCGCGCGCCGGTACCGCCGGAACCGCGGAACGAGGCCATCTTACCGGCCGCCGTTTCCCATGTACCGAAACTGCCGTTCAGGACGGAAAAGTCAAACACTTTCCACCAGCCGGTCGCCTCGGCGAAAAGACCGGAGAAAAACAGCAAGGCTCCGAAAAATGCCACATAGCTTCCCCAGGTAATCGCGGGACCTTCCTCTTGAGGCGTCGCCGGCTGGGGGTCGGGGTTTGTCACTACAGGATCCGTCGCAGTGGCGTCAGGACGAATCTCTTCTTGGTGAAGTTCGGTATCGCGAACTTCTTCATTTGTTTGCGCCATACAAAGCCTCCCTTTACTTTATTTAGTCCATTGTACACAAACAAAAATCCATTTGCAATATACTTTTTATTTTTTCTCAATAAAGTATCTGTATTTTGCTAAAAATGCTATGGTATACTGCAAATAGAAATGATCAGGGAGGGAAAAACATGACGCAACCTATCGTAATGATTACCGGCGCGAGTTCGGGCATCGGCCTGGCTACCGCCGAACTTTTAGCGCAAAAAAAATATGAATTAATTCTGCTCGCTCGACGCACCGAACCGATGTCGCAGGCGGCCGCCGTATGGGAAGAAAAATACGGCGCGAAAGTGCATGTTTTCCCGCTGGACGTGACCAAGCGCGCGATGGTGGAACGTGTCGGTCAGCAGCTTGTGGAAGAAGGACTGGTGCCCGATATTTTGATCAACAACGCCGGGCTCGCGCGAGAATTGAAACCCTATGCGGAAAATGATCTCGATGACGTCGATGAGATGGTCAATACGAATGTGAAAGGTTTATTGTATGTGACGCGAGCGATGCTGCCCGCGATGATTGAACGCGGCCACGGCCATATCGTGAACCTCGGCTCGACCGCGGGGCAAGGCGCGTACGCCGGCGGCGCCGTATACTGCGCCACGAAAGCCGCCGTCAAAATGCTCGGCGATGCGATTCGGATTGAAACGATTGAAACCGACATCAAAGTGACGACGATCATGCCGGGCATTGTCGAGACACCGTTTTCGGAAGTTCGGTTCAAAGGGGACAGCGACCGCGCGGCGGCGGTCTATGCCGGTGTGGAAGCATTGACGCCGGAGGATATCGCCGAAATCATCGCATTCGTTATTTCCCGTCCGCGGCGCGTGCAGATCAGTGATGTGACGATCTTGGCGAACCAACAGGCGACCGGCTCGATGATTCACAAAAGTAAATAAAGCAAAAAAACACCGCTCAAGGCGGTGTTTTTTATTGTTAGCGTTGTCGCTTGTTCCAATGTACGAGCGCATAGGGCACAAGCAACACAATGGCAATCGTCAGTGCGGGAACCACATAGGCGGCGTACGGAATATAGGCCGTAAGATACGGTCCGACGATGCCGTCATGCAGCAGCATAACGCCCGAGGTATGACCGAGGATCGCGGCCCCGAGCGGAATCAGCAGAGGGAAGCGTTCCATGAAATGGGCGATCAGTTTACTGCCGCCGATGATCAGCGGAATACTGATGAGCAAACCGATGATGACGAGCAGCGGATCACCTTGCGCCGCGCCCGCGACGGCCAGCACATTGTCCAAACTCATGACCACGTCGGCAATGATAATCGTACGCACGGCCGAGCCAAGCGAGGCGACCTTTTTTACGCCGGTCGACGAATTTTCCTGCGGCAGCAAAAGTTTGATCGCGATCGGAATTAAAATCAACGCGCCGATGGCCTGCAAAAGAGGCACCGTCAGCAGCTTGACCGCGACCAGAGTCAGCGACGCCCGCACCAAGATAGCGCCGGCCGCGCCGATAAAAATGGCTTTGTTTTGCAAGCGCGCCGGCAACTGCCGCGCCGCCATCGCGATGACGACCGCGTTATCGCCGGCCAATACTAAATCTAAAACAATAATGGACGCGACAGAGAGCCAAAATTGTAATGTTAAAATTTCCAATACAAGGACCTCACTTAAAAATTATTTTTGTTCGTTATTCGTCTTGTCTTCGGTACCTGTCGTATCTGTTGATGCAGATGATTTTTTGCTCAGCAGGCGCGGTAAACCGAGAATGAAAAGAATGATCGCGGCAGGAACGAAGTATTCCATGAGCGGCGAAATGTTGAGCAGGTAGCGACCGACGATCGGATCGTGCACGATCATCGTACCGGCCGCGTAACCGAGCAAGGCCGCCCCCGCGGGCACCAGGATCGGATATTGATCCATCAGTCGGGCGATCAGTTGGCTGCCCCAAACCACCAAGGGGATACTGACCAAAAGGCCGATTATTACGAGGACAATATTACCTTGGGCAACGCCTGCGATAGCAAGCACATTATCGATTCCCATCGCGACATCGGCCACGATAATCGTACGAATCGCTCCGCTGAGCGACGTCGCGGAGAGAACTTTGTTGGTATCTTTGCCGGTCTGGTGCAACAGCTTGATCGCGATTGGAATTAAAATCAGACCGCCGATCGCTTGGATCAGAGGCACGCCTAATAACCATGTGGCGATTACGGTCATCAGCGCGCGAACGATGATCGCGCCGGCCGTACCGATAAAAATCGCCCGCTTTTGTAAATGCGGCGGTAATTGGCGAGCCGCCATCGCAATCACGACCGCGTTATCACCTGCGAGTACCAAATCCAAAAGAATAATGGATCCGAGAGAAAGCAAAAATGAAGGGGATAAAAAATCCATAACACTGCCTTTCTCAGTAAAAAATAAAATGTTCCGACATAAAGAAAGAGACCTTTACCTTGCACGCTGCAAGTAAAAGTCTCACTGCATCCTGCGGATGGTCGCGCCAGCTTTTTTATCAGCAGGGTTGTTGACGACGACAAATTAGTTACTCCCTTTTACGAAAGTTATTATACCAAATATAAAAAGAGGTTATCAAGGTAAGACCGAAAAAGCCCTAAAAAAGGGCTTTTTCTATTCGTTTTAAAAACGAAAAATAAATTTTATAAAGTGCTATGCAAACAGGAGAATCGGTGTTAAAATAAATGCACCAAAGAGAAAAATAGAGAAAAAATGTGATTTATTCATATCTATCATTACCTATCGTTATCTATCATTATCTATCGTGATCTATCGCGCATGAATTAACTCTATTATTGATACGATAGTCGGTAAGTCGCAACGAGTCTGCGATTGCTTTGAAGAGCTTGACTCGTAACTCTCCACGGTACATTCAAAGCGAGGTGAGCACATTGGCAAAAGTAACGAAAAAAATGAATGTGTGGCAACTGACGATGTTGACCGCCGCGAATATGTTGGGGGCGGGGATCATTATGCTTCCTACCAAGCTGGCGCAGGTGGGGACTATTTCCGTTCTGTCCTGGTTGGTGACCGCGGTCGGCTCATTGCTTTTGGCACACGTTTTTGCCCAGTGCGGCATGTTCACGCGGCACAGTGGCGGCATGGGCGGTTATGCCGCGTATCGCTTCGGCTTGCCCGGTTATTTCATGACGAATTTCGCGTATTCGGTTTCCCTTATTATTGCCAATGTGGCGATTGCCGTATCGGCTGTCGGGTATGGCGCTACTCTTTTCGGCTGGCAACCGCATCCCGGCCAAATTGCCGCCGCGACCATGTTGCTTTTGTGGGTGGCGGGTGTGCTCAATTTCGGCGGCAGCCGTTGGACGGGGAGCATCAGTTCCGTGACGGTTTGGGGATCGCTTTTGCCCGTTCTTTTCTTAACCGTCGCCGGTTGGTTTTGGTTTGACTCCACGCTCTATATCGAGTCGTGGAGTCCGTCCGAGACGCCGTTCTTTTCCGCGGTCAGTGAATCCGTCACGTTGACCCTTTGGGCGTTCCTCGGTTTTGAATCCGCGGCCGTGAATATGGACGCGATTGAAAATCCGCAGCGGGATGTACCACGCGCCACTTTTTTCGGCACGCTTGCCGTCGCCGTTGTCTACATTGCTTCAACCAATGTGATGGCGGGCATTGTACCGAATCTTGATTTGCTGCATTCCAATGCGCCGTTCGGTTTGACTTTCGCCGTATTGTTTGGCGGCACTATCGGCAAAATCGTTATGGCGATGATGGTTGTTTCCTGCATGGGGGCGCTCCTTTGCTGGCAATTCACACTTGCGCAGGTGTTCAAAAGCAGCGCGCAAAACGGCGTGTTTCCGAAAGTATTCAGCCGCCTTTCCAAACAGGGAGTGCCTGTTAACGGCACGCTGATTTTGCTGGTCCTTCAATCGCTGCTGGCATTGATGACCATGGATGAATATCTGTTTGCGCAATTTGAAAGATTGGTTAATCTCGCTGTGGTTACCAATGTCGTACCCTATCTGTACTGCTGTCTCGCCGCGCCGACGCTTTTGCGGGTCGCGGGTCTGCCGGCAAAACAGATTTTGTGGATGCGCGGGATCTCCGCTCTGGCGCTTGCGTATTCCACGTACGCCATGTATGCGGCGGGTCTGGAAGCGATTCGCGGCGCGGTCATTGTACTTTTCATCGGTTACCTGCTCTATCGCGGCACCGTGGCTCGTCGTCCGGAACGAGTTCAATACAGCTTGCCTGCGTGGAAATGAATGATTCGGTGTTACCTGTCTTGCTTTTCACATCAATATCATAAATATGAAAAACATAAAAAGCGCTGCCAAGATGAGGCGGCGCTTTTTTGTTGCAAGACGACGATCAATAGCCGGTCTGAGAGGATGAACGGCCACACTGAAACTGAGACACGGTCCAGACCCCTACGGGGGACAGCAGTGGGGAGGCTTCCGCAGCGTCGAAAGTGTTTGGTCGGAGGCTGCTCGGGAGGATAGGAAACTGCTGATAAATATAAAAAGCACTTACAGAAATGTAAGTGCTTTTTTCTTGTATTATAAACTGTTAAATGATAAACAGCTTATTGTTTAGTAACGGAACACCGGTGAAATTAAGGAACGAGGAAAGTCAGAGATGCAAAATATCTTTCTGTATTTACCTTATCTTTTAATTCATCACAAGGAGTGGTGTCAAATCTTGTTTTTATGACCCATGCACCCCAGTGGTCGATGCGGATTTCAGCCACACCTTCTCTGTTTGTGGATACATAAGCAGATGATTCATCGCCTTTGGAATAGCCCTCATACGTGGCCTGAATCTTTTGAAATGCAAGAGGTTTTCCCTTATAAAGAACTTTTACTTTCATGCGGCCGCCCCGGTTGTTTTCCAAAGCAAAGGGGTTAGTCAGGGGAATAATTTCCAAGGTATGGCCGATAGGACGACTGATATCCCCTGTGAAACTGTTGCCAGAAAGGAAAACAGATTTGGCAAACTGTTGGGAATAAACGCTGCTCACAATATCGTCATGTCCGGTTTTTGGACCCTTGATGGCTACTTCCTCGCCATTTTCTCTGTACGTTGTATTCATGGCAGTTCGTCTTGTAATGGCAATGAGATAAAGGCCTTCTTCACGAAGCGTCAGTTTTGTCTCGCCATAACCGTCTTTTCTCAAAGCAAGGGCCTCTTTTTTCCCTGATGGCGAAACTAAGGAAATGTCGGTGAAATCATCGCTGTTAACAAATCCGTCGACAGGATAATGATGACCCCATCCCATATATATGTGTGTTGCTGCACCGCGGCCGGGGCGGTAGATGGGATTATAATCACTCATATTAATCCATAAAGTATGGGCACTGACTCCTGTGGTAAAGAGAACGGATAAAAAAGCTGTTGATAAAGCAATCTTAGCAAAAAAAAGTAAATTCATGGTAATCCCCTTTCTAATAAATATATATTATTCACATTATATTTTCTTTTGTTTCTTAGCTAGAACTTATGCTCATATTCAATCATGTAAGAACGGGGAGTAGAGTAATAAGCGGTAGTTGATCCGCCAAAATTATCAGCTCTATTCAATAAGTTTTGCATTGTGAATGTAACATTACTGTTTTTGTTGGGAGCATAACGTATCATTAAAGAAGTAAGAAAATAAGGTTTTATATCAAAAGAGGGAGAACTGCTGGGAGAAGCAACTCTTTTAAACATGTAAGTACCTTCTAAATTAGTTGACCATTTATTTTTTGTATAGCCGATTCCTCCGCTTATTTGCATTTGTCCGTAAATACGATCCCAATAATTCTTAACTTGTACAGTAGATGGTGCATTATCGGATCTTGTTTTTACTTTAGGATTATGAACAGTTAATCCTAAATGATAATTTAAGCCTAATGCATTTTGATAATTAACAGAAGCTTCGACACCAAAATTCTTTAAGTCCTGATTGGTAGAATAGCTTTTGCCACCACCCCTTCCTAGTGTATAGGCGATATTATCTTTTATATAGTATTTGAATAAGCTGGCTTTCCAAAGATGATTATTATGCTGGTTCTTCCAGCCCAGCTCATAATGCATGCCCTTTTCCGGCTTTAATGCAGTATTTCCTTCTAAGCGATTGACTCCTGAAGAATACATCTCCCTAAGATAAGGCATTCTGAAGGATTGTCCGATAGAAGCATAAAGACTTTCATTTTCTGTAAGTTTATAAATATACTGTATTTGTCCACTGAAATTATTAAATGTTTTTTCAGGCATTTTGGCCCAGGTCTCGCGGGCGCTTAAAAGAAAATGATTTTGCTCATTTAAGCTTTTTTCATATTGTGCATAGATTGAATAATTGTTTTTGCTGTAATGTTTATTGGCGAAGGTATCAGGTTTATAATATTCATGCTGGAAATTCACCCCTAAAGTATATTTGGCGGATTTGTTATTCCACGTTTTCATCAAATCACCACCATAGGAGTAGTTTTCTTCTTGTTCAAATACATATTTGGGGTAACCGTGTTTGCTTCCGCGAGAAGACATAAAGTCTGTATTTGAACTATCGGAAAGAGAGCGGTTATAATAAATGATTCCTTTTGTTGAGTTATTATTAAAATGGTATTGCAAAAAATCTTTTTTGTAATTATATAATCTGTTGTATCTGATTTTATCTGTTAATAAATCATAGCCCTCACCAAAAACGTAATCATAATCTTTTTTTGACTGGGTGTGCTGGTACATGAGGCTGGAGTGGTCATTAAACCGGTAATTTATAAAGTAACTATTTTTTTGGATATCTCGGACATAATTATTCATTTTCTTTTTGCTTGTTATTAAGTCCGAGGTTTTTAGTGATGCACCCCAGTGGTTATGGCTATATGCGAAAGAAAGTTTGCCTGCCTGGGTACTAAAATTATATTTCTGACGATTTTTAGTGCCTGCAGCAAGAGATATTTTGTTAGGTAATTCATTTGCAGTTATGATGTTTATTACACCACCGATAGCTTCGCTCCCATAAAGTACGGAACCTCCACCTTTAACGATTTCTACTTTGTCCACACTGTCGAATGGAAGATCTTCCAAGTTATATCGGCCGTTTAAATTAAGAGGTGTGCCATTAATCATTACGAGCGTCCCTTTATCTACCCCACGAATGATAAGCTGGCTATTTTTGGAGCCTAAAGAAGAGCCTTCAGGTCCATAGCCCATGAAAGTAAGGCCGTTAGTGTAATTCAGGGCAGAGATAATGTTTGAAGTTCCGGTTTTTACTAAATCTTCTTTGCTATATACTTTGGTTGATGCAGCGATATCTATATCTTTCTTTTCAGATCGGGTGGCTGTAACAATAACTGGAGGTAGGGAGTAGATTGACCGTTTATTTACGTCTTGCGCATTAGTGGTAATACTATTGGAAAATGTTGTGGCGGCAAGAATTACAACAGGTAATAGTTTACGATATTTCTGCTCCATAAAAGGCCTCCATAAAGTTTGAAATATATTATGAAATAGATGATAGTTATATTATACTATATTGTAAACATAATAGCTATCAGTTTTGAAAATGAAAAATAAAACCATTTTTAAAACAATAATTATTAAAAAATATTAAATTAATTGCTTTAATAATAAATAAGTCAGCGTTACCTGTCTTGCCTTTTCACATCAATGTCATAAATATGAAAAATATAAAAGCGCTGCCAAGATGAGGCGGCGCTTTTTGTCGAATGAATATCCGGCGTACTCGTCGACATTCCCGCTGAAAATTTACACTATAGTAATACGGCAATTTGGTTTAGAGATAAAAAATCATTTACTTAAATTGCATCATATGTTTATAAATTAGTACATCTATAAAGGTTTGCAAAAATTCAACCCGACATCTGTAAAATGTTCTTGACAAGATATAGTTGCAATGCTATGATAATCAAGCCGCAAGAAACGGCGGCGCAACAAAGTATATTAAGTGCTTGACAACAAAGCCGAGTGTTTGGTATACTATAAAAGTCGCATGAAGCGACGCGGTTCTTTGAAAACTGAACAATGCAAAGAATTAACGCCAATGTGCGGGTCTGATATACAGACCCGAGTCAATTACAAAAGTCCTTGGCAACAAGGCAAACAAATGAGCGATCAAACTATCATGGAGAGTTTGATCCTGGCTCAGGACGAACGCTGGCGGCGTGCCTAACACATGCAAGTCGAACGGAGAGATACGAGAGCTTGCTCTTGTAAATCTTAGTGGCGAACGGGTGAGTAACGCGTAAACAACCTGCCCAACGGATGGGGACAACAGACGGAAACGACTGCTAATACCCAATAGACTCCGGTTTCGCATGAAACCGACAGGAAAGGTGGCCTCTCGAAGAAGCTACCGCCGCAGGAGGGGTTTGCGTTTGATTAGTTAGTTGGTGGGGTAACGGCCTACCAAGACGATGATCAATAGCTGGTCTGAGAGGATGAACGGCCACACTGGAACTGAGACACGGTCCAGACTCCTACGGGAGGCAGCAGTGGGGAATCTTCCGCAATGGACGCAAGTCTGACGGAGCAACGCCGCGTGAGTGAAGACGGCCTTCGGGTTGTAAAGCTCTGTTATTCGGGAAGAACGATTCGTTTGTGAACAATGAACGGAAGTGACGGTACCGAAAGAGAAAGCCACGGCTAACTACGTGCCAGCAGCCGCGGTAATACGTAGGTGGCAAGCGTTGTCCGGAATTATTGGGCGTAAAGAGCGCGTAGGCGGTATGGTAAGTCTGTCTTAGAAGTGCGGGGCTTAACCCCGTGAGGGGACAGAGACTGTCATACTGGAGTCTCGGAGAGGAAAGCGGAATTCCTAGTGTAGCGGTGAAATGCGTAGAGATTAGGAAGAACACCGGTGGCGAAGGCGGCTTTCTGGACGAGCACTGACGCTGAGGCGCGAAAGCGTGGGGAGCGAACAGGATTAGATACCCTGGTAGTCCACGCCGTAAACGATGGGTACTAGGTGTAGGAGGTATCGACCCCTTCTGTGCCGGAGTTAACGCAATAAGTACCCCGCCTGGGGAGTACGGTCGCAAGATTAAAACTCAAAGGAATTGACGGGGGCCCGCACAAGCGGTGGAGTATGTGGTTTAATTCGACGCAACGCGAAGAACCTTACCAGGTCTTGACATTGATCGCCATCCGCAGAGACGCGGAGTTCTCCTTCGGGAGACGAGAAAACAGGTGGTGCACGGCTGTCGTCAGCTCGTGTCGTGAGATGTTGGGTTAAGTCCCGCAACGAGCGCAACCCCTATCTTCAATTACCAGCACGTCATGGTGGGGACTATGGAGAGACTGCCGATGACAAATCGGAGGAAGGCGGGGATGACGTCAAGTCATCATGCCCCTTATGACCTGGGCTACACACGTACTACAATGGTCCTGACAGAGAGCAGCGAAGTGGCGACACCAAGCGAACCTCAGAAACAGGATCCCAGTTCGGATCGCAGGCTGCAACTCGCCTGCGTGAAGCAGGAATCGCTAGTAATCGCGGGTCAGCATACCGCGGTGAATACGTTCCCGGGCCTTGTACACACCGCCCGTCACACCACGAGAGTGGGGAACACCCGAAGCCGGTGGGAGAACCGAAAGGACTCAGCCGTCGAAGGTGGGCTTCATGATTGGGGTGAAGTCGTAACAAGGTAGCCGTACCGGAAGGTGCGGCTGGATCACCTCCTTTCTAAGGAGACCGAACCGATCATAACGAAAGTTAAGATCCGGTCACTTAGGTCGACACATTGGCAATTTGCATTGTTTAGTTTTGAGAGAATCGTAAGATTCCTCAATTGTTCTTTGAAAACTACACAGAAGAAGAAAGAAACTCTTGATACACAAGAGAACACCAAACGTAGAGAAACATTCGATACGAAAGTTAAGATACAAAGGGCATACGGTGGATGCCTTGGCGATATCAGCCGACGAAGGACGCGATCAGCTGCGAAAAGCTGCGGTGAGCCGCAAGTAGGCATTGACCCGCAGATATCCGAATGGAGCAATCCGGCAGCAGCAGTGCTGTCATCCCTATTCGACCGAATAGGGAAGGGAACCCGGTGAACTGAAACATCTAAGTAGCCGGAGGAAAAGAAATCAAACGAGATACCCCAAGTAGCGGCGAGCGAACGGGGCAGACGCCCAAACCGATAAAGGAAACTTTAACGGGGTAGAGGACCCGGTAACAATGCAACGAATCTAGCCGAAGAGTACTGGAACGTACTGCCGAAGACGGTGACAGCCCGGTAGGCGAAAGAGGAAGAGCAGGACCGGAAATCCGGAGTACCACGGGACACGTGAAACCCCGTGGGAAGCAGGGGGGACCACCCTCCAAGGCAAAACACTGATATCGACCGATAGCGCATAGTACCGTGAGGGAAAGGTGAAAAGCACCCCGGGAGGGGAGTGAAAGAGAACCTGAAACCGTATGTCTACAAACAGTCGAAGCACGTTATACATCGTGCGACGGCGTGCCTATTGAAGAATGAACCGGCGAGTTACTAGTGCTGGCAAGGTTAAGGAGGAAATCCGGAGCCGCAGCGAAAGCGAGTCTGAACAGGGCGCAAGTCAGTATGAGTAGACCCGAAACCACAGTGATCTACCCATGTCCAGATTGAAACACAGGTAAAATTGTGTGGAGGATCGAACCTATGAGTGTTGAAAAACTTTAGGATGAGATGTGGGTAGGGGTGAAATTCCAATCGAACGTGGAGATAGCTGGTTCTCCCCGAAATATCTTTAGGGATAGCCTTAAGGAGAGACTATAGGCGGTAGAGCACTGATCGGGCTAGGGACCAAACCGGTTACCGAACCTAGTCAAACTACGAATGGCTATAGTTATACTTAGGAGTCAGACTGCGAGTGATAAGATCCGTAGTCAAGAGGGAAACAGCCCAGACCATCAGCTAAGGTCCCCAATGCCGTGCTAAGTGGGAAAGGATGTAGCATTTCACAAACAACCAGGATGTTGGCTTAGAAGCAGCCATCATTGAAAGAGTGCGTAATAGCTCACTGGTCGAGAGACGCTGCGCCGAAAATACCCGGGGCTCAAGCACGGAACCGAAGCTATGGCATGCGTAAGCATGGGTAGGGGAGCGTTCTGCACAGGTAGAAGCCTGACCGTAAGGACATGTGGACAGTGCAGAAGTGAGAATGCCGGTATGAGTATCGAAAAGAATGGTGAGAATCCATTCCACCGAAAGCCTAAGGGTTCCTGAGCAACGATCGTCGGCTCAGGGTAAGTCGGGACCTAAGCCGAGGCGAAGACGCATAGGCGATGGACAACAGGTTGAAATTCCTGTACTGAGATCATTTGTTTGAGCAATGGAGTGACACAGGAAGGTACAGCAGCACGCGAATGGAAGAGCGTGTCTAAGCGCGTACGTTGGTAACGAGGCAAATCCCGTTACCTGAAAGCGGAGGCGTGATGGGGAGACATTGGAAACAATGGGGAACTGCTGGATCCTCGACTGTCGAGAAAAGCTTCTAGTGAGAATGATATCACCCGTACCAAAACCGACACAGGTAGGCGAGAAGAGAATTCTAAGGTGCGCGGGAAAACCCTACGTTAAGGAACTCGGCAAAATGCATCCGTAACTTCGGGAAAAGGATGACCTTCGGTACGTAACGACCAGTAACGGTTTTAGCGGAAGAAGGTGACACAAGAGAGGCCCAAGCGACTGTTTACCAAAAACACAGGTGCCTGCGAAAGCGAAAGCTGAAGTATAGGTGCTGACGCCTGCCCGGTGCTGGAAGGTTAAGAGGAGAGGTTAGCGTAAGCGAAGCTTTGAATTGAAGCCCCAGTAAACGGCGGCCGTAACTATAACGGTCCTAAGGTAGCGAAATTCCTTGTCGGGTAAGTTCCGACCCGCACGAAAGGCGTAACGATTTGGGCACTGTCTCAACGAGGGACCCGGTGAAATTGAAGTACCTGTGAAGATGCAGGTTACCCGCGACTGGACAGAAAGACCCCATGGAGCTTTACTGCAACTTGAGATTGGATCTCGGTGACAAATGTACAGGATAGGTGGGAGACTTAGAACTGATGGCGCCAGCTGTCAGGGAGTCGATGTTGGGATACCACCCTTTTGTGACTGAGATTCTAACGCCAAGCGTAACGAGCTTACGGACATTCTCAGGTAGGCGGTTTGACTGGGGCGGTCGCCTCCGAAAGAGTAACGGAGGCGCCCAAAGGTTCCCTCAGCGCGGACGGAAATCGCGCGAAGAGTGTAAAGGCAGAAGGGAGCTTGACTGCGAGACCCACAAGTCGAGCAGGGACGAAAGTCGGGCTTAGTGATCCGGTGGTTCCGAGTGGAAGGGCCATCGCTCAACGGATAAAAGCTACCCTGGGGATAACAGGCTAATCTCTCCCAAGAGTCCATATCGACGGGGAGGTTTGGCACCTCGATGTCGGCTCATCACATCCTGGGGCTGAAGTAGGTCCCAAGGGTTGGGCTGTTCGCCCATTAAAGTGGTACGTGAGCTGGGTTCAGAACGTCGTGAGACAGTTCGGTCCCTATCCATCGCGGGCGCAAGAAACTTGAAGGGGGCTGCTCCTAGTACGAGAGGACCGGAGTGGACGGACCAATGGTGTACCAGTTATTCTGCCAAGAGTACAGCTGGGTAGCTACGTCCGGGACGGATAAACGCTGAAAGCATCTAAGCGTGAAACCAGCCTTGAGATGAGGTTTCTCATAACAAAAGTTAGTAAGACCCCTTGTAGACGACAAGGTAGATAGGCCGGGAGTGGAAGTGCCGCAAGGCATGGAGCGGACCGGTACTAATCGGTCGAGGGCTTAACTTAGAAAGTACGAATGAACTACGAAGGTGATCTACTTCTTCTGTATAGTTTTGAGGGAGCAAACAGCGAACTCAGCAAGTAATTCAGTGGCGATAGCTACGAGGCGACACCTGTACCCATGCCGAACACAGTAGTTAAGCTCGTAAACGCCGAAAGTACTTGGCTGGAAACGGCCCGGGAGCATAGGTAGCTGCTGATTACGCGAAGAGACCGTCAAATGACGGTCTCTTTTTTATTTAATAGTTGTTTTTGGAATTTTCTTTCCTTCAATGATTTGGTATACTACAGAAGAAAAGGATGGAGGTTTTACCATGCGGTCTTTATACAAAACTTTATTGGATCCCGACTCTGCTTTGCACAAATGCATGAGCTACGGACTTACCTTTTTGCTTTTATTGGGAGCCGTATTTCTGACGCCGGGAAAAGATCATTTGCCGGAAGGAATAGGAACTTTATTAATCATATATATCCTCTACTATACGTTGCTGACGAAACGTATTTTGGAGACGCTGATTTTTGCCACCATGTTGGGAGTAGCGTTAAATACAGGGATCGGTGTAGTAGACGGATTTAAAGAGCAGTTGTATAAGACCATGGCGGATGAAGATTTTTTGTGGATTGTTCTGATGTGCTGCTTTTTGAACGTATTTACAAAACTTCTTGGTAAAACCGGCGCATTGCATGCGTTTGCAAGATTGGTTAAACGTAAAGTGAAATCGGCGCGGCAATTAAATATGGCGACTTGGCTTATGCAATTTCCGCTGTTTTTTGATGATTACATGACGGTTACGATCGGCGGCAGTATTATGGCGCCGATGTATGATGAATTGGACGCTCCGCGGGAAGACGGCGCGTACTTGATCCATACTTTGGCGGAACCGTTGCGTGTACTGTTTCCGATTACTTCATGGGCGGCGTTTTTAGGCGGTGTGTTTGCTTCGGCGGGGCTTGCCGAAAACGGTAACGGCATGATGGCGTTTTTCCGCTCCATACCGTTCAGTTTCTATGCGATCGTTTCCATGATCGGCACATTTCTTTTTGCCGCCGGCTATTTACCGCGTTTGGGCGGCTTGAAAACGCAACGAAAAGAATACTACGTGCCGATTGAAAATATGGAAGAGCAGGTCCCGGGTAAAAAAGACGGCGGGCTGCTGGACTTTTTCCTGCCGATTGTTTTCTTGATGGGCGTGGTTTGTTATTTTGAATTCGACACGGTGCCGGCAATGTTAGTGGTTTTACCGGTGACGATCGGCTACTATTTACTGCGCAATATTATTCAATCGGAAGATATTGAAGAGTGTCTGATTGCCGGCTTCGCCGATTTTATGAGTTTGATTATTTTGTTCTGCGTGTCGTATATGCTCAATGATGTGTTGGTAGATCTGGGATATATCGATTACTTGGCAAATGTGGTACAGACCTTCGTCAATCCGAATTTGTTACCGTTCCTCGTGTTTGTCGTCTTTTGTATCTCGGAATGTATCATGTCGCTTAATTGGGGCCTGATTTTAATTACGTTCCCGATTTTGATTCCGGTGTCATTGACCGTCGGGGCCAATCCGTACCTGGTAGGGGCGGCGATTATTTCGGCCGGCGCTTTCGGCTGTAATATGTGTTACATTTGCGATTACACGATGCTGACTTCATCGGTCTTCGGCTTAAAGCCGGGTTACCACGCATCGACTTGCGTTGCTTACTCCGTTATCTTTGCGGCAATTTCCGCCGTGATGTATTTAATCGCGGGTTTTGTGTTCTAGTTTTCCGGCAAAGGTGATGTTGGGCAAGATAGTAGTGTGTAGCAAATTTACAGTGATATGGTAAAGGAGGAAGTTCTATGCAAGAGATCAGAGAATGTATTTATAAGTTTACTCCCGATATGCAGCCGGTTGCGACAGCTAAACCGGGTGAAGTGGTCAAATTTATCACCAAAGACTGCTACGACGGTCAGGTGCAAAAGCCGACGGATATTGCGGAAACGGTGGATTGGCAACATACGAATCCGGCGACCGGCCCGCTTTACATCGAAGGCGCGGAACCGGGCGACGCGCTGGCGGTTGATATTTTGGATGTCACGGTGGCCGACCAGGGCGCGGTATGTTCGATTCCCGAATGCGGTCCGTTTTGTGAAAAAAGCGAGTTGCGCACGCATATCATGCGCATTGAAAACGGCTTGGTGCATTGGGACGCCAATGATATGGTATGGCCGTTGGACACGATGGTCGGCGTGATCGGTGTCGCGACCGATGAAAAAGAAATCTCTACCGGTTTTGTGGGAAATCACGGCGGCAATATGGATAGCCGCATCATCCAAAAGGGCGTAACGGTTTGGTTCCCGGTACGTGTTAAAGGCGGCCTGCTGGCGATGGGCGATCTGCATGCCACGATGGCGGACGGTGAAGTCTGCGGCAACGGCATTGAAATCGCCGGTGAAGTGATCGTGCGTGTGCGTCTTTTGAAAAATTTCAAGCTAAATTGGGCGGTTACGGAAACCAAAGATGCGTACTTTGTCAATACCTGCGGACCGACGTGCGATGACGCCATTCGCGAAGGTTACCTGGAATTGCATCGCCTGATCAGCAATGCGTACGGGTTGGACTACACGGATACCGCGATGTATATGTCCATTCAGGGATATCTCTGCGCCAACCAGGCTTGCCTTGTGGAAGAAGCCGGCGGTGACAGCTTCCGTGTAGGCACGCCGAAAGTGTTGAACAAAAAGCCGTTGATCGGATAAAAAGGAAAAATTTATGTTGGGAAATGCAAAAAGAGACCGTCATGACGGCGGTCTCTTTTTTATTTTTGTATACCTTTCGGTTATCATTGCATTCGTTAAAGTAAAAAGGTAAGATAAATGTAAAATAAAAGAAACGGAAGATGGCTATGGTTAAAAAGAACGGTAAAGTATTAGGCGTGCTTGGTGGGATGGGACCGGCGGCAGCGGCGGAATTTTTACGTCTGCTTGCGGTATACGCGCCGGCGGAAACGGATCAAGAGCATCCGACGGTAATTATGCTCGGCGACACGGATCTGCCCGATCGCAGCGCGGCCATGCTCGGCAAAGAAGCCGATCCCGGCCCGCAAATGCGAGACGACTTTGAAAAGTTGATCACATGGGGTGCGGACGTGCTTTGCGCACCATGTAATTCGGCGCACTATTTCATTGAACAATTTGCCGCTGAACTTACAGCGCCTCTGATCAATATCATGGACGTGACGTTGGCGGAGGCGGCGAAGCTTTCGCCTAAAGGGGCTTGGCTTTTGGGAACACAGGGAACATTGCGCTCCGGTTTGTACCAGAAAAAAGCGGCGGAACGAGGCTTTGCGTTATACGATCCGTTGCCGCTTGCCGGTGAGTGGGCGGAGGAGTCGTTGCGCTATATCAAATCCGGCAATTTCACGCTGGCGGGCGAACGCTTGCGTCAGGCGGCGGAACTTTTGTGGCGTGAAAACGATGTGCCGCTCGTGCTGGCCTGCACGGAGTTGCCGTTGGCGTACGGCGCGGCGCAACTTCCGGATCAGCGCGCGGTGTCGTCGTTGGCGGCGTTGGCGCGGGCCTGCCTGCGGGAGTTGTACACGTGTGAATAAAGAGCCTGCGGGCTCTTTTTTATTTCTTGAATGATGTACGGTGAGACAGAAGTGATATAATTTGTAATAAATAAAATTATTTTGGTCGTTCTAATCTGTTTATTATGGTATACTCTGATTATTACAGCTAAGGAGGGATGGGCATGGCGGAACCGAACGGTAACGTTGTTGGTACGGGGTATGATCAGGCATTGAAAAGGGTGTTGACGCGTAAAGATTTAATTATTTACGGTATCGCGTTTATGACGCCGATCGCGCCGGCCTATATTTACGGCTATGCGACAGCGACGACGGGGGGGACTTTGGCGCTCGCGTACGTCATTGCGATGGTAGCGATGCTTTTTACCGCGATGAGTTACGGTAAAATGGCCAATGCGTTTCCGGTGGCCGGATCGACGTACTCGTATACGGAAAAAGGGATTAATCCCTATCTCGGATTTTTTGCGGGCTGGGCGATGTTTTTGGACTATGTCCTGGTGCCGTTGATTGTTTTTATGGTCGGGGCGGCGTATGCGCACTCGACGTTTCCTGCGATTCCGTACTATGTGTATGTACTCGGCATCGCGCTGGTGACTACCGTCGTCAACTATTTCGGCGTGGATATAGCGGCGAAAACGAACATGCTCTTAGTCGGGGTCATGGGTGTCATTGTTTTTCTGTTTTGCGCCATGTGCGCATGGGCGCTGACAAATGGTATCGGCGCGGGCACATTGATTTCAGCCGCACCGTTTCATCCGGAAAGCGCGCACTCGATTTCCGCACTGGTAGCGGGCGCGGCGATTGCCTGCTTCTCGTTTCTGGGATTTGATTCGATTACGACGATGGCGGAAGAAGCGGTTCGTCCGGAGAAAGATATCGGTGTCGCGGCAATGGCGGCTTGCCTTCTCGGAGGCCTGATCTTTATCTTGCAGGCCTACCTGGCGCAGCTCGTCTGGCCGGATTACACGACCTTCGCCTCGCAGGACACGGCGCTTTTTGAAGTGGCGCAGCTCGCCGGCGGCGAATGGCTCGCCATTACCTATACGATTGCGGTCATTATCTCCACGATGACGGCGGGACTTGCCGGTCAGTCCAGCGCGGCCCGTCTTTTGTACGGCATGGGACGCGACGGTTTGCTGCCGAAAACTTTTTTCGCGCATTTGCATTCGAAGTACAAAACGCCGACGTACAATATTTTGATTATGGCGGCGATCGGCGTATTCGGCGCGATTTTCCTCGACATTCCGATTGTGACCGAACTTCTGAATTTCGGCGGTTTGTTCGGTTTTATGTGCGTCAATCTCGCGGTCATTGTGTACTACTTCTGGCGTAAAAAAGAACGGCAAATATTCCGTTACTTCCTCGCGCCGCTCATCGGTTTTGCCGTGTGCGCGTATTTGTGGGCGAACCTTTCCACGACCTGTTTGATCGTCGGCGCGGTGTGGCTCTTCGTCGGCTTGATCTACCTGCTCGTTTCCACGCGCGGACTTCAACATAAACCGCCGGTCTTAAAAGAATAAATAAAAAACGGTAACTGCGTAGCGAATGGCAGTTACCGTTTTTTACCGATAAAATACTTTTACACTTCGTACGTATTTATACAGAACGCCTTTTACTACCGGTGACGGCCCGATAATGCAATGAGTTCATGTCAGGAAAGAGCGCGACGTGAACAGATACAAGGCACAAACAAAGAAGATATAAAGGGTACATGGAGCAAGTAGAAGAGTCGATTATGGTATAATATAGTCAAATGATTTCTTGTTTATAGAGCTGGAGGAGGCTATTATGAAAAGAATTTGGTGGATAGTCATTGCAGTCATCGCATTGGCGGGATTTTGGATGATCGGCCAGTACAACGGACTGGTTACTGCGAATGAACAGGTTAACGGCGCCTGGGCGCAAGTCGATACGCAGTTACAACGGCGCAACGATTTGATTCCGAACTTAGTCAATACGGTCAAAGGCTATGCGCAACACGAGCAGGCGGTCTTTGATAATGTATCAAATGCTCGCGCCAAGATGGCGGGCGCGCAGTCGGTCGCCGAAAAAGCGGAAGCCGATGCGCAACTGCAGAGCGCGTTGGGACGTTTGTTTATGGTCGTTGAAAATTATCCGAACTTGAAAGCGGATGCGAATTTCCGCGCGTTGCAGGACGAATTGGCCGGCACGGAAAACCGCATTGCCACATCGCGCCGTGATTACAACGGCACCGTACAGGCGTTCAATGCCCGGATTCGCCAATTCCCGACGAATATCGTGGCGGGATTGTTGGGCTTCAGCAGCCGTGACTATTTCCGCGCTTCGGAAAGCGCGCAAACTCCGCCGCAAGTTCAGTTTTAAGTAAGGACGTGCGGTGATGGAAAACACGCGCGTGCACACGACGGAAGTGCTGCGCAGGTGGGGGATATGGTTCGTTACCGTTTGCTGGCTGGTCATGGCGACGATTGTTCCCGCGGTATCGGCTGCCGATGTAGCGACAGCGGAGCGTTCGCCGTTATGGCCGAAAGCGACGGATTCTCTGCCGGCGGAGCAGGGGTTGGCGCCGAGTCAGCCTAATCATCAGCCGTCGCCGCGGCAGATCGGTCCCGCGCAGACAGGCGCTGCCACCGACAATGTTCCGACAGCACCTGTGACAACGCCGTATCCGGCGTTGCGCGGCGATATTTATGTGCAGGATTTCGCGGGCATTTTGTCGCGCACAACGGTCGGGAAAATCCGCTCCGTGGGGCGCGCTTTGGAAGATAAAACCGGCGCCCAGGTCGTAGTAGCGACCATGCCGAGTATTCCCGACGGGGATATGCAAATGTATGCGACCGAGTTGTTTCGGCGCTGGGGGATCGGCAATAAAGCGAAGAACAACGGAATTTTGCTTTTGGTCGTGCCGTCCGCCAAACAGGTGCGCATTGAGGTCGGTTACGGCATGGAAGGCGCGCTTAATGATGCGAAAGCGGGCGAGATTTTAGATCGCTACTTTGTTCCCTACGCTAAGCAAAATCAATTCGAGCAGGGCGTCTTGCAAACCTACGGCGCTTTGGTCGGCGTGACGATGCAGGAATACGGCATCACAGAGAAAGATTTAGGTACGCCGGGGCGGGTCGAAAAACCGGAACGGAAGAGCGGCTCCGTATGGCCGCTGGCGATACTGATCGTTTTTCTGATGCTGGACGGTATCTTTAATCGCGGTCGTCTGACGCGTATCCTGCTGCTGATGTTCTTCTCGCGCGGCGGCGGGCTGTCTCTTTTTTCCCTCTTTATGTGGATAAGAGACAGGGATGGCATGGGGCGCTGGCGGTTTCTTCCGGAAAAATTTTTTTTGCCTTTGGATTTCAAGGAACAAAACCCGCCGTACCAATGGCGATACTGATCGTTTTTCTGATGCTGGACGGTATCTTTAATCGGAGGCGGTTTCCGCGGCGGCGGAGGCGGCAGCTCCGGCGGCGGCGGTGCCGGCCGATCATGGTAAGTTGAGGCGGAGATCACTCCGCCTTTTTGATTGCAGTTGGAAAAATGATTTTGCGCAGTGACCGGGCCGCTTACGTTTACATCACAGGTTTACTTTGTTAGAATAGATGTAATTATATTCACGTGGAAAAGTATCCTCTCGATTGACAATAAAGGGTGGAATCGCTATAATAAGAAAGTCGAGGTTCAGCATGAAAGTATCCATTGATGCCGCCATCGCTCATCCCGGAGAACGTATTGCGTATGCGTTTACTTTGCCGCAGGAAGAGTTTGCGGATGATCCGGAATTGAGAGGCTTATTGGCGCCCGTGGAAATCCGCGGTGAATATTGGTATGATGGGGAACGCTTGCATTGGGATGGGGAATTAACTACCCGCATGCAAGGCGTTTGTACACGTTGCTTGGATGAATTTGAACGGGAGATCCGCGTGCCCGTTTATGAACGATTCGTCCGCGAACCGGAAAAAGATGCGGATGCACTTGGATACGACGGCCTGACCGTGGATGTACGATCTCTTGTTCGGGATACGTTGCTCATTGAGGAGCCGGTTCAAGTGCTGTGTCGGGAAGATTGTCAAGGCCTTTGTCCGCACTGCGGAACGAATTTGAATGAAGGATCTTGCGATTGCAACGATACGGAAATCGACCCTCGCTGGGCGGCTCTGGCTGCCTGGAAGCAAAGTAGCAGGAACGAGTAAAGAGGAGGTGCAACCATGGCAGTACCGAAGCGTAAAATGTCGAAAAGTCGTCGCGATCGTCGTCGCGCGAACTGGAAATTGACGGCCCCGGGTTTGATTGAATGCCCGCAGTGCCACGAAATGATCATGCCGCACCGTGTGTGCAAATATTGTGGTCATTACAAAGGCAAAGCCGTAATGGATGTGCAGTAAGGACGACAAAAAAGGAATGGAGACTTCCATTCCTTTTTTTATACTGTCTCGTAAGACGGATTATGAAATAAGTTTTTGAAACCGCGCGTTTTCATGAAATGAGCGGAAGTGATCCTGCGAGCGCGCCGCATCGGCAACGGTCGGATCCGCCGCAATCGCGCGCTCTAAATAGTTAAGCGCCGGCTCTGTTTCACCTCGATCGGCGTAAATCGTCGCGATACCGTACAATGTCCAAGCGTTTTTCGGCTCCTTTTTCAGCACGTTTTGAAAATGGGTGAGGGCATTGTCAAGATGTCCTTGTAACTTATAATACATGGCCCAATTATATTCGACGGCGGGCATTCCGGGCGCTAAATCGGAGGCGCGGGTCAGATCGTTTCGCGCTTCTTCGTAACGCTCAGCCAAGGCGCGTACCAAACCGCGATCGGCGTACGCGCGGTAATCCTGCGGGGCGGTATTGATCGCTTCCGTGAAATGCGTTTCGGCAGCGGCGTAATCTCCCGCCTGCATGCTGGTGACGCCTTCCCGCCAAGCGGTTGGAGGTTGCGGGATCGTTTGTTCGGCGTTCGTCGCCGCGGTCGGTGCGGGCGGCGGGGCATCCTGTCCGCAGCCGCTCAGACAAAGACAAAGCAAGATGACAAGCAGGTATGACATAATTGCCTCCATATAGAGATCTTATACAAAAAATATTTATACAAAAAATAAAAGTATATTTATATTATAATTATACATGAGTTATACTGGTACTGTGTCGGTACGTATTATGAATGATGCTGATACTCTGCCGGCGCGTAAAGGCGGTTGAAAGGATGACGAGATTAAAGAAGATTATTCAGGCGGATACGTCGAGCGGGATTCTGCTGATGATAGCGTCCGCATTGGGACTGATCGTCGCGAATAGCGGGCTGGCTGTTTCCTATTTCAGCTTTTTGAATCAGCCTTTCGGCGGACTTACACCTTTGCTTTGGATCAATGATCTGTTGATGGCACTTTTCTTTTTGTATGTCGGCCTGGAAATTAAACGTGAAATCTATGAGGGCGATTTGCGGGAACGCTCCGCACGCATGTTGCCGGGAATTGCCGCTTTTTGCGGTTTAGTCGTTCCGTCAGCGATTTACCTCATCTTTAACCCGTTGGGAAGTGATACGGCGCACGGTTGGGCGATTCCGGCAGCGACCGATATCGCATTTGCATTAGGCGTTTTGGCACTGTTGGGGAAACGCGTGCCGCGTTCGCTTAAAATCTTCTTGACGGCGTTGGCGATTATTGATGATTTACTGGCGATTTTAATTATTGCATTTTTTTATACGAATGAAGTGGCATTCACCTATCTTTTGGTGGGCGCGGTTATAGTGGCGATGTTGCTCTTTTTAAATCGTCGCCAGGTGGGTAACGCCGTGCCGTATGCCATATTGGGTTCTATTTTATGGTATTGCTTCCTGCGTTCCGGCGTGCATGCCACGATTGCCGGCGTTGTTCTGGCCCTGACGATTCCGCTGACCGCGAAAACGAAATCCGGCGGCGTGATGCATATTCTCGACGCCTGGATGGGAGCATTACATTTACCTGTGTTTTTCATCATCTTGCCGATTTTCGGATTCGCGAATGCCGGTGTATCGTTCAACGGTTTCCACTGGGGCGATCTTTTGGACCCGGTGGTGATCGGTATTACATTAGGTTTGTTCATCGGTAAACAGATCGGGGTCTTCGCCGCGGTTTACGGTTTGGTAAAAACGGGCTATACGGGCATGCTTAGCGGCGCTCGTTGGGGGCATGTGTATGGTTGCTCCATTTTGTGCGGGATTGGCTTTACCATGGGACTTTTCGTCACGATGTTGGCGTTTGTCAATCCGACGTTTCAGAATCAGGCTAAAATCGGTATATTTGCCGGATCGCTTCTCTCGGCTCTGGCCGGCTACGGTGTGTTGGCGCATGCCGCGCGTAAGACCGATCCGAGTGAGCAACGGCCGACATTGGGCGGGCAGATGTAACGGTTATGATAGTACTCAGCAGTAGTTTAATAATGGTAGTGGAGGTAGCAGATGAAATCGGTAGAAGAACAGTTAGCGCAAATGAGTTTCGGTGCGGCGGAAATTTTGCCGCTGGAGGAATTACGTAAAAAATTGGAACGTGCGGTCGCGACGAATACGCCGCTGCGGGTTAAGTTGGGTTTGGATCCTTCCGCGCCGGATATTCACCTCGGACACACGGTAGTCTTGCGCAAACTCAAACAATTTCAAGACTTGGGACATCAGATCGTTTTGATTATCGGCGACTTTACCGGCCGTATCGGCGATCCGAGCGGTAAAAGCGCGGCGCGCAAACCGCTAACGGAAGAACAGGTCTTGGCCAATGCGAAGACGTACGAAGATCAAATTTTCAAAATTTTAGATCGCGATAAAACGGAAGTTCATTTCAACAGCGAATGGCTCAGTAAAATGAACTTTGCCGACGTTTTGACGCTCGCGGCGAAATATACGGTTGCCCGCATGTTGGAACGCGATGACTTCCAAAAACGTTATACCGAAGGACGGCCGATTTCGCTGCATGAATTTATGTACCCGCTGATGCAGGGTTACGACTCGATCGCGATCAAAGCGGATATCGAATTCGGCGGTACCGATCAGAAGTTTAACCTGATTGTCGGCCGCCATTTGCAAAGCGAAACCGGTATGGAGCCGCAGGTCGTTATCACGATGCCGCTCTTGGAAGGTTTGGACGGCGTACAGAAGATGAGCAAGAGCCTCGGCAACTACATCGGTATCGATGAAGAACCGACGGAAATGTACGGAAAAGCGATGTCGATTCCGGACGAATTGATGGCGCGCTACTTCATGTTGGTGACGGATATGCCGCGCGAAGAGCAGGAACAACTGGCGCAGGGTCTCAAAGACGGCAGCGTTCATCCGCGCGACGCCAAAATGCTGCTCGCCAAAACGATTGTCGAACTGTACCATGATGCCGCGGCGGCCGAAGCGGCGGAACAGGAATTTGTCCGCGTTTTCCAGGAACGCGATTTGCCGAGTGAGATCGAAGAACTTTCGATTGATGCGGGTGAAGTCTGGTTGCCGCAATTGCTGAATGCGGCCGGCATGGTCTCGAGCAACAGTGAAGGCAAACGCATGATTCAACAGGGATCCGTTCGCGTCAACGGCGAAAAGGTCACCGAAGAAAATTACACATTACAAAACGATGATGTTTTACAGGTCGGTAAGCGTAAATATCGTCGTATTCGTTTGGGTTAAAACCGTCATTAAAAAGAGCTCGCATGAGCTCTTTTTTTGTATGCGAAAACAGGATAGCTGAACGAACTTTATGCAAATCTTGAAAGTCGATCAATAGTGCTTGACAGAAATTTAAATAGAATATACTATAAACTTGACTTTAATATATAGTATACTCTTTTACTGTTCGGGTTTTGAAAGGAGAGCAAAATGGATAAAGAGAAAGCGTATGTACTTTGGTTTGACGACTTGCGTCGTTCGGACGTCGATTTAGTCGGTGGCAAGTCATCTTCCCTGGGTGAACTTACCTCGCAGACGAAGGTGCCGGTACCGTACGGTTTTGCCACGACGGCGCACGGCTATCGTTACTTTATGGAAGAATCCGGCGCGGATGCCAAAGTAAAAGAATTGCTTGAAAATTTGACGGATGTGGAAGACTCGGCGCAGTTGCGTGATGTTTGCGCGCAAATTCGCGAAGCGATCATGGCCGCAAAAATGCCGCAGGAATTGCAAGATGCCATCGGCAATGCCTACGATGAATTGGCTAAAAAAGTCGGCGAAGAGGCGCCGTTTGTAGCGGTTCGTTCCAGCGCGACGGCGGAAGATTTACCGGATGCCAGCTTTGCCGGTCAGCAGGATACGTATCTGAACGTCAAAGGCAAAGAAGAAGTGATTGACCGCGTTAAAGAATGCTACGCCTCCACCTTTACCGATCGCGCCGTGTACTATCGTGTAAAACAGGGCTTTGATCATCTCGAAGTGGCGCTTTCGGCCGTCGTTCAAATGATGGTGTTCTCCGAAGCGTCGGGCGTTATGTTTACGGTGGATCTGGCTACCGGCAATGATCAGAATATCATGATCGAAGGCGCTTGGGGCTTGGGTGAATACGTTGTTCAGGGCACGGTAACTCCGGACAGCTTCCTTGTCAACAAACAGGATCTCACGATCACGGAAAAACATGTCAACGAAAAACCGATTATGCTCACCCGCAAACCGGGCAGCGGCGTCATCGAACAAAACGTCGATCCGGAAAAAGCGAAACAGCAGGTCATTTCCGACGAACAGGTCGTAGAACTCGCGCGCTATGCGTTGGCGATTGAAAAGCATTACGGCTGCTACATGGATATCGAATGGGGCGTCGATGAACGCGACGGCTCGATCAAAATTCTCCAGGCGCGCCCGGAAACCGTCTGGTCGAAGAAAAATAAAGAAAAGAAACAGAATGAACCGGCGGAAGCCGAGTATGCGACAGATCGCAAACCGCTCTTGAAAGGCTTACCGGCCAGCCCGGGACGCGTAGGCGGTAAAGCGCACGTCATCCTGGATCCGGCGTTGATCGATACGTTTAACGAAGGCGAAATTCTGATCACGAAAATGACCGCTCCCGACTGGGTTCCGGCCATGAAGAAAGCGAAAGCGATTGTTACCGATGCGGGCGGCATGACCTGCCACGCGTCGATCGTCAGCCGCGAACTGGGCATTCCTTGTATCGTCGGCACGCAAAGCCGCGGCGATGCGGCGACGCAAACGATTCAGGACGGCGCGATGATTACGGTTGACGCGACGAACGGCATCGTCTATGACGGCCTGGTCGAAGACCTCGTTAAACAACCGCAAGCAGCGGAGCAGACCGCGGTGGCGGCGGAATACTTCCCGGCGACCGGTACGAAAGTGTACATGAACCTCGGTGATCCGGACTTGGCGGAAAAATACGGGCAGTTGCCGTGTGACGGCATCGGCCTGATGCGCGAAGAATTTATCTGGACCACCTTCATCCATGAACATCCGTTGTACCTGATCGAAATCGGTCATCCGGAACGCGTGGTGGACGGTTTGGCGGACGGCATCCGCAAAGTGTGCCAGGCCATGGCGCCGCGTCCGGTAACCTTGCGTTTCAGCGATTTCAAATCGAGTGAATACCGCGATCTCAAAGGCGGCGACAAATATGAACCGTATGAACCGAGTGCGCTCTTAGGTT
Source organism: Negativicoccus massiliensis (assembly GCA_900155405.1). Taxonomy (GTDB): domain Bacteria; phylum Bacillota; class Negativicutes; order Veillonellales; family Negativicoccaceae; genus Negativicoccus; species Negativicoccus massiliensis_A. The sequence continues at coordinate 704,918 of LT700188.1, read as the reverse complement.
GGCGCGGCGCTTCCCGTTACTACGACCCCACCTATATCGAAGCATTCAAGTTGGAATTGGCGGCGGTTCGCAAAGTACGTGAAGAATACGGCTTCAAGAATTTGAACGTGATGATTCCGTTCTGTCGTACTGTGGAAGAAGCTCGCATTATCACCGACTTGATGGCGGCCGAAGGCTTGCGTCGCGGCCCGGACTTCAAAGTTTGGCTGATGGCGGAAATTCCTTCCAATATTATCTTGGCGGATCAGTTCAATGAATTTGTGGATGGCTACTCGATCGGATCGAACGATCTCACGATGCTGATCCTCGGTTGCGATCGCGACAACGATACCGTTTCGCACATTTACGATGAACGCAACCTGGCAGTACGTCGTGCCATTCGCCACTTGATCGAAACGGCGCATCGTGACGGTAAAACCGTTTCGATTTGCGGGCAAGCGCCGTCGGTATATCCTGACTTCACGGCATTCCTGATCAGTCAAGGCATCGATTCCGTATCGGTTAACCCGGATATGGTCAAAGCAACCAAGAAAATGGTCGCGCAACTGGAACAGCGTATTATGTTGGATGCGGTGACCGGCAAAGGTCGCGTGGCCAATCAGGAAGAACTTAAATGGTAATAAAAAAATGCCCCGTTACGGGGCATTTTTTGTATAATAGAGCTAGGTGGTGAGAACGAAGTGCTTTCGGAGAGACAGGAAAAAATTGCCGAAATGGTGCGCGAGGACGGACCGATCTCGGGGCATGCGATCGCGAAACGTCTGTCGGTAACGCGAGCAGCGTTGCGCAGTGATCTTGCGATTTTAACGATGCTGGGGATTTTAGACGCGCGGCCGAAGATGGGATATTTCTATGTCGGAAACGAATCGGATAATCTTTTGGCCGATCAAATTCGCTCGATGACGGTTTCGCAATGTTTATCACAACCGGTTATGGTGCCGCAAGACGCATCCGCATATGATGCGATCGTGACGATGTTTACGGAAGACGTGGGAACTTTATTTGTCGGCACGCAACAGGAATTGGCGGGGGTTATTTCGCGCAAAGACCTCCTTAAAGCAGCTATGGGCAAACGAGAACTCACTACCCTGCCGGTGCGGTTGGTCATGACGTCCAGCAGTCGTCTGATTTATGTGGAAATGAATGACGATGTGTTATCGGCGGCACAAAAAATGATTGATTACGAGGTGGATTGTCTGCCGGTAGTTGATGTTACGGAAAAGGCGGGCGAAAAAATCTATCGGGTGCGCGGCCGTATTTCCAAGACGGGGATGACCCGTTTGTTGGTGGATATCGGTCGAGGCAAGGGAAGAGGAGTGAAAAAATGAAAGTACCGACAATCTATGTGCTTTCGGATTCATTGGGCGAAACGGCGGAAAACGTCGCACGGGCTACGATCAGCCAGTTTGACAAGGAAGATATTGACATCATTCGGGTGCCGTATATCCGCACGATAGAGCAGGTCGAAGATGCGGTGCGCGAAGCGCAGGCGAATGAAGGCATCATTTGTCATACGATCGTCTCCGAAGAACTGCGTTCCAGTTTTGAAGAGATCGCTCGGCAATACAAGGTGACATCGGTCGATATTATGGGTCCGATGTTGCGTGCGGTTGAAGTGATTGCCGGAACCAAACCGCGCATGCAACCGGGCATGGTTCACAAGCTCGACCAGGAATATTTCAAAAAAGTGGAAGCCATCGAATTCGCGGTTAAATATGACGACGGTAAAAATCCGGCCGGATTTTTAAAAGCGGACATCGTCATTATCGGTGTGTCGCGTACTTCGAAAACGCCGCTTTCCATGTATTTGGCGCATAAAAAAATCAAAGCGGCGAACTTGCCGCTGGTTCCGGAAGTGCCGTTGCCGGAAGAATTATTCCAGCTGCCTTCCCATAAAATTGTCGGTTTGATTATCGATCCGGGTAAACTCAATACGATTCGCAGCGAACGGTTAAAATCCATGGGACTTGCCGACGGGGCAAGCTATGCGGCGCTCGATCGCATTCGGGAAGAGTTGACGTATGCGCGTGAGATTATGCGCAAATTGCACTGTCCGGTGATCGACGTATCCACCAAAGCGATCGAAGAAACGGCCAATCGGGTCATGGAGATCATCGAACGCAACCGCCGTTTACACAGGTGAGGTGAACTATGCAAATCCGTGAAGTGACCGAAGAACGCGAAGTCAAATATTTAGCGACGCACGCGGCCCATAGCCGTGACGCCGTGCGCGAACGTCCGCAGGATAAGGATCCTTTGCGCACCGAATACCAGCGGGATCGGGACCGGATTTTGCATAGCAAAGCGTTTCGACGCTTGAAACATAAGACGCAGGTATATATCGCGCCGACCGATCATTATCGCACGCGCATGACGCATACGTTGGAAGTGAGTCAAATCGCGCGGACGATGGCGCGCGCATTGCGCTTGAATGAAGATTTAACGGAAGCGATCGCCTTGGGGCATGACGTGGGGCACACGCCGTTCGGTCATGTCGGTGAATTTGCGATTCGCGATCTGTTCGGACATTTTCACCATAATGAGCAAAGTCTGCGCGTGTTGGATGTGCTGGAAAAGCACGGCGCCGGTTTGAATTTGACGCAGGCCGTACGTGACGGTATTTTGAATCATACGGGGCTAAATCTGCCGCAGACATTGGAAGGGCAACTGGTTCGTTACAGCGACCGCATTGCCTACTTATGCCACGATTTTGATGATGCGGAGCGGGCGGGGATGCTCACGGCGGACGATTTGCCGCCGGAAGTGAAGCGCCGTTTCGGAACGACGCATTCATCCATGATCACGGCGATGGTAAGCGACCTGGTGTATTCATCGTTGGATCGGGACAGTATTATCATGCCGGACGCCACGCAGGCGGTCATGCGCATATTTCGCGAATTCATGTTCGCCAATGTGTATCAGGCGCCGGCGCTGGTGCCGGATCGCGAGCGCGGTTACCGCTTGGTACAGGAACTTTGCCGTTACTATATGGAAGATCCCGAGCGCTTGCCGGGGGAACACCGACCGAGTGAAACTCCGGTCGCAACGGCGGTGATCGACTATGTGGCCGGTTTGACGGACGAGTATGCGATTCGTTTATATCAAGACGTGTTTTTGCCTCGCTATTGGGATGTTAAATAAAGCCGCCCTCGGGCGGCTTTTATTGTCTGGAAATATGTATAAAAAAACCGCCCGAGGGCGGTTTTCAGTTTGTCTTAAGGACGTTCCACTTTGCCGGAACGAAGGCACCGAGTGCAGACGTTCTGTCGCTTGGTTTGACCGTTGAGAACAACACGTACACGTTGAATATTCGGTTTCCAGGTTCGTTTCGTTTTCAAATGTGAGTGGCTGACGTTCATACCGGTTTGCGTACCTTTACCACAAACTTCGCAATAATTTGCCATTATCTACACCTCCTTGCAAGTTCCGTTATTAGCAACAGTAGTATTTTATCACAGCTGCATTCAGTTGTAAAGGAAAATATCGAATCAGAACGCCGGTACCAGCGCGCCTTTGAATTCTTTGTGAATAAAGTCGCGTACGGGTTCCGATTGGTAGTAGGAAAGCAATTTCGCATACGCAGTGTCGGTTTTCGCATCTTTTTGCACGGCCAGCACACAAGCGTACGGCGATTCTTTCGTTTCCACAAAGCGCGCATCCGCAACCGGGGAAAGTCCCGCTTCGAGCGCGTAGTTCGTATTAATTACGGCGGCGTCCACGTCATTTAACGAGCGCGGCACCTGCGCGGCTTCCACTTCGAGAAATTCAAAATGACGCGGATTTTCCTTAACATCGGCGACCGTGACGGTGATATCATTCGTGCCGAGTTGAATCAGGCCGGCCGACTGCAGCAGCAAGAGCGCGCGGCCGCCGTTCGTCGGGTCGTTCGGAATGGCTACTTTCGTACCGTCGGGAAGGGCGTCGAGCGCCATCGGCAAGAGTACGGTTTTGCCGATCGAGACTAATTTGTCGCCGTTGTTTTTATTGAAATGGTTCAAGTACGGCTGGTGTTGGTACGCGTTGGCATCAATTTCACCATTGGCGAGCGCCTGATTCGGCGTGACAAAGTCGGTGAATTCCGCCACTTTGATGACGAAGCCGTCACGCGCGGCTACTGTTTTGACCTGTTCTAAAATTTGCGCCTGCGGTCCTGCCGTTACACCGACAATGAGCGGTCGTTCTTGGGTGCCGAGCATAGCGTTTGCCGGCTCTTTTGGGGTACCGCAGCCGGCCAGTACGGTCAGGCTGCAAAGCAGGAAAAATAAGACGGTCCATTGTCGTTTCATAATACATTACCCCATTTCACTATTTCATTTTCAGATTTATTTTTTATTCACGCGTCGTGCTAAATAATTGCCCAGACTTTGAATCAATTGGACAACGATGACCAAAATCGCAATCGTTGCGAGCATCACATCAAGACGGAAACGCTGGTAGCCGTAGCGGATCGCGAGATCGCCCAAGCCGCCGCCGCCGATCGCGCCCGCCATCGCGGAGTAGCTGATCAAATTGACGACGACGTTCGTCATGCTGTCGATGATGGTCGGAAGCGCTTCGGGAATTAACACTTTATAGATGATTTGCAAAGGGGAAGCGCCCATCGATTGCGCGGCTTCCACCAAGCCGAACGGAACTTCTTTCAGCGCCGTTTCCACCAGGCGCCCGGCAAAGGGAATTGCGGCGAGCGTCAAGGGTACGCACGCGGCGGTCGTGCCGATCGAGGAACCGGCGATAATGCGGGTCAAAGGAATAATCGCGACCATTAAAATAATAAACGGGATCGAACGCAGCATATTGACGACGGCGCCGAGCGGTTTATTAATCGCGGCGTTTTCCAAAATATGACCTTTATCGGTAACGAGCAACAAGACCCCGAGAGGAATCCCGAAGAAGGCCGAGAGAAAGGAGGAAACGGCCACCATGTACATCGTTTCCCCTAAACTCTGCCATAAGAGGCTAACGATTTGCGGGGACATAACCGATCACCTCGCTTTCAATGGGACACGTGCGCAGCCACGCCAAGGCGGCTTGCATTTGATCCTCACTGCCGCCCAGCGTCACAATCAGTCGACCGAATGAGGTGTCCTGAATGTAATCGATAGTAGCGTAGAGAATGCTGACTTCGAGATCAAACCGACGAATCAATGTCGCCAACAACGGCTCATCGGTAACGTCGCCGATAAAAGATAACCGAACCAGTAAATCGGCATCGGGAATCGGTGTTTGGGAAATATGCAGATAGTTTAAGTTTTCCGGAATGTCATTGCTCAAAATGGAGCCGACAAATTCGCGCGTGGTCGCCGTTTTCGGCGCGGTGAAAAGATCCGCCACGCTGCCCTGTTCGATGATGCGACCGTTTTCAATGACGGCGACGTGGTTGCAAATTTCTTTGATGACCTGCATCTCATGCGTGATCAAAACGATGGTCAGGTGCAGGCGACGATTGATATCTTTCAAAAGATCAAGGATCGCTTTGGTGGTCTGCGGGTCGAGCGCGCTGGTCGCTTCGTCGCAAAGCAGCACCTTCGGTCGGGAAACTAACGCGCGGGCGATGCCGACACGCTGCTTTTGACCGCCGGAAAGTTGGGCGGGATAGTTGTCGCGGCGTTGCGTCAGACCGACGAGCTCCAAAATCGGCTCGATCCGTTCTTTTTGTTCCGCTTTGGAAAGCCCCGCGAGTTCTAACGGAAACGCGATATTTTCATAGACGGTGCGATGACTCAGCAAGTTGAAATGCTGGAAGATCATGCCGATATGTTTGCGTTCGTTACGTAATTCCTGTTCGCTCATCGCCGTCAGGTTTTTACCGTCGACCCACACTTCTCCTTCGGTCGGCGTTTCCAACATGTTGATACAGCGAATCAGCGTCGACTTGCCGGCCCCGGACAGGCCGATGATACCGCAAATTTCGCCTTCGGGGATATGCAGGTCGATATCCTTGATCGCGTGCACCGGTTGCGGACCGGGATATACTTTGCTAATGTGCCGCAAATCTATCATTTTCTCACTCCTTTAACCACTAAAAAACTCTTCACCAAAAGATGAAGAGCCGGTCGACTTCATCTCTCGGGATCACTCCCGCGGAATTGGCACCGTTCTCCGTGTGGAGATGGTTGCCGCGACGTCATTGGGCCGGTCCCTCGGTCACTCTGGATGAAAAGTGGTGTATTTCGTTGTTGATTAACGCTGATTATAGCACTATGAAAGAATGAATGTCAAACAGTAATTTAGAGACGACTCCTTGCGTTTTTTGTATAGGACTGTTTCGAGTAGCGCAAAATGCGACCGTTTCGGGCTTGAAGGGGATTTTAGTCGAGTTCTACATATTGAATAATCTGTTTTTAGGATTGCGCTCAGACTACAATATGTAGTATACTCAGATCTAAAGAGGCGGCTTGTGAAAAGCCGATCAAACGTAAGGGAGGCAGTGGTACTATGTTGGAAGTCATCAAACGCGACGGCGGCAAAACCGTCTTTGACAGGTCGAAAATTACGATCGCGATCGAAAAAGCAATGAATAGCTCGAGCGGCGTGTATGAAATCGGTCAGGCGGACAAAATCGCCTGGGAAATCGAACAGGAAGCGCGTCAGCAGGAAAAGCCTTTAACGATCTATGAAATCGAAGATAAAGTCTATTATAAGCTCATTGAGAACCACAATCCGGCAACGGCTCGTGCGTACGAAAACTATAAAGCGGTACAGGCGTTCAAACGTCATGAAAATACGACCGATGAAAGTATTTTCGGTTTATTAAATAAAAGCAATATCGCCGTCTTGGATGAAAACTCCAACAAAGACGCGCATGTCGTCTCGACGCAGCGCGATTTGATCGCCGGCGAAGTATCGAAAGATATCGCCCGCCGCAAACTGATTCCCGCCGATATCGTGCAGGCGCATGACAGCGGCGCGATTCACTTCCATGACATGGACTACATCATTCAGCCGATGTTCAATTGCTGTCTGATCAATTTGGAAGACATGCTTACCAACGGCACCGTCATCAACGGGAAAAAGATCGACTCGCCGAAATCGTTCCAAGTCGCCTGTACGGTAACGACGCAGATTATTGCGCAGGTCGCCAGCGGCCAGTACGGCGGACAGAGCATCAACGGCATCGATCGGATTCTGGCGCCTTTCGTGCGTAAATCGTTCAATAAAATTCTCAAGAGCGTGCTCGAAGAGCAGCGCGACATTTATGAAATGGAACCGGATCAGGAGAAAGCGGAAGCGATTGCCTGGAAACGTACCCGTAAAGAAGTAAAAGACGGCATTCAGACGATCCAGTACCAGATCAATACCTTGATGACGACCAACGGCCAGGCACCGTTCGTTACGCTGTGCATGTATTTCCAACCGGATTACGAATACGCCAAAGAAGCGGCGATGATCACGGAAGAAATTTTGGCGCAGCGTTTAGAAGGCGTCAAAAACGAGCAGAATGTCTACATCACACCGGCATTCCCGAAACTCGTTTACGTGCTCGATGAACACAATATCACGCCGGACGCGCCGTACTACTACCTCACGGAACTCGCGGCGAAATGCACCGCGAAACGCATGTATCCGGACTATATCTCCGCCAAAAAGATGCGCGAAAATTATGAAGGCAATGTATTTTCGCCGATGGGTTGCCGCTCCTTCCTGCGCCCGTATAAAAACGAAAAAGGCGAATACGTTTGGGACGGCCGCTTCAATCAGGGCGTCGTTTCGCTGAACTTGCCGCAGATCGGTATTTTGGCGGAGCATTCGGAAGAAAAGTTCTTTGAAATTTTGGAAAAACGCCTGCAACTTTGCTACAAAGCATTGATGTTGCGCTATGATTTCTTGAAAGATGTCGTGAGCGACGTGTCGCCGATTCATTGGCAGTATGGCGCGATTGCCCGCCTCAAACCGGGCGAAAAGATTTATCCGTACTTGCAGAATACGTATTCCACGCTTTCCCTCGGCTACATCGGCGTGTATGAAGCGACTAAACTCATCACCGGTGAATCGCATACCGGCGAAAAAGGTCACGCGTTCGCCGCGCGTCTGATGCGCCGTCTGCGCGAAGCGGTCGATACATGGCAGGAACAGACCGGCTTGGGATTCTCTCTGTACGGCACGCCGGCGGAAAGCCTGACCAACCGTTTCTCGTCCATTGACCGCGCGCGTTTCGGCGAAATCGAAGACATTACGGATAAAGGTTACTACACCAACAGCTACCATGTGGACGTACGCGAACCGATCAGCGTCTTTGACAAATTCCGTTTTGAATCGGAATTCCAAAAACTTTCGACCGGCGGCTGTATCTCGTATGCGGAAATTCCGAATATGAGCGGTAACGTCGATGCGGTACTGACGATGATGAACTTCATTTATGACAACATCTGCTATGCGGAATTTAATACCAAATCCGACTACTGCCATGTTTGCGGATTTGACGGTGAAATCAAAGTCAATGACGATATCCAGTGGGAATGCCCGCGTTGCCACAACACCGATCGTAATCTGTTGACGGTCATCCGTCGGACATGCGGTTACCTCGGTGAAAACTTCTGGAACGAAGGTCGCACGAAAGAAATCCGCGACCGCGTCCTCCATATCTGAGGCACGTATGCGTTACGGACAAATCCGGCAATACGATATCGCCAACGGTGAAGGCATTCGGACGAGTATTTTTGTCACGGGCTGCACTCACAATTGTCCGAATTGCTTCAACGTCGAATACCAGAATTTTCAGGCCGGTAACCTTTGGACCGATAAGGAAACCGCGACGGTGGTCGACTACATCAATGACCCGAATGTAGCGGGCTTGACGCTTTTGGGCGGCGAGCCCATGCAAAATGTCGAGGGACTGATCGAGGTCGTGCGCGCTGTGCGGGCGGCCCAGCCGCAAAAAAACATTTGGGTGTATTCCGGCTACACATGGGAAGAGATTATCAGCGATCCCGTTCGTTTATCGCTCCTGCGTCTGTGTGACGTGCTCGTTGACGGGCGCTTTGTGGACGCGTTACGCGATCCCGCGTTGCGTTTCCGCGGCTCGTCAAATCAGCGCGTCATCGCGATCGGAGAATCTCTTTTGCAAGGAAAAGTAGTATTGCATCAGGATATACATACGCATCGTCCGATTACGACGACAGCGGATACCTAATCAAAAAGACGGCGAAAGCCGTCTTTTTGTTGCAAAAATAAAAATATCCGGATCATAAGAAGTCGCTGAGCGATACGAGTGAATTTACGCTTTTCAAGCGCTTTATTGATAAAGCGCAAAAACGCAGCGAATCAAAAAGTTTTTGAGGATCATTAAATAACAGTTTGTCCCTTACCTTCTTTGTGCTATAATAAACGCGCATAGAATGGTGGCACGAACCATATATTCTAGTTGGAAACGTGCGATAGGATACTAGATCAAAAAAGGCGCTATTGAAAAATAGCGCCTTTTTTTCTTGCTCGCAAAAGACCGGTTGATATAAAACGACCGATTTAATGAACTCTTCAAGAAAAGTTTTTTACTCGTTGCCCGCGCCTTTCACTTTGCCGGGCACGCGTTCCGGTGTTTTATCATCGTCGTCGTTATCACTCTTAGCGGATGATTTTTTATCTTCCTTTTTGCCGTCTTTATCCTTCTTGTCTTTATCTTCGTCTTTTTTGTCAGATTCCGAGGCCGGCTGGTAAAAACCTTCCGCGGCGATTCCCTCGACACCCGCCGGCGTCGGGAAATGATTGGCCGGCATATCGGCGACGGCCGCGTGCATGAAGTCGCGCCAGATGGCTGCCGGAACGGTACCGCCCGTCAATCCCTGTAAGGTTCCGTCAAAGTCATCGCCCATCCAAACGGCCGCGGCGACGTCCGGCGTATAGCCGACAAACCACGCGTCTTTAGTGTCGTCCGTCGTACCGGTTTTACCGGCCATGGGACGACCGATGTACGCGTTGCCGCCCGTGCCGTGCAAGACGGCGGATTCGAGCATATTCGTAACGATGTACGCCGTTTTTTGACTGATGACCTGCGTGCCTTTGGCGGTATTTTCCTCCAATACATTACCGTTGCGATCCACAATTCGAATGATCGCCAGCGGTTCCATGTGCACCCCGCTGTTGGCTAATACGCCGTACGCCGAGGCCATGTCGAGAGGAGTGACGCCTTGCGTTAAACCGCCCAAGGCGGCGGCCAGGTTCTCATCATTGTTGCCGCCCTTGAAGACGAGCGTACTGATGCCCATGTTTTCCGCGTTGGCGAGGATATTATGCATGCCGACTTCCTGCGCGATCTTGACGGCCGGCACATTGACGGAATTCATCAAGGCCTGACGTAATGTCATTTTACCGCTGAATGTACGGCTGTAGTTTTGCGGACTCCAGCCGGCGATGGTGATCGGTGAGTCGTCGACGATCGTGCCCGGGGTCATGCCTTTTTCCACGGCACTGATGTAGACGAAGGGCTTAAATGCCGAGCCCGGCTGGCGCACCGCCTGAGTGGCGCGATTGAAATGGTCCGTGCCGCGTCCGCCGACCATCGCTAAAATATGGCCGTTGTGAGGATCGATGGCGACGATCGCGCCTTGCGGTTGCTGCAAGCCGTTGGCATCGGTGTAGAAGTCGGGCAGGTTCGCTTCTAACGAACGTTCCGCCGCTTCCTGCATATCCAGATCCAACGTCGTGTAAATTTTCAAGCCTTCTTTATAAAGCGCTTCCGCATCGTACTTGTCGCTGATTATCTGCTCGATGTAGCTGATGAAATAGGACGCGCGGGAGCCGCGAATCTGTTTCAGGCTTTCCTGTGAGCGCAAGCCCAAATCGGCCGCCTTGGCGGCGTCCGCGTCTTCTTGCGAGATGAAGCCGTACTTGGCCATCTGATTCAAGACCGTAGCCTGTCGTATTTTCGCCGCTTCCAAATTGCTGAAGGGGGAGTAGTAGTTCGGACTTTGCGGTAAACCGGCCAGGAGAGCGCATTGCGCCAAATCCAGTTCGCTTACCGTTTTACCGAAATAAATATTAGCCGCGGTCTGAATCCCGTAGGCGCCTTCACCGAAATAAATTTGGTTCATGTACATTTCCAAGATTTCGGGTTTGGTGTATTCGCGTTCAATTTGCAACGCCAAAATCGCCTCCTGGAATTTACGTTCCAAGGTGCGATTTTGCGTCAAAAACGCGTTGCGGGCCAGCTGTTGCGTAATGGTACTGCCGCCTTGCGCGATGCCGTTGTGCGTGATGTTGGCAAAGATCGCGCGCATGATGCCGCGGGGATCGATGCCGTGATGATCATAAAAACGGATATCTTCCGCGGCCAAAAAGGCATGCTGCAAATTCTCGGGGACCTGATCTAGCGAAACCGGTAACCGATTTTCCTCCGCATGAATGGTCGTAATCAGGCGACCTTTGATGTCAAAAACCTGCGATGACGCCGCCGGCGTATCCGTTTGCTGCACATCGGGCAAATTGCTGATGGTAGCGCCGATAAATCCGCAACCGGCGCCCAGAAAAATGACCAGCGCGATAATCGCGGCGATAATGAGCGTACTTTTATTTGCACCGCGCTTTTTCCGTTTCCTTGCGCGCGCGCTCGAATGTCGCATAAATGCCTCCTTTTAATTATTCACATTTCTATTTATTATACCATTAATGGCATCTTTTATAAATTGCAAATCAAGAAGAGGAAAATATGCCGTCAACAATAAAAAACCTCCCTTTGCAAGGGAGGTTTTGCAAATTCTTACTTGTTGTACAATTCGACGATGAGCGTTTCGTTGATGTCGTTCGCGAACGGCAATTCTTCACGCAGCGGGAGACGGGTGTAAGTGCCTTCCCATTTGTCGAAGTTCTTTTCTATATAAGGCAGCTCGAAGGAACGAACTTCCTGGAAGCTGCCTTTGAACATTTCATTGGCACGTTGATCTTCTTTCAACGAAATGACCTGACCCGGGGTTACGTTATACGACGGGATGTCAACGCGTTTGCCGTCAACGAGGATCAAACCGTGGTTCACCATCTGGCGAGCCTGACGGATCGAACGCGCGAAGCCGATGCGATAGACGAGGTTGTCCAGGCGGCTTTCGAGGAGGAAGAGAAGGTTTTCACCGACGATGCCTTCCATTTTACGCGCTTTGACGTAGTAACGGTAGAACTGACGTTCCAATAAATTGTAGATAGCTTTCACTTTCTGTTTTTCCAAGAGCTGGGTGCCGTATTCCGAGATTTTACGCGGGCGGCGCTCTTTGGACTGCCGTTTTAACGCTTTCGGATGACCGTAGATGTTGAGGTCAAACCGTCGGCTCGCCTTAAAACGTGCGTTCCGATTTGTTGCCATGCAATCACTCCTTTACAAATTTGGCAATAGCTTGTTTACAAGCTTTACAAGTGTACCATGAATATTGTTTCATGTCAATCATAAATGGTGCGTCGGGAAAGTTTACGCGGCGCTTCATATACATACGCGTACAATTCCGGTGAGCCGTCGCTGCGGCGTCGTTGATGCACGCCCTGAATTTCGGGGGCGAATCCCGGCAAGGCTTGCATCGCTCGTTCGAGAACCGTAAAGTATTCGACGGCGGTTTCCGTCCAACGTTCCCCGGCGACGATAGTGAAAATACCCGGCGGATACGGAAGCGCTCCTTCCAATGCGATTTCGCCCGAGAGTTCGCGAAGCGGCAGCGCGCGCGCCTGGTTGCGCCGAAGCGCAAGCGTGCCTTCGGCGGCGGACAGGGCGACCGGCGGTAAATATTCAGCCGCGAACAGCTTACGTTGTAACTGGCTGACGTTCGCTTCTTTGTAAAAATCGTGCAGTTTTTGGCACAGCCAGCGGATCGATCGCGTGCGGTAGACGTCCGGATAGGCCGCCGCCACGCGGGGCAGCACATCGGCGACGGGGACGTCGTCCTCGATGGCTTTTTCCAGTTGCACGAGCAGATCAACCAGACGGTTCAACTTGGCGGGAGACTCCGCCGGGGTGATTAAAAAGAGCAGCGAATTCAAATCGCTTTTTTCCGGCGTCATGCCGTGCTCTTGCAGGTAATGCGAAACGATACTGCCCGGCACGCCGAAATCTTCATACGTGCCGTCACGAAGGGAAATGCCCGGCGTGTACAGTAAAATTTTGCAGGGATCGAGCGCGTATTGCTCTTTGACAAAACCGGTGAAGCCGTGCCAGGACGCGTCGGGATCGATGGCAAAATAGCGTCGGTCGGAGATGATCACGTCGGTCGGGATATCTTGCCAAGGAGTACCGTCAACAGTCGGCAGTACAAAGGGGCGGAAATACCGGCAGCGTTTCAGGATTTCTTTTTTCGCGTCGGTCGCAACTGTCGCGGCGTCGCGCCAAAGTTGCTCGCCGTATGGGGCTTCATGGATTTTCGCGTTCATATCGAGTGAAGCGAAAAGCGGATAGTTCGGTGAAGTTGACGCGTGCAGCAGAAAAGCGTCATTGAAACGGTCGTGATTGACATACCGCGCCTGATCTTTAATGTGATTGTCCTTTTTATGAATCTGCGAAGTTTGCGCGAATCCCGCCAGCTGCTTGTGCACGGATTGCGTCACCAAAATCCCCGGATCGTTCGGACCGAGCTCCAAGGTGAGAGGACTCATCGGCGCGAGCATGGGCAAAAACTGTTCATAGCCGACCCAGGCGCAATCAAATAAAATGTAATCGCATAATTGACCGACGCTTTCTACGATTTGACGGGCGTTGTACAAAATCCCGTCGTACGTGCCGAGTTGAAAAATACCGAGACGGAACGGTCGCGGCATATCCGCTTTGGCGGTATCGACTTTGCGGATACGCTCCCGTAATGCGTTTTCATCCAGCGCGGCCGCCGGCATGCCGCCGATAAAACCGTAGGGATTGCGCGTGCCTTCCAAATACACCGGTGTTGCGCCGGCGAGCACCAGCGCGCCATGGTGCGCCGACTTATGATTGTTGCGATCGAAAAGCACCAGATCGCCGGGTGTCAACAGCGCTGTCGCGCAGACTTTATTGGCCGTTGAGGTGCCGTTCAAGACGAAATAAGTGCGGTCGCTGTGAAACACTTCGGCTGCGTGTTGCTCCGCCGCCGCGGCGAAACCGTCGTGGGTCAACATGTCGCCCAGGTAACCGTCCGAAGACGAAAGGTCACTGCGGAAGGTATTGGCGCCGTAAAAATCATAGAAGAGGCGACCGGCGCGCGTGCGGCGGAAAAATTCGCCGCCGTGATGGCCGGGGGTCGCGAAAGATGTCTGATCGCCGTCGGTATAATCAATCATCGCGGCGACAAAAGGCGGCAATAAACCTTGTTCAAATCGTTTCGCGGCCGCGAGCACCACTTCGCTCACTTGGTCTTTGCGCAGGCGTATAAAATGCGGCGCGTCACTGTCCACGATAAAACGAGGAAGGTCATCAACATCTTGAAAGCGGCGGGCGATCGACTGATCCTCCGCGCTTAAGACAACGGCCGCGCAAGCGTCGGGATCCGCCTGCGCCGGACTGACAAAAGTAACGGCGGCGGAGGCGAATAACTCTCGCAGGGCGGGACTGACAGCAAGTTGGGAAATAATCATACGAGCCTCTTTTCTGTAATAGTAGAAAAATTTGCTTTCATTATACTGGAAAATTTACAGCCGGCGCAAAACCGCGCTCATGCGATAAATAAAATCCGCGTGGCAAAGTCTTTACTCGACCATAAAAACTCGTTATTATATTTACATCATTCTAAAAACAGCAGGAATCCGAGTTTGTGATGAAAAATTCTTGACAAACAGGACCTGAACGTCTAAAATAATACGAGTGAACTTTTGTCCTACCCATTAGCCCCGGAAAGGATAACCGTTTACGTTTCGATTTTGATAAGGAGGAGTTTTACGCATGAAAACTACGTTTATGGCCAATCCGAGCAACATTGAGCGGAAATGGTACATCGTTGACGCGGAAGGCAAAACGCTCGGCCGTTTAGCTGCCGAAGTCGCGAAAGTCCTGCGGGGCAAACATAAGCCGACTTACACACCGCATCAAGATACGGGCGATTTCGTGATCGTCATTAACGCGGCGAAAGTCGTTGTTACGGGTAAAAAATTAGAACAGAAAAAATATTTCCGTCATTCCGGTTATCCGGGCGGCGGCCGTTTCATTCATCTGAACTGGCTCTTGGAACGTCGGCCGGAACAGGTTATTGAAATGGCGGTTCGCGGCATGCTGCCGAAGAACTCGCTGGGCGAAAATATGTATCGTAAATTAAAAGTATACGCCGGCGCGGAACATCCGCATGCTGCACAGCAACCGGAAGTACTTGAGTTGAACATTCGTTAACCGGAAGGAGGAACCATAAATGGCAGTAGCACAATACTGCGGCACAGGCCGTAGAAAGAAATCCGTTGCCCGCGTTCGTCTTGTTCCGGGCCAAGGTAAGATCATGATCAACAATCGTGAGATGTCGGAATACTTCGGTTTGAAGACACTCGAACTGATCGTTAAACAACCGCTCGAACTGACCAACACCACCAATCAGTATGATGTTTTGGTCAATGTTCACGGCGGCGGCACGACCGGTCAAGCCGGCGCGATTCGTCATGGCATCAGCCGTGCGCTCCTGGAAGTCGACGCCGATTTCCGCAAAGCGCTCAAAAAAGAAGGTTTCCTGACTCGTGACCCGCGTATGAAAGAACGTAAAAAATACGGTCTTAAAAAAGCGCGTAAAGCAAGTCAGTTCTCGAAACGTTAATTCGTACCAAACAAAAACCCTGCCTTGGCAGGGTTTTTTATTTACATAAACAGATTATATAAAGGTTTTTCGTTGGAACGAATACCGTACGGAAGAATCGTGTCGAGAGCTATAAAAAAGAATCTCCGCGGAGATTCTTTTTTATGCTCAGATGATTGTTTCGCCGTGATATTTTTCACCCGGCGCGTCCGGATACAGATTGTATTGGACCGTCCACTCATCTTTGTACTTAATCGCCTGGCTGTGAATATTATCCCATTGGTCATGCGTGCGCACCACGCGTCCCGGCACACCGACGACGAGTGAATTCGGCGGGATCTGTTGATTTTCGAGAACCAGCGCGCCGGCGGCGATAATCGAACCGCGTCCGACATGCGCGCCGGTTAAAATTTTAGCGCCCATGCCGATCAACACATGGTCTTCGACCGTGGCGCCGTGAACGACCGCGCTGTGACCGATGGTGACATAGTCACCGATGATGCAGGGATAACCTTTTGCCACGTGCAGGCAGACGAGATCCTGCACATTAGAGTATTTGCCGACGGAAATGTAATCGACATCACCGCGGGCTACCGCGTTGTACCAGAAGCTGCTCCATTCATCGGCGCGAACGTCGCCGATGATTTTAGCGCCTTCCGCGACATAGATATTTTCATGCAATGTGGGCGAGACGCCCTGGAATGAATCTCCATCATAAGTATACATAGGAACTTCCCTTCCTTTGCTTTCAAAAATTATTTCAGTAATTGCGGGGCGTTTTGCAAACGTTCCGTCATTTCATGAATAATTTCATCTACGATTTCTTTCGCCGGTTGGATCTTGGTCAAACGGTTCAAGCCCTGACCGACTTGCACCACACCGTTTACCGTGTCGCCGTCGACCGCGGCGAGGCGATTCGTGCCGCGTGAAAGAGCGGTGAGGACCTCATCGGCGGCGCCTTCGCGTTCGAGACGCAAGTATTCGTCCGTGAATGCGCTGCGCAAACCGCGGACATTGTTGTTGCGCGTAAAACCGGTGATGACGGAATCCGTATCGGTAGCGGCGATGATGGCGTCTTTCGAATTTTGATGGACTTGGCACTCTTCGGCTAAGAGGAAGCGCGAGCCCATCTGTACGCCGTCGGCGCCCATCAGGAGAGCCGCCGCCATACCGTGACCGTCGACAATCGAACCGGCGACGATGACAGGAATATCGATTTCCGGAATGACGTTTGTCATCAGCGCCATCGTCGTTTGCATGCCGTCGTGACCGCCCGCTTCAAAGCCTTCGATGACCAGCGCGTCGGCGCCTTTTTCCTGCACGCGTTTAGCGAGTTTGACGTTCGGCACGACAGGGATCGCTTTAATGCCGGCGCGATGCAGCGGCTCGAAGTAAGGCACCGGATTGCCCGCGCCGATGGTGGCGAAAGCGACTTTTTCTTCGCAAATAATTTCGAGCACTTCATCTTTGTTAGGCGCCTGCAACATCAAATTCACGCCGAACGGATGATCGGTTAATTCCTTCGTTTTGCGGATCTGTTCATGAATCCATTCCGACGACTGGCCGCCGGTCGCAATCACGCCGGTGGCGCCGGCGTTGGCGACGGCGCTTACCAGCGTCGATTCGGAGATCCAGGCCATGGCACCCTGAATAATCGGGTATCGAATACCGAGCAGTTCGGTCAGTTTCGTTTTCATACCATTTCCCCCTTATAATGAATATTTTCTATTTATAACTTAATTATAAACTAAAATCATTATGCATTCAATGAAATCATGACAATAGTCTTGCAAATTATGCATAATGAATAAGGATTTCCACACGTCATAGCTCTTTGTACAGCCAACGATGCGGTTCCCCTTCGTCCATATGAACTTCTTCGGGATCACCGGCATAACCGTTGCGCAAATAAAAGCTTTGGGCGCGCACTTGCGCGGAAAGCATGATTTTTTGGCCGCCCAGTTTTTTGATAGCGTTCTCCGCCGCTTCCAAAATCACGGTGCCCAATTGCTGATGGCGGTGGTCTTTGGCGACGGCCATCCGACCGATGTAGTAGGTGTCGGCCTCTTCCGCCGGGAAAAAGCGACAGGTGCCTATTGCGCGATCATTTTCCCAATAGATCACATGATGGGCGGATTCGTCGATTTCATCAAATTCGTTCTGAAAACCCTGCTCATGAATAAAAACATTCTCCCGCAGCTTACGCGCTTCGGCGGGCAATGTGGTACTGACAGTAATCATTGTATCGCTCCTTTTCACGACATTTTCCGATGTAAGTATAACAAACGAATCGGTATTTTCGTAATCGGTTTTAGCATTCCGGAAATGTCGTGAAAAAGGAGGGTGCTTCGGTTGGTCGTTGCGTCTTGAGATTTCTTTTGCTACAATGAATGCGGAAAGATTTTTTTACCACAGCTGGACAAAAATTGTCCCGCGGGCAAGCGAGGTGATTGCGACGAAAGAAGACGTATTGGTGAGTTTGGTTCCGGAGCTTTTTGCCGAAGCGGAACGCCGGTACGCCGTTCTCAAAGAAGTCTCGTTGCAAGCGCCGATCGGACGCCGCGCCATTGCGGACGCGACAGGCTTTACCGAGCGGGTGGTGCGAGGTCTTGCCGCCGAGCTCGAGGCGAACGGCTTAGTGACCGTCACTCCCGCCGGCATTTCCATGACCCGCCGCGGTGAGCAGCTGCTGATCGATTTGGCCGCCTATTTCCGCACGCGTCAATCGGTCAAGCGACTGGAACGCGAACTGGTAGACATTTTGGCGATGAAAGAGGTGCGGATTGTGCGCGGCGATTCGTCAAGGGATCGCGTCGTGCAACGCAATCTGGCGCAGGAAGGCGCGCTGCTTGTCGCCCGCTATTTGGCGGATGATTTAGTGGTCGCAGTCTCCGGCGGCACGACATTGTCACTGGTGGCGAAAGCGTTGCCGGAGAGCACGGCGAAAGTCACCGTCGTGCCGGCGCGCGGCGGTTTCGGCGAAACGCTCGAAACGCAGGCCAACACGATTGCGGCGATGGTGGCGCGGAAAACGCGCGGTACCTATCGCATGCTGCATGTGCCGGACGGATTTTCTCCGGAGTTGATTGATATCCTGCGGCGCGAGGATAAAAGCTTGCGGGAAGTGGAAGCGCTGATTCACCGCGCGGATCTTTTAGTCATGGGCATCGGTGATGCGGCGCGAATGGCGGATTTGCGTCAAATTCCGCCGACCGAACGCGCGACGCTGATGACCGGCGGCGCGGTGGGTGAAACGCTCGGGTACTATGCTCGAGCCGATGGTGAAATTGTGTATTGCCGGCATAATGTCGGGCTGACGTTAGCGGAGCTCGAAAGCGTGCCGGAGGTGGTTTTGGTCGCCGGCGGGTCGCAAAAAGCGGCCGCGATTTTGGCGATGGCGCGGGCCGGAGTGCATGGCCGTTTGGTTACGGACGAAGGCGCCGCACAGGCGATTTATCAAATAGTGAACAGCCAGAGGAGGCAAACACATGTCAACAAAAGTCGGGATTAACGGATTTGGACGAATCGGCAGAAACGTATTTCGCGTAGCGATGAACAACCCGGAAGTGGAAATCGTCGCGATTAATGACCCGGGCAACATCGAAGCATTGGCGCATTTGTTGCAGTACGATTCGGTGCATGGCGAACTTGATGCGAAAATTGAAATCAAAGGCTCCGCGCTTGTTATTGACGGAAAAGAAATCGAAGTTACGCAGGAACTGGATCCGGCGAAGATTCCCTGGGGTAAAAACGGCGCCGAAGTGGTCATTGAATCCACCGGCCGCTTTACCAATGCGGAAGATGCGAAAAAGCATTTGCATGAAACGGTGAAAAAAGTCGTGATTTCCGCGCCGGCGAAAAATGAAGACATTACGATTGTCATGGGCGTTAACCAGGATAAATATGAAGCTGATAAGCATCATGTCATTTCCAACGCGTCCTGCACGACGAACTGCCTCGCTCCGTTTACGAAAGTATTGCATGATACCTTCGGAATCAAGAAAGGTCTCATGACGACGGTGCACGCGTACACGAACGACCAGCGTTTATTGGACTTACCGCATAAAGATATGCGTCGTGCCCGCGCGGCCGCGCAGAACATTATTCCGACGAGCACCGGCGCGGCGAAAGCGATCGCTCTCGTGATTCCGGAACTCAAAGGCAAATTGAACGGTTTCGCGATGCGTGTACCGGTACCGAATGTATCGATCACCGATTTGACCTGCGAAGTCGAAAAAAATACGACGATCGAAGAAGTCAACGCGGCGCTGAAAAAAGCGGCGGAAGGCGAACTCAAAGGCATTCTCGGTTACTCGGAAAAACCGCTTGTTTCCAGCGACTACAACGGTTGCCCGAACAGCTCGACAGTCGACAGTCTCTTGACCTCGGTTATCGACGGAAACATGGTGAAAGTGGTTTCCTGGTATGACAACGAATGGGGCTATTCCAACCGCTTGGTGGATCTCGTATCCTACATCGGTAAGCAAGGTTTATAATGGTAAAGGCCGCATTTTGCGGCCTTTTTTTACTAAGGAGGCAATATGCCGGTATTACAAGTGACGGATCTTGATGTGGCGGGCAAAAAAGTTTACGTGCGCGTAGACTTTAACGTACCGCTCGCTGACGACGGCACGATTACGGATGATACGCGCTTGCGCGCCGCGGTGCCAACCGTTCAATGGTTGCGCGAGCATGGCGCGGCTGTGATTTTGGCGGCGCATTTGGGACGCCCGAAAGGCAAAGCGGTAGCGGCTCTTTCGCTGCAAGCGGTTGTGGCGCACTTGTCCGAACTTTTGGGAACCCCGGTGCAATTCGCCGCGGACTGCGTGGGCGAAGAAGCTAAGCAAAAAGCAGCGCGACTTGCCGCGGGCGAAGTGCTGCTGCTCGAAAATGTGCGCTTCCATGCGGAAGAAACGAAAAATGATCCGACCTTTGCCAAACAATTGGCGGAGCTGGCTGATCTCGCGGTTAATGACGCTTTCGGCGTATCGCATCGGGCGCATGCGTCCGTGGTCGGCGTGAGCGAATATTTGCCGATGGCGGCGGGCTTACTGCTCCACGAAGAAATCGAACACCTCGACAAAGCGGCCAATGATCCGAAACGCCCGTTCGTGGCGATTATCGGCGGCGCGAAAGTGTCGGATAAAATCGGCGTCATTCAACGTTTTGTGGAATTGGCGGATACCGTCATCATCGGCGGCGGCATGGCCAATACCTTCTTGTTGGCTCAGGGATATGAAATCGGCACGTCGCTCGTTGAAAAAGATAAACTCGATGTGGCGCAGGCGGTGATCAAAGCGGCGGCGCAACATCAAACTGAACTGTTGTTGCCGACAGACGTGGTAGTCGCTCCGGAATTTTCCGCCGATGCGACGCCGACGATCGTGCCGGTTGCGGATGTACCCGGTGATCAGATGATTTTGGATGCGGGGCCGGACACGGTGGCGGCGTATGAAGCGGCGATTCGTGATGCGGCGACTATCGTTTGGAACGGTCCGCTGGGCGTGTTTGAGTTCCCGGCCTTTGCCAAAGGAACGCAGGCGCTTGCCCGCGCAGTCGCGCAAAGCGACGCGTATTCGATCGTCGGCGGCGGCGATAGTGTAGCAGCTGTCAACCAAAGCGGCGTGGCGGATCAAATTTCTCATATTTCGACCGGCGGCGGTGCTTCCTTGGAATACTTGGAAGGTAAACCCCTGCCGGGTATTGCCTGCCTGGCGCAGAAAAAGGAGGGCATCGATGCGTAAACCTACTATTGCCGGAAACTGGAAAATGAATACGGATCTGTCCCGGGCTTGTGAACTTACGGAAGAACTCGTCGGCAAAGAACTTGCCACACGGGCGGAAGTCATTTTATGCCCGCCGTTTATTTCGCTGGCCGCGGTCGGCGAAAGAATTGCGGATACCCCGCTTAAACTCGGCGCGCAAAACATGTACTGGGAAGAATCCGGAGCGTTTACCGGTGAAATATCCCCGACCATGCTGACATCGGTCGGCTGTGAATATGTCATTTTGGGACATTCGGAACGTCGGCAACTGTTCAGCGAAACGGATCCCCGCGTCAATAAAAAAGCGAAAGCGGCGCTCGATCACGGCTTAACGCCGATCATTTGCGTCGGTGAAACGCTCCGTCAGCGGGAAGAGGACGAATGGCGCGGCCATATTGAAAGCCAGGTCAAAGCGGCGTTGATTAACCTGTCCGCGGAGGAAGTGGCGACGCTTGTCATGGCGTACGAACCGATCTGGGCGATCGGCACGGGCAAAACGGCGACCGTAGAGCAGGCGAATGACGTCTGCCGTCTCATTCGCGTGACGATTGAGACCATCGCCGGCCACGATGCGGCGGAAGCGGTACGCATCCTTTACGGCGGCAGCGTCAAACCGGGCAACATCAGCGCGCTGATGGCGGCGCCGCACATTGACGGCGCTTTGGTCGGCGGCGCATCTCTCAAGGCCGATGATTTCGCAGCGGTGGTTAATTATGAAAAATGAAGGAGTATCTTCCGGTCGCGGACCGGTGATGCTGGTGATCATGGACGGTTGGGGCATCGGTAAATCGGGCGATCCGTATGATGCGATCCAAACGTCGGGCATTACTCATTTTCCGCAATGGTGGAAAGAATATCCGCACGCGACGTTGACCACTTCGGGTGAAAAAGTGGGATTGCCTGCGGGGCAAATCGGTAACTCCGAGGTCGGTCATTTGAATATCGGCGCCGGGCGGATCATGTTTCAGGATTTGACGCGGATTCATCGTGAGATTGCGTCGGGAGAATTTTTCCGGCAACCGGTGCTTGTCGAACTGCTGGAAAAAGTCGCAGCAAGAGGCGGAGCGCTCCACCTTCTCGGTCTCGTTTCGCCGGGCGGCGTACACAGTCACGAGGAACATTTGTTGGCGTGCGTCAAAGCGGCGCACGAGCATGGTATTAAAGAGGTGTACGTGCATGCGTTTTTAGACGGACGCGATGTGCCGCCGAAATCCGCGGGACCGTCGCTTGCGCATGTGGAAGAAGAAATGCAAAAAATCGGTTGCGGACGCATCGTCACATTGTGCGGCCGTTACTACGCGATGGATCGCGACAAAAGGTATGAACGCACGCGCCTCGCATATGATTTGGTGACCGCGGGCGCGGGAACGATCGCGCCGACGGCGGCGGAAGGTTTGCAGCGCGCGTATGATCGCGGCGAAACGGATGAATTCGTGTTGCCGACACGGATCGGTGAAGCGGTTACCATGCAACCGGAAGACGGCGGCATTTTCATCAACTTCCGTCCCGATCGGGCGCGGCAATTGACGGCGGCGCTCGCCGAAACCGAATTCGCGGGCTTTGAACGACCGCGGGTGCCGGCTTTGGAACTCATCACGATGACGCCGTACGAAGCGTCCTTCCATACGCCCGTGATTTACCGCAAGGAACAGCCGCAAAACACCTTCGGCGAATTGGTGAGCAAAGAGGGCTTGCGTCAATTGCGCATCGCTGAAACGGAAAAATACGCGCATGTCACGTATTTCTTCAACGGCGGTCGCGAAGAACCGTTCCCGGGTGAAGATCGTATTTTAGTGCCGTCGCCGAAAGTCGCGACATATGATCTGCAGCCGGAAATGAGCGCGTATATCGTGACGGAAAAATTACTGGAGGCGTTGCGCGCGCGTACGTACGATGCGATCATTTTGAATTTCGCCAATGCGGATATGGTCGGTCATACCGGCGTGCTGGCGGCGGCGCAGGAGGCCGTACGCACCGTGGATAAATGCGTGGCCGCGCTCTGGGAAGAAGTGAAATCCCAAGGCGGTGAAATGCTGATTACCGCCGACCACGGAAACGCGGAACGCATGTGGGACGAGGCGTCGCAAGGCCCGAACACAGCGCATACGACGAACCCCGTACCGCTCGTATTGCTGAGTGAAAAGAATAAAAATAAAGCGCTCCATGACGGCATCTTGGCCGACTTGGCGCCGACGCTTTTAACATTAATGGGAATATCCGTGCCCGCCGAAATGACAGGCCGGTCACTATTGGACTAGGAGGACCTATGATGATTGTAGATATTCACGGCAGAGAAATTTTGGATTCGCGCGGCAATCCGACAGTGGAAGTGGATGTATTGCTCGATGACGGTACTCGCGGACGCGCGTCCGTTCCGTCCGGCGCATCCACCGGCGTGTTTGAAGCGCTGGAATTGCGCGATGGCGACAAGAGCCGTTACCAGGGCAAAGGCGTGCAAAAAGCGGTCGAACATGTCAATGAACGCATCGCGCCGGAATTAATCGGCTTGCCGGTGACCGAGCAGATTTTGATCGACTCGATCATGTGCGGTTTGGACGGTACGGACAATAAAAGCGAACTCGGCGCGAACGCGACTTTGGGCGCTTCCATGGCGGTGGCCCGCGCGGGCGCGGCGGCTTGCCATTTACCGCTCTATCGCTATCTCGGCGGCATCAACGCCTGCGAAATGCCCGTGCCGATGATGAATATTTTGAACGGCGGCATGCATGCGGATAACAACGTCGATATTCAGGAATTCATGATTATGCCGGTCGGCGCGGAATCCTTCGCCGAAGGCTTGCGCATGGGCGCTGATATTTACCATACGCTGAAAGTCGTTCTGAAAGAACAGGGGCTCGTTACCGCGGTCGGCGATGAAGGCGGCTTCGCGCCGAATCTGGCGTCGAATGAAGCGGCGATCCAGCTGATTTTGACCGCTGTCGAACGTGCCGGCTTCCGTCCGGGTGAAGACATCGTGCTCGCGCTCGACGCGGCGGCTTCGGAATTTTACAAAGACGGCGTTTACGATTTCGTCGGCGAAGGCGTGAAACGTTCCGCCGAAGAACTCGTTGAATACTACGCGGATCTCGTTCGCCAATACCCGATCGTATCGATCGAAGACGGCATGGACCAGGAAGATTATGTCGGCTGGAAACATCTCACGCAGAAACTGGGCAAAAAAATTCAGCTCGTCGGCGACGATCTTTTCGTCACCAACAGCGCTCGTTTGGAAAAAGGCATTCAGGAAGGCATCGCCAACTCGATCTTGATTAAAGTCAATCAGATCGGTACGCTCACGGAAACCATGGAATGCATCCAAATGGCCAAACGCGCCGCGTACACGACGGTGATTTCACACCGTTCGGGCGAAACGGACGACTCGCTGATCGCCGATCTCGCCGTCGCGGTCAACGCCGGCCAAATCAAAACAGGCGCGCCCGCGCGGATTGATCGCGTCGCGAAGTACAACCAGCTGTTGCGCATTGAAGAAGAACTGGAAGGCTTGTCGCTCTATGGCGGCAAAGACATCTTCGCGCACTTGGAACAATAAATCATTACAAAAAAGAACTGCCGTTGCGGCAGTTCTTTTTTTTATGGTTTGGCGAGCGTCAGATTATGAAAGTCTAGAAAGTTTTGCGCCACTTTAGTGAGCGGTCGATCCCGCACGATGACGATGCTTTTTTGCACATAGAGATCGGGCACATCCAGCGCCGTATAGTATACTTCGTTCGAAAAATTTTCCGCTTCCTGTTCGGGCACGATCGCGCAGGCGCGATTTTCCCGCGCCCAGATGAGGGCCGCCGTACGCGTCGTGCAAATACTTAAAACGGACGGGGTGATTTCGTGCTTGTGACACGCGTCAAGGAAAATCGGCGCGCAACCGCGCGAAAGCGCAAGCGGCGTGTGACGCAACGCTTCCAGCGAAACGATCGGCTGACGCGACGCATTCCAGCGGCTTTGCCGGGAAGACGCGATCAGCAGACGTTCTCGCTCCGTATGCAAGATTTGAAACAGATCAGGATGCACCAGCGGCGCGTTGGCGACGCCGATTTCGGATTCGCCCGCCATGAGTTGGTTCGTTTGCTCGTTGATCGCCACTTCATTTAAGCGGTGTTGCACTTGCGGATACGTGCGACTGAACGGTATGAGGTAGTCACGTATAAACATCATCGCCGTCGACGGGGAAAGCGATACTTTCAAAATGCCCGCCGTGCCCTGTACGCGATGCGTGACTTCGCGTTTCAAATTATCTTCGGTCGAAAGCAGGTATTGGGCGCGTTCATAGAGGTATTCGCCCGCTTCCGTCAGTTCGATTTTGCGCACGCCGCGGTCGGTTTTAATGAGCGGCGCGTTCAAGTGTTCTTCCAATTGTTTCAAGCGATGGGAAAGCGCCGGTTGGGCGATTCGTAATTGCCGCGCCGCCTCCGCAATCGTACCGGCGCGTGCGATCGTCATAAAATCGCGATAGTAATCCAGATCCATAGAAACTCCTTCTCGCTGCAAATCATCAAGTTGGATACTTTCACTATACATCAAAATACATAAAAAATATATATCTTATGGACAAAACGAATATTTTATAAATAAATGATTCACTGCTACGATGAAATCAACAAGAAGAAGGGAGACGAGGATATGTTGGATGCAAGCAGATTACGTCATCCGAGTCTGTTTGAAAAAGTGGTCACGCCGGAGGAGGCGGCGTCTCTGATTACCGACGGCATGCATGTCGGTGTGGCGGGATTTACGCCGTCGGGGTATCCGAAGAAGACGACGCTGGCGCTGGCCGAACAAATTAGAAACGGCAAAAAATGCCGGATCGCGATTTGGAGCGGCGCGTCGGTCGGACCGGAGATTGAAGAAGCGCTCGCGCAAGTGAACGGCGTGTACGAACGCATTCCCTACTATGCGGCGAGCAATCGCACGATGCAAAAAGGCATCAATGAGCGGGATATTCGCTACATTGACCTGCATTTAAGCGAATTCGCGCAGCAGGTGGACTACGGTTTCTTCGGCGATGTCGATATCGCGATCGTGGAAGCCGCGGCGATTACCAAAGACGGTGACTTCGTGCTCGGCTCGGGCGTGGGCAATTTGCCGATGTTTGTGAAACATGCCAAAAAAATCATTGTCGAAGTCAATACTTCCATTCCGCTGGAAATGGAAGGGATGCACGACATTGTCATTTTGGATAAGCCGCCGCGTCGGCGCGAAATTCCGATTTATAAAGCGTCGGATCGTATCGGTTCACCCTATGTGAAATGCGGTTTGGATCGTATCGACGCGATCGTCGAATCGGACATTTTGGACCATGTGCGCGACCTCGCCGCGCCGAATGAAGACACGGTCAAAATCGCCGAATACCTGGTTGATTTTTTAGAAAATGAAGTGAAGCACGGACGTTTGCCGGAAGAAATGCTGCCGATTCAGTCCGGTGTAGGCACGATCGCCAATGCTGTTTTGATGGGATTGAAAAAATCACGGTTCCACAATTTGACGATGTATTCGGAAATTTTACAGGACGCGGTATTCCATTTGATCCGCGACGGTCATATCGTCGGCGCGTCGGGTTGCGCGTTTACGCCGTCGCCGACGGTGTGGAAAATGTTCAAAGAAGATCCGGCGTTGTATAAAAAAGCGTTGGTTTTGCGGCCGCTGGATATTTCCAATCATCCGGAAGTCATTCGCCGCTTGGGCGTCATCGCGATCAACACCCCGATTGAGTTCGATATTT
Source organism: Negativicoccus massiliensis (assembly GCA_900155405.1). Taxonomy (GTDB): domain Bacteria; phylum Bacillota; class Negativicutes; order Veillonellales; family Negativicoccaceae; genus Negativicoccus; species Negativicoccus massiliensis_A. Next base: position 677,775 of record LT700188.1, on the reverse strand, counting down.
ACGGGCAGGCGAATTCAACGCACGCCTCCGGTCGCAAGATGATCAACGGGATCGGCGGTTCGGGCGATTACATGCGCAACGGCTATCTTTCGATCTTCACCTCGCCGTCGACGGGCGCGCACGGCGCGATTTCCAAAGTCGTGCCGATGGTAAGCCACGTCGATCACACGGAGCATGACAGCCAGATCTTCATCACCGAGCAGGGCGTAGCCGATACCCGAGGCATGGGACCGATTGAACGGGCGCGCGAAATTATCACGCACTGCGCGCATCCGGATTACCGACCCTTGTTGGAAGAATATGTGGAACACGCATTGGCCGGCGGCGGGCACGAGCCGGTAGATCTCGCTCACGCGTTTACGATGGCGTTGCATTTCCAAAACCATAAGGATATGCATTGCCGTTCGCTGTATGAAGACTACAAAGGAGGAAATTGATCATGCAATATGATGAAAAACGTTTTGCCGAAGCGCAACAATCTTATGAAGAACGCGTGGAAAAAGCGACTTCGCGGTTTCCGGAGCGGCAGGAATTTGCCGCCAATCGCTTATATACGCCGCAGGATATCGCGGACTTGGATTACAATGAAAAACTCGGTTTTCCGGGCGCCTATCCGTTCACGCGCGGTATTCAGCCGACCATGTATCGTGGTCGCCTGTGGACGATGCGGCAGTATTCCGGTTTCGCGACGGCCGAAGAAACGAACGCGTTATATAAATACTTATTGCAAGCCGGCCAGACCGGTTTATCGGTAGCCATGGATTTGCCCACGCAGATCGGTTTGGATTCCGACTCGCCGCAAGCGCAGAGCGAAATCGGCAAAGTCGGTGTCGCGATCGATTCGTTGCAGGATATGGAAGATATTTTTGACGGTATTCCGCTCGATAAAGTGTCCACTTCCATGACGATCAACGCGCCGGCCGCCGTACTTCTCGCCATGTATGTCGCGACCGCGGAGAAAAAAGGCATTGCCGCCAAAGATTTGCGCGGCACGATTCAAAACGATATTTTGAAAGAGTACATCGCGCGCGGTACGTACATCTTCCCGCCGCGTCCGTCGATGCGTTTGGTAACGGATTCGTTCTCGTATTGTTCGCAGGAAATTCCGCATTGGAATACGATTTCCGTCGGCGCGTACCATATCCGCGAAGCGGGGGCGTCGATGGTGCAGGAAATCGCCTTTGCGTTCGCCAATGCGATTGCTTACATAGAAGCGGCGCTGAAAGCGGGTCAGAATGTGGATGCGTTTGCGCCGGGCATTTCGTGGATCTTTACCGCGGGCTTGGATTTCTTCCCGGAAATCGCCAAATTCCGCGCGGCTCGTCGTCTCTGGGCGAGCATCATGAAAGAACGTTTCGGCGCGACCAAAGCGAAAGCGCAGATGTTGCGTTTCCATGTCCATACCGCCGGCTCCGTATTGACCGCGCAGCAGGATGACAACAATATCATCCGCATCGCCTGGCAGGCCATGTCCGCCATTTTGGGCGGTACGCAATCGCTCGCTTTGTGCGCTAAAGATGAAGCGGAATCGATTCCGACGCGCGAGTCGGCAACGCTTGCGTTGCGTACGCAGCAACTGCTCGCCTTTGAAAGCGGCATTGCCGATACCATCGATCCGCTGGGCGGCTCGTACTATGTGGAAACCTTGACGGACCAAATTGAACGCGAAGCCCGCGAATACATTCATAAGATCGATGAAATGGGCGGCGCGGTCGCGGCGATTGAACAGGGTTACATGCAGCAGGAAATGGCGACCCACGCATTTGAATATGAGCAGGAAATTGAAAGCGGCAAACGCACTGTCATCGGCGTTAATAAATACGTCATCGAAGATGAAGAGCATCACACGCAACTGTTGCAAGTCGATCCGGCCGTCGGCGATCGGCAAATGGCCAAACTGAAAAAGTTGAAAGAAACCCGTGACAACGCCGCTGTCGAAAAAGCGCTCGCCAACGTTCGCAAAGTCGCGCGCAGCGAAGAAAATATTATGCCGTGTCTGATTGAAGCGGTCAAAACCTATGCGACGCTCGGTGAAATCTGCGGCGTTTTGCGCGAAGAATTCGGTGAATATCATCAGGATCATCCGGCATTTTAAGGAGGGATCCGCATGGACTTGACCAAACAGCTTGCAGGCTATGCGGCCGGGTTGCAATATAAAGACTTAGCGGAAGAGACCGTGCAGAATGCGAAAAAATGCATACTGGATTGGGCGGGCGTCTGCATTCGCGGCTCGCAGGAAACGCCGATTCAAATTTTACGCGCGATCTTGGGGCAAAATACCGGCGCGGATCAGGCGACGGTGCTGACTTCGCCGTTTTTGCGCACTGCCGCTTGGGATGCGGCCCTCTTAAATGGGGCGGCTTCACACTCGCTCGACTTCGGCGATCTGCATAACGCCTCCATTATTCACTTGGGGACGGTCGTCGTGCCGTCGGCGCTGGCGGTGACAGAAGCCGAGCACAAAAGCGGTCGGGATCTCATTACCGCGGTAGTGGCGGGCTACGAAGTCGGCGCCCGCGTCGGGGAAACGATCATTCCGGAATCGTACCATTTCTGGCACACGACGGGCACCGCGGGGATTTTCGGCGCGGCGGCCTCGGCAGGCCGCGCGCTCGGCTTGAATGACCGACAAATGTTGCATAATCTCGGCACCGCGGGCACGCAGGCGGCCGGACTTTGGGAATTTGTGGCGGAAGGCGCGATGAGCAAACCGATTCACTCGGGTAAGGCTTCTTACGCGGGCGTTTTATCCGCCTATATTTCCGCGCGCGGCTTTACCGGCGCCACGCGTATTTTGGAAGGCGAAAAAGGATTTTGCAGAGCGCTTTCCCCCGATCCGCACTGGAATAAATTAACCGACGGTCTCGGCAACGGCACATTCAAAATTGATGAGAACTCGTTCAAGCCGTACGCTTGTTGTAAGCACGCGCATGCCGCCATTTTCGCGGGCCTTAGCTTACGTAAGGAATGCGCCGTGGAAGAGATGCGGGAAATTACCGTGGAAGTCAATGACATTACGGACAGCTTAATCAATAATGCGGCGCCGCAAACGCCGTACGGTTGCAAATTCAGCATTCAGTATTGTCTGGCTTGCGCATTGGTTTACGGTGAAGTGGGCATCGAACATTTCACGCCGCAAGGGATCGAAGATACCGCTATTCGCGCCGTGATGAAAAAAATCAGAGTGGAACGTTCGGCGGAAATGGAGCAAATCAAAGCAGACGATCCGACCAAGTTGGCATCCCGCGTACGCATCGTTAAAGAAAACGGGGAGACGCTGGCAAAGCTCGTTGAGCATCCGAAAGGCGACCCCGCTAACACCTTGACCGTCGAAGAAATTCGCGCGAAATATGACGACCTTGCCGCTCCGGTGATCGGCGCGAAAGCGGCATCCGAAATCGCGGAACTGATTTGGCGTCTCGATACGGAAAACGCTCCCGGCGAGGTGCTGAAAAAAATTGCATTGGGCGCAAAATAATAAAAAAATTAACAAGCGAAGAAAAACCATATCGAAAAAATTAGTAGTCAATTTGCCGTTTTCAGGTTATAATGTAGGTGTAACACTTACTATTCGCAGTAGTTGTGAAAGGAGCTAACCATAATGGCATTTACATTACCCGAATTACCTTACGCATATGATGCGCTCGAACCGGTGATTGACAAGGAAACCATGCAATTTCATCATGACAAGCATCATGATACGTATGTCAACAACTTGAATAAAGCGTTGGAAAAAGCACCCGAATGGGCGGCTAAAGATATCGAAGAGATTGTCGCCGACTGGGAAAAAGCGCCGGAAGCAGTTCGTCAGGCCATCCGCAACAACGGCGGCGGTCACTATAATCACAGCCTTTTCTGGCAGATGATGGCGCCGGTCAAAGACAGCAAGCTGGAAGGCGCGATCCAAGAACAAATCGAAAAAGATTTCGGTTCGTTCGACGCGTTCAAAAAAGAATTCGGCGCCGCGGCGACCGGACGTTTCGGCAGCGGCTGGGCATGGTTGGTTTGGAACGGCGAGAAACTCGCGGTCGTTTCCACACCGAACCAGGACAACCCGCTGGCGGACGGTCAGAAACCTTTGCTCGGCATCGACGTTTGGGAACACGCGTACTATCTGAAATACCAAAATAAACGCGCGGATTATGTAGACAATTTCTTCAAAGTAATCAACTGGAAATTCGTCAACGAATTATTCGCCGCCGCAAAAAAATAAGTCACGCTGAAAAGCATGCCGCAAGGCATGCTTTTTTGGTGCGTGGACTTGCCCGAATAAACGAGAATGAGTATAATAAAGAAGAAACGAAAATATTCGATATAAATAAAACTTACAGGGAGGTTTTATGATGTACGACGTATTAATTATCGGCGGCGGTCCGGCCGGCTTGAACGCGGCGATGTACGCGGCGCGTAAAGAATTGAAAGTCGGCGTGATCGCGGAACTGATCGGCGGTCAGATGACGCAAACCAAAGACATCGACAACTACCTCGGCTTTCCGGACGTCGAGGCGTATGAACTGATTCAAAAAATGACGGATCACGCGAAAAAATATCCGATTGATTGGATTACGGGGCGCGTGGACCAATTAACGCGCGATGAAGACGGTAATTACAGCGCCGTTACTTCCGATGGCGAAACCTATCGCGGCCAATCCGCTATTATCGCCACCGGGCAGCGCAGCCGTACGCTCGGCATTCCGGGCGAAGAGGCCTTGACCGCGCGCGGCGTAAGCTATTGCGCGACCTGTGACGGTCCTTTTTATCGCAATAAACGAGTCGCGATTGTCGGCGGCGGAGACAGCGCCGTGGAGGCGGCGATTGAAATGGCGCGGATCGCTTCCGAAGTACATATTTTGATTCGCAGCCGTTTGCGCGCGACAGAGCTTTTGATTTCCAAAATGCAGGCTACGGGCAAAGTCAAAGAATGGCATCACTACATTCCGCTCGAAGTCATCGGCGATAAAAAAGTATCCGCGCTGAAGTTGAAAAATACGGATACCGACGAAGTTGTGGAATTGCCTTTGGACGGCGTCTTTGTCGAAATCGGCGGCGAACCGAACACCGGTTTCGTGCCGCAGGAGTTGGCATTAAGCGACAATCGCGAAGTGAAAGCGGAGCGCGATACGTCGACCAATTTGCCGGGGCTCTTTGCCACCGGCGACAACACGGATTATCCGCATCGTCAAATCGTGATCGCGGCCGCCGACGGAGCGAAAGCCGCGTTGGCAGCGCACGATTACCTGCTGCATAAGGCGTAAGATGCGCGTTACGAAGGCCATTCGCGAAGAGCAGTTGGCGATTTTGGAAGCGACGTATAAAGATCGTAAGACGGCGCTTCATTACAATTCGCCCTTTGAATTATTGGTCGCTGTCGTTTTATCCGCGCAGTGCACCGACGAGCGTGTGAATAAAATTACCGCGCGGATTTTTCCGCGGCTCAACACGCCGGCGAAGATGGGCCGACTCACACAGGCGGAACTGGAAGAAGAAATTCGCGATTGCGGTCTCTTTCGCAGCAAGGCGCAACATTTATTAGCCACTTGCACGCGACTGTTGGAAGAGTATCACGGGGAAGTTCCGCGGACAAAAAAAGAGCTCATGACGCTTCCGGGGGTCGGACAAAAAACGGCGAATGTGTTGGTGAGCGTTCTCTATGACGAGCCGGCGATTGCCGTTGATACGCATGTTTTTCGCGTCGCCAATCGGTTAGGATTGGGGCGGGGCAAAGACGTCACCGCCGTCGAACGCAAACTGGAGCGCAATATACCTCGCGAAAAATGGTCGCAAGCGCACCATTGGCTCATTTGGCACGGACGGCTTGTCTGTAAAGCGCGACGGCCGTTATGCGAAAGTTGTCCGCTGCGCCATGTTTGCCCGATCGGTGTTCGACAAGAATCCGCCGATTCGGTATAATAACGAATAAGGGGGGATGATGCATGAATTGGTCGTATGTAGAGCCGGGCTTTATCACGGAAAAAGTGTTGGCGGGTCGACCTGTTCTCCTGACAGTGGAATCGTTTACCGAAACGGATACGGACGCTGCGCAGGCGTATGCTGACGAGATTTGGAATTGGCTGGTGGCCAATCGTTCGCATATCGATGACATTGCTCCCGCGATCGTGAGTCTAAAAAATGCGCATTGGCTGGAAGTCAACGAAGCGCCGGCGACCGTAGAAGAAATATTGCCGCAGCTCCAAAATGTCGCGGCCGTGTATGCGCAACAGAATGAGGGCGTTTTGATTTACTATGATGTCGGTGAAATGTTCGCCGGCAACTCGGTCGTCATTATGCTGTCGCCGGAATTCCAATTCCGCGGCATTCAGATTATGTGATTTACGCATTGTAAAAGGCCTTCGGGCCTTTTTTGCGTTTTGACAGCCTGTCGGCGCTTTCGTACAATGGTAACTATAAACGGCAGTCGGGAAAGTGAGGATATTATGCAACGACAGGAACGGGTGGAGCGTTTTCGCGCGCTGGGCATCGCGGAATCGCAGATATATACGGAAATATTGCGGGCGCGGGAAATTGATCAGGTGTTATTTCAGCGCGCCGATCATCGTGAGTACGGCGTGACGGGAGAAACGATCATCGCGGCGCTGCGTTCGTTTACGATCGAGAAATTCGGACCCTATCCGGCGGACCCCGAACAGTATCCGGAAGTCTATGTCACGGCGGTGTCGACGCCGCCGCTGCTTTTCAGTCCCTATCGGGAAAAAAGCTACGGATCGGCGTTGACGACGGTATGGGAACAGGGGGATCAAGCCGAGCATGTTCTTTTAGTACATGCGGACACGTATCTCGGTGACGCGACGAAGGCGAAAGAGATTTTTCAGCGCGCGCCGAAAATTGTCGCCACCGCCGCTGACGACAAAGCCACTGCGGAATTGCAATTATTGTATCCCTACTACGAATGGACGACGTTCGAAACGCTTCCGAAAGATGATTTTGACTATATCTTTTTGGGCACCGCTGCGGCGACGACGGCGGAATTGCAACAGTTGACGCAAACGTATCCCGAAGCGCACATCGACGCGTGGATTTTATTTGAAGGCGCGCAGGATCAAACGCAACTGCCGACGGGCGCGTGGTACCTTTACGGAGCCGATGATGAAAAACTGTATTGGATCGGTCATCCGGATTCTACGCAGAAAAAACGTTACGGCATGGCTCGTTTCAGTGACGGGCAATGGGAAAAAGAAATTCGTTCACCGGAAACGTGGCAAGCCTGGCAAGCGGATCAAGAGGAAACCGCATTGCGGGATTATGCCGACCTTTTGCCGAGGCGACCGATACCTGACGGGGGCATCGCTTTGGCGGCGGCGCTCAACGACGGACCGTGGCCGCTGACGGCGCGGGAAGAATCGATGTCGGGTGAAGCCGCGGGACCGCTCGCGTCCGGTGATATTGTCATCGCCGCTACGAAAAACCTGTACCGCGTCGGGATCATCACTGAGGAAAACGCCGGCAAATATTTGACGGGCCACGCTTTTGTCATGCGCCCGCGTCGCATGGAACACGCCGCGTGGTTGTGGATGACGCTTCAAACCGATCGGGTAAGGGAACAACTCACGGCCCTTTTGGCCGGAGATTTCCGTTATTTAACGCCGGCGCTCTTGGGACAACTGCCGTTGGGGAACGCAACCGCGGACGCGATCCATACGGCGCAAGCATGGTTGGCGCGGCAAAATGAATGGGAAGAGGTGCAGACGCGATGGGAAGAATGCATGCATACGTTTTAGCAGTTGTTTTGTTACTCGGGATCGGACCGCAGGCATGGGCCCATGACGCGGTGATGCTTTCGCCTTTTCCCGCGGATGAAGTTTCCATCGTGGCGCCGAATTCGAGCAGCGCGGAAATGATGAGCAAGGCGGGGGTCAACAGCAATGAGGTGCTGCTGGCGGCCTACGCGTCATTGGCGGCGTACCAATCGGAGTGGAGCGGCTTGCCCGTTTCCACATTGCAAAAAACAGGTTGGCAAGTCACCCCCGGCGACACCGGGCATGAGCGCTTCATTATCGCATCGCAGGAAATGGAAGGCCATCCTTACTACATCGTGGCCATTTCCGGAACGGAGCGAAAAATCGATCTCAAGGCCAATCTGCGCAATGACATGGTTACGATTCCGCAATATCCTGAGATTTCCGTGCATCAGGGATATTGGGAAGCCGCGCAACGTTTGTCGGCCGCGCCGGAAGTCAGAGAAGCCGTGGCGAGTACGAACTACGGCGGTCGCGTTATTTTTACCGGGCACAGCCTCGGCGGCGGAGTGGCGACTTTGATCGGTTTGCAGGAAGTAAGCGAGGACGCGGGAGATCTCGCGCAAATGCGGGTCATTACATTTGCCGCACCGGATTTTGTCAATTCTTTCGGCAGCCGCGCGATCGGTAAATATCCCGCGGTCAATTTTCGCATGGAAGCGGATTTAATTCCGCGCCTGTTTCGTTTGGTGAATTATCGCTATCGCAGCAACCCCAATTCGATCACTTGGAGTTTGCATACGCCGTCGCAAGGCGTGCCGCACGCCATGGTCGGATTTTTGGACGAGGCGTTTTACCAGGCGGCGTGGACCTTTTCCGCGAACCTGCCGACATCGGGGCCGGTCGATATCTATGTAGCCGCGCCCGTGTTGACAACGGACATGGGACTTTCACCGCGCCTCATCCAAGCGTATCGCAACACAGCCATTTATGCGGCGGTCTTACCGGAAACGCAGCGCATCGCGCGCGATTATCGCGAAATGGAACTGTCCGACGCATTGGCGACGGCCCGCGCGCGAGGGGCGAAATATTTATTGTGGTTACCGATTTCCATCTATCCCGAGCGAGAAAGCACCAATCGTAATTACGGCATGGCGCTCACCGAGCAGTGGTGGGATGTCGATAAAGAAGAGCTTCTCACGTGGGAAAGCGCGGCGTTTCGTTCGGGCGGATACACCATCTTCGCCAAATTGGCGGATTATCTTGTCGGCAAAGAGCAAATCCCCGGCGAGAGCGATTTTCTGCTGCGCAACTAAACGCTTTACATGACACGCCATTGGCGTCTTTTATTCAAAGCGTTCGCGAAAGCGGGTATGACGGGCGCGCAAATGATGAGGCCGAGAGAAAACGCGAGGGGATACGCAAAAGAGGGAAGATCGGAATCGTCTTCCCTCTTTTATGATGAGTGATAGCTCGTTTGTCATGAAAAAAGCATCGGGAGATAACCGTCACGGTTTTCCGCTTGCCGCCACGCGCGGCCCGCTGAAGAAGTCAAAAAATATATGTTATAATATAATTTATTAATTATGATTGATGCGTAAGCGTGTCGCGGGGAGAGATTATGAGCACTGAAATACCGGCGCATCCTGCGATTTGGTCCCGGTTGCAAACGGAGCGGCAAACGGGCCGACTGCCGCACGCGTTGCTGTTTGTCGGCGCGGCGGGACTGGGCAAAGCGGCGACCGCGTGGCAATTGGCGGAGCGGATATTGGGACGCGAACTGCGTGTGACGCCGGCGGATGAATTACCGAAAGACACTTTTTATCTCGCGGATGAAGCCGATTTCTTTCGTGTTTCCCCGCAGGGAAGCGAAATTAAAATCAGCCAGATTCGCGCGGTGGAAAAAGCGCTCAGCCGCACTCATACGGGCGCGCGAGTAGTGATTTTACAAGCCGTGGACCGTTTGAACGTCACGGCGGCGAATGCGCTTTTGAAAACTTTGGAAGAGCCGCCGGAAAACACGTATTTTATTTTGCTTGCCCAAAGTGATGCCGGACTTTTACCGACCATTCGTTCGCGCGTTGTTCGCTACGCTTTTACCGCGTACGATGAGAAAACATTCGCGGCGTGGCTCGCGACGAAGCAGCGTTCCGCAGAAGAGGCGCAAATGCTGTTCGCCGTCTCCGAAGGGAATCCGGGCCTGGCCGTCGCGCTGTTGCAGGGCGATTTGAAAGCAAGCGCCGATGCGGCGCTAACGTTTTTTGAAACACTCGGCGCAAGCGCTACGCCGTACCTCGATTTGAGCGCGTTATGGCAAGCGCACGAGCGCGCGGAATTGAGCATATATATTCATTGGTTGGAATGGGTCGCGCATGATTTGGCGATCCTCATTACGACGAATGATGCAACGCTTTTACGTTTACCATTCGCCGAAAATCGGTTGCGAAAAATAGCCGCCGGTTGGGATGCGACAACGATTTTAGAGGTCACGCCGATCTTGCGCGAGGCGCTGCGCGCCAACGAATTATATATGGCGACCAAGTTGATCGGCGATATGGTGATCTTGGAACTGAATGCATTGACAGAAAGGAGCCGCCATGCCAACCGTAGTAGGAGTACGCTTTAAGCAGGCCGGCAAGATTTATTATTTTGATCCGCGGAAACTGACCGTTGTTCCCGATGACGAAATTATTGTCGAAACGACCTGGGGAAAAGAATACGGACGCATTGTCATCGGTCCGCGCAACGTGCGGGAGGACGAGATTGCCGCGCCGTTGAAACCGGTGCTGCGTTTAGCGACCCCGCAGGATTTGAAACAGGTACAACAAAATAAAGAACGGCAGGCGCGCGCGTTTGTTATCTGCAAAGAAAAAATTAAACGTCACGGCTTGCCGATGAAGCTGATTAATGTCGAATACGCGTTCGATATGAATAAAATCGTTTTCTTCTTTACCGCTGACGGCCGCGTCGATTTCCGTGAATTGGTACGCGACTTGGCGTCCGTTTTCCATACGCGCATCGAGCTGCGGCAAGTCGGCGTGCGCGATGAGGCGAAAGAATTGAACGGCATCGGGCCTTGCGGTCGGGAGTATTGCTGCGCGGCATGGCTCGGCGAATTTTCTTCGGTGTCCATTCGCATGGCGAAAAACCAAGGGCTCTCGCTCAATCCGACGAAAGTGTCCGGCGCGTGCGGCCGCCTGATGTGCTGTTTGCGTTACGAAAACGACATGTATAAAAAAGGCGGCGAACTGTGCAAGACCTGCAGTTGCCCGCATAAGAAACAAAAACAGTCGGCGGCGCCGCGCGTCGGTAAGAATGTCGACACGCCGGAAGGCCGCGGAAAGGTGCAGCGGGTCAACGCGAACAAACGCACGGTCAGCGTGCAGATGGAGAATCAGCGTCGGACCGAGTGGAGTTGGGACGAGGTGCGAGAGGTTCGTGGCTAGCACCGACTTCATACTGCGTTCGGGCGAACGGCTGGACGATTTGATTCGTGACGGCATGAAGATTATTCAACGTCCGGATGAATTTTGTTTTTCGCTGGACTCGGTTCTTTTGGCGCAATTCGCGAGCCTCAAAAAGGCGGATCGCGTTTGGGATCTGGGCACGGGCACGGGCGTGCTCGCGCTCTTGCTCACGAGCCGCGGCGCGCAAGATATTACCGCGGTGGAATTAAATCCGGTACTGGCGGATATCGCCCGCCGCAATGTCGCGGGGAACGGCCGCGATGCGCAAATCAAAGTGCGCGAAGCGGATTATCGCCGTCATCGGGAATTATTTCCCGCCAACAGCGCCGATCTCGTCATTTGCAATCCGCCGTATCGCGCGCTCGGTGGCGGCGATCGCTCGCAGTTGACGGGGGTTGCCGCGGCGCGACATGAAACGACGGCTACGAAACAAGATGTCATCGCGGCCGCCGCGTACTTACTGCGTTACGGCGGACGGTTCGCGCTCGTGCAGCGCGCCGATCGCACGGCGGAATGGTGCGCGGCCTTGGAAGCGGCGAAACTTGCCGTCAAGCGCTTGCAGTTTGTGCACAGTCGGCAGGGTTTACCGGCGAAGTTGGTGCTGCTGGAGGCGCGCATGAACGGCCGCTCCGACTGTACCGTTTTGCCGCCGCTTTTTGTGCATAATGATCACGGCGACTATACGCCGGATATTTTACGCTTATACGGAAAGGAAGTTGCCGATTGAAAGGTACATTATACTTAGTGCCAACACCCATCGGCAACTTGCAGGATATGACGTATCGCGCCGTCGCGACCTTGCGGGACGTGGCGCTGATCGCGTGCGAAGACACCCGTCATACTCGGCTTTTATGTCGTCATTATGAAATTACGACGCCGCTTTTTTCTTACCATGAGCACAATAAAGAGACCGCCGGTCCGAAATTGATCGAGCGGCTGTTGGCGGGCGAGGATATCGCGCAGGTAAGTGACGCCGGCATGCCGGCGATCGCCGATCCCGGGAGCGATTTGGTGGAGCGGGCGGTGGCGGCCGGTATTACGATCGTGCCGTTGCCCGGCGCGAATGCCGCGTTGACGGCGTTGATTGCCTCCGGCTTAGATACGAAAACATTTCGCTTCATCGGCTTTTTGCCGCGCACGAAAGCGAAACGCGAGGCGCTGTTGGCGACGCTTACGGACGAACCCGCCACGTTGCTCTTTTATGAAGCGCCGCATCGGTTGGGAGAAACGCTCGCCGTTTTGCAAGCGACGCTGGGCGATCGTTCGGCGGTCATCGCGCGCGAACTTACGAAAAAATTCGAAACCTTTTATCGCGGGTCGCTGGCGCAACTCAGAGAGCACGCGGATATGAAAGCGCCGCGCGGCGAATTCGTCATCATGATCGCCGGCGCGGAGCCTGCGGAAAAAGAAACGCTGGCGAAAGAATCATGGCCCCGAGCCGTTGCCGAATTGGTGGCGCAAGGTATAAAATACAGTGCGGCGTGTAAAACTGTCGCGGAGCAGGCGGGCGTTTCCCGCCGTGAAGTTTATTCCCATTGTTTATCTTTACAGAAAGAGGCTCATTAATGGAACAAGCCCATAAGAAACCGACTTTTTATATAACGACGCCGATTTACTATCCGAGCGCGCAATTGCATATCGGTCATACCTACTGCACAACGCTCGCCGATGTCTTGGCGCGGTACCATCGCTTGAAAGGCGAAGATGTGTTTTTCCTGACGGGCTCGGATGAACACGGTCAAAAAATTCAACGCAAAGCCGAGGAAGCGGGGGTCACGCCGCAGGCCTACGTCGATCGTATCGTGGCCGGTTTCCAGAAGCTGTGGAAAAAACTGAATATTACCAACGATGATTTTGTCCGCACGACGGAAAAACGCCATGCGGAAGTGGTGCAGGCGTTGTTCCAAAAAGCCTACGATAAAGGCGATATCTATAAATCGCAGTACGAAGGCTGGTATTGCACGCCCGACGAAACGTTTTGGCCGGAAAATAAATTGGGCCAGGACCATACCTGTCCCGATTGCGGCCGACCTGTCGAACTCGTCAAGGAGGAAAGCTATTTCTTCCGGATGAGCAATTACGCCGATCGCTGGTTGCAATTCATCGAAGAAAATCCGGATTTCATTCAGCCGGCGTCGCGCCGCCATGAAATGATTGAATTCGTGAAAAGCGGTTTGGAAGATTTGAGCGTGTCGCGTTCAAGTTTCGATTGGGGCATTCCCGTACCCTTTGATGATAAACATGTCGTTTACGTATGGTTTGACGCGCTCGCTAACTATTTGACGGGCATCGGCTACCTTGACGCGCCGGAAAAATTCGAGCGCTATTGGCCGGCGGATCTGCATTTGGTCGGCAAAGAAATCGTGCGTTTCCACGCCATTATCTGGCCGATCATGCTGATGAGCCTCGGCCTGCCCTTGCCGAAAAAAGTGTACGGCCACGGCTGGCTGATCGTCGACGGCGTGAAGATGAGTAAAAGCATCGGCAACGTTGTCGATCCGATGCCGCTGTTGGACGAATTCGGAGCGGACGCGATTCGCTACTTCCTCACCACCGATATTTCGCTCGGTCAGGACGGTAATTTCAGCCGCGAACGTTTGATCAAAAAAACGAATTCGGACTTGGCGAATGACCTCGGCAACCTCTTGCACCGCACGCTGACAATGGTCGAAAAATATCGTGACGGCGTCGTCACAGCGACGGACGCGTCGCTCGGCGTCGTAGTCGCGGACGCCAACGCGGCCTTGACGAAACTGGCGCAAGAAACGGTCGCAAGCTATACGCGGGACATGGATAAACTCGCGATGAATGACGCCTTTAAGGCGGTTTGGGTATATGTCCGCGCGTTGAATAAATATATCGACACGACAGAACCGTGGAAATTAAGCAAAGGAACGGCGCCGGCTGACTTGGACAGCGTTCTTTACCACCTTGTCGACGGTCTGCGCACGGTCGCCATTTTGGTAGCGCCGCTTATTCCGCAGGCGGCGGAAAACATGTGGGCGCAACTGGGTTTGACGGATTTCGCCGCCGCGCGTCTTGACGGAGCGGCGCCGGAAACGTATCCGAGCGGCACGACCGTGCATAAAACGCAACCCTTATTCCCGCGCCATGAATTGGACACTGTTACGGAGGAGAAGAAATTGACGGAAGAAACGAAACCGACGCAAGCGGCTGCGGCGAAAACGCAGCCGGAAACCGCCGCCAAAGACGGCAAGCAAACGGCCGCGGACGAAAAACCGCAGATCACGATTGATGATTTCGCGAAATTGGATTTGCGCGTCGCGGAAGTACTCGCCTGTGAAAAGGTGGAGAACGCGGATAAATTATTGCATTTGACGGTGACCCTGGGCGATGAAGAACGCAGCATCGTGAGCGGCATCGCGCAGCATTATCAGCCGGAAGAATTGGTCGGCAAACATGTGATTGTGGTGACCAATTTGAAGCCGGTCAAATTGCGCGGCGTATTGTCGCAGGGCATGATTTTAGCCGGTTCGCAAGACGGCGCGCTGCATGTTCCTTTCCTGCCGGATCTGCCGGCCGGGAGTCGGGTGAAATAAATGCTGTTCGATACGCATGCCCATCTTTACGATGACAAATTTCAGTACGATCGCGAGGAAATGATCGCCGAAGTATTGAAAACGGTCGAGCATGTGGTCATTCCCGGCGAAGACAGGGAAACCGGCGCGCAAGCGTTGGCGCTGGCGGAGCAATACCCCGCGTTTTACTGCGCGGTGGGCGTGCACCCGCACTTGGCCGCGGCGATGACGGAAGAAGATTTCGCGCAAATCAAAACATGGGCGCAAACGGAGAAAAAAGTAGTCGCCATCGGTGAGATCGGTCTCGATTACTACTACGACAACAGTCCGCGGGACATTCAGCAGGAAGTTTTTCGCCGCTTCGTGAAGTTGGGGATCGAGCTGGACTTGCCGATCATCATTCATGATCGCGACGCGCACGGCGACACCTTGCGGATTTTGCAGGAAGAGGCGCATCCTCGCCTGCGCGGCATTTTGCATTGCTATAGCGGCAGCTATGAAATGGCCGCCGAATTATTGAAACTGGGCTTTTACATTTCCTTTTCGGGCACTGTGGTGTTCCCGAAAAGCACGAAATTAAAAGATGTGGCGCGGCGTCTGCCGCTTGATCGTCTGTTGATCGAAACGGACAGTCCCTATCTCACGCCGCCGCCGTTCCGCGGTCGGCGCAACGATCCGACGCGCGTGTACTACGTCGCGGAAGAGCTCGCTCGTTTGCACGACATGCCCGTCGAAGAAATGATCGAAACTACTTCCCGCAACGCGAAAGCGATTTACCGCATCAACGATTAAAGAACCCCTTTGCGGGTTCTTTTTTTATTTGACGATTGTCGCGAATGCCGCTTTTTCAAAAAATGCGATTATAAATGCTGGACTTTTTCCGCGCTTTCTTGTAAAATACTGTTCAACTATCTTTTGACAGATAGCGTATGGCAATATAAGCAGGATGGTAGAATGAGTAGCAGAGTAGCAGGGAAGGATGAGAATGATGGGGAAAAACCGTCTCAAAAAGGCAGCATGGGTAGGATTGGCAGGCATAGTATTGTGCGGCGCGCTCGCGGGATGTGGAGCGACTGTCGAACATAAACAAAGCGGTACAACGTATTCGGTCGGATTGGTGCAGATTGTGCAGCATCCGGCGCTCGATGAAGCGGCTCGCGGCATTGCTGACGGCATGACGCAGGCGGGGCTGAAAGAGGGCGCTGATTATACGCTGGAGAGCCAAAACGCTCAAGGCGATCAGTCTAACTTGGATACGATTGTGCGGCATTTTTTATTTAGCAAAAAACAACTGATTTACGCGGTGGCTACGCCGGCGGCGCAAGCGGTAGCGAACGCCACGCATGAAATACCGGTGGTGGCGACGGCCGTGACGGATTTCGCGGCGTCGGGACTTGTCAAAGACGAGTCGCGACCGCAAACGAATGTGACCGGCACGAGCGACCGCACCGACTTGAAAGCGCAATTGGATCTGATGCGGAAATTGACGCCGCAGGTCAAAACGCTGGGCGTCATCTATAACGCGGGCGAGGTCAACTCCGAATTGCAAGTACAGGCATTGGAGCCGGCGGCGCAAGCGCTGGGCATGACCGTGAAAAAATTCACGGTGGCGTCGGTGAACGATATTCCGCAGACCGCGCATCAAATGACGGGCCAAGTCGACGCGGTATACGTGCCGACGGATAATGTGGTGGCGTCCGCGTTACCGGCGTTGATCGCGGTGACGAACGAAAAAAACATTCCCGTTTACGGCGCCGAGATCGCGCACGTGAAAAACGGCGCGTTGGCGTCGGTTTCCGTAGATTACTACAAGCTCGGTTTGCGGGCGGGCATGATGGGCGCGCAAATTCTCAAGGGCGAAGCGAAACCGGAAACGATGCCGATTGAAACGCAAACGGAACTCGTTCCCGTGCTGAACCGCGCGCAGGCGGAATTGTTGGGCGTTACCGTGCCGACGGATATCGGTTTTACGGAAGTATAGGAACGCGGGAAGGAGAACGAATTTGAGTTTACTCATAGCCACTTTGGCGCAGGGGTTGATTTGGTCGCTCCTGGCGCTCGGCGTATTTTTGACATTTCGGGTATTGGACATCGCCGACCTTTCCGTGGAGGGAACGTTTCCTCTCGGCGCGGCGGTCGCGGCGATGTGGATCGCGGGCGGCGGCTCTCCCTGGACGGCGCTGCTCTTGTCACTCGCGGCGGGCGCCGCGGCCGGTACGGTCACCGCGCTCTTGCATACGAAACTGAAAATCCCCGCGCTTTTGGCCGGTATTTTAACGATGATCGCGCTTTACTCCGTGAATTTGCATGTCATGGGGAAAGCGAATATTTCTTTATTGCGCGCGCGCACGGTGTTTACTGACTTAGCCGGCGGCTTCGTGCCGCCGATGTGGACGCCTTTTCTGACGGGGCTCGCGTTGGCCGTCGGTTTCGGCTTGCTATTGTATTGGTTTTTCGGCACCGAACTCGGCACGGCGATTCGCGCGACGGGCAATAATCCGCGCATGATTCGCGCGCTCGGCGTCAATACGGACGGCATGATCGTGTTGGGCATGTTGTTGAGCAACGCGTTGGTCGCGCTCTGCGGCGCTTTCGTCGCGCAAAGTCAGGGATTCGCCGATGTCGGCATGGGCATCGGCACGATCGTGATCGGTCTGGCGGCCGTCATCATCGGCGAAGTGCTCTTCGGTCGTTCCAGTTTCAAAAACAGTCTTTGCTCCGTTGTTTTGGGTTCGATTATGTATCGCATCGTGATCGCGGTTGTCTTGTACATGGGCATGCCGCCGAACGATTTGAAACTGTTTACCGCTGTTTTGGTGGCGTTGGCGTTGGCCTTGCCGTTGTTGCAAAAACAATGGTCGGCCGGGAAGCGAGGTGCCTGATGCTTCATGTGACGAACCTCAAAAAAACATTTTTCCCCGGCTCGGTCAATGCGAAAGTCGCGTTAGACGGCTGCGATTTGCATTTACAACCCGGCGACTTCTGCACGATGATCGGCGGCAACGGCGCGGGCAAATCCACCCTTTTGAACGCGATCGCCGGCGCGTTTCCGGTCGATGACGGACAAATCCTCATCGACGGTCGCGATGTGACCGCTTGTTCGGAACATCGTCGCGCGCGTTACATCGGTCGCGTGTTTCAAGACCCGCTGCAAGGCACGGCGGGCGGCATGATGGTGGAAGAAAATTTAATACTCGCGGCGAAACGCGGCTTGCCGCTCTCCCTGCGTTGGGCGTTCAGCAATGACAAGCGGGAGCATTATCGTGAACTTTTGGCGACGCTGGGTCTGGGTTTGGAAGATCGTCTGTTCACGCGCATGGAGCTCTTATCGGGCGGACAACGCCAGGCCGTCACCTTATTGATGGCGACCTTGCAACGTCCGAAACTCTTGCTTTTGGACGAACCGACCGCCGCGTTGGATCCGAAAACGGCGGCGAAAGTATTGGCGCTCACCGATCGCATCGTGCGGGAACATCAACTCACCACGCTGATGATCACTCATAATATGCGCGACGCCTTGCGGCTGGGGAATCGCCTGATCATGATGCATCAGGGACGCATTATTTGGGACGTGAAAGGCGCGGAGAAAGAGAGCCTTACCGTCACCGACGTGTTGCAAAAATTTGAAGAAACTGCGGCGTCGTTCAGCGACAGCATGGTCCTGGCATAAAAAGAGCGTCGATCGACGCTCTTTTTTGTCGCGTCATTATTTTTCGGCGACGGTCGCGCGATATCGCATGCTTAGTAAAAAACGCGGCCCGTATGCTATAATAAACGGGTATACACAGATAAGGAGGTGTCCTGTGGCAGGAATTAAAAACAAAGCCTGCATTCCCTCCACCAGTTGGAATCGTTTGCGCAAGCTCTACGGTAACGAAAGAATAGACTATTATAATTTACTCGAAGAAAGTTACCTCAGCGCTCGCGAAAACGGCACTCTCACTGAACGGAAGGATGAGGAAGTCGCGTACCTGCTGAATCGCCCCAGCGTCACCGGCAAGGCGGTCACGGTTCGTTACATTCCCAACGCCGACTCCTACCGCGAGAAAAATCCGCAGTGGATTTGGTATTTAAGCGAAGTCAATGAAACGGAAGCGGCGGCGACAGGCGAAGTCAAAAAGGAACGGCGTAAACCCGCGCGCGCGAAGAACGGCAAACTCGCCAAAACATTGACGCCCACGACGCAACGAGTCATTCAAGTGCCGTCGAACCAACCGGAGACGGTCAAGCAATCACCGAAATCGTCGGCGAAGCAAAATAACGCCGCACAAGCGACGGAAGGCAACGGAGCGGCGAAGAAAATAGCGAAAAACAATTCGGTGAAAACGGCGCATCGCATCGTCGACGCGTTGCCGCCGGAAATCGCGGGCGGCGCGCCCGGCGGTGAAGAGGTCGGCCCGAACGTCGCGTTGCGGCAATTCGCCTGGCTCGGCGCGGAAGTTGAGTTTTATAACGACTTATATAAGATGATGAAGAGCGAGCCATGGTATTTTTCGAACGACACTCACAATGCCAGCTTGGCGAGCTATATAAACTATACGTTTTACCGTCTGCAGACCGAGAACAAAATCGTCTACTCTCTGGACAACTGCTACGCCGCTTTCAACACCGGCCTCGTCGACAATCGGGATAACGAGATTTACGCCTTATTCGCGCGTGAATCCGGTTACCGTCAGGAATGGGTCTATCGCGCGTTCTGCATTCGCGGCACGGGCGACGGCAAAATTCTCAGCGAAAAATTCGTCGAATTTCCGGAAAAAGCGGACTACGCGCTCGACCCGCGCTTGCAGCAGATCGGCCGCGATACGGAGCTGGATGTCGACTTCCAGCATATCGTGATTGCCAACGCGGGACGTTTGCCCGAAGACACGCTGATTGACGAAAGCGACCGCGATACCAAATCGCCGTTGAAAAATATCCTCGTGCAGCGTCGTCGCTTGCAAGAGCAGGGCGACCGCGAAGGCGTCACCCAACAAAATTACAAACTCGGCACATTGGTAGCCGAGCATGAGGAATGGCAAAATCGCCTGCTCGACCGTTTGGAAGAGCATGTGAAAGTCGCGCGCGACCGCGTGGATCAAAACCCCGCCATCGCTATTCCCGTCTATTATCCCGGCAAAAACACGATGAGCGTCATCCTTCCCTTGTACCGTTTCCGTGATGACGACATCGCTTACGGCGCGTTGGTCGTAGGCATTACGCCGGCGGGAAATTATCAGGCGCACACGCTGTTGACTCCGAAAATGGCGTACGTTGACGCGCGTATCGTGCGACCGATCGATAGCCTGTGGCTGATGAAAGCCTATCTCGCCGCGAATGAAGAAAACTAAAACACATTTTAATTTAGCCTCTCATCTTGTCACGAGATGAGAGGCTTTTTCTTTGCGCCGCGCGGCGGATCGGGCTAAATATTAAAAAATGAGCGTAAAAATAGAAATTGACATTGGTACTAGAATAAAATTAAAAGTTTTCAAAATGGCTAAAAACCCTTGTAAACTGCTTGATTTCGCGCTTTCCAAATGGTACGATGTAAACACAGTAAGCGAGACGGCAGACGCTGCTGACAGAGTCGAGGGTAGAGGAAACCAGGTCACTCGCACCGCGACACTCTGAAAACTTTCTGTCGAAATTTTGAACTCAAAGGAGAGTGTCAATTATGATGAATAAAAAATTGGCAACAGTATTGGCAGCTGCTTGCGTCCTCGGCGCAACGACAGCATTCGCGGCCCCGAATCCGTTCTCGGATGTAACTCCGAACGATTGGGCGTACCAGGCAGTATCCCAACTCGCCGCTGAAGGCGTAGTCGAAGGCTACCCGGACGGAACATTCAAAGGCCAGCAGAACATCACCCGCTATGAAATGGCGCAGATGGTCGCTCGCGCGATGGTAAAACAGGATCAGTTGAACGCGGAACAGCAGGCGCAATTGAACCGTTTGGCTGACGAATTCGCGAATGAACTGAACAGCCTCGGCGTACGCGTTTCCAACTTGGAAGATCGCGTCGGCAACGTAAAAATGACCGGTGACGCTCGTGTTCGCTGGGTAGATGACGGTGATGACGACAACTTCGATATGCGTGCTCGCCTCCAGTTTAACGCGAAAGTAGCGGACAAGACCACAGCAACCGCTCGCATTACCTCGGGTAACTTCGGTTTTGACAGCGACAAAGAAGATCCGGACTTGGATCTCGACCGCTTGTATGTTGACCATGAACTGAGCGACGGTCTGCACCTGACCGGCGGCCGTTACGGCGAAAAATTCGGCGCGACCGGCTACTGGTATGATGACGCTTTCGACGGCGTACGTCTCCAATACAAAGCGACCGATGAAGTAACCGCTTCCGTCGGCTACGGCTACGCGAAAGGCATGGATCTGAAAGCGGCTCCGCAAGTTATAGAGCTGAATGATAATTTGAAAGCGGCGCAAAATGCGTTGGCGCAGGCGCAAAAAGAATATGACGCCGCCGTCGCATCCGGTGATCAATACGCCATTTACGAAACCAACATGATGTTGGGAGTTCGTACGCATGATGTAGAACTTGCTCAAGAAGCATTAGACAAGGCGTTTAATGGCGAAAACGATCTGGAAAGTCCGGAAATGACCTATGGTACTTTGGGCTACAACGGCAGCAACTTCCGCGTGCTCGGTACCTACATCGCTCCGAACGGCAGCAAAGTGGACGCGGCCGGCTTGGATGACATCTGGGGCGCGGGCGCGATTGTCGGTCTGAACGAAGACTTCTCGCTCTCCGGCGACTACTTCAACGTCGGTTACAAAGATCATGACGACGCTGACTTCTGGAACGCTCGCGTTGATTTCGGTCACGCGGACCTGAAGAAACCGGGCAGCTTCAACATCTTCGTTGACTATGTTGACGCGGAACAGGGATCGTACTTCGGCGGCACGGGTTCGCTCCGCACTTCGAGCTACCTGAACAACACCGAATCCTGGGGCGCGGGCTTCGGCGTAGTCGTTGCTGAAAACGTCAAACTTGAAGGTCTCCGCACATTCAGCGCGGAAACCAAAGACGGCGCTGATCTTGACGACCTCACCAAAGTACAATTGTCCTACAAGTTCTGATCGGAACAAAGCAATCCAAAAAGATGGCGGTTTTCCGCCATCTTTTTTTGTGCGAAAAATGAAACGCATTGGATAATGAGAAAATTTGTCTCATCAAAATACAAATGAAATAAAATTTTTTCATTACGTATTTGCATTTCAAATTTAATGGTGTTACAATGAACCCAGTACATAGTCACGGCAACTGTGTACCGAAGAGCGAAAGGTAGAGGAAACAAGGTCACTCGCACCATGACGCTCTGACAAATTTGCCGACATTTTGCAAAGGAGAGTGTCAATTATGAACAAAAAATTGGCAACAGTATTGGCAGCTGCTTGCGTCCTCGGCGCAACGACAGCATTCGCGGCCCCGAATCCGTTCTCGGATGTAACTCCGAACGACTGGGCTTACCAGGCAGTATCCCAACTCGCCGCTGAAGGCGTAGTCGAAGGATATCCGGATGGAGAATTCAAAGGCCAGCAGAACATCACCCGCTATGAAATGGCGCAGATGGTCGCTCGCGCGATGGTGAAACAGGATCAGTTGAACGCGGAACAACAGGCGCAATTGAACCGTTTGGCTGACGAATTCGCGAACGAACTGAACAGCCTCGGCGTACGCGTTTCCAACTTGGAAAACCGCGTCGGCAACGTAAAAGTGACCGGTGACGCTCGTGTTCGCTGGGTAGATGACGGCGATGACGACAACTTCGATATGCGTGCTCGCCTCCAGTTTAACGCGAAAGTAGCGGACAAGACCACAGCAACCGCTCGCATTACCTCGGGTAACTTCGGTTTTGACAGCGACAAAGAAGATCCGGATTTGGATCTCGACCGCTTGTATATTGACCATGAACTGACCGACGGTCTGCACCTGACCGCGGGTCGTTACGGCGAAAAATTCGGCGCGACCGGTTACTGGTACGATGACGCTTTCGACGGCGTTCGTCTCCAATACAAAGCGACCGATGAAGTAACCGCTTCCGTCGGCTACGGTTATGCGAAAGAAATGAAACTTCCGCAACCTGTTCAATATAAAGAATTTCAGGCTCAGGTTGCTGGTGCAAAAGACGCCAATGAAATTGCGGATCATAACCTTGCTTTGACGAAAGACGCTTATGAATTCGCACAGAAAGCGACGGCTAAAGCGCAGGCTGCATATGATGCGGACGAATCGGACGCAAACCAGAAAGCATTGAACAGAGCTAAAACTATTGAAGCCAATGCTAAGACAAAATTTGATAATGCTCAGTTGCAAAAAGCTTCTGTAGAAGCGTCCTACAAAGAAGCGAAAGCTGCATATGACGAATATGTAGCGGGTAACAAAGACCTTCTTGACAATCCGAAGTCGGTAGAAATGACCTATGGTACTTTGGGTTACAACGGCCACAACTTCCGCATTCTCGGCACCTACATCGCTCCGAACGGCAACAAAGTTGACTCGGCCGGCTTGGATGACATCTGGGGCGCGGGCGCGATCTTCGGTCTGAACGAAGACTTCGCTCTCTCGGGCGACTACTTCAACGTTGGTTGGAAAGATCGTGACGACGCTGAATTCTGGACCGCTCGCGTTGACTTCGGTCATGCGAACATGAAGAAACCGGGCAGCTTCAACATCTTCGTTGACTATGTTGACGCGGAACCGGATTCCTACCTCGGCGGCTCGGGCGCTCTCCGCACGGGCAAATACCTGAACAACACCGAATCCTGGGCAGCGGGCTTCGGCGTAGTCGTTGCTGAAAACGTTAAACTCGAAGGTCTCCGCACATTCAGCGCGGAAACCAAAGACGGCGCTGACCTCGACGACCTCACCAAAGTACAATTGACCTACAAATTCTAATTTGGTGACTATAAAAAAGATGGCGGTTTTTCGCCATCTTTTTTTGTTGCCGAAATATGGTCGCAAAACATGGCGCGCAGTGTAAGTCACACTATGACGTTTTACGCCGGCGCGCCGTCGGTAAAACTCCGTTCGCGTTGGCATGTTGACGTCATACCTTCTTTTACTATTGGAAATAAAAAACCATATGACGAAAAGAGCTCACTTCGTCATGATTTTGACAGAAAATTGACATGCATAGTAAAATAGTAAAAGTTAGGGTGGTGACGAATTGAGACGAATCATAGCAGGACTTGTTTTCTGTCTTTGCCTTTGCGGCGCGAGCACCGCGGCGTGGGCGATGCAAAAAGGCGACGCGGGAGACGCCGTGCAGCGTTTGCAAGAGGCCTTGATCGAAGAAGGCTACCTCGCGCGGGAAGCGGACGGCGTGTTCGGCTCGACGACGGAAAAAGCGTTGCGCTTATACCAACGCGATCAGGGACTTCCCGTTACCGGTCAAGCCGATGAAACGATGTTGACGCGCTTGGCGGAGACGGACGCGCCGCGCGACGGTGGCGGCATTTTGTACGCTCCCGGCAATTTGGGCGCGGATATAGTCACTTTGCAACAACTGTTCGCGGCGGAAGGGTATGAGGTCGGCGCGCCCGACGGCGTGTACGGAGAGCAACTTACCCAAGCGGTGCAAACGTTTCAGCGGAAGCACGGTTTGGAAGTGATCGGCGCGATCGATGAAAAAACCTGGTCATTACTCACGCGCGGACGGGATATCGCCATCTCGCGCGGCGCGGTGAAAGGCATGCGGGAGCGCGCGACAAACGCGAACCCCGCGGCGAAACGTAGTCGCGACAAGGCGCAAACGGTGAAAAAATCGTCTCGATCCGCCGATAAAATCGGTTTGAAGCAGGGCGATTCGGGTAAACATGTGCGACTTTTGCAAAGTCGTTTAGTGCAAAACGGTTACGATATCGGGATCATCGACGCGGCGTTCGGCGGCGCGACGCGAAGCGCGTTGCAGGATTGGCAAAAGAGTCACGGCGTAACGGCGAACGGCGTCGCGGACGAATTTTTCTGGAACGAATCGGCGAAACTGATGCCCGCGCCGTCAAAATATTTGCATAAATGGACGATGCACGCGTCGGCGTATTCTTCGCAAGACGGCGGCACGGGATCACATACGGCGCGCGGCAGTTTGCTTTCGCGCGGGCATGTCGCGGTGGATCCGCACCTGATTCCGCTGGGTTCATTGCTGTATGTGGAAGGCTACGGTTACGCGTTGGCCGATGATATCGGCGGAGCGATCCGAGGCAAGACGATTGATGTCGCGATGGAGTCGTATGATGAGGCGATACAGTGGGGACGGCGCGACGTCACGGTGTATTTAATTAAAAAAGGGCACGGCAAATAAAAAAGAGAGTCGTCTGCGGACGGCTCTTTTTTATTTTTATATTTTCCGCATTGTTTTAAGTGAGACGCGGCGGCGCGGTGATCCGCAAGCATTTTAAAACAGCGGGTATGCTATAATAAAAGAAATATGGATAAAGGTGTGAAATCATGCGTGTTTTAGGGATTGATCCGGGGACGGCGATCTGCGGTTTCGGCGTCGTGGAGCGTAACGGTAGTCGGTTGCAGGTCATCGACTACGGTGTGCTGACAACGCCGGCGCATACGCCGATGCCCGATCGTCTGACGACTCTCTACCACGGCCTTGTCGAGTTGATTGAAAAATATCAGCCGGACCGCGTGGGCGTAGAAGAGTTATTTTTTAATAAAAATGTGACGACGGCCATCACGGTGGCGCAAGCGCGCGGCGTCATTTTGCTGGCGGCGCGGCTGGCGGGGTTGCCGGTTTCGGAATACACGCCCTTGCAGGTGAAGCAGGGGATCGTGGGTTACGGGCGCGCGACGAAGCATCAAATGATTGTGATGACGATGCGTTTGCTCGGCATTCGTGAAAAAATTTCACCGGATGACGCGGCGGACGCGCTCGCGATCGCGATTTGCACATTATTACAGGAACGGCAGGCGGAACGCTGGGGGTTGCCCAAATGATCGGTTATTTACATGGAAAAATTACGCGTCTGGAACTCGATTGGTGTTTGTTGGATGTGGGCGGCATCGGGTATCGGTTACGCCTTCCCGCCTCCACGCGCGAAGCGGTGGGGCTCGGTGAGACGGTGACGCTGTATACCTATTTGCAGGTGCGTGAAGACGCGTTATCGTTGTACGGGTTCGCGAGCGAAGCGGAATATGATTTATTCACCTTGCTGATTACGGTGTCGGGGATCGGTCCGAAAGTCGCGATCGGCATCGTTTCCGCGATCGCGCCGGAAGCCTTTTTTGAGGCGATTCGGATTCGCAATAAAGCGGTGCTGATGAAGTTGCCGGGCATCGGTAAAAAATCGGCGGAACGTCTGGTGTTGGAATTGAAAGACAAAGTGCCCGCGGCGTCGGGCGCGCCGGTGGATTGGCCGGAAGACGTCGCGACGGCGCAAAGCGCGACGGGACCGGTGGCGGAAACGGTGCAGGCGCTGGTAGGTCTCGGTTACACGGAGCAGGAAGTGCGCGGCGCGGCGGAAAAGCTGGCGGCGCAGTACCCGCAAACGGACCGATTGCTGCGCGCGGTGTTGGCGCAACTCGGTAAAGAAAGAGGATGACGATGGAAGACGAACGGATTATCGCGCGCGAGGAAACGCCCGGCGACGGTTGGCAACAGTCGTTGCGGCCGCGGCATTTGGCCGATTATATCGGGCAGGAAACGCTCAAGCGCAATTTGGAAGTATATATCGCGGCGGCGAAACAGCGCGGCGAACCTTTGGATCACGTGCTTTTATACGGTCCGCCGGGACTCGGCAAAACGACGCTGGCGGGCGTGATCGCCAACGAAATGGATGTGCCGCTTAGGATCACGAGCGGTCCGGCGATTGAGCGTCCCGGCGATTTGGCGGCGTTGCTGACCAATTTGGAAACCGGCGACGTACTATTTATTGATGAAATTCATCGCCTTTCCCGCAGCGTGGAAGAGATTTTATATCCGGCGCTGGAAGATTTCGCGTTGGATATTTTGATCGGTAAAGGTCCGGGCGCGAAATCGGTTCGCATTGATTTGCCGCCGTTCACGCTGGTGGGCGCGACGACGCGCGCGGGAGCGTTGGCGGCGCCGTTGCGCGATCGTTTCGGCGTGATTCATCGCCTGGAATACTACCAACCCGCGGAGATTGAAAAAATCATTACGCGCTCGGCGCAATTATTGGGGATTGAAATGGCGCCGGAAGGGGCGTCGGAGATCGCCCGTCGTTCGCGCGGCACGCCGCGTATCGCGAACCGCCTGCTGAAACGCGTGCGCGATTTCGCGCAGGTAAAAGCGGACGGCGTCATCACGTCAGAGATCGCCGATTTGGCGTTGGCGGCGATGGAAGTCGATCATGCCGGTTTGGACGCGATTGACCGTAAGGTTCTCGCGACGATTATTCGTCAGTTCGGCGGCGGTCCGGTCGGGCTTGACACCATCGCGGCCGCGGTGAGCGAAGAAACGGCGACGATCGAAGATGTGTACGAACCGTACCTGATGCAAAACGGATTTTTGCATCGCACACCGCGCGGTCGCGTGGCGACGGCGGCGGCGTACGCGCATCTGGGCATCGCGATGCCGCGACAGACGTCGGACGGCGATTTGTTTGAGGCGCGTCATGGGTAAAATGCTGATGATCCTCGGCGCCGTGTTGCTTTTGGTCGGCGCGTGCATGCATTTCGGCGGTCACTTTTTACCGCTGGGTAAATTGCCGGGAGATATTTCATTTACGAAAGGCAATACTACTTTTTATTTTCCGCTCGGAACATCGATTTTGCTTTCGGTCGTTCTGACGCTTGTCTTGCAGTTGTTTACAAGGCGGTGAATTATGGTTCGATGGCAGCAATGCTGCGCGGTTATTTTGACGGGAGCGCTTCTTTTGGGCACGGCGACGACTGTGGACGCGGCGGGCGTGAAAGGTTCGCCGGGCGCGCGTTCGCGCACGGAAAGCACGCGCGTGGTGAAAGGCGTGCCGGTGAAAAAGCCGGCGAAAGTGAAGATGGGACGTTACGAGGAGAAAAAAGCTCCTCGGGCAGAAGCGAAAGACAGACGGGGCGATCTCCGACAAGTTTTACCGATCACGGAAAATGAACCGGTCGTGTTGGTCGGTCTGATGCGCAACGCGCGCTCACCGAAAGTGAGCATCAACGGCGCGTACACGGTGTATAACGGCACGCAAAAATGGAAAACATTCAGCAAAGGCGACACCTTGCGCATCGGCGTGAGCGCGAAATCCATTACGCTCGACGGCAAAAAAGTCGGCGAAACGGTGTATATTCGACCGGAAGGCTTCGCGCTGGTCGCGGTGGACGGTAACGAATACCGCGGCGCGCTGAAATTGATTCGGACGCCGGGACATGACGGCGTGACGGTGATCAATGAAGTCGGCATGGAAGAATATCTCTACGGCGTCGTGCCGCGTGAAATGTCGGCGTCGTGGGAGCCGAACGCGTTGCGGGCGCAAGCGGTGGCGGCGCGCACGTACGCGCTCAATCATAAAAATAATTACGCGTCGCAAGGGTTTGACGTTTACGATACGATTGTTTCGCAAGTGTACGGCGGCGTCGCGGCGGAAGCTCCGGAATCCACACGGGCCGTTAATGATACGGCGGGCGAAGTGATTTTGTACAAAGGCGAACCGATTGACGCGGTATTTTGCGCGCATTCGGGCGGCTACACGGAAGACAGCGAAAATGTCTGGGACAATTTCGTGCCCTACTTGCGCGCGGTTAGTGAACCGATGAACGATTTTACCAAACAACGCTGGGAAAAAGAAATTTCGTTCGCTGATTTGGAGCGCGCGCTGGCGGCCTACGGTAAAGATGTCGGTAAAATTAAAAATATTAAATTATCCAAGCTGAAAAAAGCGCCGATGAAAGCGTTTGACCGAACCGTTTCGGGGCGCGTCCGTACCTTGCAGATCGCCGGTAAAAAACAGGCGGTGGCGATCAGCGGCAACCGTTTTCAGCAGATGTTCGACTTGCGCAGCACGATGTTTGATATCGTCAAAGGCAGTAAGAAAGATCGCTTGAAAATCATCGGTTACGGGTATGGCCACGGCGTCGGCATGTCGCAATGGGGCGCGCAGATCATGGCGCAGCAAAAGCCGCGTGATCCGCATCATTATCGGAATATTTTACGACACTTCTATACGGGTGTCACCATTGAAAAAATGTATTGAAACGAAGGTCAGATATGAACGTCAGTGAATTTAATTATGATTTGCCGGAGGAGCTGATCGCGCAGACTCCGGTCGAGCCGCGTGACACGTCACGACTGCTCACCTTGGATCGTCAAACGGGCGCTACGAAACAGGGAACATTTCGGGATATTTTAGAAGACGTGCGCCCCGATGACGTGTGGGTTTTTAATAATACGCGCGTTATTCCGGCGCGGCTTTACGGTAAACGGCCGACGGGCGGCAGGGTGGAAGTCCTGCTGTTGCATCCGCTGGGCGAAGACCGTTGGGAAGTGTTGGTGCGACCGGGCAAAAAGGCGTTGCCGGGCACGGCGCTTACCTTTGACGCCGGCGTGACGGCGACGGTGGAAGATCGCACGGAGTTTGGCGGGCGTGTTGTGAAGTTCCGTTATGACGGCGATTTTTATGAACGCTTGGACGAAATCGGCGAAATGCCGTTGCCGCCGTACATTCATGAACGCTTGCGGGATCGGGAACGGTATCAGACCGTGTACAGCAAAACGCCGGGTTCGGCGGCGGCGCCGACGGCGGGATTGCATTTCACGCCGGAAGTGCTGGCGGAAATCGCCGCGCGCGGCGCGACCGTTTGCTACGTCACGCTGGATGTCGGACTGGGCACGTTTCGTCCGGTTTCGGTGACAGAGATCGAAGCGCATCACATGCATTCGGAAACGTATAACGTGAGTGAGGAAACGGCGCGGCTGATCAATGAGGCGAAACGCGCCGGACGCCGGATCGTCGCGGTCGGCACGACGTCGGTGCGCACGCTGGAGTCGGCGGGGCAAAGCGGCGTTGTGAAAGTGGGCCGCGACGCGACGGAACTTTTTATCTATCCGGGATACGAGTTCAAAATTGTGGACGCGATGGTGACTAATTTCCATTTGCCGCAGTCGACGCTTTTGATGATGATTTCCGCGTTCGCCGGTAAAGACCATGTGCTCGCCGCTTATCGGGAAGCGGTCGCGGCGAAGTATCGCTTCTTCAGTTTCGGTGACGCGATGTGGATACGGTAGGTGGAATATGGCAGTCATTACCTATGAATTAGTACATGAAGACGCGCAAACCGGCGCGCGCGCCGGCCGTATACATACGCCGCACGGAAGTTTTGACACGCCGATGTTCATGCCGGTGGGCACGCAGGCGACGGTTAAAACATTGTCGCCGGAGGAAGTGGCGGAAACCGGCGCGGGCATTATTTTAAGCAACACGTATCATTTGTTTTTGCGTCCCGGCACGGAATTGATTAAAGAGGCCGGCGGTCTGCATCAGTTTATGAAGTGGCCGCGCGCGATGCTCACCGACAGCGGCGGGTTCCAGGTATTCAGCTTGGGCGCGATGCGCAAGATCAAAGAGGAAGGCGTATATTTCCGTTCCCATATTGACGGATCCAAGCAATTTTTGTCGCCGGAAGTGGCGACGCGCGCGCAGATGGATCTCGGAGCGGATATCGCGATGGCCTTTGATGAATGCATCCCGTATCCGGCGGACTACGAGTACGCCAAGCAGTCGACGGAACGCACGACGCGCTGGGCGAAACGTTGTTTGGAAGTGCATGAGCATCCGGCGCAAGGCATGTTCGGGATTATTCAGGGCGGTATGTATCGAGATCTGCGGGCGCAAAGCGCGCGAGAGATCACGGCGCTTCCCTTTGACGGTTTCGCGATCGGCGGTTTAAGTGTGGGCGAGCCGCATGATCTGATGTATGAAATGTTGGACTATACGACGCATCTGATGCCGCGCGATAAGGCGCGCTACCTGATGGGCGTGGGCACGCCGGATTGCCTCGTGGAAGGAGTGGCGCGCGGCGTCGACATGTTCGACTGCGTCTATCCGACGCGCGTCGCGCGTAACGGCATGGCGATGTTGAAAACGGGTCGGCTGAATATTAAAAATAAACAGTTCGAGCGCGATTTTTCACCGCTGGACGCAGAATGCGATTGCTACGCGTGCCGTCATTATACGCGGGCGTACATTCGTCACTTGTATAAAGCGGAAGAAATTTTCGCGTTCCGTCTGCTTTCCGTACACAATATCCATTTCCTGCAGCGTTTCATGCGCGGTTTGCGGGAAGCGATTTTGGAAGATCGGTTCGGCGATTTTCAACGCGATTTCTGGGCGCAGTGGCAACGCTAGAAAAAGATGCGCGTAAGATTTTCGCAGAGCCTTTGAATATGATAAAATAAATAAGATAAGATACAATACGATTAAGGAGGTGCAAGTGTGCAACAATTTATGCCGTTAATTAATGCCGCATGGCCGTTTTTATTGATGATCGCCATTTTTTATTTCTTACTGTATCGTCCGCAGAAACGGGAGAAGTCCGAACGCAAGCTGTTTTTGCAACGTCTCGGTCGCAACAGCAAGGTCATTACCGTCGGCGGGCTGTATGGTACCGTCAAGGCGATTAAAAACGAATGGGTCCTTTTACAGATCGCCCCGAAAGTGGAAATCAAAGTAGCCAAAGCGGCGATTCATAAATTCCAATCGGAAGAAGAAGAAGAACCGGTCGCTAAAGAAGTCGACGCGGAGCAGGAAGCGGTCGACCGTGATGCCTGAAACGACAGCGGCGCAAACGCGGAAGAAAGCGTTGCGCCGTCCTCTTTTGGAAAAACGGCAACACTTCGAGCCCGCTTCCGTCAGCCGCGCCATTTGTGAGCGTATCACGGATTCCGCGATGTTTCGCGACGCGAACGTTGTTTTCGGATATTTGGCGATGCCGCAGGAAATCAATATTGATTCGGTGCTCCGCGCCGCGCTCGCCCAAGGGAAAACCGTCGCCGTGCCGAAACTCACGGCCACGTTCGGCATCATGGACGCGGTCGAGCTGACTTCATGGGAAGATCTGGCGATGAACCGGTGGGGGATTCGCGAACCGCGCGCAACGGCCGTGATCGATCCGGATAAATTCGACCTTGTGTTGGTTCCCGGACTCGCGTTCACGCGCGACGGCGCGCGCCTGGGGATGGGCGGCGGCTATTATGATCGCTGGCTGGTACATACAAATGCAAAGACGCTCGGTATTTGCGCCGAGGCCTTTCTCGTCACGCAGATTCCGCTTACGCCGAACGACGTAACGGTAGATGCGGTAGTCACGGAGACCGCTCGGTACACCGCGAGGTGACCGGCGGGGAGGGAGAATAAGTTTTGCGTATCAATGAGTTGTTAAAATTTTTATTGGCGATCGCCGTCATCGTCGGCCTCTTTGCTTTCAAAGTGGGCGACTTGGCGGGATCGATCAAACAGGGCTTGGACCTGCAAGGCGGCACGCATATCGTGCTGGAAGCGAAAGACATGCCCGAACACGTCGTTACCGATCAGGACGTGGAACAGGTCGTCAAGATCATGGAACGTCGTATCAATGAAATGGGTTTGACCGAACCGATCATTCAGCGTGAAGGTTCGCGCCGTATCATCATCGAACTGCCGGGTGAACGCGATCCGGAACAGGCGATCAAAACGATCGGCAAGACGGCGATTCTGCAGTTCAAAGACGAGGACGGCAATGTCCGCCTTTCGGGTGAAGATCTGGCGACCGCGAAAGAAGAATTGGGACAGGGAAATAAGCCTTTGGTCGCGATCGAATTCAACGATCAGGGCGCGAAAAAATTCGGCGAACTGACGACGCAAAATGTCGGCCGTCATATCGCGATCGTATTGGACGGCGAAGTCCTGACGAATCCGGTTGTGAACGAGCCGATTTTAGGCGGTAAAGCGGTCATCACCGGTAACCGTTCGCTGGAAGAAGCCAAAGATTTGGCGATTCTTTTGCGCAGCGGCGCGTTGCCGGTTAAAGTCGACGTTATGGAAGTTCGCACCGTCGGCCCGTCGCTCGGTCAAGACTCCAAAGATAAGAGCGTCATGGCCTTCGCGATCGGTCTTTCGTTGATCACGCTTTTCATGCTTTTGATTTATCGCGTGAACGGGTTTATCGCTAATGTGGCGTTGCTCGTTTATGTGTTGCTGTTGCTTCTGATTTTGAAATTACTGCATGCGACACTGACTTTGCCGGGCATCGCGGGTATCATTCTTTCCATCGGTATGGCGGTCGACGCGAACATTTTGATTTTCGAACGCTTTAAGGAAGAAATCGCGGCCGGTAAAGTATTGCGTCTGGCGATTCAGGCCGGTTTCAAACGCGCGTTCGCGACGATTTTCGACGCGAATATGACGGTTATGATTACCGCGCTGATCCTGTTCGTCTTGGGCAGCGGCACGATTAAAGGTTTCGCGATTACGCTCGGTTTGGGCGTGCTCGTCAGCATGTTCACGGCGATCACCGTCAGTCGAACGTTGCTGATGATGCTCATCAACGCCAATATTGTGCATAATCCCTGGCTCTTCGGAGCGCGGAAAGGGGGCTATGCCAAATGAATTGGAATTGGAACTTGGTCAGCTATCGTAAAATTTGGTTTACGTTCTCGACCCTGCTTGTCATTCCCTGCATCATCGCGATCGCGATGTTCGGCTTCAACTGGGGCATTGATTTCACTGGCGGCACGATTATCGACCTGAATTTCGCGCAGCCCGTGACGGTCGCGCAAGTGCGTGAGGCGGTTACCGACGACGGTCTCGGCGCCAGCACGATTCAGCTTTCCGGCAATGTCGACAGCGAATCGGGTCACGATGTGATGATTCGCACGCATAACCTGTCGGCGGAAGAAACGAATACGGTCGTGGCTCATGTGCAACAAAAATTGGGTGATGTCGATGTGAAACGCATCGAATCCGTCGGCGCGGTCATCGGTTCGGAAGTGACCGAACATGCGCTGATCAATTTGCTGGTCGCTTTCGCCGCGTTGATCGCGTACATCTCCTATCGTTTTGAATACCGGATCGGTATTTCCTGTATCATCGCGATTACGCACGATATCTTAGTCGTGCTGGGCACATTCGCATTGTTCCAGCTGGAAATTGACGCGTCGTTCCTGGCGGCGATTTTGACGGTCATCGGCTACTCGATGAACGAATCGGTCGTTATTTTCGACCGCGTCCGCGAAAACTTGCGCACGCATCGCAAAACGGATTCGTACGAAACGCTCGCGAACGACAGTATTAAGCAAAGTATTACGCGCAGTTTCTACACATTGACGACGGTTTTGTTCGCGGTTGGCTCGCTGTATTTCTTCGGCGGCGAAACCACGAAAAACTTCGCGCTCGTCATGCTGGTGGGCTTCATCAGCGGCGCGTACTCGTCTCTGTGCATCGCGACCTCGCTGTGGGTGGTATGGCGCAATTATGACGGCAAGAAACATCACAGCGTACGCACGAAAAACGCGTAACGTGAAAAAAGATCCCGAGATCTCGGGATCTTTTTTATTTCGCAAAACTTGACAAATGACTTACATATAGTATAATTATTCACAATATAAAATAAAAATTCAGAAATAAAGGAGAAGTACAATGCGTGTTCGCAAGCGATGTTTCCCGTCGTCAGAATAGTTCGGTTTTTTAAGGAGGCAGGGAAATGAAAACAAAACAAAAACTTTTCGCCGTATTTTTTCTCATGTTGTTGAGCGTGCTGGCGCTGAGCGGCTGCGGCTCGACGAAGCAGGAAAGCAACAAGGAATTTCACGTCGGCACGAATGCGACGTACGTGCCCTTTGAATTTAAAAATGAAAGTGACCGTTACACCGGCTTTGATATGGAACTCGCTGAAGCCTTGGCGCAAGAAATGGGTCTGACGCTGCAGGTGCATAATATCGCTTTCGACGGCCTGATTCCGGCGATTATAACGGGAGAAATCGACGCGATCATGTCCGGCATGGTAATCACTCCGGAACGGCAGAAAAAAGTGGATTATATTCCCTATTTCAAAACGGGACTGGGAATTTTAACGACGACCGACGCCACCGATATTCAAGGCAAGAGTGATTTGCGCGGCAAAAAAGTCGCCGTGCAGATGGGCACCACGGGCGCGGTCGAAGCGCATACGATTCCCGACGCGGAAATCCGTGAATTCGATCACAATTCGCAAGCGTTGTTGGAATTGGAAAAAGGAAGCGTTGACGCGGCCATCGTAGCGATTCCGGTCGCGCAACATTATTTGGCGAGCGGCCACGGTAAGCCGCTGCGTCTGGTGGAACAGCCGCTCAATCGGCAGACGCTGGGGATCGCCGTTGCCAAGGACCAAACGGAAAAGCAGGAAAAAGTGAAAGCGGCGTTGTATCGTTTGAAAGAAAACGGCACGTATGACGCGCTCTACAAGAAATGGTTCGGTCAGGAACCGCCGGCCGCATGGAACTGAAAAAAGACGCCCGCGAGCGTCTTTTTTCGGTTCGTCGAACAGTGGCGCAAAGCGCGGCAGCCGCCGTAAAATTTACTTGACTTTTCATTTTCGTGAGAATAGTATAAAAAACGTAATAAATAAAAATTTATGTTGAAAATAAAGGAGCAACGACAACATGGCGGCGCAGGAGATGGCAAGCCCTAAGACAGCGGTGCAGGCGTTATTGACGCAAGCAGTGGCTGACGGTGCGAGCGATGTGCATTTTGAACCGCAAGAAAACGGGCTGCGCGTGCGTTTTCGCATTCACGGCAAGCTTTGGGAAACCGCGCAACTCCCCGGCGCTTTTGCGCCCTCCGTGGCAAATTATATTAAAGCGCTGGCGCATATGAACATGGCGGAAAAACGATTGCCCTTAGACGGCAGTTGCACTTTTGAAACCGGTAACAGGAAATATGATTTACGTATTTCCTCGTTACCGGTTTTTTATGGTGAAAAAATAGTGGTCAGAATTTTAGGCAATCCGCTGTTTGTGCCGCAACTGGAAAGGCTCGGGCTGTTGCCGGCGGCGCAGACGCTGTTGGTTCGTGAATTGCGACGCAGCGCGGGACTGATCGTGGTTGCCGGCGCCACGGGAACGGGAAAGAGCACCACGCTGGCGGCGGCGCTCGCCTTTTTGAATGACAGCGCGCGCAATTTGGTCTCGATTGAAGATCCGATTGAATATCATTTGCCCGGCGTGAATCAGGTGCAGGTGAATGAGCAAAGCGGACTCACATTCGCTAAAGGACTGCGCAGTATTTTACGCCAAGATCCCGACGTGATCGCCGTCGGTGAAATCCGCGACCGCGAAACGGCGGAAATCGCGATTCGCGCGGCGCTGACGGGGCACTTGGTGTTGTCCTCGATGCACGCCAATACGGCGGCGGAAATTCCGCTGCGTTTTGTGGAAATGGGAATCGCGCCGTATCTTGTGGCGGCGTCACTGACGCTGGTAATTTCGCAACGTTTGCTGCGTCTTTTGTGTCCCTCGTGCAAACAACCTTACCGCGGCGTTACGTCATGGGCTGAGGGCAGCACCGATAACGCTTTGTTTACGCGCG
Source organism: Negativicoccus massiliensis (assembly GCA_900155405.1). Lineage (GTDB taxonomy): Bacteria > Bacillota > Negativicutes > Veillonellales > Negativicoccaceae > Negativicoccus > Negativicoccus massiliensis_A. Next base: position 641,582 of record LT700188.1, on the reverse strand, counting down.
TCGGTTGTGAGCAATGTCACGCGACCGGATATGCCGGACGGACGGGTATTTTTGAAATGTTGCCGCTGGATGAGCGCATTAAAAATCAACTGGCGTTGCCGGAAGGTATTCCGAAGTTGCGTTCGTTGTGCGGCAGCCTGACGCGGTTTCCGCTCGCGGAGCAGGTTCGTGAACGGATCGAGAAAGGTGAGGTAGGCGTAGAGGAGGCGGCTTTTTTTGCGAGCTGATTGGCAGGCGGATTGGTTGGTTCATGCGTTAGAACGCCAGGCGAGTGATATTCATCTGACGCCGGGAGAGCCGATTTATTATCGGCGGGAAGGACGACTGGAACACGGCGGAGAGATCCTCAGCGAGGCGGCGTGGAATGCTTGGTGCGCTCATTTTTTAACAGAGGACGAGCGAACCATCCTGCGCTCCGAACGCCATCTTGATATTGTTTGCCGTGAAAATCGACCGCTGCGCTTTTCTTTCTTTTTCGCCGGTGGCAAAATTTGCGCCGGCGTACGCATTTTGTACGGTTTGGACGATTTGCCGGCGGATCCCGATCCGGCGCTTTTGGCGGATGCCGCCGCGCTAAATGAGGGCTTGGTGCTGATCGGCGGCGCGACCGGCAGCGGCAAAACGACGGCGCTATTGCATGTTTTGGCGCAGATGAATGAACGGTTTTCGCGGCATGTGATTACGCTGGAAGATCCGCCGGAATTATATTTACCCGCCGGCCGTTGCCTGATTCGTCAACGCGCTGTCGGTACTGACGTGGCGGATTTCACGAGTGGCGTGTGGGAAGCGTTACGAGCCGACCCGGATGTGTTGGTCATCGGTGAATTGCGTCATCCGGAGACGATTCACGCGGCGTTGACGGCGGCGGAAACCGGTCATCTCGTGTTAGCCACCGTGCATAGCGCGACGCTGCCCGCCATGATCGGGCGGCTGGTGCACGCGTTTCCCGCTGCGGCGCAAACGCAAGTACGTTACCAAATCGCCGCGACATTGCGGCTGGCTGTCGCGCAGCGTCTGTTGCCGGTCGGCGCGCGCCGCGTATTATTGCGTTCGTACGCGTGGTGGACGCCGGCTTTGTCACGTCTGGTGCGTGACGGCAAAGAAGCGCAATTGAACGGTTATTTGCAAACGGGCGGTGTGCAGGCGCAAACGTTTACGCAAGCGCTGCAACGCGCGCGGCAAATGCTTTCCGACGACGAAAAAGACGATCTTGAGGAGCAATGGCGACAATGCAGCGATACCACTATATAGCATTGGATGAGGCGCAACATTTGCGGCGCACGGGTTGGATTGAAAGCGCGTCGGAAGCTGACGCGGCGGCGTTGCTGCGGGCGCGTTCCTGGTATGTGGTTCGTTTGCGCCGCGGCAATGCGTGGGAACAAATTTCGCAACGAACACTCGGAGCGCGCGCCTTGGCGCTTTTTACCCAACAGTGGGCGACATTGTTGCGCGCCGGGATTGACGTGTTGACGGCGCTGCGCTTGCTGAGTGAAACGGGTCCGCCCCGCTTGCAACAAGCGCTGACCGATGTCTGCGCCGCGGTGGAGACGGGTGACACGTTGCGGGAGGCCTTGCAAACGGCGCGCGTATTCCCGCCGTTACTGATCGCGTTAGTGGAAGCGGGCGAAGCGGCCGGCGTGCTGGCGGAAAATTTAACATACGCTTCGCTTTACTATCGCAATCAGTTGAAACTGCAGCGCTTGCGTCGGGAGGCGTACAGTTATCCGTTGCTGGTGATGCTGGCGGGGCTGTTAGTCGGCGGGATTTTAGTGATTTGGGTTTTTCCGACCTTCGCGAATCTGTTCGCCGATCTCGGCGCGCAACCTTCGGCGGGGACGCAAACGGTGCTGACGACGGCGCAATGGTTTCATTCGCATGTGTTTTTGATCGCGCTCGCGCTGTTTTTGGCTTTGGGCGCGATCGTCGCGCTGGCCATGACGCCGACCGGACAAATGGTTATCGCCCGCCAAGCGGATCGCTTTACTTTATTTCGCGCGCCGATGTACGCGCGCATGGCGCAGGTGCAGGCGCTTTTGTTAAAGAGCGGTTTGGATCTCGCGGAGACATTGCGCCTGACGGCGGCGGTCACCAATCCGCTATATCGGGAACGTTTGCTTACCGCTCGCGCCGCCGTGCGCAACGGTCGCGCGTTGGAGACGGCGCTGCAAGCGGCGGACATCACCGCGCCGGTGTATCTTCACATGGTGCGCGTGGGTACGGAAAGCGGACGTTTGGAGGAACTCTTGGCGGAGACGGCCGAGTATTATGAAGAAGAAAGCGCGCGCAGTTGGGAGCAACTGAAAACATGGTTGGGACCGTTGCTTTTGTTGGCGACGGGATTGTGGGTAGGATTTTTGATGTACAGTATTTTGCTGCCGATTATCGATGTGGTAACGGCGCCGATGTAGAAAGGATGATTTCCATGCAGACAATGAAACAACGCAAACATGCCGGTTTTACTTTGATCGAACTGTTAATTGTAATTGCCATCATCGGGATTTTGGCGACGGTTGTTTTACCGAAGTTCGGCGGCGCTGCGGATCGCGCCAAAGTGGCGAAGATTCAAGCGGACTTGCATAATGTCGGAACGGCGGTGGCGTTGTACCAGGTAGATACCGGCAAATACCCGAGCTCTTTGGAGGAACTGGTGAATACGACGGATGCCGCTAAAGGATACTTGGAAGCGGTTCCGAAAGCGCCGGATGATGAAAGCTATGACACGAGCAAATTGGCGACGCAAGGAGAAGTCACATATAGCTATAAAGGCACGACATACTCCTCGCACGGCGGATCGAGCGGCAAATGACGCTGACCGCTGTCGGCGTTTTGCTGTGGCCCTGTCTCGCGGGGCCTTGCATATGGCGTTGGGCGGAAGCGTATCGGCGGCGCTATGCCGCGGAATGGGCCGAGCCTTTTACGCTGCGCCGCGGGTTAACGCGCGCGGAATGGTGTTTCGGCTTTTTAGCGGCGCTGAGCTTGTTGCCCGGTCTGAATGCCGGGCGTTCGCTCATCGGCACATTGGTATTGTGCGCATTGAGCTTACTCGCCTCGCTTTGTGACGCGCGCTATGGCGTGTTGCCGAGGCGCCTTTCGCTTTTGCTTTTTCTGGCAGGAAGCGCGGAAAGCATCACTGCGGGACATTTTCTGAGCGCATTGACGGCAAGTTTTTTGGCAGTTGTAGCGGCCGGCGTTTTATACGGGATCGCGCGCGGCGGTATGGGACAGGGCGACATTTGGTATTACGCGGCGCTCGCCGCTTGGTTGTCGCCGCTGCAAACCTTTTTACTGTTGTGGCTGGCGGCTCTTTTGGGAGCGTGCTTCGGCATCCTTTCCCGCGGATTTTCTTCTCGCCGTCAGGCGATTCCGTTCGGACCTTTTTTGACCTTGGCGGTCGGCTTGGCGACGCCGGTAGGAAGTTGGCTGGGTTATGGATAAACAATCAAACCTCGGTTACTTGCTTTGGGAAATGCTGGTGGCGATCGCTTTAGTGGGGATCTTTACCGCCTGGTCCGCCGTAGAGTATGCGGCGTTTCAGGATCGGCAGGCTTTATTGCGAGCGACCTCGGCGCTTTGCGCCGCCATCCATCAGACGCAAGCGCTAGCGCAACAAAACCGCGGCGCGCAAAGCAATATGCCGACCCTGCATCTCAATATCGACCACCGCCCGGCGACATACTACGTAACGGCGCGAAATACGCTGATCGGTCAACGCGCCGCCTTGCCGGAGGGCATTTCATTCAGCGCGGGACAGTCCAAGCTAGTGCAGTTTCAAAGTAACGGCCGACCGATGCAAAGTTACCACGGCAACTACCAAATCGTTTTGGAAAATCGTCATCATGAACGTAAAAAAATTATCATCAGCGCACAGACAGGGCGGGTACGCGTGCAATGAAAACGAAATCGCGAGGCTTTATTTTTCCGGAAGTTCTTTTCTTGATTCTGATTATGACGGTGGTCGGCGGAACGCTCGCCGCCACCGTTTTGGGCGCGGTGCATAACGCGGCCGACGGTCGGGAGCAAACGGAGCGGGCGGCGCTGTTACAGGAGACGGCGGAAAAATTGAAATACGCCTACCTGGTCGACGGCGTGCCCACCGGTTACAGCGTTACCGAAGAGTACAATGCGCATCGATTTACGATTGATGTCGTCGGCACAGAGGCGGCGGAGTCGGGCGTTTACGGCTATGAAATCACGGTCAGCGGCTCGCGAGGCGCGGATGCGGTGACGCTTTGGCTGCCGCGAGGAAATACGCATGCGTAAACACGCTGGCTATATTCTTTGGGAGCTTTTGCTGGCCCTGTTGCTTTGCGGTCTGTTGAGCGCGGCATTGGCGCCGCGGGTGCGCGGCGTGTTGCAAACCTTTCAACGACTTGGGACGGAACTCAAAATCAGCGAAGACAGCCGGTTCATTTTGGGAACGCTGGACAGTTATTTGTGGTCCGGCACGTCGCAAACAAGACCTGGACGGAAGAATCAATACGTTTTTGTGACGCCGAATCATTTGCGACACGCTTTTTACGCGAGCGGCGCGCTTTATCTGGAATTAAAAAACGGCCAGCGTCAGCCGATGACGGAAGCGGGCGACGGAACGGCCAATCGGCCGCGATTTCTTCCGGGAAAAGAAGACGGTGACAAAATGTTTACGGTAGAAGACCAAGGCCTTGTGACGGCGCAATTTACCTGGATATACGGCGCGCGTCAACAGACGTACCGCACGGCGGTTTTGCCGTACGCGCAATGGTACCGCGTGGGAGAGACCTATGTCGTGCGCTGAATCGCACCGCGGCAGCGTGCTCCTTTGGTGGTGCGTCGCGCTCTGCGGACTGCTGACGCTTGCCGGGCTTGTGTTGCAGCAGACGTCTGCGGTGCGTACGGCGAGCGCGTATGCCGTGACGGGTCTGCAAACTCGTTACGTCGCGGAAAGCGGGCTGAACTGGGCGCTCGGACGTTGCGCCGTTCAAGGACTGCCGGACAATGTAATGACGAAAGAGCTGGCGGTTCGCGACGGCTATCAAAATCGCGTGACGATGGATCCGCAAGGCACGCGAGCGACGATTACCAGCGTCGCCGTGCACGACGCGGAACGCATCACGCTTGTCATTAAAATCAACTGCGTACCGAAAGGAGAAGGCAAATGGGAAATTGGCGTGAGCGAATGCAAAAGCTGATCGACGCGGGCAAACGAATATTTCCCTCCTCGCCGTTGCCGTTTTTGGCATGGGAAGGTGACGGTTTACTGTGTGTGCGGGAAAAAGCAAGCGGTCCGACGCAGTGGATTTGGTTGCCGCATGCCGCCGATGATTTGGCAAAAACTCGGCGAGTGCTGACGGAAACATGGCATGTGCCGCTACATACGGTGGTGATGACGGCATCTCCCGCCGCGGTACGGTATAAAGCGGTGGAAATGGGAGCTCTCAACGAGCGTGAGCTGGGGGAAATGTTGCGCTGGGAAGGCGAACGTTTTTTTCCGGATGTAGCGGCGCCTCGGATCGGCACGCGCTCGGTTCCGTTGGCGGAAGGGCGCGTTTGTGTCCTGATGGCGGCGCTGACGTCTGACGCGGCGCCCGACGAGCGTTTGGCGGCATTGGGCGTGGAACGCGTGATCGCGGTTCCGGAAGTCGCCGCTCTGGGGGAAGCGCTGGCGGACTCCGCGGGAACGGTTTACTGCGCCGCATCCCAAATGGTGGCGGAGTATCGGGAGCGCGTGTGGACGGATTGGCGGCCGGATACGATCGCCGTAACGCATTCCGCCGCGTCCGCGTCTGAAGATGAAGGCATCTACGTGCATGGCGCGGCCGCGCCGAGTAGTATTGGCGCGACCCGGCCTTGGCCCGCGACCATTCCCGTGGAATTGCTCGGGGATACGCCTTCGCCATGGCGTGACGTCGCGTACCTGCCGGCAGCCGCCGCGCGAGCGGCGCAACGTCCGGAGAATGCCGCTCTTTGCCAAACGATTCGCTTAGAAAATCACGCGCCGCAACCCGCGCCGTCTTGGTTTCGACCCGTGTTGGCGGGAAGCCTTTGTATTCTGGCGCTCGCGTTCGGGTATGCGGCGTTTCATTACGCCATGTATCAAAACGAAATGAGCGCGTTACAAAACGAAACGGCGGTCGCTCAACTGTCGGCACTACGCACGCAGGCGGCCGCGTATCAGACGGCAGTACACGATCGGCAAGAACATGAGCGAACGCGCTTAACGGCGAGCAAACTGCTGCTCGTGATTTGCGACTCCTGTCCCGCCGATGTGACGCTGACGGAAATTCGCACGGAAAATGAAGACGTTATTTTGACCGGACATTTTCAGTCGGGCGCGCCCTTACGTGATTGGAGTGAATATTTAAGCGCTCGTTTGGAACGACCGGTACGAAGCAAGATCGATCGTCATGTCGCGGCGGCGCATACTTTTACGCTGTGGCTGGGTCATGCGGAGGAGGAAGCTAATGCCATCCGTCACTAAATATCCTTTGCTGCTGTTGGCGGCGCTCTGGCTATTGACTGTCGGCGCGTTCGGCGGCGGATACTACTGGCAAACGCGGACCGCGGACGCTATCCGAGCAGAAGCGGCGCAGGCGCATGAAATCGAACAACTGACGACCCAACTGGCACAAAAGGAACAATATCAAAAAGAAGCCGCGCGAATGATCGACTGGGAAGCGGACGCGGACCGGGCGCATGTGCAAATGGAAAGCAGCGAAGAGATTCCTTCCGCGGACGAGACCGATCAATGGAAGCTGACATTGGTCGGCGACTATTTTCATTTGTTGGAATTATTTGCCGTTTGGGAAGGCCATCCGCACGCGACGGAAATCACGCTGATGAAAATGGCGCCGCTCAGTCAATCGGTTTGTCGCGCGGAAATTCTCGTTCGTCAAACCGCACCCGTAAAAAACTCACATTGAACTCTTTAGGAAAATTAAACGCAAGAAACTAAATAGATGTAGTATAATATAAGGAAACGGTGAAAAATACCATTTATTTATATTAAACACTTGTGAACAGATTTTACGGGAAGGATTTACACTATTTATGGAAACGAGTTTTACGGCGGAACAACGTTACGCGACAGAGCAACGCTTACTTTGGCAGTCGGCGGGTCTGATGGGGCTGATTGCCGTTGCGGCGACTTGGTTCGGCCTGCTCACGAACTCGCATGCTATTTTGATTGACGGAATTTTTTCGTTTGTGGCGGTCATCATCAAGATGTTGATGATCATGACTTCGCGTTTAACAACGCGGGAATCAAGCAAAAAATTTCAATTCGGATATTGGCAGTTTGAACCGCTTGTACTCGCGGCGGAAGGCGGCTTCACGCTGATCATTGTTGTCTACGCGTTTTTGAACGGCATGATCAGTCTTTTCAGCGGCGGCAACGCGATGAACTTCGGTTTGGCGGTTATTTACGCGTTGACGTTTACGTTCGCCAACATGGGGTACTACCTTTATGTGCGACGGGTAAACCGGAAGTTGAAATCCAGTCTGATTCATTTTGACAATATGAGCTGGCTCGTCGACGCCTGTTTCGCCGCCAGTTTGTTTATCAGTTTCGGTTTGGCCTACCTGCTTGAACAAACATCGTATGCGCGTTACGGCGTATACGTCGACCCCGTGATATTAGTTATTTTGTCGTTGACCATGCTGCCGGTCGCGCTCAATATTCTGGGACCTGCGGTAAGACAGGTGCTCGGCATGGCGCCGGAGGGATTACATGAAAAAGTTCATGAAGTAATGGATGATTTCATGGCTCGCTATCGCTTCAATGACTACGTGAGCTCCGTACAAAGGTACGGCAAAATCGCCTTTATTGATATCGACATTTTGATTCCGAAAAATTATCCGATCCAGGAAGTGGGAGATCTTGACCGCATTCGTGATGAGATTGACAAGGCCCTGGGCGGTAAATCGGTGCGCAAGTGGCTGACCATTACCTTTACTACCAGCCGTCGTTGGATGGCGCAAGATTATGAGCTGTTGGAGGAGGAAGACGAATGAGTACTGTACCGTTTCGCGATATCCTGCTCGCCGGCGCCGCCGGAGATGCGATCGGCTACGTTGTCGAATTTGACGATGTGGAAACGATCAAAGAAAACTACGGTCCGCACGGTTTGCGCGGTCCTTTGAGCTTGGACGGTTCGGGCGAGTGGTTGATTTCCGACGACACGCAGATGACGCTTTTTACCATTGACGGCATCTTCTGGTCACGGCAACGCGGCGACGCTTTAGCGAAAGGACTCTACCGTTCGTACATGCGCTGGTACTATATGCAAACGGGAGAAGAACCTCGGCGTGGGCAAAAAAGCTGGCTTAAAAAGCAGCCTTACGAAACGACGTATAACTTAGCGAAAGATCATCGCCTGCGGGAGCGGCGCCATCCCGGTATGACCTGCCTTACGGCATTGCGTGATCCGGCGGATCGCGGTTTGACACAGCCGCTTAACGACAGCAAAGGTTGCGGCGGCATCATGCGTGTGGCGCCGATCGGTTTATATTTTCACGGCGATCCGGAAGCCGCTTATGAGAACGGCTGCGCTTGCGCCGCGATTACCCACTCGCACCCGTCGGGATATATCGCCGCCGGCGCGATGGCGTCGTACCTGGCCTTGCTTTGCGACGGACATACGTTGCGGCAGGCGGGAAAAGTTGTCAAGGAAATGTTGCGCGTAAAAGAAAACGCAGGCGAAGTATATGATGCCATCGTGGCTGCGGAAAAAGCAGCGGCTAAAGTACCTGCATTGCGTAAAAAAGCCGGAGCCGATGATTGGTGGTACTATTTGCCGGGACTGGAAGCGCTCGGTGAAGGTTTCGTGGCCGAAGAAACTTTGGCGATTGCATTGTATTGTGCATTGGCTTACTCCGGTTCACGGTACGCCGTGCTGGCGGCGCTGAACCACGGTGGCGATTCGGATTCAACGGCCGGCGTTTGCGCGCAATTGGTCACGGCGGAAGCTCGGCGTAATCGGATTCCGGAAGAATGGTTGGAGCACTTGGAATGCCGTGATATTATCATCGACATGGCTGATCGACTGGAAAAAACAAGTTTTGAAGAAAAGGCTTGACATCGAAAAAAAGAGATGCTATCATAATCAAGTCGCATGAAGCGACGCGGTTCTTTGAAAACTGAACAATGCAAAGAATTAACGCCAATGTGCGGGTCTGATATACAGACCCGAGTCAATTACAAAAGTCCTTGGCAACAAGGCAATAATGAGCAATCAAACTATCATGGAGAGTTTGATCCTGGCTCAGGACGAACGCTGGCGGCGTGCCTAACACATGCAAGTCGAACGGAGAGATACGAGAGCTTGCTCTTGTAAATCTTAGTGGCGAACGGGTGAGTAACGCGTAAACAACCTGCCCAACGGATGGGGACAACAGACGGAAACGACTGCTAATACCCAATAGACTCCGGTTTCGCATGAAACCGACAGGAAAGGTGGCCTCTCGAAGAAGCTACCGCCGCAGGAGGGGTTTGCGTTTGATTAGTTAGTTGGTGGGGTAACGGCCTACCAAGACGATGATCAATAGCCGGTCTGAGAGGATGAACGGCCACACTGGAACTGAGACACGGTCCAGACTCCTACGGGAGGCAGCAGTGGGGAATCTTCCGCAATGGACGCAAGTCTGACGGAGCAACGCCGCGTGAGTGAAGACGGCCTTCGGGTTGTAAAGCTCTGTTATTCGGGAAGAACGATTCGTTTGTGAACAATGAACGGAAGTGACGGTACCGAAAGAGAAAGCCACGGCTAACTACGTGCCAGCAGCCGCGGTAATACGTAGGTGGCAAGCGTTGTCCGGAATTATTGGGCGTAAAGAGCGCGTAGGCGGTATGGTAAGTCTGTCTTAGAAGTGCGGGGCTTAACCCCGTGAGGGGACAGAGACTGTCATACTGGAGTCTCGGAGAGGAAAGCGGAATTCCTAGTGTAGCGGTGAAATGCGTAGAGATTAGGAAGAACACCGGTGGCGAAGGCGGCTTTCTGGACGAGCACTGACGCTGAGGCGCGAAAGCGTGGGGAGCGAACAGGATTAGATACCCTGGTAGTCCACGCCGTAAACGATGGGTACTAGGTGTAGGAGGTATCGACCCCTTCTGTGCCGGAGTTAACGCAATAAGTACCCCGCCTGGGGAGTACGGTCGCAAGATTAAAACTCAAAGGAATTGACGGGGGCCCGCACAAGCGGTGGAGTATGTGGTTTAATTCGACGCAACGCGAAGAACCTTACCAGGTCTTGACATTGATCGCCATCCGCAGAGACGCGGAGTTCTCCTTCGGGAGACGAGAAAACAGGTGGTGCACGGCTGTCGTCAGCTCGTGTCGTGAGATGTTGGGTTAAGTCCCGCAACGAGCGCAACCCCTATCTTCAATTACCAGCACGTCATGGTGGGGACTATGGAGAGACTGCCGATGACAAATCGGAGGAAGGCGGGGATGACGTCAAGTCATCATGCCCCTTATGACCTGGGCTACACACGTACTACAATGGTCCTGACAGAGAGCAGCGAAGTGGCGACACCAAGCGAACCTCAGAAACAGGATCCCAGTTCGGATCGCAGGCTGCAACTCGCCTGCGTGAAGCAGGAATCGCTAGTAATCGCGGGTCAGCATACCGCGGTGAATACGTTCCCGGGCCTTGTACACACCGCCCGTCACACCACGAGAGTGGGGAACACCCGAAGCCGGTGGGAGAACCGAAAGGACTCAGCCGTCGAAGGTGGGCTTCATGATTGGGGTGAAGTCGTAACAAGGTAGCCGTACCGGAAGGTGCGGCTGGATCACCTCCTTTCTAAGGAGACCGAACCGATCATAACGAAAGTTAAGATCCGGTCACTTAGGTCGACACATTGGCATTTGCATTGTTTAGTTTTGAGAGAATCGTAAGATTCCTCAAGTGGAACAGCCGTTTACTATTGGTTGCGGGGGTGTAGCTCAGCTGGGAGAGCGCTTGCTTCGCATGCAAGAGGTCAGGAGTTCGATTCTCCTCATCTCCACCACATTGTTCTTTGAAAACTACACAGAAGAAGAAGAAAGAAACTCTTGATACACAAGAGAACACCGAACGTAGAGAAACATTCGATACGAAAGTTAAGATACAAAGGGCATACGGTGGATGCCTTGGCGATATCAGCCGACGAAGGACGCGATCAGCTGCGAAAAGCTGCGGTGAGCCGCAAGTAGGCATTGACCCGCAGATATCCGAATGGAGCAATCCGGCAGCAGCAGTGCTGTCATCCCTATTCGACCGAATAGGGAAGGGAACCCGGTGAACTGAAACATCTAAGTAGCCGGAGGAAAAGAAATCAAACGAGATACCCCAAGTAGCGGCGAGCGAACGGGGCAGACGCCCAAACCGATAAAGGAAACTTTAACGGGGTAGAGGACCCGGTAACAATGCAACGAATCTAGCCGAAGAGTACTGGAACGTACTGCCGAAGACGGTGACAGCCCGGTAGGCGAAAGAGGAAGAGCAGGACCGGAAATCCGGAGTACCACGGGACACGTGAAACCCCGTGGGAAGCAGGGGGGACCACCCTCCAAGGCAAAACACTGATATCGACCGATAGCGCATAGTACCGTGAGGGAAAGGTGAAAAGCACCCCGGGAGGGGAGTGAAAGAGAACCTGAAACCGTATGTCTACAAACAGTCGAAGCACGTTATACATCGTGCGACGGCGTGCCTATTGAAGAATGAACCGGCGAGTTACTAGTGCTGGCAAGGTTAAGGAGGAAATCCGGAGCCGCAGCGAAAGCGAGTCTGAACAGGGCGCAAGTCAGTATGAGTAGACCCGAAACCACAGTGATCTACCCATGTCCAGATTGAAACACAGGTAAAATTGTGTGGAGGATCGAACCTATGAGTGTTGAAAAACTTTAGGATGAGATGTGGGTAGGGGTGAAATTCCAATCGAACGTGGAGATAGCTGGTTCTCCCCGAAATATCTTTAGGGATAGCCTTAAGGAGAGACTATAGGCGGTAGAGCACTGATCGGGCTAGGGACCAAACCGGTTACCGAACCTAGTCAAACTACGAATGGCTATAGTTATACTTAGGAGTCAGACTGCGAGTGATAAGATCCGTAGTCAAGAGGGAAACAGCCCAGACCATCAGCTAAGGTCCCCAATGCCGTGCTAAGTGGGAAAGGATGTAGCATTTCACAAACAACCAGGATGTTGGCTTAGAAGCAGCCATCATTGAAAGAGTGCGTAATAGCTCACTGGTCGAGAGACGCTGCGCCGAAAATACCCGGGGCTCAAGCACGGAACCGAAGCTATGGCATGCGCAAGCATGGGTAGGGGAGCGTTCTGCACAGGTAGAAGCCTGACCGTAAGGACATGTGGACAGTGCAGAAGTGAGAATGCCGGTATGAGTATCGAAAAGAATGGTGAGAATCCATTCCACCGAAAGCCTAAGGGTTCCTGAGCAACGATCGTCGGCTCAGGGTAAGTCGGGACCTAAGCCGAGGCGAAGACGCATAGGCAATGGACAACAGGTTGAAATTCCTGTACTGAGATCATTTGTTTGAGCGATGGAGTGACACAGGAAGGTACAGCAGCACGCGAATGGAAGAGCGTGTCTAAGCGCGTACGTTGGTAACGAGGCAAATCCCGTTACCTGAAAGCGGAGGCGTGATGGGGAGACATTGGAAACAATGGGGAACTGCTGGATCCTCGACTGTCGAGAAAAGCTTCTAGTGAGAATGATATCACCCGTACCAAAACCGACACAGGTAGGCGAGAAGAGAATTCTAAGGTGCGCGGGAAAACCCTACGTTAAGGAACTCGGCAAAATGCATCCGTAACTTCGGGAAAAGGATGACCTTCGGTACGTAACGACCAGTAACGGTTAGAGCGGAAGAAGGTGACACAAGAGAGGCCCAAGCGACTGTTTACCAAAAACACAGGTGCCTGCGAAAGCGAAAGCTGAAGTATAGGTGCTGACGCCTGCCCGGTGCTGGAAGGTTAAGAGGAGAGGTTAGCGTAAGCGAAGCTTTGAATTGAAGCCCCAGTAAACGGCGGCCGTAACTATAACGGTCCTAAGGTAGCGAAATTCCTTGTCGGGTAAGTTCCGACCCGCACGAAAGGCGTAACGATTTGGGCACTGTCTCAACGAGGGACCCGGTGAAATTGAAGTACCTGTGAAGATGCAGGTTACCCGCGACTGGACAGAAAGACCCCATGGAGCTTTACTGCAACTTGAGATTGGATCTCGGTGACAAATGTACAGGATAGGTGGGAGACTTAGAACTGATGGCGCCAGCTGTCAGGGAGTCGATGTTGGGATACCACCCTTTTGTGACTGAGATTCTAACGCCAAGCGTAACGAGCTTACGGACATTCTCAGGTAGGCGGTTTGACTGGGGCGGTCGCCTCCGAAAGAGTAACGGAGGCGCCCAAAGGTTCCCTCAGCGCGGACGGAAATCGCGCGAAGAGTGTAAAGGCAGAAGGGAGCTTGACTGCGAGACCCACAAGTCGAGCAGGGACGAAAGTCGGGCTTAGTGATCCGGTGGTTCCGAGTGGAAGGGCCATCGCTCAACGGATAAAAGCTACCCTGGGGATAACAGGCTAATCTCTCCCAAGAGTCCATATCGACGGGGAGGTTTGGCACCTCGATGTCGGCTCATCACATCCTGGGGCTGAAGTAGGTCCCAAGGGTTGGGCTGTTCGCCCATTAAAGTGGTACGTGAGCTGGGTTCAGAACGTCGTGAGACAGTTCGGTCCCTATCCATCGCGGGCGCAAGAAACTTGAAGGGGGCTGCTCCTAGTACGAGAGGACCGGAGTGGACGGACCAATGGTGTACCAGTTATTCTGCCAAGAGTACAGCTGGGTAGCTACGTCCGGGACGGATAAACGCTGAAAGCATCTAAGCGTGAAACCAGCCTTGAGATGAGGTTTCTCATAACAAAAGTTAGTAAGACCCCTTGTAGACGACAAGGTAGATAGGCCGGGAGTGGAAGTGCCGCAAGGCATGGAGCGGACCGGTACTAATCGGTCGAGGGCTTAACTTAGAAAGTATGAATGAACTATGAAGGTGATCTACTTCTTCTGTATAGTTTTGAGGGAGCAAAAGCGAACTCAGCAAGTAATTCAGTGGCGATAGCTACGAGGCGACACCTGTACCCATGCCGAACACAGTAGTTAAGCTCGTAAACGCCGAAAGTACTTGGCTGGAAACGGCCCGGGAGCATAGGTAGCTGCTGATTACGCGAAGAGACCGTCGACATGACGGTCTCTTTTTTTACTGCAAGTAGGTATTTTCGTCAGATTATTTTTATGGAATAAATGTTAGCGAAAATCACATTGTTCACACCGTGATTTTCATTTTCGTTTTTGCGGAACATAAAGAACGGTCGTTAAATCGTTGTATAACAAAGATTGTTTAGAGTTAATTAAAGTGTGTTTCCCCTACAAATATTGAAAATAAATAGTAATTGAGAATAAAACGTGCTACAATAGAAAAATAGTAAAAGAAACTGGTGGAAGTATGCAAAAAAAACATTGGCAATTTGTGCCGGTAGAAGAAAATACGGAACAAGCGGGTGTACTGGCCCATGCATTCGATTTGCCGCTCATTGTGGCGAATATGCTGGTACAACGGGGGATCTGCACCGTGGAGGCGGCGCAGAATTTTTTTCATGCAACACTTGCGGATCGATTTAATCCGGCTCTTTTAAAAGGAACAAAGGCAGCGGTAGCGCGTATTTCGCAAGCGCTAAAAGCACGCGAAACAATCGTTATCTACGGCGATTATGATGTCGACGGAATTACTTCCACATCCGTGATGTTACGCTGTTTACGTCGACTTGGCGGCAATGTGGAGTATTATATTCCCGACCGCATTGAAGAGGGCTACGGTCTGAACGAAACGGCGCTTGCGGAACTTGTCGCCAAGGGCGTGAAACTCGTCATCACCGTGGACTGCGGAATCAGCTCGACGCATTTGTGTAACCGCTTTCAAGGTCCGCTGGATTTGATTGTGACGGATCATCACCAGCCGCCGGAAGAATTGCCGCAGGCGCTTGCCGTTATCAATCCGAAACAGTCCGGCTGCGCGTATCCCGATAAAAATCTGGCGGGGGTAGGCGTGGCTTACACGCTGTGCCGCGCGCTTTGGCGTGAGGTCAAAGGCGAAGATTATACGGAAGATATTGAACTTGTGGCGTTGGGAACGGTGGCCGATGTGGTGCCGTTGTTGGCGGAAAATCGTTTGTATGTCAAAGAGGGATTGAAACGGTTTGCAACGACGGATAATGTCGGTTTGCGCGCGCTTTTACAGGTGTGCGAAATTGATCCCGAGCAAGTGACCTCCGAGCGCATCGGGTTTTCCATCGCGCCACGCTTAAATGCGGCGGGCCGTTTGGCGCATGCGCGTTTGGGCGTGCAGCTTTTAACGGCGATCGATGCGGAGGAAGCGCTGGCGCTCGCGCAAAAATTATTTACGATCAACAGTGAGCGACAGGCGTTGGAACGTGAACTGGTGACTGCGGCGCGGCATCGCTTGGCAGAGCTTGGCGCCGTTGACGACCGGATGCTGGTGGTGGACGGAGCGGCTTGGCATCCGGGCGTGATAGGTATCGTGGCCTCGCGCTTGGTGGACAGCTTTCATCGCCCCGCCTTGGTCATTTCGGTAAACGACGGAATCGGCAAAGGTTCTTGCCGCAGTATTCCCGCGTTGGATATATATGATGCTCTGCATTCCTGCGCGGATATTTTGGAGCAATTCGGCGGACATCATCAGGCGGCCGGATTTTCCATTCGGGAAGAACGTATTCCCGAATTGCGCAAGCGTTTGCAGGAGTATGCCGATACGCATTTAACACCGGATGATTTCATACCGGTGTTGCGCGTGGAACGCGAGCTTGCGTTGGCGGATGTCGATTTGGATTTCGTCACGGCGCTCGAACGATTAGAGCCGTTCGGCGAAGGCAATCCGTCACCTTTATTTGCGTCGCGCGATTTGACCGTGCAAAAAATTCGCCGTATCGGTAAAGATCGGCGCCATTTGAAAGCCAGTTTTATGCAGCAAGGCGATGACTTAGAATGTGTCGGCTGGGGATTCGGGGAACTGACCACCGAAATTTTCAGCGGCGATACCGCCGCGATCGTTTACGCGCTGCAAAAAAACATTTGGCAGGATCGGGTGCAAGTGCAGGGCGTGGTGAAAGATATCACGTGGGAAAACGCGCAAAAAGCGCATTTAAACCGTGAAATTATGGTGGCCGTATATCGTGAACTGCGCGTTCTTTTAGAACAGCATAATCGGACCGTCGCGCAAGTTCAGACCATTCTCGCGGAGCAGAGTGGTTTGCCGTATGCGCCGCGGGATTTGTTCGCGGCGGTGACCGTGTTGGAAGAATTGCATTTGTTGGAACGTCAACAGTATGAAAATGAAACTTGGTATGCCTGGCGACCCAGCCACGAAAAACTCGTGCTGGAAAATTCCGCCACATATCGTGCCGGTACGGGAAAGGAGGATATATGGAAACCGTAAACACGGAATTTGATCGGGAAGCGGCGTATGCGAAATTAGTCGCCGATGTCAAAAAATATTTGCCCGATCTCGATGAAGATTCCCTGCGTGAAGCGTATGAACTTGCCGATACGGCGCATGCGGAACAAAAACGTGTTTCGGGCGAACCGTATATTATGCACCCGCTGGCCGTTGCCGACATCATTGCCGGCTTGCAAATGGATCCCGACGGTATCAAGGCGGCGTTGCTGCATGATGTCGTGGAGGATACCGATTATACACTGGAAGATATTCGCATGCTGTTCGGTGATGAAGTGGCGTTTTTAGTGGACGGCGTCACCAAGCTCAACCGGATGAATTACAAAACGAAAGAAGATCAGCAGCTCGACACCTATCGTAAAATGTTTCTCGCGATGGCGAAAGACGTGCGCGTGGTTGTTATCAAACTGGCTGACCGCTTGCATAATATGCGGACGCTGTCCTTCGTGCGAGAAGAAAAGCAGCAGCGTATTGCCCGCGAAACCCTGGAGATTTTTGCGCCGCTCGCGCATCGTCTCGGTATTTTTAACATCAAGTGGGAACTGGAAGATCTTTCGTTCCGCTATTTAGAACCGATGGCCTACTACGACCTCGTCGAGCAGATGAAGGTCAAACGCCAAGTGCGCGAAGAAATCATCAAGCAGACGATCGATATCTTGCGTGATTCATTGCAAAAAAACAATATCGAAGCGGATATCAGCGGTCGTCCGAAACATTTTTACAGTATTTATAAAAAAATCAAGAAGAAACATCAGGATATCAGTGAGATTTACGATCTGTACGCGACCCGCGTGATCGTCAACACGATTCCGGAGTGCTATGCGGTCCTGGGAATTGTCCACAGTTTGTGGAAGCCGTTACCGTATCGCTTCAAAGATTATATCGCGATGCCGAAACCGAATATGTATCAGTCGTTGCATACGACGGTCATCGGTGAATCGGGGCAACCGGTCGAAATCCAGATCCGTACGCAAGAGATGCACCAGGTCGCCGAGTACGGTGTGGCGGCGCATTGGCGCTATAAAGAAGGCACGAAAAAAGCGTCGCAGCAACAGAATTTTGATGAAAAAATCGGTTGGTTGCGCAAATTGCTCGAATGGCAGGATACGAGCAATTCGAAGGAATTCGTCGACGCGTTAAAACTCGATGTATTCGCCGACGAGGTATTTGTATTTACGCCGCGCGGTGACGTCATCGATTTGCCGCAGGGCGCCATACCGCTGGATTTCGCGTACCGTATTCATACGGAAGTCGGCAATACCTGCACGGGAGCCAAAGTCAACGGAAAAATCGTGCCGATCGACTACAAACTGAAAAACGGCGATATCGTTTCGATTATTACATCCAAAAACGGCAAACCGAGTTTGGACTGGCTGAACATTGTCGCGTCATCGGAAAGCCGTTCGAAAATTCGCGGTTGGTTTAAGAAGGAAAATCGCGCGGATAATATTGCTAAAGCGAAAGAAGCGCTGGAAAGTGAAGCGAAAAAACTCGGGTATGAGTTCAAGACGCTGAACAAGCCGGGACGCTTGGAAGCGGTCGCCGAACAGATCAATGCGGGCACGCCGGAGGATTTGCTGGCGGCTGCCGGCTATGGCGGTTTGACCGTGCGCGGAATTACGCTGAAACTGATTGACCTGCACAAAAAAGAGGAAGCGAAAAATAATCCGATTTCTTCCCAGCTGCAGCAAACACTTGACAGCTTGCGGGTCAGCAAAAAGGCGACGAAGGGCAACAGCGGCATTCTCGTCAAAGGCGAGCCGGGGCTGTTGGTGCACATGGCGCGCTGCTGCAATCCGGTACCGGGCGATCCCGTTATCGGCTACATCACACGCGGACGCGGTATTTCCGTGCATCGTTTGGATTGCGACAATATTATTCACAACGATGATCCGAATCGCCTGATCGAAGTCAGCTGGATGTACGGGGCGAATGAAACTTTTTTGGTGGTCGTCGAAATCGAAAGTTACGATCGCCGCGGTTTGCTGGAAGACGTTTTGGGCGTCGTTTCGGAAATGAAACTGTCCGTCGGCTCGGTGAACGCCGATTTGCCGCAGGATAATGTCGCCAAAATTCGACTGGGCGTACAAATTAAAGACTTACATCAATTGGAATTTATGATGACCAAGTTGCGGCGGATTCGCGATGTGTACTCCGTGCGCCGCTTGGAATCGGCAGGAGGGGCGTAATGCGTGCAGTAATTCAACGAACGACACAAAGCCAAGTAACGGTGGACGGTGAACTCGTCGGCAAAGCCGGCGCGGGATTGACGGTGTTGCTCGGTGTCGGGGCGGAAGATACGGAAGAAGATGCCCGTTATCTCGCGGATAAAATCGTCAATTTACGTATCTTTGAAGACGCGGACGGCAAGATGAACCGGTCTCTTTTGGATATGGGCGGCGAAATTCTCGCGATTTCCCAATTCACTTTATACGGCGACGTGCGCAAAGGCCGTCGCCCGAGTTTTACCGCCGCCGCTCCGCCAAGTCTCGCCGAGCCGCTCTATGAAGTATTTGTCCAAGCGTTGCGCGCGCATGATGTGACGGTCGGGACCGGTCGTTTTCAAATGGAAATGCAGGTCACATTGACGAATGACGGACCGGTGACCATTTTGCTGGACAGCGGAAAGTTATTTTGAGGTGGCTATGAAAATTATCGCGTTAACACTCGGACCGTTGGCGACCAATTGCTACATTCTGTTTTCGGAAACAACCAAGCATGCGATCGTCATCGATCCGGCAGCGGAAAGTAAAGAAATCCAAAAAGCGCTGACGAAATTTGATTTGCAATTGAAAAAAATTCTGCTGACTCACGGGCATGCCGATCATATCGGAGCATTGGAAGAGCTGCGCGCGTTGTATCCGGATGTGCCGGTGGCGATGCACCGGGCGGATCAGGCCTATCTGAGTGACCCGAAATTGAATTTATCGGCCTACCAATACCAACGCGTGACGGCGCAGCCGGCGGAAGAATATTTGGCGGAAGGTGATACCGTCGTGTTGGATGATATCCGACTTGAGGTTTTGGAGACCCCGGGCCACACGCCCGGCGGCATCAGTTTTTACGCGGCCGAACCGGGAGTGGTATTTGTCGGTGACGCGCTGTTTCAAGGCTCGATCGGCCGCACGGATTTTCCGGGCGGCTCAATGGCACAATTAATTATAGGTATTGAAGAAAAATTGTTATCTCTGGCCGATACTACCGTGGTTTTATCCGGACACGGACCGTCGACTACGATCGGAGAAGAAAAAAGATGCAACCCGTTTCTGAATATGAAAAAACAGTCAATGTAGTACCTTTGAAACGCGACGCGCAATTTTGGTTGCGCATTGTCCTGGTGACGGCCGTTATTTTAACCGTTTACTATGTGCCGTGGATTGTCGTACCGTTTTTGATCGGTCTCTTTTTGTGTCTGATATTGCGACCGCTCGTCGAATTTCAGATGAAAATGGCGGAAAAATTGCGCTGGCACCGGTTCCCCATCGATATTGCCATTGTCATTGCGTTCTTGGTATTTATCGCGGTGATGACCATTCTGGCACGCAGTATTTTCGTGCCGTTCTGGCATCAATTTGAAGGCTTTGTATTGCAGATTCCGTCATTGACGTCGCAACTTTTAGAAACCATGCAGTATTTGCAGGCGCGCTATATTGACTTCATCCCGCCGGAAGTGCAGGACATGATCAATGACTCGCTGGTGCGCGCGGGTAACTATTTGATTGATGTCGCCAAAAACGGCATCTTCGCCGTAATTGCATTTACCGGCACCTTGGTTGAACTGGTCGTCGTGCCGATTATTACGTTTTACATGCTGAAAGCGGGCGGCAAATTCAAACGCATTTTCGCCGGATTATTCCCGATGAATTATCGTCAACATATAATGGATTTGGTGCAGGAAACGGATCATATCCTGAGCGCCTATATTCGCGGTCAGTTGATTTTGTGCGCGGCGATCGCCAGCATGGTGTTTGTCGGCATGTGGTGGCTGGGCGTTCCGTATCCCCTGGTCATCGCGCTGCTCGCGGGAATCGTGGAATTGGTGCCGATCGTCGGTCCGATTGTGGGTGCGATTCCGGCCCTTTTGTTGGCGCTGACCATCAGCGGCGCGCTGGCGGTAAAAGTATTGATCTTCTACATCGTCGTGCAGCAATTTGACGGTCATATCTTAATGCCGAAACTCATGGGCAACGTCATCGAGATTCATCCGGTCGCGATTATCGCCGGCGTTCTTTTGGGAAGCGCCGTTCTCGGTGTGTTCGGCATGATGCTTGCCGTGCCGACATTGGCGGTATTGAAGGTTATTACCAAGCATATGTGGTATTACAATAAGTACAGAGAAATCGCACGTAGTTAACAGAAAGGATTTCGACATGCGACAAAATGAAATTATGCGGACATTGCGCGAAAAGATCAGAGAACACAAGTACAAATTCACTTCGCAACGGCAGGATATTTTGAAAGTGTTTGTGGAAAGCGACGAAAACCACATGAGCGCGGAAGATGTCTACAATGCGGTCAAAGTCATTCAGCCGGACATCGGTTTGGCGACGGTATATCGTACGCTCGATTTATTCGTGGAACTTGGTTTGCTGAAGAAATTGGATTTCGGAGACGGCCGCTCGCGTTACGAATTATTTGATGATAATATGCCGCATTTCCATCATCATCTGATTTGCTTGGGTTGCGGCGCCATTAAAGAATTTGAGTACGATATGCTGGATCCGCTGGAGCAGATCATCGAAGAAGAGGAACGCTTCCAAATCGTGGATCATGTGCTGAAGTTCTACGGCTACTGCCGGCAATGCCGTCGTAAACAGCGTCGTATATGACGCTTCGCACCTATTTTCTGGACGGACCGGCGGCATGGCATTCCCCCGTGGCGCAGCTGATGCTCCGCTTCGGTTTGCGTTGGGACGAAAAACAGCCGGATTGTCGGGTACGAGTGACGCCGCAAGATAATACGTACCATGTAGAATTATTTCTGCACGGCACACCGTACTCTTCGCAAACGGTTTCCACGCGACGCGCGGGCGGGCATTTCCTGAGTGACGTACTCGTTACCCTTTGCGAAAAGCCGCTCGGTGAATGGGGTTACCTTGTCGGGATGCGTCCGACCAAGCTTTTGCACCCGCTGCTTGCAGAAGATGATTTCGTCGCGCAGGCGGAGGCGCTGTGGGAGCGCGAGAAAGTCGCGCCGCACTGGGGGCGACTTTTAACCGCGATCTGTGAACGCCAACGACCCTATCTTTCCACCGATTGGCGAGAAACCGATCACCAAGCGGCGGTGTATATCGGTGTTCCGTTTTGCCCGAGCCATTGCGTGTATTGCTCGTTTCCGGCTCGTGTCGCGCGACCGGATGAAGATTGGGACGGATTTCTGGCGGCGCTGCTGGAAGATGTGCAGCGAGCCGGCGCGCTGCTGCGCCGACAACGCTTAGCGATTGACAGCGTTTACTTCGGCGGCGGTACGCCGACCGTATTACCGGCGGAACATTTTCGAAGGTTATTGACAGCGTTGCAAACGGAACTTGCGATTCCGTCCGGCACGGAATTTACCGTCGAAGCAGGGCGTCCGGATACGATTACCGAGGCGAAGCTGGAGGCGATGCGGAACGCGGGAGTAACGCGCTTGAGCATCAACCCGCAAACGTTGCAGGATCGCATTTTACAAACGATTCACCGCGCGCATACCGGAGCGCAGATCGAACGCGTGTACGCCGAGGCACAAACCTACCGTTTTGACGCGATCAATATGGATTTCATCGCTGGTTTGCCGGACCAGACCATCGCGGATATGAAAGAAAATCTGGACGCGGTGGCGCGTCTGCGACCGGAAAATGTGACCGTGCATACATTGTCGCTGAAGCGGCACAGTCCGTTGATGCAAACGGCGGGCGAATACCGGTTGCCGTCCGCGGAAACGACGCGGGCCATGGCGGATCTTGCCTATGAAACGCTGTGTGGCATGGGCTATGAGCCGTACTATTTATATCGTCAGAAATATCTCGCAGCGGACTTGGCCAATATCGGGTACGCCTTGCCCGGCACGCTTTGCCGCTATAATATACAAATGATGGGCGAACGCATTCACATACTCGGCATCGGACCGGGAGCGACGAATAAAGTGATCAAAAATGCCGCGTTTCAATTTGATCGCTGCTATTTTCCTTGGGACAATGCGGCGTATTGTGAACGACTGGAGTCGTACCTTACGCAAAGAGATCGCCTGTTTCAATCGATATCGCAAAGGAGCGAAGTACAATGATTAAAGCCTTGCGGGGAACGCAAGATATCTTGCCGCCGGAAAGTGAGCAGTGGCGGTATGTGGAAGAAATGATACGTAAATTGTGCGCGCAGTACGGATTTCAGGAAATTCGCACGCCGCACTTTGAAAAAACGGAACTGTTTCAACGCGGTATCGGGGAAACGACCGACGTTGTTTCCAAAGAAATGTATACGTTTACCGATCGCGGCGATCGTTCGCTGACGCTCCGTCCGGAAAATACGGCGGCCGCGGTGCGCGCGTATTTGGAACATAAGGTGTATGCGGACCAGAATGTGACGAAATGGTACTACATCGGTTCGATGTTCCGTTACGATCGGCCGCAGGCGGGACGCTACCGTGAATTTCATCAATTCGGTGTGGAAGTATTGGCGACCCCGTCGCCGCAGGCGGACGGGGAAATCATCGCGCTCGCGGTACAGCTGTTCCAAACGCTCGGCTTACACGATCTGAACGTATTTGTGAACTCGGTCGGTTGTCCGAAATGCCGGCCCGTCTATCGGGAAAAGTTGATCGCGTACTACGAAGCGCATCAGGACGAGTTGTGCGAAGACTGCAAAACGCGCTTATATAAAAACCCGTTGCGTCTGTTGGACTGCAAAGAGGAATCGTGCCAAAAACTCGCGCAGGACGCGCCGGAAATCACGGAGTATCTTTGCGAGGAATGCGCCGATCATTTCGCCGCTACGCAGAAATTGCTCACGGCGGCGGGGATTCCGTTTACGTTAAATCCGCGTCTCGTGCGCGGTTTGGATTACTATACGAAAACCGCTTTTGAAATTCAGTACGCGCCGCTCGGCGCCCAAAGCGCTATTTGCGGCGGCGGACGTTACGACGGATTGGTCGAAGAGATCGGCGGTCCGCATACGCCGGGCATCGGCTTTGCCGTCGGCCTCGAGCGTTTAATGCTCGCGTTGTCGATGCAGGATTTATTACCGGAAGTCACCGCGGCCGGCGATGTGGCGATCGCGACTCACGGCGATGCCGCGAGTGAACTCGGGTTCGCTATCGCGCAAGAATTGCGCGCGGCGAATTTCACCGTCGATACCGATCTTTTGGGACGCAGCTTGAAGAGCCGTTTGAAGCAGGTCGGTAAAACCGGCACTAAGTATGTTATAATTATTGGCGAAACAGAATTAGCAGACGGCACCGTGATTATACGCGATTTGGCCGCGCGAGAGCAGACAACGCTGGCGCGCAGCGAGGTTGTCGGCTACTTGCAAAATGAACGAGAACGGAGAGGATAAAGGAATGGAAACAATGGCAGGTTTGCACCGTACGTTGATGTGCGGCGAAGTGACCAAGGCGCAGAACGGTAACGAAGTCGTTTTGTGCGGATGGGTGGAACGACGTCGCGATCACGGCGGTTTGATTTTTGTGGATTTGCGCGACCGGACCGGTGTAGTGCAACTGGTGGCTTCGCCCGATTATGACGAGGAAAGTTTTCATAAAGCGGAAGGCATCCGGAATGAATACGTGATCTGCGTACGCGGTACGGTACGTGAACGCGACGCGCAAACGGTCAACGAAAATATGCCGACCGGCAAATGGGAAGTCGTTGTGTATGAAATGCGCGTTTTAAATGCCGCGCAAACCCCTCCGTTTTATATCGAAGATAATGTAGACGTGGATGAAAATATCCGCCTGAAGTATCGTTATTTGGATTTGCGTCGTCCGGAAATGCAAAAGAATTTGCGGCTGCGCCACCAAGTAGCAAAGGCGATGCGCGATTATTTGGACGAGCACGGTTTCTGGGAAATTGAAACGCCGATGCTGACCAAGAGCACGCCGGAAGGCGCGCGTGATTACCTGGTACCGAGCCGTGTCAACCCGGGCAAATTCTACGCGTTGCCGCAATCCCCTCAGATTTTCAAGCAAATTCTGATGGTGTCCGGCATGGATAAATATTTCCAAATTGTACGTTGCTTCCGCGATGAAGACTTGCGCGCGGATCGCCAGCCGGAATTTACGCAGCTGGATATTGAAATGAGCTTTATCGAACGCGACGATATTTTGAAATTAATGGAAAACATGGTCGCTTTCATTTTTGAACGCGCGCTCGGTAAAAAAATTCCCACGCCGTTCCCGCGTATCAGCTATGATGACGCGATGAACCTGTACGGTTCGGATAAACCGGATCTGCGTTTCGAAATGCCGTTCTTCAATGTAACGGATATTGTAGCCAAGACCGATTTCAAAGTGTTCCGTTCGGTCGTCGAAGCAGGCGGCGAAGTCAAAGGTATTGTGGTGAAAGGATATTCGGACATTCCGCGCCGTGAACTTGACGGACTGGTCGACTATGTCGGCCGTTACGGCGGTAAAGGCGTGGCGTGGATCGTAGTCAATCCGGACGGTTCCGTCAAATCGCAGATCGCCAAATTCCTCGGTGAGGAAATGGTGCAGTCGATCATCGCTCACAGTGAAGCGCAGACGGGCGACTTGATCCTCATGGTAGCGGATAAAGCGAAAGTGGTTGCGCAGGCGTTGGGCGAATTGCGCTTGGAAATGGCGCGTCGTCGTAACTTGATCGATCCGGATGAATTGGCGTTCACTTGGGTGCTTGATTTCCCGATGTTTGAATACAGCGAAGAAGAGAAACGCTACGTCGCGATGCATCACCCCTTCACGATGCCGCGCGATGAAGATATCGAGTTCCTCGAATCGAATCCGGAACGCGTGAAGGCGAAAGCGTATGACCTTGTCCTGAACGGTATCGAAGTCGGCGGCGGCAGTTTGCGTATTTACCAGGAAGAACTGCAGCAGAAAATTTTCGCGGCGATCGGTATCAGTCAGGAAGAAGCGCAGCAAAAATTCGGCTTCCTCATGGACGCCTTTGCGTTCGGCGCGCCGCCGCACGGCGGTATCGCGTTCGGCTTGGATCGCTTGGTCATGCTGATGGCCAATCGTCAGTCGATTCGTGATGTCATCGCGTTCCCGAAAACGCAAAGCGCGATCGATCCGATGACCCAGGCGCCGTCGGAAGTGGCGCCGAAACAATTGCGCGAGCTTTCCATTCGTACGGAAGACGATCTCGTAAAAAAATAATTGCAGCGGCGGCAATATAACTTGAAAAATTGCCTGCACTTTGCTATTATATAAGTGTAAAGAAACCCCTACCGTGCACGTGTGGCTGACGTTATTTTGAACCAACACCATCGATAAGGGAGTCCGACTTCGCTCGCGGAGCAGATTTTCTTCGGGCGGGAAGACACCCACCTGCACATGCAGGCTCAAAATACAGCAAATCACGACATGGTGGGGATTTTTCATAGCCGCTGACTTTATGGACAGCGGTTATTTTTGTATGTCGGGAGAAAACATGGCCAATTTATTCGAGCAGACACAGCGCGCGGATTTTCGGCCGCTGGCGGTACGCATGCGGCCCCGCACTTTGGATGAGATTTACGGACAGGAAGCCGTCGTCGGTTCGCAGAGTTTTTTAGCGGCGATGATTCGCTCGGATACCGTGCCGTCTCTGCTTTTATTCGGACCTCCCGGCACCGGTAAGACAACAATTGCCCGCGTTATCGCCAATCTCACGCGAAGCGAATTCGTGACGGTGAACGCGACGACCAGCGGCGTGGCCGAGTTGCGTAAAGTCATTGCCGAAGCCAAAGAGCAGGGCAGTTTTTACGGTCGGCGCACAATAGTTTTTATTGATGAAATTCATCGTTTTAATAAAGGGCAGCAGGATTTATTGCTGTCCTATGTGGAAGACGGTACCATTACGCTGATCGGCGCTACTACGGAAAATCCGTTTTTTGAGGTGCAGAAGGCACTTTTGTCCCGCTTGCGTCTGATTCGTTTGGAAGCATTGACGCCGGCGGCCATTGTCCGGATTTTGCAAAATGCGGTGACGGATGCGGAGCGCGGCTTGGGTAAACAAAAACTTACCGTGGCGCCGGAGGTGCTTCGTGAACTCGCGCTGCAGGCTAATGGCGATGCGCGGCTCGCGCTGAATATGCTCGAGCAGACGGCGGCCGGACTTGCGCCGGGTTCGGAAATGACGCCGGAGGACGTTGCGCGCGCGGCGGGAATCGGTCGGTTGGCTTACGATAAAAGCGGCGACAGCCATTACGATATCGCGTCCGCGTTTATTAAAAGCATGCGCGGCTCGGATGCCGACGCGGCGTTGCATTACCTCTCCCGTATGATCGAAGGCGGCGAAAAACCTTCGTTCATGGCGCGACGGATCATGATTTGCGCGGCGGAAGATGTCGGACTGGCCGATCCGCAGGCTCTTGTTGTCGCACAGGCGGCGGCGCAGGCGGCGGAGATGGTCGGCTTTCCCGAAGCGCGGATTATTTTAGCGGAAGCGGTGTTGTATATTGCGCTGGCGCCGAAAAGCAATTCGGTGATCACTTCCATTGACGCGGCATTGTCGCGCGTGCGGCAGGGCGCGACGGGAAATGTACCCGCGCATCTGCGCGATGCGCATTACAGCGGCGCGCAACAACTGGGTCATGGACAAACGTATCGATACGCCCATCAATATCCGAACGGATGGGTCAAGCAGCAGTATTTACCCGATCCGATCGTGAAGGATCGGTATTATCAACCGAAAATGTACGGCAGCGAAGCGGAACTCGTCCGCCGCTGGAACGAACGGCGCGGTCTCAGCGCTACAAAGGAGAAGCAGAGTGCCCAAAGTAAATCGTAAATCCCCAACAGAAAAAGAAACGGCACGGCAGGAAAGCCGACGCTTTGAAATCGGCGGCGTGATGATGATCGCCGTCGGGCTGTTCGCGTTGACGGCGATCGCTCGTTTTGATGTCGGTATCGCCGGTTATTGGACGCACACGATTTTAGAATATTTATTCGGTCTTGGCGCGTTTATTCCGGCTATGGCGCTGATCTTCCTCGGTGCGCGATACGTTTACCGTCCGCGCGCGATGGCGGTGAAAACACGGGATACGGCTTGGATTATTTACTTTGTTCTCGGACTGATCACGTTGCATTGGTGGTACGTGCCGACCGGCCAGGAAATCCAGCCGTCCTGGTTTCCGCAGTACGGTGGCGCGCTTGGCGGCGCGGGCTTACTGTGTCTGCGCACGCTTTTCGGTGAAACGGGCGTGAAACTTGCGCTGCTCGTCATTCTCGTGGTGAATACTATTTTCGTCAGCAAATGGACGGTGACGGACGGCGTCAACTTTGTCAAAGGTAAAGCGCAACCGCATTGGGAAAAAGCGAGTGACAAAGTGAAAGCAACTGTCGAAGCGCACCGGCATGCCGAAAACTCTCCGACAGAACAAAAACAGCGCGCGCAGTTTTTTGATTTTGACAAGTCGAAAGAAAAAAAACCGGTGAGCGACGCGCCCGCGCAGGAGAAGCATGGGTCGGCTGCGGTAACAACACCGTTTACACCGCCCGTCAAGGCATCGGCTGTCGCGCCGGAACCGAGCTGGATGAAGCCGGAACCGGACACCGATACGGAACAAGTGAAGCCGGATATCGCGCCCGCGAAACCGAAAAATGATCGCGCCGATTATAAATTGCCGCCGCTGAGTTTGCTCACCAAAACGCGACAAAGCACGGCCGACACGCAGGCGGAAGTAGCAGAAAACGCGCAGAAACTCGAAGAATTATTGGCGAGCTTCGGCGTGGAAACTAAAATTACTCACGCCAGTCGCGGCCCGTCCGTGACACGTTACGAGCTGGAACCGGGACCGGGAGTAAAAGTCAGCAAAATCGTCAACTTGGCGGACGATATCGCGCTGCAACTCGCGGCGACCGATGTCCGTATCGAAGCGCCGATTCCCGGTAAAGCAGCTGTCGGCATCGAAGTGCCGAATCGGGAAACGTCTTCCGTGGGTTTACGCGAAGTGCTTGCCTGCGACGAATTTCAACACGCCGTCGGCGGCATCGTCGTCGGTTTGGGAGAAGACATCACCGGTCAACCGGTCATTACCGATCTTGCTAAAATGCCGCATCTTTTGGTAGCGGGTTCTACCGGTTCGGGCAAAAGCGTTTGCATCAATACGCTGGTGGCGAGCATTTTGCTGCGTTCGTATCCCGATGAAGTGAAATTAATTCTGATCGACCCGAAAGTGGTCGAACTCGCGCAGTATAACCATATTCCTCATCTTTTGACGCCGGTGGTTACTGATGTCAAAAAAGCGGCGGGCGTATTGCGTTGGGCGGTGCGTGAAATGGAAAACCGCTACCGCTTATTCGCTTCCGCTAAAGTGCGCAATATCACCGGCTACAATGAAGCTAATCCGGATTCGCCGTTGCCGCTTGTCGTCATCATTATCGACGAGCTCGCGGATCTGATGATGGTTGCGCCGCATGATGTGGAAGATGCGATCGCACGCCTCGCCCAAATGGCGCGCGCGGCCGGATTGCATCTCGTGCTCGCGACGCAGCGTCCGTCCGTTGACGTATTGACGGGTACCATCAAAGCTAACATTCCGAGCCGAATTTCGTTTGCCGTTTCGAGTCAGATCGATTCGCGCACGATTTTGGATATGGCAGGCGCGGAGAAGTTGCTCGGTAAAGGCGACATGCTTTTCTATCCGATCGGCGCGCCGAAACCGCGACGCGTGCAAGGCGCATTTATTTCCGACGCGGATGTGGAAAAACTGGTAGAATACATCAAAAAGCAAGGGCAACCGGAATATAATGAAACGGTTGTGCAACCGGCCGCGGAAACTGAGGAAGCGCAAGCGCCGCGTTGGGAAGATGAACTTTTGCCCGATGCGATTCGCATGGTCATGGATACCGAACAGGCTTCCGTTTCGATGTTGCAACGTCGTTTTCGCGTAGGTTACACCCGCGCCGGTCGACTGATCGACACCATGGAAAACATGGGGATCGTCGGACCGTCATTGGGCAGTAAAGCGCGGGATATTCTGATGACGAAAGATGAAGTGGAAGAGTTGCTGGCGCGCTACGAAGGGAACAGCGAGTCATGAACGAAATCGGAGATATTTTACGACGCGCGCGCGAGGAAAAGGGACTGTCGCTTTCCGAGGCGGCACTTGGTACGTATATCAGCGCGCGCTACCTCGCAGCATTGGAGCGGGAAGAGTACGGAACGATTCCGGGCACGGTGTACATGCGCGGCATGCTGCGCAACTACGGTAACTTCCTCGGTCTGTCGGGGGTAGGACTCGTAGATCGCTACAACGCCGCTATGGGGGAAGAACGTCCGGTGGAACGCGCGTACGTGCCGAGCGTCGGAGCAAAAGATTATTTGGACGTCGAACCGACCGCGCGCCCGCAGCGCAAAAAAATGCATCGCAGGCGCCGTAAAAACCGCCCGTTCACACGAGTGGAACAGGGCCTTACGGCGCTCATCATCATATTGTTTTTACTGAGTTTGTACTGGATTTTCGGATAACAGCCGCGTCTGCGGCTGTTTTTTTACGCCGCAAGAAAACATTTACACCGGCGCCCGCGGCTATTTCTTTCGGCGGACATGATGAACTGACGAAGATTTGCTGTATAATAGAAGTAATTATGTAAAGGGAGTCGGTATGCGTTTATTACGGATGATTCTGCGCGGTTTCAAATCCTTTGCGGATAAAACGGAAGTGGAATTCGCGCCGGGTGTGACGGCGATCGTCGGTCCGAACGGCAGCGGCAAGAGTAATTTAGCCGATGCGGTGCGCTGGGTGCTGGGTGAGCAAAATATTCGCCAGTTGCGCGGTGAGCAGTCGAGTGACGTGATTTTTGCGGGGACTGCGACCGAACGCGCGAAAGCTTCGGCGGAAGTGACACTCGTTTTCGACAATAATGACGGCTTTTTCCAAACGGATACGGCAGAGGTGGCGGTAACGCGACGTCTGCTTCGTTCGGGTGCGAGCGATTATTTTATTAATCGTCAAAATTGCCGCTTAAAAGATATTCAACTGTTGCTGGCGGATACCGGTTTGGGTCGAGACTCCTTGGCGGTCATCGGGCAGCAGCGGGTCGATCGGATTTTAATCGGTCGACCGGAAGAACGCAAACTCGTTTTTGAAGAAGTAGCGGGCATTACCCGTTACAAGCTGCGCAAAGAAGAAGGCATGCGCAAATTGCGCGAGGCGGAACGCAATATGGAGCGCGTCAGCGATATTGCGCGACTGCTCGCACAGGATTTACCGCCTCTGGAAGAAAAAGCGCGGCAGGCGAAACAACGTAATGAGTTGCGCACGCAGGAGGCAAATATCGCGCGCAGTCTCGCATGGAAAGCGTGGCAAACGGCGCAGCGCCAATTGACGCGCGCGGAGAAGGAATGGATTACCGCGGATCAGGCGGCGACAGCGGCGACAACTGAACTTACGCAGCTGGAAGCGGCGGCGCAGGCGCAAACGCAAGCGGATGCGAAGGCGCAACAAACGCTGCGCGAAAAAGAGCAGGCGGCCAACGTCGCGGCGCAACATTGCGAACGCTTGCGCAGCGAACTTGCGGTGTTGACGGAGCGCAGTCATCAGCACGCGAAAGAAATGCAGGAAGTGGCGCAGGCACTGGCGGCAAAGCGGCAGATGTTGGAACAGCTTGCGGCGGCGCAGGCGACGACGGTCGCGGCGATAGCGGCCACGGCGCGGGAGCGGGACGAAGCGCAGGCGCGCTTGACGGAAGGAACGGCGCGGCGTGATCGATTACGCGCTGCGTTGCAAGCGGCTCGTGAACAAGTCGCCGATCGGTTGCGACGCAAGGAACGGAACGCGGCGGAGCAAGAGTTTTTGCAGCAAACGGCGCAGCAATTGCAGGAGCGCAATGCCGAACTTACGCGCCGCGCGCGAGAGTTAGACATACGCAAGGAAACATTACAAACGCGTTTGCAGCAGGCTCAAGCGGCGCTTGCGACGGCGCAGGCGACCGCATCGGAAAGCAGCCGACAACTCACGGCGCAGGAAGAGGTTGTGAACAAACTGCAGGTGCAGCGCGAAACGGCGCAGGCGGCCAATGCGAAAGCGCGCGAAGCGTTACAGGCTACGCAAACGCGGTACCAATATTTACAACAATTAGCGGACAGTTACGAAGGCTACGGCCGCGCCACGAAAGCGGTCCTTGCGTCCACTGAAGCATGGCGTAGCGACTGCTATGGAACGGTAGCGCAACTTTTGCGCGTGCCGAAAGAATACACCACGGCGTTGGATATCGCGTTGGGCGGTACGCAACAGCATCTCGTGATGCGCGACAGCCAAGCGGCGCAGGCGGCGATTCGTTTTTTACGTCGCACAAAAAGCGGTCGCGTGACGTTGTATCCGTTGGACGAAATGCGGCCGCGGGCGCTGACGGATCGCGATCGGGCGATTTTACACGAGCCGGGCGTGATCGGCTTGGCCGCGGCGTTGGTGGAAGCGGAATCTTATTTACAACCGCTGGTTGATTATTTGCTGGGGCGCACGGTGTTGGTGGAAGATCTCGCCACGGGTTCGCGCCTGGCGGCAAAATATCAGCAACGAATTCGTCTGGTGACGCGCGCGGGGGATCTTTTTCAACCGGGCGGCGCGCTTACGGGCGGCAGCACGCGGCGCGCGGAGCTGACATTATTCGGTCGGCAGCAGGAGCTATCCGCATTGCGCGCCCAACTGGAAACGCTTGCCGCACAACCGGAGCGAGAGATACCGGACATTTCCGCGGCGCTCGCGCGACGGGATGCCTTACAAAACACCGCGCAGACGACGGCTTTGGCGATTGCTTCGCAATCTGCGCAGCTGCAAGCTTTGCGTGACGAATGGACCGGGATCGGACAGCGGGAAGATGAAATTCGCCGCGCGCAAACGCAGACGGCGGACGAATACCGACTGACGGTAAGTAAGCAAAAAGAACTGACCGCCGCGCCGGCAACGGTCACCGAAACGACGGCGGACACGGCCGCGCAGGAAGCGGAGCTGGCTCATTGCGAGCATGCTTACACCGAGGCGCATGTGGCGTTGGCCACCGTGCAGGCGACGCTGCGGCAACAGGAGCAGGAGAAGCTCCGCCAAGCCGAGCAGGAAAAAAATGCGCAGGCAGAAATGGAGCGGCTTACGCAACGTGAAAAGGAAATTCAAGCGACGGCCGAAGTACTGACCGCCTCGCAGGAAACGTTGCAAAAGCAGGCGGACGAGGCGCAGCAAACGGCGCAGACGGCGAAAGCGGAAGCGGATTCGTTTTACGATGCACATGCGGAACGCCTGAACGCGCAACAAGCGGAGCAAGATCGGTTGCGCGCCATGCGGGCGCAAGCGATGGAAACGAAAGTGGAAGCGGCGCGGCTTCTGGCAAAAAAAGAAGCGGCGCAGGCGGACATGGCGCAACAGCGGGAAGAATTGGCGGCGTATCATTTAGACCCGCAGGCCGCGGAGCCCGCGATCGTCGCGGGAACGCAGGCGGCATTGTTGGCCGAACAGCGGCGATTATTGACGGAAATCGCGCGCTTTACGGATATTTCCGAGCAGGCGATTGAGGAATATGAAAAATCACGTGAGCGAAGTGAGTTTTATACGACGCAACTCGCCGATTTGACGGCGGCTCGTGATACGTTGCAAAATGTGGTGGCGGAGATCGATCGCACCATGCAGGAACAGTTTGCGGCGGCGTTTGAGGTCGTGGCCGCCGAGTTCCAACGGATTTTTGCCCATTTGTTCGGCGGTGGCGAGGCACAACTGATACTGACGGCTGCGGAGGAAAATAAACCCGCAGGCGTAGAAATTATGGTCCGACCGCCGGGCAAAAAACAGCAGGCGCTTTCGCTCTTGTCGGGCGGTGAACGCGCGCTGACGGTCATTGCGTTGCTCTTTTCCTTTATGGCCTATCGGCCGGCGCCCTTTTGTCTGGTGGATGAAATCGACGCGGCGCTGGACGATGCCAATATCAAACGCTTCACACGGTATTTGGAAACAGGGCGGAACGGCTTGCAATTTATCGTCATTACGCACCGCAAACCGACCATGGCGGCCGCCGATCGTCTGCAAGGTGTGACGATGGTGAAACGCGGAATCTCGCAATTAATTGCCGTCAATTTGAAACAGTATAAGGAGACACCATGAGCTTTTTGGATAAAGTCCGTGCCGGCTTAGAACGCACGAAAAAAAGTTTTGTCAAAAATATGGAAACGTTGATTATCGGCTATGACGAAATCGACGAAGAGTTTTTAGATGATTTGGAAGCTGTCATGCTGACCGGTGATCTCGGCGTGACGGCGACCGACTACTTGCTCGGTGAAATTCGTACCGCGGTAAAAGAAGGTGAAATTCACAGTACGAAAGAAGTCATGCCCTTCCTCGCCAAAACGATGGAAACATGGCTTGCCGTGGATCATGATCCCGCCGCGCTGCCGCATTCGCCGGAGGTTATTTTAATTGTCGGTGTCAACGGCGTCGGTAAGACAACGAGTATCGGCAAGTTGGCGCAATACTATAAAAACGCCGGTAAAAAAGTTTTACTGGCGGCCGGCGATACGTTCCGCGCCGCCGCGTCCGAACAGCTGACGATTTGGGCGGAGCGTGTCGGCGTACCGATTGTCAAACATCAGGAAGGAGCGGATCCCGCTGCGGTCGTTTATGATGCGTTGGAAGCGGCGTTGGCGCGCAAAAGCGATGTCGTATTGATCGATACCGCAGGACGTTTGCATACCAAAGTGAATTTAATGGGGGAACTCGCCAAAATCAGTCGCGTCGCTGCCAAGTTAGTGCCGGATGCGCCGCACCAAACTTGGTTGGTACTCGATGCCACCACCGGACAAAATGCGGTGAGTCAGGCGAAAGTGTTTGGTCAATCCGTACCGCTCACAGGAGTTGTACTCACCAAACTGGACGGTACAGCGAAAGGAGGCGTCGTGATTTCCGTCAAGGAAGAACTCGGCGTACCGGTGAAATGGGTGGGGCTCGGAGAAGGCGTTGACGACTTGCAACCGTTTCGCGCGCAAGAATTTGTCGAAGCGCTTTTCGATGATGAAGATAAAACCGCGACGGAAACGACAAAGGTACGCTTGCGCTAAGGCTTGGCAGGCTCTCATTGAAGAGTAATGTTATAATAAAGAGCTGGGAGGAGAACCGTGAAGAATCCGTTACCGCGCCATGCGGATTGGCGAAGCGTCTTACAATATGCCGTTGCCGTACCGCTAATGCCTGCCGACGAGGGCTGGCAACTGGTATTGGAACTGCGAAACCCTCATTTGCGCTCCCATCCCAATGAAGTATCCTTTCCGGGCGGCAGAATTGAAGCCTATGATGCGCATCCCGGTGTGACGGCGCTGCGCGAGATGGCGGAAGAAATCGGCACGCCTTCGGAAAGTTGGGAGTTGCTTGGCGCGTTGCCGTTGGCTTACACGGTGAACGGGCGCATGGTAGCGCCATATCTTGCCTTCCGTGAAGATGTCCCGAAATTCGTTTGCAATCCGGCGGAAGTGAATTCCGTGTTTACGGTGCCGCTGCAGTGGCTGATGGAACACGAACCCGTGCGCGTCGAAATGCAGGACGGCGTGCGCCCGGGAGAAAACTTTCCTTATGAACGTGTTACAAGCGTTGTACCCGGATGGACCGGTCGTCAGAAGTACGACGTGTATTTTTATACCTATGGCGATTTTACGATTTGGGGATTGACGGCGCGTATCATTAGAAACTTTTTACAAATTTGTCGGGAACAGAAGATATCCTTCGACTTTGATTTTCGGCAATGGAGAGGAGACTTGACATGAAGACAAAATTGAAAGTGACCGGGATGAGTTGCGAAAATTGCGTGCAATCGGTGACGAAAACATTGCGTGATGTCGAAGGCGTACATGACGCTAAAGTGGACTTGGCCTCCGGCATCGCCGACGTTGATTTTGATGAGACTAAAACCAATGTAGAAGCACTTTGCGCCGCCGTAGATGATATCGGTTTCGACGCGGCAGCGGCGCAATAATGAAGCCTAACGGAGTGGCGGCGGTGTTGGATGTGGCACACCGCCGCGTTGTTTGCGTGGGCGCGGGACCGGTGGCAGTTCGCAAACTGCGCAAAGTGATAGGACGGGCGCAGACTGTTATTGTCATTGCGCCAACGGCGGAGCAAACGATTCGGGACTGGCATGAGGCCGGTCAGCTCGTCTGGTATCCGCGGACGTTTAGGACAGATGATATTCGCCAAGGGGATATCATTATTTCCGCTGCAGGAGCGCAAATCAGCGCGTTGGTGAGAAACGCAGCGCACGCCAAAGGAGCGTGGCTTAACGATGCGGTCAATGCCGCCGAGGGAGACCTGATGCTGCCGGCCAACTGGGAAAGCGGCAGCCTCACCGGAACGGTAACATCGCGTGGCGCGATGCCGCGACTGGTCGCTTTGCTCACGAAGGATCTGGAGAAAGAATACGCGGACATCGGCGCGTTTGCCGCGGAACTTGCGCCGTTACGGCAAAAGGTAAGAGAACTGTTGCCGCAACCTGCGGAACGGCAAGCATTTTGGCGAACGTACTTGCCCGATGACACCTTGGAACGAATTCGCCGCGGGGAAAAAGAAATCATAAAAGGGGAGATTTTGCATGCAATTGGCCGTCTTGGGGCTGAATCATAAAACGGCGCCTATCGAAGTACGTGAACAATTCGCACTGGACGCTACGCAAGTTCATCAGGCGCTGACCGAGATCTACGGTTTAGCCGAGCTGGATGAAGCGGTGCTTTTAGCGACTTGCAATCGTACGGAATTATACGCCGTGGTGGCCGATGATGTTCCGCCTCTGGCAGCGATGCAGAAGCTGTTTGCCAAAATCGGCACTGCGGTTTCGCAAGAATATACGTATTATTACAAGGGCGAAGATGCGGTACGTCATCTGTTTCGTGTGGCGTCGGGCATGGATTCGCTCGTTATCGGTGAAGGACAGATTTTATCGCAAGTGAAAGTGGCGTATTTGACCGCAGTACGGGTAGGAACGACCGGCACCATCAGCAACATGCTGTTTCAGCGCGCGCTTGCCATCGGCAAAAAAATTCGCACGCAAACAAGCATTGCGGATAATCCCGTTTCGGTAAGCTATGCGGCGGTTAAACTCACGCAACAGATTTTCGGTTCGCTCGGCGAGCGACGGGCTCTGATTTTAGGCGCCGGAACAATGTCGGAATTGATGGCGAAACATCTTATCGGCCACGGATTGCAAACGCTGCTGATTGCCAACCGCAGCATGGATAAAGCGGAAGCGCTCGCCCAAAAATATCACGGTCGCGCCGTGCCGCTGGAAGAGCGCTTGCGTTGGGCGGGACGTGTGGATGTCATTTTAACGTCGACCGGTGCGAATACGTATTTAATTGATTACGAGCAGGCGGTGGAGTTGATGCATAAGCGTCAGGGCCGACCGCTGGTAATGATCGACATTGCCGTGCCGCGCGACATCGATCCGGAAGTCTCTCAAATTGAGGGGATCACTTTATATAACCTGGATGACTTGGAACAAGTCGTCGATGAAAATAAAGAAATGCGCGCCCAGGAGGCGGAAGCGGCGTATCCGTTGCTGGAAGAAGCGGTGGCGGAATTAATGGAAAAATACAGCTATTTTTCCATGCGCCCGCTGATGGCGGCCGTGACCGATCGTTTTGAAATGGTACGTAAGCGCATTGTGCATCGCGCGTTTGCCAAGTTGCCCGATGTGCAAGATGATGAACGTCGCGTGATCGAGGGAATGTCGAAAGTGCTTGTGCGCAAATTATTACGCGATCCGATGATTCATTTCCGCGAAGTGGCCGGGACAGAGGACGAGCAGATGTATTGGCAAATCCTGGCGGATGTATATCAATTGCCGTTGCCTGCGCAATCGCGACCGGAGGAAACTGACGATGCGAAATGAATGTAAAGTAGGAACGCGCCAAAGCGCGCTGGCGCTGTGGCAGACACGGCATGTGATTGCGCTTTTAGAAGCGCTGCCTGCCGCCAAAGGAATAACGTTTACGACGACCAAAGTGAATACGGAAGGGGATCGTAAACTGCAACAGGCCCTGCATACGTTTGGCGGTAAAGGAGCGTTCACGGAAGCACTCGAGGCGAAACTTTTGGACGGAAGCATTGATTTTGCCGTGCACAGCTTGAAAGATATGCCGACCAAATTGCCGCAAGGCCTTGTGATCGGCGCGATTCCGCAACGGGCCGCTGTAGAGGACGCGTTCGTCTCCGCAGACGGAATTTTGTTGCGCGATTTGCCGACCGGTGCGCGAGTAGGAACGTCCAGTTTACGTCGAACGGCGCAGCTTTTACATTATCGACCGGATTTGGTGCCGGTATCGATTCGCGGCAATGTGCAAACACGTTTAGGGAAAATAGAAACAGAACATTTGGCGGGCGTTATTTTAGCGCGCGCCGGTTTAGAGCGCTTGGGTTTGGCGGATCGCATTACGGAGGTATTGCAAGCACCTCAATGGTTGCCGGCGGCCGGTCAAGGCGCATTGGCCATCGAATGTCGCGCCGATGATGAAGAATTGTTGGCGTTGCTCTCGGGCATTCATGATCCCGAAACGGCAGCGGCCGTGGCGGCGGAACGCGCGATTTTAGCCGCGCTGGAAGGCGGCTGTCAGGTTCCGATCGGCGCTGCGTCTGTGTATGAAAACGATACCATTCAAGTACAGGGACGATTATTATCGCTGGACGGCGCAACGGTCATTGAAGCTGTACGAACCGGAAAATGCAGCGCGGCCGCGTCGTTGGGACAAGCCGTTGCGGAAGAAATCTTGGCTAACGGCGGACGTGAGTTATGGACGAAAGTCCGCGCGATGTTGGAGGAATGAGATGGCGGGAATAGGATATTTAATCGGCGCAGGGCCGGGCGATCCGGGCTTACTGACGGTCAAAGGGCAAGACTGCTTAAAAAAAGCGGATGTTGTCATTTATGATTACTTGGCCGACGACAGTTTGCTGTTTTTGACGCGGCCCGACGCGGAATTGATTTACGCCGGT
Source organism: Negativicoccus massiliensis (assembly GCA_900155405.1). Classification (GTDB taxonomy): domain Bacteria; phylum Bacillota; class Negativicutes; order Veillonellales; family Negativicoccaceae; genus Negativicoccus; species Negativicoccus massiliensis_A. Next base: position 602,968 of record LT700188.1, on the reverse strand, counting down.
AAACAGGCGGGAAAGCACACGCTGAAACAGTCGGAAATCAACGCATTGCTCGTGGAAAAAGTGGCGCAGGGACATACGGTAGCGCGCTTAAAAGGCGGCGATCCGTTTGTTTTCGGGCGCGGTGGGGAAGAAGCGCTCGCGTTGCAGGAAAATAACTTGGCTTTTGAAATCGTTCCGGGCGTTACCAGCGCGATTGCCGCGCCGGCGTACGCGGGGATTCCCGTGACGCATCGCGCGGTGGCGACATCATTTGCGGTAGTTACGGGGCACGAAGATCCGACGAAACCGGAAGCCTCCATGCGCTGGGAGCATTTAGCGACCGGTGTGGACACATTGACATTTGTCATGGGACTTGGCAAGCTGCGCAAAATTGTCAGTGAATTGATCGCGCACGGACGGCCGGCGACGACCCCTGCCGCGGTTGTGCGTTGGGGCACTAAAGCCGAACAGGAAACCGTGGTGTCCACGCTGGAGGAATTGCCGGCAGCGGTGGAAGCGGCGGGCTTGAAACCGCCGGGACTGCTGGTTATCGGCGAGGTGGTGGCGTTGCGTGACAAACTGCGCTGGTTTGAAGATCAGCCGCTGTTTGGTAAACGTATCGTTGTCACCCGTGCGGCCGATGTCGCATCGGTGTTGGGCGAGAAGTTGGCACGTTTGGGCGCGCAACCTCTCTATATTCCGGCGATTCGTCGACAGGCGACAGACAATACGGCAGAGCAAAAGCAGGCGGTGCAAAATGCCGCGTCGTATGATTATTTGCTTTTCACCAGCCCCTATACCGTGGAACGATTCTTTGCCGTGCTCATGGAATGCGGTCGCGACAGTCGCGACCTGGCGACGCTGAAAATCGCGGCGGTCGGTTCGAAAACGGCAGAAAAATTACGACGTTACGGTATTCTGGCGGATATTGTACCGGAGACGGCGCAGGCGGAAGGATTATTGGCCGCGCTTAAAGATGAAGTAATGACCGGTAAGCGCGTGCTTTTGCCGCGGGCGATGCAGGCTCGCGAATTGTTGCCGGAGACGCTGCGCAAAGCGGGCGCTGTGGTAGATGTAGTGCCGTTTTATGAAACCGTACCGGAAACTTCGCGCAAAGATATTTTTCAAAAGGAACTGCAAAGCGGAAAAATTTCCGCGATTACGTTTACCAGTGCATCAACCGTGACCGGTTTACTGGCGATGCTGGAAGATCCGCGCAAGGAACTTGCGGGCATTCCGTTGATTGCGATCGGCGAAATTACCGCCGACGCGTTGCGCCAAGCGGGTCTGGAGCCGGATCGACTGGCGGCGAAAGCGACACAGGATGCCATGGTCGATGCTGTACTGGATGTATTTCGAAAGGAAGCGAATGTATGATTACTCCGTATGATCGTCCGCGCCGCTTGCGCGCCGACCGCAATATTCGACGCATGGTGCGTGAAAACGCATTATCGGTCAATGATTTGATTTATCCGTTATTTATCGTTCCGGGGGAAGGCGTAAAAGAAGAAATCGCAAGCCTGCCGGGTCAGTATCATCTTTCCGTCGATGAAGCGGTCAAGATGGCTAAAGAAACGGCTGAACTTGGGATTCCCGCGGTCGAAATTTTCGGCATTCCGACCTATAAAGCGGCGGATGGCGATTCCGCGTGGGATGACAATGAACCGGTGCAACAGGCGGTCCGCGCGATCCGCAAAGAAGTACCGGAACTGTATGTTATTACCGATGTCTGCTTATGCCAATACACGGAAAGCGGTCATTGCGGTCATGTGGAAAACGGCTGCATCATGAATGACGAAAGCTTGCCGCTGCTTGCCAAAGTGGCGGTCAGTCATGCAAAAGCCGGCGCGCATATGGTCGCGCCGAGCGATATGATGGACGGCCGCATTGCGGTGCTGCGCGAAGCGTTGGATGAAGCGGGTTACAGTGATGTGGCGATTATGAGTTACGCGGCGAAATACGCGTCCGCTTACTATGGCCCGTTCCGTGATGCCGTACATTCGGCGCCGCAGTTCGGCGATCGCAAAACCTATCAAATGGATCCGGCGAATGCACGTGAAGCCTTGAAAGAAATCGAACTGGACTTGTTGGAAGGCACCGATGCCATCATCGTTAAACCGGCACTGGCGTATCTTGACGTCGTACGCGCGGCGCGCGAAATTACCCATTTGCCGATCTGCGTGTATAACGTCAGCGGCGAATACGCGATGGTCAAAGCAGCCGGCGCCGCCGGTTTGATCGATGAAAAGCGACTTATTATGGAAACGCTGCTGTCGATGAAACGCGCGGGTGCGGATTTGATTATCACATACCACGCACTGGAAGCGGCTCGCTGGATACGAGAGGGGTATGAAGGATGAACCGAACGCGTTCGTTAGAAGCATTCGCCACGGCGCAGAAATTTATGCCGGGCGGCGTGAACAGTCCCGTCCGTTCGTTTCGCAACGTCGATACGACACCGCCGTTTATCGCCAAAGGTAAAGGCAGTCATATTTTTGATGTCGACGGCAATGAATACATCGACTATGTTCTCAGCTGGGGGCCTTTGATCCTCGGCCATGCCGATGACGACGTTGTCGCAGCGATTCGTGAACAGGCGCAATACGGCACGAGTTACGGCGCGCCGACGGAACTGGAAACGGAAATTGCGCAAAAAGTGCAGACTTTTTTCCCGGCGATTGAAATGATTCGTTTGGTCAGCTCCGGCACCGAAGCTACGATGAGCGCGTTGCGGTTGGCGCGCGGCTATACGGGGCGCGATAAGATTGTGAAATTTGTCGGCTGCTACCACGGTCACAGCGACGGACTCCTGGTCAAAGCTGGTTCCGGCGCGGCGACAATGGGCGTTCCCGACAGTCCGGGGATTCCTTCGGAAATTGCAGCGGATACGCTGACGATTCCGTATAACAATCCGGACGCGGTCAAAGAACTTTTTGCCCAATACGGCGATGAAATTGCCGCCGTGATTGTGGAAGGCGTCGCGGGTAACATGGGTTGCGTATTGCCGCAGCCGGGGTATTTGTCGCTCTTGCGCGAATTGACGCAGAAAGCCGGCGCGCTTTTGATTGTCGATGAAGTCATGAGCGGTTTTCGCGCGGCGGCCGGTGGTGCCTGTGAATATTTTGACATCACACCGGATTTGATTTGCCTCGGTAAAGTAATCGGCGGCGGTTTACCGGTCGGTGCGTTCGGCGGTAAACGCGAAATGATGGAAAAATTGGCGCCGCAAGGACCGGTGTATCAGGCGGGGACGCTTTCGGGCAATCCGCTCGCGGTAACGGCGGGACTGGCGACGCTGAATAAATTGTCCGCGGACCGTTTCAAAGAGCTGACGGCAAAAACGGAAACGTTGTGCCAAGGCTTGGAAGCGGCAGCGAAGGACGCGGGAGTACCGATCATCGTGCATCGGATCGGCTCGATGTTTACCGTATTTTTCAATGAATATGAAGTCACGGATTACGATACGGTAGCGACGTCGCATTTGGACGAGTTTAATGTCTATTTCCTGGCCATGCTGGAGGCCGGCGTGTATTTAGCGCCGAGTCAATTTGAATGCGGTTTCATGTCGCTTGCGCATACGGATGAAGATATTCGCCAAACGCTCGCCGCGGCGCGAACGGCGTTCCAAAAAGTAGCGGCTTTTCGGGAGCAAAAAGGGCGTAAGTAGGGAGTCGTTTCGCGCGCGGTAAAAAGTCGTCCGCAGTTGCGGCTGTCGCGGTGGCGAGGTTCCTTTGCCTGTGGTAAAATGAAAACATAGTAGTGTTTGGTGGTAGAAATGCTGATTTCAATCGTTGTTCCTTTTTTCAATGAAGAGGACAATATATTGCACTTTTACGATGCGTTATGCGAAGTGGTTGCGCATCGTGATGAATCATTTGAGTTCTTATTTGTAGATGACGGCTCAAGTGATCGCACACCGTTGATTTTAACGGAGCTTGCGGAACGGGATGCCCGTGTGACAGCTTTTATTTTGGCGCGTAATTTCGGACATCAAACCGCACTCACCTGCGGTCTGGATCATGCTCGCGGCGACGCGGTGGTTACCATGGATGGAGACATGCAGCATCCGCCGACGATGATACCGGACTTGCTGGATAAATGGTATGACGGTTATGAAGTGGTGCAGACGGTACGGCTTTCGACCGCCAATGTCGGTGCGTTCAAAAAATGGACATCGAAACTCTACTATCGTTTTATTAATTCTATTTCCCAAGTGCAGATTACCGAAGGCGGTTCCGATTTTCGCCTGATTGATCGCAAAGTGGCGGACAGCTTGTTGCTGTTTCGCGAAAAGGCGCGATTTATCCGCGGCCTGGTAAGCGATATCGGCTATCGGCAAACGCAAATTACATTCCGCGCACCGGCGCGCTATGCCGGCGAAAGTAAATTTTCGTTGCGCAAGATGGTGCGGTTCGCCTTGGATGGAATTACTTCATATTCGACGTTGCCGCTGCGTATGGCTCTCTATGTGGGAGTGTTGTCAGGCATCGGCAGCTTGCTTTTGATCATCTATGTGCTGTTGATTAAGTATTATTTCCTGGAAGCGGTTCCCGGCTGGGCCACGCTTGCTGTGATGATGTTGCTTTTCGGCGGCTTGCAGTTGATCTTTTTGGGAATTATCGGGGAGTATATCGGGCGCATTTTTGCGGAGGTAAAGGATCGACCTCTGTATTGGTTGCGCGGTACGGCGAATCAGAAAACGAGACATTAACGACAGGACACAAGGGTGTGCCGAAGCGCATATGCGCGCGGGGGAACCAAATGTTTTCGGGGTGTATCTTGCAAAAGACGGTCAGCTCTTGGCCGAACCCGGCAGCTAACCTCGCAGGCGGAAGGGAGCATGATGACGGGAATACGACACTGGGCTTGTATGGCGATGTTTTTGGTAGTACCGATGGCGGTAGGGGCCACGTATCACCCGGGAGATATCGGTGAAGATATCTCGACGATTCAGCATCGCTTGGGAACGTTAGGGTACCATTTGGAAGCGGACGGCGTATACGGTCCGGCCACAGAAGATGCCATTCGGGAATTTCAGACGGCGCATGGTTTGGAAGCGGACGGTTTGGTAGGTCCGGCTACTTATCGCGCGTTGTTGAGCCGCGATATACCGACCAGCCGTGGTGATTTTTCGACGATGCTGGTACGGCGGCTGATCTCCGTCGCGCAGGAATATATCGGTGTGCCGTATGTTTTTGGAGGTTCTACTCCCAGCGGCTTTGATTGTTCGGGATTCGTTCAGTTTGCCGCCAAAGCGGCCGGATTGGTATTGCCACGGTCGGCCGATGAACAATACCAAATGGGCCACAGTGTGAGTCGGAGTCAGATGCGGCCGGGCGACCTGGTTTTTTTCTCGACATATACGGACGGCGTGTCGCACTCGGGTATTTACCTGGGAGGAGATCGCTTTATCAGTTCCACATCAAGTCGCGGCGTAGTCATCGACAGCTTGTCGGAGGGCTACTGGAGCGATTGCTACGTGGGAGCAAAACGGTTAATCTAAGAGGCGCAAGCCTCTTTTTTTATGAAACAAACATTTGAAGGATCAATCAGATAATGAATGAATGGATTACGGCGCAAAACTTGGCGTTTCGGTATGACAAAGAGACGGTATTTACCGATATACACTTTACGGTGGAACACGGCGGATTTACTTTGATCGTCGGCCCGAACGGCGCCGGGAAAACAACGTTGTTGCGTTTGTTGGCGGGACTCCTGACGCCGGCCGAGGGAACGCTTACGATTGCCGGCCAATCGCCGCAGGATTGGCAACGCGCCGGCGGTATCGGTTTTGTCCCTCAGCATTACAATCAAAATACGGCTTCGTTCCCCGCGACGGTGAATGAGGTGGTCGATCTCGGCTTTTGGGGAACCGAGATTTCACATGCCGAACAGGTCGAACGACGCCAGGCATTGCTTGCGAAAGTGGGAATGGCGGAATGGGCGCATAAACGCATCGGGGATCTCTCGGGAGGTCAGCAGCAACGTGTCATGTTGGCGCAGGCGATCGCCGCGCGGCCGGGATTGCTGCTTTTGGATGAGCCGACCAGCGGAATCGACTATACGGCGGGCAATATGCTGCTGGATTTGCTCAGCAGCATTCAGGCGGAGCAGCAGACGACGATTATCATGGTGACGCATGATATCGCGCGCGCGTTACCGCATGCCGACCGGGTACTTTGCATCGACCGCACGCTTTGTTATGACGGTTCACCACATCAGTTTATTACCAACCATGCGACCGGAATGCACATGGCGGAGGTGGTCGGATGATGGAAATGCTCAGCTACGAATTTATGCAGCGCGCGTTTTTGGCCGGTCTTATTGTCGCGTTGCTCTGCCCTTTAGTCGGGATGTTTGTCGTGATCCGGCGGCAGTCGCTTTTGGGAGACGGTTTGGGACACATCGCTTTCGCCGGCGTTACGGGGAGTGCGTTGCTCGGTATTAATCCCGCGATCGGCGCGGTCGTTTTGACGCTCGCCGCCGCGGGCGGTATTGAAATCGTGCGCCGCAAGCATCTGCAATACGGCGATATGGGTCTGGCGCTGTTTTTCTACGGCGGTTTGGCGTTGGCGGTCGTGTGCAGTTCGCTTGCGCGGATTCCGAATACAAGTCTGATGAGTTTTCTTTTCGGCAGCATTTTAACCGTCAATTGGGCGAATATTGGAGCGATTGCGATCATTGCATTGATTGTCATTCTGTTGCTCGGAAAGTTTCATACGCCGTTGCTACTGGCGAGTTTTCAACCGGATATCGCGCGTACGCGCGGGATTCGTTTGGAACGCATGAATATGTTTTTCGCCTTGCTGGTGGCGGCGGTCGTAGTGATCGGCATGTCGATCGTAGGCATTTTACTTGTAAGCGCGCTCATGATTGTACCGGTAGCGGCGGCTCATTTATGGCGGCGAGGTTTCAAAAAGACCGCCGGCATTGCGGTCGGTTACTCGCTTTCCATGGTCTTGTGCGGCCTGTGGGGCGCGTACGCATGGGATCTTGCGCCGGGCGGAACCATTGTCTTAACGGGTCTGGCGCTGTACACATTGACAGCCGTCTTGGCACCGTTTTTACATACCCGAAACCGAGCGTAAACGAAATATTACGGGAATACGGTATAATAAAACCATGAACGGGGTGATCGCATGAAGCGTACGCTGGCATTAATTCAGCTGCATGTCGAAGCGGGAGATAAAGCGACCAATATAGCGAATGCATTTGCTCGCATTAAAGAAGCGGCTTCTAAGGCCGATATTATCGTGTTACCGGAAATGTGGACAACGGGCTACAATTTGAGCCGTTTGGGTCAGCAGGTAACGCACGAAGGCGATGAATTGCTGCAGCGGTTGGAGGCGTTTGCCCGCGAGCGAAAAAAATGGATTGTAACGGGCAGCTTGCCGACGAAGGAAAATGAAAAAGTGTACAATCGCACACATTGTTTCGGACCGGACGGAGCGGTGGCGCAGTACGATAAAACTCATCTTTTCAGCTTGCTTTCCGAACCGGATAACTTTGCGGCGGGAAACCAAATCGTTTCGGCGAAGCTCGCGGACATTCATTGCGGTTTATCCATTTGCTACGATTTACGCTTTCCGGAACTGTATCGCAAACTGGCTCTGGATGGCGCGACACTCGTCTTTGTGCCGGCGGAATGGCCGACATCGCGGCTGGTCGCGTGGGAAAATTTGATTCAGGCGCGCGCTATCGAAAACCAGATGTATATTTGCGCGGTGAATGCGGTCGGCACTTTCAAAAACAATATCTTCGCCGGACACTCCGCTCTGATTGATCCGATGGGTGAAAACGTGGTAAAAGGCGATCAAAACGAAGCCATTTTGTATGGCGAATACGACAGCGACATAGTCGAGAAAACGCGCGCCCGAATGAGCGTTTTTGCCGATCGCCGGCCCGAGGTTTATGACGGCGAGTAACTCGCGCTGCATTGTTCGCAGCGGGGGCGCATGGTATAATAAGCACACATCGAACAGGGCTGGAGGGAACATATAAAGCATGAAGGGTAATGAAATTCGTGAGCGGTATTTACGCTTTTTTGAAGAGCGCGGGCATTTGCATCTGCCTAGCTTTCCGTTGATTCCGAAAGATGATCCGAGTTTACTTTTAATCGGCGCCGGCATGGCGCCGTTAAAGCCTTTTTTCACAGGGAAAGTGGAACCGCCGCGCCATCGCGTGGTAACCTGTCAAAAATGTATGCGTACGGGCGATTTGGAGAATGTCGGCAGAACCGCGCGTCACCATACATTTTTTGAAATGTTGGGGAACTTTTCATTCGGCGATTATTTTAAGCAGGATGCCATTCAATGGGCTTGGCAGTTTCTTACGGAAGAACTGAAGCTGGATCCGGAGCGTCTGTATGTGACAGTCCATCCGGATGACAAGGAAGCCTATGCGATTTGGCATGAAACGGTAGGTTTGCCGGACGAGCGCATTTATAAACTGGAAGATAACTTCTGGGAAATCGGCGAAGGTCCGTGCGGCCCCTGCAGCGAAATTTTTTACGATCAGGGTGAATCGTTCGGCACCGGTCCGGAAAACGCAATGGGCAGTGACGGTGATCGGTTCCTGGAAATTTGGAACCTCGTGTTCACGCAATATAATCGGACGAAAGACGGTCAATACGAGCCGCTCGCCAAGAAAAACATTGATACCGGCGCGGGTCTCGAACGATTGGCGGCCGTTTTACAGAAAAAACGCAACAATTTCGAAACGGATTTGATTTTTCCGATTATTGAACGCGCGGCGGCGCTGGCGGGAACGAAATACAACGCCTCGGCGGTAACCGACGTTGCGCTTAAAGTCATTGCCGACCATTCGCGGGCGGTGACGGCGCTGATCGGTGACGGCGTACTGCCGTCCAATGAAGGACGCGGCTATGTGTTGCGCCGGATTCTACGACGCGCGGTACGACAGGGAAAATTGCTCGGGATCAATCAACCGTTTATGGCTGAGTTGGTGGACTTGGTCATTGATTTGTTGGGGCAGGGTTTGCCGGATCTCTTTGAAAAGAGAGCTTATATTAAGAAGATTGCGGCCAGTGAAGAAGCCCGTTTCCAAAAAACGCTGGATCAGGGCAGCTTGCTGTTGCAGGAGAAAATAGATGCCGCAGACGAGCAACAAAAAACATCGCTCAGCGGCGAAGATGTTTTCCAATTGTATGATACGTACGGTTTCCCTTGGGAACTGACCGAAGAAATTGCCGCTGAAGCGGGACTTACGATCGATATCGACGGCTTCAAAACGGCGATGAAGACGCAGCGCGAACGCGCGCGTCAGGCGCGTGCGAAAGTGTCCGCGAAGGTCGCGACACCGGATACTACCCGTTTGGCTGGGGCCGGTAAGGCGGCCGATGAAACGGCGACGGCCAGCGAGATTTTGATGCTCGGTCGCGACGGTGGCGAAATCGAATCGGCTTCCGACGGCGAATCGGTGCTCATCATTTTGGCCACCAACCCGTTTCATGCCGAAGGCGGCGGTCAGCTGGGCGATATCGGCGAACTGCAAAGCGCTACGGGTAAGGTAGCAATTACCGATACGAAGAAAAACCCGGACGGTACGATTTATCTCCTGGGTGATGTCACCGAAGGGACGATTGAACGCGGCGCGGAAGTGACGCTAGCCGTCGATACGGAGCGTCGTCATGACATGGCGCGCAACCATACCGCAACGCACCTTTTACAAGCGGCGTTACGCCACGTACTGGGCGATCATGTCACGCAGGCGGGTTCGGTAGTAATGCCGGAACGTTTACGTTTTGATTTTACGCATCCCGAACCGCTTTCCGCCGATGAATTGAGAGCGGTTGAAGCGGAAGTCAATGAGCGCATTTTAGCCGGTATCGCCACCGAGATTCGCGAATTGCCGATCGAAGAAGCTAAAGCATTGGGCGCCATCGCACTTTTCGGTGAAAAATACGGAAACATTGTTCGTGTGGTCGAAGTACCGGATGTCAGCATCGAATTATGCGGCGGCAGTCATGTTCGAAACACCGGTGAGATCGGCTCTTTCCGAATCCTTTCGGAAGGCGGCATCGGTTCCGGCGTTCGCCGTATCGAGGCGGTGACCGGTCATGCCGCGTATCGATTGGCGCAACAGGAAACAAATGATCTGGCGCAGGCGGCGGAACTTCTAAAAACACGTCCGCAGGAATTGTTGGAGAAACTGGAAAAACTGCTGGCGGAAAAGAAAGAGTTGGCGCAAGAGTTATCTTCATTGCATCAGGCGCAGGCCAAAGATCAGGTCGGCGATCTGGTGAAAAATGCAGTTGCGCAAGACGGCCTGCGGATTGCCAATGGCATCGTTGAAGTGGCGGATGTACAGGAATTACGCGCCTTGGGCGATATGCTCAAAGGGCGCGATGATATTCAGGCGCTTTTATTGGGCGCACGCATCGGTGAAAAAGTCAATTTAGTCGCCATGGCGGACGCGACCGCAGTGGCTCGCGGTATTCACGCGGGGAATGCGGTCAAGGCGGCGGCCAAAGTAGCCGGCGGCGGCGGTGGCGGTCGTCCGGATATGGCGCAGGCAGGCGGCAAGGATCCGGATAAGCTTGGCGAAGCGATTGAGGCCGGTGTAGCAGTGATGCTGCAAGCCTTGGCGTGAGAGGAGGACTATCGTGGCAGTGAATGATGAAACAAAATTTTATGCACCTATAAAAAAAGGAGATTCGGAAGTATCTCTGATGCTTCGCGAAGTCATTGCGGCGATGCGTGAGAAAGGTCACGATCCGGTCGTACAGCTGGCGGGCTACCTGTTGTCCGGTGATCCGACTTATATTACCAGTCACCGAAATGCGCGTAATTTGATTCGCGGTTTTGAACGTGATCGCATTTTGGAAGATTTGATTACTTTATACGTAGCCCACGATCGCCAATGAAACGAATTTTAGGGCTCGATGTCGGCACGAAACGCACGGGAATCGCCGTGAGCGACCCGCTCGGGCTGACGGCGCAGGCGGTGGAAACGTGGGAGCATGTTTCCCGCAACGCCGATCTGGAACGTATGGCCGAATGGGCGCACCATTATGACGTGGCGAAGATTGTGGTCGGCTTACCGAAAAACATGAACGGGACTCTCGGTGAAAGGGCGGAAAAAACGCAAAAGTTTGCGGCGCGTTTACAACGTCTGCTCCCCGACACCGAAGTTGTTTTTTGGGATGAACGGCTCACGACAGTCGCCGCTCAAAGGAGTCTCTTGGCGGGTAACGTACGTCGCGATAAGCGGCGCACCGTGGTTGACCAATTGGCCGCAGTGCTTATATTGCAAGGGTATTTGAATGCCATCGCGCAGAAAGAAGGGGTAGACAATGGAGAAGCAACCGGAACAGGAACTGCAGAATGATGAAGAAGTAGTCATCGTGGAAGTGGAAGGTCCGAACGGCGAAGAGGAGTACTACGCGCAGGATATTATTATTCCGTATAACGGCAAGCAATTTGCCGTACTGGTGTCCATCCCGGATGACGACGCACCGGAAGATGAAGAACCGGATCTGATTCTAGCTCGTATGGACACGACCGAAGATGGCGAGATCGAATATGTATCGCCGGAAGAAGATGAATTTGAAGCGGTCCAAAAATTGTACGACGATATGTTTGAAATGGAAGACGAAGAGTAAAAAAACACATCGGCTGTCAGCCGATGTGTTTTTGTTTGCGACGATTTTGGGCGAATCCGTACGGGGTGGCTATGGTATAATAAATTCGAGGTGAAAACATGCGGAAATGGTTGCCGGTAGGGCTGTTGGTTGTCGTCGTGCTATGGCTTGTCGCGACGGCGCACTTGCCCTCGCAGGATGCGGCAGAAGAAGGGGCGATCCCGGTCAGGGAGAAACTGGTGGTGTATTCGGATATGCCGCCGGATATTATCCAAACTTTGGCGGATGTTTATCGCAACGAACGTCAGGTGGAACTTACCTTGGTACCCTTGACCGGGGAGCAGATAGTCGACCACCTGAAGTCGCCGGGGAATACTCCCGCGCCGGATCTTGTCTGGGCGAGTCAGGCGACGCTGCAAGAGCTCGCTCGCTTCGATTTGTTGCAGCCGTATGTGTCGGAGCAAACGGATCTTGTTGCGCAACAATTCAAAGATGAAGACGGACTGTGGACCGGCACATGGTATATTCCGATCGTGTTTGTTGTGACCAATGATTACTACCGCTCCATGTCGAAGCCGCTGCATTCGTGGCAGGATTTGACGGCGCATAATGATGTCCGCATTACGATGACTGATTTCGTAGCAGCGGATCTTTCCGCGGAGCTTTTATACTCGATGGTGGAACAATACGGGCATGTCGAAGCATTCCGCAAACTGGATTTTATTCATCGACATGTAGTGCAGTATTCAAAATATTTGTCGACACCGGTACGCGTTTTGGCGATGCAAAAAAGTGACGTGGCCATTTCCGATGCGGCTACCGCGCGCGAATTTATGGTGCAGGGTTTGCCGCTGACCATGATTTATCCGCAGGACGGCACGGCGTACTACTTATACGGTATCGGGATTCCTAAATCGACATCGCGGGCGCAGGAAGTGGGAGCCTTATTGGACTGGGTGATGGAAGGAAATGCGTTTACGCCTTTGCATCGCAAGCATTATTATTTTTATTACACCGGTTTTCCGAGTGCGCAGGTAGTGGATTCCGAAAACCGGGAATTGCAACTCTGGTCACTCCGTAAAACCTACACTCCGACCGGACGCAAAGCTTTATTGGCGGCGTGGTTTAAGGAAGTACGCTTTGCAGGAAAGGAAGTTGAATGAAACAAGTCGCAGTGATCAGCCTGGGCTGCTCAAAGAATTTAGTCGATGCCGAAATCATGATGGGGTTGTTGCAAAAGGCGCAATGGCAATTGACGGAAGATCCGGCGCAGGCGGATGTCATTGTCATCAACACTTGCACGTTTATCGAAGCGGCTAAGGAAGAATCCATTCAGGAAATTTTACAGGCGGCGCAATATAAAGAAACCGGTCGCGCGCGGTTATTGGTCGTCACCGGTTGTTTGAGCCAGCAATTCCGGGAAGAGTTGTTTCGTGAGATTCCGGAAATTGATATTTTGTTGGGCACGGAATCGTGGGAACGCATTGTGGAAGCGGTGGAGCATTTTGAACGCGAAGGCAAGTCGCATGTCGCCTACTTCGATCGGGCGCCGTTGCCGGATCTGGCTGCTCTGTCGCGCGAGCGCACGACCCCGCATTACAGTGCGTATGTCAAGGTGGCGGAAGGCTGCAGCAACGGTTGCGCGTTTTGTCTGATTCCTTACGTGCGCGGACGTTTTCGCAGTCGCAGTGTAGCATCCATCGTCAGTGAAGTGCGAAAAATGGCGCAGGAAGGCGTTCGTGAAATTAACGTGATCGCACAGGATACCACAAGCTACGGGCGCGACTTGGAAGATCCGACGACTCTTGCCGCGTTATTGCGGGAATTGACGGCGATTGAGGGCATTGAATGGGTGCGGCTTTTATATTTATATCCGAAATATTTTACCGATGAACTTTTGCAGGAAATCGTTACGAATCCCAAAATCTGCAAATATATTGATATCCCGTTGCAACACATCAGCGACCGCATTCTACAACGTATGAATCGTCGTGATCGCAAAGCGGATATTATTACTTTGCTTGAAAAAGTGCGCGCGCAGTCGGTTCCGATTACCTTGCGTACGACGTTTATCGTCGGTTTTCCCGGCGAGACGGAAGCCGATTTTAAAGAACTTTGCGAACTCGTGAAAAAAATCCGTTTCGATCGTGTGGGCGTATTCCCTTATTCACAGGAAGACGGTACGCCGGCGGCGCGCATGCCGGAGCAGGTGCCCGACGAAGTCAAGCGCCGACGTTATGATATTCTGATGTCCATACAGGCGGCGATTTCCGAGCAGCTTAATCGCGAAAGCGTCGGTCAGGAAACGGTCGCCCTAGTTGAAACGGCGGCGACGGCGGAGACTCCGGCGGAAGGACGCCTGATCAGTCAGGCGCCGGACGTGGACGGCAAAGTGTATTTGGAAAATGAACCCGATTTACGGCCGGGGGATTTCGTGCCCGTAAAAATTATGGCGGGTTACGCATATGATGTCGTAGCGGAACCGATCGGACCGGCGTACTGATGCGCTCCTTAATGCCGGAAACGCTGCATGAAGCGTTGTTGCAAAGCGGTTTACGCGTAGCGACCGCAGAATCCTGCACCGGCGGCATGCTCGCGGCCGCGCTGACGGATCGGGCGGGCAGCTCCGCTTACTTCGAGGGTGCGATAGTTGCGTATCAGGAACGTCGTAAAGAAGCGTGGCTCGGCGTTCGTGCCGAAACGCTCGCGCGGTATACCGCCGTTTCCGAAAAAACGGCGCAAGAAATGCTTATGGGAGTTTTAGCGAGCGCCGCGGCCGATATCGGTTTAGCGACGACAGGATATGCGGGGCCGGGCGGCGGCACAGCGACCGAACCTTGCGGTACGGTGTATATCGCCTGCGGCAGCAAAACCGACTATAAAGTGCACCGCTGCGTGTTTAGCGGCACGCGCGCGGAAGTGCGCGCAAGCGCCGTTCGATTCGCGCTGGAACAATTGACAACATGGTTACAGACACATTCGAAGGAGGATACGATCGATGGAAAATAACAGCCTGAATGAAGGCAAAGTAAAAGCGCTGGAACGCGCGATCAAACAGATCGAACGGGATTTCGGTGCGGGCGCCGTCATGCGTTTGGGAGATGTCGGCTCCAACATGAATTTGGAAGTCATTTCTTCGGGCTCGCTGGCGTTGGATTTGGCGTTGGGCATCGGCGGTTTTCCGCGCGGACGTGTCATTGAAATCTACGGCCCGGAATCGTCCGGTAAAACAACGGTCGCCTTGCATGCGATTGCGCAGGCGCAAAAACAGGGCGGCATCGCCGCTTTTATCGACGCGGAGCACGCGCTGGATCCGATTTACGCGCGCCATCTCGGCGTTGACACGCAAAATCTGTTGATTTCGCAGCCGGATACAGGGGAACAGGCATTGGAAATTTGCGAGATGCTGGTGCGCAGCGGCGCGATTGATATTATCGTTATCGACTCGGTGGCGGCGCTGGTTCCGAAAGCGGAAATTGAAGGGGAAATGGGTGATTCGCACGTCGGCTTGCAGGCGCGTCTGATGAGCCAGGCGTTGCGCAAATTGACCGGCATCATCAGCAAATCCAAAACGATCGTTATCTTTATCAACCAGTTGCGGGAAAAAGTCGGCATCATGTTCGGCAATCCCGAAACGACAACCGGCGGTCGCGCGCTGAAATTTTACGCGACGATTCGCATTGATATTCGCAAAGGCGAAACGATTAAACAAGGAACCGATGTGATCGGCAACCGCACCCGCGCCAAGATCGTGAAAAACAAAGTGGCGCCGCCGTTCCGTCTGGCGGAATTCGACATGATGTACGGTTCCGGTATTTCGCATGAGGGCACGTTAATTGATATCGGCGTGAACATGGACATTATCCAAAAGAGCGGCTCGTGGTATTCCTACAACGGCGAACGCATGGGCCAGGGTAAGGAAAATGTTAAAGAATATCTGAGGCAAAATCCGGCGATCGCGCAGGAGATCGATAAATTGATTCGCGATACGTTGTTGGCCGAGCCTGAACTTTTCGAAGAGGGCGAGCTGACGGAAGCGAATGACGAATGAGGATCGCGCCTATGATCAGGCGCTGACATATCTTTCGAAGCGCAGTTATTCCGCATTGGAGATCCGTCGTAAACTCACGGCGAAAGGGTACACGGATGAAGAAAAAGACGCTGCGATCAAGCGTTTGCAGGACAATCGTTTCATTGATGACGAGGCGTTGGCAAAACGTGTGTATCGTCGCTTTGTAGAGGAAGGCGTTTACGGCAACAGTTATATCGCTTACAAAATGAAAGAGCGCGGACTGGAGATGTCGGAACGGCTGAGCGTAGAGGAAGAAAACGAACGAGCCCTTGCTCTTGTGCTTTCGAAATTAACCCAAAACGGGCCGGTATTGCGTCGTAAAGTCGGCTCCTATCTTGCCAATCGCGGTTACGGACAAAGCACTTTTTACGCGGTTTTGGAAGAACTCGCCGCACGGGATTTATTGCTCTCCGATCGTTCGAAATACGATTGATATTATCACGGTAAGACAAGCGCCTCTCCCACTGTTCGAGGCGAGGTGGTTGCCGATGAATGGAATCGGTTTTTCATACGAAGCAGAAAAACCATCATAAAAAAATGACTCCTTTTGCGGGAGTCATTTTTTGTAAATGTATTTATGAAAAATATTTTTTGCTACTCTTGTTGTTGTTTTTGGCGCTACGTAAAACATCCGCGTTAAAAAGCTTTTTGCCCATGCCGGAGATATTTATAAGCCGGCACGTTACTTGACAGTATTATTAAAAAAATCTACAATAAATAAAGGCAATCTGTAAGAAATGAACATAAAAAAACCAAATAATATATAGAAAATCAGTTGATTTTCTATGCGCAAGGGAGGTGGAGATCATAGTTGAGACTCTCATGATAGGACTTCTCTTGGCGATTATCGGCGTGGCATGCGGCTATTTTTTACGACGCAGTTTAGCGGAATCGAAAATCGGCAGTGCCGAGCAGGAAGCTTCCCGCATTGTCGCACAGGCGCGACGGGATGCGGACAGCACGTACAAAGAGAGCGTCCTGCAGACAAAAGACGAAATGCATCGTCTGCGTACTGATTTTGAACAGGAAGAAAAAGAACGCCGCACAGATTTACAACGGTATGAACGACGTTTACTGCAAAAAGAAGAAAATTTGGAGAAACGTGCGGACTCGCTGGAACATAAGGAAGAAGCGTTGCAGCGTCGTGATGCGAAAGTAAAAGAACGGCAAAGCGCGGCAGACAGCCTGTATGCGCAGCAGTTGCAAAAGTTGGAAGAAATCTCCGGCTTGACTACGGAACAGGCGAAAACGTTGTTGCTGGAGCAAACGGAGACGCAGATTAAGCATGATCAAGCGGTCTTGATTCGTGAATTGCAAACGCAATTCCAAGCGGAAGCGGATAAAAACGCGCGCGAAGTGATTTCACTGGCGATTCAACGTAACGCCGCTGATCAGGTCGCCGAAACTACGATTTCGGTGGTGAGCTTGCCGAATGATGAAATGAAGGGTCGGATTATCGGTCGTGAAGGGCGCAACATTCGCGCGCTGGAGATGGCGACCGGTGTAGATTTAATCATTGATGATACTCCGGAAGCGGTGACGCTTTCCGGTTTCCATTCCATACGACGGGAAGTCGCTCGTATCGCCTTGGAAAACTTGATTAAAGACGGCAGAATACATCCGGCTCGTATTGAAGAAACCGTCGAAAAAGCCAAACGAGAAGTGGATAAAGCGATGCGTGAAGCCGGTGAACAGGCGACATTCGACGTCGGTATCCACGATTTACATCCCGAGCTGATTAAGATATTGGGACGATTGAAATATCGTACCAGTTATGGTCAAAACGTTCTGCAGCACTCCGTGGAAGTGGCGATGTTAGCGGGCACGCTGGCCGCCGAGATCGGAGCCGATGTGGGCATGGCACGTCGTGCCGGCCTGTTGCATGATATCGGCAAAGCGATCGATCAGGAAACGGAAGGCACGCATGTGGAATTGGGTGTAGAGATTGCCAAGAAGTACCATGAACCGGACGTTGTGGTGAATGCGATCGGATCCCATCACGGCGATACGGAAGCGACCTATGTGGAAGCGGTTCTGGTAGCGGCAGCGGATGCGATTTCAGCTGCACGGCCGGGCGCTCGTCGCGAAACGCTGGAAAATTATTTGAAACGTCTCACGAAGTTGGAAGAAATCGCCAAATCGTTTGACGGTGTGGAAAGTTGCTTTGCGATTCAGGCCGGTCGTGAAATTCGTGTCATGGTCAAACCGGAAAAAGTAAACGAAGACGAAGCTACGTTATTGGTACATAAAATTGCCACACGTATCGAAAACGAACTCAAGTATCCGGGGCAGGTCAAAGTAGTCGTCATTCGGGAAACCAGGGCGACCGATTATGCCAAATAAATAAAACCGTCGTCATTATGACGACGGTTTTTACGTGGATGAAAAAAGGATTTTTCCGTTCCACGGTTAATACATATATCAGAAACGGAGGCGTTATGCAGTTCAGCAAAGAATTTATTGAGCAGGTACGTGCCGGCAATCCGATTGTCGATGTGGTCGGAAGCTACGTGCCGCTGACCCGAAAACAGAATAACTATTGGGCGTGCTGTCCGTTTCATGAAGAAAAGACGCCGTCGTTTTCCGTCTCACCCGACAAGGAGTTTTTTTATTGTTTCGGTTGCCATGCGGGCGGTGACGTTTTTCAATTTGTGCAAAAGATAGAAAACATTTCATTCCCGGAATCCGTGGAAAAGCTGGCGCAACGGATCGGTTTGGAAATTCCCAAAGCGGATCTGTCGCCGGCCGAACGTGAGCGGGAAGAAGAGCGGCAACGATTGTATGAAATCTGTGATTTGGCGGCCGACTATTTTCATAATTGTCTGACGAAAACACGCATGGGCGCGGTAGGGATTGAGTATTTTAAGAAACGGGGTCTATCCGCGCAGACCATTGTTGACTTTAAACTCGGCTTTGCGCCGCCGCAATGGGATCGCTTATATCGTGATTTTCGCGAACGCGGTTACCGGGAAAAAGATTTGATTAAGAGCGGTTTGTGCTTGACGAAAAACGGGAAAACGTATGATCGCTTCCGCGGGCGCTGCATGTTTCCGATTCGTGATGATAAGGGACGCGTGGTGGCTTTCGGCGGTCGCATCGTCGAAGAAGGCGAGCCGAAGTATTTGAACTCACCGGAATCGCCGATCTTTCATAAAGGCGACCTGCTCTTCGCGATGGAACGGGCCCGCAAAGAGATTCGGAGAACGAAACAGGCGGTGCTGGTCGAAGGTTACATGGACGTAGTAGGCGTTCACAATTTGGGCGTGACCAATGTCATCGCGTCTCTCGGTACGGCATTCACGCAACGTCAGGCACAACTGCTGCGTCGTATCTGCGATGTGGCGATCGTCGCGTATGATATGGATCGAGCCGGCCGCGAAGCGACCCGAAGGGCGATTGCCATCGCGCGCGAATCGGGTTTGAAACTTCGTATTGCGACGCTTCCCGACGGGAAAGATCCGGATGAATACATTAAACAACACGGCGCGAAGGCGTGGGAAGATGTCATTGCCATGGCGCAGAACGTGCTGGACTACCGGCTGGATGAAATCATTGCGAGTCACGACGCGACCACTGCCGACGGCAAAAATATGATTGTTCAGGAATTTATTCCGGAAATCATGCAAACGGATAATGCCATTACCATCGACAGTTATCTGCGGCGTTTGGCGACACGCTTACGCATGAATGAAAATATCGTGCGCAGTGAAGCGCAAAAAATCGCCAAAACGCAAGCTAAAAATGTGTACATTGCGCCGGCGGGCAACCATGCGGAAGCGACCGATGCGCCGCGCGTCACAGCCGATCCGGCGGAAGACGATGCGATGCATCTGCTGTTCAGCGGTTCGGCGCAACGCCGGGAACTGCTCGATCAGCTGACGGCGGAAGATTTTACCGATCCTCTGTGGAAAAATATTTTTGCCTTTTTACAGACGACGGCAAACGACACGGTGAATGCGGCGCAAATCGGTCGTGAAATTTCTTTGACGGCCGACGAGCAAGCACGGCTTTCGGGTGTTATAATAGATGGGCTGACGCCACGAACCACCGACGTGGCATTACTTATCCGACGCCTCCGCAAGGCGACGCTGGTGCGCTCCTATAATGCGCACAGAAAAGCGGCCGAACAGTATAATCAGGCGGGAGATGTCGAAGCGTTTCGCAGGGAAATGGAATTAGTCGTAGAAATTTCACAAAGGATTCATTCCCTGTGATGAGTGGTAAAGGAGGCGCCATGCAAGCAACGGAGAAAGGCAATCGCGCGCACGTCGCAAGTCTTGTAGCTCGCGCGGATAAGCAGGGAAACCTTGCGTACAGCGTTTGGCAAGAGTATGCGGTGCAGCAAGGTTTTTCGTATCGTAAATGGGACCAGATGCTCACCGCATTGGCCAAGCGAGGGCTCGTCCTTTGCGCGGTCACATCGCCCGCCGCCGCCCAGGCGGAGGCGACGGAAGCGTCCGGCGGTCGCGTCGATGACGCGGTGCAAACCTATTTAAAAGAAATCGGTCAGGTCGACTTATTGACGGCCGACGAAGAAGTGGAACTGGCGCAGCGCATTGAAGCAGGACGCGAGGTGGAAGGCTACACGAAACGTGAACAGCGCGATCTGGAAGCGGATGCCGATATGGCTCGCAAAGAGCTTTCCGATGCCAATCTGCGTTTGGTAGTAAGTATTGCCAAAAAATACCACGGTCGCGGTTTGCCGTTTTTGGACTTGATCCAGGAAGGCAATCTCGGTTTACTGCGGGCTGTGGAAAAGTACGATTATACAAAGGGGTTTAAGTTCAGTACCTATGCGACCTGGTGGATTCGCCAGGCCATTACGCGGGCGATTGCCGATCAGGCGCGCACGATCCGTGTTCCGGTACATATGGTGGAAACGATCAATCGGATGAATCGGTTGACCCGCCAGATCGGACAGGAAAAAGGACGCGAGGCGACGATTGAAGAAGTCGCTGAAGCGATGGAAGTAACGGTTGAACGAGTACGAGAGATTCGAAAAATTGCGGAAGAACCGGTTTCGTTGGAAAAACCGGTCGGGGAAGAGGAAGATTCCCACTTGGGCTCGTTCATTGAAGATCGCGATGCGGTAGCGCCGGAAGAAGCCGTGGCGGAAACATTGCAACGCGAGCAGATTGAAGCGGCGCTTAATACGTTGCCTGAACGCGAGCGCGAAGTCATTTACCTGCGCTTCGGTTTGCGTGACGGCAAACATCGTACGCTTGAAGAAGTCGGACGATATTTTGACGTTACACGTGAGAGAATCCGGCAAATCGAACGCAAAGCACTGGAAAAGCTGAAAACGCAAGAAAAATTATTGCGCTGATTTAAGGAGAGAGATTTTTGAAACAAAGCAAGTACGGAGCTGTGGAAGAGGAAGGAACTATGACGGCAACTAACCAAACCAAGACGACAAAAAAACGAGCTCGCCTGACGGTGCCGGAACGAATCGAAATCGCTCGGCAGGATTTGATCGAATGGTATCAGACCAAGCCGCAGGATACGGCCGCCGCGTCTTCCATTTTGACTCCGCATCATTTTTCGAAACGCAGTCGTACATTGTTGACGCGGCAATTACAGGAGGCGGGCCTTCCGCTTGCGATCACGGAGGATGATCAAGTCACCGTGACGACACCGGTGGAAAAAGCCTCAAAAAAGACCAAGAAAAAGGCAGACGCCGACAAAAAAACGACCGCATCCAAAACTAAAAAGAAGAGCAAAGGGAAAGCATCAAAACGCACCGTTGCAGTCGATGATGCCCAATCGATGCAGCAGCTGATCAAAGGAGGCGCAAGTCTTGATCAGGTTCTGATGCTTTTGGTGGAACGCGGCCGACGCGACGGCGTGTTGACGTATGAAGAAGTCATGGATGCTTTCGAACGGTTTGATTTAAGCGCGGAAAAAATTGAAAAAATTTACGCTCGCTTCTATAAAGAGAATATTGAAATGGTCAACAGCGAAGAGAAGGAAGAGGCGCTGGCGGACGACGATGAAGACGAAGACAGTGAAGCGCGCGAAGCGCGTAAAGCAGCTTCGGAAAACTTACAGGACAGTAATGACAATATCCATTTAGATGATCCGGTGCGCATGTACCTTAAAGAAATTGGTCGCGTTTCGTTGTTAAAGGCGCCGGAAGAAGTAGCACTTGCCAAGCGTATCGAAGCAGGCAAATTGATTATGGAAACGCAGGCGCAGCGACAGGCTGTGATCCGTTGGGTAGCGGCGATGGCTCAGGTAAGTGACGCGCAGGGGGAAATTCCGTATACGGCGTTCCAAGTTCCTTCCGAATTGGAATGGAACGAAACGACGGCGGATATTTTGCAAACAT
Source organism: Negativicoccus massiliensis (assembly GCA_900155405.1). Taxonomy (GTDB): domain Bacteria; phylum Bacillota; class Negativicutes; order Veillonellales; family Negativicoccaceae; genus Negativicoccus; species Negativicoccus massiliensis_A. The sequence goes on along the minus strand of LT700188.1, from coordinate 580,987 downwards.
CATTGGACATTTTGCAGATGAAGCCTGCGGACGGATTAAATATAGAGCAAGCGGTAGAAATGGCGACGGCCATGGCGGAACTTCCGTCCGATGAAGAAAACGCGGAGACAACGCCGAGCGAAGCCTTTTTATCACCTGACGAAGTGCAAAGCCGGTTGGAGGCAGGGCTCGTCACGGATGAAATGCGCCACAACGAGGGCAGCGTTTTAGCGGACGCGCATTTTGCCAAGCAGGATCTGACGGATGCCAATTTGCGTTTGGTCGTCAGTATTGCGAAACGCTACGTCGGCCGGGGCATGCAATTTTTGGATTTAATGCAAGAAGGTAATCTCGGTTTAATCAAAGCCGTCGATAAATTCGACTATAAAAAAGGTTACAAATTCAGCACGTATGCGACCTGGTGGATTCGCCAGGCGATTACCCGCGCGATCGCCGATCAGGCGCGTACGATTCGTATTCCGGTGCATATGGTGGAAACCATCAACAAACTTTCGCGAACGGCCCGCAATTTATTGCAGGAGCTGGGACGCGAAGCAACGCCGGAAGAAATCGCCGAGCAAATGGACATTACCGTGGAACGTGTGCGCGAGATCATGAAAATTTCGCAGGAACCGGTTTCGTTGGAAACGCCGATCGGTGAAGAAGAAGATTCCCACTTGGTGGAATTTATCGAAGACCGCAATGCCGTCGCTCCGGAAGAAGCAGCTTCCGCCATTTTGCTCAAGGAGCAGGTCGATGATATTTTGCAAGGTCTTACCAAACGCGAACGGGAAGTTATCTATTTGCGTTTCGGGTTAAAAGACGGTAAACAGAGAACGCTGGAAGAAGTCGGGCAATACTTTGACGTTACGCGCGAACGGATTCGTCAGATCGAGCGCAAAGCCTTGGAAAAATTGCGCAGCCGCGGGAAACGCGAGAAGATTACCGACTACCTCTGATGTTTGACAGGTCTTTATATGCTTTTGTATAATAGAAAAGTATATTTATACACCGGGCCTATAGCTCAGGGGTAGAGCAGCCGGCTCATAACCGGTCGGTCCCTGGTTCGATCCCAGGTGGGCCCACCACATTGCATTGTAGGACGACTGCGGTCGTCCTTTTTTGTCGGAAGGAGTTCTTGTATGCAGGATGGCGCAGCGCCTTCTGTGACGTTGTCACCGCGTTTGCAAACCGTGGCAGATGCCGTGCCCGTATGCGGTACCGTAGCCGATATCGGTAGCGATCACGGCTACGTGCCCTTGTACCTGCTCGAAAAAAAGCGGGCGCGTCACGTCATCGTCAGCGATTTACGGCAAGGACCGTTGGCCAAAGCGCGGCAAAACTTTTGCCGGACGCACTGCAGCGCGCAGGCGGATTTTCGCCTGGGCAGTGGCTTGGAAATATTGCAGGCGGGCGAGGCGGACGGTATTATTTTGGCGGGCATGGGCGGTCCGTTGATGCGGGAACTTTTACAGGCGCGGCCGGAAGTGTATCAAAAACTGGCATTTATTATTTTGCAGCCGATGACGGGTCAGGCGATGTTGCGACGAAGCTTGCGGAAACTTGGTCTGAAAATTGATCGGGAATGGCTTTGTGAAGAAGGTAAACACCTCTATGAAATCATTCGTGTCGTTCCCGGGAAGCAGGATCTGCCGGAGAAACTCGCGGCGGTCGGACCCTACCTTTGGGAAACCCGCGCGCCGCTGCTTTCCCGTCATCTGCATCGGTTAATTCAGCGCGCGCAAGCCCACCGTAACGGCTTATTGCACGCGAAAGAGCGATCCTCGGCACGGCAGGCGGAATTATATTCGTTGGAGAAACATATCGCACAGTGGAAGGAGATGCTGCAGCAATGCGAATCCGAAAGATAATGCAGGCGTTGGAAGAATGGGCGTCGCCGAAATTGGCGGAAGACTGGGACAATGTAGGGCTGCTGGTTGGTGACCCGGAGACGGAAGTGACCGGTATCTTAACGGCGCTTGATGTCACAAAGGAAAATATACGTTATGCGAAAGAGCATGGTATCAACCTCATCGTCGCGCATCATCCGATTCTGTTCAAACCGTTGAAACAATTGGTTGCGGGAGATCCGGTCGCGGACTTGGTGCGACTTTTGGTGCAAAATGATATCGCCTGCTACGCCGCGCATACGAATTTGGATATTGCGACCGCGGGCGTAAATGATCTACTGGCGGAACAAATCGGGCTTGTCGATGTGGAAGGACTTGTACCGGTGCATCACGAGCCGTTTTACAAAGTGGCGGTATTCACCCCGCAAACGCATGCGGACGCGGTGCGCGTCGCTATGGGGGATCACGGCGCCGGCGCGCTCGGCGATTACTCGCATTGCACGTTCAGTACGCAGGGGCAGGGACGCTTTTTACCGTTATCCGGCGCGCAGCCTTTTTTGGGAAATCCGGGGCAAATGGAAACGGTCGAAGAAGAACGCGTGGAAGCCATCGTGCCGGCACAGGACTTAAACACAGTGCTCCGCGCGATGCTGGCCGCGCATCCCTACGAAGAAGTGGCGTATGATGTGTATCCGTTGGAACGACCGCGGGAAACGTCCTACCTGGGGCGGATCGGTCGCTTTCCCAAAACGTTGTCGCTGGAGGAAGCACTTAGGCAAATTCAAACTACTTTAGAAATTCCGGTATTGCGGTATGCCGGGCAAAGTGAAACCGTTGAGCGCGTTGCGCTTTGCAGCGGTGCCGGTATGGAATTTGCCGATGCCGCGGTGCAGCAGGGGGCGGATTTATATTTGACCGCCGATGTCAAATACCACGAGGCGCAGCGTGCCGCGGCGCAAGGAATCGTGGTAGTCGACGGACACCATTACCACACGGAGATCAAAATTGCTGATCGTCTGGCGGAGTATTTGACCCAAGCGCTTGCGACGGAAAACGTACGCTTGAACATTGTCGCTGATCCCGTGCGGGCGGATATATTTTCATTTTGGGGAAATTGACGGTATTGTAAAAAAATGATATGCTAACAGAACGAGTACGAAAGACAATCGCGAGCGTAGGCTCGAGGAAAGTCCGAGCTCCGCAGGGCAGAGTGCCGGATAACGTCCGGCGAGGGTGACCTCAGAGATAGTGCCACAGAAATGTAAACCGCCGGTAACGGTAAGGGTGGAACGGTATGGTAAGAGCATACCGGCGGCGGGGTAACCCGTCGGCCAGGTAAACCTCACTCGGGGCAAGACCGAATAGAAAAGGGATGAAGTTGCCCGCTGACCTTTTGGGTGTGTCGCTTGAACAGTCGAGTAATCGGCTGTCTAGAAAGATGATTGTCACGTGTAAACGTACAGAACTCGGCTTATTGACTACTCGTAATAAAAAATCCGCAGCAGCGGATTTTTTATTTTTATTTCCATTCCTTAGAAAAATGTTTGCGATATCCGTGTTCAATCACTTTTGTGCGGCGGTAAACTTGACATACCGACAGAAAATAGGTATGATATTGATACAGAATTTCTATATTTTTCGATATACATTACATGAGGTGATACCCAATGGCAAATATTACAGAAATTACCACTGCACAAGAATTTGAATCGGAAGTAAAAGCTGAAAAAGGCGCTGTATTGGTTGATTTTTGGGCTTCGTGGTGCGGCCCGTGTAAAATGATTACGCCGGTAGTTGATAAGCTCGCGGAAGAATATGCGGGCAAGGTCAAAGTTGTCAAAGTGAATGTGGATGAAGGCGGCGATCTCGCCGGTCAAATGGACGTGATGGGCGTACCGAGCCTCATTTTCTTCCAGAACGGCGAAGAAGTAAAACGAATCGTCGGTAATCGTCCGGATGAACTGAAAGCGGCATTTGCGGAATACGCAGAATAAAATAATTTTACGCAAACGGCACTTCGGTGCCGTTTGTTTTTTTGTAAAAAACGGATATAAAAATAAGGCATCGGCAAGTAATTTATCTTGCATTTGATATGGGCATTTGTTATACTATCTTAGTGTCAGTATGTTAAGAAAAGAGGTGCAACTGTGAAGAAAGGAATTCATCCCGAATATCATCCGGTCGTATTCCAAGACGCCGGCGCGGATTACGCGTTTTTGACTCGTTCCACCATGACGTCGAGCCAGACAATTAAATGGGAAGACGGCAACGAATACCCCCTGGTCAACGTGGATATCAGTAGCAAATCGCATCCGTACTATACGGGCCAGCAGCGTTTCGCGAAAGCGCGCGGCCGTATTGAAAAATTCAATAAACGATACGGCAAAGAGAGCGAATAAAAGGGTAGGCAGGCGCGTACAGTGTCTGTCTATTTTTATACATAAAATGAAAGTAGGAATTTGGTGAAAAAAGCTTATGTAGGAGGTCAGGCGGTCATCGAAGGTGTGATGATGCGCGGGCCGGAGTATGTTGCCACAGCGGTTCGTGATGCCGGCGGCGAGATCATCGTGAAAAAGGACAGAGTATTGCCTTTAGGCGCGAAATATCCGGTTTTAAGCAAGCCTTTGCTGCGAGGTATGGTGGCACTGTACGAGTCGCTTGTGATCGGCATGCGCTCCCTGATGTTTTCGGCGCAGGTCGCGGGCGAAGAAGACGAAAAGCTTGACGACAAAGAGATTTATATTACGATGGCGGTGTCGACTGTATTTGCCGCGGTTTTGTTTTTGGCAATTCCGACGTACGTGGCGAAATTTATCCCGGGGACGGGTTCCAACCATATTCTCTTGAATTTGGCGGAAGGCATTATCCGGCTCCTGATCTTTTTAGCGTATTTATACGGCATCTCACGAACGAAAGACATTCAGCGCGTGTTCGAGTATCATGGCGCAGAACATAAAACGATTTACTGCTATGAAAAAAATTTACCGCTGACGGTCGAAAATGTTCGTCCGCAATCCCGGTTGCATCCGCGTTGCGGTACAAACTTTTTGCTGATGGTTGTGATTGTCAGCATTTTTGTATTTGCTTTTTTAGGCTGGCCAAGTTTGTGGGAGCGCTTTCTTTCCCGCATCATTTTGATGCCGGTCGTAGCGGGCCTTGCCTATGAATGGATTCGGCTGGCCGCTCGCTCTGACAATCCGATGGTGCAGGCATTGGTGAAGCCGGGGCTTTGGTTGCAGAATATTACTACTCGTCCGCCGGATGACAGTCAGATCGAAGTCGCTATTGCCGCGATGAACGCGGCCAAGCCGCAGGAGGAATATGTTAGAGGATAAATTACAAACGGTGGAAGATACCTTTTTGGATTTGGAGCAACAAATCAGCGATCCGGACGTTATCGCGCAGCAGGAAAAGTGGCGCGCGTTGATGCAACAGCACGCTGCCTTGGCGGAAACCGTCGAAACGTTTCGCGAGTACAAAAAAGCCGTGGCCGGTATCCGTGAAGCGGAAGAATTGCTGAACGATAAAGACCAGGACGCGGATATGCTGGCGTTAGCCAAAGAGGAGCTCGCTGAGAATAAACAGGCGAAAGAGGATCTTGCCGAGCGGTTGAAAATTTTATTATTGCCGAAAGACCCCAACGATGAAAAAAATGTCATCGTGGAAATCCGCGCCGGTGCCGGCGGTGATGAGGCGGCTTTATTCGCCGCGGAATTAATGCGCATGTATACGCATTACGCCGAAGCGCAAGGCTGGCATTGTGATTTGATCGATTGGAATGAGACCGGTTTGGGCGGCTATAAAGAAGTCGTCTTTTCGATTGCAGGGACCGGCGCATATTCCAAATTAAAATATGAAAGCGGCGTGCATCGTGTGCAACGCGTGCCTGAAACTGAAAGCGGCGGTCGTGTCCACACGTCGACGGTGACGGTGGCGATTTTACCGGAAGCGGAAGATGTGGAAATCGAAGTCAAGCCGTCGGATCTGCGCATCGATACGTATTGCGCGTCGGGGGCGGGCGGTCAGTACGTTAACCGTACGGAAACCGCAGTACGCATTACGCATTTGCCGACCGGACTGGTGGTGACCTGCCAGGATGAAAAAAGTCAGGCGAAAAATAAAGATAAAGCGATGCGCGTGTTAAAGGCGCGTCTTTACGATTTAGTGCAACAGGAAGCGGATGCGAAGCTGGCGGCCGACCGCAAGAGCCAAGTGGGAACCGGTGATCGCTCCGAACGCATTCGCACATATAATTTCCCGCAGGGACGTGTGACGGATCATCGTATCAACTTGACGATTTACCAGTTGCAGGCGGTACTTGACGGCGATTTGGAAGAATTATTATCCGGTTTGATTGCTGCGGATCAGACGGCCAAACTGGCGGAAAGCGAGAACTGATGGCGAACGAGCTTTGGACGATCAGTCGTATGCTGCAATGGCTGGTAGCGTATTTTACTAAGCATGAAATAGAAAATCCGCGTTTGGACGCCGACTTATTGGTAGCGGAAGTGCTCGGTGTTGATCGGCTATATTTGTATACGCATTTTGAACGTCCGCTTGAAGCGTCCGAACTCGCTCGCCTGAAAACATATATTCAACGTCGCATCGAAGGCTACAGCGTCGCGGCGATCGTCGGTAAAAAAGAATTTATGCGTTTACCTTTCGTGGTGACAAAAGATGTACTGATCCCGCGTCCCGCGACGGAAACGCTCGTGGAAACGGTACTGGAGCACTGCGGTGAAACGCCTTTGCGGGTATTGGATATCGGTACGGGAAGCGGCGCGATCATCTTGAGCCTTTTACACTATCGTCCGCAATGGACAGGTATTGCTTGCGATATCTCCGCTGCCGCCTTGGCGGTTGCGAGGCAAAATGCGGCGCGTTTGGAAGTAAGCGATCGCGTGGAAATAATCGAGAGTGATCTTTTCCGTTCCCTTGCCGATCAAACATTTGATATCATCGTGTCCAATCCGCCGTATATTCCCAATGGGGAGATTGAAGGCCTTGCGCCGGAAGTGCGGAACGAACCGATGACTGCGTTGCGCGGCGGAGAAGACGGCTTAGCCATTTACCGCCGAATGATTCCGGCCATGGTACCTCATTTGCGCAAAGGCGCGCTTTGTGCGGTGGAGATCGGCGCGGAGCAGGGGGCCGCGGTAAGCGCTCTTGTGCGTGAAGTGAACGCGTTCAGCGAACCTGCCGTCAGGCAGGATCTGCAGAATCTTGATCGTGTAGTTTGGTGGAAACGGATATGAAAACAAAGTATGTAACAATTGATCACTCACGGCCGCTGGGTCCGCAGGTGGCTCCATGGGGCGAAATTCTGCGGGCCGGCGGCCTTGTCGCATTTCCGACGGAAACGGTATACGGGTTAGGGGCCAACGGCTTGGATAGTGAGGCGGCGAAAAAAATTTATGTTGCCAAAGGACGTCCGAGCGACAATCCGCTGATTTTACATGTGCTGGATCGCGACGGCCTGGCGCCTTTGGTAAAGGAAATTCCGCCGCTTGTTGACCGACTTATTTCCGAATTTTGGCCGGGACCGCTGACGTTGGTACTGCCGAAATCGGACGTCGTTCCAACAACAGTGACGGGTGGCGGCGAGACAGTGGCAGTACGAGCGCCGAGTCAGCCGGTGGCGCGCGCTTTAATTGCCGCGTCAGGCGTGCCATTGGCCGCGCCCAGCGCGAATTTGTCCGGACGGCCGAGTCCGGTGACCGCGCCGGCGGTACGGCATGACTTGGACGGCAGAGTGGATGCCATTTTAGATGACGGCGCTTGCCGAATCGGCTTGGAATCGACCGTGGTATCACTGCAGGAAAATGAACTTGTCATATATCGACCGGGGGCGATTACCTTGGAAATGCTGTCCGCCTTTGCTCCGACACGTTTGGATACGGCGCTTGTCACAGGTCAGGGCATTCCGAAAGCGCCGGGCATGAAATACCGTCATTACGCGCCGCGTGTGCCGGTGTATTTATATACGGGAGAAACTGAAAAAATTCGCGCTGCGCTGGCAAAAACGTACGACCCTCGCCGCGGCTACCTGGTAAGCGCCGAGACGGCGCGCGCCTTACCTGCCGGTGAGAATATCTATATTTGGGGCGAGGCAGCTGACGCTGCGGCGTATGCGGCGCATTTATACCAGGGCTTGCTGTATCTTGACGAGACGGCGGCGGAGGAGATTTATGCCGAAGGCATTTCCGATCAGGGCATCGGGCTTGCGGTCATGAATCGCCTTTTGAAAGCGGCCGCGTACCAGGTTCGAGAGGTGAAATAAATGAAAGTCGTATTTGTATGTACGGGCAATACCTGTCGCAGTCCGATGGCGGAAGCGATGTGGCGATATTTAATGAAAGATGTTACTGACGATTCACACACGGTTCATTCGGCGGGTTTGGCACCGGCTATCGGTATGCCGGCGGCGCCGTTAGCAGTGGCGGAACTGTCACGTCGTGAGATTCCGTTTTCCGGGCATACCGCGAAAGCTTTAACACGGGATATGTTACAAAATTCGGATGCGGTTGTGGTGATGACGCAAAGCCAACGCGATCTTTTACGGCGCTCGTTCGGTGAGATGGAAAAGAAAATTCAAACACTTGGCGAATGGAGCGGTTTGGGCGGAGAAATCCCCGATCCTTTCGGCGGTGACGCAAGCTTGTATGCGCAATGCGCAAGCTCAATTTGGGATCATCTCGCAGCGGCGAAACAAAGACTCTATCCGGAGCATGGCGACACAAAATGAGTGTACTTTTTATGACCTTACCGCCTGTTTTATGGTAGGATAGAATTACTAAGGAGGGATATGATGAAGATAGTGATCGGCAGTGATCATGGCGGATTTCATTTGAAAGAAACGATTCGTCGTGAACTCGCAGAGGAAGGTTATGAAGTAAAAGATGTGGGGACTCACTCGTTGGATTCTTGCGATTATCCCTTAATTGCGCAGGATGCCACTGCAGCGATACTCGCCGGCGAAGCCGAACTGGGCATTTTGATTTGCGGTACGGGGATCGGTATTGGCATCGCTGCCAACAAAGTGCCGGGCATTCGCGCCGCGCTTTGTCACGATGTCTTTTCCGCGAAAGCATCGCGCGCGCATAATAATGCCAACATTTTGACGATGGGAGAGCGTGTCATCGGACCGGGCTTGGCGCTGGAAATCGTGCACGCCTTTTTGGAAGGTCAATTCGAAGGCGGTCGTCACGAGCGTCGGGTGAACGAAATTACCGCACTGGAAAAGGGAGGCGCTGCGCATGAGTGAAATATATGAACAGACCAAAGCGGCTTTTAACGAACTTTGCGAGATCGCGCAATTTGCTCCGCAGGACTTAATCGTGGTTGGCGGTTCATCCAGTGAAATTCGCGGCGGTCATATCGGTAAAGACAGCTCCGCGGAAGTGGGCGAAGAAGCGATCAAGGCATTAATGGAAGTGGCGCAGGATCAACATTTGGAATTGGCGATTCAATGCTGCGAACATTTAAACCGCGCGCTGGTTGTCGAACGCAAAACGGCGGAACGCTTACATTTGCAGCAAGTCACGGTCGTGCCGTGGCTGCATGCGGGCGGTTCTTTTTCTACCAATGCGATGGCGCTTTTTGACGATCCGGTTGTGGTGGAAGCAGTATCGGCGGCGGGCGGCTTGGACATTGGTTGCACGATGATCGGCATGCATTTGCGTCGCGTGGTAGTGCCGGTACGATTGCAGCAAAATCATATCGGGTCGGCTTTGGTAGTCGCGGCGCGAACAAGATTTCCGCTGATCGGTGGCGAACGGGCCCGGTATACAAAAGCATAAAAATTTTCATTGAGTAGGAGGATGATCATGCAACATTTGCGCAAACAGGATGCAGAATTATTTGCTTACATTACCGATGAATTGCATCGGCAGCAAAACAAATGGGAATTGATTGCTTCAGAAAATTTTGTCAGTGAGGCGGTTCTCGAAGCCCAGGGCAGCATTTTGACGAATAAATATGCCGAAGGATACCCGGGAAAACGTTACTACGGCGGCTGCCAATTCGTCGACAAAGTGGAAGATTTGGCACGCGATCGGGCCAAAGAACTGTTTGGCTGTGACCATGTTAATGTACAACCGCACTCCGGTTCGCAGGCCAATTTCGGTGTCTATTTCGCGTTGCTCAAGCCGAACGACACGATCATGGGCATGGATCTTTCCCATGGCGGCCATTTGACTCACGGCAGTCCGGTCAATGTTTCGGGTAATTACTTCAATGTCGTTTCCTATGGGGTCAATCGGGAAACGGAACGTATCGACTATGACGCGATGGAAAAAATCGCCCGCGAAGCGAGACCGAAGCTGATTATCGGCGGCGGCAGTGCGTACTCGCGGATCATCGATTTTGAACGTATGGCGGCGATTGCGCATGCCGTCGATGCGATTTTCATGGTGGACATGGCGCATATCGCGGGTCTTGTCGCGGCGGGGGAACATCCGAGTCCGGTGCCGTTTGCCGATATCGTGACGACGACCACGCACAAAACCTTGCGCGGACCGCGCGGCGGTATGATCATGGCTACGGAAAAATATGCGAAGGCCGTTGACAAAGCGATCTTCCCGGGTATCCAGGGCGGACCGTTGATGCATGTCATCGCCGCTAAAGCGGTAGCTTTCGGCGAAGCATTGCAGCCGGAATTCAAAACCTATGCGAAACAGATTATCGCCAATGCCAAAGTACTTGGCGACACATTGGTGGAAAACGGTTTGCGTGCCGTCACGGGCGGTACGGACAATCATTTGCTGCTGATTGATGTACAAGGCCTCGGGATCACCGGCAAAGACGCGGAACATGTCTTGGATGAAGTGGGCATTACCTGTAACAAGAATACGATTCCGTTCGAAACGCAAAGTCCGTTCATCACGAGCGGGATTCGTCTCGGTTCGCCGGCCTTGACGACACGCGGTTTCAAGGAAGAAGATTTCAAAACGGTGGGCCGTGTGATCGCGTCTGTTTTGAAAGCACCGCAGGATGTATCTGTCGCGGAAAAAGCACGTAAAGAAGTCGCGACACTTTGTGAAAAATATCCGATTTATAAATAACGGGAGAGCTTATGGCTGTACATATTCTGGATCATCCGCTGATTCAACATAAAGTCACTTTAATTCGTGACAAAAATACAAGTTCCAAAGATTTTCGTGAACTTCTGCAGGAAATTACATTGCTGATGGGTTACGAAATCACGCGTGATTTGCCATTGGAAGATGTCGAAGTGGAAACGCCGATCACTAAGACGATAGGTAAACGTCTGGCCGGTAAAAAAATGGGCATTGTGCCCGTGTTGCGTGCCGGTCTCGGTATGGTGGAAGCGTTGCTTGATTTGATTCCGAGTGCGCGCGTCGGTCATATCGGTTTGTATCGCGACCCGCAAACATTAAAACCGGTGGAATACTATTGCAAATTACCGTCCGATGTCGGGGAACGTTTCTTCATCGTTACCGATCCGATGCTCGCGACCGGCGGCTCGGCCGCGGCAGCGATTACACTTTTGAAAGAACGCGGTGCGAAAACGATCAAGCTGATGTGTCTTGTCGCGGCGCCGCAAGGCGTTGAAGTCGTGCAAAAAGAACATCCCGATGTGGATATCTATGTAGCGGTTCTTGATGACCATCTTAATGAAAAAGGATATATTGTTCCCGGTCTGGGCGACGCGGGCGACAGAATCTTCGGTACCAAATAAAAAGCTGCGCAAGCAGCTTTTTTATTTACTTTATATGAAATCCATAGCTTTGCCGGTCAATGTATACTTATTAAAAATAATTTTGCGAAACAATATCAAAAAGTAATAGAGATGTGGTATAATAAAAAATCATAGAACCAGGAGGTCCACCACAATGGAGGAACGGACGTTAGCGCAATTGCACCCGGGAGAAACGGGCGAGATTACACGTGTCGAGGGGCGCGGTAATGTGCAGCACCGACTGATTGATATGGGAGTTGTACGAGGGGCTCGGGCAACGGTGATGAAAGAGGCACCTCTGGGCGATCCGATCGAAATTAAAGTCAAAGGTTTTAATTTATCTTTACGCAAGGCAGAAGCCGAGATGATTTACGTAAAGACGCAGGAGGAACAAGATGAAAGCGATTAAAATTGCGTTGGCGGGCAATCCAAACTGCGGCAAAACGACGGTTTTCAATAATCTCACCGGGGCGCGTCAACATGTGGGCAACTATCCCGGTGTCACGGTGGAACGCAAAGAGGGCCATAAACGTTTTGCAGGCATTGACATGCTGTTTTTGGATTTGCCCGGCACGTACAGTTTGACCGCCCGTTCTTTGGACGAAGTGGTAGCTCGTAACACCATTATTAACGAACGTCCCGATGTGATCGTCAATGTCCAGGATGCTTCCAACCTGGAGCGCAACCTGTACTTGACCGCACAGCTTGTCGAGTTGGGTCAACCGGTCGTGATTGCTTTGAACATGAGCGACGTGGCGGATCAGATGGGGATTCATGTTGATTTACGAAAATTAAGTGATGCATTGGGCGTCACTGTCGTACAAACGGTAGGCAGCCGCAACGTCGGCACGGTCGCTTTGCTGGAAGATGTGGCGCGTGTTGCCAAGGAAGGCAAGGCGCCGCAGATTAAGATCGACTACGGTCCGACGCTGGAACATTTGATCACTACCATGACAACAGCGATCCAAGCCCAGACGGATATTCAGTATCCGATACGCTGGCTGGCGATTAAGCTGTTGGAAAATGATCAGGAAGTACAAGAAGCGTTGCAACAACGCGGCGGTATGGAAGACGTACTCAACTTGGCGCATTGTTTACGAAATTCATTACCGAAAGAAATTGACGCAGAATTTATTTTTGCGGAAAAGCGCCACCAATTTGCAGTACAGATATTTCAACAGGCGGTAACGGTAGACCCCACATTACATGAAACACGTTCGGATAAAATCGATAAAGTATTGACGCATCGCTTTTTCGGACCGCTTATTTTTGCGGGTATGATGTGGCTGCTGTTTAACGCGGTATTCACATTGGGGGCGTATCCGCAGGAATGGCTCGATGGAGTGATTACAGACTTCGGCACTTGGCTTACCACCGTTTTGCCGGAAGGAGCCATCCAATCGCTTGTTGTGGACGGAATTGTTGGCGGCGTCGGCGCGGTTTTGAGTTTCTTGCCTTTGATTTTAATTTTATTCGCTGGCATTGCGCTTTTGGAAGATAGCGGTTACATGGCGCGTGCCGCGTTTATTTTAGATCGCATGATGCATGCGGTAGGTTTGCACGGCAAGTCGTTTATTATGTTGCTGCTGGGTTTCGGTTGTACAGTGCCGGCCGTCATGGGCACACGTTCGCTGGATAATCCGCGGGATCGTATGGTGACGATGTTGGTCGCGCCGATGATGAGTTGCGGCGCGCGTTTGCCGGTATATACGCTGTTGATCGGTGCTTTCTTTACCGCGAAGTGGGCGGGGACAGTGCTTTTCGGCATTTACATGCTGGGCATCGTGCTGGCGATTGTGCTGGCGCTGGCTTTCCGTAAATTTTTATTCCCGGGAGAAAGGGAACCGTTCGTTATGGAAATGCCGGAGTACCACGTTCCGACGCTAAAGGGTGTTTTGCTTCACATGTGGGAACGAGCGGTGCTATACTTTAAAAAAGCAGGCACGTTTATTTTGGCGGCTTCTGTGGTTGTTTGGTTTATTACCGTATATCCGCAAAATGTCCCGCTTGATCAGGATTATGACGCGTTGCGTGCCGCCGCGACACAGGAATATCAAACCCAAGCGGAAGCAGTGCTTGCGCCGTTTGCCATTAACGAAATCAATGAGAATCCGGCACTTTTCCAAGCGGTGGCAACGTTGGAAACCTTGCAGACGCAAAATGAGGAAGCGCTGGCCGCGGCGCAAGAAGAAGGAAACGCCGCCGAAGAAGAAACGCTTGCCAAGTCGTTTACCGCATATGGTCGGGAATTTCCGGTGGCGTTGCAATCGGTGGCCGAGACACAGCCGCAATACTACCCGTATGCGTTGGAATATTTTGCCTTAACGAAAGATCACGAAGAAGAAATGGCGGCGATTGATCGTGCGGAAAGTGCCGATCAACTTGCTCACAGCTATGCGGGACAATTCGGACACATGATCGAACCTGTCTTGCAACCGCTCGGCTTTAATTGGAAAATCGGCGTTTCGCTGGTAGCTGCTTTAACGGCGAAAGAAGTGTTGGTAAGTTCGCTCGGCACGATCTACAGCATGCAAGCCGATCCGGATGACAGCAGCGGTTTGATGGAACGTCTTGCCGCGGATCCCGCGTTTGATCCGTTGATTGCGCTCAGTCTGATGGTCTTTGTTTTGTTATACTGTCCGTGTCTGGCCGTACTCGCTGTGATGCGTCGGGAAACTGACTCGTTTCGTTGGCCGGCATTTGTCTTTATGTATTGTACGTCGCTTGCCTGGGTGTGCTCCTTTGTGGTTTATCAAGGCGGTCGGATGCTCGGATTTTGAGGTGAGAATATGCAAACTGTTTTTATAGGGTTGGCAGTGCTGGCGGCATTTGTCTACCTGACATGGCATTTTTGGCACGGTCTGCACGAAGAAAATTCCTGCACAAATTGCCCGGGGTGCACCGGTGACAAAAAAATGACAGGTTGCTCGTGCTGTTCCGCCGCTACTGGGGCACGCAAACAAAAATTATCGAAATAAAAAGAGCTGCGCTTTGCGCAGCTCTTTTTATTTATAAACGATCGACCGTCATTTTACTTTCTTTATGACGAGCTTTAAGTTCTCTCGTCGGTTCGCCGACGGCAAGCGCTCCCATGGGCACGAAATCGGCCGGTACGCGTGCTCCGTTTAGATAACGGGCATCTTTGCCGAGTTGCTGGATGGCGCCGCAGATGTAACAGGATCCTAAACCGAGCGCAGTGGCGGCCAGATGCATTTGGGTAATGATACAACCGGTGTCTGCATTACGCAAACCGGAGGTCACTTTTTCATCACCGAAAACGACGATTAACGCCGGGGCATCATAAATCGGATTGCCTGTATTACCACGCTCCAACCATTCTTCTTCGAGCGCTTTCAACACGCCTTCAGACGTGATGACAGTCAAATGATAGGATTCATAGCGACTCAACGAAATCGGCGCTGTGACGCCGGCGTGCACAATATTTTCTAAAACGTCAGCAGCTACGGGATTCGTCCGGTAATCTCGGGTAGATTGACGCAGGGCAAGTACTTCTTTAAATTCCATATAATCCTCCTTATTTAAGTAACGCGGCTTCCCATTCCGTTTGGCGAAAACCGGTTAGAATATGGTCATCATCAATCACCAATAGGGGTCGCTTGATCAGCATGCCGTCACGGGAGAGCTCTTTGGCAAACTCCTCATCGGAAAGTGTCAGACGGCGTTTGGCCAAGCCGCTTGACCGATATAATTGGCCGCTCGTATTGGCGAATTTTGTCAGCGGCTGATTGCTTTTTCCACTCCAAGCGAGAAGTTCCTTTGCGGTCGGCGGATCTTCCACGATCAGTCTTTCTTCATAACGGATATTGTTATCGTCCAACCAGGCTTTGGCACGTCGGCAGGTGCTGCATTTCGGATAGTAAATAAAAAGCATGTCTATACCCCCTTTTTGCGTATATTATACCATGTTCATTTTTGCGATATAATGAAAACAGGAAAACAAAGGAGGAATAGCAATGTCCAAAATTCGTATTTACTTCGATTTTGTTTGTCCGTACTGCTACCATGCGTGGGGCAGTTTACGAAAATTGCAGGAGCAAAAAGATATCTGCCTGGAGTGGTACGGCTGGGAAATTCACCCCGAATGGCGTCATCGTAAAGCAAAAGAAAAATATGCCGGCGAACAGGAGCGCAAACAGTTCGCTGAACTCGGTAAAGAAGCCGGCATTAATGCGACGACCGCCAAATGGAATGCGTCGAGTTTTGACGCCTTGCGTTTATTGGAACTCGCGCGGGAGCAGGGTAAAGCCGATGCCTGGGTTGACCGCGTCTACATCGGCACGTATCAGGAAGAGGGCGACATGAGCGATCGCGCAACGCTCGCAAAGTGGGCGGAAGAAGTAGGACTGAGCGGCGCTGCCGAGGTACTGGCGGGGGATCAATATGCCGATACGTTGAAAGAACATGATCAGCATTGCATGGAGATTGCGTTGGAGTATGTGCCCACACTGGAAAAAGACGGCGAGATCATTGCCGATGGTGTTTTAACCTATACCGATATCGAAAACGCGCTGGCACAATGACAACAAAAAAGAGAGCCGAAAGGCTCTCTTTTTTGTTTAAATGCGGTTCGAGCTGTTGAGTACGTGTTTGATTTTATGTTGTACCATGCCTTTAATGGCGGCACGACCGGCGCCCAAGTATGTGCGGGGGTCAAAATCAGCCGGATGATTTTGCAAGTGTTCACGAATCGAAGCCGTCATCGCTAAGCGCAAGTCGGTATCAATATTAATTTTGCAAACGCCCATGGTACCGGCTTTACGCAGCATTTCTTCCGGTACACCGCGGGCACCGGCAACATCGCCGCCGTATTCGTTACATTTTTCGACGAATTCGGGAATGACGGTGGAAGCACCGTGCAAAACGATCGGATATCCGGGCAACAGTTCGGAAATGCGCTGCAGACGTTCAAAATCAAGATAAGGTTCGCCTTTGAACTTATATGCGCCGTGGCTGGTACCGATCGCAATCGCGAGCGAGTCGCAACCGGTGCGCTCTACAAATTCAACAGCCTGATCCGGATCGGTGAAGCGGGCGTCACGCGCGGATACGGAGATATCGTCTTCGACACCGGCCAAGCGACCGAGTTCCGCTTCGACGACAACGCCTTTCGAATGCGCGTATTCAACGACCTTTTTGGTCAACGCGATATTTTCTTCGAAGGGATGTTTGGAGCCGTCGATCATGACGGAGTTAAAACCGCCATCAACACAGGCTTTACAAATTTCAAAGTCTTCGCCGTGATCCAAGTGCAGACAGATCGGCAGGCCCGTATCACTGACAGCGGCTTCCACCAATTTGACAAGGTAAATATGACGGGCATATTTACGGGCGCCGGCGGAAACCTGCAAAATTAACGGTGACTGTTCTTCTTTCGCGGCATCGACAATGCCCTGGATGATCTCCATATTGTTGACATTGAATGCGCCGATCGCGTATTTCCCTTCATACGCTTTTTTAAACATTTCAGTAGAGCTGACAAGCGGCATGAGATAACCTCCTTAAGGCTAACGGAAATAATGAGATAAATGCCGTTCGAGAACGGCGTTCATATCCGGTGCAAGCGGCGCGCTGACGCGAACCGTTTGGCCGGTATATGGCTGCATGAAAGTAAGAGTAGCGGCATGTAAGGCTTGCCGCGTAAGAATATCTCGAGATCCTCCGTACAAATCATCTCCCAGCAACGGGTAGCCGAGATGGGCGAGGTGCACGCGAATTTGATGCGTTCGTCCGGTTTTCAGACGAATACCGAGGTAGGAAAGTTGTTGATTCGCAGCTAAGCGTGTGACATAAGTAACGGCGGGTTTGCCTGTCGTGAAATTTACTTCGCGTAAAATGATACTGTCTTTACGGCGGGCAATCGGCCAGGTGATTTCGGCGTACGGTGTAAAAAATCGACCGGGGACCAAAGCCCGATAGGTACGCTCGACCGATGCCAAGTGGTTGCGGTTGAGCGCATGCTGAGCCTGTGGCGATTTTGCCACAAGAACCAATCCCGAAGTATTTCTGTCTAAACGTTGCACGAGATGCGGATACGCATCCGCATCATGCCGTTCAAAATACGCGGAAAGCGCATGCAGAAGGGTCTTTTCACGCTCTTTTGCCGTCGCGTGAACCAACATGCCCGCGGGTTTGTTGACGACGATATATTGCGCATCTTCATAGCGAACATCCAACGGTATATGCCAGGCCGGCGGTCGCGAGGGAACGGACCACCGCAGCGAAATTTCCGCGGAGAGCGGAGGAAGTGTGTGGAAATCGACACGTTCTCCGTTGCAAAAGACCGTTGCCTCTCTGCGTAAGCGGCGTCGTTCGCGTTGGGAAATACCCAATAAACGTAATTGCTGACTGACGGTTTTTCCTGCCAGGGCATCCGTCACTATCCATTTCATCGGCATAACTCTATTATAATATGAAAAGCCTGTGCTTGCGGCATTTTTAGCGTCGATGTGCTGACATGTGACAAAGTCGCAAAACACGGTTCGCGGTTGCAAATATGGTATAATGACATGTATTTGAATATAGTATAGCATAATGGGAGGAATCTATGAGCAAACCTCGCCTTGTCTTAATTGACGGTAACAGTTTACTGTATCGCGCGTTCTTTGCGCTACCGGTGTTAACTGATCCGCAGGGAAATCCGACGAATGCGGTATACGGTTTCTTACTGATGTTGGCCAAAGTATTTGAGGATCTTAAGCCGACTTACTTAGCGGTGGCATTTGATAAAGGAAGAGTGACGTTTCGCAATGAGCTGTATGCGGACTATAAGGGAAATCGACCGGATGCCCCCGATGATCTCGCACCGCAATTCGGTCTGATCCGGGAAGTGCTGCAGACGCTCGGGATCGCTCAATACGAAAAAGAAGGCTACGAAGGCGACGATCTGATCGGCACGCTCAGTAAGCGCTACCGCGACGAATGCGATATCGCTATTATCACCGGAGATCGCGATACATTACAGCTGGTAGATGATGCCACTACCGTATATCTGACGAAACGGGGCGTGACGCAGTTGGAAGCGATGACGCCGGAGACGGTGTTGGAAAGCACGGGCGTCACGGTCGCGCAAATCGTCGACTGGAAAGCGCTCATGGGTGATACCTCCGATAATATTCCGGGCGTCGCCGGTATCGGTCCGAAAACGGCTTCGAAATTGCTACGGCAATTTCTGACGCTCGATGAAATTTTTGCCCGTTTGGATGAGGTCAGCGGCAAAAAACTGGTTGAACGATTGACGGAAAATAAAGATATCGCCTACGTTTCTCGCGAACTTGCGACGATTAAAACGGATGTGGAGATTTCGACCGACTTATCCGAGATGGAACCGCAGGGACGTGTCGATGAAGCGCGTACACTGTTCGAGCGACTCGGTTTTCGCAGCATGCTCGAAAAAATGCAGGCAGCGCATATTATCGCCGGAGATGAAGGCCTTTTTGCGCAACCGTTGCAGGAAGAGCCTGCCGACATGGCTGTCGTTACCGATGCGAAACCGAGCGTGTTAAAAGATGCGGATCGCGTGGCGGTCAGCGTGACAACCGCGGGTAAAATTCCGTATCTTGCATTAAAAGAACTTGCGGCGCTGGCGGACGATACGCTCTACTATTGGCAGGACGAATTCGCCACGGAAGCGCTCCGCATCCTTCTCGGCGGCGAAGCGCAGATTATTACCGACCGCGCCAAATTGCTGTACCAGGCGGCGGGCATTTTTACTTCGGTCGCAGAACTGTTTGACGTCACATTGGCCGCGTACGTATTGAATCCGACGCGCACCTCGTATCCCGTAACCTATTTAGCGGATGCCTACCGCGTACCGGCGCCGTATCCGTATGAGAACGGGGAAAAAATGCTGGCGGCCCGCGCGCAAATGTTTGCGCAGTTGGTAGAGCCGCTTACGGCGGAATTGAAAGCGAACGGCGCATGGGATCTCTACATGACGTTTGAGATGCCGCTGACGCAAGTGCTGGCGGCGATGGAGCATACGGGCATCGCGATCGATCAGAATAAGCTGACCGCGTTAAAAGGCGAGTTCACTGCGCAGGCGGAAGCGCTTGCCGCTGAGATTTACGAACTGGCCGGAGAAACATTTAATATTTTAAGTCCGCAACAACTGTCGAATGTTTTATTTACTAAACTGGAATTGCCGCCGGGACGAAAAACGAAAACCGGTTATTCGACAGACGCCGAAGTTTTGAACGGCTTGCTCAAGAAACACCCGATTGTGTCGAAAGTACTCAACTACCGTACGATTACCAAATTGATTTCGACATATCTTGACGGGATTGCGGAATTGGTTGATCCGGAGACCGAGCGGGTGCATACAACCTTTAATCAAACGGTCACGGCAACGGGACGACTCAGCAGTTCCGACCCGAATTTGCAAAATATTCCCGTGCGTACGGAGGAAGGCCGCCGCATCCGTTCGCTCTTTGTGCCGGGCGAAGGTTTTAGCGGCTTCATGTCGGCCGACTATTCACAAATTGAATTGCGTATTCTGGCGCATCTTTCCGGAGATGAAAAATTGCGGGAAGCCTTCTTGCATCAGGAGGATATCCACCGTCGCACCGCCGCGGAGGTCTTGCATAAAGATCCGAAAGAGGTAACGGCGGAGGAACGTTCGCATGCCAAAGCGGTCAACTTCGGCATCATTTACGGCATCAGTGATTACGGTTTGGCGCGCGATCTCGGCATCAGCCGTGAAGAGGCGGGTGCATATATTGAAAAATATCTCGAGCGTTATCCCAAGGTTCGTCAATATATGGCGGACTCAATTGCAGCGGCGAAAGAATCGGGGCGCGCGGAAACGATGTACGGACGTTTTCGCGTCTTGCCGGATATTCACAGTCGCAATTTCAATCGGCGTTCTTTTGCCGAACGCACGGCTCTCAACACGCCGATTCAAGGGGCCGCGGCCGATATTATCAAGCGCGCGATGAATAATGTGTATTGGGCGCTGGTTCGTAACCGGCTGAAAAGTCGCATGCTGCTGCAGGTGCACGATGAACTCGTGCTGGAAGTCGTCGAAGAAGAGCGTGACATCGTCGCGCAAATTTTAGAAATGCACATGCCCGGCGCCGCAGAACTGGCGGTACCGCTGGTAGTAGATATTCACTACGGCACGAATTGGGAGATGGCGAAGTAATGCCGGAATTGCCGGAAGTGGAAGTTGTCTGTCGCCAGCTGAACGAAGTGTTGCCCGGTCAGGAAATTACAGGGATAAAAGTTCATCTCGCCAAAGCCTTTGCGGATCCGCAAGGCTTACTCCCGGAACTGATCGGGACCCGTTTTACCGAGGTACAGCGGCGCGGAAAATACTTGCTGCTCTATACCGAACGGTTGGTGCTCGTAGGGCACTTGCGAATGACGGGGGCGCTTTTGTATCGGACACACGCCGCTTCGATTTCGCATGTACGTGTTGAAATCCGGCTCGCGCCGCCGGCGGTATTGTATTTTAAAGACGTGCGCACGTTCGGCGGCCTGACGCTGTTGCGACGCGCCGATCTCGCCGAGTATCCGCCGTTGTTGAAATTGGGACCGGAGCCACTTTCTTCGCAGACATCGGAGCTTGTTTTATACACGGCTTCGCGAGGACGCAAGGTGGCGCTGAAGACATTCCTGTTGGATCAGCGCGTCATCGCCGGCGTCGGCAATATTTATGCGGACGAAGCATTGTTTCTTGCCGGACTGCGACCGCAAATGCGCGCCGATCATTTAACACGGCCGAAAGCGCGGCGGTTACTGGCGGCGCTCAAAGAGGTTCTTACGCAGAGTATCGAGGACGGCGGCACAACATTTCGGGATTACCGCGATAGTTCCGGTAAACGAGGCTTGCATGTGAAGCGTCTGGCCGTGTACGGACGCAAAGGTTTGCCTTGCAAACGGTGTCAACATCCGTTACAAAGTATTCGCTTAGGAGGCAGAACGACAGTGTATTGTCCTCACTGTCAAAAATAAAAATGAAGACAATCGGACTCACCGGCGGCATTGCCTCCGGTAAAAGTGAAGTCAGCCGCTGGCTGCGACAACATGACGTACCGATCCTCGATGCGGATTGGGCGGCCCGTCTGGTGGTAACACCGGGGCATGCGGTTTACGATGCCGTGGTTAAGGAGTTCGGCGTGGGAATTTTACAGCCGGATCAACAGGTGCATCGCGCCAAATTGGCGGACATCATTTTCAATGACAGCGCGGCCCGTAAAAAGTTGAACGCGATTATGCATCCGGCGATTGCGGATTGGTTTGAACAGGAATCGGATCGACTTGCCGCGGCCGGTGAACCTTTTGTCGTGTGGGACATTCCGCTTTTGATCGAGCTCGGTTGGCAAAACAAAGTGGATCAGGTGTGGGTGGTACGCGCCACGCGGGCGCAACAGATTGAACGCTTGCGTCTGCGTAACGGCCTTTCAGAAGATATGGCGAAACAGCGGCTGGCGGCGCAACTTGATCCGCTGCTGCGGGAAAATTTTGCCGATGTTATCATCGACAACAGCGGCAGCTTACTGGACACGTATCAGCAATTGGAAAGATTATTAAAAGACTTACGGGAAGAAACTCATGTGTAAACGAACTTGGTGGTCGCTTTTCATGCTCGTGTTCGGCTTTTGGTATTTTTTATACGGAGCCGACTACATCGCGTACAACTATTTTCACAAAGTATCCTATCCGGCGCTGGTGGAAACCTATGCCAAGCAAAATGACTTGCCGCCGGAGTTGGTAGCGGCCGTGATTTTTACCGAAAGCCGCTTTCAGGAAAAAGCGGTTTCGCCCCGCGGCGCGATCGGCTTGATGCAGCTGATGCCGGTGACGGCGCATTGGATTGCCGAGCAGCGGGATACAAAAGTGCGAAGCCTTGCCGATCCGGAGGAAAATATTGCCAATGGGACATGGTACTTACGTTATCTGTATGATCATTTTCACTCTCCCGTACTTGCCCTGGCGGCCTATAACGCGGGGCGGGGGCATGTGGAAGAATGGATGGATACATACGGCTGGCATGACCGTGCTCCTGCGGTAGAAGAAATTCCGTTTCCGGAAACGCGCGAATTTGTAGCGAGTGTGCTGCATTACCAGGCTGTTTATGCGGAGTATTTTCACCCGCATGAGGACGAACAACATGGATAGTAAAACATATGAAAATGTATTAACGGAAATGGAAAATGCGGTTGATTTGCCGGCCGCGATCGGTTCATGGAAACGCCGCGAGCTTTCCGCGGAAGAGCGCGAACGGCATGTTTTATTTTGTTATGAAGAAGCTGCTTTCGGCTGGCGTATTTTAGGCTTGTATGCAGATGAAACCGCCGACTTTATGGTGAAATATGATTTGGGTCTCATTGTATTGACAGATATCCGGTTCACGTATGACAATGTGGCGAACTTTTGGAAGATTCTCCAAGCCGATTTTGTACGAGTGATCACAGATCGTTTTGTACGTCGCGATGAAACCGCATCCATATTAGTGAAAAACGCCGGTATTTTGGATTGGGAGAGCGAACATGGCATACCGGAAGCGTGCCGCCATTACCGTCGCGTTATTGTGCCTTCGGCGCCGATTCTCGGCTTAAACGGATCCTATATTATTTTGGCGTATGCCGATGCCACCAATACGAAGGGAATACTGTTTTTCTACAATGTATTTCGTGATGACTTCTTTGCCGAGACGCGAAATCAAGGTGTTCCCGGCATCTTGCACGATTTTGATGCGGCCACGGTAACAGAACTTTCGCAAAAAATCGAGAAACATTTAGCGGCGACTTTGTCCGCCTTGGACGGATGAAATTTGCGCTGTTTTTTTCGATATGGTATAATGACATAAATAATTAATGGGTTTTTATGGGAGGAGTGAGCCGCGGCTCACTCTTTCTTGCAGTTACACACTTTGCAGGGAGGGATAACATGGCGCAGAAAAAAGTCGCAGTACGCGTAGAAGAATTGGCGGAACCGTTGGTGAAAGCGGCCGGAATGGAACTTGTGGATGTGGAATATGTACGGGAGCAGGACTGGATCTTGCGAGTCTACATCGATAAAGAGGGCGGCGTGGATCTGACAGATTGCCAGACGATGAGTGAAGCACTCAGCACCGAGCTGGATAAGGCGGACTTTATTGCCAACAATTATTTATTGGAAGTATCGTCTCCCGGCATTGACCGTGTATTAAAAAAAGACCGTGATTTCGATCGTTATGCCGGTAGCGAAGTCGATGTGAAATTATACAGTGCCCGTGCCGGTCATAAAGAATTTACAGCGACGCTTTTAGGCTATACGGAGACGGCGCTGCAATTGGAAACCGAAGCGGGAAAAGAAGAAATTCCGCGCGCCGACATAGCGACGGTACGGTTGCACGTGTCATTTTAGCAGGGGGGAAGAAATGAATCAGGAACTATTACAAGCGGTGCAATTCCTGAAAACGGAAAAAGGTTTGACCGCGGACGTTATATTCGAATCGCTTGAAGCGGTATTGCTCAGTGCATACAAACGCGAAACCGGAACGCATGCCGAAGCGACGGCGACGATTGATCGGGAAACGGGCGTGTACCATATTTTTGTGACCAAGACGGTAGTGGAAGATGTCGAAGATCCGGAATTGGAAATTTCGCTCACGGATGCGCAAGCATTAAACTCGGCGTATGCGCTGGGCGATCTCGTGCAGCAGGAAGTGACGCCGAAAAATTTCGGTCGCATGGCGGCGCAGACCGCAAAGCAAGTCATGACGCAACGTTTGAAAGAAGCGGAACGCAATGTCATTTACGATGAGTTCGCCGGCCGTGAAGGGGATGTCCTGACCGGCATGATCGAACGAATTGACAATAAAACCGTATACGTCAGCTTGGGTAAGACAGAAGGCATTTTGCCTTCAACCGAGCAGATCCCCGGCGAACGGTACCGTCCGAAAAATCGATTGAAATGTTACGTGGTAGAAGTAAAGAAAACGTCCAAAGGACCGCAGATCATCTTGTCACGGACACATCCGGGATTGTTGAAACGGCTCTTTGAATTGGAAGTACCGGAAATTTATGACGGTACGGTGGAAATCAAATCCGTGGCTCGCGAAGCGGGCTCGCGTTCCAAAATCTCGGTGTACTCCGTGGATGGAAATATCGATCCGGTAGGTGCCTGCGTCGGTCCGAAAGGACAACGCGTGCAAAATATCGTGGATGAGTTGCATGACGAAAAGATTGACATCGTGCGCTGGGATGAAGATCCGGCGCTGTATATCGCTAACTCGCTCAGCCCGTCGAAGGTCATTTCGGTCAGCGTTTGGGATGAAGAAAAAACATCCCATGTGATTGTTCCGGATTACCAACTGTCGTTGGCGATCGGTAAAGCCGGTCAAAACGCGCGTTTGGCGGCCAAACTGACGAATTGGAAGATTGACATTAAGAGCGAATCCCAAGCCGCAGAAGAAGGTTTTGAAGACTTCTACGATGACGATGAGGAAGATTTGCTTGCGGAATTGGATGCTACCATGGGAGCGGCGCAGTCCGAAGAATCGTTGCCTGTCGATGAGGTGACCCCGCATGATGAAGAAAACTAAAAAATTACCGCTGCGACGTTGTGTCGGTTGCGGCGCGATGAAAGATAAACGGGATATGGTTCGCATCGTGGCTCCCGCGAGCGGAGAAATTAACATAGATCCCACCGGTAAAGCGCCCGGACGAGGCGCCTACATTTGTCCCAGCGCGGAGTGTTTGGCCAAAGCATATACTTCGCACGGTTTAGAACGGTCGTTGAAACGCAATGTACCGGAGCAGGTGTACAAAGATCTGCAGGAACAACTGGCATGAACTTGGGACGTGCGTTATCCCTGTTGGGGATTGCGCAGCGTTCCGGAAATGTGATTTCGGGCAGTGACACCCTAATTAAAACGCTGCGTAAAGGAGACGGTGAGCTCTTGATCATTGCCACGGACTGTGCCCGTAACAATTCCGAGAAATTGGTCCATTTAGCCGAACGTGAACAGATCGAATATTGTTTCGCGGCTACGGCAACGGAACTGGGAGATGCGATTGGCAAAGCCCGACGTGTCGCTGTGTTGATCATGGATCAGGGATTAGCGAGGGCCGTTCGTGAACGACTTGACGAGTAAGGAGGAGTTATATGCAGAAATTTCGAGTCTGGGAATTAGCAAAACAATATAACAAGACAGATAAGGATATCATTTCGACATTGAAATCGCATAATGTGGAAGTCAAAAGCCATTTGAGTGTCGTAGACGAAAAAACAAAACAACTGTTGGATCGAGTGTACGCAGGTAAGCCGACAACAGGTTCGGCGGAAACCAAAACCGCGGCGACCAAATCGGCGACAGCCGAATCCTCCGCGACACCAAAACAACCGCGTCGTCGTCGACCGGCACGAACCGTGCGATTTGACCAGCAATCGGGCAAGCCGAAAGAAGAATTTTTAGTGGATGGCAAGGGGCGAAAACTGGAAACGAAGCCGAAGGCGCAACCGCGCCCGCAAAAGGCTGCAGAAAAGCAGGCGGTGAAATCGGAGCCTGCGAAGCAGGTCGCCGCTAAGCTCGCGGAACCGGCCCAAAAACAGGAAAGCAGCGACAACGCGCAGCAGCATGGCGGTGCTGACATCCGGCGTTCACCACAGAAAAAAGCACAACCGGCGGCACGCCCTGCAAAAAAACCGCGTGTGGACGAAGAGAAACGTTCTTCCCGACCGGTTGAAAAGCGTACGCATAAAACGGCGCAACGCACGCAATCGTCGAGCCGCAACATGGCGGATCACAATGCGATAGCGAATCAGGAAGAGGTTTCCGGCAAGGATCGCGGCGGGCGTAAAGCCAATCGTAATCAACGCCGCAATCAGCGCGGTCGGAATCAAAACAAAAATGATCGGCGCGGTAAAGAACGCGGCACATCGCTGTTGGCGCAGTCCATCAAAAAATCACGCGCCAAAGGCAAAAATAAAAACGAACATGCTCACGCCAATGCGGAGGCTGTTACTGAAGTAGCGATGCCGCCGTCCGTAACCGTAAAAGAACTTGCCGAATTATTCAAGAAAGAAGTCGGTGATGTCATTAAACGGTTGATGCTTCTCGGCATTATGGCAACGATCAACCAGGAAGTCGATCGTGATGCGGTCGAATTGTTGGCGGAAGAATACGGTATTACATTGCTCGAGATGGAGCCGGAAGAAGACGGTACGGAAATTCCGGAAATCGAAGACGCGCCGGAAGATCTTTTGCCGCGTCCGCCGGTAGTGACCATTATGGGGCACGTCGACCACGGTAAAACATCGCTTCTGGATACGATCCGCAAGACCCACGTGACAGCGCGCGAAGCGGGCGGTATCACGCAGCATATCGGCGCGTACCAGATTCGTTATCAAGGCAAGAAAGTAGTATTCCTGGACACGCCGGGACACGAAGCGTTTACGGCGATGCGCGCTCGCGGCGCACAGGTGACGGATATCGCCGTCCTCGTAGTCGCGGCTGACGACGGTGTTATGCCGCAAACACTGGAAGCGATTGATCATGCGAAGGCGGCGAAAGTGCCGATTATTGTCGCGATCAATAAAATGGATAAACCGGCCGCCAACCCGGACCTTGTCAAACAACAGCTGGCGGAACACGGGCTGTTGCCGGAAGACTGGGGCGGAGATACCATCATGGTACCGGTATCCGCTAAAAAACATCAGGGCATTGATGACCTGTTGGAAAATATTTTGCTGGTAGCGGACGTATTGGAACTGAAAGCGAATCCGAATCGTAACGCGATCGGCGTAGTCGTCGAAGGGGAGCTCGATAAAGGCCGCGGTCCGGTTGTTACCGTCCTGATTCAAAACGGTACGTTGCGCACCGGTGACGGTATCGTTTCGGGCACCGCATTCGGTCGTGTTCGCGCGATGAACAATGAGCGCGGCGATCTCATTAAAAAGGCGGAGCCGTCGACACCGGTCGAAGTGCTCGGTTTATCCGACGTTCCGACGGCGGGCGAACTGCTGTACGCCATGGATGAACGGGATGCGCGCAACATTGCGGAAAAACGCATTGCCAAACAAAAATATGAAGAGCAAAACCGTTCGCAGAAAGTCACTCTGGATGATCTTTTCAATCAGATCAAAGAAGGCGAACTGAAAAACTTGAATATCGTCATCAAAGCGGATGTACAGGGTTCAGTCGAAGCGCTGCGTCAGTCCTTTGAAGGGATTAAAAATCCGGAAGTACGGATTGATGTCGTGCATGCCGGCGTCGGCGCGATTTCCGAATCGGATATCATGCTGGCTTCCGCGGCGAATGCGTTGATTATCGGCTTTAACGTACGACCGGATGCCAATATCCGTAAAATTGCCGAGCAGGAGCAGGTTGACATGCGCACGTACCGTGTCATCTATGATGCGATTGACGATATCAAGCAGGCAATGCAGGGCATGTTGGCGCCGAAGTTCCGTGAAGTTGTCTTGGGACGTGCGGAAGTGCGTCAGGTGATTCCGACACCGAAGGTAATTGTCGCCGGTTCGTACGTCACGGAAGGCAAAATTACCAATAATGCGGAATTGCGTTTGATTCGTGACGGCATCGTTATTCATGAAGGAAGCATCGCATCTCTCCGTCGCTTTAAGGATGACGTTAAAGAAGTCGCGGAAGGATATGAGTGCGGTATTTCGATTGAGAGCTACCGTGATGTCAAAGAAGGCGATGTTTTGGAAGCCTTTACCGAAGAAGAAATTGAACAAACGATCGACTAAAGGGAGGTGCTTGTAATGTCCCAATTACGTGTGCGTAAAATGCAGGAATTTATCAAGCAGGAGATCGGTCAAATGTTGCTCCGTGATTTGAAGGATACCCGACTCGGATTTGTCACGGTCACGGAAGTAACGGTCACCGGTGATTTGCGTGAGGCGACTGTCTACGTAAGTTTGTTCGGCAGCGATGAAGAAAAAGAAAAATCCTTCGCCGCGCTCCAAAACGCCACCGGTTTTATTCGCACCGAACTCGGCAAGAGGCTCCAAGTGCGTCATACTCCGGAAATTACTTTTGCCGTAGACCGCTCGATTGATTACGGGGATCACATTGAGCGCGTACTGAAGTCGATTAAAGATAAAGAGGAATCCCAAAACAGATTGGAAGGTGCAGCCGATGAAGATCAGTGAAGACAAACTGCTCCAGATATTGGAAAGTGTCAAGTCGGCACTGGTAGTCGGTCACGTTAAGCCGGACGGTGATTGTCTCGGCTCGGTTTTGGCGATCACGGAAGCATTGCGCGCCCGCGGCGTGGCGGCCGATATGCTGGTCGACGACACCATTGCGGAAAAATATCTGTTTTTGCCGTTGGCGAAAGAAATACACCGCGAACTTCCCGACAAAGAGTATGATCACATTTTGTTCATGGATTTAAGCACGCCGGCACGTGCCGGCGATTATGCCTGGCCGGAAAACGTGCCGATTGTGAATATCGATCACCATACTTCGAATCCTGATTACGCAGACATGCTTTATCTCGAGGATGATGCTGCCGCGACGGGCGAAATTTTAACCCGTCTCTTTATGCAGTGGGGCTGGGATATTACGCCGTCTATGGCAGACGCACTTTACATGGCGATTGCTACGGATTGCGGTTTTTTCCGCTAC
Source organism: Negativicoccus massiliensis (assembly GCA_900155405.1). GTDB lineage: Bacteria > Bacillota > Negativicutes > Veillonellales > Negativicoccaceae > Negativicoccus > Negativicoccus massiliensis_A. The sequence continues at coordinate 551,859 of LT700188.1, read as the reverse complement.
GGCAATACGACGGCGCAAACGCTTGCAATGGCGGCCGAGTTGGTAGATCGCGGCGCACATCCTGACCGTATTTCGCAGGCCATGGATTCGTTGCCGAAAGAAGCGTTGACGATTTTGGGGCCGATCATGTCCACATTGCAATTTGCGGCCGATCACCGACTGAGTTATATCGTTATGGATCAAGCGGCTATCGAGGCCGGTCGTCATTATGTCGACACCTATCTCGATTTGGCGCGCAATATCGAAGGTGTGGAACTCACGCTGCAATTTAAATATGATAAGCCGCAAAAAACGTATGTAAGTTTCCGTTCAAAAAACAGTGTCGATGTATCGGAGTTGGCGGCACAATTCGGCGGCGGCGGACATATTCGCGCGGCAGGGTGCACTATGTACACCGACCTTGCGACTGCGATCGCCGAAGTGTTGCCGAAAGCGGAGGCGGCGCTGACGCATGCAGGGAATCATTAATGTACTGAAGCCGGCCGGCATGACGTCGCATGATGTCATTTACGTTTTGCGAAAGATTTACGGCATTCGTAAAATGGGCCACTCCGGTACATTGGATCCTTTAGCCGCGGGCGTTTTGCCGGTATTTCTGGGCAAAGCGACGCGGCTTTTGGCATGGGCGCCGACAGAGCCGAAAGTGTATCTTGCGGAGTGGTTGGTGGGCATCGCTACCGACACCGAAGATACGAGCGGCACGATTGTACAACAAATGAGCGCTATCCCCGAACTTACGGCAGAACAACTCGAAACCGCCGCCGCATCATTTCGCGGTACGATTTTACAACGGCCGTCGCAATATTCCGCGATTAAAGTGGATGGACGTAAAGCCTATGAATTGGCGCGGAAAAATCAGAAGGTGGAATTGCCTGCGCGTGAAATTACAATCCATGAATTTACGGATATTTCTTACCAATTACCGTATTTGCGCGCGCGCATCGTTTGCTCGCAGGGAACGTATATCCGCGCGTTGGGAAGAGATTTCGGTGAGGCCCTGGGCGTACCGCTGACGATGTCGTTTCTGGTGCGGGAACAGGTCGGCAATTTTGCGCTGGAAGATGCGTGGACACTCGAAGAAATTCGGGCGGCGAAAGAGGCGGCGCTACGTCCTGCGACGGATGCTGTACGCCATTTGCCGCAATATCGGGTGCCGACTGCAGCGGCGGAACGCTTTCGCCATGGTCAGACGATTCGCGGCACGATCAGTGATGTAACGGCTCTGTGGTGCGATGAACAATTCATCGGTCTCGGCAAACCGGCGGCAGAAGGGGGCATACGGCCTTATAAAGTGTGGGTGGAAGAATGAAACCAGCGATATATGAAACGGCGGCACGCCGTACCGTTTTAACTATCGGTAATTTTGACGGCGTGCATCGCGGGCATATTGAAGTCCTTCGCACCGCCCGCGCACTCGCGGATCGCGAAACGGCGCGGCTGGTGGCCGTGACGTTTACGAAAACCCCGAAAGCGGCATTAACGCCAGGAACCTATGCCGGTGATTTATTGACGCTTGCGGATAAAGAAAAATATCTGCGTCTGCAAGGCGTGGATGAAATCATCTGGCTCACACCGACGGTTGCGCAGATGCGCCAAAGCGCAACGGAGTTTTTGCACATGTTGCAAAACAATCGGCACGTCGTCGGTGTGGTAGTGGGAGAAAACTTCCGTTTCGGCGCCGACGCGCAGGGGACGGTTACGACCTTACAGAACTATGCCGAAGACGCCGGCTGGGAAGTTATTTCCGTACCGTTACTGCAAGACGCCGGCGGCGTGGTCAGCAGTTCGGAAATTCGCGCGGCCATACTGGCGGGCAAACCGGAACGGGCAGCGACATTGCTCGGACGGTATTGGTCGATTGATGAGACGGTTTTGCATGGCGATCAACGCGGTCGCACGCTCGGTTTTCCCACCGCCAATATGGCATTGCATGAAGGTCGTGTCGCGCCGCGTAACGGCGTATATGCTACCGTGGCCCGGTACGACGGCGCATTGATTAAAGGCGTTACCAATGTCGGCACCAATCCGACATTTACCGATGTACCGACGCGGGTGGAAACCTATTTCCCCGATTTTTCCGAGGATTTATACGGAAAAAAATTCCGTCTGTTTTTTGTTGTGTATCTGCGCCCGGAAGAAAAATTTTCCGAGGTCGCCGCTTTGGTTGCGCAAATGCATAATGATACCGAACGTGCGCTGCACAGTTTGACGGAAAAATTAAATATTGACATGTGCCGGTAAGCTTGTTAGAATGTGTGACAATACCCGGGCAAAGTTATTAAACCGCCGTCTTGGCGGTTTTTGTTTATCGAAAAAGGAGGGATTTCATGAAGTCGTACACCGTTAATATTCCGGGGTTCACGATCGGCGGAGATGATGCGTATGCAGCCATTGAAACCGTTTGCGCAACGTACGGGAAAACGGTCGCCATTTTAGGCGGCGAAACAGCGCTTGCAAAAGCGCGGCCGGCATTAGAAGCGGCTCTTCAAAAGACATCACTGGAGGTAACGGATTGGCGAATGTACGGCAAAGAATGTTCTTTTGCCAATGCCGAACGACTGGCGGAAATTCCTACCGTTGCCGACGCGGATATGTTGTTTGCCGTCGGCGGAGGCAAAGCGATTGATACGGTTAAGGTCATCGCCGGCGAATTGCAAAAACCGTTTTTTACGTTCCCGACCATTGCAGCGACCTGCGCGGCCGTGACGAGTATTGCGGCGGTCTATTTTGACGATCATCGCTTCGATCGCGCCTATGACGCCAATCATCCACCGGTTCATACGTTTATTAATGAACGCATTATCGGTTCCGCGCCGGCGCAATACCTTTGGGCGGGGATCGGTGATTCGGTAGCCAAATATTATGAAAGCCGACTGTCCGCCCGCGATCGTTCGATTCTTCATTCCAATCAGGTGGGCGTGACGCTCAGCGGCATGTGTGCCGAGCCGTTGATGCAGTCGGCTGTCACCGGTTATAAGGACGCGCAGGCGGGTAAAACCAGCGAAGCGTTGCGGCAAACAATTCTCAATGTGATTGTCAGCACCGGTTTTGCTTCGATTTTTCTGGAACCGGATTACAACACTGCCGTGGCGCATTCACTTACGTACGGCTTGGTGGAACTGCCGCAAGTGGAAGCCAACCATATGCATGGTGAACTCGTTTCGTACGGAGTATTGGTGTTGCTGGCGATGGACGGCGCGGACGACGAGTTGACGAAAGTATATGACTTTAATCGCGCCATGCAATTACCGACCTGTCTTGCTGATATCGATGTGACGGTCGATGAATTGGAACCGGTTTTGGCACGTGCGTTGCAAACTTTTGATTTGAACGTAATGCCGTACAAGGTAGATAAAGAAATGTATCGAAACGCGATCTTGGCGTTGGAAGAATACGACCGCTCGCGAAAAGAAGTGATTGGAGCATGAGATTTTCTCGATTAACGCAGAATTTTGCTCCGTCGGATATTGATATGCTGCTCAAATTGACGGCGCAACCGGAAGTGATTTCGTTCGGTGGCGGTTTACCCGCGCCGGAAACATTTCCGATTGAAACGTTAGCGGCCGTCACGCAGGAAGTATTTGCCAAGGACGGTGTGGCTGCCTTGCAATACGGACCTTCGCGCGGCTACTTACCTTTACGTGAATATCTCTCCGATTGGTTCCAAAATCATTTGCAAGCAACCGTAGTGCCGGACGATATTTTAATCACGGCCGGCTCGCAACAGGGATTGGATCTTTTAGCTCGTGTGCTTTTGGATCCCGGCGATGTATTGCTGGTGGAAGGGCCGTCTTACATCGGCGCTCTGAATGCCTTTGATCTGGCGCAGCCGACGTACGTGGAAATGCCGATGGATGAAGAAGGTGTAATTCCGGAAGCGCTGGCAGAAATTCTCGCTACGCAAAAAAAGGTAAAGGCCATTTACGTAATTCCGGATTTTCAAAATCCGACCGGCATTACCTGGTCACTTGAGCGCCGGCAAAAGTTCATGGAGCTTGTCAATCAATACGAAATTCCGGTGTGGGAAGATCATCCGTATGGTGAATTACGCTTTTCGGGAGAAGCGTTACCGACGTTGAAAGCGCTGGATACGAAACATCTTGTTACTTTTCTGGGGACATTTTCCAAAACATTATCACCCGGTTTACGGATCGGTTATTTGGCGGGACCTGCGGAAGTCATCGAACGCGCTGACTTTATAAAACAGGCGGCGGATCTTTCAACTTCGTCTTTGGTGCAGCGGCAAGTGGCCGCGTTTTTACAGGACGCGGACTATGAAGGTCATGTCGCGGCGAATGTGGATTTATATCGGCAACGTCATGATGTGATGCTGACCGCTATGCAGCAGCATTTTCCGGCCGACGTGCATTGGACGGAACCGCGCGGCGGCTTGTTCATCTGGGTAGAACTGCCTAAAGATTGTGATGCGCGTGACGTGTTGACGCAAGCGTTGCAAGAAAATGTTGCGTTTACGCCGGGGGAAGGATTTTTCCCGGTAACAAAGCAGAAAAATTATTTCCGACTGAACTATTCAAGCATGGACGAGGCGCGCATTCGTGAAGGTATTCGCAAGATCGGCGAAGTATTGCACAGAATGTTGCATTCGTAAAAAGAGGAATCCGAGGATTCCTCTTTTTGCTTGGGAAAATACTGCTGTGGGTTATAATACAGACAGGAGGAAATATGACGGAACTCGAACAATGGCGTAATGAAATTCGTGCGCTGGATGCACAGATCAAGCCGCTTTTTTTACAACGGCTCGCGCTGGCGCAAGCGATCGGTCGCTATAAAAGCAAGCACGGGCTGCCCGTTTACGATCCGGAGCGTGAGGCGCAAAATCGCCAAGCGCTCAGCGCGGATGTAAATCAAATAGAAAAAAAGGCGTATGAAGAATTTTTGCAGGCGGTTATGACCATTTGCCGAAAGGCGCAGGAGTCATGAACGGACAGTGGGAAGAAACGTTTGCCGGTACCGTGGAAAGTATTATTTTTGCAGCGGCAGACGATTCTTTTTGCGTGTTCAAAATGCGACCGCCGCAGCAGTATAAAAGCTGGACATTGGTCGGTAACGTGAGCGCGCCGCTTGTCGGTGAAGAGGTCGAAGTCAGCGGTACATGGGTGGAACATCCGCGCTTCGGACGACAGCTGCGCATTGCCGCGTTGCGAAGAGTGCGCCCGCAAAGCGCCGCCGGCATCGTTCGTTATCTTGGTTCGGGTCTGTTTCGCGGCATCGGTCCCGCACTTGCCAAACGAATTGTGGATCATTTCGGTGAGGAAACGCTTGCCGTTTTGGATACATCGCCCGAACGGTTAGCGGAAGTGCGCGGCATCGGTGAAACCACTTGGCGTAATTTTGCGCAGACATACCATGAAGTAAGCGACTTGCATGCGCTGACATTGGCGCTGGAAGAAGCGGGCGTGGCCGGACGATTTGCCGCGGTATTACAAAAGCAATACGGGGAATCGGCTCTGACGGTGCTGGAAAATGATCCGTATCGACTGGCGCGCGATGTGGAAGGATTTCCGTTTCGCAGTGCCGATGCGCTGGCCATGCATGCGGGAATGCCGCAAGATTCCATGGATCGGATAGAAGCCGGTGTGAATGAAGTGCTTCTGCGGGGAGCCGAACGCGGTCACAGCTGCTTGAAGTTGGCAACTCTGGTACGGGAAACGGCGCGCCTTTTGCGGGTCGATGAAGATCGCATCCGCGAGGCGTTGGGAGAACTTTTGGAGTATGGCGTTTATCCGGTGACGATTGTCGACGATACAGCTTACGTGTACCATCTTTCTTTGTATGAAGCGGAAACGGGCGTAGCGCACCACATCGAGCGTCTGCAGACGGTAGAACCGCTGACGGCAGTCGGCGCGGAAATGATTTTGGAAAAGTGGGCGGAAAAAGAAGAGGTGACGTTGGCCGCCGAGCAAATTCAAGCCATCCTTGCCGCGCTGGAAACCGGCGTGCTCGTGATTACCGGCGGCCCCGGTACGGGCAAAACGACATTGGTGCGGGCTCTTTTGGCGGTTGTTTCCCAAGCTCGTCTGCGAACTGTTTTAGCTGCGCCGACCGGACGCGCCGCGAAGCGGCTTGCGGAAACATCCGAGCAGGACGCGTCCACTTTGCATAAGTTGTTGGAAGCGGGATTGGTGGAGGACGCAAGTGTTTTTCAGCGTGATGCGCAAAATCCTTTGAAGGGCGATCTGTTCATTATCGATGAGGCGTCCATGCTGGATGTCAACCTGATGTACCATTTTTTGGAAGCGGTGCCCGATCACGCCCGCGTCATTTTTGTCGGTGATGTCGATCAGTTGCCGCCGGTTGGTCCGGGGAACGTGTTGCGCGATATCATCGCATCGGATACGGTGCCGGTCGTAAGGTTGGAGCATATTTATCGACAGGAGGAAGGCAGCGGGATTGCGCAGGCTGCCGCGGCCATACGCCAAGGGCGGATGCCGGTGTGGCGCGATGGCGTTACTTTTATCGAATGCCCCGAAGAAGAGGCGCTTGATGAAGTGTTGTCACTTTGTCGCACGCTCCGTTACGCGGATCCGGAACGTCAGTTTGCCATGCAGGTGCTGGCGCCGATGTACCGCGGTGTCTGCGGTGTCGATGCGTTGAATCGGGAGTTGCAGCGGCAGGCGCACGGATACACGGGAAAATCCAATCGCGGTTTGCAGATCGGCGATAAAGTCATGCAGCGGCGAAATAATTACGAGAAAGGCGTTTATAACGGTGATTTGGGCGAGGTATATGCAGTCGGTGAGGAGCATATTGCGGTCGATTTTCGCATTAAAAATTCCACCTACGAGCGCGGTGAGTTACAAGAACTGCAGTTGGCGTATGCACTTACTGTGCATAAGAGTCAGGGGAGCGAGTACGAAACGGTAGTGTTGGTACTGCTGCCTTCGCAACAAATCATGTTGCAACGCAATCTTGTTTACACGGCGGTGACCCGCGCCAAATCCCATGTGTATATTGTCGGTTCGCCGGCGGCGTTCAAGAAAGCATTGCGCACACAACATACAGCCGGTCGTACCAGCCTTTTGCGCGCGCGTTTAACGGGAGAAATCGATGCCTGATTTTTGGCAATATTTTTTATCTTTTTTATACCCGCCGCATTGCCCCGGCTGTCACGCGGCAGTCAGCCGGCACGGCGAATGGTGTCGGCGTTGCCGTGACGAGGTATGGCAGCCGCGGCAGCTTGGTGGATTTTGTCACCGTAAACGGTAGTGATGATATGCGAGTGACATTTAAGGATGGAACAAATATAGCGGTATAAATAAAATCAGAGCGGTGGCAGGAAGGAATGTACCCAATATGGTATACAAAAAATAAAGAGGCTTCCAATTTTCCCTTTAAAAGGTTAAAATAAAAGAAAGTATCATTTTCTTTCGAGAGGAGAAAAGAGTATGGGAAAACTAAAAACGGCACTTCTTTCTATCGGGATGAGCATGGTTGTGGGTGTATCTGTTTTTGCTCAGGTGCAAGAAGCAACGGAAATGCGCACCAACTGGTCGTTGAAATATCCGGTGGTTACCGTGGAAGGGAACCCCGCAGCACAGGCGGCTATTAATGCGGATCTTATGGAAAGAATTGATCATGTGCGAGCAGATTTCCAGAGCGGGCGATACTACACGGCAGGCGGGTGGTATGAAGTCAATTATGAAGATGATTCCTTGCTGTCCATAACCATGGCTTTGTACGGATATCCGCATGGAGCAAACGGAAATCATGTTTGGAAATACTCTGTCGTCTATGACAAAAACACGGGGAATCGTATACCGCTTGAACATTTTGTGAGAGTAACCATAGACGATTTGAATAGCCTTGCACTCTTTTCTCTGTATAGCGATTCGGGGGAACGCGTGGAAGCACAGTCACGAGTGGATCGTGTTCCGGCGATGTACTTCCTGGAAGGTGACGGCGTGATTTGTGTGCAATTTAGGGCTTATGAACTTGCCGCGGGTGTCTATGGAAGCACCTATGTCCGCATTGACCGGGAGCATGCAGACTACTTTAACAGGAAAAACCAGTAGCAGTTAGAGAAGAAAAGAAAGCCAAAACATAAAATCAGAACGGTCGCGCTCTAAGATGCAATCGTTCTGATTTTTTGTATAATGTAATTAAGCGAAAGGCATGCACACGGGGGGGCAAAATCCCTGTTATCGTGTTATTGTATCAAATACGTACTATGTTGGGATGATATCTATACTACGGGCGCTACGCTGGAAGAAGCGGCACGTGTCCTGCACCGAGCCGGTGCCGCGCAAATTATCCGTTGAGGAATCGCGTCGGGCGCACGTTAACTCAAAATGTCGATAAACACACGAACATAGGAAGATTTGCAAAGGGAGTGACGCGGAGTTTGTAAATTGAATCAGTCATAAAATATTGACAAGAACGAAAAAAGAGGAAATAATCATTTAAATAAAGGCAGTTTCTCATTGAAAAAGAGAAAAACGATGAATAAAATTTATAAAGCCATATTTAATCTTGCAAAGGCAGGAGAAATCGATGCCTAGTTTTTGGCGACAAATTTTATCTTTTTTATACCCGCCGCGTTGTCCCGGCTGTCATGCGGCGGTCAGTCGGCACGGCGAATGGTGTCGGCATTGTCGTGATGAGGTATGGCAACCGCGGCAGCTTGCGGGAAGTCACCACGGCAAGCTTACGGGATGTTACGCTTGCACGGATTACCGCGGCGGCGTGCGCAGCGCTTTGTTGCGCTATAAATTCGGCCGCAAGCATTTAGATCCTCTGGTATTTCAGAATTTGTTGCGCGATTTTCCCTGGCCGGATGCGTTTCCGGATGATGCTCTGTGCGTACCGATTCCACTCTCGCGGGAGCGCTACGCCGAGCGCGGCTTCAATCAAGTGGCGGAAATTTTCGCACCGCTGGCGCAGGAACGCGGCTGGCAATGGTCAAAAGACCTTGTCAAAATACGTCATACACCGGCGCAATCCACATTGAGTCGTACAGATCGTCATACAAATATAAAAAACTCCTTCCGGTGGGAAGGAGTTCCATTGACAGGTCGTACGGTAATTCTTGTGGATGATATCTATACTACGGGCGCTACGCTGGAAGAAGCGGCGCGCGTTTTGCACCGAGCCGGCGCTGCGCAAATCATCGGTTGGGTGATCGCGTCGGGCGCGCGTTAACTCAAAATGTCGATAAAGACACGGACAATCGAAGGATCAAACAGAAGACCGGAGGCGCTGAAGAGTTCATTCAACGCTTCCTGTTTTGTTTTCGCCCAATTTTCCGCCGAGGGATTGGTGATTTGTTCATAGTAATCGGCGACGGCAATGATGCGAGCGCCCAAAGGAATATTTACGCCGCGCAGATGTTTAGGAAAACCAGTGCCGTCCCAGCGCTCATGATGATGTCGAATGTAAGGAATAATATGTTGGCACGCCGGGATCGTTTCGAGCATATTGCTGCCGAGATCCGGATGCTTTTTGTAAAGGGCTTGTTCGCGTCTCGTCAAGAAAGGCATCTTGTGCAACGCCACTGTCGGCAAGGTCAAAAGACCGATGTCATGCAACAGGGCGGCCGACTGAACCGTTTCGATTTCGGTGGCCGGCAAACCCATTTGAGCGGCGATGCTGGCTGAGTAATGCGCCACTTGAATCGAATGCGAATAGAGACGGTGGCTTTTTTGCCGCAGCAAAAAAAGCATGGGCTCCATGACTCGGCCCAATTCGCGTCGATCTTTTTGGTACACTGCCGCCGTATGCATTAAATTTAAGGTAAACATTGCCAAACATCCTTGCTTATTTATGTAAAGAGTATGTTTTCTTTAAGCCTTATTTCATTATACCTTTTTTTTCGATTTAGATGAGATAAAATCTTCGATTTTCGTATGCCGATTTTATATAGGGAAAACGATCTTTTGAGCTTGACTTTTTGTAAGCAGGTTTGTAGAATGAGGAAAACTGTTTACGGGTCTGTGGTTGCAAGTCGAGGCCAGTCGCAGGCAAAACGACCCACGTAAGAAAACAAAAACGTTTTTGAGCATGGTGCGGCTTAGAAGTAAGACCTGCCGGTAAAACCGAGAGGACGAATAGTGACGAGAGGAGCGAAAGTTCCAGCAGGCGAGTGTGGGGGCAAAGACCAGGTCAGCCGATAAACAGTTTTAAAGTTGACAAAATTATCGTTTTTCGTTACACTGGATTATATTAAAAATACACGATGAACGGAAAAAGTAAACGTCGGTGTTGTCTTAAGAGAGAGCGGATCGTGGCTGTGAGTTCGCTTGGCAACCAACGTTGAAGTGCCTCCCGGAGTGGTGCTGCAGAAAATGAGTACGCAGCAACGGTAAAGTCCCGTTACGACGATCGAGATACAGCTATCTGTAAAGCAGAGTGGAACCGCGTTTCAACGCCTCTGCAGCAGGTGGTTTTTTTATTTTAAGGAGCGGCAAGTGAACTTTTTGCAACAATGCCAAAATGATATTCGCGTCGTGTTCGCGCGCGACCCCGCGGCAAAAAACTTTTGGGAAGTCATTTTTTGCTATCCCGGTTTGCACGCATTGTGGTGGCATCGCGTATCGCACTGGTGGTATCGGCACAATTGCTTTTTTATCGCGCGCTTGTTGTCTCATTGCGCACGTTTTTTTACGGGTATTGAAATTCACCCCGGCGCGCAGATCGGCAACGGTGTTTTTATCGATCACGGCGGTGGAGTGGTGATCGGTGAAACGGCCATCGTCGGCGATAATGTGACACTTTACCAGGGGGTAACCTTGGGCGGTACGGGTAAAGAAAAAGGAAAACGCCATCCGACGCTTGAGGATTACGTGGTAGTCGCCTGCGGAGCCAAGGTGCTCGGTTCATTTACCGTAGGCGAAGGCGCCAAAATAGGCGCCGGTTCGGTGGTGCTTAAACCGGTGCCTCCGCACAGTACCGTTGTCGGTATTCCGGGACAGGTGATTTCCAGCCGCGGTATCAGCCCGTTGCATATCGATAACGATGAAGAGGAAGTTGATTTGGATCATTCCGAATTACCGGATCCGATTAAAGAAAAAATTACGAATTTGAAAGAACAAGTCGCGCTTTTGGAAGAACGTTTAACAAAATTGGAGGGAAACAATGCAAGTCGATGAAACGGATTTGAAAAATATTTACGTATATAATACGCTTTCCAAGGAAAAAGAAGAGTTCAAGCCGATTACTCCCGGGGAAGTGAAAATGTATGTGTGCGGTGTCACGCCGTACAATCATTCCCATATCGGTAATGCTCGACCGTTTGTGACCTGGGATGTGATTCATCGTTACTTGGAATATCGCGGTTACCAAGTGACGCACATTCAAAATTTCACGGATGTGGATGACAAAATTATCAACGCGGCGAAGCTGGCGGGCGTGCAATGGAGTGCTATTGCCGAGCAATTCATCGCGACGTATTTTGAAGTGATGGATGCGCTGCATATTCGCCGCGTGGATCGCTATCCGCGCGTATCCGAGCATATGGATGACATTATTCGCATGGTCGAAGGACTGATTGCGGAAGGACACGCCTATCCGTTGCATGGCGATGTGTACTATGACATCTCTACGTTTGCGCCGTACGGGAAACTTTCCGGTCGGAATGTGGAAGACATGCTGGCGGGCGCGCGTGTGGCGGTCGATGACGAAAAACGTAATCCGGGAGATTTTGCTCTGTGGAAAGCGGCTAAACCCGATGAACCGTCGTGGGACAGCCCCTGGGGCAAAGGACGTCCGGGTTGGCACATCGAATGCTCCGCGATGAGTACTAAATATCTCGGTGACACATTTGATTTCCATGGCGGTGGCAGCGATCTTATTTTCCCGCACCATGAAAATGAAATTGCGCAGTCGGAAGGCTGCACAGGGCACGCTTTTGTTAATTACTGGCTGCATAACGGCTTTATCACGATTGATCAGGAAAAAATGAGTAAATCGCTGGGTAATTTCTTCCTCGTCAAAGATATTTTAGCTAAGTACAGTCCGGACGCATTGCGCTTTTTCCTTATTTCCACGCATTATCGCAGTCCGCTTGACTTCAGTGATGAACGATTGGAAGAGGCGGAGCGGACGGTGGCTCGTCTGGCGGCAACGGTGGCGAAATTGCGGCAGGCGGTCAACCGCGGCCATCAGGAAGAAGATTTCACCGCGCAGGAATTGCGTACAGCTGCGATTGAAGCGCGGCACGCGTTTATCGCCGCAATGAATGATGATTTCAACACAGCACTTGCCATCGGCGCGATGTTTACATTGGTGAAAAATATAAATATCTATCTCGCCGGGAATAACGGTGAAGATGCCCGCGCGCTGAATGCTGCATTGAATGTTTTACATGAGATGATGGATGTGCTCGGTATTTTGCCGCAGATCTGGAAAGAACCGGAAGTTGACGACAGCGAATTCAAAGCGTTGTTGGAAATGCTCGCCGGCGTTCGCCAACAGGCACTCGATGAAGACTTGCCGGAGCTGGCGCAGAAAATGACCGAGCAATTTGATGCGCTCGGAGTCGTGCTTGAAGCAGAGCCTCCGCAGCATGCGCCGGAGGCCCGTTACCAGGCTGTGATGAAATCTGTTTTGACATTGCGGGAGCAGGCGCGCGCCGAGAAAAAATACCAATTCGCCGACTTGCTGCGGGATCGATTGGCTGCGATCGGAATTGTGGTTGAAGACGGACCCGAAGGTTCGACATGGCATCGCCGTGAAGTTTAAACAATATTTATATCTGCGTGACGAAGCGATCGAGCGTTTGGCGCAGGGGACGCCGACTGAAGCGGAGTGGGATTTGCAGACATATGCGTTCGTCGGTGACGCGGTTTACAGCGTTTTTGTGCGCACTCGCCTCGCGGAGACAGGAATTGCCAAAACACGTGTGTTGCATGATTTGGCGGCGCGACTGGTGGCGGCGAAAAATCAAAGCGCGGTATTACGCTCCTTATGGGATACGTTAACGGAAGCAGAGCAGGATCTCTGCCGACGCGCCCGTAATCTTTCTCTGCACGCGCCCGCCAGCGCGACGCTTGCCGAATACCAACAAAGTACGGCGTGGGAAGCATTGCTTGGGTATTGCTATCGGCATGATCAAAACGAACGCCTTGCGGCGCTTTTGCAAACGGCCTGGCCGATTGCGCAGGAGGTAATGCGACATGAGATCCAAAGCCAAACCTAAGTTCGGCGGTAAACGTCGTGAGCATACCGACGCTTCCGCTCATTATATAGCCGGCCGCCGCGGTGCAGTGGAGACCATTGCCAGCGGACGCGCTCGCGCGCTCTATGTGCAGACACCGGTGCGCGGTGATGTGAAAGCGTTGGTCGAAACGGCGCGTAAGGCGGGAATTCCCATCCATGAAACGGATGCCCAAACCTTGCAACAAATGGTGCCCGGTGTGCGACAACAAGGCATTGTGGTGGAATTACCGCCGTATGAATACGCCACACTGGAAAGCGTACTGGCAACGGTACAAGATATGGACCATGCGTTGGTTATACTTTTGGACGGTGTCGAGGATCCGCATAATCTCGGCGCGATCATTCGTTCTGCGGACGGCGCGGGAGCGGTCGCTGTCATTATTCCCGAGCGACGCAGCGCGGCGGTGACCGAGGTCGTTCATAAAACATCGGCCGGCGCGGTGGAGTGGCTGCCGATTGTGCGCGTCACCAATGTAGTGCAAACATTGGATACGTTGAAAAAAGCCGGCTTTTGGGTAGGCGGTGCCGATATGGCAGGCGAACTGACGTACACGGAAGCGAATTGGCGCGGGAAAACGGTGATCGTGCTTGGGAATGAAGGAAAAGGCATTTCGCGTCTGGTACGTGAAAATTGTGATTTCATGGTACAGATTCCGATGTGGGGTAAAGTATCCTCATTAAATGTATCGGTCGCCGGCGCGCTGATGATGTTTGAAGCGGCGCGGCAACAACGGTCACAACATGGCTGAATACAATTTGAAGCCACTCTGGCTGGTGGACGGCTACAACGTGATTTTTGCCGATCCTGCGTATTGGCGCTTTGAAAAGGATGACTTGGAACATGCCCGCGAGTTTTTAGCGGATACTTTGCTCGACTTGGCCAAGCACACGGGGATCGAAGTTATTTTGGTATTTGACGGTAAAAAGATCGGTCACGCCGGTCAAATCATCGAACGCGCGCCCGGCTTTCATATCGTGTATACGACGGCGAAAACCACTGCCGACAGTTATATTGAAAAAGTGGCATTCCGTCAGCGCGATAACTATCGCTACATCTACGTCGTGACGTCGGACGGTCCGGAGCAATCGCAAGTCAGCGGCAGCGGCGCGTACCGAAAATCGGTGCGGGATTTGATGCAGGAGATTGATGCCGACAAAAAAGCGCAAAAAGAAGAGCACTCACGTCTCACGCAAAAACAGCGAGTAGCATTGGCAGAGCAGCTCTGTCCTGACGCGCGAGATCTTTTGGAGAAAATACGCCACCGCAAATAAATCGCATGCTTGCACCGTGAGTTTTATTTAAGTATAATGATTTTGTATATATTGGGTGAGGAGGCGTTCGCATGGCGGCGACGGAGTATTCGTCGAAAATCTTGACGGATGAAGAGTTGGTACTTCGCAGTCAAGCGGGAGACGCCGAAGCCTTGGAAGCGATCATTGAGCGCTATCGGGGACTGGCCAAGTTAAGGACCCGCTCATACTTTTTGGCCGGGGCGGAAAGCGATGATTTGGTGCAGGAAGCAATGATCGGCTTGTTTAAAGCGGCACGCGATTACGATCCGCAATACGGTGCGAGTTTTAAAACCTTTGCCAATATCTGCATTACCCGGCAAATGCTGACAGCGATTAAAGGAGCTACTCGATATAAACACCAACCGCTTAACTCCTATATATCTCTCAATCGATCGGTATTTGAAGGGGATGACGGCGGTCGTCCGTTGTTGGAAATACTGGCAACAGATTACGACAGCGATCCCGAGTCAATTTATTTACGCAACGAATGGATGGCGTCACTTTCGCAAGAGGTGCCGCGCGTTTTGAGCAAGCTGGAGTTGCGGGTGCTGCTCTACTATTTACGAGGACTTTCTTATGAAACGATTGCGCAACGTATCGGTCGACCGGTCAAAACGGTGGATAATGCGATTCAGCGCATGAAACGTAAGATGGAATTATATTTTCGAAATCATTAAAGGAAAGGATGACAACTGTTTTGAAGATGACGTTGATGTTTGCAGAAATGATCATCGCGGTATTATTGATTACCGTTGTGGTTCTGCAAGAAAGCAAGACGGCCGGGATGGGAAGCTCTATCGGCGGTGCGGCGGATACCTTCTTCGGCGGGAAAGCGCGTGGTAAAGATGCGATTTTATCGCGTTTAACCGTTATTTTAGGTATCGTTTTTGCGTTGACTACGTTAGCGCTTGTGAAATACTTCAATACGTACTAATAAAGTCCGCGAAGGCGGACTTTTTGTTTCCGGAGGTGGCGTATGGCAAAACGAGTGATTGATCGGATGCAGGGATACAGTCCCGGACAAATGGTAACGGGCGTATACAAAGGATACGCGGCAAATTTCGGATTCTTGATTACCGATGAAAAGCATGAAGATATTTATATCGGTAAAGAATGTCGCGGGAATGCCATGCATAATGATACCGTGCAGGTGGAAGTGCTCGAACGCAAATCACAGGCCGGTAAGTATGAAGGTCAAGTGGTGCGGGTTGTCACGCATGCGAATGAAACGGTAGTCGGTACTTTCGAGTTGCAGAAAAACTTCGCGGTTGTGACGCCGGATGACGAGCGCATGGGGGCGGATATTTATATTCCTGCCGACCAAATGAAAGATGCCAAAAGCGGCGCCAAGGTACTGGTGCGAATTACTAAATGGCCGGAAGCGAAGCGTATGGCGGAAGGCGTTATCGAAGAAGTACTCGGTTATGAGGGCGATAAAGGGCTGGATATCAGCCTGATTATTGCCAGCCACCATATCCCTAAAATATTTCCGAAAGAAGTTCTTGACGAAGCGGAACAAGTTGCGAAAATACCGATTACACCGGGGGATCGGATGGATTTTCGCGATCAGCCGATTATTACCATCGACGGTGCGGATGCAAAAGATTTTGACGATGCCGTATACTGTCGCACATTGGATAACGGCAATACGGAGCTGGGCGTTCATATCGCCGATGTCAGTTGGTACGCGAAACGCGGTTCGGAATTGGATAAGGAAGCATTTCGTCGCGGCACCAGCGTGTATTTGGCGGATCGCGTTATCCCGATGCTGCCCGAAGTGCTTTCAAACGGTGTCTGCAGCTTAAATGAAGGCGTCGATCGCTACACCATGTCCGTGGTCATGGAAGTCAACGAAGCGGGCGAAGTGGTGAACTCTAAAATCGGACCGGGCATCATTAAGAGCGCGCGCCGCTGCACCTATGCGGAAGTTCGCAAAGCTCTGCTGGAAGATATCTATCCGGACGATTTACGGCCGCATCTTACGATGCTGAAAACGTGGCAGGAACTGGCGGAACGATTGATCCGTATGCGTACGAAACGCGGCGCTTTGAGTTTTGATTTCCCTGAATTCAAGATTCTGCTTGATGAAGACGGTAAACCGATCCAGATTGTTAAACGTGATCGCACTATTGCTGAAAAAATGGTTGAAGAGGCAATGTTGTTGGCCAATGAAACGATTGCGCGGTTTATATCGAAAGAAAATCGGACCGCTATTTTCCGTGTGCACCAGTCGCCGGACAAAGAAAAGCTGCAAATGGTTTTGAATCTGTTGCAGGTTTGGGGCGCCCGAGTTGAATTGGGAGCGGAAGTAGAGCCGAAAGATGTTCAAAAAATGTTGGCCATTGCGGAAGAACACGGCATCCAACCGATTATTGAAACAATGACGCTGCGATCGTTGCCGCAAGCCTACTATGACATTATTAATTGGGGGCATTTCGGTTTGGCCTCCGAATGTTACACGCATTTCACATCGCCGATTCGACGCTATCCGGATCTCGTAGTACACCGTTTGGTTCGTGAGGTTTTGTCGGGCAAATCACAACCGGCGCGCGACAAACAATGGTTAGCGCGCGCGGCGGAGCAGTCCTCGATGGCGGAACGCCGATCGGTAGAGGCGGAACGTGAAACCAACGATTTGAAACGGACGGAATACATGGCACCGTTTGTCGGCGAGGCCTTTGATGCGACCGTCACGGGGCTTGCCAACTTTGGCGTGTTTGTCGCCTTGGATAATGGCGCGGAAGGATTGGTCCATACCGATGTGATCGATAACGGCCGAGGACACTTTGAGGAACGTGATTATACGTTTAAAGACCATGGCGGACAAACGATCTTCCAGTTGGGTGATCAGGTTCGCGTGACGTTGGCGAAAGCCGATATTGAACATCGAACGCTCGACTTCCTGCTGGGAGAATTCAACTCGCTTGAAGAAGTCGCGCAAGCATCCGCCGCCATTCGCAGTCACAAGAAAGGTAAGAGCAAAACAAAAGCGGCGAAAAAACTCGCCAAGGCGAAACGATTAAAAAATAAACATGGCAAGCGAGGTAAACGTCGTCGTCGCTAGCTAACGGAGGAAATATGGCGCGTGAGAATACACGACAAATTACAGATAATCGCAAGGCAAGACACGATTACTTTGTACATGAAACGTACGAAGCCGGTCTGGTTCTTTTTGGAACGGAAGTCAAATCCCTACGCGCCGGCAAGGTCAATCTGAAAGACGGGTTTGTCAGGATACATCACGGCGAACTTTGGCTTTATAATGTGCATATCAGTCCTTACGAACAGGGTAATCGGTTTAACCAGGAACCGTTGCGCAACCGCAAGCTTTTGATGCATAAAAGTGAGATTAACCGCTTGTTCGGCAAAGTGCAGCAGAAAGGCTACACGCTCATTCCGCTCTCGCTGTATTGGTCACGGGGCAAGGTGAAAGTGAAACTGGGCCTTTGCACCGGGAAAAAGAACTATGACAAACGTCGCGATCTGGCGGAAAAAAGCGCGAAACGCGATATGGATCGAGCGCTTGCCGAACGTCGTCGTACTTGAACAAACAAAACGATTGTGGTATGCTACATTTACTACTTCGGGGACGCACTGGTTTCGACAGGAGTAGTTGTGCTAATGACAGCGGGTCGGGATCCCGGTCATCCCGTTAAACACCGGACTTAACTTACACGCAAACAACGAATTTGCACTGGCAGCTTAATGCCACGCCGCCTTATGTTTTCCTACGGCATAAGCTCGGCGTCAATCGGTAGGATACGTTAACGCGTGCGACTGACGCACGTTATCGGAAACTCTTCAGTCTAGCGGCGGTCGGCTTGTTCATGAGCGAAGCCGCTGCGAAATCCCGATCATGAACTGCACCCGGAGCGGTTGTTAGGGCAATACTTTTGGACAGGGGTTCGACTCCCCTCGTCTCCACCATGCAATCATACGCCAAGCGCGTTTGGCATCGGATAGATGGATAAAATTTAGAGAAACAATTCTTTTGCGAAGCCGAGGCGACGTAAATGAATTGTTTCTTTATTTATTGCGACTGCAAAACTTTTGTGGGAGCACAAAAGATGGTAAAATGAACTCGAATATAAACCGTCCTTTCGCGGACAGGTAAACTATAAAGCATGCAAGAGGAAAGGAGGACGGCATGAAAGCGTTACTACGCAAAAATCATGACGGTTTACTCTACGACTATCATATGCACATCGCCTATGAAGGGTTTAGACAACTGGGAGAGGTGGACTTTTACACCACCGTGCATGCCTTGCAAGCGGTGGATCCGGCCACTGTCATCGTCGGCAGTGAACAGGATCTGCACGATCTTTTAACGGGTTGGGACATCGAATGTCCGAATTTGGATTATCCGGAAGAACTGCAGCCATTTCTCGGACGGAAAATTTGGCCGTCCACGCTTTTTACGATTACGAATGATCCGTCACTGTGGCGTGTATTTATCAAGCCGCGCAAAGAAACGAAACGCTTTATCGGCACTGTCCTGGAAGAAACAAGTGATTTGGTAAAGCTCGGCGGTTTTGTTTCGGATATTGACGTTTGGTGCAGTGAAAAAGTGGAATTTGTTTCGGAGTGGCGCGTCTATGTTTGTGATGGAGTGCCGCTCGGAATGTTCTGGTACAAAGGCAAATGGGATGTTACGCCGGATGTGGAGGTTGTTCGGCGCGCGATCGCAGCGTATCACTCCGCGCCGCGAGGCTATGCCATCGATTTCGGCGTGGATAGCAAGGGCCGCACATTACTGGTGGAAGTCAACGACGGGTTCGGTTTAGGGAACTACGGCTTACCGCCGGTACCCTATGCGCAACTTCTGGCGGCACGTTGGCAGGAACTGACAGCCGATTTGGTAAGAGAATATCAAAAGGAAATAGAGGCGCAGGATGAGGATACAGCATCCGTTACGGAGTAATAAAAAAAGACGCATATGCGTCTTTTTTGCTTATTAGTCACGGAAATACGGTTCAAAGCCCGAGGTGAATTTCTTTTTCTTGGTGTTTTTTCGCGAAGTCGATTGGTAGCCGCGATCGTTACGATCACTGCGATCGCGACGTTTGCCGCGACTGAAATTGCGCTTTCCGCCGCTACGCTGACTTTGTCCCGAGCGCGGGCCGCGATGCGCAAAATTACCTTTCTTGCGGGCGAGAGGACGTTCCGCCGTGATATTGACCGGCGTGGTATCCGGCTCTTCCGTCAAGAGCTTAATCGCGGCCGCGACCAGTGTAACGGAATCCAATTCACGCAACAATTCCTCCGCGGAAGCATGGAAACCGTCCAAGTTGTCCTGTTCGGCAGTGCGCACCAAGCTGGTCAACGCGTTTTTACGATTGCTTTCGATAACCTCGGACAAGCTGGGAATGGCACGACGGGCAATGCGACGACGAATCAAATGTTCGATGGCGCGCAGATGTTCCATTTCGCGCGGCACGACAAATGTCGTTGCCAAACCGGCCTGACCGGCGCGACCGGTACGGCCGACGCGGTGCACGTAGCTTTCCGGATCCTGCGGCATGTCGTAGTTGTAGACATGGGTTACGCCGCTGATATCAAGACCGCGCGCCGCCACATCGGTAGCGACCAAAAGATCAATTGTATTTTCACGGAATTGACGCATGACTTTATCACGTTTCGCCTGCGACAAGTCGCCGTGCAAACCTTCCGCCGTATAACCGCGTTTCTTTAACGCTTCGGTTACTTCATCGACGCGCCGTTTGGTGCGGCCGAAAATAATCGCAAGCGTCGGATCCTGCATGTCCAGAAGACGGCAAAGCACATCAAATTTCTGACGTTCCGCTACTTCAATGTAGTCCTGATCAATCAGATCAATCGTTACTTCTTTCATTTTCATGGTGACGTGCTTCGGTTCTGTCAGGAATTTGTCAGCCAATTCGCGAATCGCATTCGGCATTGTGGCGGAGAAAAGAAGTGTTTGCCGATCCTCCGGAGTAGCCCCGACAATTTTGTGAATATCATCAATGAAACCCATGTTGAGCATTTCATCCGCTTCGTCGAGAACAACGAGTCGGATGTTGTCGAGTGAAATCGTTCCGCGCTCCATGTGATCCATCAGACGACCCGGTGTCGCGACAATAATCGGCGGACGTTTGTTAAGACTGCGCAATTGACGGCCCATGTCCTGACCGCCGTAAATCGGCAATGCCCAGTGCGGCAAGTGTTGCGCCAAGCGATTGATCTCTTCTGCCGATTGAATGGCAAGCTCACGTGTCGGCGCCAGCACAAGGGCAAACGGACCTTCCCCTTTGGCCGGTACACGTTCCAGCATCGGAATACCGAATGCCGCTGTTTTACCCGTACCGGTTTGTGCCTGGCCGATCATATCACGGCCGCTCAAAGCGATCGGAATGGCCTCGCGCTGGATCGGTGTCGGCTCTTCAAAACCCATTTCATTCAGGGCGGTAATAATCGGTTTGGATATTTTCAAATTGATAAATTCTTCTAACATCTATTTCCTCCTTTATTCATCAAATATCTATTATATCATGAGATGAGATAAAATCATGCATAAATTCATATATTAATTTGTGCTATACTGAAAATATAAACTTTCCAAAGGGGTGATACGATGCGACGGTGGAAATATTTGGTATTAGCGGTTGGTTTGTCTTTTGGTGTAACAATGACAACAGGCGCGGTAAATTTCGGGATCGGCATCGGTTTCGGTCATCATCACGGCGTCAGCGGTGGAATTTATACCGACATTCCGAGTGAAAGAGATCGTTATGACACGCGCTACCCGCAGTTTGAAAAAAGCTTTGCCATTTTACAACAAGCCGGTTTGCAAGGCGAACGCGTCGGTCGCAATGCGTATGAAGTGACGCTTAAAACCGAACCGCAGAAATGGGTGCCTTGTCTGTTAACGGCGCTGGAGCAAGCCGGTTATACAGCGGTGACGGTTACCACAATGGGGGATGAGAACAATCCTTTTTGGATGATCGAGTACCACGACCCGCAAGCGGAATCATTGTGGCGCGAACATCCGGATCTTGCTCTTACTATACCGCAGCGCCTTTTGGTCTATCGGAGCCATGACAAAACACGGCTGCTTTTGCCGAACACGGAAGCGTTGGCATATGATCAGCGCAACGGTAAAGTGTCCGCGGCAACGGAAGTGCAAACAAGATTATTGGAGACAATCGTTTTAACATTGTCATAAAAAAATCCCCTTCGGGGGATTTTTTATAATCGTATTTTAGTAAATCATAAGTTATTCATCATTCCCACGCATCGGTAAAAGAGCCTCGATGATATAATAAAAAAAACACATTAAAGGAGCTGCTATGCGCATTATTCATACGGCCGATTGGCATTTAGGACGAATTTTTTATGAACGTTACTTGACGGAAGATCAGGCGTACACGCTGCAAGATTTCAGCGCATTGGTGCGTGACTACCGACCGGACGCTGTGGTGGTGGCGGGCGATATCTATGACCGCGCAGTGCCGCCTACGGATGCCGTGCATTTATGGGATGATATGGTTACGGAATTAAGCTACGCCGATATTCCTTTGATTGCGATCAGCGGTAATCACGACAGCACCGATCGCTTGTCGTACGGGTCGCGGCTTTTGCGCGAAAGCGGTGTCTATATTTACGGCATGGCCGAAGCCGATACCGCGCCGCTTGTGCTTCATGATGCGGCGGGACCGGTGTATTTTTGCCCGTTTGCGTTTGCCGATCCGGCTACGATACGAATCAAATACGATGAACCGCAGGTGCGTGATTATGACAGCTTATTCCGCGTGCAGGCAGAGCGTCTGTTGCAGCAGGTACCGTCATCGGCCCGGCGTATTGCCGTGGCGCATGCCTTTGTGGCCGGCGGCAGTCCGTCGGATTCGGAACGGCCGCTTTCCGTCGGCGGATCGTCACAGGTAGGAACGGATGTATTCCAAGATTTTCATTACACGATGCTCGGACATTTGCACCGACCGCAAACTATGGCGGAGGGTAAATTGCGTTACAGCGGCTCGTTGTTAAAATACTCCTTCAATGAAGTGGAACAGCAGAAAAGCGTTGATTTGGTCGAGATTGATGCGGCAGGAGCGGTGCGGCGGGAGAGTGTTACCTTGCGCAAGCGTCGTGATTTGCGCATCATCACGGGCGCGTTTCAGGAACTTATGGGCGACCTTACGCCGTCGAGTGACGATTATTTGTTATTACGACTGACGGATGAGGCGCCGGTGCTGGCCGCGATGAGCCGGCTGCGCGAAAAATTTCCGAACGTGCTGGCCCTGGAACCGATCGGCCTCAAAGCGCAGCAGGGCGAGCGCACCACAGCGGACATTCGTCGGTTAACCTATACGGATATGTTTGCGCAATTTATCGAGGATGTCGGCGGTCGGCCGCTCGATGAAACCGAGACACAGGTTATGGCCGAAGTATGGCAGGAGGCGGAGTCATGAGACCGTTACGTTTGATGATGCAGGCGTTCGGCCCCTATGTGGCAGCGCAAACCATTGATTTTACTCGCCTCGGTGAGCGGCAGTTCTTTTTGGTGCACGGACCGACCGGTGCAGGCAAGACGACGATTTTCGACGCGATTTGTTTTGCGCTTTACGGCAAAACCAGCAGCGAACGTGACGCGCGTAATATGCGCAGTGCGTATGCACCGACATCGTTACCGACACGGGTGGAACTTGATTTTGCGCTCGGCGATACCTGCTATCGTGTCGTGCGTGAGCCGGCGCAACGCCTGAGCAAACAACGGGGGACGGGAACAACGGAGCGCCCCGCCAAAGTGGAATTTGTCAAGATCGCAGGTGACGGCAAGGAATTGGAATCGATGGGCGATCGCAATGTGCAAGGCAAAATTTTGGACCTGATCTGTTTTGATGTCGATCAGTTCCGTCAGGTCGTGCTTTTGCCGCAGGGGAATTTTCGTCAACTTTTATTGGCGAGCTCGGCGGAACGAGAGCAGATTTTGGCCAAACTTTTTGCGACGGAAATCGCCGCCCGCGTAGCGTCGTTATTGAAAGAGCGCGCTCAGGCGCTCGCGTCATCTTTTGAAGAGGCGAAGCGCGATCGGGAACGCGATTTGGGGGCGGAAAATGTTACCACGGAAGAAGAATTGCAATCTGCCATACAAATAACCCAAGCGGAATGGAACGAAGCGAAAGACGCGGAGCTCGTTTTGGCAAAAGCTCGCCAAGAAGCACAGCAGTCGGCGCAAGCAGCGCAGACATGGCAAGACCTTAAAAGCAAAGAAAAAATCGCGCTCGCTGTGCAGAAAAAGCTTGCCGACGAGTCCGAAATGATGCAAGAAAAGGCCGCAGAACTGGAGCGTTGGCAAAAGGCAACAACAATGGCCGACAGCATGCAGGCGCTCACCGATGAACAAACGAAGGGATCCCGATATCGTCAGCAGCAAAGCGAGTGGGAACCGGAATTAAAACAACTGCAAGAGGAGACTCTTTACTGGGCAAAAGAGGAAGAATTTTTAGATGCGGAACGTTCCGCGCAAAGTGAATATAAACTGGAACAAGAGCGGTTAACGAGAGTCATCGGTTGGTTTGATGAAGTAGCGCAATTGACACGGCAAGAAGAAGAGAATCAAAAGAAACACGCTGCGGCGGAAGAGCGGCAAAAAGCGGCGCAGGCGGAAGCGGAACGGATCGCGAAAGCCATCACGGATCTTTCCGAGCAAGGGAATGCGCTTCGTGAGTTGGCAGAGAAAGAGCCGATTTGGGAAGAAAAATTGGCGTCGCATAAACGACGGCAAAAGGAATACCAAGCGTATCGGAAACGTCAGCAAGACCATGACGCGGTCAGAGGGGATATTGAAACCCTGAAAAACACGCTTGCTTTGCAGCAAACCGCTTTGCAAAACGTTGTTAAAAAGCGGGAACACTTGGCCGATCTGCGTGAAAAAAACTGGGCGGCATGGTTAGGCGCGGAACTTACG
Organism: Negativicoccus massiliensis; assembly: GCA_900155405.1. Lineage (GTDB taxonomy): Bacteria > Bacillota > Negativicutes > Veillonellales > Negativicoccaceae > Negativicoccus > Negativicoccus massiliensis_A. Next base: position 527,465 of record LT700188.1, on the reverse strand, counting down.
GCGGGCACTCCCTGCCCGGTATGCGGATCTCTGCATCATCCGCAACCGGCGGTGACCGATGAGGAAATGCCGGATGAAGCAACGTGGCAAGATGCGCAGGAAGAAGAAAAGCTGGCGCAGGAAAAATTAGCGGCAACGCAACAGCTTTTGAGCCAGCTGACGGAACGTGAATCCCTGTTGGCACAGGAGTTGAACGCGGCGGATGCTTTGTTGGCATCGCTTACCGATACACAACTTATAGAGCAGGAGACCGAATTGCAGACGAAGCATCAAGAGGCAATGTCTGCGCAAGCGGAATTTGAACGTGTTAAAGTGCAGTTGACCGCGCAACAGGAGCAAGAGAAAAAAGCGAACGAAACACTGCAAAAAATCAATGAAGAACTTGCGAAAATCGAATCGGCGGGAACGGTGGTAACGACCAAACTTGAGGAAGCGCAACGACAGATTCCGCCACAGTTCACAAATGCGGAGTCGGTGAAAGCGCAAGTTGTGCAGTTGAAAGAGAAAATAGAAAACTACGAACGGCGCGAAAAGGCGTTTTCAGAAAAGGCGAAAGAGGTTCAAAAAAAAGAGCAGGATCTTCGTCAACAATACGAAGAAGTAACAAGACGGCTGGAAGAATGTCGTCATAACTACAAAACGAAGCGCGACGCATTGCTCGAGCGCGCCAAAGCATCGGGTTTTACCGATATGACGCTGCTGGCCGCGGCGATTGCGCAGGGGCCCTCCATTAACGAACGTCAGCAAGAAATTCAAAAATATCAAGCGGATTGCATCGCCAACAAAACCCGTTTGGAGGAAATAAAAAAAGAACTGGACGGCATGGCGGCGCCCGACTTGGCAAAAGTTATGGCGGCCGTCAGCCAAGCCGAAAAGGAACATAAAGAGGCGGTCGAGCGAATGACGATGCTCGGCATAAAAGTCAAACGATTGGCGGCCGCCGCGCAAAAAATGAAGGAATACGCGCAGATATTTGCGAAACTCGATCAGGAACAGGCTGTCGTGGGACGTTTATCCGAATTGGCTAATGGCAGTAGCGTTACCGGCGAGCAGGGACGCTTGAGTTTTCAGCGTTATGTTTTACAGACGTTGCTTGACGATGTCGTCATGGCCGCCAACGTACGCTTGGAAAAAATGAGTCACCGACGGTACCAGCTTGTGCGTGCGCAAGCGGCGACCGACCAACGTCGCGCGGCGGGGTTGGATTTAGAAGTCAACGATTTTTGGACCGGAGATCGCCGGCCCGCCAATACGCTTTCGGGGGGCGAAACATTTCAGGCATCGCTCGCGCTGGCGTTAGGGCTTGCCGATACGGCGCAGGCCTATGCCGGGGGATTGCGTTTGGATACCGTGTTTGTCGATGAAGGGTTCGGGACATTGGATGCGGACGCGTTAAACGAAGCGATTCGTATTTTGACGGATTTACGTGAGGGCGGCCGGCTTGTCGGCATTATCAGTCATGTGGAAGAGTTGCGTCAGCGTATTGATACGCGTTTGGAAATCGAAAAGACGGAAACAGGCAGTCGGGCCCATTGGGTGTTAGGGTAATTGCGGGATATAAAAAAATTTGTTACAATAAGCATATCGAAAATATTCGAATAAAGGCTTTAGAAAAGGAGCGATGTCGATGTCGTTTCGATTTGACCACAATAACTTAAATGTTTTGGACTTGGGAAAAAGTCTTGCCTTTTATGAAGAAGCGCTGGGACTTACCGAGGTTCGCCGTAAAATAGCGGATGATGACAGCTTTATCATTGTCTATTTGGGAGATCATCAGACGGACCATAAGCTGGAGCTTACTTGGTTACGCGACCGGAAAGAACCGTACAATCTGGGCGACAACGAATTCCATTTGGCGTTCGTGACGGAAGATTATGAAGCCGCTCATGCCAAGCATAAAGCGATGGGCTGTATCTGTTATGAGAATCCTCAAATGGGTATTTATTTTATCGAAGATCCGGACCACTATTGGCTGGAAATCGTGCCGGCGAAAGACTGATGGACGAATTTACACAACGCACTTCATACTTACTGGGGACTGACGGCGTCGATCGTTTGGCTCGCGCCGCAGTGGCCGTGTTCGGCATCGGGGGTGTCGGTTCATATGCGGTGGAAGCACTGGCCCGGGCCGGCATCGGTCGCCTGGTGTTGATTGATCCCGACCGCGTCACGGTCAGTAATCGCAACCGACAATTACCGGCTTTAGTGTCGACACTGGGAAAATCGAAAGCGCAAGTAATGGCCGAACGTGTCGCAGATATCAACCCGGCGTGCCAAGTGGAAGTGCGTGAAGAGTTTTACTTGCCCCGGGAGAAATCGTATCTGGCAACATTGCATGTTGATTATGTAATCGATGCGATCGATACAGTGACGGCGAAAGTGGGCCTTGCCCGCGAAGCGCAAGCATTACATATACCTATCGTTGCGGCGATGGGCTTAGGTAATAAATTACATCCCGAGCAAATTGAAGTGGCGGATATTTATGCCACCTCCGTGTGCCGCCTGGCACGCGTAATGCGTCGGGAATTAAAACAGGCAGGCGTAGCAAAGTTGACCTGCGTGTACTCTAAAGAGAAACCGATTGCGCCGCAGTATCCCGAAGGATCGGAACAGGTTCCCGGCTCCGTTTCTTTTGTGCCGCCGGTGGGCGGAATGATACTGGCGGGGCTCGTGATTCGTGCGATTGCACAGAAAGAAGAGGAGTTGCTATGAAAGCGATTATTACCCTTGAAAATAAAGCGGAAATTACGATTGAATTGTTCCCGAAAGAAGCGCCGGGAACCGTGAAAAATTTTGCGAAACTGGCGAGCGAAGGATTTTATGACGGCTTGATTTTTCATCGCGTGATTCCGGGGTTCGTCGCTCAGACGGGATGCCCGAACGGTAACGGTACCGGCGGTCCGGGATACACGATTCCCTGTGAAACCGAAAATAACCCTCACAAGCATACGCGCGGCGCCGTATCAATGGCGCATCGCGGCAAGGATACGGGCGGCAGCCAATTTTTTATTTGCTTTGAGCCGCAGCCGCACTTGAATGGCGTGCATACCGTGTTTGGTCAGGTGACGGACGGCATGGACACAGTGGACTCGATTTTACAAGGCGACCGGATGGATTCGATCCGGATCGTGGAAGAGTAAGAAGGAAAACGGATGTCTATATATTCGTTACAAAAACCCGATCAACTCGACTTCGAAGTCAACGGTCGGATTTGGTACGGGTATTCGCAAGATTGGTATCAGGATGAATGGCACCGACGAGCCGGTTGCGGCCCGACGACAGCGACGTATTTGGCGGCGTATTGCCTGCATCGGGATGGCATTTGGAAAGATTTGCAGACTACGAATGCGGTGTTAACGCAAATGAATCGGATTTGGGATTATGTGACACCGCGCCAGGGAGGACTTTATAAAACCCGCTGGTTACGTGACGGACTGGAAATGTTTTTTCGGGAAGCGGGAATGCAAAATTATCATGCTCGGATGCTCGCGGTGTCGGTAGTCTCTCGTTTTCGTCCTTCGAGCGAAGAAGTATTGAATTTTATCAAGGCAGGTTTGGACTGTGATTCGCCGGTTGCGTTTTTAAACCGCCATCGCGGTAACCAAGAGACGATTGATTCGTGGCATTGGGCGCCTATTGTGCGTTTGGATACCGATCAGTCGCCCGCTATTGCCGATGTTTATGATGAAGGCATCAAAAAAAGTTTTGCGCCGGCAGAATGGGCGAGAGAAACCCTGCTGGGCGGAGGCTTTGTGTATTTACAAAAAACATAGTAGTACATTATTTGTACAATAACATAGATGGGAAGAGGTTTTAGAATGAAAATTGCTACATCGATTTTAGATCTTGTGGGCAAAACTCCTTTAGTAGAATTGAAAAAATGGTCGGCTAAACGAAATCTTGCAGCGCAGATTGTTGTAAAATTGGAACGACAAAATCCGGCAGGATCGGTGAAAGACCGCGTGGCGCTGGCGATGATTGAAGAAGCGGAAAACGACGGTTCGCTTGTTCCGGGGATGACCATTGTGGAACCCACGAGCGGTAATACGGGTGTCGGTTTGGCGTTTGTCGGCGCCGTCAAGGGCTATCGTGTGATTTTGGTTATGCCGGAAACGATGAGTATCGAACGTCGTCAACTGGCCCAGGCGTATGGCGCTGAGATTGTATTGACGCCGGGCGCGCAGGGAATGCAGGGAACGGTGGATAAAGCCAACGAGCTGAAAAAAGAATTGGGAAATGTATTCATCCCGCAACAATTTGAAAATGCGGCGAATCCGGCGATGCATGAAGCGACTACCGCGCGAGAAATCTGGGAAGATACCGATGGTCATGTCGGTGCTTTTGTTGCCGGTGTCGGTACGGGTGGCACGGTGACAGGTGTCGGCCGCTTCCTGAAAGAAAAGGATGCCGACGTGAAAATTTTTGCGGTAGAACCGTCGACTTCTCCGTTACTCACGGAAGGCAAAGCCGGCAGCCACAAAATTCAGGGCATCGGCGCCAACTTTATCCCGAAAGTTTTGGACCAAGCCGTGTACGATGAAGTGCTCACGGTAACAAATGAAGACGCGATCGCGGCCACGCAAGCATTAGCGCGTGAAGAAGGAATTCTGGTCGGGGTATCTTCCGGCGCCGCAGTGGCGGCAGCAACGGCCTTGGCGCAGCGTCCGGAATTTGCTGGCAAGCGTATTGTTGCTTTATTGCCGGATACGGGTGAACGGTATCTTTCACTCGGTATTTTCGGTGCAGCCGACAAATAATTGCCATAAAAAAAGAACCTCCGCGGAGGTTCTTTTTTATTTTATTCAGTTGCTTTCAAAGAACGCTTTATACGCAAGGTAAGCGCAATAGGCATCCGTTTTTTCAACGAGCTCCAGCGGCGCGTGCATGCTGAGCATCGTCACGCCGCAATCGACTACTTCACAACCCCAGGCCGCCAGGTACAAAGCGATGGTGCCACCGCCGCCCTGATCGACTTTACCGAGTTCACCAATCTGCCAAGGCACATTATTTTCATTGAAAATGCCGCGAACTTTGCCGAGGAATTCGGCATTGGCATCATTGCTGCCGGACTTACCGCGCGCGCCGGTATACTTCGTTAAAACAATTCCGAAGCCCGTCAATGAAGAATTGTTTTTCTCCATTACATCGGCAAAAGTAGGATCAAAAGATGCGGTGACATCGGCGGAAAGAATTTCCGTATGCCGCAATGTATCGCGCAGGGCTCGATGGCTGCCGTCACCTTGCAATTCCAGCAGATCCATAATGAAGTCGGTGACGTAGGAAGAGTTGACCCCCGTGTTGCCGTACGAACCTATTTCTTCCTTATCGGTAAATAACGCGACTTGCGTTTTGGTGCTCGGTTTCGCGGCGAGAATGGCGGCGAGATTGCCGTAGGAGCAGACGCGGTCGTCCTGACCGTGCGCCATGACAAACGCGCGATCGATGCCGACGTCGCGTGCACCCTGTGCCGGAATAACCTCCAGCTCCGCACTGGCGAAATCTTCTTCCGTGATGCCGTATTTGTCGCCGAAAATTTTCAGCACCATTTCCTTGGCGGATTTTTTGCCCTCACCATGACCGCCGATTACCGGTAACAACATTTCGCCGGTGATGGCTTCGTTGAGCTTTTTCTGCGCCTGTGTCTGTCCCAAGTGCGGCAAAATATCAGTGATGTACAATACCGGATCTTTCGAATCCAGTCCCATTTCCACATTAACCAAACTGCCGTCGGTTTTAGCGATTACACCGACGAGAGCAAGCGGCATGCAAACCCATTGGTATTTTTTGATACCGCCGTAGTAATGCGTGCGGAGAAATACCAAGCCGTCTTTTTCATCGAGCGGGTTCGCCTTTAAATCGAGACGAGGTGAGTCGATATGGGAGCCGATCAATTTCAGACCTTGACGCATGTCGTCGCGGCCGATAACCGCCATGATGACAGCTTTGCCCTTGTGATCTAAGTACACTTTGTCGCCCGCGTGCAATTCGCTGAAAGAAGACAGCGGTCGGTACCCCGCCGCTTTTGCCTGACGAATAATTTCTTTATTGGCCAGGCGTTCCGTGCGCGCCGCATCCAAAAATTTCTTGTATTCCTCCGCATATTTATGGCATTCTTTTTGTTGCGTTTTGTTGAATCGATTCCAAACCGGAGTTTTACGTGAATAAGTTTCCATTGCTTACATCCTTTCTCGTAAAGATTTATATCATCATACTAACAATACTAACCGCAAGCCCAGCAAGAGTAAAGCCAGAGCCAGCAAGTTAATAATGATGGGGCCTTGGACACGTTTGGCGAGGCGTGCACCTATTTGCGCACCGACGATCGAGCCGAGACCGAATACAATCGCCGCAGGCCAATGAATATGCCCGGCCACGCCGTGCGTTGCGACACCGAATAAAGCGGAAACCGCCAGGACAAAATGACTGGTAGCGGTTGCAATATGAGTCGGAAATCCCAACAGATAAATCATAGCCGGCACATGAATGACACCGCCGCCGATCCCGAAAATACTGGAGATGAAGCCGACGACGAAACTGATGGCACAGCCAAGCGGCTTCGAATACGCAAAGTGAGTATCGGTGTGTTCAACGCGAGTCGCTTTTTTACGACGATTTTGCCAAAGAATAAAAAGAGAGAGTAGCGTTAAAAAACTGCCGAAGGTAAGTTTGAATAACGCACCCGAAAAGTAATCGGTGAGGATCGCACCTAAAACCGCACCGGGCAAGGTGCAAACGGCAAACAGCACGGCCGCCTGGTAATGAATACGTTTTTGCCGCATGTACGCGACAGTACCTGAGGCCGCATTACAAAAAACGATCGCCAGCGAGGTGCCGGTGATCATTGCCGGTGACCAGGGGAACATAAATAAAAAAAGCGGGACAAATATAATGCCGCCGCCGGCACCGATCAATGTTCCAAATGCCGCTACGAGTGCCCCTAACAAGAGGTACAATAAAAATTCCAATCCGATCATCCTTTCACTCTTTTTTGATTATAGCATGAATGGATTTGATTTTGCAGAAAGAAAGGTCTGTGCGATAATGAATACGGAGGTTGCTATGATTCGTAAACATAAAAATTACCGTTGGGATGATGTTTCCCAATTGGTATATAAAGAAGATAACAGTCCATTTCGCTCTGTTACCCGGCAGGTATTATTTGACGGTGCCGAAGATATTCCCTGCCAGTGGCGCTACTTTGAGGTGGCATCGGGCGGATATTCTACACTCGAGCACCATCAGCACACGCATTGGGTGATGATTTTCCGAGGCAAAGGCACGGCGCTGTTAGGAGATGAGGTGCAGGCGGTGTCGTACGGTGATCTGATTACCATTCCTGCTTGGCAATGGCATCAATTTCGTGCGAACCGCGGCGAAGCGCTCGGCTTTTTATGCCTGGTCAATCAGGAGCGCGACAAAGTCACATTACCGACTGACGCAGAGCTTACCAAGATGAAGGAAAATCCTGCGATTCGTGATTTTTTGGAGGAGCCATGAAAGAAAAGCCGAGCCAACTGGCGCATCTGACCGATATGCAGTATCGTGTTACGCAAGAAAATGCGACCGAACCGCCGTTTCAAAATGAATTTTGGGATCAGGAAGCGCCGGGACTGTACGTAGACGTGGTCACCGGGGAACCGCTTTTTTCGAGTGAAGATAAATTTGACGCCGGCTGCGGCTGGCCGAGTTTTGATCGGACGCTTGACGATGCGCCGGTCAGCGAATATCGCGATACGAGCATCCCGTTCATGCCCCGTACGGAAGTGCGCAGTAACGGCGGACATTTGGGCCATGTGTTTCCTGACGGACCGACAGAGACCGGTTTACGGTATTGCATCAACTCCGCCGCATTGCGATTTATTTCGTATGAGCAGCTGGATAAAGAGGGGTACGGCGCATACAAAAAAATATTTACCAAATCATTTGACAAATAAGATTTCGTTTGTTACAATGTGAAAAATTTACAAGTCAATGGCAATGAAGGAAAAAAGTACGCTATCAATGAGTCGCAGAGAGCCGGCGGGTGGTGCAAGCCGGTACAAGTTGGTCGCCGAAGTTCTTTCCGGAGCTTTCCCGCTGAAATAAGTAGGCAGGAACGGCGTGACGGTCGTTAATGCGTCATGAGTTGATCAAATGATAATTAGGGTGGTACCGCGGAGTTTTCCGTCCCTGGGTGCCATCCTTTTTTGTTTGATAATTAGGGTGGTACCGCGACCGCGTCCCGTCGTCCCTTCTTGGCGAAGGGACGTTTTTATTTAGAGGGAGCGTGAAGAAAATGCAATGGAGCAGTAAACGTTGGGCAGTCATTTTGGGAGTGGTAGGCATAGTCGCGGTGGGCACTCAATTTTTCGGCAAAACGACGGAGGCGCAAGGTACAGACAACCCGGTCGTAGGCATTGTTCAAATAGCGCAACATCCGTCGCTGGATGAGGCAAATCGCGGTTTCGTTGCAGCGCTCCAAGAAGCGTACCCCGGTAAAGCGATTACCATCATGCAGGAAAATGCGCAAGGCGAACAGTCGAATTTGAAAGCGATCGCGCAGCGTTTCGTCAGCCAAAACGTACAGCTGATCGGGGCGATTTCAACACCGGCGGCGCAGACGATGGCAAACGAAACGGCGACGATTCCGATCGTCGGGACGGCTGTTTCCGATTATGAATCGGCGAAACTCGCAAAAACAAATGCGGCGCCGGGCACGAATGTTACAGGGACAAGTGATCGGACACCGGAAACGGAGCAGGTACAACTGTTGCAACAATTATTACCGACAGCTAAACGGGTAGGGATCATTTATAATTCCGGCGAAATCAACAGTGAATTGCAGGCGAAAAGTTTTGTGTCCGCCGCTCAAGCCAAAGGGCTCAGTGTGACGGAGGCAACGGTCAGTAATGTCAACGATTTGGCACAAGTTGCACAGGCATTGAGCGGTCGCGTCGACGTGATTTATGTACCGACGGATAACGTCATTGCATCGGCCTTGCCGACGTTAATTAACGTGACGAATGCCGCCCGTATTCCGGTTATTGGTGCAGCGGCAAGTTACGTGCAGGAAGGCGCGCTGGCGGCCCTTTCCGTAGATTATTACCAAATCGGCTATCGCGCCGGTGAAATGGCAGTTAAAATTCTGAAAGGAAATGCGCAACCGCAAACGCTTGCGATTGAGTTGCCGGCAGCGCAGGCGCCATTGATCAGTCGCTCAGCGGCAAGCACATTGGGAATTGCTATTGATCCGGAGTTGGCGAAGACGTCGCAACTTTGCGACTAAAAAAGCGTAAGCTGAAATTTACGGATGGATATGACCTATGTCGTTAAAACTGTAAGAAAAAGAAGAAATTGTTACGATTTCTTCTTTTTGTTTTGTCACTATTGGTAATAGTTGCTATAATAATCTGTGATATAGTCGTATATATTAGGAAATGAAACAGTAAGGAATGAAATAGAGGAAGGTGATGAGATGACGGACATCGCCGCGAATCTGGAAGCGGTACGAGAGAGAATTCGTAACGCGCGGATTCGCTCAGGACGTGTCGATCACGTGCAATTAGTTGCCGTCACTAAGTTTCATCCGGTTGCCGCAGTGCAAGAGGCTGCGCGTTTGGGAGTGACCGTTGTCGGTGAAAACCGGGTGCAGGAAGCGATACAAAAGCAGGCGGAGTATACCGGCACACCGATTTTCTGGCATTTAATCGGGCATTTGCAGCGCAACAAGGCGGCACAAGCCGTGCGACATTTTGATTTGATTGAATCGGTCGACTCGGAGCGCATTTTGGAGGCCATTGAAAAGCAGGCTGAAAAAATAGATAAAGTGCAGGATATTTTATTGCAGTTCAATATTGCGGAAGAACCGCAAAAATACGGGCTCAAGTTGTCGGAATATGAAGATATATTGGCTGCCGTAGAGGCGGCACCCCATATTCGTTTGCGCGGCCTGATGTGTATGGCACCGTTGGTGGAAAATCCGGAAGAAGTACGTCCGGTTTTTCGCGTCGCTTACAATGTGTTTGATGATTTGCGTCGGCGTTACGGTGAAGAAGATATTCGCTACCTTTCCATGGGCATGAGTAATGACATGGAAGTGGCGATTGAAGAGGGAGCGAACCTGGTTCGCGTTGGCACCGCGATTTTCGGTAGCCGTGAATAATAAGGAGGAAAACAATGGGCTGGAGAGATAGTTGGAATCGCATGGTGGATAGTGTTTCGGGAAATCATGACGATTATGAAGATGAATACATGGATGATGAAGAGGAATATGAAAACGATCGAGTGAATTATCGCACGCCGTCGGCGGCGGTACCGGTACAACAGTCGAAAGCGTATCGGATGATTGTTGTAGAACCGTATACCTTTGGTGACTCCGAAAAGATTGCCGATCATTTGAAATCGTATCGTCCGGTGGTCATTAACTTGGAAAAAACGGAAGATGAAGTCGGTCGTCGTTTAATTGACTTTGTCAGCGGCGTTACTTACGCACTCGAAGGTCATATCGAACAAGTAAGCAATGCCATTTTCCTCGCTGTACCGAACAACATGACAGTGGATACGGAAAATTATACCTACACGACTACTCCCAATTTAGGTGCTGACGTAGCGCCTACCTGGGGCAGCCGTCAGCAATGACAAAACTGGGAATTATTGGCGTAGGCGCTATGGGCGGCGCGATTTTGCGCGGCGCTTTAGCCGGTAAGGTCATCGCAGCTGATGATGTTTACGTGCGGGAGCACACTTCTGCCAAAACACAGAACGTGGCGGAACGCTACGGTGTAAACAGAGCGGATTGGTCGGCACTTGCGGCCTGCGATGTGGTGATTATCGCCGTCAAACCGGACAAGGTAAAAGAAGTGCTGGCGGAATTTTTGGCAGCGAAACCGCGGGGAGTTATTGTGTCGATTGCCGCGGGAACGACACTTGCGAAACTTCGCGAATGGAGCGCACCGAATCTGCCTTTAGTACGTGTTATGCCGAATACACCGGTCGATGTGGCCGCGGGGATGATTTCCATTGCACCGGCGGAAGGTGTAGCGGACAACAATGTTGCAATGGTAGAGTCGATCTTTGCCGCGTTGGGTGAAACAGTTGTCGTTAGCGAAGCGGAACTGACCGCGATGATGGCTTTGGCGGGTGCGGGACCGGCGTATGTCTATGTCATTATGGATGCACTGGCGGATGCGGGCGTGCGAATCGGCTTGCCGCGCAAGCTGGCGATCAAAGCCGCGGCGCAGACATTATTCGGCGCTGCCAAAATGCAACTGACGAGTAACACTCATCCGGCTATTTTGCGGGATCAGGTAACATCTCCCGGCGGCACTACGATTGCGGGCATCCAGGCGATGGAACGAAGCGGTTTGCGTTCGGCTTTAATCGAGGGCGTTGTAGCCTGCTATGAGCGTGATCGGGAGTTGGCGCAGACGCATGAATGAACGCGAAAAGATCAGCCGCTATTTCAGCGGATCGGGTAATGGAGAATTAGCCAATCGGCTTTTGGACTTGGCGGATCAGGTGCGGACACGTCGACCGCTTGCCGTCAGTGATTTTGTCAGTCCGTACGCCGGTCAGATCGCGACCACGATTCGTGCACACTTTCCCGGCTTGGAAGTCGAGGAAAACGGCGGGTATCATGGCGCGGAACGTATTAAAATCGCATTTTTCCGACCGGAATTCGCCGGCAAAATAGATTGGAATCTGAGCGCTGTGGAAGCAAGATGGGATCCGCGTTTTCGGTTGCTTGGTCACCGTGATGTGCTGGGAGCACTAATGGGGCTGGGGTTGGAACGGGAAGTGTTCGGCGATGTTTTAATGCAGTCGACGTGTGCGCAGGTAGTGGTTGATCGTACGATTGTGCCGTATCTGCTGCAGAACTGGCAAAAAATTGCCATGGTCAATGTGACGCCGCGAGAGATTCCGTTGACCGAATTGGTTCCCAAAATAGAAAAAGTAAAAGAAGTCCGTACGACGGTTGCCTCGTTGCGTCTTGACGCGATCGGAGCTGCCGGTTATGGTATGTCACGTACCAAAATGGTAGCGGCCATTAGTGCGGAAAAGGTACAAGTCAATTGGCAACGGGCCAAAGGACCTGCGCAAATTGTCGCACAGGGCGACGTTATTTCAGTACGGGGACGCGGCCGTTTGGTCGTGGCGGAGATTACCGGTACCAGTCGCAAAGGGCGGACCGGTTTGCGTTTGGAGCGATATCAGTAACGGGAGGAAACCAAATGTTAACACCGATGGATATTCATAATAAAACATTTTCAAAAGGTCTGCGCGGCTATGCTCAGGAAGAAGTCGAACAGTTTCTGGAAGAAGTCGTCAACGACTATGAGAAAATTTATCGCGAACATCGGGAGATGGAAGAAGAAACCGATATGTTGCGCACGAAATTAAAAAATTATGAAACGATGGAAACGACCATGACGTCCACATTAATGATGGCGCAGGAAACAGCGGAGAACGTCAAAGTCAATGCACGTAAAGAAGCGGAATTGATCATTGCCAAGGCGGAAACGGAGAAAGAACAAATGCTCCGTGATACGGCAGACTCATTACGCAGCGCACAGGAGCAATATAATCAAATCATGGCCGACATCGGCGTTTTCCGTGCCAAATTACGCTCGCTGCTCGAGTCGCAATTAGAGTTGGTGGACACTATGGTAGCGGATCCCTCCCAAGCCATGGCAAACTATGAAGCTGTATCCGAGGTGGAAGAAAATAATGATGAAGAACTTTTCACCGTTACCGATGCAGTAGAAGAAGAGCCGGAAGTGGTGCAAGAGACGGAAACGGAGGCATTGGATTCCACAGCAGGTGAACTCGATCGGGAGGCGTAAGATGGAGACAACGCAAACTGCGTGGGTCACGGAAGAGCAAAGTCCGTTCGTCAAACTCTCCCTTGCTGCACGGGAAATTTTGTATGAGGATCAGTCTGAATTTCAGCATATTGTCGTGGCCGACAGTATGCAATTTGGCCGAATGCTGATTTTGGATGGAGTTTTTCAAACATCCGTCGTCGATGAGTGGGTGTATAGCGAAATGATCACCCATGTTCCTTTGTGTCTGCATCCGGATCCGCGTCGCATCCTGATTGTGGGTGGCGGTGATGGCGGTACAGCGCGGGAAGTGTTGCGTCATGCTACCGTCGAGTCGGTGGAAATGGTGGAAATTGATCCGGCTGTAATTGCCGTTGCTAAAAAATACTTGCCCGAGATAGCTTCCGCTCTATTGCAAGATGATCCGCGCTTAACCGTAACTGTAGGCGACGGAATTGCCAAAGTGCAAGCGGCAGAGAATGAGTATGACGTGATTATTGTCGATTGCTCGGATCCCATCGGACCCGGGGAGGGTTTGTTTACCGCCGAATTTTATGCCGCCTGTGCACGGGCTTTAAAAGCGGACGGCATTATGGTGCAACAAACAGAATCGCCATTTTTCCATCAACGCTTAATTGGGGATGTTCAACAGGCGGTGGCAAAGAGCTTTCCGGTGACCCGTTTATATACGGCGCCGGTTCCGCTGTATCCCAGCGGCTACCATTCGTTTACGTTGGGGGCCCAAACGCGCGACCCTTTGGCGGCGGAATGGAGAACTCCTAATTTGTCGAATTGCCGTTACTACAATACGGAAGTCGGTAAAGCTGCATTTGTGCTGCCGGAATTTGTACGTCGCCTGACAACGGGGGGGCGTACCGCCGATGACCGATTCTAAATAAATATTGACAGTAACCAAACAAGATGGTAAACTATTAACTGTTCCGATTTATTCGGGCATGGTGGGTATGGTGAAGTGGTTAACACGGCGGATTGTGGCTCCGTTATGCGTGGGTTCGACTCCCACTACTCACCCCACAGGGGTATCGCCAAGCGGTAAGGCAACGGACTTTGACTCCGTCACACGGTGGTTCGAATCCACCTACCCCTGCCAGTATGATCCATTAGCTCAGTTGGTAGAGCACCTGACTTTTAATCAGGGTGTCCCGCGTTCGAGTCGCGGATGGATCACCACATCAAGCCTCTGCTTAGCAGAGGCTTTTTACTTATAGGTAATTATTGTCCACTGATAATAGGCAATTGGCCCGTTTCCGTTGACAGTTCAATCGTTAAATTATACAATGTAAGACGGGCATAGTATTAGATGAAAATATTTTTAATAATATCATAAAATATTATCATGAGGGGTTGAGGCGGAGTGTTTAGCGCGTTTACAGTGTCGATCTTAATATTTGTGATAACTTACGCTGTAATCATGACGGAGAAGTGGCCGAGAACAATTGTTTCGCTGGTCGGCGGCATGACAATGATTTTGGTAGGTTTTGTCACGCAGGAAATGGCGATTACCCGTTTTATAGACTTCAATACACTCGGTCTTTTAATCGGGATGATGATGATCGTTGCTGTCGTTAAAAAGACAGGGATGTTCGAAGCGTTCGCTATTTGGGCCGTCAAATTGACAAAAGGTCGTTCGCTGCTGCTGATGTTGATGTTTGCGTTTTTAACAGCGATTTCGGCAGCGTTCTTGGATGTTGTTACAGCGGTACTCTTAATCGCGCCGATCACTATTTCATTGACAAAATTCTTGCGTCTTAATGCCTATCCGTTTCTAATCATGGAAATTTTAGCCGCCAACATCGGCGGCACAGGAACGATGGTAGGTGATCCTCCGAACGTCATGATCGGCAGCGCCGTTGGCTTAACGTTTATGGACTTTGTTACTAACACCGGTCCGGTAGCTGTATTTGTATTGCTCCTCTGTGTACCTTCCTTACTGCTTATTTTTCATAAAGAACTTAAACATGAACCTTTTGAAAAATCACTTTTAGACAAACTGGATCCGAAAAAACAGATCGCCGATTGGCGATTATTCCATATTTCGTTAACCGTCTTGGTGTTAACCGTATTCGGTTTTGCGATCCACAATCTAATCGGATTCGAAACGGCGACGATTGCTCTTACGGGTGCGATTGCCATGATGGTTTTTACAGGCGAGACTCCGGAGGAAGCATTGAGCGGTGTGGATTGGAGCACCATCTTCTTCTTTATCGGCCTCTTTGTTCTTGTCGGTGGTATTGAGGCTACCGGTGTCATCGGTTGGGTTGCGAAATGGGCAGTAGAACAGACGCAGGGCGATATCGAAATGACATCTTCGTTGATTCTCTGGATCAGTGCCATAGCGTCCGCTTTTGTGGACAACATTCCGTTTACCGCGACCATGATTCCTATCATTAAGGAAATGGAAAACGTGATGGGGTTGGATCCCAATGTTTTGTGGTGGTCGCTTTCCATCGGTGCTTGCTATGGCGGTAACGGCACGATCATCGGCTCTTCGCCGGGGGTTATTATTGCAGCCTTGGCAGCGCAGAACGGCTACGATATGAGTTTTAAAAAATACTTTATAGTCGGTTTTCCGATGATGCTATTTACTGTATTTGTCGGACAAGTATACATTTGGTTGCGATATTTCTAAGAGATACATATAAAAAGATGCCCATATGGGCATCTTTTTATATGTAAGAAAATGCGAGCAAATATTGACTGTTTCTTGACAACGTATATTTCGCGTGATATGATACTTAAGCATCAACAATCCGGTTGGTGCAGAGCATTTCTGACAATTTCAAAAAAGGTGCAGAAAAGACTTGACACCAAGAAAAAGAGATGCTATCATAATCAAGTCGCATGAAGCGACGCGGTTCTTTGAAAACTGAACAATGCAAAGAATTAACGCCAATGTGCGGGTCTGATATACAGACCCGAGTCAATTACAAAAGTCCTTGGCAACAAGGCAAACAAATGAGCAATCAAACTATCATGGAGAGTTTGATCCTGGCTCAGGACGAACGCTGGCGGCGTGCCTAACACATGCAAGTCGAACGGAGAGATACGAGAGCTTGCTCTTGTAAATCTTAGTGGCGAACGGGTGAGTAACGCGTAAACAACCTGCCCAACGGATGGGGACAACAGACGGAAACGACTGCTAATACCCAATAGACTCCGGTTTCGCATGAAACCGACAGGAAAGGTGGCCTCTCGAAGAAGCTACCGCCGCAGGAGGGGTTTGCGTTTGATTAGTTAGTTGGTGGGGTAACGGCCTACCAAGACGATGATCAATAGCCGGTCTGAGAGGATGAACGGCCACACTGGAACTGAGACACGGTCCAGACTCCTACGGGAGGCAGCAGTGGGGAATCTTCCGCAATGGACGCAAGTCTGACGGAGCAACGCCGCGTGAGTGAAGACGGCCTTCGGGTTGTAAAGCTCTGTTATTCGGGAAGAACGATTCGTTTGTGAACAATGAACGGAAGTGACGGTACCGAAAGAGAAAGCCACGGCTAACTACGTGCCAGCAGCCGCGGTAATACGTAGGTGGCAAGCGTTGTCCGGAATTATTGGGCGTAAAGAGCGCGTAGGCGGTATGGTAAGTCTGTCTTAGAAGTGCGGGGCTTAACCCCGTGAGGGGACAGAGACTGTCATACTGGAGTCTCGGAGAGGAAAGCGGAATTCCTAGTGTAGCGGTGAAATGCGTAGAGATTAGGAAGAACACCGGTGGCGAAGGCGGCTTTCTGGACGAGCACTGACGCTGAGGCGCGAAAGCGTGGGGAGCGAACAGGATTAGATACCCTGGTAGTCCACGCCGTAAACGATGGGTACTAGGTGTAGGAGGTATCGACCCCTTCTGTGCCGGAGTTAACGCAATAAGTACCCCGCCTGGGGAGTACGGTCGCAAGATTAAAACTCAAAGGAATTGACGGGGGCCCGCACAAGCGGTGGAGTATGTGGTTTAATTCGACGCAACGCGAAGAACCTTACCAGGTCTTGACATTGATCGCCATCCGCAGAGACGCGGAGTTCTCCTTCGGGAGACGAGAAAACAGGTGGTGCACGGCTGTCGTCAGCTCGTGTCGTGAGATGTTGGGTTAAGTCCCGCAACGAGCGCAACCCCTATCTTCAATTACCAGCACGTCATGGTGGGGACTATGGAGAGACTGCCGATGACAAATCGGAGGAAGGCGGGGATGACGTCAAGTCATCATGCCCCTTATGACCTGGGCTACACACGTACTACAATGGTCCTGACAGAGAGCAGCGAAGTGGCGACACCAAGCGAACCTCAGAAACAGGATCCCAGTTCGGATCGCAGGCTGCAACTCGCCTGCGTGAAGCAGGAATCGCTAGTAATCGCGGGTCAGCATACCGCGGTGAATACGTTCCCGGGCCTTGTACACACCGCCCGTCACACCACGAGAGTGGGGAACACCCGAAGCCGGTGGGAGAACCGAAAGGACTCAGCCGTCGAAGGTGGGCTTCATGATTGGGGTGAAGTCGTAACAAGGTAGCCGTACCGGAAGGTGCGGCTGGATCACCTCCTTTCTAAGGAGACCGAACCGATCATAACGAAAGTTAAGATCCGGTCACTTAGGTCGACACATTGGCATTTGCATTGTTTAGTTTTGAGAGAATCGTAAGATTCCTCAAGTGGAACAGCCGTTTACTATTGGTTGCGGGGGTGTAGCTCAGCTGGGAGAGCGCTTGCTTCGCATGCAAGAGGTCAGGAGTTCGATTCTCCTCATCTCCACCACATTGTTCTTTGAAAACTACACAGAAGAAGAAGAAAGAAACTCTTGATACACAAGAGAACACCGAACGTAGAGAAACATTCGATACGAAAGTTAAGATACAAAGGGCATACGGTGGATGCCTTGGCGATATCAGCCGACGAAGGACGCGATCAGCTGCGAAAAGCTGCGGTGAGCCGCAAGTAGGCATTGACCCGCAGATATCCGAATGGAGCAATCCGGCAGCAGCAGTGCTGTCATCCCTATTCAACCGAATAGGGAAGGGAACCCGGTGAACTGAAACATCTAAGTAGCCGGAGGAAAAGAAATCAAACGAGATACCCCAAGTAGCGGCGAGCGAACGGGGCAAACGCCCAAACCGATAAAGGAAACTTTAACGGGGTAGAGGACCCGGTAACAATGCAACGAATCTAGCCGAAGAGTACTGGAACGTACTGCCGAAGACGGTGACAGCCCGGTAGGCGAAAGAGGAAGAGCAGGACCGGAAATCCGGAGTACCACGGGACACGTGAAACCCCGTGGGAAGCAGGGGGGACCACCCTCCAAGGCAAAACACTGATATCGACCGATAGCGCATAGTACCGTGAGGGAAAGGTGAAAAGCACCCCGGGAGGGGAGTGAAAGAGAACCTGAAACCGTATGTCTACAAACAGTCGAAGCACGTTATACATCGTGCGACGGCGTGCCTATTGAAGAATGAACCGGCGAGTTACTAGTGCTGGCAAGGTTAAGGAGGAAATCCGGAGCCGCAGCGAAAGCGAGTCTGAACAGGGCGCAAGTCAGTATGAGTAGACCCGAAACCACAGTGATCTACCCATGTCCAGATTGAAACACAGGTAAAATTGTGTGGAGGATCGAACCTATGAGTGTTGAAAAACTTTAGGATGAGATGTGGGTAGGGGTGAAATTCCAATCGAACGTGGAGATAGCTGGTTCTCCCCGAAATATCTTTAGGGATAGCCTTAAGGAGAGACTATAGGCGGTAGAGCACTGATCGGGCTAGGGACCAAACCGGTTACCGAACCTAGTCAAACTACGAATGGCTATAGTTATACTTAGGAGTCAGACTGCGAGTGATAAGATCCGTAGTCAAGAGGGAAACAGCCCAGACCATCAGCTAAGGTCCCCAATGCCGTGCTAAGTGGGAAAGGATGTAGCATTTCACAAACAACCAGGATGTTGGCTTAGAAGCAGCCATCATTGAAAGAGTGCGTAATAGCTCACTGGTCGAGAGACGCTGCGCCGAAAATACCCGGGGCTCAAGCACGGAACCGAAGCTATGGCATGCGCAAGCATGGGTAGGGGAGCGTTCTGCACAGGTAGAAGCCTGACCGTAAGGACATGTGGACAGTGCAGAAGTGAGAATGCCGGTATGAGTATCGAAAAGAATGGTGAGAATCCATTCCACCGAAAGCCTAAGGGTTCCTGAGCAACGATCGTCGGCTCAGGGTAAGTCGGGACCTAAGCCGAGGCGAAGACGCATAGGCAATGGACAACAGGTTGAAATTCCTGTACTGAGATCATTTGTTTGAGCGATGGAGTGACACAGGAAGGTACAGCAGCACGCGAATGGAAGAGCGTGTCTAAGCGCGTACGTTGGTAACGAGGCAAATCCCGTTACCTGAAAGCGGAGGCGTGATGGGGAGACATTGGAAACAATGGGGAACTGCTGGATCCTCGACTGTCGAGAAAAGCTTCTAGTGAGAATGATATCACCCGTACCAAAACCGACACAGGTAGGCGAGAAGAGAATTCTAAGGTGCGCGGGAAAACCCTACGTTAAGGAACTCGGCAAAATGCATCCGTAACTTCGGGAAAAGGATGACCTTCGGTACGTAACGACCAGTAACGGTTAGAGCGGAAGAAGGTGACACAAGAGAGGCCCAAGCGACTGTTTACCAAAAACACAGGTGCCTGCGAAAGCGAAAGCTGAAGTATAGGTGCTGACGCCTGCCCGGTGCTGGAAGGTTAAGAGGAGAGGTTAGCGTAAGCGAAGCTTTGAATTGAAGCCCCAGTAAACGGCGGCCGTAACTATAACGGTCCTAAGGTAGCGAAATTCCTTGTCGGGTAAGTTCCGACCCGCACGAAAGGCGTAACGATTTGGGCACTGTCTCAACGAGGGACCCGGTGAAATTGAAGTACCTGTGAAGATGCAGGTTACCCGCGACTGGACAGAAAGACCCCATGGAGCTTTACTGCAACTTGAGATTGGATCTCGGTGACAAATGTACAGGATAGGTGGGAGACTTAGAACTGATGGCGCCAGCTGTCAGGGAGTCGATGTTGGGATACCACCCTTTTGTGACTGAGATTCTAACGCCAAGCGTAACGAGCTTACGGACATTCTCAGGTAGGCGGTTTGACTGGGGCGGTCGCCTCCGAAAGAGTAACGGAGGCGCCCAAAGGTTCCCTCAGCGCGGACGGAAATCGCGCGAAGAGTGTAAAGGCAGAAGGGAGCTTGACTGCGAGACCCACAAGTCGAGCAGGGACGAAAGTCGGGCTTAGTGATCCGGTGGTTCCGAGTGGAAGGGCCATCGCTCAACGGATAAAAGCTACCCTGGGGATAACAGGCTAATCTCTCCCAAGAGTCCATATCGACGGGGAGGTTTGGCACCTCGATGTCGGCTCATCACATCCTGGGGCTGAAGTAGGTCCCAAGGGTTGGGCTGTTCGCCCATTAAAGTGGTACGTGAGCTGGGTTCAGAACGTCGTGAGACAGTTCGGTCCCTATCCATCGCGGGCGCAAGAAACTTGAAGGGGGCTGCTCCTAGTACGAGAGGACCGGAGTGGACGGACCAATGGTGTACCAGTTATTCTGCCAAGAGTACAGCTGGGTAGCTACGTCCGGGACGGATAAACGCTGAAAGCATCTAAGCGTGAAACCAGCCTTGAGATGAGGTTTCTCATAACAAAAGTTAGTAAGACCCCTTGTAGACGACAAGGTAGATAGGCCGGGAGTGGAAGTGCCGCAAGGCATGGAGCGGACCGGTACTAATCGGTCGAGGGCTTAACTTAGAAAGTACGAATGAACTACGAAGGTGATCTACTTCTTCTGTATAGTTTTGAGGGAGCAAACAGCGAACTCAGCAAGTAATTCAGTGGCGATAGCTACGAGGCGACACCTGTACCCATGCCGAACACAGTAGTTAAGCTCGTAAACGCCGAAAGTACTTGGCTGGAAACGGCCCGGGAGCATAGGTAGCTGCTGATTACGTAGGGGTATAGCTCAATTGGTAGAGTAGCGGTCTCCAAAACCGTTGGTTGAGGGTTCAAGTCCTTCTGCCCCTGCCAATTGCATGACTCAGTAGCTCAGCTGGATAGAGCGTTTGACTACGAATCAAAAGGTCGGGGGTTCGAATCCCTCCTGGGTCACCAATGACAGACAGTGCCGGAAAAGGAACTGTCTGTTTTTTTGCGGAAAAAGGGTATAATGAGAAAAAAGGAGAAAGGAAAATCGCCATGGCTGGAACGATTATTTTTGCTTGTCCCACCCTACAAAAAGAACTGATTCATGCTTTGAAAGAAGCGGAAAGTAGTGCTGTTCTTTACCTTTTACCTGATGAACTCCACAAAAGCCCGGCGTATCTTAAAAGCTATCTTCAAGAAAAAATAGACAGCGTATTGTATGCGGACCGGGTTATCATTTGTCCCTCCGGTTGCGGCGGCGGAACGATAGGCCTCAGAGCTACCCATACAGAACTGGTACTGCCGCGGACGAGAGATTGTCTTGACATACTTTTATCCGGGGAGAATCTGAAAGAGATTAAACGTCCTAAGCATGGTGTCTTTTTTACGGAAAGTTGGGCGGAATACAGCAAACGTTCTTCCATTGATGTGGACAAAATAATTAGAAGCAGGGGTGAAGAAGAAGGAAAGGCATTTTTAAGAAAACTGTATAAAGGATTTGAACATTTATATATCATTGATACCGGTGTTTACGAAATAGAACCTGTCCGTGAATATTTAGAGAAACTAAGAAAAATTTTGGACGGACAAATTGATATAGTTCCCGGTAAATACGGAATTTTGAGGAAAATAGCCGACGATGATTTTGACGAAGATTTTCTCATTCTGAAAAAAGGAGAAACCGTTCCGGAAAGTTATTTTACCCTTGACAGGGATCTATAAAATAACTAGGGTGATATAATAAATAACTAGGTCGGAGACGCCTGTTGAATAAAGCCTCTTCTCAATATCGTGGGAAGTTACGATTTTTGACGGGGCAGGGCGGAGCAATCCGCTTTTTCTTTTTGCTGGTTTAAAAAACAATTTTTTAAATCGCTTTTTTATCATGGATATAGGAAGCGTGAATCGCAAAATAAGTAGCAGTGAGACAGCGTATGCCTGGGTTACTAATAAAAAGCCTTCATTAAAAGGCTTTTTATTTACTATATTTATATAAAACCAATATAATGTAAACTAATAAAAATAAAATAATGAGAATAAATCTTTATAATTTTACAAAAAGATTAACATATGCTATTATTAATCACAGGGAATTCATATGTTCTAGAGGAGGAAACAATATGAAAAAAGCAGTAGGATTGGCTTTATGTGCAGGTTTGTTGGCAGGCGCGTTTGGTGTGGCGGATGTATCTGCGCACGGCGTGTTTGTAGCGAACAGCCTGGATCAACGTGTGCTGGTTCTTGGGGAAGGACCCGGCAATAACGTCTATGATCCTGCTTGTGTACAAATGGTGGAAGGCTACGACAAGAATTTTCAACCGACAGCAGTGGATGTAGTTCGTTATAGTGATCATATTTCGTTTGCCAATACAGAAAATTTGGGAGTTACGACGACTTTCTTTGATTATGGCTATTTCACTAAAACTAAAGACGGCAAAACGGTAAACGCTCCGTTTTCGGAAGTGCCGAATGCAGTCAAAACAACACATGCGGTAAAATATAACGTGAATTATTGGGATCCGGAAGTTAAACCGGGGTATATTTACAATGTGCCGATACAAATTGTTCCGTCTGTCAATCCGCTGACTTTGCGCAAAGGTGATACTTTTGAGATCCGTGCGTACAAAGATGGCGAACCGATGGCCGATGCGCCGTTGATTAAAGACGTGATTAATGATCTGACCAATGAATCGAAAACGGATGCGAACGGTCGCGCGACAGTTACAGTGGCTGCTAACGGTTTGAATGTACTTGGTATAGAAATTGCGTACCCGACAGATGACCCTAATACGCAGGTAAAATATTTCTCGTCCCTCTCTTTTATTATTGAGCCGGAATAAGCATAAATTTTTTCAATACCATTTGTAAAGATTAAAAGAAGACCTTTTTTACTACGATGTATGGTAAAAAAGGTCTTCTTTTACATTTTTTACATGATTAGATAAAGCGAAATGCTTTGTCAAACTTTAGTAATTTTTAGGAATAATGACAGTTTAGACATGACGTGAATAGTTTATTATCAGTCGCTATGATATAATAATTTTACATGGAAAACTTTTGAGGGTGGATAGGAGATACAGCATGGCATTTCAGTTAAAACCGAAAGAAGAAAAATTCTTTGCATTGTTGGAAAAGCACGCAGAGCTGAGTGCAAATGCAGGGAGCATTCTCTATGACTGTTTTGCAAACAAAATTGACAGTAAAGAAGGACTGGACAAAGTCCGACAGTTAAAGCGAGAAGGCGCGGAAATTCGCTCGAAGACAATGGAACGTTTACAAAAAACGTTTATCACACCGATCGATCGTGAGGATATTCAATCGGTGATTGAACAGCTGGATACAGCCTTGGATGAAATTAAAGAAATTATGGACAAAATGGTCATGTATCACCCGGGAGAGCCGACTCCGGGCGCGGTTGCGATGGCACAAATTGTTGCGAAGTGTATGGATGAAATTCGTAAATCGGTGTCGTATATGCGCAACCTCAAAGGTAATTATTTAAAGATTGAAGCGCGTAGTAAGAAAGTAAGCAATTTGGAGTCACAGGGAGACGTCTATTACCATGAAGAGATGGCGAAACTCTTTACGGAATGCACCGATCCCATTCATATTATTAAATGGAAAGAAATTCTCTCGTCCATGGAAGAAGTGGTCGATGAGTGTGAAATCCTGGTCAATACTTTTCAGAGAGTCGTATTGAAATATGCATGAGCAATTACTTCTTTGGGGCGTAATTATACTTGCCATCGCATTTGACTATATCAACGGTTTTCATGATACAGCCAATGCGGTGGCAACTTCTGTGTCTACTCGAGCCATTCAACCGAAACATGCCATTATGATGGCGGCTATTTTAAACTTTTTCGGGGCTTTGGTAAGTACAGGAGTAGCCAAAACGATTGGCGGAGATATTATTTTATCGCCGTCTTTTGTAAACTCAGAAGTCTTAATCGCGGCGCTGATCGGCGCCAATTTCTGGAATATTGCGAGTTGGTATTTCGGTATGCCGTCGAGTTCCTCGCATGCACTGGTTGGAGGTCTTATCGGCGCGGTTTCGGTGAGCGTCGGTTTTCAGGCGTTGGACTGGTCAGGAATCGGCACGATCTTTTTGGCGCTCGTTTTATCGCCGGTGATTGCCTTTGGCGGCGGTTTTTTTGTGATGGTTATGTTGCTATGGTTGTTTGGAAGGCGTGCACCGTTTACCCTGAATCGCAAATTCCGTCGCTTACAGCTTTTTACGGCGGCGGCGATGGCATTTTCGCACGGTTCGAACGATGCGCAGAAGTCGATGGGTATTATTACTTTGGCGCTGCTTTCCGCCGGTCATCTATCGTCGTTTGAAGTACCTCTTTGGGTCAAAGTAGTGTGCGCCGCGGCGATGGCGTTAGGGACGGCCGTAGGCGGTTGGAGAATTATTGCAACCGTAGGTCGAAAAGTGTTTCGCATGGAAAGTATTAACGGCTTTGCTGCGGATTTGAATTCATCCATCGTTATTTCGTTGGCTACGATGTTGCACATGCCGGTTAGTACCACGCACGTTGTTTCCGGCTCTATTATGGGCGTCGGTTCTGCCAAACGCGTCACGGCTGTCAATTGGAATGTGGCCCGCAGTATGGTGGTGACATGGATTTCGACCATTCCGCTGAGCGGTTTGGTATCGGCATTTGTGTTCTGGTGTTTACGAGGATTCGGACTGTAGTCCGAATCTTTTCTATGTCGGTATAGAGATGTAATGCTTATGATTTGTATGTTATAATGAACATGATTTCTTACGGCGTTTAATTTGTATGATAGGGGATTGGTAATGAGTATTATCGAGTCATGGCTGCCCTGGCTTTCGCAGTTGGAAATGCCGGGATTAGTGCTCTTCGCCTCGCTTCTGATTGCTTTATATTTTTGGGTTACAGAAACTGATGTGGGCTTGGCGCTCACCGCACCGTGGACTATAAAAAATGAACGGGAAAGGTCGGCATTTTATTCTCTCTATCGGCCGGGGTTTCAGGCTGGTGAATTTGGTTTGGTAGCCGCTTTTTGGCTGCTGGATGCTATTTTTTTAGGACCGAAAGATGCGTACCATCAAGTGATTTGGATCGGTGTAGGCTTGGTCGTTTTGAATCTGCTGTTGCGTTTGGGAGCTGCCTGGAGAAGTGGTAAAACGATTAAGGGTGCGCATGCGATGCGTTTTGTGCATGCGTTAGTGTCGATTGCTACTGTGATTTATCTGATTACCGTCGGGTTCTCCGTTCTTTTAAATATCGGTATGGGGGCGGTCACGGTTGGCATGTTTTTTTGGTCGCCGATCGGAGTGGTTTGCGGTATTTGGGTTGTACTGGCCTGCACCTCCCACGGTGCGCTTTATGCAGCTTGGAAAACGACGAATCCGCTGCGCGAGAGATGTCGCGCTTTAGCATTGGTGATTTTGTTTATGCATATTCTCCTGTCCATTATCTTACTGTTGGCGATATATATGCTTGTGATTTTGCCGACACAGGTGAAACCGATTTTTATTGGCGGCGGTTTGGTTTCCATTCTGATTTATGTTGTAATGTACGTGACAGCGCGTAAGCGTCATGTAGGCGCGGCATATTTCATGGGATATTTTGGTGCGATCGCGGCGTTTACCATGTATCAGCTGGTATTTTATATGATTATGCAGGGAACCGTGTTGCCCGGCGGCTGGGATCAGGTTGCGAACCGTTTACCGACGTTATTTTGGCCGGCAGTGGCAGTTGCCGTCTGCGGCGCGATTATAGCGTTGGTGTATAAGTGGAGTCGTCCTGTCATTGATTTGCCGCGTACCATAGGTTGGAAGCAAAACGAGAAACAGTAACAAGGGGTAAAACTTTATTTTTCCGAAATCTATGCTATAATGTAACTGTACAGTGTTTACTGTACCCTGATTTCAGGAGCTCTATTGATGATATTTTCCCTGATTATCAATAGAGCGTCGGTATTCTTCTCCTCTATGAATACCGGCTAAAAAAGGTGACCGCGGTCACCTTTTTTTATTGCTTGATTTTCTGTCATGCTTTTTGACTTAAAACTGTATATTGATGTATGACAAAAAGAAATTTATGATGATTTATATCAATGAAAAGGAGTACTTATGAAAGAAAAAGCAGCCGGGTTATCGGTGCCAAGTTGTTTGACCGTACACGATCTGAGCCTGATGGGGCGTTGTGCATTGTCTGTTGCCATTCCTGTCCTGGCGGCATTGGGCGTACAGGCGGTACCGCTGCCCACTGCTCTTTATAGCAATCATCTGGGGTTTGCTCATCATTATATGCTGCCGCTCGATGAAGAAATGCCTAAATTTGCGGAAGCATGGAATGTGAACGGCGTTCACTTTGATGCCTTTTATAGTGGTTTTCTGGCTAATCCCGAGCAGATCCGATTGGTACATACACTGATTCAGCGCTATACTCATCCGGGGGATTTGATTATGATCGATCCGGCCATGGCGGATCGCGGCAAAATGTATTCTGCATTTGACCATTCGATGGTGAAAGCCATGCGTAAACTGCTGCGCGATGCGACGATAACAACGCCCAATTATACCGAATCTTGTTTCTTATGTGATGTGCCGTACCATGCCGGACAGGTTTCAAAGGAGGAGGCTCGTCGGTTAGCGATTGAGATTGCCGCGCTCGGACCGGAAACGGTGGTGATTACGTCATTACCGGTGGAAAATGGTCATTTGGCTAACTATTTGTATGACCAAAGCACGCACACGGAGGCGTGGTTTACCTTTGCAGAAATTCCGTTACCCGCAGTCGGAACGGGAGACTTATTTGCATCCGCGTTAGTAGGCTTGCGACTTAAAGGAGTACCGTGGGCCGGAGCGGTGCAAACCGCAGGTCAATTTGTGACGAACGGAATTAAAAGATTGCAGGAAGCCGGGACAAAAATTGAAAACGGTGTGCCGTTTGAATTGGAATTACCGCATTTGTGGCAGGAAGGTGAAAAATATGCAAAATAGAAATATTATAGAAAAACGAAATCAATCGACAAGACAAATGGTATACATGGGAGTCGCCATCGCGCTTTGCGTGGTGGCGACAATGGTGCTTATCCCCATGCCGGGTGGCGCCATGGTTCATATGGGCAGTGCGGCACTTTACATTATCGGAATTGTTTTCGGTCGCTGGGTAGGTGCGGTTGGTGGCGGTATCGGCTCAATGATCTTTGATGCTATCGTGGGATTGACCGGATATACGCCGTTTTCGCTCGTTATTAAAGGCGTGGCGGGTTACCTCGTCGGCTACTTCGGACATACGCCGAATCGTCGGCCCAGCTACGGACGGGTGTTGATTGCAACGTTGATCGCATCGCTCTGGACTTTGGTGGGATATATTGTTGCATGGTGGGCTGTCATCGGCAGCTGGCAAGCGGCGATTGCTAATATTCCGTTTTCTCTTATGACATCCGCATTGGGGATTGTCGTAGCATTAGCGGTAGGCCCGAAATTATATGAATTGATTCACAAGAGAAAATAAAAAAGAGAAAGCGTGCTGCTTTCTCTTTTTTATTTTAGACAGAGTCTTTATTAATAACCGGTTTCATACGATTCGGTGGTCGTTATGTTATTCCATCAGTTACCACGAACAAAAAGCAGAGGTAGCTACCCAACGAACGGACTTTCACTGTCTTAGTGGCATAGCTACCTCTAATTTCATTATTATACACGATTTCTGATGGGGGCAAGAGTAATATATGGGCGCATATTTCCAAAAGGCCCGGCACGATTTTCCGCATTCGTTTGAGCAATTCAGTACGGATACTATCGGTATCGGGAAAGGAGCTCAGGTGCATGGCTGAGGATTGTATTTTGTGCAAGGATTTGTGTTAGTCGACAACACGGGGAAGGACCGGTATGCTGACAGTAATCCTCCGTGCGCGGGCGAAAAAATCATTGCCGTAACGGTGTTAATGCACGAAAGAGAAAGAGCAAATGATACGATTGTGAATGACGTTCTGACGGGAGAAGTATCAAGTAACGCAGAATATAAGAAGATCTGTTTTTACTGTAAGTCGTTTGCGCCGCATAACGTTTTCGTATCAGCGCCGATCGCGCAATGCGAAAAATGGGGAGAGTAACACCAATGCGTCGGCTTTTCATTTTTTATATCTACTGACGAAAATTTGAAAAATTTGGCTTTCCGGTTATTTACAAATGTCGAAAATGTATCCCTGTCTACGTTCACATCAAAGTGGTAACAACATGTTTATGCAAACGGTCGTAGATGCGTTCAATGCAGATGCTCGCTGGCATGCAAATAAAAATGAAAACGTAGGCAAGGATAAATATTTCACCTTTTTATATCTAAATTTTGTATAATAATGATAAAACGTTTGGGAAATGGGGAAGAGTATGACTTTACCTGCAAAGCACCACTTTGTGTTGGGGACGGCATTTCATGCTCCTGTTTGGGGAGAAGTGGAGGTGCTCGCCGATGCGCTTTTTGAAATCAATGCGGCGGGCACATTGGAACGTGTACTGCTGCCCCGGGATGCCGACTATGCGAAAGTGGTAGACGATGCCCGCGCGAATGGCGAATTGGAAGAGTTATCCGCCACGCAATATTTGTTGCCGGGATTTGTCGATCTTCATATTCACGCGCCGCAATGGGAAAACATAGGTAACGCTTTGCATGTCCCGTTGGAGGATTGGCTGCAGAAATACACGTTCCCGCTCGAACAGTCACTTACCGATGGAAAAAAAGCGACGCCGGTATTTGCGGATCTTGTCATGCGCAGTTTGGCAAACGGTACGACGACTGCACTGTACTACGGCACGCAAAATGTGGACGCGACGGTGTTGCTCGGTAAAGCATGTCAAACACTGGGCCAACGCGCGGCACTCGGTAAAGTCGTAATGGACAATCCCGATCAATGTCCGGATTACTATCGCGATGCATCCGCGGACGCGGGAATTGCCGGTACGGAAGAGACGATTGAGCGCATAACGGCGCTTACGGATGAACGGCAATTACTGACGCCTGTTATTACGCCTCGTTTTGTACCTTCGTGTACGCCGGCCTCGTTGAAAGGACTCGGAGAATTGGCGGAGCAGTACCCGATTCCGATCCAAACCCATTTATCCGAATCGGACTGGCAGGCCGGTTATGCACACGAATACTTCGGTACATCGGATGCGGAGGTTTTGGACTCTTTTGGTCTTTTAACCGATCGTGCGGTGATGGGGCATGCGACGCAATTAACGGAAGACGAGGCGGAATTGGTCGCCCAACGCGGTGCGACAATCTCCCATTGTCCTATTTCCAATGCGTTTTTCGGCAATGCCGTATATCCGGTTCGCCGTCGGCATGCGCAAGGGGTCAAAGCGGGTTTGGGCACGGATGTGTCCGGCGGTTTTGCACCGTCGATTTATGCGAATATTCGCCAGGCGATTATCTCCAGTCGTATGCTGGAAGACGGTGTTGACGCCAATCTTCCAGCCGCAAGTCGCGGTGTGGCGGAGTCACGCATTGATTTTCGTCATGCGTTTTATATGGCGACAACGGCGGGTGGCGAAGCATTGCACCAAAATATCGGTCTGTTTCTGCCGGGATATCATTGGGATGTGCAGTTGATCGATGTGGCGGCACCCCACTCCGATATTGTTTTGTACAGTGAGGACGACGCACAGTCTGTATTACAGAAAATTTTATTTACTGCCAACCGTGCCAATATTACTAAAGTATGGGTACAGGGACAATTGGTGTCAGGTCGTTAAGGAGAACTCATGGAGTCGGCAAAAAATTTGCAGGAAACACAGTATGAAGGACATTTAATTGTTGCGCCGAATGAAAAATTGCCCTGGAATAAAATTATTTTTCTCGGTTTGCAACACGTGTTGGCGATGGATGTGTACGTCGTACCGTTTGTCATCGCATCGATTTTAAGCTTGGGGGTCGCGGAAGCGTCGATTCTAATTCAGGCGACATTCCTGGCGGCGGGGATTGCAACGATCATTCAGGCGCATTTTTGTATGCGATTTCCGATCGCACAAGGCCCGAGTTATGTGCCGATCGGCGCTATTGTCGGGATAACGATGGCAGCCGGTGGAGGATTTTTAGGGCTGAATGAAGTGTTCGGTTCGACGATGGTGGCCTCGCTGATATTGGTCGTGCTCGGTTTGACCGGGGTGTTCCGCAAACTGATCAATGTGTTGGTGCCGCGTCTGGTGGGCGGTACGATTATTTTAATCATCGGGTTGTCGTTACTGCCGGTGGCGCTGGATTCAAATATCTACGCGATTTACGGAACGGAAACCGTGACACAGAATATTTTACTGGCGTTGGTTTCGGTTGTGACCTTGATCTTCTGCGTGACCTTGGGTATTCACATGGGTAAAAAAGGGAATTGGCTGCGAACCGGTGCCGTTATTTTTGCACTGGCTGCGGGAAGTGTCGCGGCACAGGTGATGGGACGCTTTCAATGGGAAAGCGTGGCGGCGGCCGGTTGGCTTGCGCGGCCGCATTTGGCATTTATCGATTATATGCCGAGCTTTACACCATCGGCTATTTTAACGATGATTTTCGTATTCTTCGTGTTGATGGCGGAGACCACCGGTACCTGGTTTGCGATCGGATCGGTGATCAATGAAGATGTCACACCGAAACAGGTCGATCGCGGCGTGGTCGGTGAAGGCCTCGGCTGTTTGGTATCGAGCCTCGTCGGCTCGACTCCGGTCACCGGTTATTCGACCAATGCCGGTTTGATTTCCATCACCGGTGTCGCCAGCCGGTATGCGTTTTACGGCGCCGGCGCGTGGCTGATGATGTTCGGCTTGTCCGGCAAATTGGCAACATTGATTGCGTCCATTCCGGCACCGGTAATCGGCGGTGTGTTCGTGGTCGTTTGCGCGATTATCTCCCTTTCGGGAATTCGTATTTTGAAACAGGAACGGCTTACCGAACGCAACATGTTTGTCATCGGAGTCCCGATGGTTATTTCGTTGGCTTTGTATTTGCTGCCGAAAGACTACATGGCAACGCTGCCTGAGTTGCTGCAATATGTACTTGGTTCGACCGTGGCATCGGCGGCCATTGTGGCAATTGTTTTGAATTTGATTTTGCCGCAGGAGGACTGATCATAAAAAACGGACTCGCAAGAGTCCGTTTTTTATATAATAGGGGAGAGGAGGTAATTATGCATTGGCAAGATTCGGTAACAGTCATTAAAGGCATCGGTAAAGCCGCAGAGCAGCGTTTAGCTGTTCTTGGCATACATACTGTGGGCGATTTGCTGCAATATTATCCGCGCGCCTATCGTGATTATTCGCAAGTAGTGCCGATTCGTGCTCTGGCGGATGGTGCTGACGTGACTGTGGCAGGCGTTATCACGAAAGTGCAGGAGCGCCGCCCGCGCCCGCGCTTGTCCATTTTAAATGTGATCGTAAACGATGACAGCGGCAACCTCGAGCTGGTTTATTTCAACCAGCCGTTCAAGCGAAAGCTGTTTCATGAGGGCGATCGGATTATCGCTTTCGGACGCATTAAAGCGGGCTATGGTAAATATCAAATGAATTCGCCCGAGGTCGTGTTCCCCGACGACCGGACTGCGGTCGAAGGCAAGTTGCAACCGGTCTATGGCTTGACGGAAGGCATCCGGCCGGCAAGTCTGGAACGTTGGATCCAAACGGCATTGGTTGCGGTAAAAGATATTCCCGAGACATTACCGACGGATGTGCGTCAGCAACTCGGCCTGCGTTCGCGTGCTGAAGTGACGCGTCTTGTGCATCAACCTCCGGATCAGGAAACGGCAGATGCGGTTCGTCAGGAATTGGCCTTTGAAGAACTTTTCTTTTTGCAACTTGGCGTTTTGCGGTTGCGCGCGCAGCGTGAGATAGGAGCCGTCGGCATCAAATGTGCACCGAACGGCAATCTTTTTCGACAGCTGATGCAAACCTTACCGTACCGTTTGACCGGCGACCAGCAAAAGGCATTGGCGGATATTTGCGATGATATGGAAGGGATCGTGCCGATGCGGCGGTTACTGCAGGGGGATGTCGGCAGCGGTAAAACGGTAGTGGCGGCGCTTGCGATGACGAAAGCGGCGGAAAACGGGTACCAGTCGCTTTTGATGGCGCCGACGGAAATTCTCGCGAATCAGCACTATGAAACGCTGCAGCCGCTTTTAGCGCCGCTCGGTATCCGCGTTGCCAATTTGACGGGCAAAACCAACAAAAGTGAGCGGGAAGATATTCTTGCCGGACTGCGTGACGGTAGAGTAACGGTATGTATCGGTACGCATGCTCTTTTAGAAGAAGACGTGGAATTGAAGGCCCTGGGCTTGGTCGTGACGGATGAGCAGCACCGCTTCGGTGTACGGCAACGCATGCGCTTGGAAGAAAAAGGGAGCGCACCGCACACGTTGGTAATGACAGCGACGCCGATTCCGCGTACATTGGCCTTGTCCGTATATGGCGATTTAGATATATCTCTCATTCGTGAAATGCCTCCGGGTCGCAAACCGGTTCAGACTTTTGCGGTGAACCGTTCGTATATGCCGCGAATTTTACATTTTTTGGAGAAAGAAATGACACGGGGACACCAAGTCTATGTTGTTTGTCCTCTTGTCGAAGAATCCGAAAAAATGGATTTAAAGGCTGCTGTAGAGGTGTACGAAGAGCTGAAAAAGCGATTTCACGAATTCGGCGTCGGTCTGGTTTACGGCGGGTTAAAAGCGGACGACAAACAGGCGGTGATGACAGCTTTTGCCAAGCGCCAATACCATTTACTGGTCGCCACCAGCGTGGTGGAGGTCGGCGTAAATGTGCCGAATGCGACGGTCATGCTCGTGGAAGGCGCAGAGCGTTTCGGTTTAGCGCAACTACACCAGTTGCGCGGTCGTGTCGGCCGTGGCAGCGCGCAGGCATATTGCATTTTGGTAAGCGACAGCCAAACCGAATTAGCGCAGGAGCGTTTGCGTTACATGACCGAAATTCAAGACGGTTTCACGTTGGCGGAAAAAGATTTGCTGTTGCGCGGCACGGGAGAACTTTTCGGATATCGACAGCACGGTTTGCCGGACCTTAAAGTGGCGGATCCCATCCACGACTTACCGCTCTTGGTGAAGGCGCGTGAAGTGGCGGGAAGCTATGCTCAAACAACCGATCCTATATTGCTTGGCGAATTACAAAAACGGTTTGGGAAAGCATTTCTTGCATTGTTGCAGCATTAAAAAAAGACGCTTACGCGTCTTTTTTTTGTGCGGCTTGCCAATCGGTGAGCATGGTATGAGTATCCGGTTTGGAGCAGGAATTTAGCGGCAATTCCGCATATTGCAGCCAATAGCGCGGCCGCTCGATGGAGGGTAAACTCAGCGCCATTTTTCGCAATGCGGAAAGGGGCTGCTTTTGTTCGACAACTACAGCGGCCGCCGGCACTTCACCGCGCTTCGTATCGGGAACGGCAAATACGGTAACATCTTTGATCAAGGGTGTTTCACGTAATGCGTCCTCGACTTTAGCGACGGAGATTTTACGTCCGGCGCAATTAATCACCGCATTGGAGCGACCGGTAAAACGAATGTTGCCGCGCGGCGTCCATGTACCGGTATCGCCGAGGGTCATTTCGTGATCGCTGCCGATAACGCCAAAAGGAGTTGTCACGTAAATCGACGCATCCTTAATTCTGACCCTGACCTGCGGAAACGGTTTACCGACGATACCCGGCTCCCGATCCCACTCGTCAATGTGGCAATAGGTAATATAATTCAGCTCACCGGCGCCGTAATATAACGTAATCAGCGCCTGCGGGAAATGATTTTGCAACGCGGCGGAAAGCTCTTTGTCCAACGACTGCGAGCCGGTAAAAACAGCACGCATAGCGGGCGCAATATCCGTTTTTGCCGCGCGCAGGATCTGGCGCAATTTCACCGGCAGAAGATACAGCGTGTTGATGGATTCCTCTTGGAGGATATACCACCAGCGGCGCGGTGCATACGCGGAAATCGTACGGGCAAACCCGCCGGCCCAAAATACACAGGCAAACGAATTGAAATTCCCGGTAAAGCTGAATGAGCCATGGAAAAATAAGCGGGATTCTGCATTAATTCCAAAAATTTTATTTTGAATGGGGAAATAGTCTGTCCAGCTACGTTCTTCGCGCCAAAAAAGTTTGGGCAGACCCGTACTGCCGGACGACAAAATACCAAACTCCGCCGCGACCGGAATTTTTGTCACGTCAGATGGGCAGAAGGTACCGTCAAAAAGGAAGAGACTATTTGACTCGGCAATGTTTCGCACATCTTCCACCGGTAAATCGGGGTGGCAAAGGACCGGTCGTAAACCGGCTTTGCGTGACGCTAGAAAAAGCAACCATTGCTGCGCGGGATCCGTTTCTTGAATAAGGACACCGCTGCCGGACGGAAACGGTAAATTTTCGGCAAGCGCGTCGATTTCATGAAGCAATTCGGCATAGGTATACATTCTGTCATCGACTTGCAGCGCTATTTTTTCCGGACGTGTTTCAGCCCAATGGTGGAGGCGGTGAATGAAATTACTCATGGCAACGCTCCACGATCATGGCGCAACCGGTGCCGCCGGCGCCGGCGATGGCACACAGTCCGTAACGACCTTCGATAGCATGCAGGCGGGCCAGCAAGTGGGTCAAAATGATTGCCCCCGAGGCACCGTACGGATGACCGTACGCCAACGCGCCGCCGAGCGGATTATACCGATCGACACGTTGCGGATACGAACGCGCAAAGAGATAATCGATGATGGCAAACGCCTCATTCCATTCGATTGTATCCATGTCATCCATTTGCAAATGGGCCGCTTGAAGCACCAATGTACTGACGTGTTTTACACCGAGTGGAGATAGTAAAGGATCACTGGCACCTTGCGCGACCGCAATGATTTTGGCAAGCGGTCGTAAGTGGTACCGTTCGATCGCTTCTTGACCGGCGAGCATGGCAAACGCAGCCCCGTCATGAATCAGGCAGGCATTACCCGCTGTAATATGTGTGCCCGGACCTAAGAGCAACGGTAAACGTTGCAGAAGTTGTAAACGCATGCGCGGCCGTAAACATTCATCGCTCGCCAATTCGGGCACCGGCACGAGCCAATTCTTTAACGTATCCGTTTGGGCATTGGCCAATGCGCGTTGATGGCTTTGCAACGCTAACTCATCCAGCTCTTCGCGTGTCGCACCGAGTTTTTGTACTGCTCTCTCGGCCCCTCGAAGCATCGCGTCGGCAGCGATTTCGCCGGGGGAAAATTGCGCCGTCTTGTAAGAGCCTTGACGTTCATCATTCGGCGCATAGGTGCGAAGCGGTTGCAATGAAGCGCTCTCCATACCGCCGGCAATAATAACATCATGAATACCCGCGGCAATTTGCGCATAGCCGGTGCTGATGGCGGTCAAGGCGGAAGCGCATTGCATATCGAGCGTCCATGCGGGAATGCTTTCAGGCAGTTCACTGTAAAGCGCGCCGAGCCTCGTGAGATTCCCGCCGGTACCGACCGCATTGCCGCCGATGATCGCATCGACATGCGGGCGATTGGCATCATTCCACAGTTTTGCCATTACGGCCGCTGCCAATTTTTCCGGAGGTGTGTAACGAAGACTGCCGCCGGAAACGCCAATCGG
Organism: Negativicoccus massiliensis; assembly: GCA_900155405.1. Taxonomy (GTDB): domain Bacteria; phylum Bacillota; class Negativicutes; order Veillonellales; family Negativicoccaceae; genus Negativicoccus; species Negativicoccus massiliensis_A. The sequence continues at coordinate 491,897 of LT700188.1, read as the reverse complement.
CGTACGGCGGCAGTCGACAAGATAAACTTCGCGCATATTACACTCGAATCTTCAAGGCAATGAAAGCGGCGACAATGGTTTTTAAAATATCGCCCGGAATAAACGGTAACGCACCGGCTACGATAGCCGGCCAGAGACCCATGTGCAGTACGATCATCATGCCGAGCACACCACCGATATAAGTAATCGGAATACCGATGAAGACGCCCGCTGCCACGTAGCGCCAGAACGAACGCACCTTGCCTTTGAACATGCTGACTAAAGGATAGGCAACTATAAATGCAAAAATGAAACCGCCGGTCGGACCGAATAATTTACCCAAACCGCCAACACCACCGGTGAAGACGGGCAATCCTGCCGCGCCGCATAAAGTATAAACGATGCAAACAATCAACGTTTGCTTCGGCGGCAATAAAAAGGCGGTTAAGTTAAAGACCAGTGTTGTCATGGTAATCATGGCAGGGGTAAAGGGTAAGGGAACTGCAATGAAGGCGGCTACGAATAGAAGCGCGACCAGCAAGGCCATTTTGGTTAAATCACGTGCTGTTAAAGAACTCATTTTGCAACTCCTTTTGTAAATGATAGTGTAAAGGCAAGTCCGAATGCTGTATACGCTTGTACCATCGTGCCGTCGGTTATTAAATAAATAAGAGCATTGCTTTTTACGGCATGATGGAAACGCATGTCGCAGGAAACTACATCGCGGTGATCCTGAAGCCAGGCGGTCAACATCTGATATCCCGGTACCACCGGACAATTTCCCTGATGGATCGGATTGGTATCATCCATAGCGTCGACAAACGCATGTACTTCATCGGCGCTAAACGAGCGCCAAGGCGAAGCGTTTTGCGGAATCGCCTCCGTGTGCTCCTCGTGCGGATGCGGTGCACCGGCAAGCAAGGTCATCACGAGCGTACCTATTTCATTGCTGACCGTCACTGTAGCGGCGTTACGGCGCGTGCGAACCTCGGCATGAGAAGTGGCAGGTGTCAGCATCAGACGCAAGCGACCGATAACAACCTCCGCGGTAAGACCGGTTTCCAAACGACAAGCTGTTTTATACAATGAGTGCATGCAGATCTCCTTTACGTGAGATATTATAACGAAGATTATGAAAATAGTCAACAAATAAAAATATAATAGTTTACAATAAAGCTAATCCATTACGCGTATGCATTGGCTAAAAGTTGGCGTGTTATAATAACGGTAAACAAGCGAAACGAATGACGGGAGGTAAAAATGCTTACACTACAATATCAGGGGCAAACTTTGAAAGTACCTGAAGGCACCACTGTGGGGACGGTCTGGGAAAGCGTTCGAGAAACGGCCCCGGGGGCAGTATTCGCATTGGTGGACGGGCGGACTCTCGACTTCACAGCCACTTTGCAAAATAATGCCGTCATCAGCTTTGAGACACTGGAATCCGCTACCGGCAATCGCGCGTACCAGAGAACTTTGATTATGCTGATGGCGATGGCTGTTCGTGAATTGTATCCGGATGCCAGAGTGCAGATTGAACACTCCTTGGGGCGCGCCTTATACGGACAGATTATTCAGGATCGACCGACAACGATTTCTCAAATACAAAAAATTGAAGACAGAATGCATGAAATTGTGCAGGAAGGTCGACCGATTATTAAGCAGACGGAAAGTAAAGAGGAAGCGATTGCGTATTGTCAAAAGTCGGGACGCCTGCGTGCAGTGGAGCGTCTGCAGGGGCTTCGTCCGAACCAGATTTATCTTTACCGTTGCGGCGATTATGTTGACTTTTATTTCGGTCCGTTGTTGCAGAATATGAGTCAGGTAAATGTGTTTGACATCGTCCATTACGCGCCAGGATTTTTACTGCGCTTTCCTAATATTTATTCGGCGCACGCTTTGCCTGAATATGTGGAATTACGTGAGTTTGCACGCGTCTTTTTTGAAGCGACGAACTGGAGCGAACGGGTCGGATGTCGCTATGTAGGGGATTTAAATCGCGCGATTGCCGACGGTCGTATTAAAGAGATTATTGCCATGGCGGAAGCGCTGCATGAAAAACAGCTGGCGCAAATTGCCGACCGCGTCGCGGAAAGTCGACCCGGTATTCGGTTAATTACGATCGCCGGACCGTCTTCGGCGGGGAAAACGACCACTACGCGGCGACTGATGGTACAAATGCAGGTCAACGGTATTCAGCCGGTAATGATTTCTCTGGACGATTATTACTATAGTTTGGATGATCGTCCGCGAACAGACGATGATGAGATCGATCATGAATCCGTTGACGCGTTGGACACGGCGCTTTTGGAACGGCAGCTGACGGCTCTTTTGGCAGGGGAACCCGTAAAGCTTTCCCGCTATGATTTTGTTCACGGTAAGCAATATTTTGCGGAGCGGGAAACCACCTTGAGTCCTGATCAACCGATTATTTTAGAAGGACTGCATGCGCTGAATCCGAGCGTTTCGCGTGCCGTACCTGCGTACCAGAGACTGCATCTTTACCTGGGCGCATTAACGCAGTTGACCATCAGCGATCACAATCGAATTTCCACTACGGATACACGTTTATTGCGTCGTATGGTCCGTGACAACCAGTTTCGTGCGCACAGCGCGGAAGAGACACTAAAAATTTGGCGTAATGTACGATTTGGCGAAGAATCCTATGTTTTTCCTTTCCAGGAAGAAGCGGATATTATTTTCAATACGGCGCTGTTGTATGAACTTCCGGTACTTAAAGTGTTGGCAGAGCCGCTTTTAAAAGCGATTCCGAATACTTCACCGGTAGCGAATGAAGCCCATCGTTTACTTGAGTTTTTAAATGTTTTTGAACCACTGAATCCGGCGATGGTACCGTCGAATTCGATTTTACGTGAATTTATCGGTACGGCGGGACATGATCAGTGTGTACCGCAGACATCAATAGTGTAATCGGTAGAAGAGAGGAGGCGACCATGACACCTTTTGTACATCTGCATACGCATACGGAGTACAGCTTGTTTGATGGAATCAGTCGCATCAAAGACCTGGTCGCTTACGCTAAAGAACTTGGTCAGGAGGCGCTTGCCATCACCGACCATGGCGTCATGTATGGCGCGGTTTATCTGTATAAAGAAGCGTTAAAGCAGGGCATCAAGCCGATTATCGGTTGTGAAGTATACGTGACCGAACGTGAACTCGGCGCGCAGGATTTGGGCGGTAAAGAGAAGTTGCGCCACCTGATTTTGCTGGCGGAAACCAATGAGGGCTATCGTAATCTGTCAAAACTCGATACGATTGCCAACACGGTCGGATATTGGCGTAAACCTCGTGTGAACCGTGAAACCATCGCGCAATACGCTGACGGATTGATTGCGCTGTCCGCTTGTATTAACGGTGAGCTGCCGCAAGCGTTGTTGGCCGGAGATGAAGCAAAGGCGCGGGAAATCATCGAATGGTACATTAAGATATTCGGTCGGGAAAATTATTTTATTGAATTACAGGATCACGGATTACCGGAAGAAAAAGCGGTACGTGAATCACTAATTGCATTGGCACGTGAATACGGCGTCGGTGTAGTGGCGACCAATGATTTCCACTATATTCGACGGGAAGATGCCGGTGCTCAAAACGTGCGCCTGTGTATTTCTACCGGACAAACATTAGATAATCAGACATTTAAGTTTGCCAATGACGAGTACTATTGTAAGTCCGGCGATGAGATGGCGGCGCTTTTTTCCGATGTTCCCGAAGCTCTCAGTAATACGGTGGCTATCGCGGAGCGTTGCCAAGTTGATTTTGTATTCGGTGAGCATCACTTGCCCGCGTTTCAGGTGCCGGAAGGATTTACCGCGCAAACCTATTTGCGCAAATTATGTGAAGAAGCACTTCCAAAGCGGTATGACGTCATCAGCAATGAAGTCAGAGAACGGTTGGAATATGAACTTGGAATCATTGAAAGCATGGGTTTCAGTGACTACTTTTTGATTGTCATGGACTTTATTGCGTATGCGCGATCACAGGACATTGCGGTAGGGCCGGGGCGCGGCTCGGCAGCGGGCAGTATCGTTGCTTATCTATTGGGGATTACCAATCTGGATCCGTTGGCGCACGGACTGCTGTTTGAACGCTTTTTGAATCCGGAGCGTATCAGTATGCCGGATATTGATACCGATATCGGATATAAAGGCCGTGCGGATGTTATCGACTACTTGGCGCGCAAATATGGCGCCGAACATGTCGCACAAATCATCACGTTCGGCACGATGGCGGCTAAAGCGGTTGTACGTGATGTCGGGCGTGTCATGAATTTACCTTACCCCGATGTGGATCGCATTGCAAAAATGATACCTGGTGGACCGGGTGTGACGCTTGCAGATACGTTGGAAAGCGTGAAGGAATTTCGGGCTGCTTATGACAGTGAGCCGCAAATTCATCAGCTTATCGACTATGCGCTAGCATTGGAAGGATTGAGCCGTCATGCTGGCACACACGCGGCGGGCATTGTGATCAGTAAAGATCCAGTCGCCGAACACGTGCCGTTGCAAAAGTCTGCAGATGATTATTTGCAGACGCAGTATGAGAAAGACACCGTAGAAGAGCTCGGGTTGTTGAAAATGGATCTTTTGGGTTTACGTAACTTGACTGTGATCCAGGAAACGGTTGAATTAATCCGAAAAAATCGAGGCATCAGCGTGGATGTGGATCATTTACCCGAGACCGATCCCGAAACCTGCGCGATGCTTTGCGAAGGCGATACGGTCGGTGTGTTTCAATCTGAATCGTCCGGGTTTACGGCGCTTTTAAAGCAATTACGACCGGAAGGGTTTGCCGATTTGATTCCGATGGTGGCGCTGTATCGTCCAGGGCCGCTCGGCAGCGGGATGGCGGAAGACTTTATTCGCCGTCGTCACGGCGATGCGCAAGTGGAATATCTGCATCCGTTATTGGAACCGATTTTGAAAGAAACATTCGGCGTTATCTTATATCAAGAACAAGTAATGCAAATTTCGTCTGTTCTTGGCGGCTTTACTCTCGGCGAGGCGGATTTACTGCGTCGTGCGATGGGCAAAAAGAAAGAAGATGTCCTAATTGCGCAGCGCGATAAGTTTTTAGCGGGAGCGGAACAAAAAGGCATCCCTACCATGATCGCCAATCATGTTTTCGATCAGATGGTGTATTTTGCCGGCTACGGTTTTAATAAATCACACTCCGCCTGCTATGGATTGATTGCCTGGCAAACCGCTTATTTGAAAGCACATTATCGGCCGGAATTTATGGCAGCGATGATGTCGAGTTATAAAGAAAACAGTGATAAATTAAGCCATTATATTGCCGACTGCCGTCTGCACGGTATTCGTGTTTTGGGACCGGACATTAATCAAAGTGCGGTCGATTTTACGGTGGAAAAAGAAGCGATTCGATTCGGCCTTTCCGCGGTCAAAAATGTGGGCGACGGTCTGGCGGAAGCGATCGTCAAAGCGCGTGAAATTATTTTGCAAGAAGAAAAAGCACAGGGCGATACGCCGACGGGTTTTCGGTCACTGATTGAGTTGGCGGAGCATGTAGCGGTCAACAAGCGCGCTGCCGAATCCCTGGTCCGGGCCGGTGCCATGGATCGTTTAGCGGATGCGGAAGGAATTCATCGTGCTCAAATTTATGAAGCAGTGCCGGATGCGATTCGGATCGGTGCAACAGAGCGGGAAAATGCCAATTCATTGCAAACAGGTTTGTTTGATGATATTCCGTTAGCGGTACCGACATTGACCTATCCCAATGTACCTGCGTGGGATCTTGCGACGCTTTTAACCGGTGAAAAAGAAACGCTAGGCTTTTACGTGAGCGGCCATCCTCTTTCTCCTTATGAAGAAATTTTACGCAAGGCAACGCCTATTTATGAATTACGCGAAAACGGTGAGACATATGATCAGCGAAAAGTATGGATTGGCGGAACAGTAACGGCTTTACGTCGACTTTTGACGAAACGCAATGAGCAAATGGGTTTTGCCACGGTGGAAGACTTCGGCGCTAATATCGAAGTCGTGGTTTTCCCTAATCTTTGGGAAGAGGTCGCGGCATTGTTAGCGGTGGACGCCGCTGTTTTGATCGAAGGTCGAACGCAAGCCAATGAGCGTGAAACGAAAATTATTGCGCAGGCGGTGTATCCGTTGGAACTGATTGCCAATCAAACCGTCGTGGTGCCGGAGTGGGACGCTATGAAAATCGCCGCTCTACCTGGTGAAGCGCAGTCAACGAGTACCACTCCGCATGTGTCGGAGGCGGGAGTGTCACTTGCGCCGGGAACGATGCCGAAGGAAATAAATTTGCGCATTGACGCCGCGCATGAAGGCGTTTCCGTGAGCCAAGCGTTGGCAACTATTTTAACGACGCATCACGGAACAATACCGGTCACGCTAATTGTGGAACGAACCGGTCTGACAGTTCCCATGAATGAAGCGTACTATATTGATGGCAGCCGTGAAGTGATTACGCAGCTACAGGCCCTTTTGGGTAATGACAAGGTCGGAATGAAGGAGGCTTAAATGCAGATTTTAGTGTGTGTAAAACAGGTGCCGGATACATCGCAGGTCAAGCTGGATCCGAAAACAAATCGCCTGCAACGAGCCGGTGTGCCGAATATTTTGAACCCTTTTGATGAACACGCGGTGGAAGAAGCGCTCGCATTAAAAGACAGTTACGGCGCGACGGTCACGGTTATTACAATGGGGCCGACGCAAGCGAAGGAAGTGCTCAAAGAGTGTTTAGCCAAAGGGTGCGATCATGCGTATTTAATCAGTGATCGCGCATTCGGCGGAGCCGATACGTTGGCGACGGCGTATACGCTGGCAACGGCGATTCGTACGCTCGGTGTTTTCGATTTGATTTTCTGCGGCAAACAGGCCATTGACGGAGATACGGCGCAAGTGGGAGCGCAAATTGCGGAAATGCTCGACTGGCCGCAAGTCAGCGGAGCCGTAGCTTTTACACTGAAAGGAACTACGGCACAAGTCGTACGCGAGCATGAGGACGGCTACGAGACGATAAAAGTAGAATTGCCGGTATTGGTGACGACCACTAAACATCTGAATACGCCGCGCTATCCGTCGCTTCGTGGGCTGATTGCAGCACGCACGGCGGAAATAAAAACGCTCACGGCGGAGGATCTTCCTGTTGAACCGGAACGAATCGGTATGGCCGGTTCGCCGACGCAGGTGCGTCGTGTGTATACGCCGGAAGGGCACAGCCGCGGCGAGATTTTTACTGATTTGTCCGAGCCACAAGCGGTGCAGGCTTTGCTCGCAAAACTCAAAGAGCGCGGTTTCCAACGCCAAGGAGGTGCCCAATGAACGAACAAGCACGTCACCTTTATGTTGTCGCGGAACATTTTGAAGGGAAGTTACGACCGGTCACCATGGAGCTGATCGGTAAAGCACACGAATTGGCGGAAGCGAGCGGGGAAGAAGTTCATGCCGTGCTCATCGGAGAAAATGTAGAAGGCTTGGCGCAAGATCTCATCGCAGCCGGTGCAGACGTGGTGCATTATTTGACGGCGAGCGAATTAAAAGAGTATTCGACGGAAGGATACACCTATGCACTCGAGCAGCTGTGCCGTGAAGTTCAACCTGCTGCGATTTTAATCGGAGCCACCCACAATGGACGCGATCTGGCGCCGCGCCTTTCGGCGCGACTGCAATGCGGTGTAGTGGCCGACTGCACCGATATTAAGATGGACGCCGAAACACGATCATTGACATGGACTCGTCCTGCGTTGGGAGGCAATATTTTAGCGGATATCATTTGTCCGAAACATCGGCCGCAAATGGGTACGGTACGGCCGAACGTATTTTCAAAACCGGCGCCGGATTCGTCTCGTAAAGGGCGTGTTGAGACATTGGCAGTAGAAATCCCCGCAGGGACCATTCGTACACTTCGTACGGATTATGAACATGTACCGCAGGAAGAGGTCAATCTCGAAGATGCGGAGATTATTATCAGCGGCGGGCGCGGTATGGGCTCGGCAGAAGCATTTCAAAAACTGCACACGTTGGCTCGGAAGTTGGGTGGCACTGTCGCGGCTTCACGTGCGGCCGTTGATGCCGGTTGGGAACCGTCTATTCATCAAGTCGGTCAAACCGGTAAAAATGTCGGCCCGAAAATTTATTTTGCTTTCGGTATTTCCGGCGCGATTCAGCATCTTGCCGGAATCAGTGGCGCGGATACAGTGATCGCAATCAATAAAGACCCGCAGGCCCCGATTTTTCAACGCGCCGATTATGGTATTGTCGGTGATGTTCATATTGTTTTAAAAGAAATGTTGGCGCAACTCGAGGAGGACTAATATGGATTCGGTCATGTCCAAACGTACTAAGATCGTTTGTACCGTAGGTCCGGGTACCGATGCACCGGGAGTATTGGAACGCATGATTGCGGCCGGTATGAATGTGGCGAGGTTCAACTTTTCGCACGGTACGAATGAAGAACAGGGGCGGCGTATGGAGGCCGTTAAAGCGGCGGCGGAGAAATTAAAAACACCGGTCGCTTTGATGTTGGACACCAAAGGACCGGAAATGCGGCTTGGTTTTTTTGCCAGAGGTTCGACCGAACTCGTACAAGGAACGTCATTTAGCTTGCTAAGTGAAATGGTTCTCGGCGATGAACATCAAGCGACTGTTTCCTATCCGGAATTATGGAGGCAAACACGCCCGGGGCAGTCGATCCTGCTGGCGGACGGACTGGTTCGTTTGTTGGTAACCAACGTTGAATCCGGCAAAATAACGACGGTGGTGGAAAACACCGGAGTTATCAGCGATCGGAAACGAGTAGCGTGTCCTTCATTGCCCCTGCTGTTGCCGGCACTTTCCGAGGCCGACAAAGAGGATCTGCTGTTTGGCGTCGCAAAAGACGTTGATTATGTGGCGGCATCATTCATCCAACGCGCGGACGACATTGTTGAGATTAAACGCTTTCTCGAAAAAGCTGGGGGCAGCCATATTCGCGTTATTGCTAAAATTGAAAATGAAGAAGGCTTACGAAATGTGGAGTCGATTATGCAGCAGGCGGATGGCATGATGGTGGCCCGAGGCGACTTGGGCGTGGAGATTCCGCCGGAACGTGTACCATTGCTGCAAAAAGAAATGATTTCTCTTTGTAATCGACTGGGTAAACCGGTTATTACGGCCACACAAATGCTGGAATCGATGATTGTCAATCCGCGGCCGACTCGTGCGGAGACAAGCGATATTGCAAATGCGATTTTGGATGGTACCGATGCGATTATGCTCAGCGGTGAAACGGCAAACGGTAAGTATCCGGTAACGGCCGTGGAGACCATGTTCAAAGTGGCACAATATACAGAACGCAGTCCGCTGTACCAACAACGTCCGCGACCGTTGCCGGGCGAAGCGGCGGTGACTACGGAAGCCATCAGTCAGTCTACGGTAACGATTGCGCAAAATTTACATGCCAAAGCCATTTTAACGGCCAGTGAATCGGGTCGTACAGCGCTCATGGTTTCCAAATATCGCCCGGACTGTCCGCTTGTTATGGTATCCCCGCATTTGCGTTCATTACGTCGTGCAGCTCTTTATTGGGGCGTTACACCGATTATTGGTGAATCCACAGAAAACACTGATAGGATGGTCAATATGACGGTTGCTGCCGCCATGCGCGCCGGTGTCATTGATGATGGTGACCTGGTTGTTATCACTGCCGGTGTTCCGTCCGGTAAAGAGGGCACCACTAATATGATTCGCGTTCATGTGGCAGGACAGGTCCTTTTGAAAGGAATGGGCGTCGGTAACGGATCCGCTACCGGAAAAATAGTTTTGGCGAAGCCACAAAATATTCCCGTATTTCAGCCGGGTGATATTTTAGTTGTTGACACAATGGATGAAAATATTGTGCCTTATGTGCAGCAAGCCGGCGCTATTATCGCGGTAGAAGAAGGCTTGACCAGTCCCGCCGCCGTGGTCGGACTGGAATGGAAAAAGCCGACGGTAGTGGGCGTAAAACAGGCGTTGACACGCTTACTGACCGGGGAACGGGTAACGGTGGATGCGGCGCGCGGTTTTATTTACCGTGGTCGTGTCAATGCCAGATAAATGAAACTTTGACACGCTTATATCACTTGTTTATAATAAACTTGTTCCGTAACTATACATTAATTGGGGTGAAATCATGGCGAATTTAGAAGTCGGTGCACCGGCACCTGCATTTACGGCCTTTGCCGATAATGGGCAAACGGTAACAAAAGACAGCCTCAAAGGACAAAAAGTGATTTTGTATTTTTATCCCAAAGACAAAACACCCGGTTGTACTCTTGAAGCGCAAAATTTTCAGCGCCATATCGGAGATTTCCAAAAGCTCGGTTATGCCGTGTACGGTATCAGTCGAGATGATGCGAATTCGCATCAGGATTTTAAAGCGAAAGAACAGTTGGAATTTGCTCTTTTGAGTGATCCTCAGGGACAGATGTGTCGTGATTTCGGCGTGCTGAAAACGGAAGACCCGGGTGAAAAAATTGCCCGCTCGACCTTTGTTATGGATCAGCAAGGGGTACTTACGCATATTTATCATGGCGTAAAGCCCGCGACTCACATTCAGGAAATACTTAAGGATTTGCAAGCGTAGGAGGATGAAAGTGGAACAGACAGTCGCACCTGTTGAAATGAAAAAAAGAAAAGATATTGCTTTTTATAACTATGAATATACGACACTGGACCAAGTTAAAATCAGTCCGCTTGATCGCGGCTATTACTTCGGTGACGGTGTTTATGAAGTGACGAAAGTGCACAATGGTAAATGCTTTGCTCTTTCGTACCACCTCGATCGTCTTTACCGATCGCTGCGGCTCATGAAAATTCCGGCGACGATCGCGCCGGATGAACTAACGGAGCTGCACGATGTTCTGGTCGAAGAAAGCGGCATCCAAAACGGTTCCGTTTACCTGCAGGTTACCCGCGGCACCGCACCGCGCGTGCATGCTTTCCCGGAAGGTATTACCCCCAATATTTTGATGTACGTCAACGAGGATAATCCCCACAAAGCAGAATTGGCGAAAAACGGCGCGAAAGTCATTACCATTGATGATATTCGCTGGCAGCATTGTGACATCAAAAGCTTGAATTTGATTCCCAACGTACTGGGAGCGGAAAAAGCGCGTCATAAAAAATGCGCGGAAGCCTTCCAGTTCCGTGGCGATGAATTAATGGAAGGTACCAGCTCGAACGTTTTCATGGTACGTGACGGTATTTTGTGGACACGCCCCGCGGATGAGTTGATTTTAAAAGGTATCACCCGCCAGCTGGTCATTACAAAAGTAGCACCGAGTTGTGGCGTCACCGTAATTGAGCGTAAAATTGATCGGGAATATTTGGCGAAAGCGGAAGAAGTATTCTACACGAGTACGACCGCTGGCATTATTCCGGTTCTGAAGATTGATAAAGAAACGGTGGGCGATGGCACAATCGGACCGGTAACGAAAGCGTTGCAGGAACGGTATGCAGGTCTGATGGCGGAAGGTTTGCCGTGATTTTTGAACGAAAATAAAAAGCTTTACTTTTCACTTGAATTCAGGTAAACTTAACAAGTGGATTTCGACTTTGCTCGGTTGGCCGAATCTCCGACGGTATACTTGGCAAAGCGCAGATGAAATCAAGGAGGAATTGCTATGTTGACTTTGGAACAGAAACAGAAACTTATTGAGGAAAACCGTGTTCACGACACGGACACCGGTTCTCCGGAAGTGCAAATCGCGATTTTGACGGCCCGTATTAACTACCTGACCGATCATTTGAAAGAGCACAAGAACGATCATCATTCCCGTCGCGGCCTGCTGAAATTGGTTGGTCAGCGTCGCGGTTTGTTGGATTACCTGCGTCGTAAAGATATCGAACGCTATCGTAATCTCTTGGACAAATTGAATTTGCGCAAATAAAAACAAAAAAGGAGCGGTTATGCCGCTTCTTTTTTGTTTTATAAAAGCAAGACAATTTTTTGTAGAAAAATTTAAATTTTATGATATTTACACAGACTGGTTGCGCGAGATACATGATTTTTGTTAAAATTATCATTAGGTATTAGTATGTAGTGATAATTTAACGAAAGGAGTCGCCATGAAATTAGTCAGAGACCAGCGACGAGAGAAGATCGTCACCATGCTGCGCGAGCAACCGTTTTTGACGGATGAAGACTTAGCTGACGACTTGGGCGTTTCGGTGGCGACGATTCGTTTGGACCGAACCGCGTTGGATATACCGGAAGTACGCGTGCGGCTACGCAAAGCCGCCGCTAAAAACGGACCTCCGACGGAACAAAAAGCGGTATACGGTCAATTATTGGAATATAATTCCAAACGTTCCGCGTTATCTATGTTGACGGTGACGCCTCATCTGGTCGATGCCACCGGATTTGTACCGGCCCAGACGCTTTACGGGATGGCAACGGCGTTGGGGGACAAAGTGCTGGCTTTACCTAGTGCGGTATGCGGCGTCGGGAACATTAAATATAAAGCGCCGGTGCGCGTTGGTGACACGCTTGTTTGGAAACTTACGGTCGTGCGTCAGCGAGGTTCGGAACATTACGTTTGGGCCAAATGTTTACGTGATTGCGCCGAAGTGTTTCGAGCTAAATTTATTTTGAAATCATATTCTGAGGTGCGACTATGAAAGTAATAGCAGTAGATGCAATGGGCGGCGATTACGCGCCCGTGGAAATAGTTCGCGGAGCATTGGATGCCGTTCGATCTTGGCGGATTCCGGTGGTTCTCGTCGGGGATGAGGCGCAGATTTTGCCTCTCGTCAAAGCGGCGGGAATGACCAATGACCCGTTGGTAAAAGTTCAGCATGCAAGTCAGGTCATCGGTATGGACGAACATCCGGGGATGGCGTACCGCAAGAAGAAAGATGCTTCGATCGTAGTGGCGGCGAAGCTGGTTAAAGAAGGTCATTGTGGTGCGTTGGTTGCGCCCGGTTCGACGGGGGCCGCTGTAACGGCAGGTCTGTTCGGCTTGGGACGTATTAAAGGAATTCGTCGGCCGGCGATTGCAACTCCTTTGCCGACACAGGATGGAGGCACCACGCTTTTGATTGATTCGGGGGCCAGCGCCAATCCCGGAGCCGAAAATTTGTTACAAAACGCTTTGCTGGGGCACGTGTTTATGCAACGCGTATATGGTGTTGTGGAGCCGCGCGTCGGTTTGCTGAACATCGGTACCGAAGAAATCAAAGGCAGCAATGTCGTTACGGAAGTATATCCCAAGATGCAAGAACAATCGGTTTACCGATTTATCGGCAATGTCGAAGGACGAGATATTCCGAAGCGTGTGGCTGATGTCGTTGTGTGTGACGGCTTTACGGGCAATGTCGTTTTAAAATTTGCGGAAGGCATGGCCACTATGATGATGCATCTTTTAAAAGATGCGGTAATGAAAAACGGTTGGCGTGCCAAATTAGGCGGTTGGCTTTTACGGCCGGCGCTGAAACAGGCGTTGAAGAAAGTGGATTACGCGGAGTACGGAGGCGCACCGCTTTTGGGTGTCGAAGGCGGTTTGGTGATTTGTCATGGCGCATCCAAGGCAAGGGCGATTCAAAATGCCGTACGACTTGCGTCACATATTGCGGATTCAGAAATGGTAGAACATATCAAAACAGCTTTAGAAACGGTGGACGCAACGAATGAAGAGTAGTACGTTACGGCGGATCGGAATTTTAGGAACCGGCTCGTATGTGCCGGAACATGTCCTCACCAATGCGGATTTAGAAAAAATGGTAGACACGTCAGATGAATGGATTCGGACACGAACGGGCATTCGTGAACGGAGAATTGCCGAACTCGGAACATCGACTGTCTCATTAGCCAAAAAAGCGGCAGAAAAAGCAATGGTGAATGCCGGTGTTACTGTAGAGGAAATTGATCTTGTGGTCGTGGCGACATGTACGCCGGATACCATTGCGCCTTCGACCGCCTGCGTTTTACAGGATATGTTGGGAATTCCCGCGGCAGGCGCATTCGACCTGACTGCGGGGTGCAGCGGTTTTGTGTATGCGACCGCAGTAGCGAGTCAAATGTTAGCTACCGGTTTATATCAGAAGGCGTTGGTTGTCGGCGTAGAAGTATTGAGCCGTTTTGTGGATTGGACGGATCGAAACACCTGTGTGCTTTTCGGTGACGGTGCCGGTGCGGTTGTTTTAGGGGAAGTGGCAACCGGTGGTATCGGCGGGATCGATCTCGGATCGGACGGCTCCGGTCACGGTGCACTGGGGATTTTCGGCGGACCTTTTCATGGCGATTTGCATCCGGAACTCGCTGATCAGAAAATAGCAATTCGCATGAATGGTAAAGATGTCTTCAAATTCGCGGTAAACGTTATCGGCGAGTCTACCGAAAGGGCACTTGCTAAATGCGGTCTTACCTATGATGACGTGGATCTTTTGATCCCGCATCAGGCGAATGAGCGGATCATTCAAGCCGCGGCCAAGAAAACATCTTTACCCGCAGAACGCATTTTTGAAAATTTGGATCGCTACGGTAATACGTCCAGCGCATCGATTGCAATCGCATTGGATGAAGCGGCGCATGCCGGTCGAATTAAAAGCGGCGATCAGGTCGTCTTAGTAGGATTCGGTGCCGGCTTAACCTGGGCCAGCCTTTGTATGGAATGGCGGTAGCGGAATGAAAACGAAACTGACAGAATTATTGGGAATTGAAGCACCGATTATTCAAGGCGGTATGGCTTGGCTCGGAACTTGGGAATTAGCCTCCGCTGTTTCGGAGGCGGGCGGCCTCGGTGTGATTGGGGCCGGTAATATGCCGGGTGATCTTCTTCGTGAACAGATCCGGCAAGTGAAAGCGCATACGAAGAAACCCTTCGGTGTCAATTTGATGCTGCGTTCACCTTTTGTTGAAGAGTGTGTAGCAGCCGTTTGTGAGGAAAAAGTACCGGTTATTACAACCGGGGCGGGAAATCCGGGGAAGTACATTGAGCGCTTTAAAGCATCCGGTGCCAAGGTCATTCCTGTCGTTTCCGCTGTGGCGTTAGCCAAACGGTTGGCAGGTGTCGGAGTCGATGCCGTTATTGCAGAAGGACTGGAAAGCGGCGGCCATGTCGGCAAGGTAACTACTTTGGCGTTGGTACCGCAAGTAGTAGATGCAGTAGAACTGCCCGTTATTGCGGCCGGCGGTATTGCCGATGGCCGAGCTTTGATCGCCATGTTGGCATTGGGAGCGGTTGGAGTGCAGATGGGTACACGCTTTGTGGCCAGTGAAGAATGCATTGCCCATCCGGCATATAAAGAAGCGCTTTTAAAAGCACGGGATCGTTCGACGGTGATTACCGGGCGTACGACGGGACATCCCGTGCGCGTGATCGCCAATGCGCTTTCCCGACAGTATGAAAAATTGGAAAGCATCAACGCGCCGTTAGCGGAAATTGAAGGCCTTGGTGCGGGGAGTTTGCGTCGGGCGGCGATTTTGGGAGATATGAAGACAGGATCGATCATGGTCGGACAAATTGCAGGCTTAGTGAACGATATCAAACCGGTACGTGAAATTATTACTTCGATTATCAAAGAAGCTGCCGTCGCGCAGCAACGTATCAGCGAGGTGAAGGTATGAAAACGGCATTTTTGTTTCCCGGTCAGGGCTCGCAAAAAGTAGGAATGATGCAGGACTTGGCGGCGCAATATGAAAGCGTACGCAACCGTTTTGAAGAAGCGGATGAAGCGCTCGGCTGGAAGCTGAGTGAATTAATTTTTGAAGGTCCGGCAGAAAAATTACAGCAGACGCAGTATACCCAACCGGCGATTTTGACGGCAAGCGTAGCGGCCTATGATCTGCTTGCACAAGCGGGGATTACCGCGGAATATCTTGCCGGTCATAGCTTAGGAGAATACTCAGCACTTGTGGCGGCAGGTTCTATTTCGTTTGTGGATGCGGTACGTACCGTACACGCGCGCGGAAAGTTCATGCAGGAAGCCGTACCGATCGGAGAGGGCGGTATGGCGGCAATCATTCGCCTGGAACGCGAAAAAATCATCACAATTTGCGAAGAGCTTTCGGCACAAGGGAAAATCGTGCAAGCCGTGAATTTCAATTGCCCAGGACAAGTTGTCATTGCGGGGACGACAGATGCGGTGGCGGTAGCATGTGAGAAAATGAAAGAAGCGGGCGCACGTCGGGCGATTCCGTTGCCGGTTTCGGCACCGTTTCACAGCACATTGATGCAACCGGCAGCCGAAAAATTGGCGCAAGTCTTGCATACGATCGAGATCAAAGAGGCGCAAATTCCCGTGATTGCCAATGTGCATGCCCAACCGGTTTATACGAGCGCGGAAATTCGCGAATCGCTAGTCGAACAGGCGGCCCATCCGGTCCTTTGGGAAGACAGCATGCATGTGCTTTTGACTAAAGGTGTGGATACGATGGTAGAAGTGGGTCCGGGCACCGTCTTAAGCGGTTTTATGAAAAAAATTGCATCCGGTGTACATCGGGAACATGTCGAAGATGTTACCAGCTTAGAAGCTACTTTGACATATTTTAGGGAGGTACAAAATGACAACTAAAACAGCACTTGTTACCGGCGCATCGCGCGGAATCGGGAAGGCAGTGGCTGTTGCGTTGGCGCAGGCCGGCTATGATGTTGCAATTAATTACTCCAGTAATGTAAGTGCGGCGGAAGAAGCGGCGCAAGCGGTGAATGCATGCGGTCAAAAAGCTGTTTTGGTACAGGGGGACGTTTCCCGAAAAGACGAAGCGGAACGGATTGTGGCTGAAACGCAAAAAGAATTTTCGCACATTGATGTGCTGGTAAATAACGCTGGCATTACCCGCGATACCTTGGTGCGACGGATGAAAGAGGCTGACTGGGACGCTGTTTTGAGCACCAACTTAAAAGGCGTCTTCTTGATGACGCAAGCCGTCATCGGCGATATGTTTAAGCAGCGCCGCGGCGTCATCATTAACATGAGTTCCGTCGTCGGTGTGACGGGTAATATCGGTCAGGCTAATTATGCCGCTGCCAAAGCAGGGGTTATCGGCTTGACGAAAGCGAATGCGAAAGAATTTGCCGCGCGCGGTATTCGTGTGAATGCGATTGCGCCCGGATTTATTCACACCGATATGACCAGCGGATTGCCGGACAAAATTAAAGAAAGTCTGATCAAGCAAATTCCTCTGGGAGCAATGGGAGAGCCGGAAGATATTGCCGCGGCGGTACGTTTTTTGGCCTCCGACGAGGCGAAATACATTACCGGACAAGTGTTGCAAGTCAACGGCGGTATGGCTATGTAGATGACGCTACCGGGCAGTTTGTCATGACCCGTTAGATGTAATATAATAAACCAAAACCGGAAAGGTGGTGAAACCATGAACAATACATTTGAAAAGGTACGCGCGATCGTTGTAGAACAGCTGGGTGTGGATGAAGCGGATGTACAAATCGACTCCACTTTCATTGATGATCTTGGCGCGGATTCTTTGGATATCGTTGAATTGATTATGGCGTTTGAAGAAGAATTTGAAATTGAAATCCCTGATGATGTAGCCGAAAAAATTAAAACCGTTAAAGATACGGTCGACTACATTGACAAGAATATTGCGTAATCGAGGTCGAAACCGGGAAGCGCTCGCCTCCCGGTTTTCCCGTTTTATGCTCTTATCATAAGATCAGCTGTGTATCGATTATAACGGCACAACAGCTTTATAATAATAGCAGTACACATGCCGGTATGGTGAAGTGTTACAATTAAAGATGTAACAGCACTTACGCAGGCGTGATGAATCATAGATAATGAAACTGGACGAGGTGGAAAATATGCGCAAGCGCGTAGCAGTAACAGGTCTTGGTATTATTTCTCCGGTCGGCATCGGCAAAGAGACTGTATGGCAAAACTTATTGGCGGGAAAGTCGGGTATTAAACGGATCACTGCGTTTGATACGACGGATTTTGCCGTGCGCATTGCCGGTGAGGTCGAAGGGTTTACCGCGACCGATTATATGGATCGTAAGGAAGCGCGTCATATGGATCGATTTGCTCATTTTGGTGTGGCCGCGGCCAAAATGGCGGTGGAAGACGCTAAAATCAATTGGAACGAGCTGGACCATGATCGGATCGGTACGGTGGTCGGCACCGGTATCGGTGGTATCACCACGATCGAAGACGCAGCGGATCGTCTTGCGAACCGCGGCCCTTCCCGCGTCAGTCCGTTTGCGATCCCGATGATGATTGCCAATATGGCGGCCGGTCAAATTTCCATTGCACTGGATGTACGCGGTCCGGTCATTACTGATGTGACGGCCTGCGCATCGGGGACAAATGCGATTGGTGATGCGCTGCGCATGATTCGTTACGGTGATGCGGATATTGTCATTGCGGGCGGTGCCGAAGCGGCCATCAGTCCGTTGCCGTTCGCCGGTTTTATCGCAATGAAAGCGCTCTCCACGTTTGACGGTGAGCCGGAGGAAGCATCGCGCCCGTTTGATGCAACACGTGACGGGTTCGTTTTCGGTGAAGGCGCGGCCATGCTCGTACTGGAAGAATGGAACCATGCGGTCGAACGCGGCGCGCATATTTATGCGGAATTGTGCGGCTATGGGTCGAATGGTGATGCGTACCATATTACGGCACCGGCTCCGGAAGGTTGCCAAGCCCAAAAGTGCATGGAAAGAGCATTGCAGGATGCGCAATTAACTGTTCAGGATATTGATTATATCAATGCTCACGGAACGGCGACGCCGCTCAATGATAAAAATGAAACGCACGCTATCCGCGCATTGTTTGGTGCGGAAGCAGATCGCTTGGTGGTGAACTCTACCAAATCAATGACCGGCCATTTGCTCGGCGCGGCCGGTGCTGTAGAAGCGGTCGTTATGGCGCTTTCAATTGAAAATGACGAAGTTCATCCGACGATCAACTTGAAACATCCGGATCCGGATTGTGATTTGGACTATGTGACGGAAGGCGCGCGCAAAGTGAAAGTACGTGCGGCCATGTCAAACTCATTCGGCTTCGGTGGGCAAAATGCGGTGATTATAATGCGCAAACCGGAAGGAAATGACTGATGACTCCATCGGAAGTGCGGCGCAAACAGATTCAGGATTTTGCCGCTGAACATCATATCCCGGTGCGTGATCATTCTCTTTTGAGTACGGCCCTGACACATACATCCTATGCGAATGAACATCAGCAACAGGGGATACATGATAATGAACGGCTCGAATTTTTAGGCGATGCCGTGCTGGATTTGGTGATTGGAGAGTATCTCTTTCGTAAATACCCGGCTTGGCCCGAAGGGGATTTGACACGGGCCAAAGCGAGCGCCGTTTGTGAGCCTGCTTTGGCTTCTTGCGCCCGCAAATTTCACTTGGGTGAAACCTTGCGACTGGGTAAAGGCGAAGAACACACCGGGGGACGACAAAGGGCATCGATTCTGGCGGATGCATTTGAAGCGGTAGTGGGCGCGATTTATCTTGATACATCATACGAAACGGCCACGGAATTTATCATGGAACATTTGAAACCGTACCTGGATCTGATTGACAGCGGCGACTACACGCGCGACTATAAAACGGAGTTGCAGGAATTTTTGCAGCAGGATGGAGATGTGGATCTTCGTTATAATTTGTTGCGCGATGAAGGTCCGGATCATGATAAAACGTTTTATATGGAAGTGGAATTGAATGGCGAGGCGGTTGCCTCCGGTGTAGGGAAAAGCAAAAAAGCGGCCGCGCAACAAGCAGCGCAAGCCGCATTGCAAAAGTTACAGACAAATGGAGGAGCGCGGTCGTGACCGCGCTTTTTTACAATGAGAGAAGCGATTATTCCCATCTTTATTCCGCATGACGGTTGTCCGTATCGCTGTAGTTTTTGCAACCAGTGGAAATTGACGGCACAGACAGAGCGCACTACGCCGGCTATGGTCGCGAAAACGATTGCGGAATATCTTGCTTCGACGACGCGGCCGTATCGCTGGCAGGTAGCGTTCTACGGCGGCTCTTTTACCGCACTCAGTAAAGAGCGGCAGCGGGCATTACTCGCGCCGGCCAAATGTGCATGGGAAAAAGGTGATGTGGCCGCATTGCGCCTTTCCACACGACCGGACTGCATCAGTGTTGAAAATACCGCTTTTTTATATGCGCACGGTGTGCGTACGGTAGAGCTCGGTGTGCAAAGTTTGGATGATACCGTTTTGTGGCAGGCCCGTCGCGGCCATCGCAGTGCGGTGGTGGCCAAGGCGGTGGAAATTCTTCGCCGCGGCGGTATGCAGGTAGGAATACAACTTCTACCCGGTCTTTACGGCGAAACCTTTGCGACATTGCGCAAGACCATTCGAGAAACGGTTGCGTTAGCCCCCGATTTTGTGCGAATTTATCCGGCGTTAGTGTTACGCGATACATTGCTGGAAAGACAGTATAGTAATGGCGATTATAGGCCTTTTACGCTTACACAGGCGATTTTTGTCAGTGCATGGTGGAGACGATATTTAGCAAAACATAACATTCCTGTCATTCGGATCGGTTTGCAGGCAACGCAAGATTTGGATTCGCATGCTGCGTATGTCGCGGGACCGTACCATCCGGCGTTGGGAGAGTTGGCTATCGCGCGATCGTACGCGCAGGAACTTAAAAAAGGTTTACAGCAGGCGCGCGGACCGGTGATGATCACTTACGCAACACGTGATGCCAGCAAAGTACGTGGGCATAAAAATGCCAATATCAAAAAATGCAAGGAGAAATATGACGGTTCGATTACTTGGCGGGAATCCGCTGACGTACCAACGGGAACAGTCTTTTTTACCACCACAACGCAAACTTACCAAAGGCGGTTGGAATCGTCATTGTACTGTCAATGACAAGATCGAAAAGAGTATTTTAAAGGATATGCTATAATAAAAAAATAACTTTACAATGAGTACATTGAGGTATATATGAAGAAAAGAATCGGTATTTCAGTACTGCTCATCTTACTCATCGCGGGCGGTGTTTTGCTTTACGGCAAAAATCCGTTGGCGCAAAGCAAGCCTGTAACGGTACGGATTGAGGCGGCGCAAACGGGAGCGGAAATAGCCCAAATCCTTGCAGATAAAAATATCATTTGGAATCCGCATATCTTTCGTGCCGCACTATACTTGAGCGGGAACGCCGATAAGCTCCAAGAAGGGCATTACGATCTTATGACGAATATGGCGATGCCGGCCGTAATCGCCGCCTTGCGTGACGGACGACCCGCTGCTCGGCAGGTGGTAATTCCGGAAGGATTTACCGTGTCGCAAATTGCGAAGCGACTGGATCGGTTGGGTATCGCTAAGAAACATGATTTCTTAGCGGCGGCGAAGGTTTATAGTTTGCCTGCAGATATGCAGAGCACACGAGCTACCGACTATCCAGTAGAAGGATTTTTGTTTCCTTCTACGTATGATGTTCCGGACGGTGCATCGGTCAATGATATCATCGCGCACATGAATCGAGAAATGCAAAAGCAACTGACACCCGAATTGCGGCAAGAAATCGCTACGCAGGGATACAGTCTGCATGACTTCATCACATTGGCGTCCCTGGTGGAAAAGGAGGCCATGTATGAGGATGATCGCTATACGATTGCTGCAGTGTTCAAGAAGCGCTTGGCGATCGGTATGCCTCTCCAATCTTGCGCAAGTATCCAGTATATTTTAGGAGAGCCGAAACCGGTTTTAAGTATTGCCGATACGCAAATTCCTTCGCCGTATAATACCTATTTGCATAAGGGATTGCCGCCTGGACCGGTGGCGGCCCCCGGCAAAGCGGCGATGGATGCGGTATTACATGCACCGACTACCGAATATTTATATTTTGTGGCGGACGCTAAAGGATGTCACCATTTTGCCAAGACATATGAAGAACATGAAGCCAATATCGACCGATATGCCGCATCTCAATAATGAAGTCACAGCTTTGCGCCGCTATGGAGACGATATTCGTATACCGCAAATTCGTAAGAGCGAAGAAAACTTATTTCGTTCGGCCGTACTCGCGGCGGCTCCGTGTCGGATTTTAGAAATCGGCACGGGGATCGGTTACTCGGCACTTTTGATGGCGACGCTATTGCCGCCGGCGGAGATCGTTACTATTGAGCCGTTTGCTCCGCGGTATCGGGAAGCAAGGAAACGAATGAGACAAGCAGGCGTAGAGAATCGAGTGACGGTGGTGTCGGCGACTGCGGAAGAGGCGTTGCGGGAAATCAAAGGACCGTTTGATCTGCTGTACCTTGACGGATCCAAAGGTCACTACTTGGAGCATTTGCGTTTAGCAGAACCGCTCTTGCAAAAAAATGCGACTATTTTAGCGGATAACGTTTTATTTCGCGGTTATGTATGTGCTGACGATAGAGATGTACCGCGGCGCATGCGAACGATTGCACACCGTATGCGCGCTTTTCTTGCGTATTTGAAAGATCCGCGTTATTTTACGACGAGCATATATGAAACGGGGGACGGTTTTGCCGTCGCCCGACGAAAGGGATAGAAGCATAGTATGAAACCATTGGAACTGCTGGCACCAGCCGGCAATTTGGAAAAACTTAAATTCGCTATTGAGTATGGAGCCGATGCCGTATACTTAGGCGGTAAGGCATTCGGTTTGCGCGCGTATGGCGGTAATTTCGATACTGCTGAAATGGCGGAAGGTATTCAATTTGCCCATGAACGCGGCAAAAAAGTATATGTCACGGTGAACATCATGGCGCATAACCGGGATTTGCCGGAATTACCTGACTATTTGAAAAGCTTGGATCAGCTCGGAGTGGATGCGTTGATCATTTCCGATCCGGGAGTTTTTATGCTGGCGAAAGAATATGCGCCGCATACAGAACTACATGTTTCTACGCAGGCAAATACTACGAACTGGTCGGCGGCGCGTTTCTGGCAGCAGCAGGGAGCGAGTCGCATTGTACTGGCGAGAGAGCTGTCCCTTGATGAAACGAAGGAAATTCACGAAAAAACAGGCATTGAAATCGAAAGTTTTGTGCACGGCGCGATGTGCATTTCCTATTCGGGGCGATGCCTTTTGAGCAACTATTTTTCAGAAACGCGTGACTCTAATCGCGGCGAATGCATTCAGGCTTGCCGCTACAAATATCGTGTGGTGGAAGAAGCGCGACCGGGTGAATATTGGCCCGTCGAAGAAGACGAACGCGGAACGTATATTTTTAATTCCAAAGACTTGTGCTTATTGCCGCTGATCCCGAAGATGGCGGAAGCGGGGATCACCAGCTTTAAAATCGAGGGTCGCATGAAAAGCGCTCATTATGTGGCCACTGTGACCGGCGTTTATCGAAGCGCGCTGGATGCGTATTTGCGGGAGGGCGACGACTACTACGTACGTCCGGAGTGGTATCAGGAATTGGAAAAAATTTCGCATCGACCGTATACCACCGGTTTTGCTGTGGGAAGACCGAGCGAGCAGGATCAAATTTACGGCAGCTCAAGTAACGTGCAAAGCCATGAGTTTATCGGCTTGGTTTTGGAATACGATGAGGCAACTCAAACGGCTCTTATCGAGCAGCGCAACCATTTCGCGGTCGGTGAACTCGTTGAGTTTCGCACGCCGGAAGGAAACGTGTTTACGCAGAAAATCGAACAGATGACCGACGGGGAAGGGGAAGCCATTTCCCGGGCGCCGCATCCGCGTATGCTGGTACGTCTGCTGATGCAGCAAGCGGTTACTAAACACAGCCTGATGCGGAGACAAATCCATGGGTGACAGCGAAGTGTACTTTCAAACAGAACGTCGCTATATTACGTATGTTGTACGCATTTTGGAAGGGTATGAATATTTAGGCGTGGTGACGACCGTCGATCCCCGGCTGGGGATTGCTCGCGTCCGCGCGACCGAGGATACTAAAGCGGACGTTTGTGCCATTTTGCAATCGCTTGCAATTCCGCTTCAGATCGCAGAAAGCCCTGAAGATTTTGTCAAAAAAGAGTAGCCAAAACGCAAAAATTATGTTAGACTATGAAAGTCAGCAAAACAAAGGAGCAAGGAAAGAAGCACTTGACAAGACCCGACCGCATCAGTATAATTAATTTTGTTATGACGCATGCTGGCGTAGCTCAATCGGTAGAGCAACTGATTTGTAATCAGTAGGTTGTGGGTTCAAGTCCTATCGCCAGCTCCAGCATTGCATGGAGGGATTCCCGAGCGGCCAAAGGGAGCAGACTGTAAATCTGCCGGCTATTGCCTTCGAAGGTTCGAATCCTTCTCCCTCCACCATTGAACATCGCGGGGTGGAGCAGTTGGTAGCTCGTCGGGCTCATAACCCGAAGGTCGTAGGTTCAAATCCTACCCCCGCAACCAAGTCATCTAATTCCTTTCAGATAAATTGCCAAAGGATAAGCTGATGTAGCTCAGTCGGTAGAGCGTATCCTTGGTAAGGATAAGGTCACCGGTTCAATCCCGGTCATCAGCTCCAGCATGGCGGCGTAGCTCAGTTGGCTAGAGCATGCGGTTCATACCCGCAGTGTCCGGGGTTCAAATCCCTGCGCCGCCACCACTATACCTCTGCAGAGAGGTTTTTTTATTATATAAAATTGGCAAACCCTTGCCGTTATTGTTTTTTTGCGTTAAAATATGAATAGCTATTTTTTATTCAAAGGAGGAAATTACCCCTATGGCAAAAGCACATTTTGAACGCAGCAAACCGCACGTTAATATCGGTACCATCGGTCACGTTGACCATGGTAAAACGACCCTGACCGCAGCGATTACGAAAGTTCTCGCGGAAAGCGGCCAAGCGGAATTCCAGGACTACAACCAGATCGACAAAGCGCCGGAAGAACGCGAACGCGGCATTACCATCAACACCTCGCACGTAGAATACGAAACCGAGAACCGTCACTACGCTCACGTAGACTGCCCGGGTCACGCTGACTATGTTAAAAACATGATCACCGGCGCCGCGCAGATGGACGGCGCGATCCTCGTAGTATCGGCCGCGGACGGCCCGATGCCGCAGACGCGTGAACACATCCTCTTGGCTCGCCAGGTAGGCGTACCGGCCATGGTCGTATTCTTGAACAAAGCCGACCAGGTCGACGATCCGGAACTCTTGGAACTCGTTGAAATGGAAGTCCGTGAACTGCTCTCGAGCTACGACTTCCCGGGCGACGACATTCCGGTCGTAGTCGGTTCCGCGCTGAAAGCCTTGCAGGGCGATGCGGAAGCGGAAGAAAAAATCAAAGAACTCATGGCGCAGGTAGATGCGTACATTCCGACCCCGCAACGTGACACGGACAAACCGTTCATCATGCCGGTCGAAGACATCTTCACCATCACCGGACGCGGTACGGTAGCTACCGGCCGTGTAGAACGCGGTGAAGTCAAAGTCGGTGACACCGTAGAAATCGTCGGCATGCAGGACAAACCGACCAGCACGGTAGTAACGGGCGTAGAAATGTTCCGCAAGATCTTGGATCAGGCGGTCGCCGGCGACAACATCGGCGCGCTGTTGCGCGGTATTGAACGTACGGACATCGAACGCGGTCAGGTACTGGCGAAACCGGGCACCATTCATCCGCACACGAAATTCACGGCGGAAGTATACGTATTGACGAAAGAAGAAGGCGGCCGTCACACCCCGTTCTTTAACGGATATCGTCCGCAATTCTACTTCCGTACCACGGACGTAACGGGCAACATTGAACTGCCGGAAGGCACAGAAATGTGCATGCCGGGCGACAACGTCACGATGAAAATCGAACTGATCACGCCGATCGCGATCGAAGAAGGTTTGCGTTTCGCGATTCGTGAAGGCGGTCACACCGTCGGTGCAGGCGTTGTCAGCGCTATCGAAAAATAATCATGCAATAAAAAAGTGCTGCATATGCAGCACTTTTTTATTGCATGATTGGGGGCAGTTGGCGAAGCGGAAGTGAAATGTTATAATCTAAATAACTTACGTTTAGAAATGGAGCTTTTACATGTCACGTCAACGTCTTGTCTTATTTTCTTTTGCGTACATTATGGTTTGCATCGCCGGAATGGGTTTGCAAATTATTCCGTATGTTAATTTAACAGCGTTTGCTCCTTATTTGGCGGCACTCATTATGGCACCGATTATCGGTGCATTGGTCGGGTTTATCGGTTTTGTTATGGTCGGCTATTGGCAGGGGTTACCGCTGGGGATCGCCGGACATTTGATGCTCGCGATTTCGGTCGGTACCGCTGCTTATTACTTCGGAACCGTAATGGAGCAAAAGAAAAACAGCGGCTGGCTTCGCTATGCATATGCCATTGGCTGGGGTTATATCGGTCAAGTCGGAATGGGACTGTTTTTATTGTGGTGTCTGATCGGCGACCAGGCGTTGACTATTTTCGTACCTTGGTCAGTAGCGGCGTTGTTGGCTATGTTGCTGGCTTTAGCCGTCGATTATGCATGGCCGGAGCACTTGCGCCACGTCATCGGCGGACCGCTACCGCAAATTAAAGTCGGTCGTAATCGTGCCCGTAAACGTCGCACAGAAGTGGCGGCAAAACACCATCCGCAAAAGAATCAATAAGAAAACACGAAACAATAGAAATAAAAAAACACGGCGTACGCCGTGTTTTTTATATAAGTAAAGGCGAGATCGCGTCCTCCAATACCTGACCGATAGACTCTCGAAATAAAATATTGGCCGCTTGATCGCGCGGAGTGGAGTCCTGATTAATCAAGACTACTGCATCACCGCCAAATTCATGAATGAATCCGGCAGCCGGCCAAACCACTAAACTGGTGCCGCCGATAATCAGCATATCGGCCTCACGAATCGCCCGAATCGCATGGGAAACCGTATCATTATCCAACGGCTCTTCAAATAAAACGACATCCGGCTTGATAATGCCACCACATTTATCGCAATGCGGTATCGGGGCACTGCGTTCGATAATCTCGTCAATGGAGTATAATGCATGGCATTTGGTGCAGTAATTGCGATGAATGGAGCCGTGCAGTTCGTAAACGGTTTGGCTGCCGGCGCGTTGGTGCAAACCGTCGATATTTTGCGTGATGATCGCTTGGAGTTTCCCCAGTTTTTCTAATTTGGCGAGCATTATATGGGCGCGATTCGGTTGTACATCCTTCATCATGCCTTGGCGCACTTTGTAGTTGCTGAAAAATTCTTCTGGATGCTCGACATAGAAATGATGCGAGACCATTTCTTCCGCCGAGTAGGGCGTACCCGTGTCGCGGTTAAAAAGACCATGTGTCCCGCGAAAATCCGGAATATCGGATTCGGTAGAGACGCCGGCACCGCCGAAAAAAACGATGCGCTGATGGTTTTGTAAAAGATTTTGAAATGCTTTCAATCGCTCTTGATAGGATGCATTTGTGCGTGTCATAGCGACCTCCTTTGCATTACCGTTTCTTTCATTATAGCATCTGTAAAAAATCTATTTTCGCGCTCGTGCTAAAATAAAAGAAATGAGTAATTATGAATGCAAATGATGGGAGATAGTATGGTAAAAAAATATGATTTGATCGTAGTAGGTACCGGAGCCGCTTTGACCGTGCTGGAAACTGCGTTGCAACACGGTCAAAAAGTAGCGGTAGTGGAACGCGCTAAATTTGGCGGTACCTGCCTCAATCATGGCTGCATTCCGACCAAGGTTATGGTAACGGCGGCGGATGCCTTGCGGGATACGGAACGTTGGGAGGAAATGGGCGTTAAAGGAAAAAAACCGACGCTCGATTGGGAGGTTATTTCGCGACGGCTTTGGAAACAAATCAACGTTTCGCAAACTATGGCGAAAGATTATGAGCAACGCGAAAATTTGGATGTGTATCACGGCACCGCAAAATTTATCAGTAAAGATACACTCCAAGTCACTTGTGACGCAAGTAAGACGGCAGATATTACCGCACCGATCATTGTGTTGGGAGTGGGGGCGCGCACCAATATTCCCGATGTGCCCGGTTTGGAAACCATTCCATACTTAACAAGCGAATCTTTTTTCGGTGATCGTTTTCTCAAAACCTTGCCGGAGACCATGACGATTTTGGGCGGCGGTCCGATCGGTACCGAATTTGCGCACAGTTTTTCCGCATTGGGCGTCAACGTGACTTTGGTGCAGCATAATCAATATCTTGTGCCGCGCGAAGAACCTAAAATTTCGGAATTTATTTTGCGGTCCTTGCGAAATGCGGGTGTTACCGTTTATACCAATCAGTCGGTAGAAAGTGTCCGCAAAGACGGGGAGAAGATCCGTTGTGTGATCAGCGATCGGAAAACGAAAGAAAATAAAACCTTTACCACGGATGTTGTTTTCGTCGCCTCGGGGATTATCCCTAATACAGATTGGCTGGACTTGGCAAAGACGGAAATTAAAACGGACAATAAAGGAAATATTATTACAAACGAATTTTTGGAAACGTCTCAAACGGGTGTTTATGCGTTGGGAGATGTAAATGGACAGGCGCCGTTTCGGCACAAAGCAAACTATGAAGCGGACATTATTGCCCATAATTTGTATGAAGAGAAAGATCCGCAAAAATGGCGCTGGGCAAACTACACAAATGTTCCGGTCGTTACCTATACGCATCCGGAAGTGGCGCATGTGGGCTTGACGGAAAAAGCAGCTAAAGAACAGGGATATGAAGTACAGACCGCGTTACATTATTACTCTGAGACGGTCAAAGCCTATGCGCTCGGCATCACGCACGGGAGTCCGGAAGACGGATTTATCAAGCTGGTGATTGATCGTCCGACGCAAATTATTTTGGGCGCTCATATGGTTGGTTATCAGGCTTCTGTTTTACTCCAGCCGTATGTGAATCTGTTGAATGCAGGGACTATGGAACTGACGCCGATTCATCATGAAATCGGTTCGGAGACGGTGCAGAAATTGCGCGAGCGAGGTTTAGTTCGTGAGCTTTTGCCGCAACGTGTGCAAACGGTGAGTGAAACGATGGCACCGCATCCGAGCTTAAATGAAGTTTCGATGTGGACCAGATATTTTGTGGAAGGTAAAGTATAAAATAAAAAACGGTATCCATTCGAGGATACCGTTTTTTATTTCAGTAACTATAAACGACCTTCTTTACGACGTTCGGCAAACTCTGCAACAGCGGTAAAAAGCACGTCGCTGGAAGAGTTTAAAGCGGTTTCGCAGGAGTCTTGCAAAACACCGATGATAAAACCGACACCGACGACTTGCATGGCGATGTCATTGCTGATGCCGAACAGGCTGCAGGCCAACGGAATCAGTAAAAGCGAACCGCCCGCCACACCGGACGCGCCGCAGGCGCCGACGGCAGAAATGACACAGAGGAGAAACGCCGTCGCAAAATCGACCGGAAT
The DNA here is from genome assembly GCA_900155405.1 of Negativicoccus massiliensis. Taxonomy (GTDB): domain Bacteria; phylum Bacillota; class Negativicutes; order Veillonellales; family Negativicoccaceae; genus Negativicoccus; species Negativicoccus massiliensis_A. The sequence continues at coordinate 462,635 of LT700188.1, read as the reverse complement.
ATTGAGTGTATGCACGGCAGAAAGTGTCAGCACCGCAATGGTGATTGCTGCGCCCGCCATGTTAATGGTGGCACCCAGCGGAATGGATACGGAATATGTATCTTCATCCAGGCCGAGCTTTTGGCAAAGGTTCATATTAACCGGAATATTCGCGGCGGAACTGCGTGTGAAAAAGGCGTACAAACCGCTTTCACGCAGAGTTGTCAAAACAAGCGGATACGGATTGATGCGCATTTTGATAAATGCGATCAAAGGATTCATCACCAACGCGATGAAGAAGAAGCAGCCAAGCAATACCGAAAGCAATTTTACATAACCGATGAGGGCATCGAAGCCGCTTTCGGCAATGGTGGATGCGACTAAGCCGAAAATACCGAGCGGAGCAAAGCGTAATACCCATTGTACCAATTGTGTGATCACTTGCGCGAAATCCGAGATCAACTGTTTCGTTGTGTCGTTGGCCTGACGGAGCGCAATCCCCATGACGCTTGCCCAGGCCAATATGCCGATGTAGTTGGCATTCATGAGCGCATGCACGGGATTGTCGACGATATTTAGAACGACAGTACGGATGACTTCGATAATATTACTCGGCGGAGCGAGCTGTGCATCGGTGACTTGCAGCTGTAAGGCCGTCGGAAACAGGAAAGAGGCCGCGACAGCCGTCAGTGATGCGACGAAAGTGCCCACAATATAAAGTACCAGGATCGGCCGCATGTTGCTGGAAGTACCTGCGCGTTTGGTTGCCAGTGCCGCCATTACGAGGACAAATACAAGAACAGGCGCAACCGCTTTTAACGCATTAACGAATAATGTGCCCAAAATAGAAACGGACGCTGCCCATTGGGGAATAAATACGGCGAGCAGAATACCCAAGATGATCCCGACCAGGATCAATTTTACCAAGCTGGTTTCATTGACCCAGCGCCAAAAGTTTTTAATCATCTTCATCCCTCCACAATTTAATACGCTTATTATAGCGAAATAAGTGTGGAAAGACAATAGACAAATGTATTTTTGTGATACACAAAAAGAAAATAGCCGCTCAAAAGAACGGCTATTTGCAAAAAAATCATACTTCGTAAGCACTCATGATTTCCGCTACATAAAATGTATGTACATCATCCGGCTCACGATCATAAAAGAAACTGAATACTTCCGGATCCAAACTCTCTTTAGGGAATGCCAACGACTGCAAAGTACGACATTCCAAATGAAGCCATCCGGTACCGCCTAACACCGGTGTGTTGCCTCGTTTGGGAGCGCAAAGAGTCAGACCCGCAGCGGTTATTTTATCTTCGTCGCGACCGCTGTGCGTACCGCAATATTGAAGCATCGCGCGGTAATCATCACGCAAGGGGACGGAGATCGTAAATTCATTTCTTTTTTCTAAAAGTTCATGCGTATATCGTGACGGCTTTACACAGATCGTGACAACATATCGCCGCCAACGGTAACCGATCGAACCCCAGTTTAAATACATCGAGTTGGCCTCGGTAAGCGTGCCTGTCGTTAAAAATACACCGCCGCGCACAGCGCCGACAAATTTGGCGGCGGCTTCGGCGGGGGTCAGAGTATTCCATTCTGTCGCCATATGAACTCTTTTAGTCGACTAACTCAAACACGAGGCTGACGCGCATCGATACCTTTTGATTGCCGGCGAAAAGAGGTGTGGAAGGTGCGTTATCAAACGCTGCCTTAGCCATCATCGGCGCCGCCCAGTATTCATTTGTCGGAGCGACGCTGGCATTCATCAGGCGTCCCAGACGAGCATGTCCCGCGCGCGCCATTATTTGCGCGGTGCGACGACCGTTGGCAATGGCTTCGGCCAGTAATTCGTCTTTCAACTGTTGCGGTTGATCCACGACAAACTGAACATCGGAAACCGTGTTGGCGCCCGCGCTTACAACGCAGTCCAACACACGGCTCAAAAGAGCGGTGTCTTTCGTTTCAAAGACGATTTCGTTGGTCACACGATACGCTTTAATTCTCGGTATATTGTCTTCCGGATGCACATATACCGGCATAATTAAGAAGTTGGCGGTTTTCAAGTCCTTATCTTTTACGCCGGCCGCTTTAAGGGCAGCCACTACCGATTGCATGCGCTGATCGTAGGCTTCTTTCGCCACTCTGGCATCCGCACCTTGCCCTTCAATGCCGAAACGCATCTGCGCTTTATTGGGAACCAACTCGCGTTGCGCCTGCCCCTCGACGGAGACCGTGCGTTGCGGTGCGGCAGCGTCCATTACAGCGGCCTGCACGCCGTACATTCCAGTGGCGGTAAGACCGGTGGCAAGTAAGCCTGCTAAAATCCATTTTCGTAACATAGAAAACCCTCCTTTAAAAACAAAATCTATCTAAGAATATTTTACCACATCGCATTTTGGTATAATTGAGAGCAAGGGAAATAAACGGTTAAATCAAGCACCGTGGAGGATATAATGAAAAATTACAGCTTACAAAAATTCTTGATCGCCGCATGTGTACTGTCATTACCGTGTTTTGCCGCAGCACAAGCGGATATGACAACCAAGCCGGTGACGCCGCCGGGAGTCAATTCAGCGGCCGGTGCCGCGCGTCAGGAAACGGGGCCTGACGGAAATCAGAAGATGCTCGTATGGAGTGTTGCTGAAATTCAAAACGAACCGCTTGCGGCGCAAGATTTTTCCGTAGGAGGTCTGCGCCTCGGTGACGACCCGGAGAAATTAACTGACGTGCTGGGAGCACCTCTTACGATCGTGCGAGGCAATCATATTGATCGCTACCATTTTGAAGACGCGGATGCGGCAGTGCAACAGGGCTTGCCGTATGATCAAAAAACGGCTGCGACTATCGGCGTGGAACCGACGCGAACGCTGACCGGAATCAGCGCGCTTACAGTTACCAAAGCAAAGCTCATGACATCGCGCGGTATCGGCATCGGCAACAGTCGTGAAAATGTGATCCGCGTATACGGTACTCCTTCTCTCGTAGAGTACGATCCGTTGACAAAAACTTCTTACTATCGTTACCGGTTGTACGAAAATGAAATTACTTACGAATTGACCTTTGCGATACATGAATTGCAGGTAAAGTCCATGCAGCTGGCATATGTCTCCGTGTCCAAAGAGAAACAGGACTTGTCATTCACCGTAAATACGCCGGCATCGCTATTGGGATTTGTTCCGGGAACAATGTACCAAGAGCCCTCCTGGTCGGAGTGGGAAACGCATTTGACGCAGGGAGAAACCGAAATTTGGATGCATGGTGACTTCGGGGTAACGGTAGACAGTAAGACGCAAAAAATAAAACGCGTATTTTTACGCAATACGAATGCGGCGACGGATAAAGGCATTGCGATTGGTGACAGCCTTTCTACCGTGACGCATGTTTACGGCGAGCCGAATGCCATCGTGCATGTCGGCGATCAACAGCAGACCGCATTATTGTATTATCCGCAAAATCTTGCGAAACGAATTTACCTGGTCTTTGTGCTGGATACGGAAAAAGATCAACTGACGGATATCATTTTGACACAGGGGCGAATCAGTCAGGCGGCTACGTCGGAGGAACGATACGGTTTCACTCGTAAGTCACAAGATAAATCAGAACCTCAAGTCTAGCCATTTCGGAAAATCTATATTATAATAACCATAACAAAATTGTACAGGGGCGTGATAGCATGGTGACAGTAGCAGATGTAAAGGCACGTGTACAGGAAGTTCAGGAATTACCGGAAAAGTTGCTCTTTGTGGTCGGCGGTGCCGGTTCGGGGAAAAGCAAACTTTTGCGGGAAGTGGAACAAGCGGAAGACTATACTTACGTAGAAGCCAAAGAGCTCTTAATGGAAAAACTGTTTGAAATGGAAAACGAAGAGCGCAAGGTGGAAGCGAAAGAATCGTTTGTGAAAGCATTCAAGGCGCTTGCTGCGGGTGTCGTGATTTTAGACGGCGTGGAAATCCTTTTCGCACCGATCTTTAAATTGGAACCGCTGGAAGTTATTAAAAAACTCAGTCAGGATCATACCATTATCGTTGGCTGGCGCGGCTCGTTTGACGGTAAGACTTTAAAATTGGAACATAACAGCAAAGAAAATTATTTCAGTTTTGACATTGATGATCCAAAACAGGTCATTACGCTGGACTGATAACCATAGCTGAGGAACCGCTTCTGCGGAAGCGGTTCTTCTTTTTTGTGGAGGCGGCATGGACTATCGCTATTGCCCGTATTGCGGCACACCCCTGGTAACGAAAACGAATAAAGAACAGTCGCGCTTGTATTGCCCGCATTGCGAAAAATTTTTGTATCGCAATCCGATGGCGGCCGTGGCGGGAATTGTTTTGAATGAGTCCGGCGAGATACTGCTGGTACAACGCGCCGTCGGCGAAACCTATCCGGGGAAATGGTGCATTCCCTGCGGTCATATTGAGTGGGGCGAAGATATCCGCGACGCATTGACTCGGGAAATGGCGGAGGAAACGGGACTTACCGTTATCGCCGAGCGTATCTATGAAGTCGAGTCCAACTTTCATCAGCCGGCTGCGCTCAGTGTCGGCTGCTGGTTTATTTGCAAAGTAACGGGCGGGAATTTGCAAGCCGCAGATGACGCGGCGGATGCGCGTTATTTTCACTACCGAGATCTGCCGGAGCTGGCATTCCCGACCGATCGAACGGTATTGAACGAATTGTTTCATCAAGGTTTGTTGATCTAAGAATTACATGCAGGAGGAACAAGTATGTCTGAATATTTGGCCGCGTTAATCATCGGTATTGTGGAAGGTTTAACCGAATATATTCCGGTATCCAGCACCGGACACATGATTATTGTCGGAGATATGATCGGGTTTTCAGGTACTAAAGAAAGCGTTTTTGAAGTATTTATTCAGTTGGGCGCTATTTTGTCTGTGCTTTTGATTTATAAGGATAAATTTAAAATGATGTTGCGGCGCGAAAACTGGTTCAAAAAACGCGGCACTTCCTGCTACAATCTGGTTTGCGCGATGCTGCCGGCGATGGCGGTCGGCTACCTGACGCATCACTTTATTAAGACGTATTTATTCGGCTGGCAAACAGTCGTTATCGGTTTGATCCTGGGCGGCATCCTGATGTTGTTTGCGGAACGTGTCAATATTCGAACGCGTACTGCCGATGTCGACGCCATTACGACAAAACAGGCGATTCTGATCGGCGTGTTTCAGATCCTTTCTTTATGGCCAGGCTTTTCGCGTAGCGGCTCAACGATTTCCGGCGGTCTTTTACTCGGCGTTTCCCGTAAAGCGGCCGCGGATTTTTCGTTCATCATGGCCGCGCCGTTGATGTTTGTAGCATGCACTTATGATTTGTTGAAAATTTGGCGGTATTTGCACTGGAGTGATTTCGGCATTTTTGCGTTGGGTTTTGTTACCGCCGCCGTCGTTGCTTATGCATCGGTGCTGTGGTTCCTAAAATTTTTAAATAATTCGAGTCTAGCTTCGTTCGCGTACTATCGCTTTCTACTCGCGGTGGTAACCTGTTTGTATTTTTGGTTTTAATAAAGAAATAGTCCGGCATAGAAAATCACCGCCAAGAGATATTCCCGGAGGTGATTTTAATTATGCGACAAACGATTAAAATAAAACTGATAAATGCTCACAAATTCTTAAAGATATATGCTATAATGATTACAATTTAAGCAAGTTGAGCTCTAACTTGTTTAACGGGAGAAGCGCGGGATAGAGGAAACCAGGCAACTCGCATTCCAAGATTCTCCTGCACAAAAAGAGCAATGGGATTCATATTTTTGTAAAAGGAGAGTGTCAATGATGAACAAAAAATTGGCAACAGTATTGGCAGCTGCTTGCGTCCTCGGCGCAACGACAGCATTCGCGGCCCCGAATCCGTTCTCGGATGTAACTCCGAACGACTGGGCTTACCAGGCAGTATCCCAACTCGCCGCTGAAGGCGTTGTTGAAGGATACCCGGACGGAACATTCAAAGGCCAGCAGAACATCACCCGTTATGAAATGGCGCAGATGGTCGCTCGCGCGATGGTGAAACAGGATCAGTTGAACGCGGAACAACAGGCGCAATTGAACCGTTTGGCTGACGAATTCGCGAACGAACTGAACAGCCTCGGCGTACGCGTTTCCAACTTGGAAAACCGTGTCGGCAACGTAAAATTGACCGGTGACGCTCGCGTTCGCTACATGGACGAAAGCGATGATGATTACTTCGATATGCGTGTTCGCCTGCAGGCTAACGCGAAAGTATCGGACAACACCATGGTAACCGCACTCATCAGCTCGGGCGACTTCGGTTTCGACAGCGACACAGAAGATCCGGACTTGACTCTTGATAACTTGTATATCGAACACGGTTTCAACGATAACTTCGGCGCGAAAGCAGGCCGTTACGACTTGACTCTCGGCGCGACCGGCGTATTCTATGATGATACTTTCGATGGCGTGGAAGTTGACTTCGGTAAAGACGTTAATTTGGCAGTCGGCTACGGCTACATGAAAGCGTTCACCGATGAGGCGAAAGAACATGGCTTTGATGGCAAAACTCCGAAAGCTTGGTTCGTACAGGCGGGGACCGACTTGACGGATGGTCTTGGCGTTGCCGCTTTCTACCTGAACGCGCAGGATGCTAAACTTGAAAATGGCGTAGACCAAACTGGTGCTCCCGTATTTGAAGAAGACGACCTGGAATTCTGGGGCGCCGGCTTGAACTACCAGTTCAACGATGCGCTGCAGCTCCGTGGCGACTATGTACGCAACACGAAGGTCTACAACGATCCGGAACTCTGGACGGCCGGTTTGCTCTTCGGCGTTGCCGACACGAGCAAAGTCGGTTCCTTCGAAATCGGTGCTGACTATGTAAGCGTTGAACCAGGAGCTTACTTAGGCGGCACGACCATGACGCTCGGCGATCCGATGGAGCTCTCTTTCTACGGTAAAACAACCTACTGGCAGGCGCAGGCCAGCTTCGTACCGGCAGAAAATGTTATGCTGAGCGCTTACTACGCATTTAACATTGATGTTGATGCTGACGATGAATTTGCTGAAGATATTGCGGGTCGTGATGGCAACATGTGGGGCGTTGAACTCAACTACTTCTTCTAATGAAGAAACAAAAAAGAGGCGTTAAACGCCTCTTTTTTTATTGCGCAAATGAAGAAAAGAAATGTTTTGGTGATACATATGCGTTGCAGTGAATGTTCCGGTTTGCTGACGCTTTAAGAATCCATCTGAAACGCATGGGGATCCTTCTGCAGGCGCAGGTAAACATGGCGACCGATCGGAATCAGCAAAAGGAAAGAGAGCAGCGCGCAAGTCATGATGCCGAAACGCACGCCGAGCCATTCGATCAGCCAACCGGTCAGCAGATTGCCGGGCGGCGTCGCGCCTAAGAAAACAAGCGAATACAATGATAAAATCCGACCGCGATAGGCAAGATCCGTATTCATTTGCACCAACGTATTGGCGCTGATTAAAAAGGTCAACACGAAGAAGCCGAACACGGCGAACATGCCAAGCGCCAAATAGAACGAATCAAATAACGCTAAAATAAACAGCAATGAAGTGGCCGTTAAGGCGCTACCGAACAGAAGCCGCGCACTGGGACGACCGTCGGCAAGCGAAGCGGAAAGTAGGGCGGCGGTGAAAGAACCGACACCGATCGCTGACGTGATCAGTCCGAATCCGGTCACACCGCGGTGCAAAATTAAATCCGCATATACCGGCGCGATGACATTATAATTCATAATAAAAGTGGAAATGATGAAGAGCACGGTTAACGTGCTGTAAACGGGCATGTTGTGCGCCGCATATGAAATGCCGTCACGCATATCCGACAATGGCGTTTGGGCTTGCTCCTTGGCTTTGGGCGCGCCGACGATCGGTAAATTCCAATACGTCCAAAGTACCGGGATCATCAAAACGGCGTTGGCGAAAAAAAGCCATCCCGCGCCGTATTTAGCCATCACTACCGCGGCGATGGCCGGGCCGATCATGCGGGCGACGTTGAAGTTGGCGGAGTTCATGCTGATGGCGCTGCGCAGATTCTGCGGCTGTACCAACTCCGCGACATACGATTGCCGCGCCGGAGTGTCGATGGTTTGAATGCAACCGTAGAGGAAAGCTAAGAATAATACATTATAGTAATTGACCCAACCGGTGAAAACGAGCAATGCGAGCAGGAGCGCTTGCACGAAATAAGCCGCCTGTGTAAAACGAACGAGGGAGCGTTTGGCGATGCGATCTACCAAAACACCGGCCGGTAATGAAAAGAGCATGATCGGACCGAATTGCGCGACGCCCAAAAGACCGAGCAACAACGGTGAACCGGTCAATGAATAGACCAGCCATTGTTGCGCGGTAAGTTGCATCCATAGACCGATCAAAGCGACCCATTGGCTCAGCCAGAAACGACGAAAGTACACTTCCGACATTGCCGGGAAAGTACGATAAATCAAAGCGAGCATGAAAGAATCTCCTTATCCGAACATATTTCTCTCATTATGATAGCATATCGAGTTTGCCCGGATAAGTAGCGCCAAACGGTAAATAGTTGTAAGCACCATTTACATATGCTATGATTGTAATTAATGCGAGAATACTGGGAAAAAATAGGAGTGTGAAAAAAATGGCCACAATTAATTTTGAAATTGAAAAAGTACTTGGCGATCTTTCGACCAACCGTGACGGTTGGAAAAAGCAGCTGACTTTTACAAGCTGGAACGGTCGCGCTGCAAAATTTGATTTGCGCAGCTGGGAGCCGGAATATAACGCCATGACGAAAGGTTTGACATTGACAAAAGAAGAGTTGTTAAAGCTGAAAGACATTTTGAACGAAATGGACTTTGATGAATTTTAACAAATGACGTACACATGACGTTCTACTTCGGTAGGACGTCTTTCTATTCCGGGGGAAGTTATGGAAAATACGCAGCATAGAAAACAAATCGGCCTTCTATTGCTGGTCTATACCGTAATCAAAGTATTGCTCTCCGGCGGTAAAATGGGTCTCGGTTACTGGTTCGGATCGGTCGCGGTCGTTGGTGACGGGCTACATGATCTTACAGATATCGGTAGTTCTTTTATGATTGCGCTGTCGCTGTATATGATGGGTAAACCTGTCAACCGCGAGCATCCGTTCGGACAGGCCCGCATCGAATACGTGGCGACAAGTGTTATCGGCGTCATCATTTTACTGGCCGGATTTGGCGTCGGCGCGGAAGCATTACATAGGATCATTTATCCGCAATATCTTGTCATAGAGCCGGTTCTGATTGCAGTATTGGTGTTGTCACTTATTGTACAATTGGGATTAGTGCTTTTTTTTCGCCGCTTAAAAACGCGCGGCGGATCTGATATTTTAGCCGCGCTTACCGCAGATGCCGCCAGCGATTTCTTAATGACGGCAGGCGTTTTGCTGGCCATTGGAGCGCAGTACGTTGGCGGCTGGCAAATTGATGAGTATATTGGCGCGCTGGTATCGCTTGCACTTTTATATACGGGAATGAAAGTTCTTTATATGGGCGTAGATAAGCTTTTAGGCAAGGGAATCAGCCTGGCGGAAGAGCAGGAGATATTGACCGCCGTGACGGATATGCCGGGGGTGGAAGGCGCCCATGATTTAATTGTGCATGATTATGGACCCGGGCTCCGTTTTTTAAGCATTCATATTGAGGTCGACAGTCGGATGAATTTGCTGGAAGCGCATCACGTTGCGGATTCGATTGAGCGGCGTTTGCGCGATGAGTATAAGGCGCAATCGTTGGTGCATGTGGATCCGCGTAACGTTTCCAATCCGGCGACGCTTGCGGTTGAAAACAATGTGCGTCGGCTGGTTGCGCAGGTAAATCCGCGTTGGGATGTCCATGACTTTTTCGCGACACAACAGGGGGATATCTGGGCGGTTCATTTTTTTTTTCAAGCAGAAGACGGCATACGAGATGATGACGAGACGATTTATCGACAGGTAAGTCATATGATTCACGCTCGCTATCCCGAATATAAGTTGTCGATTGTGGTGGATCGACATTATGTTACCGGCAAAATTATGCACGATGAGGACGTTACGCCTGAAAACTTGACTAATAGCAGATGATAAATCATAATTATAATGTTAAGGATTATAAAGGAAAATAGGAGGAGTCATATGAACGAGGTGTTCAAAACAGAATGGGCGGGACGCCCGCTGGTTATCGAAACCGGCAAGTTTGCCAAACAGGCAAGTGGTGCCGTCATGGTGCGTTACGGAGATACCGCTGTGCTGGTGACTGCGACCGGCGCTAAAAAGCCGCGCGAGGGCACGGACTTTTTCCCGCTGACGGTAGATTATGAGGAGAAATTATATTCCGTAGGGAAAATTCCCGGCGGATTTGTAAAACGCGAAGGTCGTCCCGGTGAATCCGCGATTTTGAACGCGCGTTTGATTGACCGCCCGATTCGTCCATTGTTTGATAAAGGTGTACGCAACGATGTGCACGTAGTCGCGACGGTGCTTTCCGTCGACCAGGACAATGCGCCGGAAATGGCGGCGATGCTCGGCGCATCGGCGGCGCTTTCCATCTCGAATATTCCGTTTGAAGGCCCGATTGCCGGTGTTAAGGTGGGTCGGGTTAATGGTAATTTTGTCATCAATCCTACGGTGCAGCAACGCGAAGAATCGGATTTGATGATTACGGTCGCCGGTACGGATGACGCGATTTTGATGGTCGAAGGTGGAGCGCAGGAAATTCCTGAAGAAACGGTTTTGGACGCGATTATGTTCGGTCATGAAGAAATTCGCCGACTGGTTGCTTTCCAGCAGGAAATGGTCGCTAAAGTGGGCAAAGAAAAGCTCGTTTACGACGTGCATAAAGTCGATGAAGCGATTGCGCAAGCGGTGGAAGAATACGCAGCGGAAAACCTTAAAAACGCGATTTTCGACAAAGATAAGCAGACGCGTGAAGCACATATGGATGAAGTCAAAGAAGAAGCGCGCGCGCATTTCGAAGATATTTATCCGGAGCAGATGGTCGATGTCGGTCAGGCTCTTGACGCGTTGACGAAACGTATCGTACGACGCATGATTTCCGTCGATAAAATCCGTCCGGACGGACGCGCCTTGAATGAGATCCGACCGATTACCTGTGAAGTCGGTTTGCTCGCACGTACGCACGGTTCGGCACTGTTTACGCGTGGCCAAACCCAAGCGCTCACGGTGACCACACTCGCGCCGCTTTCGGAAAAGCAGACGATTGATGACGTTTCCGAACGTACGGAAAAACGCTATATTCATCAATATAATTTCCCGTCTTACAGTGTCGGTGAAACGCGTCCGACGCGTGGCCCGGGGCGTCGTGAAATCGGTCATGGCGCGCTCGCGGAGCGTGCTTTGGTACCGGTAATTCCGTCAGAAGCGGAATTTCCGTACGCCTTGCGTGTCGTTTCGGAAATTTTGGAATCCAACGGTTCCTCTTCGATGGCAAGCGTTTGCGGCAGTACGATGTCGCTGATGAATGCGGGTGTACCGATTAAAGCGCCGGTCGCAGGCATCGCTATGGGTCTTGTCAAAGACGGCGAAGATTACGCGATTTTAACGGATATTCAGGGCATGGAAGATGCCCTCGGTGATATGGACTTTAAAGTAGCCGGTACCGAACAGGGTGTCACCGCGATCCAGATGGATATTAAAGTCGACGGTTTATCCCGTGAAATTTTGGCTTCCGCGCTGCAGCAGGCACATGAAGGGCGCCATTTCATCCTCGGGAAAATCGCCGAATGTATTACCGAACCGGCCAAAGACCTTTCGCCGTATGCACCGCGCATTATCACGATGCAGATTAAAGTGGATCAGATCCGCACCGTCATCGGACCGGGCGGTAAAACGATCAACGGCATCATTGATGCTACCGGCGTGAAGATCGATATCGAAGAGGACGGCACTGTTTATATCGCTTCGGTGGACGGCGAAGGCGGTAAAAAAGCGGTCGAAATGATCGAACGACTCGTCAAAGAAGTCAAACCGGGTGAAGTGTACTTAGGTAAGGTTACTCGCTTGATGAAATTTGGCGCGTTTGTAGAAGTATTGCCGGGCAAAGAAGGTCTGGTTCATATTTCGCAGCTGGCGAAAGAACGTGTTGAAAAAGTGGAAGACGTCGTCAACGTCGGCGATGAAATCATGGTTAAAGTAACCGAAATTGATAAGCAGGGCCGTATCAACTTGTCGCGTAAAGCGCTGTTGAACGAAAATGAAAACAGCCCGAAGGCAAAGGAGTGAACCGGAGTGCAACCGATTCGCGGCTTTGAAGTAGTGACGGAATATGCCGATCGAGAGATTACGCTACCCGAACGCAAAACAACGGAAAGCGCCGGCTATGATATTGAAAGCGCCGCCGATGTGGAACTGTTACCCGGTAAGGTGACATTAGTGCCGACCGGATTGAAGGCGTTTATGGGAATGGGAGAGTACCTGGCTATTTTTATTCGCTCCGGTATTTCGATTCGTAATCAGCTTTTGCTGATTAACGGCGCAGGCATTATCGACAGTGACTACTACAACAATGAAGAAAATGAAGGTCATATTATGATTGCCGTTTACAATGCGGGAGAAGAGTCCTACATGGTGAAAAAAGGCGACCGCGTGGCGCAGGGGATTTTTTCGCAATACCTGCTGGTAGCGGATGATCAGGCAACCGGTGTGCGCACCGGAGGAATCGGCAGCACCGGTCAGTAGTGTGATTTTCGCAAATAAAAGCGGACTGCTGAAGCAGTCCGCTTTTATTTACACAAGGAGGAACAATGGATGCACTGGCAATGATTCGCAAAGCGCGGTTGGGAGAGCAGGCGACCGCGGATGAACTGACGGAATGGGTACAAGCCTGCACGGCGGGTGAGGTTCCCGATTATCAGATGGCCGCCTGGTTAATGGCTGTATATTTCCAAGGGCTTACCAAGAAGGAAACGACCGATCTGACATTGGCGATGGAGCATTCAGGTAAAACATTTTCCGGCCGCAATTTAGGATATTCCTTGGTGGATAAGCACAGCACGGGCGGTGTGGCGGATACTACCACACTGATTGTGGCACCGTTGGCGGCGGCATGCGGTGCGCATTTAGCCAAAATGTCCGGCCGGGGTCTGGGATTTACCGGCGGTACACTGGATAAATTGGAGTCGATTCCCGGGTTTCAAGTGCAACTCACGGAAGCGGAGTTTATCCGTCAGGTAGATGCGATCGGTTTGGCGGTCATCGGCCAAAGTGCGGAACTCGCACCGGCGGACGGGCTTTTTTACGCACTGCGCGACGTCACGGAAACGGTTGAAAGCATGCCTCTTATCGCATCATCGGTTATGAGTAAAAAGCTTGCGGCGGGTGCAGACGGTATCGTGCTCGATGTCAAATGCGGTGCGGCCGCATTCATGCATGATCGCAAACAGGCCAAAGCATTGGCGCAGCTGATGGTCGATATAGGAGAGGCCGCCGGTCGCAAGATGACGGCATTCGTCACGGATATGAATGTGCCTCTTGGGAGCGCTATCGGTAATTCACTCGAAGTCGATGAAGCTATCGAAGTTCTTTCCGGCGGCGGTAATCAGCGCTTGGTTACGTTATCACTTCATTTGACGGCAGCGCTTTTGCTGACGGCAGGTGTTGTTGGAACGCTTGCTGAAGGATTGACAAAAGCCCGGCAAGCAGTAGCCGACGGTTCCGGTTTGCAAAAATTTACGGAATGGATCGCGGCGCAAGGCGGCGAAACCGCTTGGATCGGTCAGGAATCATTGACGAAAACGGTCAATACGCTCACTGTAAATGCGCCGCAAGCAGGCTATCTTGCCGCCATCGACGCGTTAGCTTTGGCGGGAGTGGCGTTGTCGCTGGGGGCCGGTCGTCGGGCGAAAGGCGATCGCATTGATTCGCAGGTGGGGATTCGTCTTTGCGCGGAGCCGGGCGCCTATGTCGAAAAGAATGCACCGTTGGCACGTTTATATGGCGCTAAAAATGCCGACCTTGATCAGTATGCAAAGCGAGTGGAACGGGCATTTACATTGCAACAGGAGAAAATCGAGTTACCTCTGATTTATGAAGTTTTGAGCCATGACATGGCGGTTGAGCAGGGCGAATAAAAGCAGTAAAAAGAAAAAATAAAAAAGCTACCGAAGTAGCTTTTTTATCTTTATTACTTAGCTTCTGCGTCGTTTTGTGCTTGCAGCTTGTTGCGCAACGCCGATTTTTTACGAGCGGCATTATTTTTATGAATCACACCTTTGGAGGCTGCCTTGTCGATCAGTTTGGACGCATTGTTAAACGCGGCTTGAGCGGCTTCGGCATCGCCAGCGGCGATCGCATCAACGGTACGTTTGGTTGCCGTACGGATACGAGATTTAGTCGCAGTATTCTGGGCACGACGTTCAGCGTCGGTCTTCATGCTTTTAATGCTGGATTTGATTTGCGGCAATGGTGTCACCTCCTTTATGTATATTCGATTTCCATGCCTTCATACCTTAAAATTTTATCATATTGACAACGGTTGCGCAAGCAATATACGTATTCGATAGGATGGGAATGTAATGAAAATTTATTTTGGTAACGATATTGTGAAAATTTCACGTATCCAAAAAGCCTGTGAGCGACATCCGCAGCTTTTGGAACGTGTTTTTACGGCCGCTGAAATTGCTCATGCGCAAGGCCGTGTGCAAATGCAATGGGCGTCATTGGCGGGAATTTATGCCGCGAAAGAAGCTGCGGTCAAGGCGCTTACCACCGGGTTTCGCAAAGGTAAATTTACGGACGTGGAAATTTTGTGGAGTGAACTGGGGCAACCGATGCTGCAATGGCACGGTGTGTGCGCGGAGCAAGCGCAAAACCTTGGCATTATAAGCGCCTCAGTTTCCATCAGTCATGAAAAAGAAATGGCTATTGCCGGAGTTGTTTTACTGGGAGAAGCGAATGCAAATCGTTAATACGGCGGAAATGAGAGCGTTAGAAAAAGCATGGAGCGAGTCCGAGCAGCGACCGTTGATTGATTTGATGGAACAGGCGGGCAAAGCGGTTTGGGAGACGATCGAAAAAACATATGCGCCGCATGCCGCTGATCACTGGGCGATTTTTACAGGTAGCGGTAATAACGGCGGTGACGGTTATGTGATGGCCCGTTATGCGGCAACGGTGGGCATACGTGTTACTGTCATTCATATCGGCGACCCGCAAAAAATGACTGCGGACACGCGTATCAACTATGAACGTTTTTGTGCTGCGGGCGGACAAGTTACGTTTGCTGCCGGCGGACAATTACCGGAGATTTCCGAAGTGCATGGTATCGTAGATGCGTTGGTCGGGATCGGATTGAATGCACCGTTGCGCTCCAATCTGCTGGAAGCAGTTGCAGGGATCAATGCGGCGGCAAAAAAGTGGGATTGCCCTGTCGTAGCAATCGATGTGCCGACAGGAGTAAATGCTGATACCGGAAATGTTATGGGGGATGCCGTTAAAGCGTCTTTGACAATAACGATCGGCGCGGCTAAGCAAGGACTATGCATGTATCCTGCACGAATCTATGCAGGTAATCTTCAAGTAGCTGACTTAGACATGACAAAAACGGATTTTGTCGGATCGACCGTACTTATTACGGAGAAAAATATTACCTGGCCGCGGCGTACACCGTTGAGTCATAAAGGAATGCAAGGACATGTTGCTGTTTTCGCGGGCTGTGTCGGCATGGAAGGAGCCGCTTTGCTTTGCGCGAAGGCGGCGTTACGAGCCGGCGCCGGTAAAGTCACATTGTTTATGCCGAAAAACGCGGCACGAAATGTTATCGGTCATATTCCGGAGGTAATGGTAAAACCGGTCGGCAATACCGACTTCTTCACCCTTAAGGACACGGAAATCGACGTATCCGGTTATAATGCCATCGCTATCGGTTGCGGTATCGGTCGTGCCAAGGAAATAACCGACTGGGGAGTTGCTATGACAGAGAAAATTCCCTGCCCGTTTGTTTGCGATGCGGACGGTTTGTATGCTCTGGCGCAGCATCCCGGACATAGATTGCCTGCGCGATGTGTGATTACTCCGCACCTCGGCGAAGCGGCGCGGTTGCTGCGTGTGACGAACCGAGAAATAGCGAATGATCGGCCCGGTTACGTGAAAGCATTGCACGCTGCTACAGGAGCGGTCGCCGTTTTGAAAGGAGCCTCGACATTATTGTTTGAGGGCACAAGGTTAGCGGTAAATACAACAGGCAATGCCGGATTAGCGACGGCCGGCACGGGTGATACATTGACAGGAATTATTGCCGCTCTTTTAGCGCAGGGCTTAGCGCCGGCGGATGCGGCGACGACCGGCATCTGGTGGCACGGCGCTGCCGCGGATCGTTTGGCGGAGCAATACGGTTACGGATTTTTAGCGACTGAGGTGGCGGACACTTTACCCTATATCTATAAGGAACAGGTCATGGAATGAGAAAAAGTATATTTGCATTGATTGTCACTGCATTCATTGTGTTATTGACAGGTTGCCAGCATGTGATTCCATCCGGCGGCGCGCCGTCCGATCCGCAAGCACAGTGGAAATTTTCCAATCCTTTTTCATCGCTTACCGAATCGGGGGAATTGGTAATTCGCTGTCTGGATATCGGACAAGGAGATGCCACATTAATCAGCTGGCAAGGCAAGTGGACATTGATCGATACCGGCGATGTGGAACATCGTTCGGCACTTACTCAATATTTGGATCGGTACGGTGTCAAAGAAGTGGAAAACCTGATCATTACGCACCCTGACGGTGATCATTTAGGCGGCGCCTATGCAGTATTGAAACACGTACCGGTACGCTACGTGTTTGATGACGGTCTGACGAAAACGAATGCGATTTACCGCACGTATTTGAAGACGCTTGATAAAAAGGGTTTGCGTCCGTATGTTCTTACGCAAGGGATGCAAGTTGATTTAGGCGATGGCGTGTACCTTGATGTGCTCGGACCGACGGAAAATGTAATGTATAAAAAAGGGATGCCGGATTACAATAATCACTCGATAGTCATGAAATTGGTAGCAAATCAATTTACGATGCTCTTTACGGGCGATGCGGAAAAGTGTCAGGAACATGAACTTTTGCAGGCACACGGCAAGAAACTTGCAGCTACTGTTTTAAAAGTCGGTCACCACGGCAGCAAGACCGGCACGACGAAATCCTTTTTAGCCGCGGTACGACCGCAGGTGGCGACGATTTCCAGCGGCCGCGGAAATCCTTACGGAGTACCGCATGCACCGGTGTTGGAACGGTTACAAAAACGGGGAATTCGCATTTATCGTACGGATCGCAATGGAACCATTACTGTCCGTACCGACGGCAGTACATATACAGTGGAAGGAGAATACAATGAAGCCGATCCGACTCGTCATTGATCGCCAAAATGCAAAATGGACCGAAATGGTGGCCGAGGACGAAACGACAATCCGTTTACCGAGCGCCTGGTTGCCTGAGGGCGCGGATGTAAATCAAGTGGTTACACTTCTTTTGCAGACGGATCGGAAAGCCGCGACCGATATTGCAATGGAAGTCAAACAGTTGCGTCGCACGTTGGATACCGCGGGAGAAAAATTGCCGCCGCACATTCGGAAAACGAAATAAGCATAAAATATGAAATGCATTCTTAAAACGGTTTAATCTTATTTGTTGTTTTAAATGCTATAATAAGAGCATTGAACCGGTTGGAGGAGGTGGACCGTGCGAAAACTGATTTTATTTTGCTTTTTCTGTATACTGCTATTTTCTCAAACAGTCCCTTCATTTGCGGCGCATGTAGAAGAACTGCGATGGGTCACCCGTAATGATGCTCGTGTTCCGTTCGTTCGTGTAGTCATGGATGTGGATCGTCTGCCGAGTATAGATGCCGAGCTGAGCAAGAACGGTAGAAATCTGAAAGTAACACTGGCGAAGACGAATGGCAAAAAAGTGATCGGTACCTATGCATTGAATCCGAAGATGGTGTCGAAGCTTAACGTAAGTCAGGAAAATAAAGATACCGTTTTATCTTTCCAATTCCCGCAGGCGCTGTCTAAAAACAGTGTAAAAGTATTCCCTTTGAAACGTGACGAAACGCACAATAAGCCATATCGCGTGGTGGTTGACGTACCGCAGTATGTTCCTGTGCCTACATTTAAAACGACCGCCGGCTTAAAAGGGAAAACGATCGTTATTGATCCCGGTCACGGCGGTACGGACGTGGGCGCTATCGGTGAGGGAAATGTATATGAAAAGAATATTACTTTACCGATTGCAACTTACTTAAAACCTTTGTTGGAAGAAAAAGGTGCAAAAGTATACATGACGCGTGAGACTGATCGCGATGTGGCGCGACCGCATGCCAATGCTGACGAGGAATTGCAGGCGCGTGTGGATGTGGCGGAAGCCCATGCGGCGGATGCATTTATCAGTATTCATATCGACTCGTTTGTGCGTCCGGATATTGACGGTATGACCGCATATTATTGTGGAGAATCTCCCTATGGTCGGTTGTTGGCGCAATCGCTGCACGAAGCGAATCTTGATGCCGTCGATTTTGGTGACCGCGGGGTGCGTACAGCGAACTTCTATGTGCTTTGCAACAGCAGCATGCCGTCGACATTATTGGAACTCGGATTCATCTCAAATCCTCGAGAACGGGCCGAATTACAAAAGACAAATGTTCAAAAAGCATTGGCACGGAGTATTGTAGAAGGATTGGAAACATACTTTAAACGGGCTGAGGAGTATTCTACATGACAAATAAAATCTTGCATTTTTTGCAAAAGAGATGGTCGATCTGCGCACTTCTGCTGTGCATGATTTTGATGGTTGCCGGTTGCACCCCTTCGGCATCTCCGACAAAGTCCACGGAGACAAGTCAGCCGCAGCAGGTAGCAACAATCGAAAAAACACTGGTCACCTATATTCCCAGTAAAGATGCAGAGCGCCTCGTGCCGGTAAAGGTGAGTGTGCCAGCGGATCAATATACTCCGAACCGGGCGGTAGAAGAAATGCTGGCCGCAGATCGCAAGCAGAAATATCCGATTTGGCCGACAGATGCTAAAGTCAAAAAAGTTGAGGTCGATCAGGAAAAGAAACTTGCAACCGTGGATTTCAATCAGGCGGTAAGAAATAACCGGGGCGGTTCATTAGGCGAAATTTTGATTGTGTATGAAACCGTTAATACTTTGACAAATTTTCCGGAAATTGAACGCGTACAGTTCACCATCGAAGGCGAGCCGATCGAATCCATTACGGGTCATTTGGATTTGACAAAACCACTGGAACGGGATGAGCAATTGATCGAAGGCAAGTAATTAAAAAGCCGCGAATACATTCGCGGCTTTTTCTTTTGTTCATGGCAAAGCGGCGGAGCGAGTATGCTACAATAGCATAAGATAAGGAGGAAATGCGATGACGGCGATCCGTGATGAATTTGCTTTGATTCGGGATATCGCAGCATTATGTCCGACCCGAGGGGCGGCGGTTCGTGTACCGTTGAATGACGATGCTGCCGTTGCGGCTACTCCTCCTAACACGGAACTGGTAGTGACGACGGACACACTTACCGAAGACGTTCATTTTTCGGCGCAAACAATTACATTTCAAGAACTCGGCTGGAAGCTTGCAGCGGTCAATTTGAGCGATCTTGCGGCGATGGGGGCACAACCTTTGGGGATTGTTGTGGCGTTAGCGTTGCCGCAGACGACACAAAAAGAAAACATGATTTCGTTATACCGCGGCTTAGGGGAATGCTTGCGCACGTATGATGCGCTGCTCCTGGGTGGGGACACCGTACACTCACGACACGGCATGACACTGACTGCGACAGCGCTCGGATATGTGCCGTGTGGTCAGGCCGTAACGCGAAACGGTGCGCAGCCGGGTGATCGAATTGTTTTGACGGGACCCACCGGATACGCGGCGCTGGCATATTATCTGCTTGCGCGCGGACTCTCTCCCGAGGCGTCGTTGCGGGCGTTTCAAAACACGCCACGACCGCAATTGGCCAAAGGAAAATTATTACGGGAGCTTGGCGCGACAGCGATGAATGATATCAGTGACGGACTCGCGTTCGCTTTGGGTGATATGGCAAAACAGTCGAAAGTACGTTTCGAAGTCGAACAAAGTGCGCTTATCTGGCAAAACGATTTGGCACAACGTTCGGATCCGCATGCGCTCCGCGCGGAAGACCTGATTTGGTACGGCGGTGAAGACTTTGAACTCGCTGCCACGTTGCCGGCGACATCAACCGTACCGCAAGGAATGTACGAGATCGGTCGCGTTACCAAAGGAAGCGGCTTATTTGTATGCGATGGCGATACGTGTCACGCATTGCAAGTCACCGGCTATAATCATTTTGGAGGCATATGAAACAGCAAGCGGTATTTATCACTAAGGGACAGGAAGAAACCCGTCGGCTCGGAGCGATTTTTGCTCACCATGCGTATGACGGATTATATTTAGCACTGGCAGGCGACTTGGGAGCAGGCAAAACACAATTGGCCAAAGGGGTAGCGCAGGGCTTAGGGATTGCGGGTGAGGTGACAAGTCCCACGTTCACCATTTTGCATGAGTATGACACCGAGCCGCTTGCGTTTCATCATTTTGATTTATATCGGCTGGAGAGTGCGGATGAACTTTCCAATATAGGTTTTGAAGAATTTGGACGAGAAGGCGTGACGCTGGTAGAATGGGCGGATAAATTTTCAGAGGAGTTACCGCGACATGCGGTGCAGGTGCAAATGCATAAACAAGATGAAATGACACGAGAAATTATCGTTAGGGCGCAAGATAAGAAAGCGGAACAATGGTTAGAGGAGGTGGCGGCAGATGTGGCTCACGCTTGATACATCGGGTACTACCTCAAACGTAGCGGTGGGGACACCAGAAAAAGTAGTGGCGGAGCTTTCCGTGCGGCGTAAACGTACGCACTCCGAACAAATCGTTCCCCATATAGAAACGGTTCTTCGCCTTGCGGGGCTTGATCGTGCCGACCTGACGGGTATTGCAGTAACATCCGGCCCCGGGTCATTTACCGGACTGCGGATCGGGTTGGCTACGGCGAAAGCAATGGCATTTGCTTTACAGATCCCGCTCGTCGGAGTGAATACCATGCATGCGCTGATGTATAATTATAAAAATGCTGCCGGTTCGTTGCTTTCTTTATTGGACGCGCAAAAAGGAAATGTCTACTATAGCTTAGGAAGATGGACTGATGGTCGGTTGGAATTGGTCGTTGATAGTCGCATTGCACCTCTTACCGAAGTGATTGCCGCAGTTAAACACAAGGCGGAAGATGTAGTATGTCTGGGTGAAGCGGCGGAGCTTTTCGCTGCCGAACTCGAAACGGCGGGGTTGCGGTTGGCACCGTCCTACCAACAGGCAGTGCGCGCCGCGGCGCTTTTGGACTATGCAGCGGCGGAATGGGAACAGCGCGGAAGTGATGACGTGTTTACGCTGGTGCCTGAATATTTACGTAAAAGTGAGGCGGAAGTGCTATGGGAAAAGCGCCGGAAAATAAAATAAATATTCGCATCGCAATCACCGATGATTTGCCGGCGATTGAACGAATTGAAAAAGATTGTTTTCCGGATCCATGGTCGGCAAAGACGTTGCAACATGATTTCTTGCAGGGGCCGGGCAATTTTTTGGTTGCCACCAACGGGACGGAAGTCATCGGTTACGTGAATCTGTGGTTTGTAGCGGATGAAGTACAACTCATCCGGATTGCGGTCATGTCCGACCAAAGAGAACGAGGTGTCGGTACGCAATTGTTGGCACGGGCCATTGACGAAGCGAATGATCGTAAAGCACGATACTTGCATTTAGAAGTGAGGGAATCCAATACTGTCGCGCTCGACTTATATCAGCGGGCAGGATTTGTCGTGCGAACGAAACGTGAAGATGCATACAGTAATCCCCGTGAAGACGGTTATTTACTGACGCGGGAACTGGAGGGAACCGAGTGAAAATTTTGGCATTGGAAACGAGTTGCGATGAAACATCGGCGGCTATTGTCGAAGACGGTCGTATGGTATTGGCGGATATTATCGCCTCGCAAATCGATATCCATCGTCGATTCGGCGGCGTGGTTCCCGAAATCGCATCACGTCACCACATAGAAGACGTGATGCCGGTCGTGGCGGAAGCACTGACGGCGGCAGGACTTACGCTCGCCGATATCGATGCGATTGCGGTTACACAGGGCCCTGGGCTCGTGGGTGCATTGCTTGTCGGAGTTGCCTGCGCAAAAGCGCTCAGTTTCGCGGCGGCCAAGCCTCTGCTTGCGGTAAATCATATGGAAGGGCATATTTATGCTAATCTGGTGGCGCATCCGGACTTGCAGCCGCCGTTTTTGACATTGGTCGTTTCCGGCGGACATACCATGTTGGTAGATGTGCCGGCGTACAACGAATTTCAACTGCTCGGCGAGACCAAGGATGATGCCGCCGGCGAAGCATTTGATAAAATCGCTCGCGTGATGGGCTATCCGTATCCGGGCGGACCGCATATCGATCGCTTGGCGGCTGAGGGAAATCCGCATGCGATTGAATTTCCGCAAGCATTGCGCAATGAAGACAACTTTGACTTCAGTTTCAGCGGTGTAAAATCGGCGGTTTTAAATTATTTACATAATTGTAAGCAGCGTGGGGAGACGTATCGTCCGGAAGACGTAGCCGCATCATTTCAGCATGCGGTGGTGAATGTGCTGGTCGAAAAAACGATTCGCGCGGCGCAACAGCAGCATCGTGACACCGTCTGCATTGCCGGCGGTGTGGCAGCCAACAACGGTTTGCGTCAAGAATTGGCAGCGGCGTGCCGACGCGCGGGGTTGCGACTTCTGACTCCGAACTTGCGTTTTTGCACCGATAATGCGGTGATGATCGGCTCACGTGCTTTTTATCAATACGAGGCAGGACAATTTGCGGATTGGACGCTAAATGCAGACCCCAGATTGCCGTTCCGAGGGACGATGTGATGTCGTTTTCGTTGCGGGAGTATATTACGCAAACGGCCGTTTCCGCTGTCGGCGCACGCATTTTAACAGAACTTACCGCATGGCTGGGATTTTTAGCGGATTTAACACAAAAAAATATTTTGTTTTTTGTGCCGGATGCAGAAAAGACTGCTGTTATTGTTACCGAAAAGGCAGCACCGGCGGTGGGTGTAGCCATTGATTTCGGTCAGGTAGGCGAGAAGTTTCCGCTTAAGTACGAACAAATTCTGACCGGCGTGCTGAGTACAGGGCGACCGATCAGCGGTCGAAGGGAAGTCGAACTCGGAGTAAGTCTTTCGTTTGATGTATACCCGGTATTGGACAATGCAGGACTTGTGCTGGCGCTGATTGCATTTGTCGGCAGTCCGGATAACACTCCGCAACTTTTATTGGATAGCGCCTGGCGTTTGCTGGGATTGCCCTATCCGGCGGAAGCGACGGAGCAAATGAACGTTTCCACGCAGGATGGCATACTTCTATATAATCCGGCGGGGCGCGTTGTTTATATGAATGAGATCGGGCAGCGTTTATTACATCTTTGGGAAGTTTCGCAGCCGAATACGGCGTTACGCATGAGCGACAGTCTGGTGATGGCGCCGGTCGAACAGGCGCGCACAGAAAAATCGATTGTGACGGCGGAATGGGAGTTGCCGCAGGCGGTATTAACTGCCAGAGCGCTGCCTATCCCTGCGGAAGGTACCGTAGCCGGCGTGCTTTTGCTCTTAACCGACGTCACGATGCTACGACAAAAAGAAAAAGAAATTTTTGTCAAAGACGTCGTTATTCAAGAGATTCATCATCGGGTTAAGAATAATTTGCAAACCGTTGCCAGTCTCTTGCGGATGCAGGAACGACGCAGCGGCGAGGAAACAAAAGCGGCTTTAAAAGAGGCGGAACGGCGTATTTTGGCAATTGCTTCCATTCACGACACGCTGGCCGCGCAAGTGGAAGATGAAGTCGATATTGCCCTATTGATCGAAGGATTGATTCAACAGTTGCGATTGGAATGGGCACCGGCCGTTGAAATTACCTGGGAGGCTGCCGGCACTTGGAGCACGGTGACATCCGAAGATGCACTGACGATCGGAATGACGGTGCACGAGCTGGTACAAAATGCTTGTGAACACGGCAAAGGGGAAAGCAAGCAACAACAAGTGAATGTGCGCTTATACGGTGATACCGATGGGTTACGACTGACCATTCAAAATTTCGGCCCGCCGCTGCCGCCTGATTTTTCACCGGATCGGTATCGTCTCGGCTTGCAAATTGTGGCGAATCTGGTGAAATTCCATTTAGGCGGCACCTTTGTCATGCAAAACAAGAAAAATAGCGTGCTCGCCGTTTGCCAATTTCCGCGCAAGGAGGAAAAATGATGGAGCGCTTACGCGTAGTCGTAGCTGATGATGAAGGCTTGATCGCGATGGACGTTGCCGAAATGTTGACAGAATCCGGTTACGATGTAGTAGGTATCGGTAAAGACGGCTTAGAGGCACTCGCACTTGGCAAAAAATGGCAGCCGGATATTTTTGTTTTGGATTTAAAAATGCCGCGTCTGGATGGAATTGAAACCGCCCGTCGGTTGCGTTCAGAAGGACTGGGACCGGTCGTTTTGCTGACGGCCTACAGTGAAGAGAAATTGGTGCAAAAGGCAGGCGAGTCGGGAGTCTACGGCTACTTACTCAAGCCGGTGCGCGAGATCGACTTGCGAGTCACTTTGCAACTGGCACTGGCGCGATATCGTGAACACAATGAATTGTCGCAGTCGCGCGCGCGCGCGGAAGAAAAGCTGGCGGCCCGCAAGACGATGGATCGCGCGAAAGGATACCTGATGAGCCGTTACCATTTAACGGAAGAACAGGCCTATGAAAAACTGCGAAATTTTGCCATGCAAAAAGGGAAAAAGATCGAAGACGTTGCCGCTGCTTTAGTGCAGCAAATAGCGTCATCAAAAAGATAAAAAGACAAAAAATCAAAAAGGCACTTGCTTTTTTCTGGCAAGTGTCTTATCATTATAGATGTAGTTAGCACTCAACGAATAGGAGTGCTAATAAATTTCGATAATCCTTCAAGGAGGTAGTGTAGATGTTAAAACCGTTAGCAGATCGTGTATTGATTAAAGTTGTGGAAGCGGAAGAAAAAACTAAAGGCGGCATTTTCTTGCCGGATACTGCGCAAAAGAAATCGCAAAAAGGGGAAGTACTTGCGGTAGGACCGGGTAAAGTAGCCGACAACGGCACGCGGATTCCGATGGAATTGAAAGCGGGCGATCATGTACTGTTTGCCAAATATGCCGGTACCGACATCGAAGAAAACGATGAAAAGTTTTTACTGATTGCAGAACGCGATGTTCTCGCCGTTTTGGATAAATAAAAGACAGCCAATTTTACTGATATCAACGAATGTAGTGTGTAAGTGTATATAAAGGAGCAAACTAAATGGCTAAAACAATTCAATTTAATGAAGAAGCGCGTCGCGCCCTTTTGACGGGTGTTGATACGCTGGCGAATGCGGTCAAAGTAACGCTCGGACCGAAAGGCCGCAACGTTGTTCTCGATAAGAAATTCGGTGCGCCGACGATTACCAATGACGGCGTAACGATTGCCCGTGAAATTGAACTTAAAGACATGGTAGAAAACATGGGCGCGCAACTCGTCAAAGAAGTAGCGACTAAAACCAATGACGTGGCCGGTGACGGTACGACGACAGCGACTCTCTTGGCGCAGGCGATGATTCGTGAAGGCATGCGCAATGTGGCGGCCGGTGCCAATCCGATGGTACTGAAACGCGGCATTGAAATGGCGGTTAAACAACTCGTTGAAGAAATTAAAGCACATTCGATTACCGTTGAAGGTAAAGATGCCATTGCACAGGTAGCATCCATTTCTGCCGGCGACGAAGAAATCGGTCAGATGATTGCCGATGCGATGGAAAAAGTCGGTAAAGACGGCGTTATTACTGTGGAAGAGTCCAAAGGTATGGGCACGCAACTTTCTGTCGTGGAAGGTATGCAGTTTGATCGCGGTTACATCTCGCCGTACATGATCACCGATACCGATAAAATGGAAGCGGTCATGAGCGATCCGTACATTCTCGTTACCGATCGTAAAATCGGCGCGATCGCGGATCTTTTGCCGGCGTTGGAACAAGTCGTTCAGGCGGGTAAAGAACTCCTGATCATTGCGGAAGACGTGGAAGGCGAAGCATTAGCGACCCTCGTTGTCAACAAACTGCGCGGCACATTCCGCGCGGTAGCAGTCAAGGCTCCGGGCTTTGGTGATCGCCGTAAAGCGATGCTCGAAGATATCGCGATTTTGACTGGGGCGACCTTGATCACGGAAGATCTCGGCCGCAAACTGGACAGCGTCACCTTGGCGGATCTCGGTTCGGCTCGTCAGGTACGGGTAGCGAAAGACGAAACGACGATCGTTGACGGTGCGGGTCAGTCGGAAGATATTAAGGCACGCGTAGCGCAGATTCGTTCGCAATATGAAGCGGCTACTTCTGAATTCGACAAAGATAAATTGCAAGAACGTTTGGCTAAAATGGCCGGTGGCGTAGCGGTGATCGAAGTCGGCGCGGCGACGGAAGTTGAGCTCAAAGATAAAAAATTACGTTTGGAAGATGCTCTCAACGCGACTCGCGCAGCGGTTGAAGAAGGTATCGTCGCGGGTGGCGGCACAACGTTCCTTGATATCCAGGGCGCATTGGACCAACTGGATGTCGAAGGCGACGTACGTACGGGCGTACAGCTTGTTCGTCGTGCGATTGAAGAACCGGTTCGTCAGATTGCAGACAATGCAGGTCTCGAAGGTTCGATTGTAGTGGATAAAGTCAAAGCGGCCGGTGCCGGTATCGGTTTCAACGCATTGACGGAAGAATATGAAGACATGGTCAAATCCGGTATTGTGGATCCGGCCAAAGTTACCCGTTCGGCGCTGCAAAATGCGGCCAGCATCGCGGCTCTTGTTTTAACGACAGAAGCAGTGATTGCCGATGAACCGCAGGAACAGCCGGCAATGCCTCCGGCAGGCATGGGCGGTATGGGCGGCATGGGCGGCATGATGTAAGCTCGCCACATTCGCATAAAATACACCTCGTCATTTGACGAGGTGTATTTTATTTGACAATTAAGCTATGCTTTAGTACAATACTTGCAAATCGTTAATGACAATGACGGGAAGAAGAAACGCCCCTTCGGCACAGAGAGCGATACACCGGCTGCAAGTATCGTCCGAATTGCGTTTTATGTCACCCCCGAGTCGGCAGAAAGAAAGGTCTGTCCGGTTGCGCACGTTACGCGTTTCAAGGGATCAATGGATAATTTAGGTGGTACCGCGGAAGCACAACTTTCGTCCTATGTGGGCGAAAGTTTATTTTTTTATTTAAAAGGAGGGTCCAGGATGAGGAAATATAAAAATTTAACCAGCTATAATCCCGCTGAAATTGAGCAGAAATGGTATCAGTTCTGGGAAGAAAACGGCGTTTTTCATGAAGAACCGAAACCCGGGGAAAAAGCGTACAGTATTGTTTTACCGCCGCCGAATGTCACCGGTCAATTGCATATGGGACATGCGTTGGATGATACATTACAGGACGTTTTGATTCGTTTTAAACGAATGCAGGGTTATAACACGTTGTGGTTACCGGGGAAAGATCACGCCGGCATTGCGACGCAAATCAAGGTTGAAGAGGAACTTGCCAAAGAGGGTTTGACACGGGATGATTTAGGGCGAGAAGCTTTTGTCGAACGCGTTTGGGAATGGAAAGAAAAATTCGGCGACCGGATCGGTCAGCAGATTCGTCGTTTGGGAGCTTCCTGTGACTGGTCACGCGAGCGCTTTACACTGGATGAGGGGTGCTCGAAAGCCGTCCGCGAAGTCTTTGTTTCCTTGTACGAAAAAGGCTTGATTTACCGCGGCTTCCGAATTACCAACTGGTGCCCGCGTTGCATGACGGCATTGTCGGATATCGAAGTGGAATACGAAGACGAAGCCGGTAAGCTGTACTACGTCAATTATCCGTTGGTCGACGGTGAAGGCTATGTTCAGATTGCCACCACGCGACCGGAAACGATGTTGGGTGATACCGGTATCGCCGTTCACCCGGAAGATAAGCGCTACGCAAAGTATATCGGCAAAAAAGTTATCGTGCCGTTGGCTGATCGTGAAATTGAAGTGGTTGCCGACAGCTATGTCGATCCTGAATTCGGTACGGGTGCGGTTAAAATCACGCCGGCGCATGACCCGAACGATTTTGAGATGGGGGAACGCCATCAATTGGAATCGATTGTTATCATGAATCCGAACGGTACGCTTAATGAAAACGCCGGCGTCTTTAACGGTATGGAACGATATGCCGCGCGCAAAGCAGTAGTGGAAGCATTACGGGAAAAAGGTCTGCTGGTGAAAATCGAGGATGCCGATCATGCGGTCGGCCACTGCTCGCGCTGCCACACGACCATCGAGCCGCTCGCTACGCGGCAATGGTTCGTCAAAATGGAACCGTTGGCGAAACCCGCGTTACAAGCGGTAGAAGAAAAGCGGACAGAATTTGTACCGCCGCGTTTTACGCAAACTTACACGCATTGGCTTGAAAATATTCGCGACTGGTGTATTTCCCGTCAGCTTTGGTGGGGCCATCAGATTCCGGCCTGGTATTGTAACGAATGCGGTGAAACGATCGTTTCCCGTGAAGATATTACGACCTGTCCGCATTGCGGCGGCAGCGTGACACAAGATCCCGATGTTTTGGATACCTGGTTCAGTTCGGCACTGTGGCCGTTTTCCACTATGGGGTGGCCGGATCAAACGCCGGAACTTAAGCAATGGTATCCGACCAATACTTTGGTAACCGGCTACGATATTATTTTCTTTTGGGTCGCTCGCATGATGTTTACGGGGCTTGAGTTCATGAAGGAAGCACCGTTTAAACACGTCTTTATTCACGGTTTGGTGCGCGACAGCCAAGGCCGTAAAATGAGTAAATCACTTGGTAACGGCATTGACCCGCTGGAAGTCATCAATGAATACGGTGCGGATGCTTTGCGTTTTACTCTGATGACGGGCAATACCCCGGGGAATGACATGCGCTTTTACATGGAACGTGTCGAAGCAAACCGTAACTTTGCCAATAAAATTTGGAATGCCGCTAAATTTGTATTGATGAATTTAGAAGGCTATGAAGGACAACATGCTTTTTCACCTGAAGAATTAACACTTGCCGATCGTTGGATTTTGGAACGCCTGGCGCAGACGGAAGAAAGCGTCACCGCGAATCTGGAAAAATTTGAATTGGGAGAAGCGGCAGCAAGTGTCTATGAATTTATCTGGAATATCTTCTGCGACTGGTATATAGAGGCCGTCAAGCCGCGTTTATATGCGGGTGATAACACTTCCGACCGTGCGGTCGCACAGAGCGTGCTGGTTTATGTTTTGACACGTGCATTGGCGTTATTACATCCGTTTATGCCGTTTGTCACCGAACATATATGGCAGCATTTACCGCATGAAGGTTTGACGCTCGCCAAAGCGCCTTGGCCGACGCCCGATCCGGCGCTGCGTTTTGCGGATGCCGCCGAACAGATGGATCGTTTGATGGATGCCATCAAAGCCGTGCGTAACTTGCGCGCGGAGGCGGATATCGCGCCGAGTCAAAAAGTACCTTTGTTGCTGCGTGTGAAACGAGATGATTTGACGGCGGTAGTAGAAGATCATCCGCTTTATTTTGAAAAATTGGCGAATACGAGTGCAGTGAACCTGCTTGCCGATGATGCGCCGGCACCGGAAAACGCGTTGACAGCGATTACCGACGGTTTGGAAATTTATGTTAAGCTGGCAGATGTGATCGACGTTGAAAAAGAAAATATACGGATTCAAGCGGAAGAAGATAAGTTGCATCAGGAAGTCGCGCGTTTGGAGAAAAAGCTTGGTAATGAGTCGTTTGTAACCAAAGCACCCGCCGCTATTGTGGAAAAAGAACGCGAAAAACTGGCCAACTACAACGAGAAATTGGCCACATTGATGGAGCGTAGAGCGTTTTTAGCTGCGCTTGCAAAGGAGAAGGCATGAACTATCAAGAATCGATTGCTTGGCTGACGGAGACGGCAGCGTTCGGCATCCAACCCGGCTTACAACGTATTGAAGCACTTTTAGAAGGGCTCGGTCATCCTGAAAATGCGTTTAAAAGCATTCATGTGGCAGGTACCAACGGAAAAGGAAGCGTTACTGCCATGCTGGAAAGTGTTTTGCAGCAAGCCGGTATTTCCTGCGGGCGTTTTACTTCTCCGCACTTGGAAGAATATACTGAGCGAATTCGCATTAACGGAGCGGATATTTCGGCATCGGATTTTGCGAAATATTTAAGTCAGGTACGCACAGTGGCAGAGAAAAATGTTGCTGCAGGCGGTGAAATGGCAACCGAATTCGAGCTGTTGACCGCCTGTGCGTTTCTTGCGTTTCAGGCGACGGGAGTGGAATACGCCGTAGTGGAAGTAGGCATGGGCGGCCGCTTGGATTCGACCAATGTTATTACTCCGGAAGTTGCCGTGATTACTAATGTATCGCTTGATCATACGCAATATCTCGGAGCTACAGTGGAAGAAATTGCCGCGGAAAAGGCAGGCATTATCAAAGATAATGTTCCCTTGGTGACATCCGCACATCGTACCGCTTTGAAGGTCATTAAAGAAATCGCACATAAAAAGAATGCGCCGATATACATGTGGGATCGCGACTTTTCGGTCGAGCGACGAACAACCTTTGATCGCGGCCAAATCATTACGCTCAAACGTAAAGATAACGCCGATGCAATGCTCTTTGTGCCGTTTTTCGGCATGCACCAGACGGTCAATGCGGCAGTAGCGGTTATGGCTTTAACAGTGCTAATGAAAAAGGAAGCACGAATTACGGAAGATCATTTGCGCGAAGGTATTTCCCGCGCGCAGTGGCCGGGACGTTTTGAGGTCATTGAGGGCGATGTGCCCGTGATTTTGGATGGCGCTCATAATGTTGACGGAGCGGCGGCACTCGCGATGACGCTGAATGAGATGTATCCGAATAAGAAACGCTTTTTCGTATTTGCATCTTTGAAGGATAAAAATATTGAAGGTATCGCGGAAGAATTATTCCGTGAAGAAGATACGGTTATTGCCGTGCCTGCACCGACGCCACGAACACGCAGTGCAGAGGAGATCTGTGAGCACTTACCGGGAACGACCGAAACAGCGACAGATGTAGTTGCCGGACTGGAACGCGTGAAAGAACTCGCGCAACCGGGAGACATCATTGTAGTTTGCGGATCGCTTTATTGTTTGGGTGATGCACGCCGTTATTTGCGGCAAAAAACGTTACATTAAAAAACGCCTCTTAAGAGGCGTTTTTTTATTGCTTTTGTATAGGTGACGCGGCTTTGTCACCGGAAGCGCTTGGCGCTGCCGGGGTAGGCTTGTCACTATTCTTGGTATTTTGGCTTTGCGCCGCACTCTCCTGAGCGGCTTTTTCTGCCGCCTTTCGCGCGGCTTCTTGGCGAACCCGTTCAGCAAGGATATCTCTCATTAAGGGATACTGCGGTGTCGGAGCTACCGTGATTTGCGTTTCAAAAAGACGTCCCCAGGGGAAACGTGCCGTTACAGTACGAGGGTTGATGTCAAGGTGCTCTTCGGCAAAAGCTTGGATTTTTTCCACCAGCATTTCCGAAAGACGCGGATTTAATTTGCCGGAGTATTTGACATTGTCCGTGCGCAGGTTTTCCTGTTCACGATAGATTTCTTTGCGAATATTCGCCTGGTAACCCCAGTTATCCAAGTATTGTTCTGTCAGCATGCGATGCTGTGCTTTTTCCGGCATTTGTGCGGCAAGAATACCTTGCGCTACCGCGTAGCCTACCGTGTTCGAAGCGGTATTCCAGCCGTTATATGCAGAAATTTTATAGAGTAAGTTGGCATTTTGCATTTCTTTTAAAAGGGTATTGTCGGAGCCGTTAGAATAAAAGATATCGGCGACGCTGACCGGAATGTGTCGCGAAAGCGCATCTTCTACACGGGTTAAAAAGGCAGCGGCACTTTTGCGCGGTATAGCAAGGTTGGCAAAGGCCTCCGATTCGCCGGTGACATCACTGAGGGGAGTGTTAACGGCCAGTAAAAGGTCCGGCTTTTCCATGGTAACAATTTCAGCGCCGACAGCAGTGACGTGATCCGCGATCGTTTTGCCGATGCTTTGGTTTTCATAATGCGGCATCGTATCAGCGCCGCCGCCGAGCGGGTATATAACACGAATTTTGGGCGCTGCTTGCGAACGATCCACATGGTAGCGGGCAATTAATAAAAGACCTAATTGGTCAGCGCCGGGGAAGGAGCCATATACACGCGGGGATAGATTTTCCGTCATTTTTTCGAGATAACGGGCCTCTAATGAGGACTGCGAAAAGCCGGCCGTATCGTCATGACCAAGGCAGAAATAGGTGAGCACACCGGAGGCGGCATCCTGAATTAACATTTCGTTGACCTGGTTGTTTTTTGTACGTCGTGCAAACCAATCCTGCATATATTCCAGCGGTACGGACATCCGCAGCGATAAAAGCTTAGCGGACTCTTCCGCAGTTAAGCCTTCCGTATCGGCTTTGTCCTGCCAGTAGGCAATTTCAAAGATTTTCGGACCGTAGTCGGCATAGTAGGAAGGTTCTACTTTGCCGTCACTGGCTCGCGGGGAACGCATGATTGTGCCGAATGCATAGATCGGCACCGTCGGATGTGCATTGTGCAGTGCGGCGAGCTCCGAGAGGCGATTTTTCAAGGTTAAAATATTGATATCATGCTTGCGGGAATCTACTAAACCGCCATAAATTAAAGTGTCCGTAGAAAGGACCAGCGCATCCGCCTGATTGACGTTTTGTTTGACCCATTCCCAAATTTTATCGGGCGAGCCTTGGTAGCCCTGGTCGGAGAGATACGTTTCAGGCGGAGTCAGCACCGTGTAACCCGCTGCCTGTGCTGTATCCACAGTGTAGGCATAGCTGACGGGACGATTATCTTGCGGTACATATAAAATCGTTGCCGCGCATACCGTTTGACCGGCGCCGAAAGCAAATACACCGATCATTAGTGTTTGGATCGCTTTACGCCAAAATATTCGTTTCATCATTTGCTCCTTTTGTTTTTACCCAAATAATCTCGTCGGTGGGCCCTGGGCAATTCCAATTTATACCGGATTGCCAGTAAACGGATCAGCATGACAGTCAAAAATGCCAACGGACCGGCCCAAGCCAAAGTGGCGATCTGTCGTACCAAACAAAAAACGATGCCGCCGGCTAACGAAGCGGAGGCATAGACTTCATTACGAAATACCACCGGAATGCGCAGCGCGCCGATATCTCGAATGATGCCACCACCGCAGGCTGTAATCAGACCAAGCGTCACCGGCAACAGAAAAATCGAACGGGGATCCGCCGCCACACCCACCATTGCGCCGGTCACTGTAAAAGAAGCCAGGCCAAAGGTATCGGCAAGGTTGTATAGGTAGAGGGAATAGCGTCGGTATTTGTAATTGCCGCGCAACCTTCGGGATGAAAACAAAAGCGCTACCACCGCTGCCAGTGAGGTCGCAATGTAGCTGCCGTCTTGGAGGGCACTCGGCGGTGTATTCCCGACGAGTGTATCGCGGATCATGCCACCACCGACAGCGGTTGCCAAGGCAAGCATAGCAATGCCGAAGATATCCATACGTTTTTGCATGCCTACCAATGCGCCTGAGATCGCAAAGGCAATCGTTCCTAAATAATCAAAAATCAGCGCAATCATACATCCTCACAGTTATCAAGAATTGGCTATATTATACCATGTTTGAGAGGTGCACTTAAGATCTCCTCAAAGACCGATAAGCGCTGTGTTACAATAAGAATAGCAGAACAATGAAGGAGTGATGTTGTGAAATACGAAAAAAACGATCAAGTCGCGGGCTTTACTGTCCAAGAAGTATCGTACATTAATGAAATTAGCGCGCAAGCGTATATAATGCAACACGATCAGACCAAGGCAAAGTTGCTGTTTTTAGCTACGGAAGATGATAATAAAGTGTTTTCGGTGACGTTTCGCACGCCGCCGGCTGACAGCACCGGTGTCGCGCATATTTTGGAGCATTCGACGCTGTGCGGATCCGATAAGTATCCGCTGCGTGAACCGTTTGTCGAACTGGTCAAAGGGTCGTTGAATACCTTTTTAAATGCGATGACATTCCCGGATAAAACGATGTATCCGGTCGCCAGTCGCAACGCCAAAGATTTTCAGAATTTGATGGATGTATATTTGGATGCCGTCTTCCATCCGAATCTGCGTAAAGATCCGTATATTCTTATGCAGGAAGGCTGGCATTATGAATTGGATGATGCGGATCAGCCTTTGATTTATAAAGGTGTTGTGTATAACGAAATGAAAGGCGCGTTGTCATCGCCGGATGATGTATTGGGTCAAAAAGCGATGGAGGTGCTTTTCCCCGATACTACGTACGGATATGAATCGGGCGGTGATCCCGACCATATTCCGGAATTGACGTTTGAAGCTTTCACGGATTTTTATCAACAATATTATCATCCGTCCAATGCGTACTTTTTCCTCTACGGCGATATGCCGTTCGAAGAAACGTTGACGTATATTTCGGACAAATACTTGAACGACTATCATTACCGGGAGATCGACAGTGAAATCGCTACGCAAAGCGCGCCCACTGCACGACAGAAAGCGACATTCTATTACGGCGTGACGGAGGATGAAGAACGTCAGGGGAAAACGCTACATGCCATCGATATCGTCTTGCCGGATACTCTCAGTCCGGCGCAAATGATGGCGATGGAAGTTTGGAATTATGCGCTTTTGACTATACCCGGTGCACCGTTACGTCAGGAAATCATCTCGAAAGGGCTGGCGACGGATGTTTCCG
The DNA here is from genome assembly GCA_900155405.1 of Negativicoccus massiliensis. Classification (GTDB taxonomy): domain Bacteria; phylum Bacillota; class Negativicutes; order Veillonellales; family Negativicoccaceae; genus Negativicoccus; species Negativicoccus massiliensis_A. The sequence goes on along the minus strand of LT700188.1, from coordinate 427,754 downwards.
GCAGTATCATCGATAGTTTGAAACAGCCTGTTTGGCACATTGAGGCGATCGGCTCGGAACGAGAGCACCAAGCATCTTTGGTGCAATTGTTTGATGCCTTTATGCAGAAAATTGCTGCGCAAGGTTTTTCGTCTGAGCTTCTGAGTGCGGCGCTGAATCGTCTGGAGTTTTCGTTGCGGGAAAATGATTTTAACGGTCGCCCCAAAGGACTGTTTTACAATTTGCGAGCATTGGATTTCTGGTTGTACGATCGCGATCCGTTACAGGGATTGCGTTACGAAGAAGATATTCGAGAGTTGCGTGAAGAGATCACCGCGGGAACATTTCATACCATTATTGGCGATCTGATTTGTCGTAACCCGCATCAAGCTGTCATTACCATGGCACCGCAAGTCGGCCTACAGGAAGAAAGGGAGAAAGCAGTACGTGAAAAACTGGCAGCCCTTAAAGAGGCGCTTTCGCCTGAGGAAGAACGCCGGATTATCGAGCAGACGGCAACATTAAAACGGCGGCAACAAACGGCAGACAGTGAGGAGCAACTTGCTACCATACCGCTCCTGGAACGCGACGAATTACCGAAGAAGGTCGATTCAGACGCGTTGCTGCAGGAGGATGTTGAAGGTTTTCCGGTCTACCGTATGGCAGGGGACAGCAACGGAATTTTATATGCGACTCTTTACTTTCCTCTTTTGCATTTAACGACACAGGAATATTTATATGCAGTGCTTTTGAGTGATATGCTTGGCGAACTGGATACCCGGGGTTACACCTATGCCGAGTTGGCGCAGCAAATCAATTTTCATACCGGCGGGATTACTGTCGGATTAAAAAGCGGTTCCCGTTACGATGATGACAGAGATGTCTACTCATATTTTGTAGTCCGAGGCAAAGCATTAACATCCAATACGTCACAGCTTGTTACCTTGACCAATGAATTGATCAATCATACTCTGTTCACCGACACGAAACGATTGACGGAGCTGATCAATGAAAAGAAGACCGATTGGAATTTACAACTTTTCCGTCGGGGGAACGCGTTAATGATGAACCGTGCATTATCCTATGTTTCACCGTTGGAGCGTTTACGTGATCAGTCGGGGTTATCTTATTTTGCTTTCTTGCAGAAGTTGGCACAGCATAGCACGGAAGAAATTATTACGGCGTTGCAGCAAACGAGCCGGCGTATTTTCCGCATGGTGGGATCGTTCGCGCTGATTTGCGGCGGCGAAGAAGAGAGTACTGCCTGGCAACAGGAAAGTTCCCGCTTGCTGGCGGATTTGGAGCAAGAAAAATCAGCGGATGCACCTCTCGCGCTGGATTTACATATCGGTAACGAGGGCTTTATCAGTGTGGGCAAGGTACAGTATGTCGCGCAAGGCGGTAATTTCCGTCGTGAGGGGCACACATATCACGGTGCGCTGGCAGTATTGGAACATATCTTACGCTATGAGTATCTTTGGCAGAATGTACGTATTTTAGGTGGAGCGTACGGCGCGCATGCGCAAATTATGAGCAACGGCAACAGCGTTTTTTGTTCGTACCGGGATCCTAATTTAGCGGAAACATTACAGGTATACGCGGACATGCCGGCTGCCATCGGTCGATTTGAAGCGACGGACCGTGCGATGCGGCAGTATGTCATCGGTGCACTGGCACCGACGCAGACGCAGTTTACTTTACCGATGCGCGGAGAGCGTGCACTCAACAGAATGCTTTCCAAAATGCCGGATACATTCCGCCAGCAAATTCGGGATGAGATTATTCACTGCACGCAAAGTGATATTCGTGCGCAAGCGCCGCTGCTGCAAAGCATCATCGCACAACGACACATCAGCGTGATGGGTGGTGCTACAAAACTCAATGAGCAACGTGAAATTTTCAGGGACATCATCAACTTCGGCAAATAATTACCGAGGTCGCTATGCACCGAGCCCGACCGGTTACTTACATTTAGGCAACGTTTGGACGGCATTGATTTCCTGGTGTGCGGCGCAACAAAATAACGGCCGATGGATTTTGCGGCTCGAAGATTTGGATCGGGCGCGCTGCCAAAAAATATACGAAGATGCAATGTACGAAGATCTGCATGCGCTGGGCTTTGTATGGGAAGAAGGGCCCGACGTCGGCGGCCCGTATGGACCGTATCGTCAATCAGAACGTTTGGGTATTTACAATGAGATCATAGAACAGTGGCGTGAAGCGGGACGAATGTACGCTTGTGCTTGTTCACGCGCTCGTCGCTTAGCGATTGCGTCTGCACCGCATCGTGGTGACCATCATGTGGATTATGACGGGCATTGCCGTTGGCATGCGCCTGAACGCACGAAAAGGCCGCCTTCCTGGAGGTACCGTGGCAGCAATGAAACTGTCACATACCAATCACAGCGAGGCGAAACCATTTTTACGACCATGGCGGAAGGCGCCGATGATATAGTCGTGTTGCGAGCCGATGGCGTGTACAGCTATCAATTTGCGGTGGCGGTAGATGATGCGATGATGCGTATCACGGAAGTTGTTCGCAGCGTGGATCTGGCGGAGTCGACCGGCTGGCAAGTGCGTTTTATGAATGCGCTTAATTTGACAGCACCTATGTATTGGCACATACCATTGCTTTGCGATCGGGAAGGAATACGCTTGTCAAAGCGGCAGCACGGTATTACGGTTCGCGGGCTGTTAAATGAGGGCAAAAACCCTACGGATATATTAGGATATCTGGGTTACTTGGCAGGGATTAATCCGCAGAAAAAACCGCAAACATTGCAGGAACTGGCGAGTATTGATCTTACAGAATGGCAGTTAGATTCGCTTGAGATTCGACTAAAGGAGGTTCTATGACGGTACAAGAAGCATTACAGAAAAAAGTGTGGGCAGTAGTGGGCGCGACACCCAAACCGGAAAAATTCGGCTACAAAGTTTATACGGTTTTGAAAAACAATGGCTACGAAGTCTATCCTGTGCATCCGAACGCCACTGAAATTGACGGCGCGCCTGTCTATCACAGCGTCTTGGATTTGCCTGTAGTTCCTGATGTGGTGGATTTCGTTGTCGGCGAAGAATTGGGCTTAAAGGCTGTAGCGGAATGCGGGGAAAAAGGAGTCAAAACTATTTGGTTCCAACCCGGCGCGGATACGCCGCGTGTTTTAGAAGCAGCCAAAAAAGCAGGAATTAATGTGATTCAAGATTGTGTGCTTGTAAGAATATAATTAAGTTATAATTTGATTAAAATTTAATTGGATAAAAAGATCTTTCTACTAGTAATAGTAAGAAAGATCTTTTTTATTGCTCGATATCAACCAAATGTAGTGGAAGTACAAATGTACGGTACTAAGAATGGATAAAAATTATAAAAATAAGAATCTTAGTAAATTTTAGAACGAGTGGAGGCGGAATTTAATATAGTGGGGAATTATGGTAGAATGTGGTTAAAAGTGGAGAAAAGGGGTGAGGCAAGTGTTCATGGGAAAATACTCCCACTCGGTGGATGCCAAGGGCAGGATGATTATCCCCGCCGGGTTTCGCGCAGAGTTGGGCGAACGTTTTGTAATTACGCGCGGCTTGGACGCTTGCGTTACCGTTTATCCGCTCGAACGGTGGGAGCAAGTGGCGGAACGACTACAACAGCTTTCCAGCACACGCAAAGAAGTGCGTATGCTGATTCGCTTTTTGATTGGCGGCAGTAGTGAAGTGGAATGCGATAAACAGGGACGTATTTTACTCCCGGCGCATTTACGAGACTATGCACAAATTAAGCGGGAAGCAGTTGTAGTCGGTACCGGCAATCAGCTTGAAATTTGGAGCAAAACTCAGCTGGCGGCACAGGATGATGCGGCTAGAGATTCCATTAGTGATGTGGCGGCAGGAATTGATCTGCCGATAGACTTCAGTTTGTAGGTGAACATGTTTCATCATGTAACAGTCTTACTGAAAGAGACCGTCGATAATGTCGTACAGAGCCCTCACGGCATATACGTCGACATGACACTGGGCGGTGGCGGCCATTCGCATGAAATCGCTTCGCGACTTGCCGCAGACGGATGTCTGATCGGTATTGATCGGGATGAGGAAGCTTTACAGGCGGCTCGCCAACGATTAGAGAAAATGTGCTGCCGGATTCATTTAGTGCAGCGGAATTATATAGAGATCAATGAAGTAGTCAATGAGCTTGGATTTACCGGTGTGGATGGAATCGTTTGTGATTTAGGGGTGTCTTCTTACCAATTGGATACAGAAGAACGAGGATTTTCATATCAGCATGACGCCCCCTTAGATATGCGCATGGATCAACGCCAGGAGTTAACGGCGGCAATGGTTGTCAATACGTATTCTGCAAAAGAACTTGCGCAAGTTATTCGTCAGTACGGAGAAGAGCGATTTGCCAATCGTATTGCGCAACGTATTGTAGCACGACGAGAAGATTACCCGCTTACGACTACCGGCGAATTGGTGGAAGTGATCAAAGCAGCGATTCCGGCAGCCAAGCGACGTACCGGTCCGCATCCTGCAAAGCGAACATTTCAAGCCATACGGATCGAAGTCAATGGCGAGTTAAGAGATTTAGAAATGGCCGTACGTAATGCGTTAAGAACATTGAAGCCCGGCGGTAAAATCGGAATTATCAGTTTCCATTCTTTGGAAGACAGGATTATCAAGCATACGTTTCGAGATCTTGCAAGAGAGTGTATATGTCCGCCGGAATTGCCGGTATGTCAGTGTGGGCATCAGGCGACACTACGGAATGTCAGCAAGGCGATTCGGCCGACTGAGCAGGAGTTAGAGGATAATCCTCGAGCGCGGAGTGCGATTTTGCGAGTGGCAGAAAAAGTTTAAATGAGGTGACGAAAAATGTTGGCGAAAAGTTCGGTTTGGCAGTATGAGTTAGCGGAACGTAGTATAGCTTTGCCCGTTTCGCAACCCAAAGCAAAAGAAAGAGCTACGAATAATCGAATGGCGGCCATTGCTGCTGCAGTTTTGGTATTGCTGGCCCTTTTTGTTGTTTATGGCGCTAACATTTCTATTTCACAAAAAGAATACGAAGTTCAACAAGTACGTACTCGTGTGGTAGAATTAGCAAAGACAAATGAAGTACTGCGGTTGGAAGTCGGACAACTGAAATCGCCGGGACGCATCCAACGAATCGCGGAGACGGAATTGGGTATGACTATTCCCACACAAGCTGTTTACAGCAGCGCCAAAGCAAGCACCGTGGTTGCGCGTAGTGTTACTCCGTCGGATAAAATTCGGGATTAAGAGCAGCCGTAAGGCTGCTTTCTTATTTTATAAACTAAGGAGTCAATGATGAAAACAGTCGCGGAGTTAGTATCGGTCCTGGAGAATGGTGTGTGCCGCGGGGATAAGGAAAAGGAAATTACCAACCTCAGCACCGATTCCCGCAAAATAAAAGATAACGGACTTTTTATTTGCTTACGAGGTACGCATGTGGACGGACATAAATTTGTGAGCAGCGCTATGGCGAACGGCGCCGTTGCGATTGTTTGCGACCATTACTTGGATGCATTTCCGGAACTGACACAAATCATTGTCGCCGACACGGTGATTGCCATGCAGGCGATGGTACCTTTTTTCTACGACTACCCGGCGCGCTCATTGCGAATGATCGGCGTTACCGGTACAAATGGCAAAACGACGGTCACGCATATGATCGCGCATATTTTAGAAGATGCCGGATATTGTGTAGGCGTTATCGGTACGGTAAATATTGTGATCAACGGAGTATCTGAGCCGGTGCATAATACAACTCCGGACGTCGATTTGCTGCAAAACACGTTGTTTCGCATGCGTGAAGCGGGCGTTACCCATGTTGTAATGGAAGTGTCCTCCCATGCATTGGCATTGGGGCGTGTGGCCGGCTGCAAATATGATACCGCGGTGTTCACCAACTTGACGCAGGACCATTTGGATTTTCATGAAACAATGGAGAATTATGCCGCAGCGAAAGCAAAGCTTTTTGCGATGGTGGCAGAAAATGAAGGTAATGAGTCGAAGGCGGCTGTGATCAATGCTGACGATTCGTATTGCAAGGTTATGCAGGGACCCGTGGCGCACTCTCATTGCCGCTTGCTCACATATGGACAAAATGAAGGCGCCAGCTTATATATCAGCGATGTCGCCATTTCCGCACAAGGCGCCAAGGGCACACTGCATTATGATGGAGCGCAATGGCCTTTTACGATCCAAAGCAGCGGTATGTTTAATGTGTACAACAGTTTGGCAGCGGTAGGTGCTGCTCTTATGGAGGGGATTGCCATGCCGCAAGTACTTGCCAGCATGGCCAGTTTTATCGCTGTAGCAGGACGCTTTGAGCGGGTAGATGAGGGGCAGAATTTTACAGTTATCGTTGATTATGCTCATACGCCGGATGGTTTGGAAAATATTTTGCGAACCGCCCGTGAGATCACCGATGGGCGAGTGTTATTGGCCTTCGGTTGCGGTGGCGATCGAGATGCAAAAAAACGTCCGATTATGGGTGGTGTTGCCGCAAAACTAGCGGACTCTATTATTATTACAAGTGATAATCCACGGAGCGAAAATCCTGAACAAATTATCCGAGAAGTCTATGCCGGCGCACAACAAAACGCTTCTGCAAGAGTTGCGATTGCATGCGAAACAGATCGTGCCGCCGCTATTCATAAAATTATTGACCAGGCACAATCGGGGGATGTCGTTTTGATCGCAGGAAAAGGGCACGAAACATATCAAATTTTGAATAGCGGTACCATTCATTTTGATGATCGTGAAGTAGCGCGTAAAGCACTGCGGGGAGAATAATATGGCAGCGTTTAAAGAAGCAGAAATCATTCAAGCAACGGCAGCTGTAAAATTGCAAGGACCTGAAGATGTAGCGGTAGACAATATAAGTACGGACACCCGAGGTGAACTTTCCGGATGTTTATTTGTGCCGTTAAAAGGGGAGCGCTTCAATGGACACGATTACCTGCAGCAAGCGGTGGAGAAAGGCGCTGTGGCGGTGCTCTGCGATCAGGATATTGTGGAGTTGCCCAAAGAAGTGGCTGTGTATCGAGTCAAGCAAACACGCCGCGCATTGGAAGATCTTGCCGCGTATCATCGTCGTCGTTTTGCATTACCGGTCATTGCTGTTACCGGTTCCAGCGGCAAAACTACTACTAAAGAATTGATCGCAAGTGTACTTGCACAAAAGTTTAGAGTACATAAGACTGAAAAAAATTATAATAATGAAATCGGTTTAGCGCAGACGTTACTTTCATTGCAACCGGAAGACGAAGTGTGTGTGGTTGAGATGGGGATGCGTGCGCGTGGCGAAATTAAGCGTTTGGCAGAAATTGCGGCACCGACGATCGGTGTAGTTACGAATGTCGGTGTGGCGCATCTGGAACGGCTTGGGAGTCAGGATGCCATTGCCGCCGCTAAGCAAGAATTAATTGAATCTATTCCGGAAAATGGTACGGCTGTGTTAAACTGGAATGATAAACGGGTACGCAACATGGCATCCGTTTGTCGTGGAAGAGTGATTAGTTACGGGATGGAGTCGCAGGCAAATGTGCAGGCACTCGATATCCAATACGGACTTGGCAAAACTAAATTTACCTGTCGAATTTTTGATGAAGTGTTTCCTGTCACCTTACCGCTTTTAGGCGCTCATAATGTGGATAACGCTTTAGCGTCAGTAGCTGTCGCACGTGTTTTGGGGTTGCCAGCAAATCGCATTCAGCGGGCACTTGCGGAGGCTGTATCCGGAGAGCTTCGTCAGGAAGTCGTAGACCGAAACGGAGTCCGCTTCATTAATGATGCGTATAATGCCAATCCACTTTCCATGGCCGCATCGCTGGCCTCCCTATCCCAATTTGGTGAGGGACGTTACGTTGCAGTGCTTGGTGATATGCTGGAATTGGGACCGGATGAAGTGACTATGCATGAAGAACTTGCCGCTGCGGTGATTGCGGCAGGAATTACAGAACTTATTACAGTCGGCCCGCTAGCACGCGCTCTGGGAGAGGCAGTAAAAAAACAGGGTCACGTAAATGTACACAGCGTTGCAAATACAAATGAAGTAGTGCCGTTGTTAAAACCGTTGTTGCAGGTAGATGATATTGTTTTAATCAAGGGGTCACACTCCCTGCGTTTGGACACACTGGTAACTGAATGGAGTAATTCATAAAAGGATGACAGTATGAGTATTTATTCAAATTTTGTGGTATGTGTGTTTGGCGCACTGTTTATGCTGCTTTTCGGTGCCATCGGTTTGCCGATATTGCGCCGATTAAATGCGCGCCAGGAAGTGCGGGAAGAAGGGCCGCAATCCCATCGCAAAAAAGCAGGCACACCAACCATGGGCGGTATTTTAATGATCTTGGCATTTCTTACAACACTGCTTTTAGCCGGTAACTGGAGTACTGCTTACGGTTGGTTGCTTTTTTTAGTACTGGGACATTTTGCTCTTGGTCTAAGTGATGATGCTATCAAGGCGCTGCATCATCGCAACCTGGGACTGACTGCGAAACAAAAACTGGCCGGACAAATTTTTTTGGCGGCGATCTTTGCGTATGCATTGACAGCTTTTTTGGGATTACCTACCTCACTTCATATACCGATGATTGATACCAATATATCACTCGGTTACTTTTATTATCTTTTTGTAATGATTGTCATCGTCGGAACAACGAATGCAGTGAATTTAACAGATGGTTTGGACGGACTGGCCGCCGGTGTCAGCGCCCTCGTGGCGGCTGCATTTGTTTGGCTGAGCCTCGATGTGCGCGACTTGGAATTAGCGCAATTTTCCGCCGCGTTGGCCGGCGTTTGTTTGGGTTTCCTTGTATTTAACTACCATCCCGCTAAAGTATTTATGGGAGACACCGGGTCATTGGCGTTGGGCGCCGCGTTTGCGGGACTGGCTTTGGTCACTCGGACAGAGCTGCTTTTGGTGATTATTGGCGGTGTATTTGTAATGGAGGCCGTATCGGTTATTTTACAGGTGGCATCATTTAAAACGACAGGACGCCGCTTGTTTCGTATGAGTCCTTTACACCATCACTTTGAACTGGGGGGCTGGTCAGAAGTGAGGGTGGTTCACACATTTTGGCTGGCAGCATTACTTTGTGTCGGCGTCGGTATTTCTTTAATGATCTAGAGCGAATGAGAGAAAAAATTTGAAGCGGTGATAAGTGTGGAATATACGAACGCAAAAATCTTAGTGATCGGCGCAGGGATCAGTGGCATCGGCGCAGCGAGGGCTCTTGCTAAAGCCGGTGCAAATGTAATTCTTTCGGATGTTAAGGATTTGTCGGCAGAAAAAACGGCAGCATTGACAGCCTTGGGGATTGAATGTGTTTTCGGTACGCAAAAATCGAGCCTTTTGGCAGGGGTGAAAGAAGTTATATTGTCACCGGGGATTGCACCGACAATTCCTTTGGCAATGGCCGCAACGGAAGCGGGTATTCCGGTCGTTTCTGAAATTGAAGTCGCGTATGAACTCGCGCAAGCGCCGATCTATGCAATTACCGGTACGAATGGGAAAACGACGACAACCACGCTGTTGGGGGATATGGTCGCGGCCGGCGGACTTAAAAATGTGGTCGGAGGGAACATCGGTAAAGCACTTTCCGAACAAGTCAGCGAACTTTCTTCGGATGGCATCGTGGTGGCCGAAGTATCGAGCTTTCAATTAGAAACGATTGATCACTTCCGTCCTCATGTGGCGGCGATTTTGAATATCACACCGGATCATTTTGAGCGTCATGGGGATATGGATTCCTACGTACAAGCGAAAGCACGTATTTTTGAAAACCAGACAATGGACGATGTGCTGATTTTAAATGCGCAGGACTCGTATTGCCGCGCATTTGCCGAGAAGGCACAAAGCCGTATTCTTTGGGTTTCAACAGCAGCGAAGGTAGAAACCGGGGCCTATGTAGAAGATAATGTATTGTACTTAAATCCGGAAGGAACGCCGGAAGTATTGTTGAGTGCCGATGAACTTTTGCTGAAAGGTGAGTATAATTGGTTAAATATTCTTACCGCGGCCCTCATGGCGCAGCATGCAGGCGTACCACTCTCTGTAATTCGGGGCGCTTTGCGTGTATTTAAGGGCTTACCGCATCGCGTAGAAAATGTAGCCACACAGGAGGGAATTACTTATTATAACGACTCCAAAGCAACAAACACGGATGCCACAATAAAAGCGTTGCAAAGCTTTAGCCAACCGATCGTGTGGATTGCCGGAGGTTATGATAAAGGAACGGATTTAACGCTATTGATGCAGGTTGCCCGAAAATGCAAGGGCAGCGTTTTCTTAGGGAATAGTAAAGAGCGTTTCTCTGCTGCGGCCCAAAAAGAAGGAATTACCAATGTTGAACTTGCCGATGATTTAGCGCAGGCAGTCAAAAAAGCGCAGAAGTTGGCACAAAAAAATAATGCGACGGTAGTACTTTTCTCGCCGGCCGCATCAAGCTATGATCAGTATCATAATTATCAGGAACGTGGACGTGACTTTTGTCGCTTAGTAGCGGAGTTGGAGAATTAATGAAGCGACGAGTAATTATTTCCGGCGGAGGTACCGGTGGGCACATTTATCCCGCATTGACGATTGCGGATGCGATTCGCCAAGTAACCGATGTAGAATTTTTATATGTCGGCAGTGAAAATGGCTTAGAAACGGAGCTGGTTCCCAAAGCCAATATTCCATTTATAAGTTTACGTCTACACGGATTTGAGCGCCGACTGACACCTAAAAATGGAAAAACGGCCTGGGAGGCATTGCAAAGTGTAGCGAAGGCAGGAGCCATTTTGCGAGACTTTCGTCCGGATATTGTGATCGGTACCGGCGGGTATGTTTGCGGGCCAATACTCTTGGCTGCGGCTTTGAGCGGGGTTCCGACACTGATTCAAGAGCAGAATGTAGTGCCGGGTATAACGAATCGCCTGCTATCCAAAGTGGTTCGTAAAATTGCGCTTGGCTATGAAGAAGCAGCAACGCAATTTCATCAACCTAAAAAAATTGTAGTGACAGGAAATCCTGTGCGTCGGGAGATTTTAGTCGCGCAACGAGATGTCAGCAGAAAGCAATTGGGCTTGCCCGAAGATGCATTTGTGCTGCTTTCTGCCGGAGGAAGTCGCGGTGCACGCGTAATTAATCAAGCGATGCAGGAAGTCCTCACGCGTTACCAAACCAATACAGAAATAGTAGTGATGCATGTTACCGGTGAGCAAGAGTATGAAAGATTCATGCAGGAATTCACGTTAACCGGCGAGAAGCATAAGCATTTGCGGGTGTATCCGTATTTACATACGATGCCCGATGCGCTGTCAGCAGCTGATTTGGTGGTGTATCGTGCCGGCGCGGTGGGATTGGCTGAACTTACAGCACTTGGCCGGCCGTCGATTTTGGTGCCATATCCGTATGCAGCTGCGGACCATCAACGACGTAACGCGGCGGTCTTGGCGGAAAAAGGTGCAGCGGTGGTCATTGAAAATAAAGATTTGACCGGTGCGTTGTTATATGAGACGATAGAATCGTTGCGACAAAACCGAACACGTTTGGAATCGATGGCGTCTGCCAGTCGTTCCTTAGGTAAACCGCAAGCGGCGGAAGATATCGCGAAATTAGCATTTTCAATGATGGGATAAAACAATGAATTTGGATCAATATAAAAAGTTTCATTTTGTAGGGATCGGCGGCGTGGGAATGCGTGCGCTGACCTACATTTTATTACAACGAGGTTACATGGTTACCGGCTCCGATCAGGAAGACGATGCTGTGTTTGCAAAATTCCGTGACCATGGAGCGGTAATTTATCTTGGTCATGATGCTTCTCATGTGGATGGTGCGGACGTAGTCGTTGTTTCCACTGCCATTCGCCCCGACAATCCGGAAGTGGTAGCGGCCAAAGAAAAGGGTATCCCTGTCGTGCATCGATCGGATATTTTAGCAGCTATTCTAAATGACGGTTGTGGCATTGCTGTCGCCGGAGCCCATGGTAAAACTACAACCACATCCATGCTGGGGCAGGTCTTTGAAGAAGCCGGTGCGGATCCGACCATTGTTATCGGCGGGGAAGTGGATTATCTAAAAGGTAACTCAAAAGCGGGTAAAGGTTCACATGTTATTGCCGAAGCTGATGAAAGTGACGGGTCATTTTTAAAACTTCGACCGATCTTTGCGGTAGTTACCAATATCGAAGATGATCATTTAGATTACTACGGCTCGATGGAAAAGCTGGAAGCTGCTTTTGTGGAATTCATTCATTCTTTGGATGAAAAACAGGGTCAAGCCATTTTGTGTATAGAAAATAAAGTCATTCGCAAGTTGTTACCGCAAGTCAAGTGCCCTTATGTTACTTACGGATTCTCTCCGGAGGCTACCTACTCTGCCACGGACTTGCGATATGTCGAAGGATCATTGCATTTTACCTTGGTCAAAGAACAACAACGTTTAGGACAGGTGACGCTGCAGGTTCCGGGCAAATATAATGTGCTTAATGCATTGGCAACAATTGCCACCGCTCTTGCTGCCGGGGTATCGTTACCGGATGTTATTGCGGCATTGGGACACTTTACCGGTACAAAACGACGTTTCCAAACATTATATCGAAGCACTGACTACTGGCTGGTTACCGACTATGCGCATCATCCGACAGAAATTAAAGCGACGCTTGCTGCCGCTAAAGAAATTGGTGTTAAGCGAGTTATTTGCGTATTTCAGCCACACCGTTATTCACGTACGGATTTATTGCGAAACGAATTTGCGCAAGCATTCCATGACGCCGATCTGGTAATTTTTACGGATATTTATGCCGCGGGTGAAGATCCGAGGAATAATGTCGACGGCACTTTGTTGCCGAATATGGTAGAAGCAGCCGGGGACGAAGTGCGCTACGTGCATGATATAACAACGATTCCGGAATACTTGGACACTATTCGTAAGCCCGGAGATCTCATTATTATGATGGGGGCGGGTAATATCAATGAATGCAGTTACCTGGTTAAACAAAGGTGGGAACAACAGGATGAAACTGTGGGATAAAACTAAAAATATTTTGGTAGTTATGGGCGGCCCATCTACGGAAGCGGAAGTTTCTCGTCGCACAGGTGCTGCGATTGCACAAGCGTTGACAGAAGGCGGGTACAAAGTAACCACGCTTGAATTTAATCCGCAAACTTTTTTGAATGATGTGCAAAAAGTGCAACCGCAAGTCGTTTTTAATGCGTTACATGGCAAGTACGGGGAAGACGGCGCGATTCAAAACGTTTTGGAAATGCTCGGCATTCCCTACACCGGATCGGGACCTTTGGCCAGTGCCTTAACAATGGATAAAGTTATCAGTAAACGCCTTTTGGTCCAGGCAGGCCTGCCGACGGCGCCCTTTTCCATTTACCGTCAGGAAGAAGAAATGGAAATGATTGTAGCGGATGTCTTGGAACGATTTACTTTACCGGTCGTGATTAAAGCCGCTAATCAAGGCTCCACGATCGGAGTCAGCGTGATTCATGAGGCAAGTGAAGTTGCACGTGCAGTGCAAGATGCATTTAAGTATGATCCGTGGATTCTCGTAGAAGGATATTTAGCCGGTGATGAATTTACCGCTTCCGTCCTCAGTGGAGAAGCACTACCTGTTATTCAAATCGTACCGCATTCGGGTGTATATGATTACGCATCGAAGTATACAGCGGGGGCGACGGACTATTTAGTACCGGCGCCGATTGACGACCGGCTAAAAGAACAATTACAAGAACTGGCACGACAGACGTATCGGCTGATGAACTGTGAAGGTGTCGCGCGTGTCGATTTTATGACAGATGACAAAGGAAATCCGTTTATTTTGGAAGTGAATACTGTGCCCGGAATGACGGTCACCAGTTTAGTGCCGAAGGCGGCTGGCGCTGTCGGGATGGACTTTTTGGCACTTTGCGAAGCCATTTTAAGCACCGCCGGGTGCAAAAAACTGTAATCCGATGGTACAGCATATTGATTTTGAAACATTTCGTCGCCGGCAGCGGGGTGAGGAAACATCCGTTGTTTCGCCACAACGAAATGACGTAGGAGAACCGCCGGAATCGCCGCGCAGACGTCAGCGCAAAAGACTAAAGTCGCAACCGCGGAATGAAAAGCCTTTTTATAAAAAACGCGGAACATATGCTTGGGCAGTCGGACTTATTGTCGGCTTTTTGTTGCTGTTGGCGCTGGCACCGATTTCATTCGGCAGTGTTGAAGTAGAAGGGCTGCAAGTGCTTTCACGGGATGAGGTTTTTCGTGTCGCAAGAATAGGACGTCCTATCAACGTCGTACAACTCGCGACGGCCGATATTTCCCGTCGGTTGAATGGTGATTTGCGAATCGCCTCTGCTAAAGTGGATCGGGAATTTCCCGCGACCATTCGGATTCAGATTGAAGAGCGACGTCCGATTGCCGTCGTTGCGACGGAATTTGGTTTTGCAGTTTTTGATAAAACCGGTTTAGTGATTGCCGAAGGACCGACTATTACACAGACGGATGTTCCTTTTATTACGGGCAAAAAACTGGGCAATGTCTTGTTAGGTGATACGGTTACCGACGATGCTTTACGAAAAGCACTAGGGTATTTATCGTATCTTTCGCGTAAAGGCGGCGAACAAATCTCGGAAATTAATATCGGTGACGCGGCACAATTAATTGCATATACGCGTGATGACATACCGATTCATTTGGGCGCAGTAGAAAATGCAGCTGAGCAGGCACCTTTATCCGAAAATATGTTGAAAGATATTCGATTGCGAAACTTGGCAGTCGATTACGTGGACGCCAATGTAGGCGCGCCCTATATCAAGTTGAAATGAGGCGGCAATGAAATCAAAAACGGCTGCGTTGCTTGCGGTCAGCATTATTTTGGGGATGATGCTGTCATTGCAGTATAAAAGCAACAAAGAAATGCAGGCGACGACAATGAATATGCGTGCGGAAGACTTGTATCAGCAACTGATGCAGGTCGAACAGGAAAAGAAGGATTTGGCGAAGGAATTGCAAGCATTGCAGGCGGAAAACTTGACATCGGACGCTACACAGGAAAGAAATGAATTAAAATTCAGAGCCGGTTTGACTGCGGTGGAAGGATCGGGTGTAGTGATCACGATTGAAGACAGCAAGCAGCCGCTTAAAATGGGTGAAAATCAAAATCTTTACGTCGTGCATGATGAAGATATTTTGAAAGTTATCAACGAATTACGCGCGGCCGGCGCCGAAGCCATTGCGGTAAACGAGCAACGTTTGATCGGCACGAGTGAAATTCGTTGTGCCGGTCCCACGGTTACTGTAAATGGCAAAATGTTTAGCACACCGTTTCAAGTCAAAGCCATTGGAGATCCGAAATTATTGCGATCCGCACTTGAATTTCGAGGAGGAGTGGTCGATACCTTGAAGTATTGGGGAATCAATGTGTCTATTGAGCCCCGTGATAATCTGCAAATCAATCCGTATACAGGACCGAGTAAGCAAGAATATGCAAAAGCAATACCGGGGGTGCCAAAATGATAGTAGCCTTAATGTTGTGCGGCCTGTTCCTCGGAATTGTGATAGGGATGTGGTTTCCCTGGGCGATCTCCATTTCCTATGCTCCATTCCTTTCGGTAGCGATTATGGCTTGTTTGGACAGCGTGTTCGGCGGTTTGCGTTCATATATGGAAGGGAAATATGATCACACGATTTTTTTCAGCGGTTTTTTTGTTAACGCATTAGTGGCAATGCTATTTGTTTTTATCGGGAGTCGATTGGGCATTGATATTTATTACGTGGCACTGTTGAGTTTCGGTTTGCGTATTTTTGATAATACGGCGGCCATTCGGAGAATTTGGCTGAATGAAAGAAAAACCGGCGTCAGATAAGTAGCGTTTTCCGGTTAAATAGTGTAAAATAATTCATAATAAGTGAAACACAAAGAATAATAAACACACGGCAAACAGAAGGAGGAAGTCGGATGGGTGACTTGGCGAATATTAAAGTGATCGGTGTAGGCGGCGCTGGTAACAACGCAGTAAATCGAATGATCGAGGCCAATGTGCAAGGTGTTGATTTTCTTGCGGCCAACACTGAAGTCCAAATTTTGGATACGTCAAAAGCGGAAAAGAAATTACAATTAGGCGAGAAGCTGACCAAAGGTCTTGGCGCCGGCGCGAAACCTGAAATCGGCGAAGCAGCGGCGGAAGAAAGCAAAGAAGAAATCATGAAAGCGCTGCAGGGTGCCGACATGGTTTTCGTAACGGCCGGTATGGGCGGCGGCACGGGTACGGGTGGCGCACCGATCGTAGCAGAATGCGCGAAAGAAATGGGAGCATTAACCGTTGCCGTAGTCACTAAACCGTTTATGTTTGAAGGTACCGTACGTATGCGCAATGCCAATTCCGGTATTGAATATTTGAAAGAAAAAGTAGATACCATCATCATTGTGCCGAATGAACGTCTGTTGCAAGCCGTAGATAAAAAAGTCAGTATCCAGGATGCATTCCGTATGGCGGACGATGTGTTGCGCCAAGGTGTACAAGGGATCTCCGACCTGATTACTGTACCGGGCGTTATTAATCTTGACTTTGCTGATGTTAAAACGATTATGACCGATCAAGGCGAAGCCTTAATGGGCATCGGCACTGCCAGTGGTGAAAACCGTGCGGTAGATGCGGCTAAAGCGGCCATTTCGAGCCCGCTTTTGGAGCGCACTATCGATGGCGCCAAAGGCATTATTATCAGCGTTACGGGCAGTGATGATTTGGGCTTGCTCGAAATTAATGAAGCAGCGCAAATTATTTCGGATGCGGCTGACCCGGATGCGAATATTATTTGGGGTACGTCCATTAATCCGGAGATGGGTGACGAAGTACGGATTACTGTTATTGCAACCGGTTTTGAAGATGTAAAGAAAAAACAAGACTACGCAGCGAATGCGCGCGGCGGTATTGCCGTTCCGGACTTTTTACAAAAACATTAATCACTTAAAAAGGCCTCACATTTGTGAGGTCTTTTTTTATGCATCTAATCTCGGCGGAAAAGCCTTTCGTATATGCTATAATAAATATATCTATGGTCTGAAGGAGGAACGAAATGGCAAAAGAATATTCGTTTGATGTTGTTTCAACCGTTGATTTGCAAGAAGTAACAAATGCAGTGCAACAAGCACGTAAAGAAATTACCACGCGTTACGATTTTCGTAACAGTAAAAGCGAACTTACATTTGCCGATGATACGATAACTTTGCTAAGCGATGATGAATACAAATTAGGAGCTGTGCAAGAAGTATTGCGTGGTAAGCTCGTGAAGCGCGGTGTAAGCTTAAAAAATCTTGATGAAGGTAAAATTGTTCCGGCATCAGGCGGCACAGTTCGTCAGGAGTGGAAATTAAAACAAGGCTTGGATCAAGATACCGCGAAGAAAGTTACCAAGCTGATCAAGGATAGGAAGCTTAAAGTGGCTGCCCAAATTATGGCGGATCAGGTTCGCGTTACGGGGAAAGATAAGGACGTTTTACAAGAGGTAATTGCCGTATTGAAGGCAACCGATTTCCCTGTGGATTTACAGTTTGTCAATTATCGTTGAGTATGATGGCCAAGAAAAAATTGCGGGAAGGGTTCACTACCGGCACCAGTGCGGCGGCCGCTTTAAAAGCAGCTGCATTGGCCTTGCGTGGAGAATTCCCGAAAACTGTTACAGTGGAGTCGCCCCAGCATCGAGCGTTGACGTTGCCGATTGAGAAAAGCGAAGTGGTTGAGGGCATCGGTTCAGCGACTGTCATCAAAGATGCGGGTGATGATATGGATGTCACGCACGGCACGCCGATTGTCGTTTCTCTTGAAGTAACAACGACGCCCGGAATCACTTTTATCGCGGGTGTAGGTGTAGGAACAGTGACGCGACCGGGGTTGCAAGTAAAAGTGGGAGATGCCGCGATCAATCCGGGACCGCGCTGGATGATGAAGCGAGTTTATGAAGAGTTGGCGGATGAGGGCACCGGTTGGAAAGTGACTGTTTCCGTACCTGCCGGTGAAGCATTGGCAAAGAAAACACTGAATCCGGTGTTGGGAGTCATGGGTGGCATTTCCATTATCGGCACGTCAGGAATTGTCAAGCCGATGAGTGAGGAAGCCTATAAAAAGTCATTAATTCCTCAATTTACCGTTTTACGTGCCGCGCATCAGCATTGGTGCGTTATGACGCCCGGCCGGATTGGTTATGATGCCGCTCGTAAAATTTATGATTTACCGGTTACCGATCTCGTTGAAACGAGCAATTTTATTGGTTTTATGCTGGAAGAAGCCGTGGATAAAGATATCCGAGAGATTATTTTGATCGGTCATTTGGGGAAATTGATCAAAGTAGCGTCAGGGAGTTTCCATACGCATAATCGCATGAGCGACGGGCGCATGGAAACACTGGCAGCGTACGCCGCTTTGAACGGCGCCGATGCAGCAACGGTAAAAGAAATTCTTGCCTGCTCGACGACTGACGGCGCGGCAGAAATTATTCGAGCCAACAATCTCGAGGTCATTTATCCTCAACTTGCTGAACGTGCGCAGGTGCGAGCCCAACGTTTTGTGCATGAAGAAGCGAAAGTAGGAGTGATATTTGTGACAATGCAGGGCGAAATTTTAGCGCAAAGCAGTTTCGCCAAAGAATTTATGGAGGCGAAACCGTGGTTACGAAACTCGTAGTGGTCGGTATCGGTCCGGGATCTCCGGAGTATATGATTCCGGCTGCACAAAAAGAGATCGCCACTGCCGATGTCGTAGTAGGCGGTCGCCGAGCATTGGATACCCTGGCCTCCGAATGGCAACAGAAAATCCCAATTACGGGAAAGCTTGGCGATTTGCAAGCCGAATTGGAACGACTTTCAGAACATCTTCGCGTCGCAGTTTTAGTCAGTGGTGACCCCGGCTACTACAGCCTTTTAGGCTGGCTGAAGAGAACCTTTCCGGACGTTGTGATTGAGGTTATACCGGGCCTTTCCAGTGTGCAGGTCGCATTTGCACGTTTGGCAGAAACGTGGCAGGATGCCGATTGGTTGAGCTTTCATGGTCGCACACCGAGTGATGCTGAATTGGCGTATCAACCGGGACGAAAAGTGGCGTTTTTGACAGATCGGAAGCAATCCGGGGCCTTTATTTGTAGGGCATTGATGGCTATCGGCTGGCCGAAGAAAGCGCATGTAGCGATGCTGGAGCGCATTAGCTATGAAGATGAACGGAAGCAGGAAGGAACTCTTGAAGAAGGGGCGGAATGGCCCGATTTTACGGAAGCGGTGGTGGTGGTACAAGGATGAGTTCAGTATTTGGTCTTGCGGATGAGAAATTTATTCGCGGTGATGTACCGATGACGAAAGCGGAAATTCGCGCGTTGGTTATGGTCAAGGCGGGGATTCAGCCGGAAGACACTGTCGTCGATATCGGCGCGGGAACAGGTTCGATCAGCATAGAGGCGGCGCTTGCTGCAACAAGAGGGAAAGTTTATGCGATTGAACGAAATCCCGAGGGCATCGAACTGATTCGCCGTAATGCGGCACAGTTCGGTTGCACCAATATCGAAGTGGTTCACGGTAAAGCGCCGAATGCTTTGCGTGATCTTCCGCCGATTGATGTCGCTATTATTGGAGGCTCGGGCGGACAATTGTCGGCCATTTTTTCCCGGTTGGAGGAGCTACTGACTGTGGGGGGGAGGGTTGTGGCCACGGCGGTGACCGCGGAAACGACAGCGCAGTTGCTTGCCATTTGCAAAGAAAAAAAGTGGCAATATAATGCAATACAAGTACAGATTAATCGGTTGCGTAAGGCGGGGCCGTACCATCTTTACCAACCGCTCAGTCCCATTTTAATTGTGCAGGCGCAACCGATGAAGGAGGAAGTATGACGCAGGTTTATTTTATTGGAGCAGGCCCCGGTGATCCGGAGCTGATTACCATGAAAGGTCAGCGGCTTATCAGCGAGGCGGATGTTGTTATCTACGCAGGCTCTTTGGTCAATCCTGAAATTCTCACCTACTGTAAAGAAGACGCAACGATTTATAACAGCGCGCAGATGAATTTGGATGAAGTTCTCGATGTGACACAAAAAGCTTGCGCGGCAGGCAAGATCGTGGCGCGTGTGCATACAGGAGATCCTGCCATTTACGGTGCGATTCAAGAGCAAATGGATGCATTAAAACCTCTGGGAATTGAATACGAAGTGATTCCCGGTGTGAGTTCATTTTTGGCTAGCGCAGCGGCATTAAAGCAGGAATATACATTGCCCAATGTATCGCAAACAGTGATTATCACGCGTTTGGAAGGACGTACGCCGATGCCGGAAAAGGAGCGTCTATCGTACTTGGCTCAGCATCAGGCAACGATGTGTATTTTTCTTTCCGTACAAATGATGGATAACGTTGTTGAACATCTTATCGAAGGCGGATATAGTGAAGATACACCGGTGGCGATAGTGATTCGAGCTTCCTGGCCGGATCAAAAGATTTTGCGCGGAACCTTAGCAACGATTGCCGATCAGGTGCGCGAGGCCGGCGTTATTCGCCAGGCGATGATTGTTGTCGGGCGAGTGTTGCAAAGTGACTATCACTTATCAAAACTTTATGACAGATCGTTCAGCCATATGTTCCGTGACGCGAAAGAGGACGTGCCGAAGTCATGAAATGTGCGATTATATCCGTTTCTCAAGCCGGCGCCGAACTTGCCAGAAAGATAGCTGCCTCGCTGCAAGCAGATGTGGATCTCTATGAAAGAAAAGAGTACGCAAGCGGTGGCGAAGCGAAGTACTTTACGCGTGTTATGGCACTTACAATGGATATTTTTACGCGCTATGACTTGATTATCTACATTATGGCATTGGGGATCACGGTCCGCGCGATTGCGCCGCATGTGCAGCACAAAACCGTAGATCCTGCGATTCTTTGTGTGGATGAATTGGGCACTTTTGTTATTTCGGTTCTTTCCGGACATTTGGGCGGCGCCAACGATTATGCGCGCGAAGTGGCGGAAATAATAGGCGCTACACCGGTGATTACCACCGCTACCGATGTGCACGGAAAAGTTGCGCCGGATGCGATAGCTCGTCACTTACAAGCCCGTGTGGAACCGATTTCCGCGTTGAAAGCGATCAATGGAGCGATTGCTCGTGGGGAAACGGTAGACTACTTCGTTGATGAGAGAATGCCGCTGGCAGCAGAAATAAAAAATATTCTGACGTCATTCGGCGTGGTGGCAAAGCCGCTGGCAGAGCTTGCACAAACTGCGGCAGTAGGTGCTGTCGTTATCACCGATCGGACCGATATAAGGCTTGCGTTGCCGCATCTGTATTTGCGACCGCCGACGTTGGTGGTCGGTATGGGTTGTCGAAAGGATACTCCGCAAGAGATGCTTGCTGATGCGCTTTGTCAGGCATTCACACAAATTGGACGCAGTCCGTTAGCGCTTGCAGGAATTGTCTCGATAACCGTGAAAGAACATGAAGCCGGTTTGCTCGCATTGGCGGAACAGTATCGGCGGCCGATTGCATTTTATCCGCCGGAAGCATTACTCAAAGTGGCGGAACAATATCATTTAGAGGAATCTTTTTTTGTAAAGAATACGATTGGAGTGGGAAATGTATGCGAAACAGCAGCCATTCTGAAGACCAAAAGGTCACAGCTGCTTTTACCGAAAACAAAATTTCAACGAACGACGGTGGCAATAGCCGAGGCTACATCGCTGTGGTGGGAATCGGACCGGGACACGCCGCAGAATTGACGCCGCGCGCTCATGATGCGATTCGCGATGCGGAAATCGTTGTTGGTTACCATACGTATATGAAGCTGATTGATGATCTGATTTCGGATAAAGAACAGGTCGGCACCGGCATGAAGCAAGAAATCGATCGCTGCCAGCGTGCAGTCGAACTTGCCAGTCAGGGAAAACGTGTCGTTGTCGTTTCTTCAGGAGACCCGGGAGTGTACGGGATGGCGGGACTTGTTTTGGAATTGATAGATAAACTTCCCGCACAAGCACATCCTGAGTGTGAAATTATTCCCGGACTCACCGCCGGGAATACGGCAGGTGCGATTTTAGGGGCACCGTTAATGCACGATTATGCGGTGATCAGCTTGAGCGATCTTTTAACACCATGGGATTTAATCAAAAAACGTGCTCGTATGGCAGGGGAAGGCGATTTTGTTATTGTCTTGTACAATCCTCGCAGTCGTGGGCGCGCGAAGCATTTAGATGAAATTTGCGATATCTTATTGACTATTAAAGATCCGCAAACGCCGGCCGGTATCGTTCGCAAAGCAGGACGTGCAGGGATGTCCTATACGATTACGACATTAGCTGAATTGGCCGCACAAGATGTCGACATGCAGTCGACCGTTATCATCGGTAATAGCCGTACATATGTTAAAAACGGTCGAATGATTACGCCGCGCGGCTACGAATTATGATTTGGGTTATTGCCGGTACGCAAGACGGACGTGAATTGGCGGCAGAACTAAAGCGCTACAGCGGTGAAAAGGTCATTGCAACGGTGATCAGTCAATATGGTAAATTGCTCGCTGCACCGGGAGTTGATCGGGTGTTGGTGGGGCGACTCACCCAAAGCCAAATGGAAGAGTTGGTAGTCACATATCAAATTGACTGCATAGTAGATGCCAGTCATCCGTATGCGGCGATTGTTTCGCAAATGGCGCAGGCGGCAGCTAAAGCCACGAATATTCGGTATTTGCGATATGAGCGTCCTGAAGTACCGCTGCCTGATTACGCCCGTTTATATCATGCAAAAGATGAGTACGAAGCGGCTGAGCTTGCCGCGTCGCTCGGAGAACGTATTTATCTGACGACCGGCTCTAAAACATTGCCTGTTTTCATGAAGTCAAAAGCACTTTCCGGTAAAGAAGTATGGGCTCGGGTTTTGCCTACGCCGGAAGTTGTTGCACAATGCAAAGACTTGGGTTTAACACCGAAGTATATTGTGGCTATACAAGGTCCGTTTTCATTAGCAATGAATCGAGCGATGTTTATCGACACGAAGGCAGATGTCATTGTAATGAAAAACAGTGGGCTTGTTGGCGGTACCGATACCAAACTTACGGCCGCGATGGAGACCGGAGCGGCCATTGTGGTCATTGATCGGCCCGTCAACCGGTCTGAATATCCTGTTTTGACATCGCCTCAAGAAGTAATTAAGGCATGGGAGGAATTATGATGGAGTACGTAAAACAGCCGAAAGAAATTGAAGACAAAAGCATGCGAATTATTCGTCCCTATTTGGAAGGGATGAATTTGAGTGAAGAGGAGATTGCGGTCTACTCACGCACTATTCATGCTTCGGGAGATGTGGAATATGCAAAGCTGGTCATTACCGGTCAAAACGCTATTACCGCAGGCCTCAACGCTTTGAAAAACGGTGCAGACATTTACTGTGATGTCGAAATGGTTCGTACTGGTATCAATAAAAAAGCGCTTGCGAAGCTGGGGGGCGAAGTGTTTTGCCAGGTTTCCGCACCGGAGATTGCCGAAGTGGCCAAAGCGGAGGGTATTACCCGGTCGATTGCGGCGATGCGCGCGTACGGTAAGCGATTGGACGGAAATATTGTTGCGATCGGCAATGCGCCGACCGCGTTATATGAAGTATTGCGTTTATGTGCGGAAGAAAATGTTCGTCCGGCACTGATTGTCGGTATTCCGGTCGGTTTTGTCGGCGCCGCCGAATCGAAAGAAGCGTTGGTGGAGCAGGCTCCGGTTCCCTTTGTGACCGTTCGTGGCAACAAAGGGGGCAGCCCGATTGCTGCTTCTGTCATTAATGCTTTGTTGTACTTATTGGTACAGCGTACGCAAATGCTGTACATCGAACCGAATAAATAATTCTTATGACGAACCTAAACGCTTCAGGTGCTACCGCTAAACACAGAGAACATTTGACGTGGCGGTGGATTGTGTTGGCAACATTGGCCGTAGTCTTGGCTGCGGCGCTGATAGGCAGTCTTGCTTTTGGCGCAACACCGATTGATCTTTCCCGCATTTTGGAAATTTTGGGAGGAGATCGTAGCGGCACATCGGGTCCCATTATTTGGAATATCCGTTTTCCGCGGAATTTGGTCGGGGCTTTAGTCGGAGCCAACTTGGCGGTAGCCGGCGCTATTTTGCAGGCCGTTATGAAAAATCCACTTGCCGATCCGGGGATTGTCGGCGTATCGAGTGGCGCAGGTTTGGCCGGTGTCATTATGCTGGTGTTGTTTCCTCATCTTACGTATCTTGTCACGCCGATTGCATTTTTAGGTGCGATGGGATCAGCCTTGTTTGTTTATGCGTTGGCCTGGAAGAACGGGATTCGTCCGTTGCGGATTATTTTAGCCGGTGTTGCTGTCAATGCTTTTTTAGGCAGCGGTATTTCAGCGTTGTTGATTTTTTACGGTGATCGGGTCCAAGGCGCGTTGCTGTGGATGGTCGGCGGTTTATCTGCTCGCAGTTGGCCGCAGGTGGAAGTACTTGTGCCGTATACGATCCTTGGAATTCTCATTGCACTCGCGGGTGCAAAACAGCTGAATATTTTAAGTCTGGGTGATGAAACCGCACGTTCGCTTGGTATGCGCGTCGAACGTGTACGCTTTTTTATGACGGGTGTAGCCGCTTTACTTGCCGCCGCTGCCGTCAGTATTTCCGGATTGATCGGTTTTGTCGGCTTGGTAGTACCTCATATGGTGCGCCTTTTGATCGGCAGCGATCATCGTTTTCTCTTGCCGGGGTCGGTACTTGGTGGTGCCGCGGTGATGGTGCTTTCTGATACGTTGGGGCGTGTCGCCTTCGCACCGATTGAAGTACCGGTAGGGATTATTATGGCATTTCTCGGAGCGCCTTTCTTTTTATACTTGCTGAGGAGGGGCGAATGAGTATTATTAAAGTCGATAATGTGGCGGTCTCTTTTGGCGGTCACAGTGTCATTCGCGATATCAGCTACACAGTGGAACGCGGCGAGATTTTGACGATTCTCGGCGCGAATGGCTGCGGGAAGTCTACATTGTTACGTGCAATGCTTGGTATTCAGAAGCGTGATCAGGGAAATGTTGCCTATTCGGAACAAGCGTTGGAAGAATTCAGTCCGGCTGAGCTCGCACGTAAAGTCGCCTTTTTGCCGCAGTCAGCTACGCCTCCGGGCGATATGACGGTGGAAGAGTGGGTTGGGTGTGGACGCTATCCATATCAAGCCTGGTGGAAGCCGCAAAGCGATTACGATCGAAAAATTGTGCAGGAAGCGTTGCAGAATACTCGTGTATGGCATTTGAAAGATCGCAATATTCAGTCATTATCCGGTGGCGAACGCCAGCGAGCAAGAATCGCGATGGCGTTGGCACAGGAGCCGGAGATTATTATGCTGGATGAGCCGACTACCTATCTTGATTTGAGCCATCAGCTGGAAGTCATGGAACTTTTGCAACGTATCAATCGTAGTAATAAAGTAACGGTAGTCATGGTATTGCATGATGTCAATCATGCCGCCAAATATTCGCACCGTCTGCTTGTGTTGGGACAGGGTGGAATTTATGCGTGGGGTGCACCGCAAGCCGTTTTGACGGAACAGTTAATGCGAGATGTGTATGGAGTGGAAGCGGAAATTGCTGATCGAGATGGAAGTCCTTATTGTTATGTAGACGGTTTAACTCGTCTTTCAGTGCAATAAAAAAGAGTGCCCATTTATGAGCACTCTTTTTTATTATTATTTTTTCAACTCCGGATATGCTTTTTCCAGTAAGCTTCGCATTGCATCAGGGGTTTTGATGCCGGGATTGAGAAGATACAATTCGCTGGGCAAATAAAATACCTTACCTTCTTGTACCGCTTGCAACTGATTCCAAGCGGGGTTATTGGTCATTTCTTCCGCCATACGGGCTGTAATTTGCTCCATTTTACCCATGGTAGCAATAAAGATAACATCGGGATTATCGGCCGTAAGTACCTCCAAGCTGTAAGGAACCGTTTTCGCATCTGCCGGAAGAGTTTTTTCGGCAAGTACATTTTGCATGCCGAGCTTGTTGGTCATGGATGCGGTAATAGAAAGAGGCGTTTCCGCAGTCACATCTTTGCCGGTGGCACGAAGAATGGCAACGCGCAGCGGCTTTTGTTGATGACCAAGAGCCACTACTTCGCGCATACGTTTTTCATAGTCGTTAATAACCGATTTTGCCTTATCTTTGTTTCCCGCTACATTTCCTAAAAATTCTAAAAGCGGAACATTGTCATCAATTCCTTCGTAATTGAGAAGCAGGTAGGGTATGTGATTAGCTTCGAGAATCGATTCCAATTTTTTGTGTTGTTGTGAAAGCCCAAGCACCAAGTCCGGTTTGTTGGCAATCAGGGCCTCCGAACTGATGTGGGAAACATGACCGATTTCAGGCAGGCTTTGTGCGGCCTCCGGTAATTCATTATTTGAAGTCGGTCTCGCAACAACAGTGCCGCCGACTGCATAATACATATTTAATAAAGAATCGGAAAGAGTAATAACTCGTTTGGGATGCTCTTGCAGAGTAATGGATTGATCCTTAAACTGATAGGTCTGCGTACCGTTTTGTGTGGCATCTGTCGATGTGGATTTACAGCCGATACAAAGTAATAAGCAACAGAATAAGGCAAAAACTTTAACCAGTGATTTCATATTTACCTCCAATAATAAATGCGCCCTACAATGAGGGCGCATTTATTATATCATACTCAATGTTTTTTGGAATGCATCGGCGTGTAGGGAACCTTTGCTTCTTTAGTGTCTAATGCTTCTACCGCTTCGCGGGCGCGTTCCACAAACATGTCCTGGATTTTCGGGTTTTCGCCCAAGCCGCGAATGTAAGTATTTACTTTGAAACCTTCTCCTTGCAAGATCATTTTGTGGCTATCTTCTTCGTCGCCTGCCATATCATTATTGGCATGATCACCGGCAACCATCATGATCGGCATCAAGGTCACTTTTTGAATTTTATTGGCGTGGAGATGCGGAATTACGTCATCGAGGTTAGGACGGCCTTCTACAGAATAAACGTAAACGTTGTTCATATCCATCATTTCAAAGCGGTCCTGAATAACGGCGTAGAACGCATTACCCGGATGCGGAGTTCCGTGTGCCATCAAAAGTACAGCTTCATCTTTCTGCATATGGTGCGGTAATTGATATTTAAGAGCATTTATAAAATCATTGATTTGATCCGGCTGTTCTTCCTGACCCATATAGTACATAATCGGTGTTGCTACAGAGAGTTTTTTGAAGTTTTTCTGCTGGAGATTAGCTGCTTCTACACTGTAGTCATATTCGATTCCCGGAATGATATTGAAAGGAACGATAGCAATACGATTGTAGCCGTCTTTTTTCAAATTATCAAAGGCTTGTTCAGGGGTGTAATACTGAATACCTTCATGTTTCATGATGCGGTCAATAATGATATGGCTCGTGAATGCGACACGAACTTCTTTGTGCGGAAAGGCTTGTTTGATTTTATTTACTACGGCGTCAATTGTTTTGGCGCGAGTATCTTTAAAAGTAGTACCGAAGCTGGTAATTAAAATCGCATCTTTATTTTGCATCTGCTGCATGATTGTGTTTTCGCGTACTTTAACTCCGATTTCAGTAGCAGTCAGCAAGGCGGGGGTCGGCCGTTTTACTTCATCGCTCAATTCATATGCTGCGTTTACGCCGAAACTGCCAAATCCTGTCAGGATCGCAGCACAAAATGTAGCCGCCATAAAACGTTTCCATTGTTTGTTCATTTTAATAGCTCCCTTGTTGTTGATAATTAAAAATAAAATTTTCACGGGGAGGCACCTTCACCTCCTACAAAAACTGATGTTCCCCGCTCACCAGTTTTGAGTGCACCGCATAATCTTTAGTTAACATCATGATAATCTCTCTAAAAATAGTTGTCAACACTTTTAGAAAATTATACAATGGATATAAACATATGTTCTCAAAAACACTTTACATTGAATTGTTTTATCGACAAGGTCTCTTTATTAAAATAAATATATGGTATAATGCGCGCATAGGCATAAGCATAAGGAGGAAAAATATGGCGATTGATTTAGAACGACATTCTACTACGGATAAAGGGTATTCAGACTCTCTTTATGAAGTGCATTTTGTACCTGTAACGGAGCGCGCCGAGTATCAGGAGGGACCGATTGCAAAAGCCTTAGAAGAATTGCAAGCGAAAATGGAAAAGAAAGATTTCGAAACATACATTGATTCATTGTTGCGTATTAACTATGACGGGGAAAGATTACTTCTGATTACTCGTCGGGAAATAAATCGGACAATGTTGGAAGGAAAGTTTCGTAAAGATATTGCCGATGCTTTTGGCACCCAACAAATTCGAGTAGTCAGTCAGGCCTGATTGCTGCCGCATTTACATATGCACTCATTTTTTAAATAAAAATCATTGCATAGCCGTTGAGCTTGTTTGAGGAGCGTTGCCGGTTCCTATAAACATGTATTTGTCGAAACGAAACTCTTCTTCCAAGATAGTTTGCTTTGGAGGAAAGTAATAAGGCTGTCATGAAATATAAAAGCTCTCTGCAGTGGCAGAGAGCTTTTTGCGCAGGAACAGTCAGTAGTGCTGGTATGTTCGACTATTACATATTTGCGCAGCTGTTTTGGGAGCCGACACGGTATCATTGACCGGCGTAGTGTTGGAATGAGTGAATTCATAAACCTGTTTCAGATCCGGGATTGTCGCTACTTGGTCGGAGCCGAGGTATTATAGCAGCGTTTGTTTTTGTAAACGATATTCATGCAGTGACTGCCGGGCGATTTGCGGTGATTGATGTGTAACCGGACAGCCTGACGGAATATGCGGTACAAATATTTAGAGTAACCGAATTAGCTTCTCGGGAATAGCCGGAGAGATCCGATAAATGCAGAAATGTACGGTGTTTTATTATGATGTATTGCCGACCAAGAATAGTGATTTGCTAAAATGTATTTTGTTGAGAGCAAAAAGAGTGTATTATGATAATGAAGTTCAAACAATTATTGCGGAGTAAAGGTCTGCTTTTGAAGACTTTATTGGTTCTTCCTACGCAATGTCGCCACTGAACGCAATGTGGCACGTATACGATGCGCATGAGGACCTCCGTGCGAAAGGAACAGGGGAAGTGGTGTTATTTGTCTCCGGAGTTTTTAATTCTGGCGTTAACCGGAGCCTGCAATTTTAAATGCTGTTACTGCTATGCGGCGAATCAAGCACTTGTTAAACTGCCTCATGCCGCCATTCGATGGGCGTTGGATATGGCCGCGGCTAACGGAAAAGCGGTGACTGTACAATTAACCGGAGGAGAGCCCTTGTTGGCTTTTGACCGATTGTGCTACGCAGTCGAGTATGCTGCCGAAAAAAATTACCATGTCAAGTGGCAGATACAGACAAATGCCAGTTTGATCACGCCTGCTATCGCGGAATATTTTGCGAAGCACAAAATCGGTATCGGCGTGAGCTTGGATGGGGACGTGACACGTAATAATGCGGCTAGAACTTATCCTGACGGTACAGGTACAGCACACCATATCATGCGCGGGTTATCCATTTTGCGTGATGCCGGCCTGGGCGTAGGTATTACCTGCGTGGTGGGTCGACATAATATCCGGTATTTGGATTCGTTAATCCCCATGGCCTATTATGCCGGGAATGTATTTCGCATCGGTTTTGATATTTTACGGCCGCAAGGCCGCGCGAGCGTATCCGATACCGTTACCGGCAGCGAAATGCAGACGGCTTTGGCCAAAGTGTTTCAGAAAGCGGATTGGTTTTATCGAAAGACAGGTAAAAAAATTACCTTTTCTCATAGCGAACGAATTCGCTTGTTAATAGAGGGGAAATTGGCTCCGTTCGGTCATTGTTATGCCCTTACCAATCGTGCACTATATGTGGATCCGAGTGGTGACTGTTATGCCTGTGCCTCCTTGTCCGGCCAGCCGGAGTTTCGCTTGGGCTCTTATAAGGAAGAAATTCAGACCGAACGCCTGCAAACCGTTCATGAACGTCTCGAAGAGATGCTCGAGCAATGTCGTGAATGCGATTACTTGAAAGTTTGCGGCGGCGGGTGTTATGCTCGCTGGGTCAAAAGCAAACAAGCGCAGGAAGCAGAATGTGTATTAAAGAAAATATTTATTCATCGAGAGCAGAAAGATATTATTCACAAAGGAGTTGTCGTATGAAACGTCAAAACTACCCATTTACTGCTATTGTAGGCCAGGAACGCATGAAAAAGGCGTTGCTTTTAAATGCCATTAACCCCGCGATCGGTGGGGTTCTTATTAAAGGAGAAAAGGGTACGGCAAAATCTACTGCAGTTCGTGCATTAGCCGATGTTTTGCCGCCGATTGATGCGGTAAAAGATTGCGAGTTCCGTTGTGATCCGGAAGAACCGGGGCTTTTCTGCAGTGACTGTATGGAACGGCAGGCTGCGGGCGAAACTCTTGCCACCTATGAAACACGCATGAAAGTAGTTGAATTGCCGGTCAATGCGACGGAAGATCGTGTAGTGGGCACATTGGATTTAGAACATGCTATTTCGCAAGGCAAAAAGAAATTTGAGCCGGGCATTTTGGCAGAGGCGAATCGAAATATTTTATATGTGGATGAAATCAATCTGCTGGATGATCATGTTGTTGACGTATTGTTGGATGCCGCGGCAATGGGGGTTAATACCGTAGAACGCGAAGGCGTTTCCATGTCGCACCCGGCTAAATTTGTCTTAATCGGTACGATGAACCCCGAAGAAGGTGATATTCGTCCGCAACTATTGGATCGCTTCGGGCTTTCTGTTGAAGTTGTTGGCGAACACGATGCGCAGCAACGTGTAGAAGTTATTAAACGTCGCCTGGCGTATGAAGCGGATCCGGAAAAATTTGCGGAAGAATACGCGGAAGAACAAAAGCAATTGGAGAAAAAGATTCATCGCGCCCGTGTGCTCTTGCCTACTGTTCAAGTTCCCGATGAGGCGTTGGCTAAAACGGCAGAACTTTCCGTGGCGTTGGACGTCGATGGTCATCGAGCCGATATTACAATGCTCAAAACAGCAATGACGATCGCCGCTTTTGATGGCCGCAGCGAAGTGACGTTGGCAGATTTGAAGGCAGCGGCGGAACTTGTTTTGCCGCACCGTATGCGCCGTAAACCGTTTGAAGAAACCGGCATCGACTTTACCGTGATTGATCAGGTTTTAAACGGCCAAGCGTCATGAGCTATCCTTATATCTATCCGTTTGTTGCCGTGGTCGGCCAGGATGATGTAAAAGAAGCCATTCTCCTGGCTTTAGTCAATCCGAAGATCGGAGGCCTGCTGATTTCCGGAACCAAGGCGACAGCGAAAAGCACACTGCTGCGCTCCGCGATGGCATTAACTGAGCAGACTTTGGTAGAATTACCACTTTCCGCAACGGAAGACCGCGTCTTCGGTCATATTGACTTGGAAAAAACGTTGGCTGATGGTAAACGCATATTTTTACCCGGCTTGCTTGCCAAAGCGGATCAACAAATTTTATACATCGATGAAATCAATCTTCTGCGGCGAGACCTTTTGGCGGCGATTCTGCAGGTTCATGAAACGCATGAAAATAAAATCGAACGCGAAGGACTTTCCTATTCGCACCCGACCGACTTTATGCTGATCGGCACGATGAACCCCGAAGAAGGAACATTGAGCGATTCGCTTTTGGATCGATTCGGGATGTTTGTCAATGCACAGGCGGAAACCGACCCTGCCAAACGACAGGAGATTGTTCGTCGTGTTTTAGCGTACGAAAAAGATCGCATAGCCTTTGTGAAACGCTATGCAGAAGAAACCGAAAAATTGCGCAAGAAAGTAATAACAGCACAAGCCATCATTCCGCAAATGGAGGTGCCGGCGCCCATGCTGCAGTTGGCGGCGGTATATAGTGAAAATGCGTGGCTTGCGGGGCATCGCGGGGATATCATTTTACTGGAAGCGACGAAAGCGGTAGCGGCTCTTGCCGGCCGCAATTTCCTGATTCCCGATGACATGGAACGCGCAGCGTATTTTGTGTTGCCTCATCGTATGCATCAACCCGAACATGCACCGCAGGAACAGCCGGAGCAACAACCACCGCCACCGCCGGATCAACCTGAGGATTCTGCGGATCTACCGCCGCAGAATGATGCACAAGAATTATCGCCGCCTCCATCCAATCTACCGGAAGATAACGACTTTGATACAAATGATGACGACTCCCAGGAAGCCGATACGCCGCCGAATCCACAAATGCCGCTGCCGCCGGAAACTTGGGAAGATATCAATAAAGCGTTTTCGGCGTTACAGCTGCAAGTCACTATGAATGTGGATCGCTTTAAGCGTAAAGGTTCGGGGAAACGGCAGCGAACGAAGACAGATTTAAAACAGGGACGATACATTCGTGCCGTGCCGATGGCCCATGAGGTGACCGACCTTGCGTTAGATGCGACCATTCGTGCTGCCGCGCCGTACCAAAAGCAACGAGAAAAACACGGCTTGGCCATTGCTCTCGAAAAGGATGACTTACGTCAGAAGGTGCGCGAAAAACGCACCGGAACCGTTTTTTTGTTTTGTGTGGATGCATCGGGATCGATGGGAGCAAGGCATCGCATGGGAGCGGTAAAAGGAGCCATTTACGGCCTTTTACAAGAAGCCTATCAAAAGCGTGATCGCATAGGTCTGATAACATTTCGACGCAATACGGCGGAACTTTTATTGCCCGTGACGCGTAGTATTGATTTGGCACAAAAAGCTTTGAAGGAATTACCTACGGGCGGTAAAACCCCGTTGGCGGCTGCGCTTGAAATGTCACTTGCCGTGCTTGCGCAATTGAAATTTCAGGATCCGGAAGTACGACCGGTATTTCTCTTAGTGACTGACGGTCGTGCGACCTCTTCGCTTTCGGGCGGTAACCCGGTAGATGAGGCGATCGAACTGGGCGAAAAGTTGCGTAGTACCGGAGCAGCTATGGTGGTGATCGATACCGAAACAGATTTCATCAGCATGGGGATCGCTAAGAAATTGGCCTCTTCCATGGGGGCGACCTATTATCACGTCAAAGATTTATCGGATGAAAAAGTATTGCGCATTGTCCAAGATCACTACCAACATTAAGAATGTGAAAAAGCAACACAGTTGTTTGGATGTTGCTTTTCCGCATTTTTATTTACAGGATGATTCAAGGGACTGTAAAAAAGTTTGTGGCGGCCCGTTATGCGGCAAGGAGCATCTTATTCATACGAACGGAGTTTTAAAGATGAAGGATAGTCCACGCAAGACTTGCACGAAATTCGCAATCGTCTAGGTTCATTGCAAGAAAATGATGGGGAGGCATTTACATCAATCGTTAACTATGGTATTTTGATATTGTGATTTATTATAAACTTCATGGTTTTATGTTTTGAAAATTCTCATCATAAAATGAGAAGAGGAAGGAGAAAAGTATGAGTGAAGCACTTCATTTATTTAATGCAGGCGGCCTGGTAATGTATCCTTTGTTACTGTGTTCGATTTTAGTCATCGCAATCGGGATTGAACGATTTCGTTATTACCAAAAAGCAGAATCGGATATTCCAAAATTAGTCGGAGAAATTCCGGCTCTGTTGCATCAAAACGATATCAGCGGTTTGAAACAGCTCTTGGATGACGATGGCGGATTTCCGGCAATGACGATTCGTGACGCAGTAGGGCATCTTCATACCGGTGCCAGCCAAACGGCCATTGTCGAAGGCAGCGCAGCCCATGGTGCATCTTTATTGCGCAATTATTTAAATTATTTGGATGTCATCGTTACAATGTCTCCGTTATTGGGATTATTGGGCACGGTGACCGGGATGATCAGTTCATTCAGTATTTTATCCGTTTCTGAAGGACAACCTTTTGCTATTACTGCCGGTGTCGGGGAAGCACTGGTAGCAACGGCAACCGGCTTGCTAGTAGCTATCTTGGCACTGGTTGTGCATACGTATTTGGCACATCGTTTGGATAATCTTGTTTCGGATATGGAACGTTTAGCATCTGTTTACCTGGCCCATGTGGACGGTGAGCCGAATGAAGCTTAGAGAAATGCGGGTAAGCAAGCAGCCGAAGCTGATGATTATCCCGATGATTGATATCATCTTTTTCTTGCTTGTATTTTTTATGATGAGTATGCTTACCATGGTTGTTCAAAAATCAGTGGATTTATCCTTGCCCAAGACACAATCCGCTAAAGTGAGTATGGAAACTACCGTGCCGATCAGTGTAAAAAAAGACGGTACGATTTACTTTGAACAGGAACCAATACATGCAGAGGACTTGCGGCGACGTATTGAAGTAGAAAAAGCCAGAAATCCACAACTGGCGATTTTGGTGCGCGCGGATGCGGAGTCACAATACAATAACTTTATGTATGTTTTGGATCAGGTAAAGCTGTCAGGCATTTCGCGCATCGGTATCGCTACCGATGGGGCGAAACCGGCGCCGGCTGCGCCGCAACCTTGAGGTTGTTATGTATTATGGCGAAAATGAGGGCTGGGGCAAGCCTATAACAGGATCTCTTCTGGCGCATGCTATTGTTTTTGCTTTATTCGGAGTTGCGATTCACTTTGCACCAACACCGGAGCACGTATCTCTCGATCCCGTGGTAGTCGAGATTTATGATCCGGGTGGCGGCGGTGGCGGCGGTTCCGATATTGCCGCACAGGACGCGTCGACATTTCCGGATGATTCAGATGCATATAGTGATTGGGAAAGCACAGAAGAAAGTATTGATGAAAGCGTAGAAGCGCCAATTCATGATGCCTATTCCACGATGCCGGAGCAGTCACCGGCAAAACCGACGCGAAAGCACCGTGTTCGACGCTCACAATCCGGTTCCGGCACAGGGCAGGGAACCGGTCACGGATCGGGCATAGGTAGCGGTACGGGTAGTGGTATCGGTTCCGGAAACGGATCCGGTATCGGTTCGGGGAGCGGATCAGGTGCGGGCTCCGGCGTGGGCTCAAATACTGCTCCGCCTACAAGCCCATCCATACTTTCCGCTCCCGACCCGAAGTATCCGGAATCCGCTCGTCGGGCCAATGTTGAAGGTGCCGTCGGTGTGGGTTTGGTAATCGGTGCGCAAGGATCTGTAACGAGCGCATGGGTAGCCGAATCATCAGGGAATGCAGCGTTGGATCAGGCGGCTGTGGATGCCGTATATAAATGGCGCTTTGCGCCCGGAACGGTTAACGGATCACCGGTCGAAACACAATCTCGTGTGCGTGTAAACTTTAGTTTGAGATAGAGTGTTCACACTGGAAATTGCAATTCGCATCGTTTGCATGACAATGGTATTATATGGATTGATAATATGCACATTGCACGGCGTCAAAACCATCCTACCTGTCTAATCCCGGAAGTCAGCACGGTATGAATTATGGTGCACTTTCCGAGCCGGCAGAGTTGCCGGCTCGGAAAGTAACTAATGAAATAACATAATGGAAATAAATGACAGGGTAGAAGATTTTGGAGGGACATGATGAATGACAAAGCAATTGTGCTGACGAGCTTTGGTACTACGCT
Source organism: Negativicoccus massiliensis (assembly GCA_900155405.1). GTDB lineage: Bacteria > Bacillota > Negativicutes > Veillonellales > Negativicoccaceae > Negativicoccus > Negativicoccus massiliensis_A. Next base: position 392,242 of record LT700188.1, on the reverse strand, counting down.
AACAGAAGAACGTAAGCGCACATTGAAACATATGCAGCACTTGACTCAAAAAGCATATCCGGATTGGGACGTCTACATCGCCTTTACCAGTCGGATTGTCATCGACCGAATCTCGAAACAAGAAGGGGAAAAGTTTTACAGCGAGCGTGCCATGTTTTACCACTTGGCGTCGGAAGGATATCGTGAGGTAGCGTATCAACCCTTGCACATTATCCCGGGGGCGGAATACTCGAAAGTAATGCAACTGGTGTACAAATGGAAAGCAGACCTTGTTTTTAGACGTTTGGTGATCGGTCGACCCTTATTGTATTTTATCGGTCAGGGGGACGAACGGCCGGATGACTATCAATTGCTTTTGGAGAGTTTAAAGGATACAATTCCCTCCGCACCACAGGAAGGTCTTTTGCTATTAGCGCATGGGACGAATCATCCTGCGCAGGCGGTGTATTCAGCGTTGCAACTCAAGGCGAATCATTTGGGCTACGATAATGTCTGGATAGGGACGCTGGAGGGATTTCCCGAATGGCGTGAAGCGGCAAAGCAAATGCGTTTTGCGGGAATTCGTAAGATTCATGTTAAACCCCTCTTTTTCCATGCGGGTGAACACGTAAGTGTGGATATATTCAGTAAAGAAGAAAGTGTTGTTCAAAAGTTGGCAGAATACGGTTTTATTGTTGAAGAAGATTGGCAGTCTTTGGGACAAATTGAAGATATACTCAAGCTATATATGCAGCACTTGGATGATGCTATCGGTGAACGGTATCGAGGTCGCTCACATGGGCGACCGGCGATTCCTTCTATTGTTTAAAATGGATGGGGATTAGTATGGGAACAGGAACATTATATGGAATTGGTGTAGGACCCGGCGATTCAGAATTTTTAACAGTCAAAGCGGTACGGACACTGGAGCACGTCGACGTGATTATCGTTCCGAAAACGGAAAAGAAAACCGATTCGGTTGCTTACCAAATTGCCAAGCCTTTTATCAAAGAATCAACAGAAGTTATCCCTATCGTTTTTCCGATGGTTCCCGACATGACAGTTCAGGAGCGAGCCTGGGAGGAAAATCGTAAAATTATTTCCGGATTGTTGGCCGAAGGTAAAGATATAGCATTTTTAACGCTCGGTGATCCCATGTTGTACAGTACATACATGTACATTTTTAGAGCACTAAAAAAAACGGAATATCCCATCGAAACTATTCCGGGCATCCCTGCTTTTTTGGCGATTGCTTCTCGTATCGGACGGACAGTCGGCGATCAGGAAGACGTTATTACCATTTTACCCGGTACTGCGGATGCAGAAAAATTGGAACGTGTCATTGCGGTCAGCGACAGTTTGGTTATTATGAAAGTTTATAAAACTTGGCCGATAATTAAAAAGCTGATGGAAAAATACAATTTGATCGATGATGCGATTATGATTTCGCGTGCGGGTCTGCCGGATGAGGTCGTATATCGTGATTTGCGTGCCTTGCCGGAAGATGCGAAGCTGAACTATTTATCGACGATTTTAGCGAAACGGAGTCACTAATGGCAACCTTTCGCCGACCACGATTGGTGATAGCCGGGACGAATAGCGGCGTAGGGAAAACTACGATCGTAACGGGACTACTCGCGGCATTGACGCAGTCCGGACATGCTGTTCAGCCATTTAAAGTAGGGCCGGATTACATTGACCCCGGCTTTCATGCGCTGGCGTCCGGGCGGGATTCATATAATCTTGATACTTGGTTGGTACCGGAGGAAAAACTGGCGGAAAATTTTACGCGGTTAAGTGAGGGCGCAGAACTTTCGATCATTGAAGGAGTCATGGGTCTATACGATGGGGGCTCTGCCGGTATCAGCAGTACAGCCGCTATCGCGAAACGCTTGCAGGCGCCGGTCATACTGGTTATTAATGTGCAGTCGATGGGACAAAGTGCCGGTGCTATTGCGCTTGGGTATAAAAATTATGACCCGGATGTTCGGTTGGCAGGCGTAATCGTTAATCGTGTCGGCTCACCGAAACATGCCGAAATGGTTCGGGAAAGCATTGAACAGCTGGGGATTTCGGTCTTAGGTATTATTCATCGTAATGATTTGCTCCAAACGCCGGAACGGCACTTGGGATTGACGCCGGTAACGGAAACCGATCCGACTGCCGTGATTCAACAGATGGCGAAGGTCATGCAGGAATCCATTGATTTGGATCGCTTGCGCGCCGCGGCCGAACAAGCACCGGAGCTTAGTATCGCATCGCGACAGGAGCTTGACGAACCGATAAAGGTAAGAATTGCCGTAGCGCATGACGCGGCATTTTCCTTTTATTATCCGACCAGCTTGCAATATTTGGAGCAGTTGGGGGCCGAATTAGTTTATTTCAGCCCGTTAGATGACAACGGATTGCCGCCGAATGTCGACGGAATCATTTTGGGCGGCGGCTTCCCGGAAATGTTTTTAGATGCATTGAGTCAAAACCGGGAGATGCTTACGGAAATGAAGCAAGCGGTTGACGATGGTATGCCGATTTATGCGGAATGCGGGGGCTTGATGTACCTTTGCAAAAGCGTAACGGATTTTGCCGGCACACGATACCCGCTGACGGGCATCGTGCCTGCAACTACGCAAATGGAAAAGAAGTTACAGCGTGTCGGTTATGTGACGGCGACCGCGCAACAGGACAGCATTATCGCAACAAAAGGAGCGACTCTACGCGGGCATGAGTTTCACTTTTCAACGTTACTTCCGGAGACTGACGAAACATATCCATGGGCATACGAATTGATCGGTAGTCGCAATAGTACACCGCATAAGGAAGGGTATGTTTCCCAAAATGTATTGGCATCGTACTTGCATTTGGCGTGGGATGGCTCTCCGGAAGCGGCGCGACGCTTCTTGACTGTTTGTCATGACTATCGGCAGGGGAGATCAAATGGATAAAGGCTTAGTATTGGTAAATACCGGCAACGGTAAAGGCAAAACTACCGCCGCATTGGGACTTGCTTTGCGAGCGGTGGGAAACGGCCAAAAGGTGCTGATATTGCAATTTATCAAAGGCGCTTGGAAATACGGTGAACTCAGTGCATTGGAGCGATTGTCGCCGGATGTGAAAATTTATCCTTTAGGAAACGGTTTCGTACGTCACAATAAAAAAGACGGCGGCCAGAAAGAGTTTCAACAGCATCAGGAAAAAGCACGTGCTGCGTGGGAGACAGTCAAAAACGAAGTGATGTCGGATCAATGGGACCTGATTGTTTTGGATGAAGTTAATTACGCAGTGGATTTTGGCCTGTTACGGGTGGAAGATGTTGTCGATTTGATAAAAAATCGTCCGGAACGATTGAATATCGTTTTGACGGGACGCAATGCACGGCCGGAAGTTATTGATGTCGCTGATACAGTAACTGAGATGAAACCGATCAAGCATGCATTTGAGAAGGGCATTCGCGCACGTCGGGGCATTGAATTTTAAAAAATAGTTACGTAGATCCATATAAAAAAGAGCGGTTTAAACCGCTCTTTTTTATATGGCAAGTTCTTTACACAAGCGGGTGTTAATGTTACCATGTTAAATAAGTATTTTTTAAATATTTTAGGAGGCAAAATATGACGTTACAGGTCAAAAAGTTTGGCGGTTCTTCCGTAGCAACGCCAGAAAAAATCCGTCACATTGCAGAGCGCATTTTGGCGGCGAAACAACCGACAGACAGAATCGTCGTTGTCGTCTCGGCAATGGGGGATTCGACAGACGATTTAATGGCCTTGGCGAAACAATGTACGCATAAAGCATATGGCCGCGAGCTGGATATGCTGCTTACCACCGGCGAACAGGTTTCGATCGCTTTGCTTGCGATGACATTTATGGAGCTGGGACAGCCTGCGATTTCTTTTACGGGACAACAGGCCGGTATTCAAACCAGTCGGTCTTATGGTAAAGGACGCATCTTGGACATTAATCCGGAGCGTGTTTTCACGGCTCTCAACGAAGGCAATATCGTGATTGTTGCCGGCTTCCAAGGTCTTGCTGATAACGGTGATATGGTGACATTGGGGCGTGGCGGCAGTGATACCACGGCAGTTGCTTTAGCCGGCGCACTGCAGGCGGATGTTTGCGAAATTTTTACAGATGTGGATGGCGTTTATACGGCCGATCCGCGTGTGGTTCCACAGGCTTTCAAGATGCTGGAAATTACGTATGGTGAGATGCTTGAGATGGCACGACTTGGTGCTGGTGTTATGCAACCGCGAGCAGTAGAGATGGGAAGCCGTTATCGTGTACCGATTCATGTACGTTCAACATTTACGGAAACAGAAGGAACGATGATTCAGGAGGAGTACAAGATGGAAGGAAAGCAAGCCGCTATTCGTGGCGTAGCACACGATACCAATGTAGCTAAAGTGACAGTTATGGGCGTAGCCAATCGGCCGGGTGTGGCGCATATGATTTTCAGCTACCTGGCCAAAGCCAATATTGATGTGGACATGATTGTACAGAGTATTCGTGAATCGGATGATTCCAAAACGGATATTGTTTTTACGATTGCAGAAAGTGATTTCCCGCAGGCACAGGAAGTTCTTGAAGAGTTTAAGCATGACCATGGCATTAGTGACATTTTGTATGCTACTGATGTAGCAAAAGTGTCGGTTGTCGGCGCGGGTATGCTTGGTACGCCCGGGGTTGCAGCGGATATGTTCGGCGCATTTGCAGACGGGAATATCAATATTCAAATTATCAGCACTTCGGAAATCAGCATTTCCTGCCTGATAGACGAGCGGGATGTCGAAAAGGCGGTTGCCTTGATTCATGCCCGATTCTTGGAAAGCACTGACGCAGCGCAATGATGAAGAAATCGATTCCGCTCAGTGAAGCGGCGTTGCGTGAACTTGTACAAGAGTACGGTACGCCTTTTCATCTTTATGATGAAAAAGGTATACGGGAAAATGTGCGTCAGCTGCAAGCGGCTTTTTCCTGGCATCCTCATTTCCGGGAATATTACGCGGTGAAGGCAAATCCTAATCCGTACTTGATGGAAATATTGCGTGAAGAAGGTTGCGGCGCCGATTGCAGCTCACTCCCTGAACTGGTGCTTGCACATGCGGTGGGCTTTCGGGACGACGAAATTATTTTTTCTTCCAACAATACCGCGCCGGCAGAATACGAACGAGCGTATCAGGATAATACCATTATTAATGTCGATGATATTTCTCACTTGCCGGATTTGGAAGAGCGAGAATGGTTACCGGAAAAAATTTGTTTTCGATACAATCCCGGCGCAATCGGTTACGGAAATGATATTATCGGTCATCCGGAAGAAGCTAAGTACGGAATGACCAAAGAGCAGATTTTTGCTGCTGTGCGATGGGCTAAAAAACAAAATATTCAATGGATCGGTCTGCATACGATGATTGTGTCCAATACTCTCGACATTGAGGAGTTGGCGCAGACCGCGAAAATAATGTTTACCCTTGCGGCAGAAATTTGTCATGCGGAAGGAATCCAAATTGACTTTATCGACTTAGGCGGCGGTATCGGTATCGCTTATCGGCCGAACGAAACACCTCTTGACTATCAGGATTATGGTAATCGTGTCCGGAAACTGTATGGAGAAATATTAGCACCTTGCGGCTTGCAGGATGTTGCATTAGCTTTGGAATGTGGTCGTGCTATTACCGGCCCGTACGGTTGGCTTGTCACCAGTGCTATCCACTATAAACATACATATCGAAATTATATCGGAGTAGATACCTCGATGGCGGATCTGATGCGTCCGGGAATGTACGGTGCATACCATCATCTCACCGTTCTCGGTAAGGATGACGTGCCATGCGATCATATCTATGATGTGGTCGGATCGTTATGCGAGAATAACGATAAGTTCGCGGTTCAGCGACCACTTCCGGAAATCGTGATGGGAGATGTTCTTATCCTTCATGATACCGGCGCACACGGGTATGCGATGGGGTTCAATTACAACGGCAAGTTACGCGCTCGTGAATTGTTGCTGAAATCAAATGGGCAAGTGCAACAAATTCGCCGACCGGAAACATTACGCGACTATTTCGCTACACTGGACTACCCCGATTTACCACGCTAAAACACCAATCGCGATTGGTGTTTTTTCATGAAGAGCCGATTTATTGACTTTGCTACATAAATACGTTACTCTTAAAATATAGAATATTGAAAAATTTATATATAGTAAGGCACGACTCCAAGGAGGATTTATGTCTGAATTACTACGTATTGAAGACCTGCATGTAGCGGTCGAAGATAAAGAACTTTTGCATGGTGTCAATCTCATTATTGAGCACGGTGAAGTGCATGTTGTGATGGGAACCAACGGGGCCGGAAAATCGACTTTAATGCACGCCATTATGGGAAATCCCGCCTATACAGTTACCCAAGGGAAAATTTATTTTGAAGGAAAAGATATCACTGACTATAGCGTAGATGAACGCGCTAAAGCGGGAATTTTTCTTTCTTTCCAGTCGCCGCTTGCGGTACCCGGAATTACGGTAGAAAATTTTTTGCGTACGGCAAAAGTAACGGTCTCCGGTGAACCGCAACGATTATTTCCGTTCAAGCGCAAGCTCCACCAGGAAATGCGTTCCCTGGATATGGATATTGCCTATGCCGATCGTTACGTAAATGACGGATTTTCAGGCGGAGAACGCAAGAAAAGTGAAATCTTACAGATGAAGATGCTGGAACCGAAATTGGCTATTTTAGATGAAACAGACTCGGGACTCGATGTGGATGCTGTCCGTATTGTCTCCCAGGCAATTGCCGACTACCATAGCCCTGAACACGCATTTATCATCATCACACATCACAATCAATTGTTAAAATACATCAGCCCCGATAAAGTACATGTAATGATGAACGGAAATTTCGTAACCGAAGGCGATGCGTCTCTCATCGATACGATTGAAGCGCAGGGGTTTGATCATTTGCGAAACAGGTGACATGATGGCTGAAGAAAAACGCAAAAAAACATATGTTGCCGACATGGAACGCGGCGTTTACGACGTACGCGACAGTTTTTCGTATGATTATAAGACGGATTCGGGATTAACGCCGGACATCGTACGTGAAATTTCTGCCAAAAAAGATGAGCCGCAGTGGATGCTTGATTTTCGTCTGCGTTCACTTGCGATTTATCAGCAGATGGATGTACCTCCGTGGGCGCCGGATATTTCCGGCTTAAACATGGAAGAAATTGTGACCTATGTGCGTCCCCGTACTGATATGAAAGCAAGTTGGGATGACGTGCCGCAGGATATCAAAGAAACGTTTGATCGTTTGGGTATTCCGCGTGCGGAGCAAACTTCGCTTGCCGGTGTTGGGGCGCAATATGACTCTGAGGTGGTGTACCACAATATCCAGGAAGATCTGGTGAAGCAGGGCGTTATTTATACGGATTTTGAGACGGCACTCAAGGAACATGAAGATATCGTGCGCCGTCACTTTATGACGCTGGTGCCGCCGAACGATCACAAATTTGCCGCTTTGCATGGCGCAGTATGGTCAGGTGGATCCTATGTCTTTGTGCCGGCGGGAGTTGATGTCAAGATTCCCTTACAGAGTTACTTCCGCTTGAATGCGCCGGGAGCAGGGCAGTTTGAACATACGCTGATTATTTTGGAACCGGGGGCGAAGTGCCATTTTATTGAGGGCTGTTCAGCACCCCGATACAATGTGGCGAATTTGCATGCCGGGTGTGTCGAATTATTTGTCGCTGACGGTGCTGAGTTACGCTATTCGACGATTGAGAACTGGTCGAAGAATATGTACAACCTCAATACAAAACGTGCGTTGATCGGTAAGGACGCACGCATGGAATGGGTCAGCGGCTCGTTTGGTTCGCATGTTTCCATGCTGTATCCGATGACGATTTTAAAAGGCGACAACTCCGTCTGCGAATTTACCGGTATTACATTTGCGGGTGAAGGACAGACATTGGACACGGGCTCGAAAGTCGTTCATTTAGGTAAAAATACAACGTCCAATATCAACAGCAAGTCGATATCTAAGAGTGGCGGTGCAGCGATTTATCGCGGCCTTTTGCGGATCGGACCGAATGCTAAAGGTGCCAAATCTACTGTCAGCTGTGAGTCGTTAATGCTGGATGATCAATCGCGTTCCGACACGGTACCGGATATTTCTATTGAAAATGATGACGTCGATTTGGGGCATGAGGCTAAGATTGGGCGCATCAGCGATGAAGCCATCTATTATCTGATGAGTCGGGGCCTTTCGGAGAGTGAAGCGAAAGCAATGTTGGTACGCGGATTCGCCGAACCCATTTCTAAAGAATTGCCGTTGGAATATGCGGTGGAAATGAACAATTTGATACGTTTGGAATTCGAAGGTTCCATCGGGTAGGAGGAAAAATGAAAAAACAATTTAACTTACTGCCGATGACAACCTATCGCTGGACAAAAGCCAATTACACGGAATTGGATGTGGCGGATCATGCAGACGCCTCACAACTTACGGCAGTGTGGTCGCAGCCGGAACAAGTCGAATGCGTTACAGGGATAACGACGGCATCTCTTGCGTTTTTACGGCCGCAATTTCGCGGTGCGGATCCCGAAACGTTTGCGGAAACGATGAGTGACGCAGCGCAGCAATTCAAAGTTGTCGTACCGGAAGGCACCAAGCAGGAACTGCGCTTGCATCTCACCTTTACGGAAACACAAAATCACTGGTTGGGTGCAGTTGTCATCGATGTACGGGCGAACGCCAAATTAGCGTTGGAGATTGTCATTGACAATGAAAGCGAAAATGACGGACGATTGAACTATGCCATTTTAAGTTCTGTCGGAGACAATGCCGCATTAAAAATTACTAAAGTTCATACAGGCGTGCCGCTGACGACTGCGATTGAGCATCGTTACACTCGGCTCAACACGGCATCGCAAGCTACATTTATCAGTGCCGAATTCGGTGCGCAGCGCATTATCTATCACAGTGATGCGGATTTATTAGGTGAGGCATCAACACTTTCTGAAGAGGGCGTTTATGTAGCCAACGAAAAGCAGCATCTTGACCTGTATTATGATCGTAACCATTTCGGGAAGAAAACCGAATCCCATTTAGCGACATACGGCGCTTTACGAGGCGCGGCCAAAAAAGTTTTCCGCGGCTGTATTGATTTCAAGCATGGAGCTTCGGGATCGATTGGCAACGAGGAAGATTATGTCGTGCTTTTGAGCCCGCAGGCGAAAAATATTTCTTTACCTTTGCTTTTATGCACGGAAGACGACGTGCAGGGAAATCATGCCTCCAGTGCCGGGCAAATGGATAAGGAAAGGTTATACTACTTGATGAGCCGAGGCTTTTCACAGGAAGATGCGAAGCGTTTAGTGGTAGAAGCGATGCTGCGTCCTGTCATTGACAAAATCATTGACGATGACTTGCGTGAAATGGTGCTTGCCGCAGTAGAGCAAAAAATGGAAGCGATATGATGGATCTGGATAAGATACGCAAGGATTTTCCTATTTTACAAACAAAAGTGGGAGAGGAGCCGCTGATTTATTTTGATAATGCGGCGACAACTCAACGTCCTCGACAAGTTATAGAGGCGGTAGAGGAGTATGTATTCTCGCGGCATGGTAATCCGCATCGCGGGGCGCATCATTTAGCGCAAACCGCATCCCTTGCGTATGATGAGGCACGGGAAGTGGTGGCTCGCTTCATCAATGCAGCGAGTTCGGATGAGATTATTTTTACGCGTAATGCGACAGAAAGCCTAAATCTCATCGCCCGCAGTTATGGTGAGACACATCTCAAGGATGGCGATAAAATCGTCATCACGATTGCCGAACACCATGCCAACTTGGTTACATGGCAGCGAGTTGCACGTGTGACCGGAGCGACACTGGAATATATTTATTTAACGGAAGACGGACATTTTGATCCCTCCGACTTTGCAAAAATTGATAAAACGACAAAAATTGTTGCGTTCGGTCATGCCAGTAATGTGTTGGGCATGCATGTGCCAGTGCAGGAGATGATTCAGCGCGCGCATGCCGTCGGAGCGGTTGTGGTTTTAGACGGGGCACAGGCGGCACCTCATTTTGCAGTCGATGTGCAGGCTCTGGATTGTGATTTCTATGTATTTTCCGGCCACAAGATGCTTGCTTCGCAGGGGATCGGTGTATTATACGGAAAACAAGCGCTGCTTGATGATATGGAACCATTTAATTTGGGCGGCGATATGATTGAATACGTGCAGGAGCAGACCACCACATTCAATACTTTGCCCTTTAAATTTGAAGCCGGCACACAAAATGTGGAAGGTGCGGTATCTTTGGCCGCGGCCATAAAGTATTTGGAAGCGATCGGTTGGGATGCGATTGTTGCGCATGAGAAAAAGTTGACGAAAATGGCTCTTACGGGTCTTTCCGAGATGCCGTTTGTAAAGATTATCGGCACGACAAATCCTGCAGAAAAGCACGGCGTAATTACATTTTTAGTTGATGGTGTGCATCCGCATGATGTGGCGACGATTTTGGATCATTACGGGATCGCGGTTCGTTCAGGGCATCATTGCGCGCAGCCGTTAGGTGCTTATTTGCATGCACCGGCGACGAATCGAGCAAGCTTTTATATTTATAATACGGAAGCGGAAGTGGCACGATTCTTAGATGTATTGCCATTGGTGCGTAGACAAATGGGATTTAAATAGGAAGAAGGAACTATGAATCTCCAGCAATTGTACACAGACCTAATTCTGGAACATAATCAGGACCCGCGCAATCATCGACCGTTAACAGACGCAACGATAACGGAGCATGGTCATAATCCGAACTGCGGCGATGACTTAACTATGAACGCGATCATTACCGACGGAATGGTCGAAGATATTGCGTATGAGGGCCAGGGGTGCGCGATCAGTCAGGCATCTGCCTCCATGCTTTGCGATGTGGTGCGCGGTAAGTCGGTTGAGGAAGCAAAGGCATGCATTGAGCGGTTCATTCGCATGATCCAGCGGGAAGAGTTGAATGAAGAAGAGCGGGAGTCGCTGGAAGAGGCGATTGTGTTGGAAAATGTCTCGCAGTTACCGGCGCGTGTAAAATGTGCGGTACTTGCTTGGCATACCTTGGATGAAGCAATGAAAAAAATCGAAGCATAAAAAAAGAGCCGACCGGCTCTTTTTATTTTTTCAAAAGTTTTTTTCGTTTTGCCAGATACCGGTCAGAATATCGCGGTTCTCCTTGAACTTCACGATACTTTCCGAATGGATACGGACCGGCGGCAAGGATCGGCGGTGCCTGCGCACGTTTGGCAATACTTAAACCGCGGTAGAGTGACCACCAACGCTCCAAGTCGGCGACGAATGCATCCGCGTCAGCAAAAAGCGTTTCAACCTCTACAGTGGCGCCCAGACGTTCTGTTAATGTGCCTTTTTCGTAGCGTTCAAGGATTTCCGCAAGCGAAAGCGGCGTATCTTGCACCCAACTGGCAAAAAGATAGTCGTGGTAAGGATAAATCAGCGGATCGCCAAATCCTTTTGTAACATCCTGCGCAGAAGAAAGCTCTGCACTCGGGGGGACCGTAAAGACTTCTCGCGGAATGATACCGCCGCCCATAAAGTCATTCAAATCTTTGGCCAATTCATATACTTCATGTTTCCAAAGGTCGGCGGTAGCCGCTAACGCACCGGCTATATCACCGTACATTGTGCCGTAACCGACGGTGGTTTCCGTTTTATTGGCATTGCATGTGAAGATGGCCCCGCGAGCGGAAGCAATCGTAGCTAATACACGGGAAGTGCGATCGCGCGCTTGCAAATTTTCATATGGCAAGCCGTCGAGTGAAAGCGAAACACCTGCCGCTTTTGTAATTGTTTGCAGTTGTGTGCGTGTCGTGTCAACCGATTCTTTAATCGGTACGGTAAGCAACGGAATGCCGGCGTTTTTGGCAAGCTGCTCCGCGATCGAGCGGGTCATAGAAGACGTATAGGAGGAAGGCATAGTAACGCCCAATATATGGTCTTTTCCCACGACGCTTTGGTAGAGTAGGGCGTTGACCGTGGAGTCAATGCCGCCGGAAAGGCCGATGACCACATCACGCAAAGAGAGCGTCTGTAAAATGGTTTGCAACTGCCAGCGCAGGAGATCCATTTGTTTCCATGCACATGTGGCCGGTGCACTCGTGCGCCAACCGTTCGCCGTCAAAGTAACCGTATAGATTCCTTGCTGCCAGCCGCCGTGACATGTTTCGCCGCAATGTAAAAAGCCTGTATGAGGTTCGAAATATCCGCCGCAATCCGCAACCGTCAATGCATCCATACGTATGCTGTTATGATACGCAGGCGCGGATAGCGTTGCAGGTCGGCTAAAAAGATCGATCACCGGTAAGGTATTTGGAAACGGATCGTTTTCATCAGCACGAATATACACCGTTTGGCGTTCGCACGAGAGGGTTGCGGAGCCGAGTTCTGTTGCCTTGCCATTTTCAAAATACAACGGCCGGTGTTTGCGTTGACCGTGTCTCCATTGATCCTGACTACCGATTAAGGGCACCGAAAAAAATGTGGCAAGCTCGCAAAGTGCCGCGTCAAGTTTCGATTGAAAATCCGTGTCACGCAATAAGGTGTCCGAGACAAATCCTGTGAGGCTATTTTGCGCCATTACAATCAGATCAGGCTCCCGTGACATAATTTCATCATGATGCGATTGAAACCATTGCAGATTGTTATCGATTCTTCCGGTTTGCAAAGGCAAGGTACAAGCGACAATATTCATAATTTCCTCCTGCTTTATTATACCCAACCATTGTTGATCGTCAAAGGCGCAATGCTGGACGCTGTCGAAGGACTAATATATAATAAATAAAGATAAGAATGTCATCATAATTCGTAATCATTCAGACAGGAAAGGAATGATATCCTATTCGCTCTACGGCATATACTCTGACAGCAGACCATGAGAAACAGCTTCTGGTCGCAAGAAACGCGTGGATTTTACCCAAAATTGCGGCACATTACGATGCGCAGTTGGTAGATCGCGGCGGCATTATCCGGCTAATCGGTGAGCCGGAGTCGCTGGCATCCGCACAACGCGTTATCGAAGATGTTTTGACTACGTTGTCATCGGGAAATACCATTTCGGAAAGGCAATTGGAAGTGGTGTTACAGATGATTGATCAGGGGGAAGAGCATAAACTGCGCGACTTGCATGATGATACTGTAATGGTGACACGCGGCGGTAAAATTATTCGTCCGCGTACGGCCGGGCAAAAAGCGTATGTGGATGCCATTCGCAACAATACGATTACATTCGGCATCGGTCCGGCTGGTACCGGCAAAACCTATCTTGCCGTTGCCTTAGCGGTATTTTATTTTCGCAACCATAATGTAAATCGAATCATTTTAACGCGTCCGGCAGTAGAAGCGGGTGAAAGTCTCGGCTTTTTGCCGGGGGACATGAATGAAAAAGTGGATCCCTATCTGCGTCCTCTATATGATGCCTTGGGGGATTTATTCGGCGGAGATGTATATATGCAGTTGCAAACCAAAGGAGCGATTGAGGTGGCTCCCTTGGCATACATGCGCGGTCGTACGCTGGAAGATTGCTTTGTAATCTTAGATGAGGCGCAAAATACGACACCGGAACAAATGAAAATGTTTTTAACGCGTTTGGGCAATCATTCCAAAATGGTCATTAACGGTGACGTGACGCAGATCGATTTACCGTCTCGACAAAAGAGCGGTTTGGAGCAGGCAGTGTCAATCGTCGAAGATTTGCGCGGGATTGCGCGTGTGGATTTTACTGCCGCCGATGTCGTTCGTAACGATTTGGTGGCACGAATTATTGATGCGTATGCCAAACAGGGGGATGTCAAATAATTGAAAGTCATCATTGATTTTTTAAGCGAAGAATTGGCACAAAAATATTCGGAATGGTCGAAGATTATCGAAACCACATTGAGTAAGGGCGCCGAATGTCAGGAGATCCCACCGGAAGCGGAGCTCGGTGTGACCTTGGGTGATGATGAATATCTGCAGATGTTAAATCGCGAATATCGAAGCATTGATCGTCCCACCGACGTGCTTTCGTTTGCCTTGAACGAAGGAGAAGAAGATTCATATGACGAAGAAATGTTATTGGGAGACATCGTCATTTCCGTCGATCGGGTTTTATCACAGGCGCAGGAATATGGGCACAGCGAAACCAGAGAATTGGCGTACTTGGCGGTTCACGGTCTGATGCACATTATGGGTTATGACCACGAGGAACCGGAAGATAAAAAAGAAATGCGGGCCGCAGAAGAGGAAGTTTTGCATGCGCTCGGTATTACACGGGAGGATATTCATGACGTGTGATCAGGACCTTTTACAGGCGGCAAAGGAGGCGGCGGAAAACGCTTATGCGCCGTACTCGCGCTTCCCCGTCGGCGCTGCACTACTGACGAAAACCGGTATGGTTTTTACCGGCTGTAATGTCGAAAACAGTTCTTACGGATTGACGCAATGCGCCGAGCGTAATGCGATTATGGCTGCCGTTTCGCAGGGCGAGCGGACATTCGTTACGCTGGCGCTTTTTAGTCCGCGAAAGCAGGATCTAATGCCGTGCGGGGCCTGCCGACAGGTCATGGCGGAATTTGGCATTCCACGCCTCATCACGGGAACATCACAGGCGTTTAAAGAGTTTACTTTAGGAGATTTGTTACCGTATGCTTTCGGAAAGGATCAGTTGGAATGAATGATGCATTTCGCTCCGGATTTATCGCTTTAATCGGACGGCCAAATGTTGGGAAATCCACTTTGCTCAACCGTATTTTGCAGCAAAAAATTTCTATCGTTTCGGATAAAGCGCAGACTACGCGCGATAAAATTATGGGAGTTTATACCCAACCCGATTTTCAAATGGTATTTGTCGATACGCCGGGTATTCATAAACCGCGTCATAAATTGGGTGAAAAAATGCGTAAAGAGGCATTGGATGCACTGAATGAGGTGGATGCGGTTCTCTTTATGGTGGCGGCTGACGAGCGCTTCGGACCGGGGACGCAGTATATTTTAGATCGGTTACAAACTCTTACGATTCCTGTGTATTTAGCGATTAATAAAATTGATCAGATTACGCCGGAAAAATTATTGCCTTTAATTGACAGCTATCGGCAAAAATTTAACTTTACTGAAATCGTGCCGATTTCGGCGCGTGACGGCTATCAAATCGACACATTGTTAGATGTACTTCGTGATCATTTGCCTGAGGGACCGCAATATTATCCGGAAGATATGGTTACCGATCGACCGGAACGCAATATTATGGCGGAACTGATTCGAGAAAAAATTCTGCATATGACGCGGGATGAGGTGCCTCATGCGATCGGTGTGGAAATGGAAGAAATCGCGCAAAGGAAAAACGGTAAATGGTATGTGCGTGCGGTTATTTATGTAGAACGCGACTCACAAAAACGGATCATTATCGGTAAAAACGGTGCGCTTTTGCGAGCTATCGGAGCAGAAAGCCGAGCAGATATTGAAAAATTGATGAACGGGTCGGTTTACTTGGATTTATGGGTAAAAGTAGCGCCGGATTGGCGTAATAAAGACCGCATGTTAAAAGAATTGGGGTATGAATAATATGCTCATTGCTCATCTCCTCACGCCTTGGGGAGCGTTTTGGTCGATATTGGCAGTTCTTTTTTTGATGATCGCAACTATTTTAGTCATTGCAAAATATTCTTTTATCCGTCTGCGTCGTGAATATGTGCAAGAACTTGCAGCGGAGGAGGAAGAACCGAAATGGTCACGCATATCGAACTTTTATGATTCACCGAATCGGTATTTAGGGACTATTCAATGGGTTTTGCTGGTTGTGACACTGCTTTACTATTACAGTATTTATCAGTGTTGGATGCTGCTCACACCACCGACAATACAGTGGCTCTGGGGTGAGTGGATACTTTCTTTGGTTGTGCTTTTGGTTGCCGTCACGTTGTTTTGGATTGTCGCAGATTTGATTCCTAAAGCAGTAGCCTTGCAGAATGCATTGAAATGGCTGCCACGCACGGCAGGAATCGTGCGTATTTTACATCAAATATGTGCCCCGATTATATGGCTGGGCGAACGCTTAGCCACCATGTATTTGCATACGCATGATCTGACGCTGACAAATGAGGTGGAAATGCCGCGCACGGAAGCGGAAATCCGCCTGCTTTTTAACGAGGGACATTTGAGCGGCCAATTGGATGAGCGGGAAGGCGAACTGATCAAAAATGCCTTCACTTTTGTGGACCGTTTGGCTCGTGAGGTAATGATTCCGCGTCCTGATATGTCGGTACTTTATTATGAAGACAGTTTGGAGACGATGCGGGAAGCGATTCGCACTTCACGCCACACACGATATCCTTTGTGTGATGGTGATAAAGATCATATTATCGGCCTTATCCACGTCAAAAACTTTATGGAGTTGTATATTACCGGTAAGCCGCAGTTAAAGCAGATTATCAGTGAAATCCTCATCATTCCGGAAGTTATGCCGATCTTTGATCTCTTGCAATTGATGCGTACCCGGCGTATTTATCTTGCGGCGGTGGTAGATGAATTTGGCGGGACTGTCGGATTGGTTGGCTTGGAAGACATTATCGAAGAACTGGTCGGCGATATTCAGGATGAACACGAGCCTGAATCTTTGGCTGCAATTCTCGAGCTGGATGAAGATCGTTTTGAATTTGACGGCAATGTCATTTTGGAAGATGTAGAAAAATTATTAGATGTTGACTTTGCGGAAGTGGAAGCGGACACAATCGGCGGATATGTATTTGCCTTATTGGAACGTATTCCGCGCAACGGTGATCATATCGTTATTGACGGTTGGGATTTTTGCGTCACTAAAGTTAACGGTTTCCGTATTGTGCGCCTTTTGGTGACTCGCGTGCTCAACGAGGAGCCTGATGTTGATGACGAACACGAATAATTGGCAAAATTATGAAGGATTTGTGTTGGCTGCACGGGATGCCGGTACCGCCGGTAAAAAACTTACTCTTTGGACAAAAGAAGCGGGCAGAATTTTTATATTCGCACCACAAGCAAGACGCAAGGCCAATTATATCGGCTACTTGGTACCGGCTGCTTTTTTACGTTGTACCGTAGCAGCTGATATTGAAGGCTATCGTTTGTTGCAAGCCGATGGACGAGCACTGACGGATACGTGGCAATGGACGTATCCTATGTGGCAAGTTTATTATTTCCTGGTACACATGACTGAGGAGCTTTTCGCATCGGGACAAGCGGATGCACAGGTATATCATTTATGGGAGCAGTACCTGACGGCGCTTTCCCGTAAAGACTTGGCAATAGCAACCTTAATCGCTTCCTGGCAACTTTTAGGTATTGCCGGTTATGATCCGCAGACAGTTTTGCAGGAAAAGCAATTTCTGCCGCTTTCCGATACAGGTCGCCAAACGCTATTCGCCATTTTACATGCTACGTGGCAGGATGGCCCGCAACTTTTTTCTCGGCAGGGATTAACAGAAGCGGCGGATGCATTATTATATTATTTGACGAATTATGTGGAGATCGCTACCCAATTTACGAATGTTTTCACATTTGCGCAAAAGGGCATTGACAATAAAATTTGAGTTTGCTATATTTTTAGTAATTAAGCGATGATAAAGAGTAGTACTTTGGCGATAGCGAGGCAAGGATAGTGGAAGCTTGCCACACAAAGGAAGGCGCTTTGGAGCTGCGGCAGGAAATCGTAAGATAGTAAAGGCCGCTATATCATTAAGTGGGTCAATGACCAATGAGGGTGGAACCGCGGGTATACTCGTCCCTGTAACAATTGTTACAGGGACTTTTTTATTTGCAAAGCAGAGGAGGAAATGATGACCTTCCAAGAAATGATTTTGACATTACAACGCTATTGGTCGGAAGCAGGTTGTTTGATTCAGCAGCCGTACGATGTGGAAAAAGGTGCCGGTACGATGAATCCTGCGACATTTTTGCGGGCATTGGGGCCGGAACCGTGGCACGTAGCGTATGTTGAGCCGTCACGGCGTCCGGCGGATGGTCGCTATGGCGATAATCCTAATCGACTGTATCAACATCACCAATTTCAGGTAATTATGAAGCCGTCTCCCGATCGGATCCAGGAAATGTACTTGGAAAGTTTGGAAAAACTCGGTATTCGCACAATCGAGCACGACATTCGCTTTGTCGAGGATAATTGGGAATCGCCGACATTAGGCGCCTGGGGATTAGGCTGGGAAGTGTGGCTTGACGGTATGGAAATCACTCAGTTCACTTATTTCCAACAAGTGGGCAGCGTTGATATGAATCCGGTTGCCGTCGAAATTACTTACGGCTTGGAACGTCTTGCCATGTATATCCAAGGCAAGGAAAATGTGTATGATATCGTCTGGTCCGGCGATGTTACTTACGGCGATATTTTCCATCAAAATGAATATGAGCAGTCTGTCTACAATTTTGAGTTGGCAGATATTAACCTTTTGTTTGATTTATTCAATAAATATGAAGCGGAAGCGGTACGTATTATTGATGCCGGTAAAGTTTTGCCGGCGTATGATTATGTATTGAAATGTTCGCATGTTTTCAACCTTTTGGATGCGCGTGGCGCTATCAGTATCAGTGAACGTACTGCGTTTATCGGACGCGTGCGTAAACTGGCCAGACTCTGTGCGCATGCCTACCTGGTACAGCGTGAAGAACTAGGATATCCGTTGTTGAAAGGAGCGTCTCGGCATGAATAATACTTTATTGTTCGAAATCGGTACGGAAGAAATTCCGGCGAAATTTATGCCGCGTATTCTTGATGAATTGCGTACGCGGGCGGAAACAATGCTTGCCGATGCTCGCTTATCGTTTGCCTCGTTAAAAACGGTCGGAACGCCGCGACGTCTGGCACTCATTGTGGAGGATTTAGCAGATCGTCAGCCGGACATGGTCGAAGAAAATCGTGGGCCGTCGGTAGCCATCGCGTTTGATGAAAATCACAACCCGACCAAAGCTGCGCAGGGATTTGCTCGCGGTCAAGGCGTCGATCCTTCTGAACTGATCGAAAGAGATAATTACGTGTATGCGCATATCAAAAAAGAAGGTCAAACGGCGCAGATCATTTTGGCGAACCTGTTACCGGAATTGATCCAATCGCTACAATTTCCCAAGAGCATGAAGTGGGGGAACGAAAGCTTCCGTTTTGTACGTCCGATTCGCTGGCTCGTGGCGCTTTTTAATGCGGAAGTGATCCCATTTACACTCGCGGGCGTGGCCTCTGGAAATACCACTCGCGGGCATCGCTTTCTGGGGGAGGAAAATGTCGTAGTTCCCCAAGCAAGTGATTATGATCAGATATTGCGCGAGCAGTATGTTATCGTCGATCCTGCCGAACGTCGTCAGATGATTACTCAAGGTTTGCAAAAGCTTGCTGAAGAACAGCGTGCGACTGTGGTGGAAGACGAAGATCTGTTAACGGAAATCGTGTTTCTCGTCGAATATCCGACACCGCTTTGCGGTCATTTTGAAGAGCGCTATTTAGAGTTGCCGGAAGCGGCAGTGGTTACGCCGATGAAAGATCATCAACGCTATTTCCCGTTGCGTGATCGAGAAGGCCGACTCTTACCACTGTTTTTGACGGTACGTAACGGCTCCGATGAACATTTGGATACTGTACAGGCGGGTAATGAAAGAGTCTTGCGCGCTCGTTTGGCGGATGCAGAATTCTTCTTTAATGAGGACCGTAAAAAGAGTTTGGCTGCGCGATATGATGCATTGCAACGTATCGTTTATCAGGAAAATCTCGGGACCATGCAAGATAAGACAGAGCGCTTGCAAAAAATTACGCAAGCGTTTGCTGAAGCGTATGAGCTGACACAGGAAGAAAAAGAATTGTTACAACGTGCGACACATCTCGCCAAAACCGATTTGGCGACAGCACTTGTCACGGAGTTCACGGAATTGCAAGGGGAAATCGGTAAAGAATACGCTCTGCTGGACGGTGAACCGAAAGAAGCGGCGCAAGCAATCTTTGAACAATACTTACCGCGATTTGCAGGCGACATCTTGCCTTCTACCAAGCTGGGTGAAGTGTTGAGCCTTGCCGATAAATTGGATAATATCGTCGCGACATTCAGCCAGGGACATGCACCGACCGGCTCGCAGGATCCGTTTGCGTTGCGCCGTCAGGCGATTGGGATTGTGCAAATCGCCGTCCAAAGTAAAACTCACTGGTGTTTACGTAAAATGGTTGCTGCCGTTGCCAAAACACTCGGTGACGTGCCGGCAGATGTGCAGGAACAAGTTGTTGCTTTTATCATGCAACGACTGCAAACAATTTTGAGCGATGAGGGCTTGTCGTACGATCAAATCGATGCCGTTCTTGCAGGGGATGATACTGATATTTACAGTGTCTATGGCAAAACGCACGCGTTGGCAGACACCGGATTTGTCAAAGATATGGAACTTCGCCAAGCGTTTCGCCGTGTCGTGAATTTGGCAAAAGAACCGCAGCAGGGAGAAGTTCAATCGGAACTTTTTGAAAATAATGAAGAGCGAAAATTGTATGCTGCGTATAAAGCGGTAGCCCCCAAAATTGAAGCCGCTTATGCGAAACAGGATTATGCTGTCGTGTATCTGGAGTTACAATCGTTAGTTGCACCGATTAATGAGTTTTTTGATCATGTCATTGTCATGGCGGATAGTGAAAGAGTTCGCCAAAATCGTTTACTGATTTTGCAAAATATTGCCGATTTGCTTACGACATGGTTCGATATTAAAAAATTAGTAGAATAGCTTGCTTTATTAAGGTTGATATGATACAATACCACTGTTATTTTGGATAGTCCTCTGTTCACCAGGTGGTGGGCAAGAATGTCCGGTAGGAGGAGAACGATATGAACATCATTCAACAATTGGAACAAGAACAGTTGCGTTCGGACATTCCGGATTTCCGTGCCGGTGATACGGTTCGCGTCCACGCCAAAGTCGTCGAAGGTAATCGTGAACGTATTCAGATTTTTGAAGGCGTTGTCTTGACGCGCAAAAATGGCGGTGTCCGTGAAACTTTCACAGTACGTCGTATCGCGTCCGGTGTCGGTGTAGAACGTACATTCCTTGTACATTCCCCGCGTGTGGCCAAAATCGAAGTCAAAAACCGCGGCATCGTACGTCGTGCAAAACTGTACTACCTGCGTCGTTTGACTGGTAAAGCGGCTCGCATTCGTGAACGTCGCTAAGAGTAAGTAAAAAGGACTGTATATACAGTCCTTTTTTTATATAATAAAATAGAAGAGGCATTGTTGATTGTTTACTTATCATAGGATATGAATAAAGGAGGTGCATCATGCTTATCCAATGGTTTCCCGGGCACATGGCCAAAGCGCAACGTCTGATTAAAGAGCAGCTAAAAGCCATCGATGTCGTCGTGGAACTGAGAGATGCACGTGTGCCCGCTTCGAGTGAAAATCCGTTGCTGCGTGAACTGATCCAGGCAAAACCGCGGATTTTATTATTAAACAAAGCCGATTTAGCAGATCCCAAAATTTCTGCACAATGGCAACAATATTTTGCCAACCGGGGGATTACGACGTTACTCATAGACAGCACGTCTAAGTCCAGTCGTAAGCGACTGATTCAGGAAATTCGGCAAGCGGCGGCACCATTACTTGAGCGCTGGAAGCGTCGAGGTATTCGAGCGCGTTCCGTGCGTACGATGATTTTAGGGATTCCCAACGTCGGTAAATCGACGCTTATTAATACGCTGGCGAAAAGTTATATCGCGCATACGGCCAATCGCCCTGGTAAAACGCGCGGCCAACAGTGGGTAAAGTTGGCGGATGGCGTTGAATTGATGGATACACCGGGTGTGTTATGGCCGAAGTTTGAAGATCCTGTGGTGGGTCAAAAACTGGCCGCCACCGGCGCCATCACCGATGAAGTGTTTGATGCGGAAGATGTAGTCAGAAATCTGCTGGCTTATATCAATGAAAATTATCCGGGAACGCTTACGGAACGTTATGGAATTCAAACGGAATCGGGGACACCTGATGAATGGTTAACGGAAATCGCTAAAAAACGAGGCGCATTGCTACCCAAAGGTGAATATGACTACCATAAGGCACGCCAATTCGTTTTAGGGGATTTTCGCCAATTACGGCTGGGTAAAATCAGTTTAGAGACCCCGCCTGCCGAGGCAAGTCAAAATGGCTGAGGAGAAAAAAGAAACGATTGCCATGATCCGTTCACGTTTGGCAGAAGTACCCACTCCTGAAGAGTTATTACGCTGGAGTTTGGATGGTCGCCTGGGCGTCCGGCAGGCTTTGCAGCAATACGCGCGTCGCCAGGACAAGGTGCGGCAGGAACACGAGCGTTTACGAGCTCTCTATCGATATGAGGAGCATTGGTATGCACAGGGCAAGTTGCATATAGCCGGCACCGATGAAGCGGGACGCGGACCGGTAGCCGGTCCGGTGACGGTGGCTGCAGTTATTTTGCCGCCGCATGCCATGCTGGACGGACTCAACGATTCTAAAAAGCTTTCGGTAGTGACGCGGGAAAAATTGTTCAAAGAAATTACTGAAACTGCTATTGCCTATAAGATTTTGCATATTCCTGTCGAAGTCATTGATTCCGTCAACATTTATCAGGCGGTACTTGACGGTATGCAGGCGGCCACTATGTCATTACAACCGGCGGCACAAGTGTTGCTGGCGGATGCCATGCCGGTTACCTTACCGATACCGGTGCAGGCGATTATTCGGGGCGATTCGCAAAGTGCTTCCATTGCGGCGGCCTCTATTTTAGCGAAAGTCAGTCGTGACCATTTAATGGAAGAATTGGATATACAATATCCGCAATACGGCTTTGCTACTCATAAAGGCTATCTTACGGAACATCATTTAAGTATGTTAAAAAAATACGGGCCGTCACCGGCTCATCGCAAAAGTTTTGAACCGATTAAAAGCATGATCAATGCATTTTAATGGATACGCAATACATCGAAGGAAGAGGTTTGCGTGAGTCGACACAATGATTTAGGGACAGAAGGGGAAGCGCTTGCCGCCTCGTATTTGGAAACGCAGGGATATCGTATTTGGGCACGTAATTTTCGCAGCGGCAAAGGTGAAATCGATATCATCGCAAGCGACGGTAACACACTTGTGTTTGTCGAAGTGAAAACACGCTCTACCGTACGTTTCGGTTTGCCGCGCGAAGCAGTCACGCCTTTCAAACAAAATATGTTGCGCAAAACTGCGATGGCCTATTTAGTTCAACTGCCAAAAGAGATACCGTGCCGCTTTGACGTTGTGGAAATTCAAATACACGCCAACGGAACCTATCAACTAAATCAGCTGAAAAATGCGTTTTAGGAGGAGAAATATGTTTGCACGAGTATTTGGAGCCACGACGTTCGGATTAAGCGGACATTTGATTTTAGTCGAAGTGGATTTAGCTAACGGCTTGCCTGCGTATGATATTGTCGGCTTGCCGACGCAGGCCGTCAGAGAGTCCAAAGAAAGAGTGCGCCCTGCACTGAAAAACTCCGGGTTGGAGTTTCCGTTGCGTAAGATTACAGTGAATTTAGCCCCAGCCGATTTGAAAAAAGAAGGCGCAGGACTGGACTTGGCGATTGCGATAGGCATACTCGCGGCCGGCGGAACGTTGCCACGAGAGAGTTTGGCAGATGCGGTCAGTATCGGTGAACTGGCGCTGGATGGCAAGGTGCGTCCCGTTAACGGTGTCTTGCCGATGGTCATTGCTGCCAAAGAAGCGGGTAAGAAACGTTTTTTTGTCGCACCGCAAAATGTGCAAGAAGCTCTTTTATGTAACGGTATTGAAGTTTATGCAGTCACCTCATTGCGTGACTTGGTTCGCTATTTGCAAGGTGAAATCGTTTGGAAAGCGGCAGTGCCCGAATCTGAACAGGAAGAGATGCCGGAGGTGAATGAAGATTTCGCGGAAGTACAGGGTCAAATTATGGCTAAACGCGCGTTGGAAATCGCCGCGGCCGGTGGGCATAATGTCTTAATGATCGGACCGCCGGGTTCAGGCAAAACGATGCTGGCTCGTCGAATCAATTCCATTTTGCCGCCGCTTTCGCATGACGAAGCACTGGAAGTGACTAAAATTTACAGCGTGGCAGGCTTGTTTGACGTGTCGCGGACAGCTGCATTGCACGCCCGACCGTTTCGCAGTCCGCATCATACCGTATCGACGGCGGCCTTAATCGGCGGCGGCAGTATTCCCAAACCGGGCGAAGTTACACTCAGTCATAAAGGTGTATTATTTCTTGATGAATTACCCGAATTTCCGCGCTCCGTTTTGGAAGTGCTGCGCCAGCCATTGGAAGATCGAGTTGTCCATATATCACGTGTGAATGCCAGCCTGACATATCCTGCCGATTTTATTTTAATCAGTGCGATGAATCCGTGTCCCTGCGGGTTTAACGGTGATCCGGACAAAGAATGTACCTGCTCGAGCGGCGATATTCGCCGCTATTTGCGAAAAATTTCGGGCCCGTTGCTGGATCGTATCGATTTGCATGTGAGTGTGCAGCGGCCGAAGTATACGGAACTTACTGCGACCCGTGCGGAAGAGTCGTCAGAGGTCATTCGCGCTCGCGTTAAGTTGGCCCGTGAGCGGCAGGCAAAGCGTTTGGCCATTTACGGGATGCGCACGAATTCCCAAATGCAGCATCGCCAGATCAAAGAAACGTGCGAAATGACGCCACGAGCGCAACAAATTCTGGCAGATGTATTTAATCGTTTGCACTTAAGTGCACGCGCTTACGACCGAATCATAAAAGTGGCGCGTACCATTTCCGATCTGCAGGGCAAAGACATCATCGACGCGGAGCAAATTGCGGAAGCAGTAAGTTACCGTGCACAAGACAAGGAGTAGAGACGCATTATATTTTTCTGCACCAATGAATAAAGTGTTTTATTGAAGTCGGTGAATAAAATGGATATGAAAAGGGAAGAAATATACGCGGCGGCGCTGCAAAAGACAGCGTATGTGGGTGCAGTCAAGTTGCGCCAACTAGTTCGCTTTTTTGGCAGTTTTGAGGCGATTTGGCAGGCTTCCGAAAAGGCATTAGTGGCATCCCATACGTTAGGACCAAAATCGCTCGCGGGATTTTTGGCACAACGAAAAGTGATTGAACCCGAAAAGATTTGGGAGGCCAATCAAAAATGGGGCGTCAGCTTACTGACCTTTCAAGATGCCGATTTTCCAAAACGTTTACAGAATGATCCTCATGCGCCGGCCATACTTGCATATCGAGGTACGTGGCGAGAACCGGAAAAAGCGATTGCCATCGTCGGTTCACGCAAGCCGACACCGTATGGGATTAATGCCGCGCGTTTATTTGCCGGAGAGTTGAGTAAAGCGGGCGTTGCTATCATTAGTGGCGGTGCACGCGGTATAGATTCCACAAGTCATCGGGCTACACTTCCTGACGGGTATACGATTTGTGTACTGGCTTGTGGTTTGGATATTCCCTATCCGCCGGAAAACAAGTCATTATTTGAGGAAATCGCACAACACGGTGTAGTGATGTCGGAATATGCGTTGGGAACTAAACCGTTGGGACGACAATTTCCGGCACGCAATCGCATCATCAGCGGATTGAGCGATGGGGTGTTGGTTATTGAAGCGGCGAAACGCAGCGGCACGTTGATTACGGCAGATTTTGCTTTGGAGGCGGGGCGTGATGTGTTCGCGGTTCCCGGCAGCATTTTTTCACCGATGTCGGTGGGCACGCATCACTTATTGCGACAAGGAGCGGCGTTGGCCGCGGAACCAAACGATATTTTACGCGAATATAATTGGTTGGATACGGAACGTGAAGTGGGCTCGGTGGCCGGTCCGGATTTGACACCGACCGAGGAATTAGTGTACCGTTGTTGCCAGTTGGAGAAAACAGTCGACATGGATACGATTATCCTTCGCTCCGCCTTACACCCGACTGAAGCCAACTATGTATTGTTACAATTAGAATTAAAAGGACTTATACAACAATGTGGAAATCAAAAATATATGGCAATGATTTCCAGATAGGAGGCAGCATTGTCCATTAAACGCACGATTTCAATCGGACGCAAAAACAGTGCCGGTAAGTCGGCTGTTGTCAAGGCGCCGAAATGGGAGCGCACACCAAATCCGAACGGTAAACACCTCGTGATTGTGGAGTCTCCTGCTAAGGCGAAAACGATTGAAAAAATTCTCGGTAAAAATTATAAAGTTATGGCCAGCATGGGGCATTTGCGCGATTTACCGAAAAACTCGCTGGGTGTCGATGTGGAAAACGGATTCATGCCACGATATACGAATGTTTCCGATCGCCATGATGTGATTTCCCATTTACGCGCGGAAGCGAACAGATCGTGCGATGTTATCCTCGCCACTGACCCTGACCGCGAGGGAGAAGCTATTTCTCATCATTTGTCGGTGCTGTTGGATGTTCCGGCGGATGAGAATGTGCGAATTACATTTAATGAAATCACGCCGCATGCGATTAAAGAAGCGATTGCCCAACCGCGTCCGATTGATGAGCAGAAAGTGGATGCTCAGCAGGCACGTCGGGTTCTTGACAGACTTGTCGGCTATAAATTAAGTCCCTTCCTTTGGAAAAAGGTATTTCGCGGTCTAAGTGCGGGACGGGTGCAGTCGGTGGCAGTACGTTTGATTTGTGAACGCGAAGAAGAGATCAAGGCATTTGTGCCGGAGGAATACTGGTCTATTGAAGCCGATTATCATGCCGGAAAGGGCAAATCATTTACCGCCAAGGTAGTTCGGTATGACGACAAAGAGCTGGCCGTTGCGCAGGAAAGCGTCGCCAACGATCTAGTCGAAGAATTAAAAGCGGCGGATGCATATGTCGAAAAATTGACGCGAGGTCAGCAACGCCGCCGACCGCAAGCGCCGTTCACTACCAGTACGATGCAGCAAGACAGTGTCAACCGGCTGAATTTCGGTGCGCGTAAGACCATGATGATTGCGCAGCAATTATATGAAGGTTTGGATATTCGTGGCACGCATGTCGGTTTGATTACTTACATGCGTACCGACTCCGTACGGATCGCGGAAGAGATGCAGGAAGAAGCAAAGCAGTACATTGCCGAAACCTATGGTAAAGAGTATATACCTGAGTCACCGAATAAATACTCGAAGCAACAGCAGAGTCAGGATGCGCATGAGGCGATTCGTCCGACGTCATTAGCATATTCTCCCGCGGAAGTCGCACCCTTTTTAAATCGGGATCAGCTGAAATTATATACGTTGATTTGGAATCGTTTTCTGGCCAGTCAAATGACTCCGCAAATTGCGCAACGTTTAACCGTGACCATTCGCGCCGGAAAATTTGAGTTGCGCGCCGTAGGCCGGCATATTATTTTTGACGGTTTTACAGCAGTTTACGGGGCGAAAGATAAAAAAGAAGAAACGATTTTACCGGAGTTGCACAAAGATGATGCGCTGACGGTCAAAAAAATTGAGCCGAAACAACACTTCACGCAACCGCCGGCAAGGTATACGGAAGCAAGCTTAATTAAACTTTTGGAAGAAAAAGGAATCGGTCGCCCGAGTACATATGCGCCGATTTTGGATACCATTCAAAAACGCAACTATGTCGAAAAGCGTGACAAAGCATTTATTCCTACGGAATTGGGTTTTGTTGTGATAGATCTTCTGAAGCGTTTCTTCAGCAAGGTCGTTGATGTTAAATTCACCTCGCGTATGGAAGAGGAATTGGATAAAATTGCCGATGGTGAATTGAGCTACGAACAACTGCTGGAAAGTTTTTACAAAGTATTTGCACAGGAGCTTTCCGACGCTGAAGGAAAAATCGATAAAGTGAAAGTCATTGAGCAGGAATCCGATGTTATCTGCGATAAATGTGGCGCTAAAATGATTTATAAATTCGGCCGGTATGGAAAATTCTTAGCCTGTCCGAATTTTCCGGAATGCAAAAACACTAAGCCGATTACCGATCCGGTCGGCATTGCCTGCCCGAAATGCAAAAAAGGACACATCGTCCGCCGTAAATCCAAACGTGGCCGTGTTTTCTATGGTTGCGATCGGTATCCGGAATGTGATTTGGCATTGTGGAATGAACCGGTGGATCAATTTTGTAAGGAATGCGGATCGATTATGGTGAAAAAGAAGACACGCCAACGAGGGGAAGAGATTATTTGCAGCAATAAGGAGTGCCCAACGCATGGCAGCCATAAGAAAAAATGAAGTGATTACCGTCATTGGTGCCGGGCTGGCGGGGTGTGAAGCCGCCTGGCAGGCAGCGCAAGCAGGGGTGCGTGTTCGCTTACTGGAAATGAAGCCGAAACGGTATACACCGGCACACACGTTGCCGCATTTTGCCGAACTCGTTTGCAGCAATTCGTTGCGTGCGGCAGCAATTACGAATGCGGTAGGACTTTTGAAGGAAGAAATGCGACAATTGAATTCGCTTATCATGCAGGCGGCTGATGCGCATCAAGTGCCGGCCGGCGGTGCACTTGCCGTTGATCGGGAAGGCTATGCGCAGGCAGTGACCGATGCGATCAAAAACCATCCGTTGATCGAAGTGGTTACGGAGGAGGTCATGTCAATCCCGGAAGACGGTATTGTAATCATTGCCACCGGTCCGCTTACGGATGGTAAGTTAGCGGAATCGATCGCAGTATTCGGTGGGGAAGACTATTTCCATTTTTTTGATGCCGCTGCGCCGATTGTGTATTTAGAGTCATTAAACCAAGAGGTCGTGTATCGCGCTTCGCGTTATAATAAAGGCCCGGCTGCATATCTCAACTGTCCATTCAATAAAGAAGAATATCTGCGCTTTCGCGAAGAACTTATCGCAGCGGAGGTAGCAGGCCAACATCATTTTGAAAAAGGCGAAATATTTGAAGGTTGCATGCCCATTGAAGTACTCGGCAATCGCGGGGAAGACACCATGCGATTCGGACCGTTGAAACCGGTAGGTTTGCCGGATCCGCGTACGGGCGAGGAACCGTATGCGGTGGTTCAATTGCGCCAGGATAATGCAGAAGGTACGTTATACAATCTTGTCGGTTTTCAGACACATCTGAAATGGGGGGAACAAAAGCGGATTTTCCGTATGATTCCCGGCATGGAAAATGCGGAATTCGCGCGTTTCGGCGTAATGCATCGCAACAGCTATATTAATTCTCCAAAGTTGCTTCAAGCGACATTGCAAACTAAAAAACGTCCCACCTTGTTTTTTGCGGGACAAATTACCGGCGTGGAGGGATATGTGGAATCTGCCGCTGCCGGTTTGCTTGCCGGTCGTAACGCGGCCCGTTTGCTGCATGGTAAAATGCTTTGGAAACCGCCGGCAACAACGGCAATCGGTAGTTTGATGCAATATATCTCGACCGATAACAAAGACAACTTCCAACCGATGAATGTAAATTTCGGCTTAATCGATCCTTTAGCTAAGCGCGTTCCCAAAAAAGAAAAGAACACGGTACTTGCTAATCGGGCCTTGGAAGCATTGCAGGCAGCGATTGCCAATGACGAAATCTGAAACAAAAAAAATGACGTCGATCGACGTCATTTTTTATTACGTTTACTTGTCCTTGTAAGAGCAGGTGGAACGGCGTTTTGCGGTTTGCGATAAGCGAAGTATACAAAGGCACTCAGAGCAGCGAAAAAAGCAACAAGAGCAGTCAGTTGCGCCGATTTTAAACCCCACAGCAGTGCTCCGTAATCGCCACGCAAAAATTCCAAACCGAAGCGTGCCAGTGAATACAACATAATGTAGAGCGCGAATACTTGCCCTTTAACATGGGAGCGCAATGAATAAGCGAGTAAGATGACAAAGATCAGAACATCAATTTGACCTTCCCAAATTTCTGCCGGCCATAGGGGTTGCGCACCATATGTGTGGTACGCAAGTGTAGTTTCGGGATATAGGATACCAAATGAACCGCCGGTCGGATGACCGAAGGCATCACCGTTCATAAGATTTGCCATGCGTCCGACACTTTGTCCCAAGACGATGGCAGGTGCAACCAGGTCGGCAAAATCTAAAATATCGACGCGGCGTTTACGTAAATAATACAGCGCTGCTAAGATGCCGAAAAGCAAACCGCCCTGAATGGCCATGCCGCCTTTCCACACAAACGGAATTTCTAAAAGGTGATCTTGGTAGTAGTCCCAGTCAAAAAAGAAAACATCCCAAAGGCGACCGCCAATAATCCCCCAGAGACCGCAGTAAACGGTAAGATCCCAAATGTATTCCGAATAACGTCCCGCTTTGCGTGTGAAATAATAGGCAAGCAGGCCGCCGGTAATAATTCCCAGAGCAAAAAACACTCCATAGCTGCGAATGGGGAACGAGCCGATAAAAAACAGATATTGATGCATAAATTCTCCTTAAACGGT
Source organism: Negativicoccus massiliensis (assembly GCA_900155405.1). Lineage (GTDB taxonomy): Bacteria > Bacillota > Negativicutes > Veillonellales > Negativicoccaceae > Negativicoccus > Negativicoccus massiliensis_A. Next base: position 361,881 of record LT700188.1, on the reverse strand, counting down.
TTCAATGATTTTATTATACAGCATCAATGATGAGGGCATACAGCAGATGCCGATACAATCAGTATAAAAATCGCTTGGAAGATTTTCTATATGCTATAATAAACTAATATGTAGAGGAGGAATAGTATGAACAAAAAACGCGTAGCGGTCGCTATGAGCGGTGGTGTTGACAGCTCATTAGTAACGGCGCGTTTGCAAGCGCAAGGTTATGATGTTATCGGTGTCACCATGTTGCTTTTTGATACCGTAGAAAACAATAAAGTGGTAGAATCCGCCACGATTACGGATGCCAAGCGGGTAGCGGATCAATTGGCAGTGCCGCATTATGTGTTGGATTTACGCCAATCTTTTGAAGAAAAAATTATGCAATATTTTACACAATCGTATGCTCGCGGGATTACTCCCAATCCATGTGTAATGTGCAACGATTGGATTAAATTTGGGAGTTTGTACGAGTTTAGCCGTGACCTTGACGCCGATTTTTTGGCGACAGGACACTATGCACGCGTTCTTTACAATCAAGCAAGTGACCTTTATGAACTGCGTCGCGGTACGGATCTGAAAAAAGATCAGTCGTATGTGTTGTATCATTTAAACCAAAAGATGTTACCCCACATTATGTTCCCGTTGGGAGAAATGCATAAGGAAGATACGCGGGCTTTGGCAAAAGAATTGAACTTACCCGTGTACAATAAACCGGAGAGTCAAGATATCTGTTTCATTCCCGACAATGATCACATTCGTTTTTTGAAAGAGCGTATTCCCGAGCAATTTGTGCCGGGAGATATTGTCGATCTTGAAGGCAATATATTAGGAACGCATCAAGGGTTACCGGCATATACCATCGGCCAACGTAAGGGTCTTGGTGTGGCGGCAGAACATCCGTTATACGTGGTCGCTATCGATGCGGAAAATAACCGTGTCATTGTCGGTCCCAATGCGGCTATTTTCCAACGGGAAGTTTGGGCATTGGATCCGGCATTTACGGAATGGGAAGATTGCACAGAGCCGTTTGTCGCGCAAGCTAAAATCCGTTATGCGGCTCCGGCAGCGGATTGCACCGTATATCCCGAAAAAGATGGCCTGCATGTAGTTTTTAAAGAACCGCAGCGCGCGGTAACACCGGGTCAGTCGATTGTCTTTTATGAAGGCGATCGAGTACTTGGCGGTGCTATTATAGCATCTAATAATTGGCAAGGAGAGAATATTCGTGTCCACTGAACATATTCGTAATTTTTCGATCATCGCGCATATTGATCATGGTAAGTCGACGTTAGCCGATCGCTTGATTGAAATCACCGGCGCTTTATCCCAGCGGGAGATGCAGTCGCAGGTCTTAGATAATATGGAATTGGAAAAAGAACGGGGAATTACGATCAAATCGCAATCCGTTCGTTTGCATTACCATGCGAAAGATGGCAAAGATTATATGTTGCACTTAATCGATACTCCCGGGCATGTCGACTTCAATTATGAAGTTTCCCGCAGCCTTTCTGCGTGTGAAGGAGTGCTTTTGGTTGTAGATGCCACACAGGGGGTACAGGCGCAAACATTAGCCAATGTCTATTTAGCAGTGGATCACGATTTGGAGATTATTCCGGTCATTAATAAAGTGGATTTACCAAGTGCAAATACCAACTTGGTAAAAGCCGAGATCGAAAATGTTATCGGTCTTGACGCGCACGATGCCGCGATGATTTCGGCCAAGACCGGGTTGGGCGTACCGGATGTGCTGGAGCAAATTGTTCAACGGATTCCTTCGCCGCCGGATTACAGTGATCGACCGTTGAAGGCGTTGGTATATGATTCTCATTTTGATCCTTACAAAGGTATTATTGCTTACGTGCGGATCCATGAAGGGTCCGTCAAAGTGGGCGACCAAATCCGGATGATGGCGACCGGCAAATCATTTGAAGTGACGGAAGTCGGTTTTTTTGCGCCGCGAATGGTGCCTACTCGGGAATTGAGTTGCGGTACGGTAGGGTATTTGGCAGCAAGCATTAAAAATGTTCACGACTGTCGAGTGGGGGACACGATTACGACAGTGGAAAATGGTGCTGCTGAACCGTTGCCCGGTTACCGCAAGGCGACCCCAATGGTGTATTGCGGATTGTATCCGGTGGACAGCAAAGACTACGGCAATTTACGCGATGCATTGGACAAGCTGAATTTAAATGATGCGGCGCTGGTGTATGAAGCGGAAACTTCGCTTGCGTTAGGCTTCGGATTTCGCTGCGGCTTTCTCGGCTTATTGCACATGGACGTGATTCAAGAGCGTCTGGAACGCGAATATCAGTTGAATTTGATCACGACAGCACCTTCGGTTATTTATCATGTCTATACCACGGACGGAAACATGATCGCGGTAGACAACCCCGCTCACTTGCCCGATCCGACGGTAATTGATCATATTGAGGAGCCGTTTGTAAAGGCTACCATCATGCTACCGTCCGATCTTGTCGGAGCCGTCATGGAACTCGCGCAGGAACGTCGCGGTGAGTATCACACAATGACATACATTGACGAGACTCGGGTCGCACTCGAGTACTATTTACCGTTGAATGAAATTATTTACGATTTCTTTGACAAGCTGAAATCCGGAACACGGGGCTATGCGTCTTTGGATTATGAGCTTTTTGGGTATCGACCGGCGGATATGGTCAAACTTGATATTCTGCTGAATGGAGACTTAGTGGATGCGTTGAGTACTATCGTTCACCGAAGCTCGGCACCGTCACGCGGTCGGGCACTGGCATTGAAGTTGAAAGATATTATTCCGCGCCAAATGTTTGAAATTCCGATTCAAGCGGCAATAGGAAATAAAATTATTGCTCGTGAAACCGTTAAAGCGATGCGCAAAGATGTACTTTCGAAATGTTATGGCGGCGATATCACACGTAAACGCAAGCTGCTCGAAAAACAAAAAGAGGGCAAGAAGCGCATGAAGCAGGTCGGCAGCGTTGAGATTCCGCAAGAGGCGTTTATGGCGATTTTGAAAGACGATTAAGATGAGCACAGGAATTTATGTTCATATTCCTTTTTGCGCAAGCCACTGTCATTATTGCCATTTTTACTCTGCCGTGGTTCGCGAAGAGATGTATGATTTTTACTTGGCGGCATTGTTGAAAGAAATTGCAAATCGGCCGCTGAGTTCCTTTTCCAATTGTGTAGACAGCATTTACTTTGGGGGCGGGACACCGTCCCTTTTTGGCGTGCAACGAATTCATGACGTGTTACTGGCACTCCGCGAACGCTTTGCTGTGCGAAATACCGCGGAAGTAACTTTGGAAATGAATCCCGACGGGATTACTCGCAGTAATTTAGAAGCTTACTATGCGGTGGGGGTTAATCGTTTAAGCGTTGGGGTACAAACCTTTCGCGATGATTTATTGCAACGGATCGGACGTATTCACCGCGCGCAGGACGCTCGACGGGTTATCAAAGATGCGGCACACATCGGCTTTAAAAATATCACTCTTGATTTAATGTATGGTCTTCCCGGGCAATCCGTCGCCGATTTTAAAACCTCACTCGTTAAGGCGGTGCATTTACCGATCACGCATATTTCCATTTATGGATTAATTGTTGAACCGGGAACCTTGTTTGCTCGGTTGGCGGAGCGAGGGCGCTTGGCCTTGCCGTCGGAAGAGACGGAATGGGAAATGTATCAAACTATGGTACGTACGTTGCCGCAATATGGTTTCTCTCGTTATGAAATTGCCAATTTTGCAAAATCGGGTTACGAAGCCGTACATAACCAAAAATATTGGCGCTATGAACCGTATATCGGGCTCGGTGCGGCCGCTGTTTCCTTTGATGGAAATGTTCGCTACAGCCATGTTGCGGATTGGCAGGTCTATATAAAACAAATCGATAGTGCGCGATGGATACCGCAAGACGTGGAGGCCATCGATCGTCAAACCGCAATGGAAGAATATTGTTTCATGAACCTACGCCGGCGTCATGGCATTTCGATGTCCGCGTTTGCTACTGAATTTGGCATTGCGCTTCAGGAAGTTTATGGAAAAGAAATAGAAATGTTATTGGAAGCAGGGCTATTGCATCATGCTACTGCTGATGCGATAGCACTTACTCATCGTGGCGCAGCAGTGTCCAACCAAGTATTCACTCACTTCATCCGCACATAAAGGCAAAATAATTTGACTTTTTCACCTTTTCGTGATAAATTATGTTATAGATTTAGCACTCGACATGAACGAGTGCTAATAAGACAGAGGTGATAACGATGAAAGAACGTAAACAAATTATTTTGCGTGCGATCGTTCAAAGCTATATTGCCACTGCCGAGCCGGTCGGCTCACGTACGATTGCGCGGATTTATGATTTGGGTATCAGTCCGGCAACGATTCGTAATGAAATGCAGGATTTAGAGTGGATGGGGTATTTAGAGCAACCGCATACTTCTGCCGGCCGCATTCCTTCGTTAAAAGGATATCGGTTCTATGTGGACAGTTTAATGCAGCCGGGCAAGGTAAGCCGGGAAGAAGCGACTGCGATTAAGGATTGGTTTACTTTCGAAAACAGACAAACACAAGAAATTTTTAATGAGGCGGCGCGCATTTTGTCGGGGCTGACTCATAATCTTTCATTGGCCGTGACAGATGAGTCGCAACATGCTGTTTTCAATTACATTCAATTTTTACCGTTAGACGCGAATCGCGCTATTCTGCTTCTGGTAACGACCGACGGCAGCGTAGATCACTCCACGTTTTTAATGCCTGAAGGCGTAACGCTATTGAAATTGCAGGACTTTGCATTGCAGCTGAATCGAGCGTTATATGGGCGTGAATTGCGGGAAATCACCACAGAGCTCATGCAGGAGCTGCAGCGAGACTTTTGGGTCGAGCCGCAAGTGATGTTCAATACGCTGGATACGATCCAGAATACGGTCGGCAAGAATCGCGAGATTTTTACCGACGGTGTCAGTGAGTTGATTCGCCAGCCCGAGTTTAAAGACTTGGATAAGCTGCAAGAGTTGATGCAACTTTTAGAAGAGAGTAAGCAACTCGCTGATCTTATCAGTTATTCGCCGTCTACCGCACTTACGGTACGCATCGGCCCGGAAACGGGGATTGCCGCATTGCATAACTATAGTGTGGTGCAAGCACAATTTTTTGATCGACAAAAACTGGTAGGTAGCGTAGCGGTCATCGGGCCGACACGTATGGAATATGATAAAATTGTTTCGCTGTTGCATATGATGCAGCAAAAAGTGAATTCCGTCTTACGAACAGGAAAAACAGATGGAGATGAGGTGCGTTAATTGAACTCAGAATACAAGGAAGAAGAAAACAAAGCAACCGAAGTCGATGTAGATACGGTTGATGAATCAAAAAATGTCGGTGAACAGGAAGATGCTGCTTGCGCAGCAGAGATCGCTGAGCTGACACAAAAGTGGGAAGACAGTGAACGCTTACGCTTACGTTTACAAGCTGATTTTGATAATGCCCGCAGGCGTTATCGTCAAGAGCGTGCAGATCTCAAAGACAGCGCACAAGCGGAAGTCATTACCAGTTTATTGCCGATTTTGGACGAGTTTGAAAGGGCCTTGTCACATCCTGTGGAGGAAGGTGCCGGGGGAAAGTTTTTAGAAGGATTTCAACTGATTTATCGCAAGTTGGTAGATTTGTTGAAAACTTATAAAGTGGAAGAAATTGCTGCTTTGGGTGAGCAGATGGATCCGAATTATCATGAAGCCGTTATGCGTTTGGCGACCAAGGATAAGCCGGAAGGAGAGATTACCGCGGTATTCAAAAAAGGTTACCGCATGAATGATAAAGTGTTACGCGCAGCACAAGTACAAGTGGCGCATCAAGAAGACTAAGGGGGAAATTCAGAATGGGAAAAGTAATAGGCATTGACTTGGGGACAACTAACTCGGTCGTAGCGGTCATGGAAGGCGGCGAACCGGTAGTTATTACAAATGCGGAAGGATCGCGTTTAACGCCGTCGGTTGTCGGCTTTTCGAAAACCGGTGAACGTTTGGTAGGCCAACTTGCGAAGCGCCAAGCGGTATCCAATCCGGATCGTACAATCAGTTCGATTAAGCGTCATATGGGTACTGATTACAAAGTAAATATTGATGACAAAGCGTATACGCCGCAGGAAATTTCTGCGATGGTTTTGCAAAAGCTCAAGCAGGATGCGGAAGCATACTTGGGTGAAAAAGTAGAAAAAGCCGTCATCACGGTGCCGGCGTATTTTACAGACAGTCAGCGCCAGGCTACAAAAGACGCCGGCGCGATTGCAGGTCTGGAAGTATTGCGCATTATCAATGAACCGACGGCAGCCGCATTGGCGTACGGACTTGATAAAGATGAAGCGCATACCATTCTTGTATTCGACTTGGGCGGCGGTACGTTCGACGTTTCCATTCTGGATCTGGCCGAAGGCGTTTTTGAAGTCAAAGCTACGCAAGGGAACAACCATCTCGGCGGTGATGACTTCGATAAAAAGGTCATGGACTGGATTATTAGCGAGTTCAAAAAGACCAATGGTGTCGACTTGAGCCAGGACAAGATGGCGTTGCAGCGCTTGAAAGAAGCGGCGGAAAAAGCAAAGATCGAATTGTCCGGCGTGCTCTCTACAAATATTAACTTGCCGTTTATTTCGGCCGACTCCAACGGTCAGCCGATGCACTTGGACTTGAATCTTTCTCGTGCTAAATTCAATGAATTAACCGAAGATTTGGTACAGGCAACTATGGAACCGACCCGTAAAGCGATTGCGGATTCGGGACTGTCGGTAAGCGACATTGACAAGATTCTTTTGGTTGGCGGATCCAGTCGTATTCCGGCTGTTCAAGAAGCGATCCAAAAAATCTTGGGGAAAGAACCCAGCAAAGGCATTAACCCTGATGAATCGGTAGCGATCGGTGCAGCGGTTCAGGCAGGCGTATTAGTCGGCGAGGTCAAAGATGTGCTGCTGCTGGATGTTACTCCGCTTTCTTTGGGTATTGAAACATTAGGCGGAGTATTTACGAAAATTATTGATCGCAATACGACTATCCCGACATCAAAGAGCCAAGTATTCTCGACCGCGGCGGATAATCAGCCGTCCGTAGACATTCATGTCTTGCAAGGCGAACGTAACATGGCAGCGGATAACAAGACGCTGGGCCGTTTTGAACTGAGCGGTATTCCTGCGGCACCTCGCGGAGTACCACAAATTCAGGTTACTTTTGATATTGATGCGAATGGTATCGTACATGTATCCGCTAAAGATCTGGGGACCGGTAAAGAACAGACGATTACAATTACGTCTTCGAGTGGTCTTTCCGACGATGAAATTGAGCGCATGGTAAAAGAAGCTAAATTGCACGAAGCGGAAGACGAAAAGAAAAAAGAAGAAGTGGAAGTTCGCAATAATGCCGACTCTTTAGTTTACCAGGGAGAAAAAACACTGAAAGACCTTGGTGATAAAGTTGACGCGGCACAAAAACAAAAAGTAGAAACGGCGATTTCCGAACTGAAAGAAGCACTGGCCGGTACTGATGTGGAGGCTATTAAGGCGAAGGCGGAAGCATTGAGCACACCGCTGCATGAGTTAGCAAGCAAGTTGTACGAACAGGCCAATGCACAACAACAGTCGCAGGCAAATAACGGTCAGCAACAAACAACGCAACAGGAGACGAATGACGGCACCGTCGATGGCGATTACAAAGTTATGGACGATGAAGACAAAAAATAATGACAGAGGAAGTTTGGCATGAGCGATCAGAATTATTATGACGTACTGGGGGTCAATAAGGACGCCAGTGCCGATGACATTAAAAAAGCTTACCGCAAAATGGCTCGAAAATATCATCCTGATTTAAATAAGGATGATCCGAAAACAGCGGAAGCCAAATTTAAAGAAGTCAATGAAGCCTATGAAACGCTCTCGGATGAATCCAAGCGTGCGCAGTATGACCAAATTGGTCATACTGCGTATCAGCAGGCCGGTCAAACGGGCGGCTTCGGTGGCTTCGGCGGTTTCGGCGGAGCGCAAGGCGGATTTGGCGGATTCGGTGACCTGGGCGACATCTTCGGCAGCTTTTTCGGCGGTGGTGCAGCTCGGCAAACGGGGCCGATACGCGGCGCGGATTTGCGCTACGATTTGGAAATCACTTTGGAAGAAGCCGCTGTGGGCGTAGAAAAAGAATTTAGTATTGTCAAAGACGAGGTTTGCCCCCATTGTCACGGCGATGGTGCCGAACCGGGAACCAGCGTGCAAACATGTCCGCAATGTCACGGTACCGGGCAGGAGCAAGTCGTACGGAATACGCCCTTAGGTCAAATGATGAGTGTGCATACCTGTTCGCGTTGCCAAGGTCGAGGAAAAGTTGTTGAATCTCCATGTCATGAATGTCGCGGCAGCGGTAAAGTCCAGAAAAAACGCAAGCTTCGCGTGAAAATTCCAGCCGGTGTAGACACCGATTCGCGGATTCGTTTGGCCGGTGAAGGCGGTTTGGGTGAACGCGGCGGGGAAACGGGCGATTTATATGTATATATCTATGTTCAGCCACATGCGCGTTTCCAACGTCGTGGTGCGGATCTTTTTTGTGAAGCGGAAATCTCGTTCCCGACAGCCGCTATGGGGGGGACACTTCAGCTCGACACGCTGTTCGGCAAAGTGGAGTTAAAAATTCCACACGGCACTCCCGGAGGAAAGACATTTCGTCTTTCCGGTCAAGGACTGCCATCGTTGCGAAGCGATCGAAAAGGCGATTTAAATGTACGGGTCACAATTGGTGTACCACGCAGTCTATCCTCCGAGCAGCGAGCGGCTTTGCTGAAATACAGCGAGTGCATGGGCGACAGCACAGTCAATAAAGAAGAACCATCTTTTTTCGATAAATTGAAGGATAAATTGAATAATTAGTAAAAAACGAGACGCGGCCGCGCCTCGTTTTTCTTGCATGACAAGTAAAAAAACATTACAATGAATCAGATTACTAAATTACGACGGAGAGGAAATCAATTTGAAGACAGTTTCGTTTTTAACCCTGGGTTGTAAAGTAAATCAATATGACACCGATGCGATGCGCAGCCTTTTTTTGGCGCGCGGATATGAAGAGGTATCTGCGAAAGACAAAGCGGATATTTGTGTCATTAATACCTGTTCGGTAACGCATATCGGTGAACGCAAATCGCGTCAAATGATTCGTCGTGCCAAACGCTTGAATCCGCAGACAAAAATTATTGTGACAGGTTGCTATGCACAACTGGATCCGAAAACAATTCAACAAATTGACGGGGTTAATCTGATTGTCGGTACGCAGGATCGAGCCAAGGTGGTCGATTTGATTGAGACGTACGGATCTTCCTCACAAGCGCATAATGCAGTGCATGATATTTTTGAAACGAGTCAATTCGAAGAATTGAATTGGGCGCATCCGGCTTCCGATCGTGCCCGTTCATACTTAAAAATTCAAGAAGGTTGCAACAATTATTGCGCCTTTTGCATTATTCCTTATACGCGCGGTAAATTGAAATCAAGACGAGTGGAAGATATTTATCATGAAGCTAAAAAATTGGATGAGCAAGGATTTAAAGAAGTTGTTTTAACCGGTATTCATTTGGGGAATTACGGCGTGGACCTGGGACGACAAGTAGACTTGGCTGACGTTGTCAAGATGCTGCTCGAGCGTACACATATTTCAAGAATTCGACTCGGTTCCATTGAATCGGTTGAAATTTCTGAAGAATTGGTGAATCTGATTGCCATGAATGAACGTGTATGTCCACACCTGCACTTGCCCTTGCAATCGGGATCGGAAGAAATTTTACGAAAAATGCGCCGTCATTATCATCTGCAAGAATATGTGGATCTTATTTCATCATTACGTGCAAGAATTCCCGATTTGGCAGTTACGACTGACTTAATCGTAGGCTTTCCCGGCGAAACGGAAGAACTTTTTACGGAAACGATGGCAACGTTGAAAAAGTTGCATTTTGCAGGTGTACATGTGTTTCCATATTCCAAACGAAACGGTACTGCGGCAGCGACGTTTCCGGATCAAGTTCCTGAAGCGGTTAAAAAGGAGCGAGTGCATGCCGCGGAAAAAGTGGCGGAGCAAACGGCCACTGATTACCGGCGCTCTTTTATCGGGAAAACCACGAATATTTTATTGGAACAAGAAACGGAAGATGGTGCATGGAAAGGCTTTACACCTCATTATTGTCAGCTAAAAATCAAAGGCGAGGGGCTGAAAGCAGGTATGATTTGTTCGACACGAGTCGTCTCTGACGACGGAGCCATGTTGATCGGAGAAAGAATCGAGGAGGGGTAACCATGGAAGACTGTATTTTTTGTCAAATTGCAAACGGTACGATTCCCAGTTCGAAAGTTTTTGAAAATGATGATTTTGTTGCCTTCAATGACCTTGCGCCAACGGCACCGGTACATGTTTTGGTGGTACCTAAACAACATGTTCAAAGCATCAATCAAATTACGGATGCCGAAACGGAAGACCAATTCGCACATTTTTTCAGCACCGTACAAACGGTGGCAAGCCAACTCGGTCTTACCGAAAACGGCTATCGTGTCGTTATCAACACAGGTGCTGACGGTGGTCAGACGGTACCCCATTTTCATGCGCACATAATCGGCGGTAAGGCGTTAGGTTGGCCTCCGTTTGCAGATTGACAAATGCAGCATCGGGGCTTATAATTTTAATTAGTGCAATTGCACCCCATAAGACTATTTGGAGGGAGGGATATCAATGTCTGAAATCAGAGTTAAAAAGGGCGAGTCTTTCGATAGTGCTCTTCGCAGATTCAAACGTTCCTGCCAAAAAGCCGGGGTTCTTTCTGAAGTAAGAAAACGCGAACATTATGAAAAGCCGAGCGTTCGTCGTAAAAAGAAATCGGAAGCGGCCAGAAAACGTAAATTCAAATAACGAGAAGGTGAAAGCTGATGACCATTCAAGAAACCCTGCAGCGTGACATGAAAGAGGCCATGAAGGCCAAAGAAGATGGCAAGCTTGCACTCTCGGTCATCCGCATGGCTCGCGCCGCGATTAAAAATGCTGAGATTGACAGCTCCACTCCTTTAGCAGAAGAAGATGTCATCGGTATTTTAGCGAAAGAAATGAAACTCCGGAAAGACTCTTTGGCGGAGTTTGAAAAATCAGATCGTCATGATCTGATCACGCAAACTAAAGCAGAGATTGAAGTATTGAGTCGCTATTTGCCGCAGCCTGTCAGTGCAGAAGAAGTGGGTAGCATTGTTGCCGAAACCGCTTCCCGATTAGCACCTGAAGAACGTAATATAGGGACTTTGATGAAAGCTGTTATGCCTCGGTTAAAAGGCCGGGCAGATGGCAAAGTAGTCAACCAAGCTGTACGTGAGTGGTTGGCCAGCAATAAATAGAATATTCGGTCAATGGGGACCTCAACTCGATATCGTGTTGAGGTCTTTTTATTGAGGAGGAACCAAATGAACATGTTACGCGATGAAGAACTGCTTTATGTCATTCCCGCAGGCAAATACGGTAAAGAAGGCGTATTGTCGTTATTAGCACAGTATCCAGAGATTCAATACGTTTCCATTGTCGGGATTGATATGGCCGGCAATGATACAGATGAGCGTATTCCGATTGAATTGTTTTTTAAAAATTATAATGACTTTTTCTCCGGCGATGCAGTACAAACCGATGGCTCGTCGGTGGTTCTCCCCACGATTGCTACACTGAATAATGCTCGAATCGATATGATCGCCGATCCGGATGTAAATTGGGTGGTCGACTACAATTACGATCATCTGGATCCGCAAACGGGGAAGCCGATTGGGACGCTCCGCATTCCGGCCTTTTTGATCCACAATGAAGAAATGGTGGATGCCCGTTCGATATTGAAACGCAGTATTGCATATGTTGAACAGGAAATTTTAGATTTACTTTCGACGTATACGGTTCCGGGTATGGAGCACGTTAATGTTAAAGACATTGACGAACTTCTATTTACCACAGCGACCGAACTTGAATTTTGGGTAAAAACGCCGAGTCAGCCGATCGATAGCCGTGCATTGTCGGTGTCGCAACGTATGAAAGAACAATACTGGCAACGAACCCATGGAGCGGTTCGCACTGCGATGGAAGAATCCATTGAATTGTTGAAAAAGTTAGGTCTACAGCCTGAAATGGGGCATAAAGAAGTGGGCGGGGTAAAACCGCGCATTGATGACAACGGACGCCTCATAAATATTCTGGAGCAGCTGGAAATCGACTGGAAATTCTCGTCCAGCCCGTTGCAGACTGCGGATAACGAATTGGAAGCTCGTATTGTTATTCGCGAAACATTTCGTAAACACGGCTTGGAAGTCACGTTTAAAGCGAAACCGATTCACGGTGTCGCCGGCAGTGGTAAGCATACACATATCGGACTGTCCGCAAAAATGAAATCGGGCAAAGTAATCAATCTATTTGCGCCGAAGGACATGAAAGAAGATTTTGTGAGCGTACTTGGTTACGGTGCGATCATGGGCATTTTGAAAAACTACGAAGCAATGAATCCGTTCATCAGCTCTACAACGGATGCGTTAAATCGTTTGCAGCCGGGCTTTGAAGCGCCGGTTTGTATTGTTACATCCCTCGGTCAGGCGCCGGCGATTCCGTCACGAAATCGCACCATTTTAGTCGGTTTGATTCGTGATCTTAAGAACCCGCTGGCCACTCGATTTGAACTGCGTGCACCGAATCCGTACACGAATACATATACTTGCATTGCCTTGTGCTATCTCGCTGCGCTGGACGGTATTAAATATGCTGTGACGAGCGGTAAAACAACCGATGAGTTGTTGGCAGAATTGTCGAAAGCGCCGGGAGATGACGCAGACTATTTGGAAAAAGACCGGGCGTATCGCAGTGAAGAAGATGTCTTTGAAATGTTCACCGAAGAGGAACGTCAGCATCATTTCTCGCGTCCGCCGGCAACCGTTTGGGAAAACATCAAAATGTTGCGCGAGAATCCTGATAAGCAGGAGGCTTTAGCAGCAGGAGATGCGTTCTCGAAGCGACTGATGGAATCGTTCCTGACCGGGGTCGTCAATCGTTGGAAACTGGAATTGCACAATCGTATCATTAATGAAGCAATGCACCGTTTGTGCTCATATCGAGAATTGCCGGCAGACAATGAATTGGATCGCAAGCGGTGGGAAGAGATTGTTGCCCGTCGTAACGAACTTGCGAAAGACGATATCGGAAAGAAGAGTATTTTCACACAAATCCGCTCGTTGCTGGTGGAGAACGATTATGAGCAGGCCTCCGTGCTGCAGATTGAAATGGATAAAAAGTTACAGGAGTTGGATGATCTTTACCATACGTACAAAGAAAATATTTTTTAACATCAAAAGAAGCTGAGACATTGTCTCAGCTTCTTTTTAATAGAGGCATAAGGAATATGTTACAATAATTGTACGTAAGGAGTGAGTGATGAATTATCGACAATTTTTTAAGCGGTTTTTGTGGCCGCATTTTCCAGTCTACTTTTTGGGTATTTTACTTTTAATTGCAGTGGATGCATTGCAATTATGGGTGCCTAAATTACTGGGGGCCGCGATAGATGATATCAGTTTAGGAAAAACATATCTCGCCAGCTATGTGGGCAAAATTTTGCTGTTGGGGCTGGCGATTTTAGTGTGCAAATTTGGCTATCGTCTTTGCATTCTCGGTCAAATGCGCAAAAGTGAATATTTAATGCGGGATGCGATTGTCAAAAAATCCATCCGATTACCGGTGCAATTTTACGAAAAGCATGGTCCCGGTAAGATCATGGCTTTACTCATCAATGACGTAACCTCTATCCGTATTGCATTTGGTTTGGGAATGTTGCTCTTGGTGGATGCAATTTTTTTAAACGGTTTGGCGCTTTGGATGATGGCGACTCAAATCACATTAGAGTTAGCGTTACGTGTTTTACTACCGATGCCGTTAATTTTGCTGACAGCAATTTTACTCGGACGTGTAGTACGCAAGCGGTTCCGGTACGTGCAGGACCTGTTCAGTAATCTGACCGAATATACGCAGGAATTATTTCTCGGTCTGCCTATCGTTAAAAGTCTTGTCGAAGAAACATCCGTGGCACGATATTTTGCCACGTTAAATGAAGAAAATATGCAGGGTAACTTATCGCTTGCCCGCGTGCAAGCTGTATTTATACCGATGATGCGCGTTTTACCGATGATTTGTTATGCATTTTCGTTTTTTATCTGTGGCGGACTGGTTATCAACGGTGAAATTTCTGTCGGTGACTTTGTTGCAATTAACGGGTATATCGGTATGCTGATCATGGCCACGATGGGAGTCGGTGGCTTGATTGCAGTGATGAATCGGGCGTTGGGCTCGTATGATCGTTTGCGTGAGTATTTTGACTGGTCCGAAGAACAGGCAACGGATGACTGCGCTGGTCGTCGAGACAGTGTGCCTGCACAAGCAAAGGTTCGCGCAGAAGACCTTACCTTTACCTATCCGGGAGCCGACACGCCAGCGCTTTGTGATGTGAATCTAACCATTCCCGAAGGGGCATTTGTTGGGCTTGTTGGGGCCCCGGGGAGCGGGAAGACCACATTTTTCAAATTGTTGCTTCGCTTATACAATCCGCCTTCAGGTACGTTGTTTATTAATGATAAAGATGTGCGTTCGTATTGTTTAGAAGACTTGCGCGCGTTAAGCGGATTTGTGCCACAGGAGCAAATTCTCTTTTCAAAAACGGTAGCCGATAACATCACTTTTCCCGAATCCGCGCAGGATCAGGATATGGACTATGTTCAACAATTAATGGATGATACAGCGATTTCCCTTTCTTTACAGGACCGCTTGCAGGGGCCGAGCAGCAAATTACAGGAGGCCGGTACGGATTTGTCCGGTGGACAACGACAGCGTATCGGAATTGCTCGCGCTTTGTATAAACGTGCACCTCTGCTACTTTTAGATGATGTTTTTTCGGCGCTCGATTTTCAAACGGCGGCGATGATTGAGGAAAGTATTTTAAAACTGCGTCGACAATATACGATACTTTTTATTTCCCAGCGCATTGATGCCTTGCGTGATGCCGATATTATTTTTGTTTTTAAGGATGGACGCATTGTTGAACAGGGTACCCATGAGGAGCTGTGGAATCGGCGCGGTGAATATTATGTTTTGTATCATCAGCAGGAGGCATAGAGGATGGCGAATAAAAAACGAAAAAATCGCCGCGATTTAAAGCAACTCCGGCTCCTGCTTACTTATGCAAAACCGTATCACGGTTGGTGGATATTGGCCGGCATACTGGTGGCAATGACGGTAGGGCTTGACCTCTTACGTCCGTACTTGTTGAAATACACGATCAGTGATGTATTCCCCGTCAACGATCTTAATGTCCTATACAGGATAGGTTGGCTGTATTTGGCAACAGTATTTTTGAGCGTCGGACTTTTATATGCGTTGAATTATTCTCTGCAATATGTGGGACAAAATATTATTTATCGTATTCGTCAAGAGGTATTCGAACGCATTTTAGTGCAGTCGGAAAGTTCGCTAAAGCAGTATAAAACCGGTAATTTGGTCACCAAGGTAACCAATGATACGGATGCGATTCGAGCTCTTTTTATCGAGGTTTTAATTCCTTTTTGCAGTGACTTTTTAATGATGATCGGCATCATTGTGATTTTGTTGCAAATGCACATGCGACTTGCGCTGACATCGCTGACGGTGATGATTTTGCTGGGGATCGCGATATACATTTTCCGGCAATACAGTCGTCGCGCGTATCGCAAAGTACGTTCTTGTATTTCCGTTTCCAACAGCTTTATTCAGGAAGCGATGAGCGGCATCATGATTGTCAAGTCATACAATGCAGAAAAAGCAGTCATTAGAGAGTACGACATGATCAATCAGGCTTATGTCACGGCGGGAATTCAGGAAGTCCGTACATTTTCCGTTTTTCGACCATTTGTAGATTTTGCTTATTTTATTTGTGTGGTCATGATTTTAGGCTATACCAATTTTGCCGTCGATATTACGGATGCGGCACTGGTGTTTGTTTTTATTCAGTATATTGAGAAGTTTTTCGCTCCCGTTCGCGGTATGGCAGAACGCTACAATACCTTGCAGTCAGCTTTGGCGGGGGCCGACCGCGTAGGCGAATTGTGGGCGCAAACAAGTGGGACGGAAATTGACGATCGTCCGGATTTTGATGAGCCGTTCAGATCCTTGGAGTTTGAGAATGTCTGGTTCCACTATGGTGACGAGGAAAAATGGGTATTGAAAGATATTTCTTTTCACGTGGATAACGGAGAGTTGGTAGGCATCGCGGGTACTTCGGGGGCAGGTAAAACGACAGTGATGTCGCTTGCGTTGCGCATGTATACTCCGCAACGGGGACGTATTCTTTTGAACGGCAAACCGATTGAAGATTATTCGATCGCCTCCACACGTACACTTTTGGGTTACGTTTTTCAAAATCAGCATCTGTTTAAAGGCACGGTAGCGGAAAATATCAGTTTACATAATCCGAAGTTAACACCTGAGCGGATTGTTCATGCTTTGAAAAAAGTAAATCTTTGGGATGAAATTCAACAATTACCGCAAGGCATTTATACCCAGTCAGGATATCTGGGGAGTTTTTTTTCGGCGGGGGAACGGCAGTTGCTATCGTTAGCCCGTGTGATGGCGAGACGGTATCCGGTGTTAGTTTTGGATGAAGCGACCGCAAATATGGATAGTGCTACGGAAGAAAGAATTCAAAAATCATTGGCCGGAATCCGCGGTGAACGTACGATTCTCTTGATTGCACATCGTTTGTCGACGATTCGGAATGCGGACCGTATTTATGTATTTCGGGAAGGTCGAATCATTCAGATCGGTACTTATCAGGAGTTGGCAAATACATCAGGGTACTTCCGGGAGTTGTTGGAATCGTGAAAAAAGAAATTTCCAGCTTACAAAATCCGCATTGGAAACGGGTTTGCGCTCTATCACAACGTAAATATCGTGAGCAATACGGTTCGTTTCTGGTAGAAGGCGTACGTGCTGTGAAGGTCATATTGCAATCGGCCGGTTTGCAATATGAGATCTGGGCTACCGAGGCAGGGCTGCAGGCGAGCGGTCTTACCATAGCGGAAAAGGTGCCTCTTTTTATAGTGCCTTCGAAAATGTTCAAAGCACTCGCGCAAACGGAAGCCAGTCAGGAAATTGCAGCAGTTGTGAAAACAGCAAGTTTACCGAAGGAAACAGACACACAATCAGGTCCCATCGTAGTATTGTGCGGTGTACAGGATCCGGGAAATGCGGGAACAATAGTTCGTCTTGCGGCAGCGGCGGAGTGTGCTGCCGTTTGGACAACGAAAGGCACTGTCGATTTATTTAACGATAAAGCGGTGCGCAGTTCCATGGGGACTATTTTACAAATTCCTGTGGTGCAACAGATTGTTCCGGAAGATTTATGTGATACGGCCCGTAAACGGCAGATGCCGCTTTGGGCTACCACGCTTGGTGAAAGTGTGTCGTATGAAACGATGCCTCCACAGAACAATGTTTTTTGGCTTTTCGGTAACGAAGGTAAAGGCATTCCTGAAGAAATTTTACAGCGAGCCGATGCGCGTTTCCATATTCCGATATCGCTTGCTGTGGAGTCACTGAATGTAGCCACGGCGGCAGCGATTATTTTATTTCATCATCGCTTGGTGAGGAAAGGGACAGGCTATGACGGAACCTCTCGGAAATTGGCTAAAAGCATGGAAAAGTAATGCACTTGATTTGACTGAATTAGAAAAAAACATTCGGGAGTATTATGGTTTTACGGAAATTAATCGCCTATGCTGGGATGACAATCGCATTCAGCGACAGGGGTTTCCTGAGGTGGTATTGGCCAGCGGAAAAACGCAAGAACAGCTTAGAGAGTTACTTACACATGCAATGGATCAACGTAAACCCTTGCTTTTGACTCGGTTGAGTAAGGAAATGGGCGAATGTTTACATACACTCGCACCGCAAGCTAAATGGGACGAGATTGGACGTGTATTTGCGTACGGCCACTGTTCCCGTCAAACCATACGCTCTTTTGTGGCGGTAGTAACCGCCGGTGCCGCTGATGAAAGTGTAGCTCGTGAAGCGGTGGCAACGCTTGAGTTTTTAGGCGTTCCCGTGAAAGCATATTACGATCGCGGTGTGGCGGGGATACATCGCTTGCTGGCGGTTTGCAAAGAACTGAAGGATGCACAAGTTTGCATTGCGATTGCCGGTATGGAGGGCGCACTCCCTACGGTGATAAGCGGATTAATTTCGGCTCCGGTGATCGGCGTGCCGACTTCGGTGGGGTACGGTGTCGCGCAAAACGGCATGACGGCTCTTTTCGGGATGCTTACCAGCTGTGCGGATAAAGTGGCAGTGGTGAATATTGATAACGGTTATGGTGCGGCTCGAGTAGCCGCAGCGATTTGTCGTGAAACGGATCCGTCATGAAACAATTGGAGACTAATCTGGATGACATGACGCCGGAAACGCTTGCCTATGTGCAGGAACGACTTTTGGCGGCAGGTGCGTTGGACGTTTGGTACATACCGATTGTCATGAAAAAAAGTCGTCCTGCAGTTACCTTGTGTGTACTTTGTGAGGAAGAACAATCGCAAACGCTGGTTGACTTCATCTTGCAGGAAACAACCAGTTGGGGAGTACGCGAATTTACGTGTGAACGAACGGTTTTGCCAACGCAAGAAACAAAGATTTCTTTGCATGGTGATTCGGTGCGCGTGAAGTATGCTCGTATAAGCAACGGGTATAAATGCAAACCGGAGTATGAAGATTGTGCCCGGATTGCAAGAGCGCAAAATATACCGTTGCGACAGGTACAAGCAGAAGCAAAAATGAAAGGAGAAGATCGGTTTGACGAATGAGTCGCCGGATGTTCTGCGTCAGAAATTGGCTCAGCGCCTGAAGCAATATGATATAATAATAACTAATACCAAAACGATCCCGTATGGTATCCAGTGGAAAGTTGTGCGCGCTGAAAAGACGGCGATTTTAAACACTTATCACGGTAAAAAGGGCTTCCGACTGGTGATCCAAACAAAGGATCCTGAATGGAAAGAAGAGCTGGAATCCCTGACAACTAATCTTAATTCGTCCGGCGCGGGAGCAAAGAAAACCAAAGCGGCAACGGAAGATAGAAAAGTAATTGACACGCATGTGATCGGTTGTGATGAATCCGGTAAGGGCGATGTACTGGGACCGCTTGTTGTCGCAGCCGTGTACCTTACCAAAGATCAGGCTCGAGAAGTAGTGTCATGGGGCGTTCGTGACAGTAAAGAACTGACCGATCTCCAAATTACGAAATTAGCGCAACGTTTTCTGGATCAATATGAAGATCAAGCTGAAATCACAATACTTGTTCCGCAATTATATAATGAAAAATATGCCGCTTACCAAAAAAACGGCAAAAATTTGAATGATCTTTTGACTGATTTGCATTTCGCCAATATGAAAAAATTATTACAGCGTTTTCCTGCTGAGCAAATTATTTTGGATCGTTTCGCTCGCGAAGAATTAATGCAAAAAAAATGGGCGACGGCGCAAATTACCGTACCTCTTTTGCAAACGCCTCGCGGTGAACGATACTCTGCGGTGGCAACGGCATCTGTCTTGGCCCGTGCCGCATTTGTAAATACGCTGGCAGAGTTGGGGAGAAAATATTATACGACACTTCCCAAGGGGGCGTCGTTTATGGTGCGCCAGTTCTTGGCAAATTTCGCGCAAAAACATACCCAAAAAGACTTACAAATGATCGGCAAATGGCACTTCGCAACGTTTGATCGTTATCGATAAGGAGCCAATATGAAATTTTTAATTGTGAACGCGGATGATTTCGGTTTACATCCGTCTGTAAATGAAGCGATTGCTCGCGGTTTTCAAAACGGAATTATTACCAGTACTACCCTATTGGCGGGTGGCGCTGCTTTTGAAGACGCCGTCGCCGTGGCCGGAACATTACCGCGACTCGGGGTGGGTATTCATACTGCGTTAGTCGGTGGGATAAGCCCTGTGGGTGATCCGGCGGAAGTAAAAAGTTTGCTTGATAAAAACGGCAAATTGTTGCCTGATTACGGTGAATTTGTTCGCCGTGATTTGTCCGGCGAGATTGATTATAGCGACGTATACAGGGAACTTTCGGCCCAATTTGCGAAGATTTCCGAGACGGGCTTAACGATTACGCATGTTGACGGACATCAGCACTTACATGTTTGGCCTCGTGTTTTGCCGATTGTGTTGGCCTTATGTGAGAAACATCATATTCGTGCTATGCGCATTCCGGCCGAAAATGTTCGCTACGGAAAGCACCTTGCGGATTGGCGCCGTTTGATTGGGAAAACGGGTCTTACCGTGTTAGCAAATCGGGCACGACGTAAAATACGTGCTGCCGGAATGGTGACGACAGATCATTTTTGGGGGATGATGGACGGCGGTCATTTGACGGAACGAAAATTGCTACAACTTTTACCGCAATTGCAAGGCGGCTTCCATGAACTGATGTGTCATCCGGGGAGCAGCAATATTCGGCTGGGGGCTCAATATGGCTGGGAATATAATTGGGAAAAAGAGTATCAGGCGTTAACCTCACCGAATGTTTATGAATTGCTGATGCACGAAGGTATTCACAGAATCAACTTTGGAGTGATCGGCGCATGAATCATACCGTCCGTAACGGTATTTTGTTATTTGCACTGATTGCGATTGTGACTTTTTGCACAGTGTATTTTACCATCGACTTTACCACCTGGAATGCGCTCACATATTTTTCTCTCTCCAATATTTTACTGGCGCTTGGAATTTGGGGCATCGGGATGTATTTTGACGGACTGCGATTGCAACGTCTCGTAGCAATGAACGGCTATAAAGTACGTCTGATCGGTATTATGCAGGTGATTTTTGGTAACTACTTTATGGGATTGCTGACCCCTGGAGCTGCCGGTGGTGCTATTGCACAAGTGCTGATTTTGCGAAGTATCGGCGTACCGGTGGCTAAAAGTAGTATGATCGTTATAATTCGCACCATTTTTTCGATCTTGTTTTTGGTATTTGCGTTACCGTTTGTCTTTTTCTTTGATCATTTGGACATTCCGTATATAGGAAACAGCACTTTATTTTATATTGCGATAGCTTTTTTATTGGCTTGTTTGTTTGGGTTTTGGTTGTTTTCCGGATCTTCTGGTAAAAAATGGACATTTGTTATGCTGCATACTTGCGGCTTTTCCAATCAACGTATTCGAAAACTTTTGCGTTTTCTGGATGATTTAACCCTTACTTTACAGATCATGAAAGATCGTCCATGGGATACGTTCCTTGTCTTTCTTTACTCTGGAATTAGTTTGTGCTGCATTTACAGCATTTTACCGGCTTTGCTTTGGAAAAGTAATACCGCAGTCAGCAACTTGTTCCTGTTAGGACGTATGATCGTATTGAATTTTATGCTTTACTTCGCGCCGACACCGGGGGGCACCGGTATTGCGGAAGGATTTTTTGTACTTTTGTTTAAAGGATATGTGCCTCGGGGTACGGTAGGTTTACTTGCCGTCATGTGGCGTTTTATAGCGGAGTATATTCCGTTCTTTTTAGGCATGTATTTTATGTTAACTCTGTTCGGGAAAAAATATTTATTGGGGAAGACTCAAGATCCGGGACACTTACCCCAGCGGTTGGAGGAGTAAACGCAGTGGATAACTCAAAAGATACCCAATTCTATTTAGTCGATGAACGTATATTGCCGGAAGCTATCAAAAAAACGATTCAAGTAAAAAACCTTCTCAGCAACGGCGAAGCGAAAACGATTCATCAAGCTGTGCAAATGGCGGATTTAAGTCGCAGTGCGTACTATAAGTATAAAGATCGCGTGGAACCGTTTTATGAGGCGATTCAAGGACGAGTGTTCAGCGTTTCTATCATGATTTCGCATGAGGCGGGAGTCTTGTCTCGTGTATTACAATTGATCGCACGAGAAAATGGAAGCATTATTACCATTAATCAAGGAATTCCATTGCAGGATATCGCCAATGTAACGATGTCATTTGAAACTCGACATATGAAGATAAGCGTCGAGGATATTATCAAACGCATCGGCCGGATTAAGGGCGTTAAGGAAATAACTTTAATTGGACACGAATAAGGAGGCAGTGATGGAATCGATATATATTGGTCTTTTGGGACTGGGGACGGTTGGATCCGGCGTTTTAAATACCTTAGAAAAAAATCGTGCGATCATCGAAGAAGATTTGGGTAGCCCGATTCGAATTAAACGCGCTCTTGTCAAAGACGTTGACGGATACGGCCATTTGAATATCCCCTCTGATCTGACTATTACGGATGATATCAATGACATTTTGGATGATCCGGATATTTCGATCATGGTTGAAGTCATGGGAGGTATCCATCCGGCCAAAGAATTTATTTTGGAAGCTCTTCGGCGTGGTAAAAGTGTAGTTAGCGCCAATAAAGATCTGGTTTCGATGCATGGCCCTGAAATTGTCACTGCGGCCGTTGAAAACGCTGCCGATTTTATGTGTGAAGCAAGCGTCGGCGGCGGTATTCCTATTTTATTACCTTTACAAAAATCGCTGAAGGCGAATCAAGTTACAGAAATTGTCGGAATCATTAACGGAACTACGAATTATATCCTTACGGAAATGACCGAAAAAAACATGTCGTATCAGGATGCATTAGCAAATGCGCAAAAGCTGGGATTTGCCGAAGCGGATCCGACCGCGGATGTCGGCGGTTTTGATGCCGCCCGCAAAATTGCTATTTTAAGCTCCATCGGTTTCCGAGCCAATGTGACCAGCGACGACGTTTCTGTTGAAGGAATTGAAGCAATTGACAGCAAAGATATTCAGTTTGCCAAAGAATTCGGGTATGTCATCAAATTATTGGCTGTAGCCCGTCAGCAATCAGAGGGAGTTGCGGCGGCAGTATATCCTGCATTTGTACCGCAAGATCATCCGCTGGCCGCGGTACGTGGTGCGTATAACGCTGTCTATATTGTAGGTAATGCGGTTGATGACATCATGTTTTACGGTAAAGGTGCCGGTTCATACCCGACAGCCAGTGCCGTATTGGGCGATGTGCTGGAAATTGCGGATCATTTACACCATCGTACAACCGGGAAAAATGCGTGGCTGAAAGAAAACAATCCGGCACATTTTATGGACCCCAACTTTTTGCGGTCGTCGTACTATTTTCGTCTTATTGTTGACAATGCACCCGGCGTTTTGTCGGAGATTTCACAATGCTTTGCACAAGACGGAGTGAGCATAAAAACAATGTGGCAACGAGGAAATTTGGAAGAGACGGCGGAAATCGTAATGGTTGTTTATCCGGCAGGAGATACGGCGGTTCAAAACGTGCGGGCAAGGTTGCAAAATTTGAACTGCGTACGTGAAATCGCCAATGTTTTACGAGTGCTTGAGGAAAGCGGCAATGGCGACCGTTAAGATTCGTGTACCGGCGACGACGGCAAATCTCGGGTGTGGTTTCGATGTCTTCGGAATGGCGTTGGACTTATATAACGAAGTCACCTTTATTCCCGGCGGAGAGGCTCTTACCGGCGAGATACATGGGGAAGGAGCGGATGTGCTCGTATTTAACGAGCAGAACCTTTTTTATAAGAGCATGAAGTTTTTCGCTACCCATTACGGAGTTGATCTGCCCCACGGACATCTGGTGATGGAACATCGTATTCCCATGGCAAGAGGCTTGGGGAGTTCTTCGGCGGCGGTAGTAGGCGGAGTATTTTTAGCCAATCAAATTACCGGCCTGCAGCGTTCGAAAGAGGAACTTTTGCCTTTGGTGGTGGCATTGGAAGGCCATCCTGATAATGTTACGCCTTGCCTTTTAGGCGGCTTTTGTTCGGCACATCATATTGATGATGATTGGCAGATTTCTCAATTCTCTGTGCCGTCAGAATGGCGTTTTGTAGTCGTATCGCCTCGCTCGGAAGTATCGACGCAAAAAGCGCGGGCGATTATGCCACGGACGGTTTCGTTGCAAGATGCGATTCAAAGCATTTCCGGATCGGCCGCGTTGATCGGTGCATTAGTGAACCGACGCCCTCAACTTTTACAAGCGGCATTTGACGATCGTTTGCACGTGCCGTACCGACTGACACTAATTCCACATGGCAGAGAAGTATTGGAGTCCGCTTTGCAGGCGGGTGCGTACGCATCGACTATCAGCGGTTCGGGTAGCACCTTATTGGCGGTCAGCGATGAGAATCATGCCGCAGTCGTGGGGAAAACCATGCAAATGGAATTTGGTGAAGAGGAAGCGGCGCAAGTGCACATTGTCACGGTTTGTGCCAACGGTGTAGCGCTGATTTCCCTTGACAAAGAAGCGTAAAATTAATATTCTATAATAAGATGTCGGGACGTAGCTCAGTTTGGTAGAGCGCTACCTTGGGGTGGTAGAGGTCGCATGTTCAAATCATGTCGTTCCGACCACCTTAACTGGTCCCCTCCTTGTCAGAGGTACCGTGTCAAGGATACATCAGCCAAAGAGGACGGGCTAAGGTCTCTTTGGCTTTTATTTTTAACAAAAGGAGAGCGATGTAAATGGAAAAAACATTAGTATTAGTCAAACCGGACGGAGTTCAGAAAAAAATCTGCGGCGAAGTTATCTCGCGTTTTGAACGCAAAGGTCTTTCGATCGATGCCATCCGAATGGAACAGATCTCGCCGGAATTAGCGAAGAAACATTACGCTGTACACGAGGGCAAACCGTTTTTTGACGGTTTGATTCAATTCATTACGTCGGGACCGTTGCTGGCAATGGTAATCAGCGGTGAAAATGCTATTGCAGCCGTTCGTCAAATCAATGGTGCGACGAACCCGATTGAAGCGGTACCGGGCTCGATTCGTGGCGATTTTGCGACATCGATTGATGAAAACATTGTGCATGCATCGGACGCTCCGGAAACGGCAGCACAGGAAATCGCACTCTGGTTCCCGGAACTGTAAGGAGGCTATTATGGCTAAGGTATACACAAAAACGGGTGATAAAGGGACGACTGCGTTATATACAGGACAACGTTTTCCCAAATACAGCACTCGTGTCGAAACGTACGGGATTATCGATGAAGCACAGGCTGTTTTAGGCATGGCTCGCGCAACGGCCCACCTACAAGAAGTCAAGGATGATATTTACGCACTGCAAAAAGATCTGTGGATACTGATGGCAGATACGGCCAGCCTTGGTAAAGATCCGGACATCACCGATGAACGGGTCGAAGAATTAGAACAAATGATTGACAAGTACGATGCACGCCTGGAGCCGCTTACTAAATTTCTGGTTCCCGGTGAAACCGCGGCTGAAGCATTTCTGAATGTTGCCAGAACAGTAGTGCGTCGTGCGGAGCGCTCTTACTGGAAATTGCATGCAGAAGAAGGCGAAGAGGTTAACGAAGTCGATATTCGCTATTTAAATCGTCTTTCCGATGTATGCTACATTTTGGGACGTGCAGAGTCAGAATTGAAATAAAAAAACAACTCCCACAGGGAGTTGTTTTTTTATTTTATTTCTCATTTGCTAGTGCATCATTCTCCTGTTCCTTCAATAAAGTTTCTGCCGGACTGGGATAGAAGAACAGGCAGTGTGTCGGTTGAAACTCTTCACTCGCCGATTTTTCCATAATGAGACGCGTAATTTGCTCTTCAAACGCTATAATATCTTGTGGTTTTATCACGGTATCTTCTACCAATACTGTGATATAATCCTTGACTTCCGGAGCGTTTTCGGGAACTTCTGCACGATCCAAAGGGATGCCCAGAATAATTCGGATCGTTGCGGCATACGCATCGTTCGCATCAAAAATAGTGGCGCGATACGTATGTTGCCATAGAGTGCGCATTAAATCTACGCGGTAGGTCTTGTTGTCTGCCATTCATTTCACCTCATTGTTTTATTTCTATTATTATAGCTGATTTTACTTAAGATCGCCATAAAGGAGGAAGAGGAGTGGGATCCATTACGATGATATTAGGCGGTGCCCGGAGCGGTAAAAGTGCTTATGCCGAAACGATTTTAGCGAAACATCCGGCAGTGAGCAAGGGCTATATAGCAACCGCCCGCGTTTGGGATGAAGAAATGGCTTTGCGGGTGCGTTGGCACCAGGAACGTCGCCCGAATACATGGCAAACGTTTATGTATGATACCCCTAAGTCAAAATCTTTAGGAGAGATCCTGCAAGTTTGCGAAGTCTACCTGTTTGACTGTGTTACAATGTATGTAAATAATTTATTAATGGACCGTTTAACGGAAGAGGAGCTTACTCCCGGCAACAACATTTCAAAAGAACGCTTACAGATTGTTACGGAAACAGTTGAAGCGGAGATTCAAAAACTAATCGATACGATTGTTTCCAGTGAGAAAGACTTTATTTTTGTTTCCGATGAATTGGGTTTGGGAATCGTGCCGGATAATCCGTTAAGCCGGATCTATCGCGATTTAGTCGGTTTGGCCAATCAGCGTTTAGCTGCGCAAGCACAACGGGTTGAATTTGTGCTTTGCGGGATTCCGAAACGGATCAAATAAGGAGGACGCATGGCAAAGACAATTATGTTTCAAGGCACCAGCTCGCACGTGGGTAAAAGCATTTTAACGACGGCGTTGTGCCGCATTTTATTGCAGGACGGATATCGTGTGACACCATTTAAAGCGCAGAATATGGCTTTGAATTCTTACGTTACGAAAGCCGGCGATGAGATTGGTCGCGCGCAAGTTGCACAAGCAGAAGCGGCAGGGATGGATCCCATCGTGCAAATGAACCCCGTGCTCTTAAAGCCATCCGGAAATCAGACGTCGCAAGTTGTCTTAATGGGGAAACCGGTTGGAGTTTATAGTGCACGTGAATATCATGAACACTACAGTCTGACTGCGTGGGATAAAGTCAAGGAAAGTATGGATTATCTGCGCAACCATTTTGATGTAGTAGTGATTGAAGGCGCGGGCAGTCCCGCCGAAGTGAACCTCAAAGCGACAGATATTGTCAATATGCGTGTAGCGTTGGAATTGGATGCGCCGGTTGTTCTCGTCGCCGATATCGATCGTGGCGGAGCGCTGGCTGCTGTGGTAGGCACTTTGGAATTATTGTCTTCGGAAGAACGTGCCCACGTAAAAGGTATTGTTATTAACAAGTTCCGTGGTGATATTAAGTTATTGGAGCCTGCCATCGATTTTTTGGAAGAGAAAACCAAAATTCCCGTGCTTGGAGTGGTGCCTTACCTGCAAGATTTGGGGATTGATAACGAAGATTCCGTATCCTTGGCAGACAAAAAGCTTTCAGCACAGGCAAAAGAACTTGAAATCGCAGTTTTACAAACACCGAAAATTTCCAATTTTACGGACTTTGACGTATTCAGTCATGAACCCGATGTAGAAGTGCGTTACGTTCGTCGCGGTGACAGTATCGGGCATCCGGATGTGATTATTTTACCGGGCAGCAAAAATACGACAGAAGATCTTTTGTATCTGCAACAGTTTGGTTATGTAGATGAAATTCGTCGTCTTGCTAAAGAAGGTACACCTGTCATAGGAATTTGTGGCGGTTACCAAATGTTGGGCGAAGAGATTACGGATCCGCAACACGTCGAAAGCAAATACGACCGCATCGACGGCATCGGACTTTTACCGCTTTCCACAGAAATGGCAGGAACTAAAACTACCAATCAGGTAAAATTCTCCTGTCGTGACTTTCCTTTTTTGGATTTACATGCGAATTGGGATGACCTTGCAGGTTACGAAATCCACATGGGAAAAAGTGTTTTTACCCATCATGATACGGCTGCTTTTCACATTACTGAACGTAGCCTGCATGAAGTTGACATCCGGGACGGCTTGGTAACCGCAGACGGTAATTGTTTCGGAACCTACATTCACGGCATTTTTGATAATGATGAGTTGCGTCGAGGCATTTTAAACGCATTACGAAAGAAAAAAGGTTTAGCACCACTTCCGGTTCAATTTCGTTTACAGGAATATAAAGAATCTGAATATGACCGCTTGGCCGCCACAGTTCGTGAAGCATTGAATATGGATTTGGTGTATGAACTGTTGGAATTTGCACCAACGAAAAATCCCATAAAATGACCGCCTACTTATATTGCGCAGTGCCATTTTTAGCGCTGATAGTCGATACTTTCATCGGTGATCCCCGCAGTCGTTTTCATCCGGTTGTTTTGATCGGCAAAGCGATAAGTTTTTGGGAGTCCGTTTTTTTCCGTCCCGCAGCCGGTGCTAAAAAGACAATTTATGACGGCGTATTTTTAGTCATCGCCGTTTTATTGAGTGTGGCCATACCGGTGTATATGATTCTGTTTATTTTGGCGGAAATCCATTATACAGCGTATATTACTGGTTGCATTTTCATTCTTTATATCACGATCACACCGCATGCTTTAGCTCGTGATGCAAAAAAAATTTATCGCTGCCTTGCCGATAGAAATCTTCCGGAAGCACGTCGTCAATTAAGTTGGATAGTGGGGCGTGATACGGCACACCTTGGAGAAAGTGAAATTGCCCGCGCTACGATTGAAACCGTGGCAGAAAATATTGTCGATGGGATTATTTCACCGTTGTTTTATTTTTGGTTGCTGGGACCACTGGGGGCTGCTCTATATCGCGCGATCAATACCATGGATTCGATGGTGGGATATAAGAATGAGCGGTATCTGTATTTCGGTCGCGCGGCGGCAAAGCTGGATGATGTGGTCAACTGGGTGCCGGCTCGTTTGACAACAGGATTATTGTTGGTGAGCAGTGCCGCACTGGGATTTTCAACTCGGCAGGCCTGGTTGATGATGCGTCGTGATGCGCATACACATCCCAGTCCGAATGGCGGCTACAGTGAAGCTACCGTTGCGGGCGCACTGGGGATTCGTCTGGGAGGTTATAATCAATACCAGGGGAAAACGGAGTTTCGGAGTTACATGGGCGATCCGTATGAGAAAATTCAGCGCTTACATATTCGTAAGACAGTGCAGTTAATGTATACCAGTACTTTTCTCGGAACGTTTTGTATCACGTTGCTATTACTAGGTGAACTATGAAACCTTTTTTAATCGGATTACAATTTTTAACGCGTTTTAAAGTTGTTCGACAGGAAGTCTGGCCGGATGATCAATTCGGCGCTTCCGTTGCATATTTCCCTTTAGTCGGCTTGGTCATCGGAATTTTTCTCGCGCTGTTGTATTGCCTTACCGCTGGTTGGTTTGATTCGTTCTTGATAGCGGTACTGCTTGTCTTAGCCGAAATGATTATTACCGGCGGCTTGCACGCAGACGGATTTATGGACACGTGTGACGGCTATTTTTCGGGTCGCAGCCGGGAACGAATGCTGGAGATAATGAAAGACAGCCGCGTTGGCGCGGAGGGCATTGTCGGCTTCGTTTTTTTAGTGTTGATAAAAATTGGTTTATACATGAATATCTCCGGACCACTTTGGCCAGTGTTAATCATTATGCCGATGATCAGTCGTTGGCTGATGAGTTGGACGATTGTGCGCTTTCCTTACGCACGGCCGCAGGGAATGGGGAAGGCATTTGCGGACAATGCCCCCACATATACGTTACAGGTAGCTACCGCTTGCTTATTATTGGCACTCCCGGTGGGTGGACTCAAAAGTATTTTGCCGATACTTTTTGCCTTTGGTTGGATGCAATGGGTGAATATTCATTTCGTCAAAAAGTTAGGTGGCGTTACAGGCGATACTTATGGTGCCGTTACAGAAACATCTGAAATTGTTATTTTATTGATTTGGTTATTGCAGGAACGGATCGGTGTATGGAATTTGTTGTAAAATCTCCGGGAGCATGTGGTGAATTAATTCAGGGACAAATTAACGGACAAAACTTCTTGGTTACTTGTCCGATTGAACGATACTCCATCGCAACGGCTTGGCCCAAAACAACCGCCCATACTCATGAGCTTCCATATAAAGCGCAACAAGCTCTAACGGTGACCAAAGAGTATTTAAAAATTGGTCAGGATATCGATGTGGTACTGTATTCTGAACTGAAGGATGGTAAGGGGATGGCTTCCAGCTCGGCAGATATTAGCGCGGTTTGCTTAGCTGCTGCCTTGGCAGCCGAGCGGCATTTGTCGATGCAGGAGTTGGCACGTTTAGCACTGGCGATTGAACCCAGCGATGCCACATTTTATCCGGGCATTGTTCAATTTGACCATTTACAAGGGCGTTTTTTACGACCGCTCGGTCATTTTCCGGAAGCTTATATTTGCATTTTTGATCAAGGCGGAGTGATTGACACCGTGGAGTTTAACGCCCGAGAGGACTTGATCAATAAACGTGCTGCTAAAGAAAAAGAAATACAAAAAGCCCTTGCTCTATTGATAGAAGGTTTACGTAGGGGGGATATGATAAAAATTGGAACAGCTACTACGATGAGCGCCTATGCCAATCAGGAAATATTGCCGCGTCCGTATCTTACGGATTTGCATGCATGGGGAAAAGAGTTAGGATCTAAGGGTGTTATTGTTGCACACAGTGGCACCGTTTGCGGTTTGCTGTTGACAGATCTTAAAAAGCTCGACGACATTCGCAATGGCCTGGCGATTGAGTTTGGTAATACACTGACATTTTTAGACTGTGTAAAAGTTTATAATGGAGGCATACATTTTGTCCGTAGATCTTGATGCACTATATACTTCGTTCCAACATGGCGGCAATATTTATGCATTGCCGCCATCTGTACGGGAGCAAGTGGAAGACTTCAGTGCCAATATTAATCCGGTAGGCCTTTCGCCGGAAGGCGTGGAGGCGTTACAGGACTGGCCGACCCTGGCGCTGCATTATCCGGAACCGAATAATCGCACATTACGAAAAGAACTGTCCCGGTTTTATCAACACGATGAGTCCGGACTTGTACTTGGTAACGGAGCTACGGAACTTTTATTTACTGTCTTCAGATATTGGCGGCCGTCTACCGTTTGGATTCCCGTGCCGACATTCAGTGAGTATTCACGGGCAGCTATTGCGGTCGGAGCGGAAATTCGCCAAATTGCATGGGAAGACATCCCGAACGGTGTGACGAAGATGAGCAAAGGGGATGTCCTCTGCATTTGCTCACCTAATAATCCGACCGGCGTGTATACCGATGTAAGTCAACTAAAAAAGTGGCTGCAAGCGGCGCGCACACGTGGCGCACGTATTCTGGTGGACGAGTCATTTATTGATTTTAATCCTGATTTGGATACGGCTAGAAGTCTTGTCGACAAACGAGATGACTTTGTGGTCTTACATTCGTTGACAAAATTTTGGGGCATCCCGGGATTACGGGCAGGTGTCATATTTGCTGCGCCCGAATTAGCGAAAACCATGCATGCAGACCTCGACATTTGGAATGTCAATGCCCTGGCGGCCGCCTATTTAAAAGCCGCGTTGAATGATATAGAGTATTTTCAAAATACGCAAAAATTTGTCTATGACGAAAAAAAACGTGTATATGAAAAATATATAGATCTCCCGGAACTTTTTGCATATCCGCCCACGGCTAATTTTATCTTGCTGAACTTACAGGGGAAAATTACTGCCGCTGAACTTAGCGAACGTTTATTGGCGCATGGGTTCATGATTCGCAATTGTGATAATTATCCCGGCCTTGATGCGTACCATGTACGGATTGCTATTCGTCAAGCCGCCGCCAATGACAGGTTGTTTGCGGCGATTTCTAAGGAGGTATCGCAGTCCTCGTGATTACACTTTATTTGATTCGTCACGGTGAAACCGTTTGGAATTTTTCCGGTCAGTATCAAGGCGTGACGGATGTCGCGCTGAGTGATTTAGGGCGTCGACAGGCACAATGTTTGGTGGATTATTTTGCTGATTTACCTTTGGATGCCGTTTATGCGAGTGATTTGGAGCGTGCTGTGGAAACGGCACAACCTTTGGCCATATCTAAAGGTCTTACTGTTGAATTACGTTCCGGATTGCGAGAAATTAATTTCGGTGACTGGGAAGGTCTTACCTATGAGCAGATTAATTCCAAGTGGCCGGGAAGTATTGAGCATATGTATGCCAATGCGTCAAGCGTGCGTATTTCTAACGGAGAGTCTTTCGGCGATGTCCAGCATCGTGCCGCGAAAACGATTGAAGAGATCACTCATAATCATCCGGATGAGGCGGTAGCCATTGTATGTCATGGCGGCACCATTCGCTGTATTTTGTGTACTTTACTTGGCTTGGATCTGGATCTCGCCTGGAATTTTAGGCAGGCGAATGCCAATGTAACCATGATCGAATATTATGGTGATCGCAACTTATTGGCACTTTTAAATGACACGCATCATTTAAAAAAATTATAAGTTAAAATCATAGTTTTTAAATACTTTTTATGGTAATATTATATTGAATAAATATACAGGAAGGCGTTATACATGGTAGCTCAAAACCACTTTCCCAAACCACAGGATCACTCTGCCATTTGGGTGCATAAAGATGAAAACGTCAGATTTTTGAGCGATTTTACCGGTGACAGTACCGAACTTTTAATTACACCGCAAAGGCATCTTTTAATCACCGATTCCAGGTATACGGAACAGGCGATGGCGGAGGCTGAAGGTTGGGAAGTTGTCAATCATCAAGGGCAATTATATGCCACCATCAGTAAAATCTTGCAAGAGGAAAATATATCGTTATTGTCGGTAGAAGCAAGTTCATTATCGGTAATCGCATATTGGAAGTTGCAAGAACAGTTCCCTGAACTGGTCATAAATAACATCAATTTAGATCCATTGCGTCAAGTCAAAACAGATACGGAGCTTTACTATTTAAAAAAAGCCGCGCAAATCGCGGCGAACGCACTACAGGATATTTTGCCGCAGATCGCAGCACAACGCACCGAAAATGAAGTACGTATTGCTTTGGAACAAGCCATGCTTGCGCATGGTTCGGAACATACAGCATTTGCTACGATTGTTGCTTCAGGGAAACGTTCCGCATTGCCGCACGGTACGGCAACCGACAAGCGCATCGAGATCGGTGACTTTGTGACGATCGATTTTGGTGCAGTGTACCGCGGCTATCATTCCGATATGACACGTACCTTTGTGATCGGTTCCGCAAGCGATCGACAGCGGCAGCTGTATGATGCGGTCGCACACGTACAAAGAGAAAGTGTAAAGAAAGTTCGAAGCGGTGTAGTGGCTTGCACTATTGATACATTTGCGCGACAGGAATTCTCGAAGGCGGGGCTGAATCAATATTTTATTCATTCGCTTGGCCATGGGGTAGGGCTGGAGATACATGAGTTACCTACACTGTCACCGAAATGTGAAACCGTATTAGAACCTAATATGGTAGTAACCGTAGAGCCGGGGGTATATATATCCGGATATGGCGGCATACGGATTGAAGATACAGTGGTCGTAAAAGAGGGAGCACCTGAGGTAATTACTCTCTTTCCCCACGAATTAATGGAGCTTTAAAATCAATGGAATGTTTGAAGTGGAGGCTTAACAGATGATTTCTAGTAACGATTTTCGCCCGGGTGTAACGATTGAAATTGACAATCAAGTATGGCAGGTAGTAGATTTTCAACATGTTAAACCAGGCAAAGGGGCCGCTTTCGTGCGTGCCAAAATTAAGAACTTGCAAACCGGTGCTGTGATAGAACGTACCTTCAACGCGGGTGAGAAATTACCCAAGGCGCAGGTGGATCGCCGTCCCATGCAGTATCTTTATGCTGACGGTGATAGCTTCCATTTCATGGATACGGAAACCTATGATCAGGTTATGTTAACGAAAGATCACTTGACGGAAGCCTTGAATTTTTTGAAAGAAAATATGGAAATTACGGTGCTTTTCTTTAACGGCACTATTATTGGTGTTGAATTGCCGAACTCGGTAGATTTGACAGTAGTTGAAACCGATCCGGGAATTCGAGGAGATACGGCCACGGGTGGTACGAAACCAGCCAAACTGGAAACAGGATATGTTGTAAAGGTGCCTATGTTTATTAATGAAGGCGATGTTTTGCGGATTGATACCCGCTCGGGCGCTTACATTGAACGTGCATAATTTTAGAAGTCTACAAAAGCGATGATTTTCATCGCTTTTGTTACATCAAAGGAGATCCATGTCACTTGCAGCAAAACATACCGAATGGGGAGATATTCAAATATCCGACGAGTCTCTCGCGGCGATTGTGGGAATTGCCACCCGGGAATTTTCGGAGATTGTCGGTATGGAGGCCACATTAATCAATGACCTAAGCTCCATGTTCGGAAAGGATCCGAACACGCTGGGAGTATCGATCGACTCCCATGAAGACGAAGTAAAAGTGGATCTTTATATTCGTGTGCGATATGGTTTACGGATTCCCGATCTTGCTTTACGACTGCAGGAGGCCGTACGCAGTACTTTGGAAAAGTATACGGAGGTTACCGTATTGGCCATCAATGTATATGTGCAAAGTATTGCTTTTGACCCGATAGAAAGTGTGTCAGGTGATGGCTGAAAATAAAAAAGTTACCGACGCAAATATCCAGTTGACATATAACTTGATGGCAACGAAAATTCGCGATCGGATTATGGCCGAGCCTGGAGTCGCCGCCATTACGGAAAACATGATGGATGAATTTATGGCATCACTACCGATGAGTCGCCGCAAGCTGATTGACGGCATTGTTTTAAGCAAACGTAAGGATGGCTGGTATGTTGCCGTTTCTCTGATTTTATATTACGGTTATAAAATCATCCCGTTATGCCGTAAGCTGCAGTCGGAAATCATTCAAAAGTGGAAAGAAGAAGAGGGAATTACCATCAAAGAAGTGCAGATTTATATTGAAAGCGTTGTGAATGAGGAACCCATATGACGAGAAGACAAGCCAGGATTCAGGCTTTGCAATTGCTCTACAGTCGCGAAATCAATCCCGAGGCGGAAGAATCTGTATTACCGGATCAGGAGAGTAGCGGTCATGATGAATATGCGCAAAAAATAATTACTGCAGTTGATCAAAACCAAGCGGCGATTGATGAACTTATCAGTCGGTATAGTAAAAACTGGAACACTGCACAAATGAATAAAGTGGATCTGATACTGTTGCGGGTGGCCATTGCGGAAGGGAAATATATGGAGGACGAGGAGCTGACACCCGCTATTATTATCAATGAGGCGTTGGACTTAGCACGCCAGTACTCTACCGATGAAGCCGTGCGATTTATTAACGGAGTTCTAGATCCGGCCATTAAGGATTGATGACTATGCATGCTCTCGGCATTGACACCAGCTGCTACACGACCTCCGTCGCTATTGTCAATGAAAAATTCGAAGTCGTGACACAAGCACGACGCCTTTTGAAGGTTAAGGCGGGAAAACGCGGTCTTTCTCAATCCGAAATGCTTTACCAACATGTTCGTAATTTGCCGGAGTTGATCATGTCAGTACGGCAAGAATACGCAGGGAAGATAGATGTGATCGGCGTCTCCAATGTTCCGCGCCGTCGGGAAGACTCTTATATGCCGGCTTTCTTGGCCGGATTAGGAACGGCGCGTTCTCTCGCAAGCATTTTACAAGTTTCTTTACACTGCTTCAGTCATCAGGAAAACCACGTCTTTGCAGCCATTCGCGACTACCCGGAACTTTGGCAGGAGCCGCTTTATATGCTGCATCTGAGCGGCGGCACTACCGATTGGTTGGAAGTGAAATGGCAAACAGAGGGACTTGCCATTACTGAGTTGGCTACGACTGACGATATTTCCGCCGGACAGTTGATTGACCGTATCGGTGTCATGCTGGGCTTGCCTTTTCCTGCAGGACCTTTTTTGGAGAAGTTGGCACAGAAAGGGAGGCTTTCGTATCGCTTGCCGCTACCGCGAAGACTGGATTCACTCAGTTTTGCCGGTGCGGAAACGCAACTGCGTAAAGTATATGAAAAGGGAGATCTCTCAAAGCAGGATTTAGCGGTATCCGTATTCGATTATATTTGTCGTATTTTAGCCCGTACTGCGGAGCGTTTGAATTTTGAACAAGGACGTCCCT
This sequence comes from Negativicoccus massiliensis, assembly GCA_900155405.1. Classification (GTDB taxonomy): domain Bacteria; phylum Bacillota; class Negativicutes; order Veillonellales; family Negativicoccaceae; genus Negativicoccus; species Negativicoccus massiliensis_A. The sequence goes on along the minus strand of LT700188.1, from coordinate 325,866 downwards.
TTATTGCGGTCGGTGGTGTATTTGCAAATATGTATTTGCGCAGTGAGTTTTCTGAGATTTTAAAAAATCATCATTTACGCCCCTTTCTTGCAGCACCGGAATATAGCAGCGATAATGCCACTGGCAATGCGTTCGCCGCGATGAGATATCAATTATGCGCATTCAAACAGTAGCGGAAGTAACATCCTATCTCGAGAAAAAAATAAATACGGATTATCTCCTGCAATCGTTATGGGTTGAAGGCGTAGTGGCGGAATCAGGACGTTCGGCGCGGGGACATCTTTTCTTCTCATTGGAAGACCCTACTATGTCATCTCGTATCAGTTGTGTGCTTTGGGCAAGTAAAGCACGGTTATTTGAAAAGATGATCGAGATCGGCGCAACGGTAGTTGTTTCAGGTAATCTGAACTATCAGTCAGCATACCAAAGCTTGCGGTTGGTTGCCGATCGTGTAAATATTAAAGGTAAATCCGCACAAACATTGGCACGAGAAAAAATGGTGGAGGACTTGCGCGCTCGAGGTTTTTTCGCTTGGGAACGCAAGCGAAAATTACCGGCTCAGCCTTCGCGGATCGGTATTGTGACTTCTCCGGAAGGTGCGGTTTTGCATGATTTGAAACGCATGATCGGCCAGCGTAACCCACTCGTGAAGGTTACCGTGTTTCCAACACGTGTACAAGGCGCCGAGGCGGCGCAGGAAATTGCGGATGCCATTATATCTGCCAATGCAGAAAAGGAACTTTGCGACATATTAATTATTGCTCGCGGAGGAGGCTCACAGGCAGAACTTGCACCGTATGATAATGAAGCAGTTTTGACCGCAGCGTTCCAGTCGCGTATTCCGACGATTTCAGCCATCGGTCATGAAAACGATCACCCGTTGCTTGATTTGGTCACTGACGTTCGTGCCGCGACGCCGACACATGCCGCGCAACTTGCCGTTCCTGAATTGACGGAGATCGCCGTTGCCTTTCAGCATGCTTTACAACGCTTGCTGGCTGCTTGGCAATATTACGATAAACAGTGTATCTACCAATGGCACCAACTCGTTCGCAAGCTTGCCCAAACGAGAGTGACCCAAAGTCATTTAGTATCAGCTCAAAAATGGCAACGCCAAAAATGGCATTTATTTTTAGTAGCGCAATCGCTATATGAAAAAGAAAAGAATCGTCAACAGGAGCAAAAGCGGAAGCTGACGCAGTTGTCTCCTGAAGAAATGTTTCGTAACGGTTACTTTTGGTTGGAGCAAAACCAACATCGCCTTACCTCGCTTACCGAATGTCACCTTGGTGAAGAACTTACTATTATCGGTGAAAAAGTAAGCATTTTAGCGGAAGTGAAGGAGATTTTGAAGCGATGAATTCCGAATCCAATAATTTTGAAGAAATTATGCAACGACTGACGGAAATCACTACAGCATTGGAAAGCGGTGACCTTACATTAGAGCAGGCGCTTGCTTTGTTTAAAGAGGGAACTGAGCTTGCCCGTAGGGGCGATAACCTGTTGACAGAATACGGTGAACTTGCGGAAAACTACCGCAGTGAACTCACTGCTTTGCAAAGTGTACAGGACGGAGTCGGTAATGATTCCATTTGAACATTATTTAACGACACGAAGAGAGGTTGTTGAAACTGCTCTACACACACTTTTGAAGCCGCAAGATGATACCTATAAAGTGTTGTTTGAAGCAATGAACTACAGCCTCTTAGGAGGCGGTAAACGCGTTCGCCCCATTCTTTTCCTCAGTACACTGGAAGCATTTGATATCCCCTTGGATCCATATTTGAATATCGCTGCAGCCATTGAATGTGTGCATACCTATTCATTGATTCACGATGATTTACCATGTATGGACGATGATGACTATCGCCGCGGCAGGCTGACCAATCACAAAAAATTTACGCCTGCTGTTGCGACGCTGGCAGGGGATGGGTTGCTAACGGTAGCCTTTGAAATTATAGCCAAGTCCGAAGATATTTTGCCAACTATCCGGTTACAATTAGTACAAATTTTGGCAGAAGCAGCCGGTCCCGACGGGATGGTAGGCGGACAAATGATTGATATGCAAGCGGAAGGTCATGAGCAAACTCTTTCGCAACTGCGCTTTATGGATGAACTTAAAACAGGGTGTCTAATCACTGCTCCGTTGTTAATGGCCGGTGTTATTGCTGCGATCGATGCAGAAAAACAAGTCAAGCTTACTGCATTAGGGAATCATCTTGGCTTACTATTTCAAATTGTCGATGACATTTTAGATAAAATTGGCGACGAAGAACAACTCGGTAAACGTGTCGGTCAGGATGAAAAGCAGGCCAAGTCTACTTATGTACAATTGCTTGGTCTCAAGGGAGCACAGGAGCGTGCGCAATTAGAAGCACAAAAATCGGTTGAAATTGTGAACAAATTGAATTTACAAAATACTTATTTGGCGCAGTTCCCCGATTATTTGTTACGAAGAACGATGTAAGGAGAAATAGATTTGGAATTATACATTCGTGACATCGCAAGCAATGTCGTATTTCTCTCTGCCTTTAGCGCATGGCTTATTGCGCAAATCATAAAAGTCATCTTGTTTTTAGTAAAACATCATCGTTTTGATGTTGAACGCTTAGTCGGGTCCGGCGGCATGCCGAGCTCACACAGCGCTTTGGTGGTAGCCCTTTGTTGTTCAATCGGTATTCAGGAAGGAATCAGTTCCAACATCTTCGCGTTGGCATTCTTTTTTGCCGCTATTGTTATGTACGATGCTGCCGGTGTACGTCGGGCAGCAGGTAAACAGGCCAAGTTTTTGAATGAGTTGATTCATGAATTTATGGCAGGACACCCGTTTAATGATGTGAAATTTAAAGAACTGCTTGGGCATACGCCCTTGGAAGTTTTTGCCGGCGCATTGCTGGGAATTGCGGTAGCATATTCTTACTACCTGTGGTATTGATATGAAATCTAAGGAACGATTAGACCTCTTGCTGGTCAATAAAGGTTTCTTTACAAGTCGTGAAAAGGCACGCCGTTATATTATGACAGGAGATGTCCTGGTGGACGATGTGCCGATTGATAAGCCGGGGACGAAAGTAAATTTGACCGCAGCCATTCGTCTGCGCAAGCCGCCGCTTCGCTATGTCGGGCGTGGCGGGCTCAAACTGGAGAAAGGATTGGAAGTATTTTCATTGCTCATGAAGGGTAAGGTCATGCTTGACATCGGGGCCTCTACCGGCGGCTTTACCGATTGTGCTCTCCAGCATGGAGCGACGAAAGTGTATGCGGTTGATGTAGGGTATGGGCAGTTGGCATGGTCCTTGCGTAATTCTCCGCAGGTGGTCAATCTGGAGCGCACCAATATGCGTGACGTTACCGCTGACCTGATTCCGGAACCGCTTGATTTCATCGGTTGTGATGTTTCATTTATTTCTGTCACCAAAGTATTGCCGCCCGCATATCCATTATTGAAAGATAGCGGTGATGCTGTGATTTTAATCAAGCCGCAGTTTGAAGCCGGACCGGAAAAAGTAGGTAAGGGTGGCGTCATTAAATCGTCTGACGTTCATCGCGAAGTGCTGATTAACGTTTTACCGGTCATTGAACAGTTAGGGTTTTTCATTTGGGGTTTAACAGATTCGCCGATTCGTGGAGCAGACGGTAATCGAGAGTTTTTAGCCTGGTTGCGTAAGGAAGTACCGCCGCCGAACTTTTGTGATTGGCGACAGACAATTATACAATTGACACAAGTAGAGAGAGGATAACTATTATGCTGGTAGGAATTTTTCCGAATTTATCTAAAAAAAATATAGAGCATCATGTCAATGATTTGTGCCAACACTTGCAGAATGCGGATATAGATTTTTACATCATTGATTCCTACCGTGAAGAAGCGCAACAGCGAGAGTACCATTTCATCTATGATCGCTGGGCTTCCTTGCAGGACATGCAAGATTCTATGGATATGGCATTTACGCTCGGCGGCGATGGTACATTAATCAGCGTAGCTAAGTTGTTACTGCCGTATGATATTCCGATTTGCGGTGTTAATTTAGGTGAATTGGGCTTTTTGAATATGATTGAACCGGATGAATTGGATACACGTCTGGAACAAATCAAAGCGGGCGATTATAAAATCTGGCGACGCAGTCTTTTAGCATCGTCTATTTTGCACGAAGGCGGTCAAGTTCAGCAACTTCCCGCCGCTATGAATGAAGTTGTGATTGGTCGTAGTCGGCCGGGGCGAATGGCCAGATTGCGTCTATACGTCAACGACGTATTCGTAGAAGAATATCCTGCCGACGGCATTATTGTCTCAACCGCAACCGGCTCTACCGGCTATGCATTATCTTGCGGTGGCCCGATCATGCATCCTGACTTAACAAATATGATGGTGATTCCGATTTGTCCGCATCTTTTAAAAAGCTCACCGTTAATGTTGAATGCTGATGACGAAGTCACTATCACAATGCCGGAACGAGAACGTCATTTGTATGCATCCATCGATGGCAACGAATCCTTTTATTTTACGAATGAAAAGAAGCTTTTGATCACTCGACACTCCAATTCATTGCCTTTTGTTTACTTTCCCGATCAAAATTTCTTCCGCTTATTATTCCCTAAATTAACCAAATCTATTTATCACGCTGCACAATAGTTGCTATAGAATGGATGGTATTTCAGAACATGAAGAAAAAATATCGCTATGCGAAGATACGGGATATTATTCAAAAAGAAATTATTGAAACGCAAGAAGAGTTGGCTGCAGCGCTTGCTGATGAAGGTATCAGTGTAACGCAGGCTACAATCTCAAGAGATATCAAAGAGCTGATGCTTATTAAAGTACCAACGGAAGACGGCCGTTACCGTTATGCAGTTTCCCCTGAGCAGCCGGCATTATTTGCAAAAGATCGATTTATCAGCTTATTTCAAGGAACTATTACCAGTATTCAATACAGCGGTAATTTGGTCGTAATTCAAACGTTGCCCGGCTCTGCCCAAGCGGTTGCCTATGCCTTGGATAATACCGATATTCAGGAAGTTATCGGTACGATCGCAGGGGATGACACCATTCTTTTGGTTGTTGCGGAAGGCAAAGATCCGAAGGAAATAAAAGATCGTCTGTATTCATTTTTACGAGAGGCGTGAACGGTTGTGCTCCAGTCGTTACATATTCGCAATTTTGCGCTCATAGAACAACTGGATATTGAATTTAAGGAAGGCGTGACGGTTTTTACCGGAGAAACCGGTGCCGGCAAGTCAATTCTTTTAGATGTGCTGGGAATTGCATTAGGAAATCGCGCAGCTGTCGATTATATCCGGACCGGTACGGAAGAATTTTTTGTGACTGCCCAATTTGATGTCGCGGATATGACTTCTGTTCAACTATATTGCAATGAACAAAATATACCGCTGGCAGATGCTGAACCATTAATTATTTCGCGACGTTTATCGCAAAACGGCAAAGGGCAAATTCTGGTTAACGGTATGCTCACTTCCTTACGAACCCTTGCCGGTTTAGGTTCATTATTAGTCGATATTCACGGGCAAAACGACAATTTGAAACTGCAATCTGATCGATACCAGCTGCATGTGCTGGATACTTTCAATCGTGACGGCCGTCAATCGGAAGCAATCTATCACAAAGCGTATCAAACTTGGCAGCAAGCGGCACAACGTCAGCGTGAATTTTTAGAGCTGGAAGATGAGCGTGAAGCGCTTTTAGCACGTTTAAATAAAGAAGTAAGAGAGATCTCCGCCGCTAAAATCAATCCCGCAAAGGATGCGGATATAGAAGCGGAGATTAAACGACTGGCACATGCGGAAAAGATCGCGGCGGCATTGCAAATGGCAACCCAATTATTAAATGCTGCCGGAGGAAGCCTGGAAACAATTTCTCAAGCATTAAGCGAGTTGCAGAAGGCGAGCCGCTTTGATGAGTCATTGTTGCCTTCCGTGCAGACTTTGGAAACTGCTTTTTATAATATGGAAGATGTTGCACGTAATTTGCAGGAGAATCTTTATACAATCGAGTACTCTTCGGAGCGGTTGGATCAGTTGCAGGAACGGTCCCAGCTTTTAAAAGACTTGCGATTAAAATACGGCGATACACTGGAAGAGATTCTTGTTTACCAAGCGACCATACAAAAAAAGATTATGGAGCTTGAAAATGCGCAGGAAACCGGTGACGCATTAGCACAAGCTGCAGCGGCCGCTTTTCAAGAGGCCCAGACGGCCAGAGATGCTTGGAACGAAACACGATATCGCGCTGCGGCGGAACTAAGCGGAGAAATCGAAATCGCATTGCGCGATTTAGATTTACCGAATGGCAACTTGTCATATTCTCTCATTCCCGGAGATACGTTAACTCCGCAAGGCTTGGCTGAGGCAGAACTTGTGTTTAGCGCTAATGTCGGTGAGCCGCCCAAACCACTCAGTGAGGTTGGTTCAGGGGGAGAATTGGCACGAATTTCACTGGCCCTAAAAACGGTTCTTGCGGAGCAAATGGACTTGCCGACGCTTGTTTTGGATGAAATCGACGTCGGCATCAGCGGTAACGCGGCGCTACGCGTAGCAGAGAGAATTCATACTCTGGGACAGCATACCCAAATAATATGCATTACGCATTTGGCACAGACCGCAGCAATTGCACAAACGCATTACCACCTTTACAAGGAAAGCAGCGGGGGACATACCCAAACGCACTTGGTATCGATTCCGGAATCAGAACGTGCGCAGGAGTTGGCTCGGTTAATTGAAGGGGATCGGTTTACGGGCACAACATTAGATACGGTAACGCGCTGGTTGCAGTATTTCCGTGCAAAAAACAAATCATAAGCACCTACTAAAAAAGCGAAACATTGTTTTCGCTTTTTTGTTTCATTTTTATTTACGGATTACCTTTGTATACAAGGATTTTCCACGTAAAATCTATGTTATAATATAGTATAAATGAGAAATAATCATGAATGAGGTGACAATTATGACCACTGTTTTAGTTTGCGGTGCCGGAGGACGCATGGGCCGCGAAGTGGTAAATGCGGTTTGGCAAGATTCAGAATTGCAATTGGTCGGTGCCGTAGATGTGTCCAATGCGGGTATGCCGGTAGCGGAAATTGTCAATAATGACGATTGCCAAGTAGTAATCATGGATGATTTACAAGCTGCATTAGAGGCAACAAGCCCCGATGTAGTTGTCGATTTTACAAGTCCGAAGGTTGTTTTTGAAAATGCCAAAACGACGTTACAGCATGGAACCAATATTGTCATCGGGACGACCGGTCTCACTGCTGACGAACGCGATGCATTAGCCAAAATTGCCAGTGAAAAGAGAGTAGGCGTTTTAGTGGCACCTAATTTTTCTCTCGGCGCAGTACTATTGATGCAAGCCAGTGAACTGATGGCAAAATACTTTTCGAATGCGGAAATCATTGAGTTGCATCACAATCAAAAATACGACGCGCCTTCCGGAACCGCGCGCCTTACTGCAGAAAAAATTGCCAAGGCAAGAACACAGGCACCGGCTCTCGACAAAACGCAGGAAAGTTTAGCAGGTGCGCGTGGTGGTGTCGTTGAGGATGTACATATCCATAGCGTTCGTTTGCCCGGTTACGTTGCCCATCAGGAAGTTCTTTTCGGTGGTACCGGCGAAATCGTCACCTTGCGTCACGATTCGTTGGATCGTAAATCATTTATGCCGGGAGTCCTGCTTGCTTGTAAAAAGATCACTCAATTTCCGGGGCTGACATATGGTTTGGAACATTATCTGGGATAAGGAGGTCCGCCATGATCAGTAACGCACGTATTGCTATTTTAGGTGCTACCGGCGCAGTAGGACAGGAATTTATTCAGCTTATTGAAGAACGAAATTTTCCATATAGCGAATTAAAACTGTTGGCATCGAAACGTTCGGCCGGTAAGGAGCTTACCGTAAAAGGTAAAAAAATTACCGTAGAAGAGGCTACTCCCGATTCATTTAATGATATTGATATCGCTCTTTTTGCCGGTGGCAGCGTCAGCAAGACTCTTGCGCCGGAAGCTGCCAAACGCGGCGCCATTGTCATTGATAATTCGAGTACATTTCGGATGGATCCCAATGTACCTTTGGTCATTCCTGAAATTAATCCCGAAGATGTCAAAGCACAACAAGGCATCATTGCCAACCCGAATTGCTCAACCATTATTATGCTGATGGCGTTGAAACCGATTCACGATTTGTCACCGATTAAGGAAATTGTCGTCAGTACTTACCAAGCGGTATCCGGTGCCGGCAAAGAAGGCATGGAAGAATTGACAAAACAGGTGGAAGCTATCGTTAACGGCGAAGAGCCCCAAGCGAATTATTTACCGGTTGCCAGCCTCGATACCCATTACCAGATCGCCTATAATTTGATTCCGCAAATTGATGTCTTTTTGGATAACGACTATACCAAGGAAGAAATGAAAATGGTTAATGAAGTGCATAAGGTTCTGCACGATGACACTATTGCGGTATCGCCGACCACGGTACGGGTACCGGTCATGCGTAGCCATGCCATGTCGGTTCGTGTGAAAACGGAGAAACCGTTGGAAGTTGCCGCCGTGCGAGAAGCACTGAGCGCAATGCCGGGCGTCGTCGTCTGTGATGACCCGCAGAAGATGCAATATCCGATGCCGTTGGATACTTCTTTTAAAAATGATGTCAGCGTCGGGCGTCTGCGCAAAGATCTGTATGATCCCAATGCACTAAATCTGTGGATTTCCGGCGACCAGATCCGTAAAGGAGCCGCTTTAAATACCCTGCAGATTGCTGAATACATTTTGGAAAACGATTTATTATGAGTAAAGGAGCGGTGTCATGAAGTCATTTGGAGCCGTTTTAACGGCAATGATTACGCCATTTACAAAAACCGGAGAAGTCGATTATCAAGCAAGCGCTCAGCTCGCCCGTCATTTAGTTGCCCATGGTTCGGACGGACTGGTCATTTGCGGTAGCACCGGTGAAGGTGCCGTAATGACTGCGGAAGAAAAATTGAAGCTTTTCGCAACGATTCGGGAAGCAGTCGGTCCGGAAATATTTTTAGTTGCTAATACGGGCTCAAACAATACGCAACAATCCGTAGCATTTACCAAAGAAGCCGAAAAAACCGGGGTAAATGCCTGCATGGCTGTCGTGCCATATTATAATAAGCCGACACAGGAAGGTTGCTATCAACATTTTGCGGCGATTGCGCAAAGCACCTCCTTGCCCATTATTTTATACAACGTACCGGGGCGCACCGCTTCGCAAGTGACACCGGAAACGATTGCCCGTCTGGCCAACGAATTTTCGAATATTGTTGCGGTTAAAGAAGCGAGCGGAAACCTGAATCAAGTTTCCGAAATTGCACGGCTTTGTCCGGAAGGATTTCTGATTTACAGCGGTGATGATTCTTTGACCTTACCGATTTTAGCTGTGGGTGGTTGTGGCGTAATTAGTGTCGCCGGTCACCTCGTCGGTGAACAGTTAAACCAAATGGTCACATCATTCTTGGCCGGCGATGTGCAAAAGGCACAACAAATTCATTATCAATTGCTACCGCTCATGAAGAAGCTTTTCTTCATATCCAATCCGATTCCGGTGAAAGAAGCGGTGGGTATGATCGGTTTGCCGGCCGGTGAATTCCGCTTGCCGTTGGTACATGCGAATGAAAAAGAAAAAGAGTTTATTCGTGAATTTTTGAACGACTACGATCTTTGCTAATAAAAAAAGAGCCTAAGGCTCTTTTTTTATTTCAATTATATTTTCGATATACCCCGATTACGCGGCCGACGATTTTCACATCTTGACTGATGATGGGTTCATATGCATCATTTTCAGGCTGCAGACGTATATGATCCGACTCTTTATAAAACCGTTTTACCGTCGCTTCCTCGTCACCGACCATAGCGACCACAATATCACCATTTTCCGCATTCGGCTGCTCTTTAACAAAAAGCACGTCACCTTCCAAAATGCCTGCGTCCATCATACTGTCGCCCTGCACTTCCAACATAAATGCCGAATCGCTGCCAATGAATTGAAGAGGGAAGGGGTAGACATCTTCTACATTTTGCTCCGCAGTAGCAGGTAGACCGGCATGAACATTGCCTATCAAGGGAATTGGTGTCAATTCTTTTTGGCGCCATTCATCTTCCTCAATCAACACAATGGAACGATTTTGCGAAGGCTCACGGCGAATATAACCGGCTTTTTCCAAACCATCGAGATATCCCTGTACGGTAGAAGGAGACTTCACACCAATCGCTCGTGCAATGTCACGAACGGAAGGGACATAACCGTTACGATAAGTAAAATCACGGATATATTCCAGCACATCCTTTTGACGTGTCGTTAACTGCGGACGTTGGTTGTTTGTCATAGAATCACATCCTTTCTTGCATTATAACAAAATTTTCTCAGATAGGAAACAAATGTTCGAATTATACTTGACAGAACATTTGTTCGGTAGTATGATGAATTTAACAAAAGAACAAATGTTCGCTTTTGAGGATGTGAATATTATGACAAAAACAATGGGCAATATTTTTATGGAATTAGGCATTTTAATAATTCTTGTCGTCGCAGGTTGGATGTACTTTATGAGCAGTAAACCTGCTTCACAAGTATATTATCAACCGATTCGCATTCAGACCGGTGATACATTATGGAAGATTGCTTCCCAATATGCACCGGCGCATAAAGATATTCGTGAAGTCGTGTATGAAATTCAAAGCTATAATCATTTAGTTGATGCCGGTACATTGCGTCCGGGTATGATTATTCATATTCCGGTAGAAACCTCTTCCATTAATGACGAAATAAACATTGCAGCAAAATAAAAAACAGTGCTTAGCACTGTTTTTTATTTTGCACTGAACATATCGCGCAACGGGTTATGCTCAAACCGATCCGCTTCATTAATATAATGTCGTACCATTTCAACGGAATGATGTCGCGTCTGTTGCATAATACGCCGCTCCTCAATGCCGGCCAATGCGGCCGATGTAGCGAAGCCGTGGCGTAAGCTGTGCGCTCCATAATCCGCCGGATCCAAACCGATTTTTTCCGCCCAACGCTTGACGATGCGATTGACCATCTGGTCAGAAAGCGCATTTTTACGTAATTTCCCCGTTTTAGTCGGCGAGCGAAAAACCGGCCCGGAGGTGATTTTGGTTCGAGATAGCCAGCTTTTTAAGGTCGTGACCGGACATAATTCTTTTTGCGTTAAATTCGGTAAGGCAACAATATTACCTTCACCTTCCTGGTCGGCTTTGGAGCGGGGAATAAAGATTTCAATACCTTGCCGTACAAAATGAACATCTTCATACCGTATAGAACTTAATTCGCTTCTGCGAAATGCTCCCATAAAACCGATTACAAGAACTGTTTTATCTAAATGTTGGGTAAGATCTTTAATATCCATCATTTGCACGATAGCTTCCAAATCTTCTTTTAAAAGCGGTGATTTACCTTGCTGATACGTACCGATTTTACGGCGAATACCTTTCATCGCGGCCTTTACTAACGGAGATAGGCAGGGATTATCTTTAATCAAACCGCCGGCTGTAAAATTTTCCGATAGCGCGCTTACGCGGCGGGCGATGGTGTTCGCTTTCGCATAAGCGGATAAATCATGTATATAATTGACAATCGTCTCAGGAGTCGCAGGAAAAAAGTAAATGCCGCGATAATTGCACCAATCACAGAAGTCCGACCAATCTGATTCATAGGCATCAATTGTCGAGTGCGACTTTTCCAACGTAAATAACTCCTTACTTCCGGAAGAAAGCAAAGAATTGTTCTGAATGCGTTGATTATCCCGTAAATAGAAGTGTTTCGCCATAATGCACCACCTAAAAAGGCCTATAATAAATAACGATAATTTAACATTATCGTTATTTATTATAGGCTATCATATTTTATTGCTTATGACAAGTTGCTAAAGTACTCTTGTGCTTTTGTAATTTCACTGCGCAAACGCTCTTCATCAATGGTAAGCAGTTGGCGATGCTGCATAACAAGCTTGCCGTTGATCATGACGGTATCCACATCCGACGATTGTGCCGCATAGGCAAGTAATGACGTAACATTATACTGCGGTTGCCAATGGAAACCGTTGCGGTCAATTAAGATGATATCAGCTAAATTGCCTTCTTTCAATTCGCCGAGATCGCTATAACCAAGTGCATGGGCTCCTCCTGATGTAGCCAATTCCACCGCGGTTTGTGCCGGAATAGCGGTAGGATCATAGGATACGCCTTTATGAATTAATGCGGCTGTCTGCATTTCCTCCCACATATCAAGCTTATTATTGCTCGATGCACCGTCGGTAGCCAAACCGACGGTTACATTCGCAGCAAGCATCTGAGGAACCGGTGCCACGCCTGAAGCCAGTTTTAAATTACTGCGCGGATTATGTGCAACCCTTACATTATGCTCCGCTATAATAGCAATATCGTCAGCGTCTACATGTACGCAATGTGCGGCTAAGGTCGGTTGAGTAAACAGACCGAGTTTTTCCATATAAGCAATCGGACTGAGCCCGTGTTTTTCTCGGCAGGTTTCGACCTCCCCTTGCGTTTCGGATAAGTGAATATGGATTTCGATATTGTCTTTACCGGCGGCATCAATGACTTTTTCTAAATATTTTGCCGGACAGGTATATGGCGCATGCGGTCCAAGCATTACACGAATTAAGCCGTTTTCTGCTTGATGCCATTCATGAAAAAGTGCTACGTTTTCCTGCAGCGCTTCCTCTCCATTGGGAGAAGTACCCGCCAAGCCACGCGCAATATTACCGCGCATACCGACATCAACAGCCGCTTTAGCCACCTGAGGCATGTGCATATACATATCACAAAACGCGGTGGTACCGCCCCGAATCATTTCCGCAAAAGCCAACTGTGAACCCCAGTAAACAACTTCATCATTCAATTTTGCTTCCGCCGGCCAAATATGGTTTTCGAGCCAATCCATTAAGGCGACATCATCGGCATAGCTGCGAAATAATGTCATTGCAACATGGGTATGACTGTTAATTAAGCCCGGCATGGCCAGCATTCTCTTGCCATCTATTTTATTGTCAACATCTTCGCATTCAAGGTTTTTTCCAATTTTTTGAATTCGTTGGTCGCTTACCAAAATATCAACGTCAATTATTATTTCCTGTGGTGTCCAAAGGTCCACATGTTGAATTAATGTGTTCATTCGGCACTTCCTTCCTCATATAAGTAAGCATATTGTTCGGATGTCAATGTATCAATAGCATAATTCATTGCCTCTAATTTAATTCGTGCGACCTTTTCATCAATCACTTTAGGCATGACATATACTTTCGGCGAAAGCCATTCCGCATTTGTCTGTACATAATCCAACGCCAACGCTTGCAACGCGAAGGACAAGTCCATGATTTCAGCGGGATGTCCATCCCCCGCCGCCAAATTGACCAGTCTTCCCTCGGCCAAAACGAAGAGAGTATTTCCATTGGCTAATGTATAGCCTTTAATATTTTGTCGGGCCTCAAATTCTTTGTCGGCAATTTCACTGAGTTCTCGAACATTTACTTCCACGTCAAAGTGGCCTGCATTACATAGAATGGCCCCATCTTTCATTAACGGATAATGGGCTTTAGTGATGACATCCTTACAACCCGTTACCGTGATGAAAATATCACCGAGCCGGGCCGCTTTTTCCATCGGTAACACCGTAAAACCGTCAAATACCGCTTCGATCGCTTTGATAGGATCAATTTCCGTGATATAAACATGTGCTCCTAATCCTTTGGCGCGCATGGCAACGCCTTTACCGCACCAACCATACCCCGCAACTACCACATTGCGTCCGGCAATTGTCAGATTGGTTGTCCGAATAATACCGTCCCAAGCGGATTGCCCGGTACCGTAGCGATTATCAAAAAGATATTTGCACAGTGAATCATTGACAGCAACCATTGGAAATTGCAGTTTCTTTTCCTTATCCCATACGCGCAAACGTTGTACGCCGGTAGTCGTTTCTTCGGAACCTCCCAAGAGGCGCTCTTGCGCATCTTTACGACTATCCAGAACAAGCGCCGTCACATCACCGCCGTCATCTAAAATCAGATGCGGCTTGTGGTCCAAGGCGTGGTTTAAGTATTGTGTATATTCTTCATCGGTACAACCGTGCGTAGCATATACGGTAAGACCTCGTTTTACCAAAGCGGCGGCAATCGGATCCTGCGTAGAAAGCGGATTGCTGCCGGTGACAATGACCTTGGCTCCGGCTTCCTGTAAAACCGTCGCCAAAAATGCCGTTTTTGCCTCCAAGTGAATCGACATAACTATGGTTTTACCTGCAAATGCTTGCCGCTTTGTTAAATCTCGCCAAATTTCCTGTAGTACCGGCATATATCTTTGTACCCAATCAATTCTTTTTTCGCCTTCCGCGGCCAGAGATAAATCTCGAATGATAGAATTCATTGCTTCACCTTCTCTTTTAATTTGGTGATTGCCTGATCATATGGTGAGGTTAACACACCTTTTTCTGTAATGATTCCCGTCACCAATTCAGCGGGAGTTACATCAAACGCGGGATTCCAAACGGCAACATCTTTTGGCGCACTGCAAACTCCTTGAAATTGACGCACCTCTTCGGCAGCACGCTCTTCAATGGGAATCTGTGAACCGTCCTTGAGCGTAAAGTCAAATGTCGAGCTCGGTGCTGCTACGTAAAATGGAATATTATGATGATACGCCAGTACAGCCAAACCGTAAGTACCTATTTTATTGGCAACATCGCCATGAGTAGTAATGCGATCCGCACCAACTATTATGGCATCTATTTTTTTGTTTAAAATAGCGCTTCCGGCCATATTGTCACAAATTAATGTGCAGGGAATGTTATCTTTCGTTAATTCATACGCCGTCAGACGAGCTCCCTGAAGCAGCGGGCGTGTTTCATCCATATAGACCGTGATTAATTTTTTTTGGAGATGCAATTCACGGATAACTCCCAACGCAGTTCCGATACCTGCTGTAGCAAGTGCCCCTGCATTACAGTGAGTAAGAATCGTTACAGGTCGATCAAAAAGTGCAGCACCGTGCTTAGCCATCTCTTTATTTTGTGCAAGGTCATCGCTATCCACTTTTTGCGCTTGCAAAAGTAATGCTTGGTAAGCTGTGTCATATGACGCATTTTGTGCAAGCAATGCAGCGTACATCTCACGCTGCAAGTCCACGGCCCATGCTAAATTGACCGCCGTCGGTCGAGCTTCCCGTAAAGTTTCGGTGGCGGCGTTAAAGACAGATTGCTGCGGGATGTTTTTTCCTGTCGTTGCGTGCTCGGCAAATGCCAAGACGCAGGCATACGCCGCGGCGACACCTATAGCCGGCGCTCCACGCACAGCCAAGGTAGCTATCGCATGAGTGACATCGGCTGTTTTTCTGCATGTTATATATACTTCTTCAGTGGGTAAACGTCGCTGATCAAGTAAGATGAGCGCGCCATTTTCCCAATATAAGTGTCTCATAACTTAGTTCCTTGCTCTGCTTTAAAGCCACCGTATTCTTCCATGGCATGCAATGCCGGACTATCAAATGCAGGGTCAAATGTCGTCATTACGGATCGTAGGAGTTTTTTCAATTGCTCGCTATTTTTTGCCATAGCTTCTACCACTTCACTATGTGTAAGATTCTGTGGAGAAATACCGGCGGCAAAGTTGGTAACGAGCGATACGGTGGTATATGCGATTTCCGCTTCCCGCGCTAATGGGCATTCGGGAGCATTGGTCATACCGACGACATCACCTCCGAGCTGCGCATACATTTTAATTTCGCCGGCGGTTTCAAAACGCGGACCTTCTGTACATACATAGGTCCCTTTTTCGTGTAATGGCAACTTTTCTTTCTTGGCGGCTTCTGCAATCATTTTACGTAATGTGCCGCAGTAAGGTTCCGTCAAATCCACATGCGCTACCGGCAAAGGAGAGCCGTCATAAAAGGTGTGCTCACGCGATTTGGTAAAATCGAGTAATTGATCGACCAGTACCATTTCACCCGGCTTCATGTGCGGATTGAGTGAACCGACGGCGGTAGTCGCTACAATGGCAACAACATCAAGCATTTTCAAAGCATAAATATTGGCACGATAATTAATTTTATGCGGCGGAATCGTGTGATTGGCACCATGACGGGTCATGAAAATAATTTCTTTATCCATAAAAATACCGGATGTATAAACGGCTTGCCCATAAGGTGTCTCAATTGACGTGGTTTTCGTATTACTGAGTAACGCCGGGTCATATACTCCCGTCCCTCCGATAATAGCCAGTTTACGCATTAGACTCCTCCTTTTCAGCAAAGACGGCTGCCAATTCATCTTTGGTAAAAACATATTTTTGTTCGCAGTAGTGACAGACCAATTCCGTTTTATCTTTCTGCAGTAAAGCTTCCTGATCTTCTTTAGGAATCGTCTTTAACGCTGTAAGAAATTTTTCGGACGAACAGGTACATTCCCAAAGCACTGGTTTTTCTGCCAGTAAATCTACATGTAAACCATGGGAAAGAGTTTCGATAATCTCTTCTTCCGTATGCGTACGCATCGCATTGGTAATCGGTCCCAGCTTTACCAAATTGGCTTCTATTTGCTGCAATGCTTCCTCATCACGATCCGGCATTGCCTCTACCAAAATGCCTCCAGCAGCTAATACCTGTACATCGCGGCTCACCATCACGCCGAGACTTACCGCCGAAGGGATCTGTTCCGAAAGTGTTAGATAATAAGCCAGGTCTTCCGCGATTTCACCCGAGTGAATTTCAATAGCGCTTTGATAAGGCTGCCTCAAGAGAGAGTATCTTGTGACATACAGCATACCCTGACCGACAGCTTGCCCGACATCTAATTTTCCGTGCTCGTTAAGCGGCAAATCGACCTGTCCGTTCTCCACGTAGCCGCGAACACGGTTAGTCTCATAGGCATCGACAAATACTTTGCCCAGCGGTCCGTCGCCGTCGAAACGAATACTTACGCCTTCCTGGTTTTTAAAATCAGTTGCGAGCAGCAATGCACCCGTCATCGCGCGTCCTAATGCAGCCGCAGCTACAGGAGAAAGATCATGCAATGCTCGTGCGCGCGCGACAGCAGAGGTCGTATACGCCACCGAGATTTTTAAACCTTCATGGGCTAGATAATGTTTAATACTATCTTTCCACATGTCATATCTCCTTCAATAAATTGCACATTTCCACGGCCGACATAGCGGCGTCAAAGCCTTTGTTTCCGCTTTTTGTTCCGGCCCGCTCAATCGCTTGTTCTAAAGTATCAGCCGTCACCAATCCGAAAAGGATCGGTTTTCCCGAAGCAAGCGAAGTGGCGGCGATACCTTTTGCCGCTTCATTGCACACCAGATCGTAATGCGACGTAGCTCCCCGCAACACAGCTCCTAGGCAAATAACCGCATCCACGTCCTCTTTAGCAACAAATTTTTTCGCTACAAGCGGTAATTCAAACGCCCCAGGACAGTACGCAACTGTAATGTTTTCTTCTTTCATACCGTGACGTTTCAGTGCATCCAATGCTCCGCTTAATAGACGGTTCGTAATAAAATCATTAAAACGACCGACAACAATCGCCATTTTTAAATCGTCAGCAACCAAGTTTCCGTTGTATGTTTTCATATGTCACCTCGTTAAAAAATGTGCCCCATTTTATCTTCTTTGGTTTTTAAATATTCGCGATCAAAATCATTGGGCGGAATAACAATTGATTCTCGTGCAATAACGGTAACCCCGTTTTTTTCTAAATCATCAATTTTTGCGGGATTATTGGTCAACAACCGAATGCTTTTCACACCGAGATCCTCTAAAATTCGGGCGCTGAGTGAATATTCGCGCAAATCGGCAGGAAACCCCAGCTGTTCGTTAGCTTCCACCGTGTCAAAGCCTTCCTCCTGCAATTTATACGCACGAATCTTATTGGTGAGACCGATGCCCCTTCCCTCTTGACGCATGTAGATAACGACACCAGCGCCTGCGGCCTCAATTTGACGCAATGCCGCATGCAGTTGCTCTCCGCAATCACAGCGGCACGAACCGAATACGTCTCCGGTCAAACACTCCGAATGAATTCTTGTTAATACATCCTCTTTGCCGTTAATATCGTCTTTCACGATGGCCAGGTGGTTAAACGAATCCAATGTGTTTTCATAGACATAAATGGTAAATTCACCGTATGCCGTCGGTAATTTTGCAGTAGCTACCCGACGTACCAATTTCTCGGATTGCTTGCGGTATTCATATATTTGCGCCACGCTGATCATGGTGAGTCCATGCGTTTTAGCAAATTCCTGCAGTTCCGGGCGACGCATCATCGTTCCATTGTCTGCCGTGATTTCACAAATCACGCTGGCGGGATATAAGTCAGCGAGTTCCATCAAGTCAATAGAAGCTTCCGTGTGCCCCGAACGTACGAACACACCGCCTTCCCGAACACGAAGCGGAAACACATGCCCCGGACGGCGAAAATCGCTGCCTTTGGCCGCAGGATTTAAAAGTTCTTTAATAGTGAGCGCGCGATCATGCGGTGAAACGCCGGTACCGGTATGAATATGATCAACGGAAACTGTAAAAGCCGTTTGATGGTTGTCCGTATTTTCCTCAACCATTTGAGGAATCGCTAAACGCTCCAGATCTTTACTTTTCATCGGTACGCAAATAATGCCTCGAGCGGCCTTCGTCATAAAATTAATGGCCTCAGTAGTAGCAAATTGAGCAGCCATTACCAGATCGCCTTCATTTTCCCGCTTCTCGTCATCTACCACTATAATCATTTTACCGCTTTTTAAATCATTTAAGGCCTGTTGAATTGAATCCATTTACCTTACTCTCCTCAATCCAGAAAACCATTTTGCATTAAAATTTTTTGCAGGTTTTCATCGATATTTTTTTGACTTCCCAACAGATGATCAATGTACTTTCCAAGTACATCCGTCTCAATATTTACGATACTCCCATTTTGATATTCTCGGGTATTTGTTTGTTGCCAGGTATGCGGAATAATAGAGACTTCAAAGTAATTTTCCCCGGTTTCTGTTATGGTCAAACTCATACCGTCAAGCGCAATCGAACCTTTGGGAATAATATAGCGTAAGAGTGCAGGTTCCACTTGAACCCGTATGCGGTGCGCTATTTCATCCCTTCGAATTTGGCTGACTTTGCCGATACCGTCAATATGCCCGGAAACAAAGTGACCGTGTAAACGTCCGTTTACCGATAATGCCCGCTCTAAATTAACATGCATCCCCAATTGCCACTTGGCCATCGCGCTATGTTGTACTGTCTCCGGCATGGCAGTCGCACTAAATGCCTGTGCTTGCACATCGACTGTCGTCAGACAAATGCCGTTAACAGCGACGCTATCCCCTGCTTTAAGCGGCTCATCCCACGGCAGATGCGCAATGGTCAGCAAGTAGCTTGTACCGTTTCGTTCCAGCCGCCGTATCGTGCCAACTTGTTCAATCAAACCTGTAAACATCCGAACTCCTTTACTTCATAATGCAGGCGAATATCATCAGCGAACATTTTGGTATCTATTAAGGTATATCGCGGCGCATTTTGCAACGCCTCAATTCCGGCTCCGGCACTAATCCCTTTAGCCATCGCTCCACCGAACATAAGTGGCGCTATATACAGATAAATTTCATCCAAAAGTGCAGCTCGTAAAAACGCATCGATAAGTGTGGCGCCGCCTTCTAATAAAACGGTTTGAATCTCGTATTTTTCCAGGAGTAATGTGACGCCCGCTCGGATATCCGGCTCGCCTTCGGCATTACATGGTAATAATTCCACATTGACTCCCTGTTGACGTAGTGGCTCAAGTCGATCTGGGGAGGCCTCCTGTGTGCAAAATAAAATCGTTCGTTCTGGCGACTGTGTAACCATCGTAGCGGTGAGCGGTAATTGTGCCGTTTTGTCCCAAATCACACGCCACGGCTGTACAGGGCATGGAAAATCTCGCACCGTAAGCTGCGGATCATCCGCAAGTACGGTATTAATACCTACCGTGATGGCATCGCTAAGAGAACGCAAACGTTGCACATCATGACGCGCTTCTTTGCCGGTAATCCATTGGGATTCTCCTGTGACTGTGGCCGTTTTGCCATCCAGCGTCGCCGCCATTTTGGCTATCACTTGTGGTCGCTTTTGTTCAATACTACGAAAAAAGCCGCGGTTAATTTTGCGTGCTTTTGCTTCACAAACGCCGCACACTACTTCTATGCCGGCCTCTTCTAATATCTTGATGCCATTTCCATTGACTTTTGCAAACGGATCACAACATGCGCAGACCACACGCTTGATACCTGCCGTTATGATCGCTTTAGTACATGGAGGTGTTTTTCCGTAATGTGAGCACGGTTCAAGTGTTACATATAAAGTAGCATCTCGCGCTGCTTCTCCTGCATCTTGCAATGCCCGGATTTCTGCGTGTGGACCGCCTGCTTTTTGATGCCATCCTTCCCCGACAATCGTATGGTTTTTAACAACCACAGCCCCGACAAACGGATTAGGCCGTACGGCTATTGTCCCGAGTTGTGCGAGTTGCAGCGCTCGCTCCATGTACAAAATATCTTCTTTCCATAGATCAGCTTGCATAATATGCCTCCATAAAGAAAAAAGGACAACGCAAAAGTGTCCTTTTTTGTCCTTTCCCAGCCAGACTATACTGTCGGTTTCGAAATTTCATCGAATCAGCTTGCGCTTGCGGACTTTACCGCCGGTCAGGAATTGAGTCAATTGACCCTCACCTTGCCTCAAAGACACGACATATTAAGTTATTGCGAATTCCGTAATGTACGAATCATCTCGGCACGATCCGCACTGTTAAATACAGCGGAACCGGCGACTAAAATATTCGCTCCCGCCGCGATCAACGAAGCCGCATTTTGTGGCCCCACACCGCCGTCGATTTCAATCGCCGCGGAACTCTTCGTGCGTTCAATTAATTTGGCTAAACGTTTTACTTTAGCAGTTACATACGGAATAAATTTTTGACCGCCAAATCCCGGATTGACGCTCATCAACAATACAAAATCGAGCGTCGGCAAAATATCTTGCAATACTTCTATAGGAGTAGCCGGATTTAATACCATGCCGGCCTGCATGTCGTATTTTTTAATCAGCTGTACTACGCGATCCGCATGCGGCTCTGCTTCATAATGAAAGGATACCATATTACAACCGGCATCATGTAGCGGTTCAATATAATCACTCGGCTGTTTAACCATTAAATGGGCATCAAACGTCAAGTCGCTGTGAGGTCGTAATGCTTTGACTACCGGCGGACCAAACGTCAAATTCGGAACGAAATGGCCGTCCATAATATCTAAATGGACAATATCGGCGCCCGCTTGCGTTAGCATTTCCAACTCTTCCTGCAAGCAAGAAAAGTCTGCAGAAAGTAAGGATGGTGCAATTTTTATCATCGATATCTGCCTCTCTCTTTTTCCAGCCACTCTTCTGTCAAGGCTTTGTAGGAGTCATAGCGACTTTGTAAAATAGCGCCGTTTTCTACCGCCTCTTTGACAGCACAGTGCGGTTCTTTTAAATGACGGCAATCATCAAATCGGCATTGACCTAAGTAGGGCACAAAATCGCGAAAACGCGCAGCAATATCAGTCACTTCATGCGGTAAGTAGGAGAGCGACGCAAACCCTGGCGTATCCATAATAAACGTATCCGGTGCGAGTCGCAGTAACTTGGCATGACGTGTTGTATTGCGCCCACGGCCTATTTTTGAGCTGACACTTTGCGTGCGCAAGACATCTGTTTGCGCCAAATGATTGATTAAAGTAGACTTTCCCACACCCGACGGACCGCAGCAGACGCTGATGTGACCTTGCAGAATCGCCAGCAACGGCTCGCGTACCGGCTGATCATAACCGGATTGTACAGTAATGTAGGGAACATTGGCATAGTCCGCTGCCAGCCGCTTTGCTTTTACGTGATCCAAATCCACTTTTGTCCAACAAATTAGAGGATCTAAACCCTGCTTTTCCGCCATCATTAAAATGCGGTCAAGTAGAAACAAATTCGGCTCAGGCTGTGTCACCGCCATCACGGCAATCAAATGGGTAACATTGGCAACATGCGGACGCTGTAACGTAGTCTTGCGTGGATGTACGGCAACAATCATGCCGGTTGTTTCCGTAAGTACATCAATTTTTACATAGTCACCCACCAAAATGCCGGAAGACTCCAGCTTCAATCGCCCTCGGCTTTTGCAAGTGTATTCATGTCCGAGAGAATTAGAAACGGTAAAATAGCCGTTCTGATTGCGTATCACAATTCCGTTTTGTTCCATTAGAGCTCTTGATCTTGCACGATAGCGTTATCTATCAACACTTGAATTCGTACCTGTCCGCTGCCTGTAACTCGCTGGTTAATAGTAGTTCCGGCTTTTTCATTAGCGGAAAATACGGTATGTCTACCCGTATCATCGGTGACAATAATTTCAACATGATGAGATTTTCCATCGTTAGGCACCCGAATACCGACATTCGCCTTTTTTTCTTCCAGTTTGTCAAATGTCAAATCAACGCTTGAGCCGCGTACAATAGCTTGTCCTGCAGATGGATTCTGTGCAGTTACCAAATCTCCGTCGGCGGGAGTTACGTCTTTACCGTCACGCGTCAAAGAACCCACGGTCAAATCCGCCTGTTTCAAGATTTGTTTTGTTTCCTTCCATGTTTTACCGACAACGCCTGGAGTCGCAACACGGCTAACCATATCTTTTTTGTTGACAACCACATTGACACTGGTGTCCGCTTCCACTTTATTCGGCGCCAGCGGCGACTGTCCGATAATGGTATCTAAGGGGCGACTGCTGTCTTCTCTCTCTTCAATTTTTCCAAGCCTCAAGTGGATGCTGTTCAGTTTGGCAGTTGCCTGTTCAATCGTAAGACCTGTCAAGTCGGGAATCAAAATATTGCTCCCGCCTTTACTGATAGTCAGATGAATAATACGATGCGTTTTTACTTCCATTCCTGCGCTCGGCGTTTGCGAAATAACTTGACCGATGGGCACATCTTCACTCGCAATTTCGCTGATACGAACATTTAAATTTTTGCTTGTTAACGTTTTTTGAGCTACTTCTACCTGCTGGCCGACCACATTGGGCAATGTCATTGAATCCGGGCTCCAAAAATCGCCAAACATCCAAAAGGCAATCCCCGATGCCAATAAGAATAATCCGGCAATGCCCAAGACAATCCATCGTACCGGCCACGATAAAATTGGTGTTAATACACTTTCTTTCGGTTCCAAATCCGTTTTGGGGATCGGACGGGTGCGTGGAAATTGTCCCGTGGAGAAATCATGTCGACCGGTTTTTGCATTTTTGGGCGTTACTAAACCTTGCGCTAAACGCAATTCTGCGATCATTTCCGAAATGTCACTGAACCTTTTATGCGGATCTTTTTGTAGCGCCTTCATGACACAATCTTCCAACATTGGCGAAATAGTCGGATTGTATTTTGCCGGTTTAGGAATATCTTCCTGCATATGTTTCAAAGCAATGCTGACCGCCGTTTCCCCCTCAAAAGGAAGGTGCCCGGTAAGCATCTCATACAGCACGATTCCTAAAGAGTACATATCCGTTTGTGGCGTCAGCGGATCACCGCTGGCCTGTTCCGGCGAAAAATAATGTACAGAACCAAGTACGGATTGCTTATTGGCAATCGTAACGGTATTGATTGCACGGGCAATTCCGAAATCAGCTACCTTGATCCTGCCGGTTTTGGTAACCAAAATATTATGCGGTTTAATATCGCAATGAATGAGACCGTTAGCATGTGCATGTTCCAATGCTTCTGCAATTTCTATCGCGATTCGAACGGCAGCTTCATTGGAAAGACGTCCCTGACGCGCAATATAATCTTTTAACGTTTCGCCGCCGACGTATTCCATGACGATATAATACACTTCATTGTCCTTGCCGACATCGTAGATATTAACGATATTGGGGTGGGACAATTTTGCGGCCGCTTGTGCTTCTCTTCGGAATCTTACGACAAAATCGTTGTCAGTCGCAAAATTGCTATGCAATATCTTTACGGCAACGACACGATCCAGTAACACATCTTGGGCACGATAGACATCAGCCATGCCGCCGCTGCCAATTTTTTCGGTCAGCTGGTAACGATTGTCTAAAAGCCGTCCAACCATATACTTTGCACCATCACTTTCTCTTACGTATTACTGATTACGACCACGGTCGCGTTATCTTTGGCCCCGCCGAGATATACTTCACGCATAATCGATCGAGCGCACGCTTCCGGCGCATTTTCATTCGTAATTAAAAGATCACGTAATTTTGCGTCCGAAACCATATTATAAACACCGTCGGTGCACATCACAATCATCTCTTCCGATTGCAACGTTAACCGCCCCGTATCTACTTTCAGCGTATCTGTTGTACCGACGGAGCGGGTAATTACATTTCGCGAAGGATGAGTTTTAGCCTGCTCCTCCGTTAAAGTACCTTTGTGAACCATTTCGGTAACCAAGGAGTGATCCACTGTAATCTGGGTTAATTGACCACGATAGTAACGATAAATTCGACTATCGCCGACATGCGCCCAAAAGAATAGATCCTCTTCGGCGCGCGCGACTAAAAGCGTTGTTCCCATACCGTTTAGATTCGGCTCACTGTTAACACGTTCGCGAATAGCTATATTTGCTTGATTAACCGCATCTTTTAGTGTGACCTCGTTCCAAAGCTCTGAACGTTCACCGCGCACATAGTCTGCGACGCGTTCGATGGCTATGTGACTTGCGATCTCACCGGCAACATGTCCTCCCATTCCGTCCGCCACAATAAAAAGTGATGGAGCAACGATACGGAAAGCATCCTCATTAGTAGGACGCACAAGACCTCGTTTGGTGATACCAAAACTTTTCATGAAACCACCTTATAGTAAATTTAATCAATATATGAATATCGTATCATCTATCAAATACAGCGTCAAACTAGGCGTTATCTCTAACAAATTTCATTTTAAGTTGACCGCAGGCAGCTTGAATTTCAGTACCCATTTCTTTACGGATGGTAGCTGCTATTCCCTGCTTTTGCAACTGTTCACAAAATTCCTGTGAATGTTTCATTTCCGGTCTTCGGTAAGGAATACCCGAGCTCTCATTTAATGGAATCAAATTTACATGGGCGCGCAACGGACGGATCATTTGCGCCAACTCGGCGGCATGTTCCGGCTGATCATTGACTCCTGCCAAAAGGATATATTCACAAGTTACGCGCCGGCGGGTAGTTTGGGTATAAAATTGTAACGACTCCAATAGTTCCGGCAAGGGATACCATTTACTGATCGGCATGATTTGATTGCGGATTGTATCGTTCGATGCATGTAGCGAAAGCGCTAATGTAATCGGTATTTTTTCTTTAGCCAAATCATAAATTTTAGGTGTAATACCCGATGTCGATAAAGTCATATTTCGATAACTTATCGCTAATCCTTCAAAACCATGGCACATTTTCATAAAAGAAAGCACATTGTCATAATTTTGCAAAGGTTCGCCGGATCCCATCAACACGAAAGAATGGATTTTGATATCATAGAGAAACTGCCACAAATAAATTTGTGCCAACATCTCTGCGGCCGTTAAGTTCCGTTGCAAGCCGGTTAAACCGGAAGCACAGAATGTACAGCCGACCGCGCACCCTACCTGCGTGGAAATACATACGGAATAACCGTACGGCTGGTTCATTAATACGGTTTCAATCAGTGAATCATCACTATAACGCAGCAAAAGTTTAGCGGTTTTCCGGTCGCTGCTCCGTTGTTCACGCACAATTGTCGGAAAATCAATGATGCGCGATTCTATCAGTTTGTTGCGCAATTCTTTCGGCAATTGCGCCATTTCGTCAAAATGCAAAACCCCCCGTTTATACATGTAATCGAACAACTGTTGACCGCGGTATCCGGGAGCGCCAAGTTCTTTCATTAAAGCCCGTAATTCTGGAAGGGTTTTACCCCAAATATTTTGCTTCATATTTTATGTTCCCAAGCGCAAATATAAAAACCGTCTGTTTTCGATTCCGGCGGCCAAAATCTATACTCATCAGTATCGATCGTATTCGCAAGCGAAATCGTACACGGTTGCAATTTAGGATGTGTTTGTGAAATGCTTTCTCTCACACCTTCGTTCTCTTCCGGATTCAGTGTGCAGGTACTGTACACTAAGCGACCGCCCGGTTTTAAATACGTAACGGCACGTTCTACGATTGCCTGCTGCAAGAGCGGAAAGTCTTTTAATTCCTTTGACGTACGCCGCCATTTAAGATCCGGGCGACGGCCGATAACTCCCAATCCTGAACAAGGAGCATCAACGAGTACTTTATCAAACCTTTTTTGCCAATCCGGATTTTCTTTAGTGGCGTCCTGCACCACTGCAGAAACGATAGTTACGCTCAACCGCTTACAATTATCCCGAATCAGCTGTTGTTTGTGAGAATATAAATCACAGGCAATAATTTCTCCTTGATTTTCCATGATTTGTGCTAAGTGAGTGGTTTTACCGCCGGGCGCTGCACATAAATCCAATATGGTTTCACCCGGTTGTGGAGAAACCGCATGTGCCACCCACATAGCCGCTTCATCCTGGACATATAAAATTCCGCTTTGCAGCTCCTCACGAATGGCGGCAATTCCTCCCCTGCTAATGGAAAGGCCTTCAGGAACGGCAAGCTTTACTACATCTACACCGCGAGATGTTAAGTTTCGTATTACCTCGTCCCGAGTTTGCATAAGCGTATTCACACGCACAGTGAGTGGTGCCGGCTGCGTAAAATAAGCAAACAGCTCTTCCGTGCGCTCCATACCCCATGTACGAACAGCCCATTGAGCAAACCACTTCGGCTGACAATATGTAAGACTTAAATAGGTAATGGGATCATTTGTCCGTTGGGGAATTTTAAACTCTTCCCGTTTACGTAAATAGCTGCGTAAGCAACCGTTTACAAAACCCGCACTGCCACGATGTGATACTTCTTTCGTCAGTTCGACGGCTTCGTTAATGGCCGCGCGCGCAGGTACACTGTTTAGAAAAATAATTTGATATAATGCGCACAACAAAATGAGCCGTACATCCGCATCCAATTTTGCCAACGGCTGGCGACTTAAACGGCCTAATATCCACTCCAAATAATTTTTCTTACGAATTACACCGTAAATGATTTCGGTGGCAAATCGGCGGTCGCGATCTTCCGCAGTCCATGTGGCAAATATTTGTTGCAAAGCAATATTTGCATAAGCCTCTTCCACAAGCACCTTACGCAAGACGACGAGCGCTATTTCTCGAGCAGTTTTCAACAGACTTTTTTTCTCCTAACAAATGGGCTAATACTTTATCTACTTTTTGCAGATCCACTTGGGTATTGAAACAGGGACCATAGGGACGACTATTTAAAACTCCGAACACTAAAATCGGAAAAACATCCCTCATTCCCAAAACCAGATCTCGCTCACAAGCAATCGCAATAATCGCTTTAGGACGATGTTTTTTTACTAAAAGGCGCGCAAAGGTTCCTCCGGTGGCGATATATAAGGGAACTCCATATGTTTTGGCAAGATGAACCAGCCCCCCCACCGGACAACGCCCGCATTCACGACAGGCAAATGCATCGCGCGTTACTTTAATCGGACAAGTATCATTTTGCAAGCAATGCGGTGTCAGCAGCATAATATCTTCCGGCTTGAGTTTCGGCAAATAACGCTCTGACAACGTATTAATTAAGTCTACCAACGACTGGGCGACATGTTCTTTCGGAATACGGAATACTTTGCCCCACAAAATACAATACGGTAAAAAAATATATACCGCTTTACTGGCACTACGTAAAATTCCCAGCGGCAATTCGTGATGGGTTTCTAAAGCCACCCCGATGCTTGCGATCAGTCCGCCGCTGAAGATCACACCCGCTGCCGCCAAAACATATGCAAGATTCGGTAAAACAGGATGCAACAACGCTAATCCGGGCGCCAATAAATACGCAATCGCAAAAGCGATCGCACCTAATGTCACCCACGTCAACAAGGTCAAACGCAGGTAGAGATTACGATTTTGTAACGTTTCGTCAATCTGTTTGTTCGCCAAGGACTTCACCTGATTTTATTTGGTATCCGTTAATAAACTCAGCTGCCTGCATATTCCGTTTGCTTTCCGGCTGCACTTGCAAAAGCTGCAAGCTCCCCTCACCCGTACCGACAAAAATATCCGTACCGTCCACCAATAATTCGCCCGGTAAAAGCGTCGCATGCGCTTTTGTCAGAACGGTCTGATGAATTTTCAAACGTTTTTCGCGGAAAAATGTATAGGTTCCCGGATTCGTATGCAATGCACGCACTAAATTATGAATGGTGTGCGCATTTTTACTCCAGTGGATTCGTCCCCATTCTTTAGCAATTTTCCCGGTATATGTGGCCCGGTCGTGTGCTTGCTGTGTAGTATTACCAATCGCTGTAGCCGCGTCAGCCAAGACCTCTTGCAAGGCTTCTGCACCAAGTGTGGACAAGTGCGCAGATAATTGATTAAACTCCCAATCAATAGGAATATCAATACTGCGTTGTAAAATGATATCACCGGTATCCATGCCTTCATCCAAATGCATAATAGTGACACCGGTCGTCTCATCGCCATTGAGCAAACTGTACTGTATCGGCGCAGCGCCGCGATATTTGGGCAACAATGATGCATGAACATTGATCGCACCAAGACGCGGAATTTCAAGAACTTTCGCCGGGAGAATTTGACCATAAGCCACCACGATCAAAAGTTCCGGTGCAAGCTCCTGTAATTCTTTTTGCGCGGCGTCATCGCGCAGTGTTGCCGGCTGATACAACGGCAAATCATGCGCAAGGGCACACTCTTTCACTGGTGAAAAACTCATTTTTTTACCGCGACGATTGACCCGATCCGGTTGTGTATATACGCCGACAATTTCCGCTTTCGGATGTGTTAGTACCGACTCCAGACAGGGTACAGCAAATTGCGGCGTCCCCATGAAGACAACTCTCATTCGATCGTTCCTTCATTTTCTTTGTATAGATTTTTCGCACGTTCGATGTAAAGAGTACCGTCAATATGGTCATTTTCATGTTGGATGGCCTGCGCCAACAGCCCCGTTGCGCTTACCTCATGCGTACGCCCATTTCGATCTTCATATCGTACGGTAACGCCGGTAGAGCGCTCGACCACTCCCACAAAACCGGGAACACTTAAGCAACCTTCCGTCATTTCTTCTTTTTCATCAGATAAAGTAATAATTTCCGGATTAATATATTCCACATAACCGTTGCCGTCATCAATGACAAAGATCCGTAAGGATTCACCGACTTGTGGTGCTGCAAGGCCCACGCCGTTGGCATCATATAACGTATCTTTCATATCTTTCAGCAAAGTTTTAATCGATTTTGTCATTTTTGTAACAGGTTGCGCCTTTGTTTTCAGCACGGGCGCGCCCGCCAATACAATTTTACGGACTGCCAATCGTGTCACCTCTTTTGTATATTAACTCATTTCCATATCTATTATTATACCATTTACTTGCCATAGAGCGCTTTGCTTCATATGCGCCCTAACCACGTCAAGACTTTTGGCTGCTATTTGAAACGACATATAAAACCGGCCACGCAATTTAGCCTGATAGTCAGGATAAATATCCGTATATTCCACTTCTACCCCTTTTTCTGCAAGGATTTTTACAAGATCATCAAATAGAACTTGTAAATGACTTTGCGCTTTTTCTTGGCGCTCCGCAAAAGCGCTGATTTTAGCGCGTTCAAAATACGGCGGGTAATGCAAATACTCGCGCAGTTCAAGTTCTTCGGTATAAAAATTCTGCCATTCATTGGTGCAGGCCGCCTGCAATGCATAATGCCCCGGATGGTATGTCTGCACAATGACGCGCCCATCACCGTCTTTACGTCCTGCACGTCCGGCTGCTTGCACAACCAATTGAAATACCTGTTCCGCCGCATTATATTGCGGGCGATTTAATAATGCATCAATGCTTAAAATTCCGACACAGCCGACATTAGGAATATCATGGCCTTTCGCCACCAGCTGCGTTCCCAACAAGATATCGGCTTTCCCCTGCGCAAAGGCATCTAAAATTTCTGCGCGCCGTCTTGCATTCCCTGCATTATCCGTATCCAAACGCAGGACTTTCGCCCGGGGAAATGCTTCCGCTACCACTTTTTGCGCGCGTTGCGTGCCGAGCCCGAAATATTTAATCGCTTTACTGCCACAATTCGGACAGCTTGTGGGCATCTCCCTTTCACCGCCGCAACGATGGCATTGTAAAGTATGGGTTGGTAAATGGTAAGTATAAGGCAAGTCGCAATGAGGACAGGTTAAAACATAACCGCATGTCCGACAGGAAACATGAGTGGCATAGCCACGTCGGTTTAAAAGCAAAATAATTTGACGTCCCTGCGAAAGCATCGTTTGCATCGTCTGATACAATTCCCGTGAAAGAATGGAACGATTCCCCGCCTCCAGCTCGCTGCGCATATCGACAATATGCATTTTCGGTAAGGATACACCGCCGATACGTTCCGGGAGCAGTAGTGTAGTGATTTCACCATTTTCAGCGCGATAATAACTTTCCATCGAAGGTGTTGCCGCGCCTAAAACGAGCGGACAATGATGCCAACGTGCACGCCACTCCGCCACACGCCTGGCATGATACCGTGTCTGCTCACTTTGTTTGTAGCTGGCATCGTATTCTTCATCGATAACAATAAGGCCGATGTCTTCTGCCGGCATAAATATGGCGGAACGAGGTCCGATCACAATATTTCCACGTCCTGCATGTACGTGTCGCCAGTTATCAAAACGTTCCCGCTCCGTCAGACCGCTATGCTGACAAAAAATTTTTTCCGCTCCGAAGCGGGCCGTAAAGCGACAAACCAATTGATCCGTTAGCGAAATTTCTGGCGTTAAAATCAATACGTTCTTGCCTTTCTCTACGGCGGTAGCGGCAGCGCGTAAGTATATTTCCGTTTTACCGCTGGCAGTCACTCCATGTAACAAAAAGGTTTCGTGCCGCTTTTCATTTAGCGCTGATGTGACGTTTGCCAACGCTTGCTCTTGTGCCGAGGTAAGTGGTGGTAAATAGTCTGTGACACCAGTATGATCGCGACACTTTTCATGAGTGCTTACATAACCATTGTTTAACGCTGATTTACGTAACGCGGCAGAAAATCCCGCCGCATTTAATTCTGCCGATGTTTGCTCAGGATGCACTGTTAAAAAGAAAACTAACTCCTTCTGACGAGGCGTACGCATAAGTTGTGATTGGGTGGGCTCAATGGCTGCGTCCCAAACGATTTCACTTGCGACTCTCGAATCACTTAGCTGTTTTAGCTTGCCTTTAATCCAGCCATTGGCAAGCGCCTCCAGCATATTGGGGAAATATTTCTTCAGAAGTTTTGGATGCTTTACAGGAATATTCTCCGGTGCTATTTTTTTTTGCCCTGATTCTGTCAAAGTATAGCGAGTTTGTCTTTTGACTGTTTTTTTATCCACTAAAAACAAACGTAATGCTTCGATCAATGGACATACATAGTAACTTGCAATCCATTCTGCAAGCGCCAGCATTTCCGATGTAAACCAGGCAGTATCTCCTATTGTCGCAAAAATACTTTTTAGATCAAGCGCTGCATCTTCAGATGTTTCCGGTCGAATCTCCCAAACAATCCCCTCTTCGTGACCGGTTCCCCATGGAACGATCACTCGCCAACCGGGAGTAATATATTCCAAATGAGTGGGAATGTGGTATGAAAAACATTTTTGCAAATGCTTAGTCGGTCGATTAATGATAATTTCCGCTACCGTCATAAACACTCCTATGTGAAAAGAAGACGGTATATACCGTCTTCTTATAATCCTGCATCTTTACGCAATTCATCTGCTTTATCTGTGCGCTCCCACGGCAAATCAATATCTGTTCTGCCGAAGTGCCCGTAGGCCGCGGTCTGTGCATAAATCGGTCGTTGTAAGTCAAGATCGCGGATTATTGCTGCCGGTCGTAAATCAAAATGGGTACGAATCAGGTCCGTGATTTTTTCATTAGGGATCTTACCCGTGTCAAAGGTGTTGACTAAAATTGACACCGGGTGCGCTACGCCGATCGCATATGCCAGCTGAATTTCACATCGATCTGCAATCCCCGACGCGACAATATTTTTCGCTACGTGACGTGCTGCATAAGCCGCCGAGCGATCTACTTTTGTCGGATCTTTACCGGAAAATGCACCGCCGCCGTGACGAGCCATCCCGCCATAGGTATCCACAATAATTTTACGACCGGTTAAACCAGCATCTCCTTGCGGTCCGCCAATGACAAAGCGCCCGGTAGGATTAATATAAAGCTTTGTTTTCTTGTCATATAAGTCGTTCGGCAAAATCGGCTCAATAACTTGCGCAACAATATCATTACGTAATTCCGCCGTTTCTACTTGGGGGCTATGCTGTGTTGAGATAACAATTGTATCAATGTGTACCGGCTTGCCATTTATATATTCTACTGTTACTTGTGTTTTGCCATCCGGACGCAAATACGGTAAAATGCCATCTTTGCGAACTTGCGCCAAGCGTCGTGCCAGACGATGTGCTAACGAAATCGGCAGCGGCATCAATTCAGGAGTTTCACGAACCGCATAGCCGAACATCAGGCCTTGATCGCCGGCACCGATTTCATCCAGATGATCTTCGCTTTTTTCTTTTGCTTCCAGCGAGCTGTCTACACCAATTGCGATATCTTTCGACTGTTCATCAATCGACACCAACACTCCACAAGTATCTGCATCAAATCCGTATTTCGCACGATCATAACCAATGCGTCGAATCGTCTCACGAATAATTTTATTGATATCAATAGAGCAGGATGTCGAGATTTCACCGACAACATGCACTAAACCGGTGCTGACTACTGTTTCACAGGCAACGCGACCGTCCGGGTCCTGTGTCAAAATCGCATCTAAAATACTATCTGAAATTTGGTCGGCAATTTTATCCGGATGTCCTTCCGTTACCGATTCTGAAGTAAAGAATTCTCTTTCTACCAAAATATTCGCTCCTTTTGCATAAAAAAATCCCTCTATGAGGGATTTCCCTCATCTTCCAGTTGCCTGTCGGATGTAGCACCGAATTGAACCGGTTGCTGTGG
Organism: Negativicoccus massiliensis; assembly: GCA_900155405.1. Classification (GTDB taxonomy): domain Bacteria; phylum Bacillota; class Negativicutes; order Veillonellales; family Negativicoccaceae; genus Negativicoccus; species Negativicoccus massiliensis_A. The sequence goes on along the minus strand of LT700188.1, from coordinate 292,673 downwards.
CTTCTTCGGGCCGAGTCCCTCCACCACTCTGGATGAGTACAATTATTATTTTATGATATTATGCTATTTTTTGCAAGCACTTGACAACTTCGCTGCCCGTTTGATGATCTCTTCCGCCACATGGTCCTTCGTCATGATATCCATAGATTCATGACTGGCATCAGGATAGACGAACGTTACGATATTAGTTTCCGTCTGAAAGCCGGCGCCGGGAGCAGCCACATTATTGGCCACCAACATATCCAAATTTTTCTTGGCCAATTTGCCTTTGGCATATTCCAAAACATTTTGGGTTTCCGCCGCAAACCCGACCAAAATTTGATGCTTTTTACGTTGTCCCAGTTCATATAAAATATCAGGATTGCGTACCAGCTTGATTTGCATATCGTCGTCTTGTTTTTTGATTTTTTGAGATGCGACTTTTGCTGGGCGATAATCTGCAACAGCTGCCGCTTTGACGACAATATCGGCAGTATCAAATTCGGCATCAATGGCGTCCTTCATTTCCCGTGCGCTATTGACATAAACAGTGCGTACACCGGGAACTTCCGGCAGCGATGTTGCCGCACTGACCAAAACCACTTCGGCCCCCTGCCAAGCTGCAGCAGCGGCTACCGCATATCCCATTTTGCCGCTGGAACGGTTGGAGAGATATCGTACCGGGTCAATGGCCTCGCGTGTCCCGCCGGCGCTGACAACGACTTTTTTACCGCGTAACAGACCTTGCGATGTCACTCTTTCAATGGTGGCAACGATTTTCTCTACGGCCGGGAAGCGTCCCTTACCGCTTGTGCCGCAAGCCATATCCCCCGATTCCGGTTCGATAACAGTATAGCCCGCACTAGCCAACTTTTGTAAATTTCTTTGCATAAAAGGATTTTCATACATTCGGGTATTCATCGCCGGCACAACAACTATCGGCGCGGGTGTTGCCATTACGGTTGTCGTTAGCATATCATCGGCAATACCGTTGGCTACTTTGCCAATTAAGTTTGCTGTTGCCGGCGCCAAGACGAAAACATCCGCCAAATTAGCCAGAGCAATGTGCTCTACATTCCAATGGGTAATCTCGCCCCACATCGTTGTCGTAACCGGCTGACCGGAAAGTTCACGAAAAGAAAGCGGTGTCACCAACTTCGTTGCATGTTCCGTCATAATCACATGAACTTCCGCGCCATGTCGACGCAGCTCTCGAACCAAAAAAAGCGCTTTGTAGGCAGCAATACCGCCGCTTACGCCAAGAACTACCTTTTTCCCTTGTAAGCGTCCCATTATCGAATGCTTCCTGCTGAGTGGACAGCCGCTTTCTTGACTTTACCGTAATAAATTTCTTCTAAAGCAATCGTTGTGGGCTTTTTCTCGTCCGCCTCTACCAAGGCCTCCGCCCCTTCGGTAAGTTCGCGCGCTCGTTTGGCCACCATAGACACCAGAGTATATTTACTGTCGACACGTTCTAATAAATCATCAATTGATGGAAATACCATACTTACATAACCTCCCTGGCAATATACTTTTCAAAAATGGTATCAACTCGCTCCTTATTGCGAGACAATTTGCAACGTTCCGCAACCATAATAGCTCGAACTTTATCTACGGCTTCATCCAATTTATCGTTGACAACGATGTAATCATATTGGTGCGCCAACTCGAGCTCGCCAATCACCTTCGCAAGACGCATTTGGATCACCTCTTTTGAATCGGTATCGCGCGCATAAAGACGATGGGAGAGCTCCTGTAAAGACGGCGGAACGATATAAATAAAAATCCCTTCGGGATATTTTTTCTTGACCTGCATCGCGCCTTGAATATCGATCTCAAGCAAGACCGTTTTGCCTTCATGAACCAAATCAAGTACTTGCTTTCTCGGTGTGCCGTAGTAATTGTTATAAACTTCAGCATGTTCAAGAAAGGCGTCTTGTTTCAGCATATCTTTAAACTTATCGATGGAAGTAAAGAAATAATTGACCCCGTCAACCTCACCTACTCGTTGCGGTCGGGTAGTGACCGAAATAGAGTAACGAATTTCCGGATGAAGTCGGCGCAGCGCATCACAAATCGTGCCCTTGCCCGCGCCGGAAGGACCCGAAACCACTAAAAGCACGCCTTCATCATGTTTATGCTCCGCGCTCATTCTTTTTCTTCATCCCATTCTTCGCCGAATTCATGTAAGCGATTGGCAATTGTTTCCGGCTGTATGGCCGATAGAATAATCTGTCCGCTGTCCATAATCAGAACGGCGCGCGTTTTTCGGCCATATGTTGCATCCACCAGAACTCTTTCTTCACGAGCTTCTTGAATCATGCGCTTGATCGGCGCCGACTCCGGACTGATGATCGCCATCAGCCTACCGGCGGAGACCATATTACCAAATCCGATATTAATTAATCGTATATTCATCATCGTTTTCTCCGATTCCTTTATATTCGCCGCTAAACACCTCTACCGCCGGTCCTGTCATTTGTACCGGTTGCCCAACACCCGACCAAGTTATTTGCAACCGACCGCCATCCAAAATTACCGTCGCCGTATCTCTGACCAGCTTGTTAATAACAGCCGCTACCAATGTTGCGCATGATCCGGTCCCGCAAGCTTCCGTAATGCCAACTCCGCGTTCCCAAACACGCATGCGAATTTCATTCGAAGACAGCACCTGTGCAAACTCCACATTTGTTTTTTCGCTAAACAGCGGATTACTTTCAACTCGCGGTCCCCAATCGTCCAAAGGTACTGCATCGATATCATCAACAAATGTAACGACGTGCGGATTTCCCATGGAAACACCGGTAAATATAAGCGTCTTGCCATCCATATCAATTCGAATATTTTGCGCAAGCTGCTCCTTATCCGAAGTTATACCGATATCACCGCGTTGTAATTCAGGTATACCCATCATTACGGTAACCTCCGCTGCCTGCGTCGTATAGGTGATCACATCAGCTGACATGACTCCGGCGGCAGTCAAAATGCGCCACTGCTTTTGGTCCGGCTGTTTCTGTGTTGCATAAGCAGCTACACAACGGGTTACATTGCCGCACATCTCCGCAATGGTTCCGTCCGCATTATAGATGCTCATTTCCAAATCATAATGAGAATCTTCGGGAGGTAATATAATTGCTACACCGTCTGCGCCAATGCCGCGTTTACGATCGCATAGTTGGCGTGCTAAAGAAGGCGTCATCACCACTTTTTCATCGAATCCGTCCAGTAAAACGAAATCGTTTCCCAAACCATGCCATTTTGTAAACCGCATACAATACCTCCATTTAAGCTATTTTACCATTTTCAGTAACTGATGTAAAATGAAGGAGCTTAGCAGATATAGACAGAGGAAACGGAAGGTTTAGATGAATATTGACAGTTTACTTTTTACAAAATGGGCGTTACTTGCAAAAGAAGAATTACAGGACGCAAAGATCGGCAACATTCGAATGGTAGATACATCCACGTTCAGCTTCACGATGCTTTTACCTCGAGGTACACGCGCCTGGCAAATCTCCTTACAATCGCCGCCACGAACTTGGTGGAGTCATAAAAAGCCGGCAGGAAACAATACTCCTATCAACAATTTTTGCATGGTTTTGCGCAAACATCTGGAGGGCGCCACACTTACGGAAATTACAGCACGCTATGGTGATAAATGGGTCACCGCTACATTTCAGCGCATTGAAGCCCAAGGGAAAATTGTCTCTAAAAAGCTCGAATTAGAACTGATTCCGAATGCACCAAATCTGGTATTAACGGTTGACGGACAAGTTATCGATGCGTTACATCGCAACCCCTCTTCTCGCCGTGATCTCACTCCCGGTCAAACCTATAGTGAACCGCCTCACAGTGAAAAAATATTCTGGCTCGAATTGACACCACAAGAAATGCTGAGCGTAATCGGCGAATTACCTCAGAAGCTTACTCTTACAAAAGCACTTGCCACTTATTTTAACGGTTTTTCTCGTCCGTTAACCGGGCTGCTAAACACACGCTTACAACTCGTTCCGGAAATGACGTTGGCGGAGCTTTCCTCTGCATCAAAAAAAGAGTTGATGACATGCTTGACGACATTGCAGAAAAGTTTTATGACGCAATCTAACGCATATTTTTATAAGCGCGGCCGCAAAGCGTGGTTATCTCCATTCCTGCTTTCAGAATGGCAGATGGATAAAGTCGCAGAGTTTTCTGATCCCAATCAGGCATTTGCTTCTGCAGAACTCTTTTCGCAATATGAAGAACGCATCCGGCGCCTGCGCCAACGTATTCGCTCTATGCAAAAAAAGGAGCTCACTAAACAACAAAAAATCCGCCGGGAAATGGCGGAAGCGGATCGTCTTGAACCTGACAAATTATACGGTGATCTTTTGTCTATTCATGCGTATTTACCACATGAATATCGCACAAAAATTACTCTTCCCAATTTGCTTTCTGATCAGCAGGAAGATATTACCATTCCTTTGCGCGCGGAATGGTCGCTGGCAGAAAATGCACAACTTTATTACAAGCGGTATAATCGTTTAAAAAAAAGAAAAACACAGGCATTGCCTTTTTTGAAAAAATCGGAGCAGAATTTACGGTACTTGGATTCCCTTGCGTATTTTCTTGAGGCGCCTTTGCAAGCACCGGAACTGAGCGATTTGGAAAACGAATTGGAGGCTTTACAGCCCAAAAAGCAACAAGAACGCAATCCTCGCGCATTAAGCACGCAATCACAACCGCTGAGGTTGAACTACGACGGTTACCGGATCGCGATCGGACGAAACAATATGCAAAACGAAAACTTGACCCTTAAAACGGCAGGCCCTGACGACCTTTGGCTCCATGCCAAAGAAATTCCCGGCTCACACGTTATTATCTTTGCCAATCCCGGTGAGGCCTTCACAGAAGAAGTCATTAACTATGCGGCACGACTTGCTGCGTACCACAGTAAAGCGAAAACGGCTCCAAAAGTTGAAGTAGATTATACCTTACGTAAATACATCAAAAAACCACAAGGCACTCCACCCGGATTTGTGCATTATACTCACCAAAAAACGCTTCTTGTCCCACCGCTAAAAGAAAGCTAAAGAACCGATGTTAATCGGTTCTTTTTGTGTAGACTTATTTTCGCTCTATCATTAATTTTTTATCAGATCCATGTTTTTGCAATAAAAAAACCGACCCTTACGAATCGGAAATCATTTTTAACAGATATTTATTACCAAATAAATTGGTGCCGAGGACCGGAATCGAACCGGTACGAATCTCTCGATTCGACGGATTTTAAGTCCGTTGCGTCTGCCTGTTCCGCCACCCCGGCAAATGTGGAGGCGGCACCCAGAATCGAACTGGGGAATAAAGGTTTTGCAGACCTCTGCCTTACCGCTTGGCTATGCCGCCACAATGGAGCGGGAAACGAGATTCGAACTCGCGACCCTCGCCTTGGCAAGGCGATGCTCTACCACTGAGCTATTCCCGCATGATGGTGCCTCAGGGCAGAATCGAACTGCCGACACGAGGATTTTCAGTCCTCTGCTCTACCGACTGAGCTACCGAGGCAAACTAAAAAGAAAAATGGCGACCCGGATCGGATTTGAACCGACGATCTCCGCCGTGACAGGGCGGCATGTTAACCACTACACCACCGGGCCGCAAGACTTACTTTGATAGTATATCGGTTTTCCGGTGCAGTGTCAAGATTTCATTATAGATAGCGTTGTCTTTTTTCTTTTTGTAAACGCCTTTTATCTTTACGCAAAAAGTTCGACCAAAATCCGGGGTGCAACATGACCAGCAAGGTCAGTAGCTCTAAGCGTCCCAACAACATGTCGACAATAAATACGACTTTGGCCCAGGGGTGCGCTAAAGCATACGAACCGGTCGGTCCTAACTGGCCAAATGCAACACCGACATTCCCCAATGTACTTGCAACACCCGCCAAAGACTCCATAATCGGCATCCCGGTCAATGTTACTAATAGTGTTGATGCAAACAAAAGTAAAATATACAAGATGAAGAAAATAAGCGTTACCATAACTTTTTTATTTGGTACCGCTTCCCCGTTATACTTGACCACTTTCACCATGCCGGGGTGAATCATTTGCTGTAAATAAGCCCAAATGGCTTTACCGATATAAATGTAGCGAATCACTTTTACGCTACCGGTAGTGGAACCGGAACAACCGCCGATAAACATAGCGATGAACAAAATGGTTTTCGCAAATGGTGACCAAAGATCATGATCGGCTACTGCAAAACCGGATCCGGTTTGAATGGATGTCATAGTAAAAAATCCATCCATTAAACTCTCTAAAATCGTAGCATTTTGCTTGAAAAACAGAGTGCCTGAAATGACTAACGCACCTACGCATAAAATCGAAATATACGCCTTAAATTCGGTATCTTTAAAAATGAGTCGAAACCCTTTTTTCCACCCCAAATAATACAGGCCGTAGTTACCGCCGGATAGGATCATGAACAAAATAAAGATTGTCTGAATTACATAATTTTCTTCATAAATAAACACGCCTGCACTGCGAGCTGCAAAGCCGCCGGTGGCAATAATCGACATGGCATAATTCAGCGCTTCAAAAATCGGCATTCCTGCCAGACATAAGAGTCCAAACAACACGGCTGAGAAAAGGCAATACATCCCCCACAACGTGATCGCGTATTTGCGAATACGCGGCATAATTTGACCGTAGCCGTTAATCGCTGCTTCCGCATTAAAAAGGTTCGCCGCCTCTGCGCCCAAACTGCGCAAAAAAGCGAGCAAAAGAATAATGATCCCCATACCGCCGAACCAATGCGTCATGCTGCGATATAGTAACAACGGACGCGGCATCCCGTCGACGTCCAAAATCACGGTAGCGCCGGTTGCCGTATAGCCGGAAACCGATTCAAAAAGTGCATCAATAAAACTGGGAAGCTCGTTCCACATATAGTAAGGCAATGCGCCCACTAAGGAAGCCAAAATCCAAGTAAACGAAACCAGCACAAACCCTTGGCTGAGTGTGATGGATGTACTTTTTTGACCGTTGCGATCAATCAATACTCCTAATACCAACGTAATTACGGCGCTAAAGAAAAGCGGCCAAATCCACTCGTTAATACAAATACCGTAAAAAAAAGGAACCAGCATAACGAGGGAAAACACCATGACTACTTTCCCCAGTAAGGCACAAACCGCCTTCATCTTTTTGTTCATACTACGCTTCCATATATGAAATTACCGCATCACTATATTCCGGTAGTGTAAATAACACAATTTGATCGCCCGGTTCACACACCGTTCGTCCATTCGGCACAATCGTTTCCTCGCCGCGAACGATGGCTCCCAGTAGAGTGGTTCCCGGCAAATTGATTTCAGCCAACGGGCGATGTACGAGGGGATTTTGCTCGGTTACCTTCAGTTCCAAAGCAACTGCCTTCGAATCCTCAAAGCTGCTTACGGAAAGCACTTCTCCTTTGCGAATCTGTCGTAAAATTTCATTTGAAGTCAATAAACGCGGTGAAAATACTATATCGATCCCAACCTGTTCCATCAAATCTATGTACTCCGGTCGTCCGACTCGTACAAGAGTTCTTTGGACACCGAAATGGCGCGCCATTAAAGCAACAAGTAAGTTGAGCTTATCATCATCCGTTAAGCAAACAATTGCATCATAATCGCCCACTTCCTCGTCACGCAAAAGATCAACATCCGTACCGTCACCATTAATGACGATCACATTGTCGGTTTCCGCCGAAAGGAGTTCGCAACGCTCATAATCTTTTTCGATAACTTTTACATGATAGTTTGCTTTTTCTAAAAGAATAGCTAAATTACGACCAACCAATCCAGCACCCACCAGCAAAACATTTTGAATCCGTGTACGGGTCGTAGACAGTTCTTCTTCAAGTCCTTCAATCGCTTGCCGTTCGCCGAGAAAGAATACATTATCAAGCATTTGAAGCGTATCATCCCCGTTTGGAATAATCATACGTCCATGTCGGAAAATACCGACGATCAGAACTTTATCGGGAATTTCCAAATCGCGAATCCGTTGTCCCAACATATCTTCATTATCACGTGCTTTAATTTCCAAGAGTCGGACTTTGCCATTCGCAAAGTTTTCAACATCCAAGGCATTCGGCATTTTGATAATCTGCATTACTTCATTGGCTGTAACCATTTCTGTGTTAATAATGAGGTTCAGACCGAGCGATGCTAACGCCGGATTATTATTTTGCAAGATGTATTCTTTGGCGCGGACACGCGCAATGGTTTGCGTCGCCCCCAACTGCTTGGCAATGTAGCAGGATAAAAGATTTACTTCATCACGATCCGTCACAGCGACGAAAAGTTCCGTATCTTCCATGCCGATATCCATAAGCAGACCGGGATTGGCTCCGTTACCTACCATTAGCATAGCTTCCAGATAGCTGCGAATCAAATCAATCCGTTCGGAATTTTCATCTATCAGGATGACATCATGATCTTCTTCCGATAGGCGCTGGGCAAGCGTGTATCCTACTTTGCCGGCACCGATAATCACAATCTTCATAATTCTACTCCACTAATCGTGTCTGCACATTATCTTGGGTAATTTTTCCTTGTTTCATTAAATGCCCAAGTGCACGTTTGAACGCACTTTTACTGAGATTAAACTGACGACGAATGACCGTGGGATCACTTTTGTCTGTATACGGCATTACCCCGCCACGTGCTTGCAAATAAGTAAGGATCGTGGCTGCATCCATGGGCATCGCCGTTTCTTTTTGCGCTCGCAGCGAGGCATTCAAACGACCGTCCGCGCGCACAAATGTAACCCGTGCCTTGACCATTTCTCCTACCAAAATCGTATGATCCCATTCATCACGATGAATAAAAACTAAATATTTTTGCGGTGTAATACCCAATGCGCCGTCAGCAGTAATATTATAAATCGCCGCCGTTACTTCATCACCACGCTCAATGCCCTCACTGGGTTTGGCAATAGATTGCATGGCTAAGCCGACATCCATGCTCACTGCCAGTCGACCGGACTTATCTTCGTAAAGACGAACCCAAACGCGATCACCTTCTTGAAGATTCCCTTTCATTTCGGCAAACGGTAAAAAGATACCGCGCTCAGTTCCTAAGTCAACGAAGGCACCAAAGCGTGTGCGTTGAATTACTTCGGCATATGCGATTTGTCCCGGCTGAATGCGTGGTAAACGCATGCTCGCTGTCAATCTGCCTTTAGGATCATGGTACAGAAAAACATCCACAAGATCTTCCTCTTCGACCGATGTAGTTTGTTGATCATGATGCAGCAGAATATCATCCGAAGTATTTCCGGTGCCGGCATCCAAAAAGGCTCCCATTTCACCGATACGCGCGACCCTAAGAGTGACAAGCGTATTTTCTTTTAGCGTTACATTATTGGTCGCCACTGATTTGCTGTTCAATTTTGGCGTCTCCCCACATTGTGTCCAAATCATAGTAAGTGCGTTCTTCCGGCACAAAGATATGGACGATAAGCGATCCGAAATCTTGCAAAATCCAGGTGCCTTCACGATATCCGTTTTCTCGTAAAAGTGCTACATTATTATCCGCCAGCAGTTTGGTTACTTCGTCAGCCAATGCCTGCGAATGCTTTTTGTTTCCGGCGTTTACTAAAATAAAATAATCTGCCAGGGTTGTAATACCGTCCATATTTAAAACTTTGATCTGTTTACCTTTTTTACTTTCCAATAAGGATACAACTTGCTCCGTTAATTGCTTGATTTCCATATTTTCTCCTTCTTATTCTGCCATATTTTTAGTCAAGGTCTTGCCGATCAACGTTTGACTGCCGATCGGCTCCACTTGCCAGTAATGAATTTCTCCTGCTGTTTGCGGCTCCCCCGGTACGATGTAAAATGCGATATTTTCAGGCGGCATTTTTGTCAATTCATAGACCAGTCTCGCTCCGTCGTCTGCTGAAATATTACTCGTAAAATGATCCCACGCAAAATATGTATACATGTAGTTTACCCAACTATATTGCTTTTGCAGTTGTGCAAGATATGCTTTCAAAAATCGTTGTTGACGTTGAACACGCCCCAGTTCATCAGTAATAGAGTCGCGATACCGTAAGTACGCAATCGCTTGATTACCATCAAGCTCCTGGTAACCTTGTGCTAAACGAATGGGTGTGGTCATGCCGTCATCGTATTCCATGTCTTTTTCTACATATAGTGACACCGGACCACGCGTATCAAGCCAAGATGCAAAGTGCGGTTCGTCAACTACCACATAGTAAGGAATAAAAATCTGAAATGAGCGCTCTACCTGCTCTTTTAATGCCACTATCCCTCCGGCCCTATACGAATCCTTTAAAAGCGGCACGTATCCGTCTTCGGTCGGTGATCCCATATTGGGCAAAAGTGAAATCGCAGCTGCGGTTTGTTTTTGAAAGTTAACGGCAATAAGCATGATGGTGTCAGCCGTTTGCGGCTCACTTTGATCAATTCCCGTTGCCAAAATATAAATCGGTGTATCTGCCGTTCCCTGTGCCAACTCTTTGGTTCCGTTGTCATATGCTTTTTGTTGCCCGAACCAATATACAGCACCGATCAAAAGAAAAAAGCACAACAACATGACTATCCATTTTAACCGTGAAAGCCAAACTCTGCGTTTTTTACGTCGCCGTTTCGGCAGCTTTAATCTTTCGTCATTCATGCTTGCTGCGTTTCCTTTATTAAGTAATTACGCACATCCACTGTCGGCACATAAATTTCCTGTCCCAAATTCAATAGGTGACGAATAGTCGAATCAATGCCGGCCAAGGCAGCTTTGTATAAATCGGTTTTGGCGAGAGCACGGATCTGTTCCACGCCGTCATATTCACGTGTCGGTTCAATATAATCGGCTACAAATATAAGTAATTCAAGAGGGCTCATCGCCACCCGCCCTGTAGTATGATGCGCAATAGCGGCCAATTCTAAAGGGTCCGTAAAACCGAAATGATTTTTTGCGTATACAGCACCTGCAGGACCGTGCAGTAAACTGCGCATATGCCACATCATCGGCGAAATCTGTTTCTTTTGATCCGCCAACAGCTCATGCATTTCTGTAAGTGACATTTCTTTCGCGCAATCATGAACCAAGCCACAGCGCTCCGCCTGTTCGGGGTCGCCGCCAAATTGTTGCGCCAAAATACTTGCCGTATGAGCAACCCCCAGCGAGTGACAATATCTCTTTTCGGAAAGCAAACCTTTCATTTTTTTGCGAAGCTCTTTGGTAGAAACGATTTTAGCAGTCATAAACTCCCTTTTCTGTCAGCCGGCAACGTACAGCATCCGGCATTAAATAACGTACGGATTGTCCTGTGCAAAGACGCCTGCGCAAATCTGTCGCGGAGATTTCCAATTGTGGTGTTGCCAAATAATGGATACGCGTTTGCGCCAAATCCCCAAAGCGTTTAGTAAGATGTTCCCAGTTGATCTGGTAATGGGGCCGCAACGCGCTCACAAAATGGCATAATTCAATCAATTCATCTATGTACTTCCAACTCGGTAATTGTTCCAGTGTATCGGTACCGACAATAAAATAGAATTCCGTGCCGGCGGGATATTGCGTGTGAAAATATCGCAACGTATCTACCGTATAGGACAATCCTTCCCGTTGCAACTCAACATCGGAAATGGCAAAATGTGGGTTATCTGCGATCGCCAAATGCACCATCTCATATCGCAACTCATCCGGTGCGACATCTAAATTTTGCTGTTTATGAGGTGGATGCGAAGCCGGAACAAATACCACTTTGTCCAAATCATATTCTTGCCAGGCCGCTTCCGCTATTACCAAATGGCCAAGGTGAATGGGATTAAATGTCCCACCGAAAATTCCAATTCGTTGCGGCATTGTCATAAGCTATCTTCCTATCCCGAGAATTACAATCAACAGTACTAAAAAAACTATGAGCAGTATGTATTCTTTGGCATCATGACGACCTTTTTCAGTTGTGAAATGGTACTTCCACCAAATTTTCCATTTGTGTAACATCAGTGTTTTACTTGTCCTGTACCGAAAAGGCAATGCTTGTATATACTAAAACTTGCAACCCTATGTGACCACGTGTATGCAATCACAGGCTTGAAAGTCGCGGTTCACGACTCCGGTAACTCGATCTTGGAATCTTTTTCTTTTGCGCGAAAAAATACGCCTGTACCGCCGATCTGTTGTACTGTTTCAGCATGCAACACAGATGCTAACGTGTTCATTGTTTCTTCTTTTTCCGCCGGTGAATTCTGATGAATTTTAACTTTGATCAATTCTCGCTTGGCAATAGCCTTGCGCGCACTCTCGATCACTGTATCTTCTAAACCGTTTTTGCCAATTTGCACCACCGGATCCATATTCATTGCCAATTTTTGTAAATACTTTTTCTGTCGATTTGTTAGCATAATTACTCCTCAAAGGTAAATTCTACTTCTCCGATGCGAACTGTATCGCCTTGTTTCACACCCTGCTCACGCAAAAATTCATCGAGCTCCATATATCGCCAAATTTTTTGGAAACGCAATACGGAGTAATCATCGTCAAAGTTTGTCATACCAACCAGTCGTTCGATCCGTCGGCCGTGTAATTCATAAGCAGCATCATCGCCACGCGTCACCGTAAAATCGGGTTGCGGCGTTTCATCATATATCGCTTCATCAATGATGGACGGCTCTTCCTGCGGTTCCATCGCTACCTCTTGCAAAACCTCCCAGGTCCGCTGCAACAATGCGGGAATCCCTTTGCCGGTCACAGTGGAAATGGGAAAGACTTCACGCCCTTTTTCTGTTTGTATTTTCGTAAATGTCCTCAGTGCTTCAACGTCGGACAAAGCATCAATTTTATTCGCAACAATTAATTGGCGTTTTTGGGGTAACAAGTCACTATATAATGCCAGTTCGGTGTTAATAATTTCAACATCTTCCAATGGATCGCGCCCTTCGGAACCGGTGACATCCACCATGTGCAACAACACTTTACTGCGCTCTACGTGACGTAAGAACTGATGCCCCAAGCCGACACCTTTGCTGGCACCTTCGATGAGGCCCGGGATATCCGCCATTACAAACTGTCTCTCTTCATCCAAACGGACGACGCCTAAACTTGGCGTAAGTGTAGTAAACGGATACGCGGCCACTTCCGGTTTAGCGGCGGAGACCTTGCGAATCAGCGAAGATTTCCCTACACTCGGATACCCGATAATTCCCACATCAGCTAACACTTTTAATTCCAAGCGTAACCAACGTTCCTGCCCCGGTTCCCCCTGCTCCGCAAATTTCGGTGCCCGATTGGCACTGGTTGCAAAGCGCGCATTTCCGCGGCCACCACGGCCGCCCTTAAGCGCAACATACTCTTCGCCGTCCACTACTAAGTCGGCCAGTAACTTGTCACATTCATCATCATACACAGATGTTCCCAAGGGAACATCAATGTATAGATCATTGGCATCTTTGCCAAATTTATTGCTTGATTGTCCGTTTTCGCCCGGTTTCGCTTTGAAAATCCTGCGATAGCGAAAATCAATTAACGTGTTCATGTTGCGCGTTGCACGTAAAATAACGGCACCGCCGTGACCGCCGTCGCCACCACTCGGACCGCCTTTAGGCACATACTTTTCACGACGGAAACTGCTCATCCCGTTGCCGCCGGAACCGGATTCTATTAAAATTCTTGCGCGGTCGATAAACATCTTGTTCCGCCTTTCTTTAAAGCGCACAAAGCGCTTAATGTAATAGTTTCTACTAAATTAATTTCATGTTACATAATTCATTCAAAAAAATCAAATAGAGGCATCTATCGCCTCTATTTGATTTTTTTGACTTCTTCAATAGCTGTTTGCAGTGCTTCCGGTGTATCCGCTTCTGCTCCCAAATCGATGTCAGGCGTAACACCGTATCCGTTGATACTGCTTCCATTCGGACTGTAATATTCTGCAATCGTTAAACGCAGTCCCGTTTCATCGGAGACCGGCAGTACGCTTTGTACGGTTCCTTTCCCATACGTTGTCGTACCAACTAAGATGCCCGTTTGGTGGTCCTTAATCGCTGCTGCTAAAATCTCACTGGCACTCGCACTGTCATGATCAATCAAAACCACAAAAGGAACGCGCTCATTGCTGCCGCTCACCTTGATAACTTCCGTTTTGCCGGAGCGCGGCACAATTCGTACCAATTCCCCCTGCGACACAAAATGATCCGCTACTGCCGTTACCGCTGCCAGCGAACCGCCCGGATTCTTGCGTAAATCCAAGACCAGGCGTTGCATACCTCGATACTTTAATTCCTCCAGTACCCGGCTTACTTCTTCCGGAGTCTGTTCCGTAAACTGACTGATACGTAAATACCCGATCTTATCGGGCAGCATCTCATGAGTTACCGTTGGAACAGAAAACTCTTTGCGTTGTAACGTAAACTCCTTATCTCCGTTAGTACTTCGTACTGTAATTGTTACTTGTGTATTTGCGGGACCGGTGATTTTTTCAACCGTTTTAGGCAATGGCAGTCCTTTGGTGGTTTCCCCATCCACAGCAATAATATGTCCATTTACCGGAACATCCGCAGCTTCTGCGCTTCCACCGGGCAAAATCTGAACGATGCGAGGAAATTCACTGTCAGTTGTCAAAATAATGCCGACCCCTACAAACTTGCCTTCTATGGATTTCGTAAAACGGGCAAAGTCACCCGCCGGCAAATAATAGGAGTACGGATCATTCAAGCTTTGTACTAAGCCGCCAATCGCACCTTCGGTCAATTGGACCGGATCCGGTCGATGGACGTAATTATGTCGTACTGTGAGCAACACGCGCGCAAATCGCGCACCGTTTTCAACACTGCCAAATAAAAGATAGGACGTTGCCAATAAAACCAAAATAACAAAAATAGTTCCTGTCACTACTGCGCGTACCAGGTATTTAAAATTCCATGGTTGTTTCATCAGAGATATCCCATCGGGTCTACAGGTGAGCCGTTAACACGCACTTCAAAATGGCAATGCGGTCCGGTCGAATAACCGGTAGATCCCGCATATGCTATGACCTGTCCCTGTTGTACACTCTGTCCCGGCGAAACCGCCAGCTCAGAGTTATGTCCGTACAAAGTACTCAAACCATTCCCATGATCAATAACAACGGCATAGCCGTAACCGCCGAGCCAGTCCGCTTCAATGACGACACCGCCATCCGCTGCTACAATAGGCGTGCCGGTATCGACTCCGATATCGATGCCCGAATGATAAATCTGCGTGCCGAAAATCGGGTGAATTCGATAACCGAACGGTGATGTGATAGGACCGCTTGTTGGCCAAACGAAAACGCCACTGCCATGCACAACCTGTCCGGCACTGGCACCTTGTTGTTGTCGCGCCCTAATACGTGCCTCGATATCTTGACTGGTCGCCTGCAATTCCGCATAAGAAGCTTCCGCCAACGCCTTTTCATCCTGTAAACGTGCTAAGACAATCAGCTGATCCTGTTTTTTATTTTCGACAACTGTCTTCTTTGCTTCCGCTTCGGCTTGCAGTTTTGCCAACTGCTGACGTTGTACTTCCAACTGCTGTTTTTTCTGTAAAATAAGCTCTCGTTCAGCGCGAATTTCTGTAATTAAATTCAGGTCGGCCGAGACAATTCGTTTCAAAAATTCCAAGCGATTGGCAAAATCGGTAAAGTTTTTCGCGCCTAAAACAACTTCTAAATAATTCAGCTTGCCGTGCATATACACGTCACGCAGACGCTTATTTAAAATCCGTTCCCGTTCATCCAATCGTTTTTGCGCAGCGGCAAGTTCCACTTCGGTTTGTTGAATTTGAGCATTGACTTGCGACTGTTGTACTTCCACTGCATGCAGCTCATCTAAAGCTGCATCCAACTCACTTTGAATCTGACGCAACAGTTCGGAAACAGAACTGATTTGCTCCTCAGCAAGTTCTTTACGGTGCTGCGCTTCATTCATTTGTGATTGCACATCAGAAAGCTCAGCTTCTAAGCTTTCTGCCAACGACGGTACTGCAAACCCTTGACAGAACGCCCATATTAGAAGCCATGCTACTCCTTTTTCCCATCGTCTCATAAGCTATACCTTCATGTACTTGTGCACCGAAATCGCACTGCCGACAACGCCGATCAAAATACCGGACCCAAGTAAAATAGCTGCTATTTGCGCAATAAAAGGATATACCGGAATCAAGGGCAAAAATGCAAATCCATTGGCCACTAATTCCCGCAGCGCCCATACGTACAATTGCCACAAGCAAATGCCTGCAAAAATGGCGCCTATTGTACCAAGAATCATACCTTCCAAAAGGAATGGCCAACGAATAAATCCGTTCGTGGCACCGACGTATTTCATAATTTCTATTTCTTTGCGCCGTGCGTAAACGGTCAGACGAATCGTGTTGGAAACAATAAAGATGGTGGCAAAGGCCAGGAAGATAATCAAAATCATCCCAGCGATTCTGACAATCTGAGTGAATTGGAATAATTTTTCAATCGTTTCCTGTCCGTATTGAACGCTTTCCACTTCCGGATAGTTCACAAATAATTCTGCACCGTGGTGGACTCCTTCCGGTGTTTCGTAAACGACCGTAAAGGAAGATGGCAACGGATTGCCGTTTAAGGAATCCAGCAAATAGCTTTGATCGCCCAAGCGATCTTTAAATTCCGCAAGTGCCTGATCCTTATTTACAAAAGTTACGGACTTGGTCTGAGGAGCACTTTTAATTTTCTGTTCCACTGCATGAATCTGCTCTGACGTCAGTCCGTCTTTTAAATACACACTTAACTCAACCTGATTTTCCAGGTAAGAAGCAGCGTGATTTAAATTCCAGACTGTAGTCATGAACATGCCTAAAATAAACAGGGATAAGGTCACTGTCAAAATCGAAGCAATTGTCATCCAGCCATTACGAAAAAACGAACGAAAAGCCTCTTTGAGGAAGTACAAAAAGGTTCTAAATTTCATCATAAGCCCCTTTCTGTACATCGCGCACAATTTCTCCGTCTTCGATCGTCAGAACGCGTTTATGCATGCTATTAACGAGCTCTTTCGCATGCGTTACCATGATGATCGTGGTACCGAGATGATTGATGTGGTTAAACAACTGCATAATGGTTTGTGCTGTAGCAGGATCTAAGTTTCCCGTCGGTTCGTCAGCGATTAAGACTACCGGACGATTGACGAGTGCCCGGGCAATTGCTACACGTTGTTGCTCGCCGCCCGACAAATTGGCAGGCAGCTGATTGGCCTTGGCTGTCAAGTTAACGAGTTCCAATGCGTTATGTACTTTCTGCTTAATTTCAGTGCGCGAAACTTCCATAACTTCCAAAGCAAAAGCGACATTTTCAAATGCTGTTTTATTTGGCAAAAGGCGGAAATCCTGAAAAACGATCCCGAGCTTGCGACGCAGGTACGGGATCTTACTCTTTTTTAAGCGATTAACTTCAATCCCGTCGACGAAAACTTTGCCTTCATCCGGCACGGTTTCATGCGAAAGCAATTTAATAAAAGTGGATTTTCCCGCCCCACTCGGTCCGACGAGAAAGACAAACTCACCTTTTTCAATATGTAAATTTAAATTTCGCAACGCGATGTTGTTACCATATCGTTTGGTAACATTTTCAAAGCGGATCATTATACCCTACTCTTTCGGCTGATAACGCGTTTCGCGGCTAGTACAATGTGTGCTGCTGTTAAGCCGTATTTTTCCAACAACGCATCCGGTGTCCCGGATTCCCCGAAAGTATCTTTAGTACCTACCATTTCCATGGGAGCCGGGGTAGACTGAACCAACACTTCGGCAATCGCCGCCCCTAAACCGCCAATGATATTGTGTTCTTCACAAGAAACAATCGCACCGGTCATCTTGACCGCTTCCTTAATGGCAGTCGCGTCAATCGGCTTAATGCTGCTCATATTGACCACTCTTGCCGAAATGCCTTCCGAATCAAGAATTTCCGCCGCCTCTAATGCCGGGGCCACCATAACGCCGCAAGCCATAAGCGTTACATCGGCGCCATCGCGCAATAATGTCGCTTTGCCGGGCGTAAACGTACAGCCTTCGGGCATAACATCCTCCACTTTGGCTCGACCCATGCGAATATAAACCGGACCTTCATAGTCAGCGGCCCAGCGAATAATAGCCTTCGTTTCGGCGGCATCCGCTGGAACGGTTACTGTCATATTCGGCAGTGTACGCATCAGCGAAATGTCTTCGAGCATCTGGTGCGTCGCTCCGTCTTCACCGACAGTCAGACCGGAATGCGTCACCGCGATTTTAACGTTGAGTTTAGGATAGCAAATAGAATTTCGGATTTGTTCATAAGCACGACCGGCGCCAAATACAGCAAACGTCGAAGCAAAAGGAATTTTGCCTGTTGTCGCAAAACCTGCGGCAACCCCCATCATGTTTTGCTCGGCAATACCGCAGTTAAAATGTCGTTCAGGAAAAACTTTTTTAAATTCCGCGGTTTTGGTAGACGAAGATAAATCAGCATCCAAGACAACAATCTTTGGATTCTCAGCGCCCAATTCTTTCAGAATTTCGCCGTATGCATCACGTGTTGCTTTGGCCATTATTCATCCCCCAATTCTTTGACATACAGGTTGTATTGTTCGAGTGACGGAGCTTTGCCGTGCCAGCCTGCCTGATTTTCCATTTCACGAATTCCTTTGCCTTTTACGGTTTTCATAATAATAGCAGTCGGCATGTTTTTTGTCTCTCGCGCTTCGATAATTGCTTCGTGCAGCGCATTGATGTCATGACCGTCCACTTCAATGGCGTGCCAATTAAAGGCGCGGAATTTATCCGGCAATGGTAACGGCGACATAACATCAGTAATTTTACCGTCGATTTGCAATCCGTTAAAGTCGACAAACGCCGTCAAGGTATCCAGCTTATAATGACCTGCAAACATTGCAGCTTCCCAGACTTGACCTTCCTGCGATTCTCCGTCACCTACGATAACAAACGTATGATACGCGTCATTTTCAAGTTTTGCATTCAAGGCCATACCGCATGCCGCACTGAACCCCTGCCCGAGAGAGCCTGTCGTCATTTCCACCCCCGGTGTATGCTTCATATCCGGATGGCCTTGCAGCATCGCATCAATTTTACGTAAATGCCAAAGCTCGTCTTTAGCAAAAAAGCCCTTACCCGCCAATGCCGCGTACAAACCTGGCGCAGCATGGCCTTTGGAAAGCACCAAACGATCACGATCCGGACGATGCGAATCCATCGGATCGATATTCATCTCCACGTTATAAAGCAATGCCAGCAAATCAGTAATTGATAATGATCCGCCGGGATGCCCGCTTTTCGCGTCTGTCACCATTTTTAAAATATCACGACGCATTTGCCGGGCAAAGGCTGTGACCTCGCTAAATTGTTTCTCTGTGAGTGCTGTCATTATGCTTCTCCCTTCCCAATAACCGGAGTGCGTAGTCCGCTGTCGCTTCCGAGCGGGAGCGCAAGATCGCTATTTGTTTACGCTCCGTATCGGAAACACCTTCCTGTAAACGTTTCAAAGTAAGTTCTACCAATGCATCGACATCCACAGTGTCAATGGTTGCAATAGCTTTTTCGCCAACACTTTCCAAAAACCGATCCACTTTCGGATCATACGAAATTCCTACCGAAGGGACACCCATTAAAGCGGCAAAAATCAGCGCATGCAAACGAATACCTACTAACACATCCAGAGCGCCGATAATTCCCATGAGCTCTGCGGTGGTATAGGCTTCATCCAAAACAACCGCCGGCTTCTGCATGGCACTTGCAATATCTTCGGCTGCCACTTTATCTTCCGGGTACTGCATCGGTACAAAAATAATTTGGCCGTCTGTCCGGTGCTGTAATTCATCGCAGGCTTGTGCAAGTTTCTGCTTATACTGACCGTTTCCACGCCATTCACGCACCGACACGCCGATTTTCGGCGCAATGCCGGAAATACCGTACCGTCGCATTAACATGCGGCCGATATCAGGATCCCCCGGATGCATCGCCAACACGGCGTCCGCTGTCACGGCAATCGGTGGGGTTGTAACACCCAGTTCAGTCAAAAGTTCTTGCGATCCTTTATCTCGAACGGTAATCGCTTGCGTGCGATTTAAGACATCTCGTACCGTATTGCGCGCCGCCGGTCGGAACAACGGGCCGATGCCCTGCGCATATAAGAATACCGGTTTTTTACACCAAAGTGCCAGACGGATAATGCCCAAATAATAATACAAGCTACGTTTACTCGTTACGTCCTGCAACAAACTGCCACCGCCGCTGATCAATAAATCACAACGACTTACTTCGCGCAAAATTTGAGGCATTGCCAAGCGGGAAATGGCGCGTACGCCATGCGTTTCGCGTGTTCGTGCAGGGTTACCGGAGATAGCGGTCACTACTGCGTTGGGTTCACGCTCATACAGCGCTCCCAAGATGGCCGTCAACATCGCCTCATCACCGGCATTTCCAAATCCGTAATAACCGGATATAAGAATTCTAGGCTTCTTCATGCGCCCGACTCCTGTATCCGTTCAATGCACTTAACACATAGGTTCCTAAAATCACAATAACCCCTACTAAGATACCAATCAATACACCATTCACGCCCCGTAATGTGCTCATCCATAATGGCGAGCGCATATGCGCAAACGTTTCTACCATGGAAGCTTGACCAATACCCGCTGCGATGACCAATAGGAAGTGCAGCCACTGGGGCCAGCGTTTCGCTAAAGCAAGAGGCACGAGTAAAAAGGCCGGATGTCCGATCAAAAATTCTTTTGATCGTGGACGCACCGCAAGCGTTGACTCCAAGAAACGTCGTAACGAAATCTCCAGCTGTGATACCGGCACTCCTTCTTCATGACCACTGCGACCAATAAAAATCAGTCCCGCAATTCCAATAAATCCAACTAACAGCAATGTTCCTACACGTACCGGCAGGTGTAAAAAGCGGGCGACAAAATCAGGAAAATCCTGCCAATTCTCGTACGCATTATTGCGAAACGTCGGAAAAACGCGTACATATAAAATAGCAACACATATAACCGGTAATAAAAACGTCACTTTAACGCCACGGAAAATCTCCATTTCCATAAAGAAAGGCATCGCTGCCAGAATCGCACTTAAAAGCCATCCTCCCATGAGAGAAAACAGGCTGACGAATGCCAATTGCACCATTGCTTTCCCGAATAAACTCCAACGAGATTCCATTTCGTGCCAATCAACTTGCTGCCAATAGCGGAAAACAACGTACATAGCTACCGTCGGGGTGGTTACCGCAATCAACAAAGCGGCTACTTGACGAGCAAGAACTTGCCAATGGGTAAAAAGCAAAGACCCTAAGCCGATAAACGTAAGCAGTATCATCCCATAGCCAATTTTTTTGCGCGCTCCCGTCAATGCACAAAATGCGGCTCCAGTTAATGCGCCCACTCCCAGTAATACGAGCAACTGCAAAGCACGTCTTTCATGAAAACGGGGCATGACGCTTGCTTTACCGAGTGTGTAACCGTGCGCCTGCAGTTTTTCAGCCGTCAACGAAATATAGGTCGCATCCGATTCTAAAAGAGTTTTACCCGGAATCGGTCGTTTATACGCTGAAAACAAATTCAATCGGATATTACGCTCCGTATCGCTGATGAAATGACGCTGTGAAGCCTCCTCCGCGCTCAATTTCACCAGTTCATCACGGAACATACTATAGGCACGCACACCATAATAATCCAAATTTTTTACCATATCTACGGCGCCCAGCTGCTTCTCAAACTGCAGCTGTGTCGGCGATTCTATCAAAGCTACCGGTATGGCACGGACTTTTAATTCTTCACCGATGTAATCCATCTGATCCGGATATCCGAAGGCTTCCTGGCCGACAAAAACAATCGCACGTACAGGGGCATTCGCATCTAAACGTGCCAAGAAGTGATCCGCCTTCGCCTTAGTCATAGCGGTATAATTCGTTGGCCGTACAACCACGCCGAACCCGCGGTTTTGAATGTCTTTTATTTCAGCAGCCGAAATACCGAGGTTCATTTGATTGAGAGCCTTTTCGTCAATCGTCTTAATTCCCAGCATGAATTTTCCGTCCGGTGTGGTGACTTTCTTCACTGCGTCTTGAGGCAGTCGTAAAACCAAGTCTTCGCTTGCTTCCTGCAAGCGTTCATTGGCTCCCGGTTTTCCGGTAGCCATCATAACGACGGAATCCGAAGCCATGCCCAAACGTATTTTATCCTCTGTTGAAAGTTGGGATGCGATCTGTACATAACCGTTGTTAACAAGTTTTTCAACGGTAGCGTCATAAACGGCAAAAGACGTGACGCCTGCCTTGCGAAACAGGGCAAGCGCCTCGTCTACAGTTTTTCCTTGGCTTGCCGCAAGTTCCATGACATGTCCGTAATCATAAACCATCTCTACACTGCGATTGGCGTTTTCAACGGTCATTCGTTGCCAATTAACGGCACCTGCAGCTATAAATGCAATCCCCAACAACACTATAAAAATCGCATGCTTTTTCAAATAATCAAACATCGGCCCATCCTAACGAACTACCGCCGTCATAACGACGCTGTGATTACTGAGTTCCACCTTATTCGCCGTAACAGGCCATGGGAAATCACGGAAATCATACACTTTGATCGGTTTCATAAAATTAGTCGTGACACCGGCAAAGCCCATATTATTAAATTTCAAATCGGTCGGACGAATTTGCAGAACATTATCATATAAAAGCGGTTCACCCGAAACAAGAACCGTACCGGATAATAACCCGGCCAAGTCGACATTACCGGTAACGTTGATTTGTCGATCATCAATTCTCACTTGTAAATTGTCGATATTATCGACATGCCCCTGCAGGTAAGTTTGCAGATCCGCTGCCGTCAATGTCGCACCCAGCGTACCACCACCTATAGATTCCGGTTCAAAACGGTGGTCGGCGAGCAATTTCCGCATGTTAAATTTGACGTTGTGTAAATCAATCGTCAAGCGGTCATACGTCAACGGATCCAGGGCGACCCTCGAACCATCCGCATGAATATGGTCAACCGTTCCCGCCAAAAGCACTAACGGATTCTGTAAATCCATTTTAACTTCAATTTTTTCCGACGGCACTTTTTCTGCCAAATAGTTTTCCAAACCGTTTTCTACCATCTTCGGTAACGCAAACCACCCTACCCCAAAAACGATTACGAGCAGGATGATGATAAGCAGGAGAAATTTTTTCATGGTTTCGCCTCAGATTTCTTCATTTTCTGTTTCAAATAGCCTTCGATAAACGGATCTAAATCGCCATCCATAACCGCTTGCACATTACCGGTTTCTACGCCGGTACGATGATCTTTTACCATCGTATACGGATGGAATACATAGGAACGAATTTGGCTGCCCCATTCAATAGCTTCATGCGAACCGCCAATGTCTTTCCGTAACTGTTCGCGTTTTTCCAATTCCAATTCAAACAGTTTCGCCCGTAAGAAGCGCATGGCCTGCTCACGGTTCTGCATCTGGGAACGTTCATTTTGGCATTGCACCACAATACCGGTAGGCAAATGCGTCATTCGCACGGCGGAACTCGTTTTGTTGACGTGCTGACCGCCTGCGCCGCTGGCGCGAAAATAATCCACACGAACTTCGTCCATATTGATATCGACGACTACATCATCAGCAATTTCCGGCATGACATCGACCGCGGAAAACGAGGTATGTCTCCGTGCCGCTGCGTCAAACGGTGAAATGCGCACCAAGCGATGTACTCCTTTTTCCGCGCGCAACATGCCGTATGCATTTTTGCCCTCAAAAGTGACGGTCGCACTTTTTACACCGGCATCATCGCCGGGCAAAATATCGGCCAGATCCACTTTGAAATGATGCTGCTCACCCCAACGAGTGAACATGCGCAACAACATTTGTGTCCAGTCCTGCGCTTCGGTACCGCCGGCTCCCGCATGTAGCGTCAAAATCGCGTTATTGCCGTCATATTCGCCCGACAGCATCAGTTCGATCTCTTTGGCTTCGACAACAGCAGAAAGCTCATCCAATTCGTTTTGAATTTCCCCTTCTAACGAATCGTCTTCCTCCGCGAGTGCCAACTGCCAAAGTTGTTCTACTTCTTTGATGCGTTCTGAAAGAGATTCATACGTTTCGATCGTATCTTTTAAGTCCGTCGCTTCTTTGGAGACCTTTTTCGCATTGTCGGCATCATTCCAGAAGTTCGGATCACTCATCTTTATATCGTAATTGACCAATCTTTCCTTTAATGTAGGCAGGTCAAAGTGAATCCCTGATTTCTATGATTCTCTCTCTCAAACTTTCCAACGGCTGTTTTAAATCTTCCAGCATGTGGTCATCACATCCTTATTTTTGTAATTTCTTTTCCACCGGTTCAATTGGTGCCGGTTCATCGCCGAAGTGCGATGTCGCGTGTTGCAGATGATCTTCATTTTCCACAGGTTGCATAAACGTAATCTGAATATGGTACAGATACATGACAACCGTTTCCTGAATCGACTGCATCATTTCCTGGAACATTTCGTAGGCTTCGAACTTGTATTCGACCAGCGGATTCTTTTGTCCGTAGGAACGCAAGCCGATCCCCTCTTTAAGCATATCCATGGCGTCGAGGTGATCCATCCATTTCGCATCAACCACCTTGAGCAGAATCGCTTTTTCCAGCTCACGCATGTTTTCCGAACCGATTTGTTTTTCGCGTTCTTCGTACATACGGTGCGCGGTATCCAAGAGCAAATCCAGAATATCCTGACGGCTTAAATCTTCAATCTGTGCCAGCGTAATTTGTCCCGGTGCAAGATAATAACTTTCCAAGTACTTAAGCATCCCCGGGAAGTCCCATTCTTCCGGATACAATTTTTCATCCGCAAATCGATTCATCGCATCCAAAATGATTCGATCGGTCATAGACAGGATCTGATCTTTCAAATCTTCCCCCATCAAAATTCGGCGACGTTGATCATACAGTACTTCACGCTGCTGGTTCATGACATCATCGTATTCAAGGATATATTTGCGGATATTAAAGTTGCGATTTTCTACTTTCTTCTGCGCTTTTTCAATGGATTTTGTAACCAGACTGCTCTGAATTTCTTCGTTCTCTTCCATTCCCAGCTTATCCATGATTTTGGAAATACTGTCAGAGCCAAAAATGCGCATTAAGTCATCCTCGAGCGAAAGGAAAAATTGAGTAGACCCGGGATCACCTTGGCGACCGGAACGACCGCGCAACTGGTTATCGATACGGCGACTTTCATGACGTTCCGTACCGATAATATGCAAACCGCCTAATTCCGGCACTCCTTCACCCAAAACGATATCAGTACCGCGCCCGGCCATATTGGTGGCAATCGTGACCTGTCCTTTTTGCCCGGCTTGCGCAACAATTTCCGCTTCCTTTTCATGGAATTTGGCGTTTAAAACATTATGCGGAATTTCCAGCTTTTTGAGCATATGGCTGAGTTCTTCCGACTGCGCAATCGAGGTTGTACCAACCAATAACGGCTGTCCGTTCGCATAGCGTTTCTGAATTTCGTTAATAACCGCACGATATTTGGCGGTTTTGGTTTTATAAATCACATCTGCCATATCAACACGCTGAATTTGCTTATTCGGCGGAATGACAAATACTTCCAGGCCGTAGATTTTGATAAATTCCTGTTCTTCCGTTTTCGCGGTACCGGTCATGCCGGCAAGTTTGTCATACATACGGAAGTAATTTTGGAAAGTAATCGCAGCCAGCGTCTGACTTTCGCGCTCGACTTTCAGTCCTTCTTTCGCCTCAATCGCCTGGTGCAAACCGTCCGAATAGCGACGACCGAACATTAGGCGACCTGTGAATTCATCGACAATAACGACTTCTCCGTCTTTCACCACGTAGTCTTTATCGCGAACCATCATCGCATGGGCACGCAATGCCTGTACGAGTAAATGGTTGTATTCAAGGTTTTCCGAATCGTAGAGGTTCTCTACATTCAGCATTTTTTCGACTTTGGCGATACCCTGCTCGGTCGGAGCAATCGTTTTCGCCTTTTCATCGATTGTGTAGTCTTCATCTTTGATCAGCTTCGGTACCACTTTCGCCATCGTGTAGTAGTGATCCGTAGAGCGCTCACCGGGGCCGGAAATAATGAGCGGCGTACGCGCTTCATCAATCAAAATGCTGTCCACTTCGTCGACGATACAGTAGTGCAACGGACGTTGCACCATTTGTTCAGCATGAATGACCATGTTATCACGGAGATAATCAAATCCGAACTCGTTATTAGTGCCATAGGTAATATCGGCCGCGTATGCTTGTTTGCGTTGCGCGAAGTCCAGATCATGGACGATCAAACCGACAGAAAGGCCCAATGCGTGATAAAGTTTTCCCATCCACTCGCTGTCACGTTTAGCCAGGTAATCATTAACGGTAATAACATGCACGCCTTTACCCGTTAATGCATTCAGGTACACCGGCAATGTTGCAACCAGCGTCTTACCTTCGCCCGTTTTCATTTCGGCGATATTACCGCTATGAAGGACCATGCCGCCTAAGAGCTGTACGTCGAAATGGCGCATACCCAACACGCGACGCGACGCTTCGCGCACAACGGCAAACGCCTCCGGTAAAATATCATCCAATGTTTCGCCGTTATTAAGACGGCGCTTAAACTCATCTGTTTTGGCCGTCAAAGACGCATCACTCAACTGCTTGATGCTGTCCTCCATGGCATTGATATCGGCCACTGTACTGCGCATTTTATTCAGTTGGCTGTTTTGTGAGCCGCCAAACAATTTTTCTAAAAAGCTAAACACCAATTCCCACTCCCTTTGATCATTTTCCCTCTATCTCGGGATATATCTAATTTATTGTATCAGATGGCCATTTTGTAGTCAAAAAAGGAGGGGTTGTAACCCCTCCTTTTTTCGTATTTTTTATTCTTTTGTTTCAATCACTCCGTATTTTCCGTCATCACGTTTGTAAATAACAGAAATCAGATCCGTTTCCTCATTCTTAAAAATAAAGAAATTATGATCCAAAAGGTTCATCTGCAGAATCGCTTCTTCCGTCGACATCGGTTTCATGCCGAAACTTTTATGTCTAACGACTTCGAACGATTCGCCTTCCGGTTCGGCTTCATGAGCGGCTGCCGGAGTAGTCGGTGCAAGAAATCTATCATTCAAGACCTGACGACCTTTGAAACGTTTAGCCAAGCGTGTTTTATATTTATGAATTTGACGCTCCAACTTGTCAAAAACGACATCAATGGACTTGTACATGTCTTGCGATTTTTCCACGGCACGAATGAAAATGCCGTCCACCTGCATCGTCGCTTCCGCTTTTTGAGTATTTTTAGTGACCGACAAGAGAACATGCAAAGCAATCTCTTTGTCGAAGTAACGTTGAATCTTGTCCGTGTGCTTTTCAACATACTGCTGTAAAGCAGGCGTTACATCCATACTTTTACCGCGAACTGATAATTTCATATGATTTCCTCCCTGCATAGCTTTTTTCTTGCTTGATAATATATTCGCCGTTGACACGCATTATCCTTTTTTATAACGAAAAACACATCCCTAGGGATGTGTTTATTGATGTTTATATTGGAAAAGAAAATCTTAACGTTTATAAACGTTCGCAGCTTGCGGTCCACGCGGTCCTTCGACAATGTCGAATTCTACTTCTTGACCTTCGCTGAGGCTCTTGTAGCCATCTTCCTGAATCGCGGAGAAGTGTACAAATACGTCGCCACCATCTTCACGTTCGATGAAGCCGTAGCCTTTTTCAGCGCTGAACCATTTTACTTTACCTTGCATGCCAATTCCTCCTGACAAAAAACAACTACCGCACATGCGGTTACTTTTGATATGGTAGCATAATGCAATGCAAATTGTCAATTTGTTTTTAATGATGATGTTACATGTTTAAATTTATTTTATAAAATTTTAGACAAAAAGGACTGCGTACGCTTTTCCTGTGGTGCAGTAAAAATCTGCTCCGGCCTTCCTTCTTCAATGAGCATACCGTCATCCATAAAAATTACGCGATCACCAACCTCGCGGGCAAATCCCATTTCATGAGTGACCACAACCATCGTCATGCCTTCCAAAGCGAGATTTTTCATGACATCCAATACTTCACGAACCATTTCAGGATCCAACGCGGAAGTCGGTTCATCAAACAAAAGTGCTTTCGGCTTCATCGCCAATGCACGAGCGATCGCGACACGTTGCTGCTGGCCGCCGGACAACTGTTCAGGATAAGCATTTTCTTTATCGGCAAGACCGACTTTTTGCAGCAATTTACGCGCATTTTCAACCGCTTCATCACGACTTATTTTGCGCACCTGCATCGGCGCTAAAATGATATTTTCCAATACCGTTTTATGAGGAAACAAATTAAACCGCTGGAAAACCATCCCGACTTCTTTGCGAACATTATTTAAGTTCGCTTTATTAGAAAGATCCAAGCCATCCACTATGATGGATCCTGATGTCGGTGTTTCCAAATAATTGATGCAGCGCAGAACGGTACTCTTACCCGATCCGGAAGGACCGATAATCACGACCACTTCCTTTTCCGCAACGGAAAAAGTAACGTCTTTCAGTACCTTCAACGAACCGAAATCTTTATACAAATGGTTAACGTTTATCATGAATCGTATTTCTCCTCTCCAAGAAAGCCACCAGCTGTGTAATGGAGACCGTCATGATTAAATAAATAATCGCAACCGTGGTCCAAATTTCGAAAGAACCGTATGTTTTGGCAATAATCAACTGGCCGCGACGAGTCAACTCTTCAAAGCCGATGACCGATACCAATGATGTATCCTTGAGCATGGCAATGAATTCATTCCCGAGCGGCGGCAGAATCTTGCTGAACGCCTGCGGTAAAATAATCAGGCGCATGCTTTGCCACCACGTAAGCCCCAGCGACCGGGCCGCTTCCATTTGACCGGCATCGATCCCCTGAATACCCGCCCGGAAAATTTCCGAGACATACGCGCCACTGTTGATACTGCACGCAATAACGGCGGCGGCAAAGGGATTAATCTGCTGGTGGATTAAAAGCGGCAGAGCAAAATAAATCAAAAAGATTTGCACCAGAAGCGGCGTTCCGCGAATCGTATCGGCATAAATAATCGCTAAATATTTTAAGGGTTTGATATTCGACAGGCGCGCGATGCCCACGCACAAACCGATAAAAAAGCCGATGCCGACTGCTAAGGCTGTAATTTCAATAGTTACCAGGGCACCTGCTAAAAGCAAGGGCAACGAATCCCCAATTAATTGGAAGTTAAAGCTCATGATCTCACCTTTCTTAATGTTTGATAGGTCTTATTATATTTGTATTTTTATACAAAGTCAAGGGGATTTATTCATGCCTCGTACTCTTATTTAATTCTACAAAAAAGAACCGTCTGCTGTCAGACGGTTCTTTTACTAACGTATCGTTATTTCTGCGTACCAAACCATTTTTCATAAATTTTTTGATATTCACCATTGTCTTTGAGTTTCTTGAGCGAAGCGTTGATTTTTTTCATCAATTCTTGATTCTCTTTGCTAACCGCAATACCGTAATCTTCCGCTTCCAAAACGTCCCCTACGACTTGAAACGCTTTATCCGCATCTTTCTTCATGTAATCCTGTGCTACCGGCAAGTCAATCATAACCGCATCGGCACCGCCGTTTTTCAACTGAAGAAATGCCTGATTGGCTCCATCAAAATTAATCACCTTGGCATTCGGAATTTCCGAGGCTAACATCGAACCGGTATTGCCGATTTGACAAGCAATGGTCTTACCTTCGAGATCCGCTTTGCCTTGAATATCCTGGTTCGCTTTATTGGTGACAATCGCAACGCCGGATTTGTAGTACGGATCACTGAATAAAACGACATTTTTACGTTCATCTGTAATCGACATCGCTGAAATAATGACATCGATCTGCTTACTGTTCAACGCCGGAATCAACGCATCAAAGCCCATGCTCTTGAATTCGACTTTGTAACCGAGATCAGCCGCAATCGCATGAATCAAATCCAGATCGAATCCACTGTAATTGCCTTTCTCATCCGCGAATTCAAATGGCGGGAATGTCGTTTCCGCACCTACCCGTAGTACTTTGTCTCCACCTGCTGCGCCACCCTTATCCGCATCGTTACCGCCGCAACCAGAGATCAACAACGCCAACGAGCAAATGACCAGCATTAACAATTGTGTCCATTTTTTTGCCATTCCGTTCACGCTCCCCTTCTTTTAATATGTTTATTTTACGTAATCATTCTTAAAATTTCAAGTTTACTTCTCCGGCATGACCGGTGCGTCCTGGTTGAAATATTTTTGATACAGCGCATCCAAGGTACCGTCTTTTTTAAGTTCATGCAACGCTGCATTAATTTTATCTTTCACTTCTTTATTACCTTTTTTCACTGCGATACCGAAATATTCCGGCTCCTTGCTTTCAATCACGCTTAGCTTAGCTACACTGTCTTTTTTTGTTGTCAGATAGTATTGCAGCACCGGCAAGTCAGCGATTACAGCATCTACACCGCCCTTTGTAAGTTCCAGTAATGATTCGGAATTGTTATCAAAAGTCCGTAATTCAAGATTGGAAATTTCAGACGCTTTTTCTGCCGCCGTCGTCCCCAATTGCACCGCTACTTTCTTCCCGCTCAATTCGGAAAGATCCCCCACTGCTGTGCCGTCTTTCGTCAAGACACCTAAACCGGATTGATAATAAGGGAAGCTGAAGTCTACTTTTTCGGCACGAGCTTTGGTAATCGTCATCCCTGAAACCGCAGCATCAATTTGTTGCGTTCCCAAAGCAGGAATCAAACCGTCAAATGAAATATTTTTGTATTCTACCTGCATGCCCGCTTTTTTAGCGATCGCATTAAACAATTCAATGTCAAAACCGCTTAATTGATGCGAATCGTCGGTGTATTCAAACGGTACGAACGTTGCATTGGTTCCCACTTTCCATGTAGTGGACTGCGGCGCATCCGATTTTGTTCCACCGCAACCGGCCACTGCTAATACCGCTATGCACAGAGCTATCCATTTCCACCATTGTTTCATAACCCTCACTCCTTTATTGCCTTCGTTAAATAAAATATATACTATTGGCTTTCCTGATCTCTAAAACGAAATTCACCACCCTTGAAATATTTTTTATAATTATACACAATTATGTATTTTAAGTCAAATATTTTACAAAAGAAAAAACACGGTGAGCACTCACCGTGTTTTTTCTTTCTATCCGTCTGGCTGTTCCTATTGCTTTTGCGAAAGTCGAGATATCGCTTCCGTTTTACCCATGCTGTGCACGAGTCCGCCAATATCCGGACCATGCATTGCACCGATCAGAGCAATTCGTAACGGCATGTAAAGATCTTTGCCTTTAATGCCGGTTTCTTTTTGTACTTCTTTAATCGCGGCTTTGTAGTATTCGGCCGTATCTTCCGGCGCATTTTCCAACTTCGCACGATACGCTTCCAAAACGGTCTTGCTGGTATCCTGCGCGAGTACCCCCTGCATTTCTTCTGTCGGTTCCGGCGCCGCTTCATACAAAGGGCGCGCAAGTTCGATGATCTGTTCACCATACGACAGATGTTTGCGATAAAGTTCACCGATCTCTGCAATCTTAGCACGATCTTCCACGCCGGCATCTGCCGAAACAAACCCCGCTTTTTGCAATTGCGGCAACAGTATATCCACCAATTCATCCGTGGACAGGCTCTGCATATAATGGAAATTAATCCAGTTCAGCTTGTCGATATCGAATACTGCTGGATTTTTCGAAACATGATCCATAGAGAATTGTTGAATCAATTCTTCCACCGAATAGATTTCTTTTTCCTCGGTACTCGACCAGCCCAATAAGGCTAAGAAGTTGATGATCGCTTCCGGCAGGTAGCCCATATTTTTGTACTGCTCTACCGCCGTCGCACCGTGGCGTTTGCTCATTTTCTTGTGATCCTTG
This sequence comes from Negativicoccus massiliensis, assembly GCA_900155405.1. Lineage (GTDB taxonomy): Bacteria > Bacillota > Negativicutes > Veillonellales > Negativicoccaceae > Negativicoccus > Negativicoccus massiliensis_A. The sequence goes on along the minus strand of LT700188.1, from coordinate 260,743 downwards.
CCTAGGATCAAAGAAATATGGCCAAACTTCGGCTCTTTAAATCCAAGCGCGCGATAAATCACCAACTGACGCGGCGTGTTGGATAAGTGCTCTTCAGCGCGAATGACATGCGTGATCTGCATACGAGCATCATCGATCACGACACCATAGTTGTAAACCGGCATACCGTCCGATTTAACAATGATAAAGTCACCAACGCCGTTGGATTCAAAACTGACGTGACCACGTACTAAATCCTCAAAAGCAAGTGTTTCATTTTGCGGGCAACGTAAACGAATAGTAGGTACGCGCCCTTCTTTTTTGTACGTTTCTTCCTGTTCGGGGGTTAAATGGGCACAATGACCGTCGTAGATCGGCGTTTTACCTTCGTCAAGCTGCTTTTGCCGAGAAGCTTCCAGTTCCTCGGCGGTGCAGTAGCAACGATATGCTTTGCCTTCTTTTAACAGCTGTTCTGTATACCGGCGATAGATGTCCAAACGTTCACTTTGACGATACGGTTCCTCCGGACCGCCGACATCGACGCCTTCATCCCAGGTAATTCCTAACCAACGTAATGCCGCTTTGATATTCTCTTCCGACTCCCGTGTCGAACGTTCTAAATCCGTATCCTCGATACGCAAAATAAGGCGTCCGTTAGTGTTCTTTGCCAACAACCAATTAAATAATGCCGAGCGCGCGCCACCGATATGGAACGGACCTGTCGGACTGGGTGCAAAGCGCACACGTACTGGTTCTTTCATTTATTATTCATCCTTTCTATAATAATGGCACTGGCCATTGCCGCAATTCCCTTTTGCTCACCGATTGGTCCTAATTTTTCATAGGTTGTCGCATGCACGGCAATGCGTGTATCAGGTAAACATAATAGTTGAGCAAGTGTTGCGATACAATCAGAAATATATTTCTGTAACTTGGGCGCTTGCGCAATGATGGTAATCGTTACATTTTGCAGGAGAAATCCGTCTGCAAGCAGTTCCTGTACAACGCTCCGCAACAGTATCCCACTCCGGACGCCACGATACTGTTCATCGGTATCGGGAAAATACGTCCCTATATCCGGCTTACCCGCTGCCGCTAACAGCGCATCCGTCAATGCATGCAAAGCGCAGTCGGCATCCGAATGTCCTTCCAACGCAAACGGCGCCGGAATGGTCACACCGCAAAGTGTTACTGCATTTCCCGGTTTAGTGCGATGAATATCATACCCGCTACCGATGCGAACAATCCCCGATTGCGCAACGAACTCTTGAAATGAAAGATAATCTTTCCACGTCGTAATTTTTTTATTTGGCGATTGTGCTACCACCAATACAGGATTTTCTCCCATCAACTCCAACAAACTCGCATCATCCGTCGCTTTTTGAAGGACGGATTGTTCTTGCCGATACATCCTGTAAAGCGTTTCACGCCGAAATCCTTGCGGTGTGAGTGCCAAATAAATATCGTCTCGCGGGATCGTCGTAATGCGACGTGTTTGCGAATCCTTGTGCTTAACGGTGTCTTGTACCGATTGCACCAACAGTGCTCCATTGGCACTACTGAGAGCCGCTGCTACCGCATCAATATCTTCCGGTGTGACATAAGGACGTGCACCGTCATGGATTAAAATAAATTCCGCCGATGGATCGACGGTTTCCAGAGCCGCCTGCACCGATTCCTGCCGTGTATCCCGCCCGGTAACCAGGGTTACGGGAACCTCCGGTAATAAATTATTCACCAGGTTTTGAACGATATCTTCTTCACCCGCGTGTACTGCAATAACAATTTCATCACAGCATTGGGCGTTGCTGACAGCCAAAAGCGTATACGCCAAAAGAGGACGACCGCCTACCGGCAACAGTAGTTTGTTGCAATCGGCACCAACGCGTCGACCGCTCCCCGCGGCCACTACGATAATACTTGTCATGATCCTCCTTGCTGCGCTTCATATCGAGCAAAAATCATTTTCCCTGCTGAAGTTTGCAATACCGAGGTAACTATCACAAAAACATTATTGCCGATTTGCGATTTGCCATTTTCGATAACAATCATCGTGCCGTCATCCAAATAGGCCACCCCTTGACCCTCTTCTTTGCCCTGCTTGACGATTTGCACAAGAAGTTGCTCTCCGGGAATGACGACGGGTTTGACGGCGTTCGCCAGGTCGTTAATGTTTAAAACGTGAACGCCTTGCAATTCCGCTACTTTATTTAAATTGTAATCATTTGTTATCACGGTTGCCCTATGCGCCAAGCCGAGTTGAATTAATTTTGCGTCCACTTCCGTTTGTTCATCAAAGTCTTCCGTCACAATTTTGACTTCAATAATTTTGCGCTTTTGCATCTCGTTTAAAATATCGAGTCCGCGGCGACCGCGATTACGCTTTAGGACATCCGAGGAATCGGCGATATATTGCAATTCTTCTAATACGAAGACAGGTACAATCAACGGTCCTTCTAAAAATCCCGTCTTTGCGATATCGGCAATACGTCCATCAATAATCACGCTGGTGTCCAAAATCTTGCCGTAAGGACCGGAATTTGCTTCTTTCGGTTCTTTATCCCGCCCCTGACGCCAATTGGCAATAATAGCACTAAGCTGATTTTTTTGTCCGATTGCTAAATAAATTCCCATGTATCCCAAAACAATGCTCAGCACAATCGGAATATACGGTCCTATCAGCGGTAAATTATTAAATGCTAAGCCAAACAAATTCGCAATAATAAGGCCGAGAAAAAGTCCGAGAATCCCCAAAATCAAGTCAAGCAAGGAAATCCCGGTAATCGTACGTTCACCCCAAGCGGTAAACGCGCGCAATTTTCGGAACAAATACGGAGCGGCTACATTACCGACAACGTATCCTAGAAGTGCCCCCAAAAGGATGGTGCACAACCAAAGCAAGGTGACGCCGAAAACGCCCCACTGCCAAAATGCCATCCCGAAGAATGCCGAATCCGCCAAATACGGGTGAAGTTGATTGGCAAGTACTACGCCAAGAATAATAAAAAGTCCAATAAACAAAAAGCGCAGTAGCTTTTCGATCATAGTTTCACCACCTTCCGCATAAATATTATCATAGCACAGCGATATTATGACTACAAATCAAGATTATTTTAAAATACTCTGCCGTAATTCTCGTAAATGCTTTAGCGGAACTAATTGTAAATGATCCTGAGTTTCTTTCAATGCCGTGTAATTTGCTGCCGGCAGATAAACTGTTTTAAAACCCATTTTAGAAAGTTCCTGCAAGCGCTTTTCGATTTGCGGCACCCGCCTGACATCCCCGGTTAAACCGACCTCACCAATCGCCGCTGTTTGCGGGGAAACTGGGCTATTGTACAGCACGGAGAAAATCGCCAATGCCACGGCCAAATCAATTGCCGGCTCGGTAATACGCAAACCACCTGCGACATTGACATACACATCCTGCTCGGTCACGCCGACTCCCGCGTGTTTCGCAAGAACTGCCAACAGCACCGTTAATCGGTTTTGATCATATCCTACAGCCGTACGTTTTGCATATCCAAATGCAGTAGGATTGGTCAATGCCTGCACCTCGGCCAACAGCGGACGGATCCCTTCCAAACCGGCGAACACTACCGTACCGATTTGCGCTTCACTACGATCGGCGAGTAACATGCGTGACAAATCGCTGACCGCAGAAAGGCCCTCTCTCTGCATGCTGAACACGCCGCTCTCCGCCGTATCCCCGAAGCGATTTTTGGCAGCACGTAAAATACGAAGCGGATGCCCTGTCTCTCCTTCCAAATACAGAACCGTGTCGACCATGTGCTCTAAAAGACGCGGCCCGGCAATATTCCCCTCTTTGGTAACATGACCGATAATAATAACCGCCGTACCGCTCTCTTTTGCGAAGTGCAACAGTGCCTGCGTACATTCTTTGACTTGGCTGACGCTGCCCATGATACCGTCAGCATCTGACATCTGCATCGTTTGAATGGAATCGATAACAAGAATATCCGTCTCCAATCGTTTCGCTTCGGCCAGTACCTGTTCCAAATCAGTCATGGAAAGAAGATAACAATTACCGGTCGGTATTCCCAGGCGTTGCGCCCGTAGTAATACTTGAGATGCAGACTCTTCGCCGCTGGCGTATAAGACGGAATGACTTTCCGCAAGAGCTGTCGCTACTTGCAAAATCAGCGTGGATTTACCGACACCCGGATCTCCGCCAAGGAGAATCAAACTCCCCGGAACAATACCGCCCCCTAACGTCCTGTCCCATTCACGATCACCGATCGGCCAACGTCGGGTAGCATCTACGTCGACTTCACTGAACCGCAATGCACGCGTGTCCGAGGTCGCCTTCACAGTATGTGAAGTTTTCGCACTCACTACGCGCTCCTCAAGCGTATTCCACGCACCGCATTGCATGCATTGACCGCTCCAACGCAACGTTTGCGCACCGCATTCCGTGCAATAAAATACAGTTTTATTTTTCGCCATTACACTCCTCTTTTCTTCTCTTTAGTCTAGCATAGCCGACGTGTGGTTGAAATAGCAAAAAACCGGTAGAAAATCTACCGGTTTTTTGCTATTTCTCTGCGCTTTCGGAAGACGTGTCTGACGTTTCCGTGTCTGAACTGTTTTTCATTGCCGACTTCGGTGTAAAGCGCAATGTATCATCATCATTTTTATCTGCTACAACGGTACCGCCCAGCTTCAAATTTCCGGCTAAAATCTGTTCTGCAATCGGATCTTCGATGAATTTCCGAATGGCGCGCTTCAGCGGTCGTGCTCCATATTGGGTATCGCTGCCTTTCGTAATCAGAAAATCCTTGGCCGCCGGCGTTACTTCGACCGTCATTTTCTGTTCGCTCAGGCGACGGTTCATCTTTGTCAACATAATATCGATGATATGTTCCAAGTCCTTTTTTTCCAGTGGGTGGAAAATAATGATATCATCAATTCGATTTAAAAATTCCGGACGGAAAAAGCGTTTTACTTCGTCCATGATTTCTTTACGTGCCGTTTGGGCAATTCGTTCGTTTGAGGTATCGTTATTTTTCCCTACCAAAAAGCCCATTTCCGCGGAATCATTCTGTAAGCGCCGTGAACCCAAATTACTGGTCATAATAATTACAGTATTACGGAAATCGACAGTACGTCCCTGACTGTCCGTCAGCCGTCCGTCATCCAATACCTGTAAAAGGATGTTGAAGAAATCAGCATGCGCTTTTTCCACTTCGTCCAGCAAAATAACACTATACGGACGACGACGTACCGCATCTGTCAGCTGACCGCCTTCTTCATAACCGACGTATCCGGGGGGTGCCCCGACAAGACGGGAAACAGTATGTTTTTCCATGTACTCGGACATATCCAAACGAATCAAGGAATTCTCGTCCCCGAACAGATTTTCTGCCAGTGTGCGTGCCAGTTCGGTTTTACCGACACCGGTCGGTCCGAGGAACAGGAATGAACCAATCGGCCGTTTCGGATCTTTCAATCCCGCGCGAGCACGACGAATGGCTTTCGCAACCGCCTGTACAGCATCCTCCTGCCCTACAACACGCGCATGTAAATCTTCTTCCAAATGCAGCAATCGTTCGGTTTCTTCCTGCTGCATTTGTTTTAACGGAATACCGGTCCAGCTTGCGACGACTTCTTCAATATCCGACTTATTGACGACCAAATTATCAGCATCTCCTTTATTCCAGCCGGATTTAATTTTATTCAATTCATCCTGCAACTCGTGTTCGCGATCGCGCAATTGAGCGGCACGTTCATATTCCTGTGAAGTTACTGCTTCTTCCTTTTCTTTCAACACCTTATTAAGCTCTTCTTCTTTTGATTTTATATCGGGAGGTGTAGCCGCTGCGGCAATACGTACTTTGGCCGCTGCTTCATCCATTACGTCGATTGCCTTATCCGGTAAGAAGCGATCTGAGATATAGCGAGACGAAAGTTGGACTGCGGCATGAATCGCTTCATCTGTAATTTTAGCTTTATGGAACCCTTCATAGCGATCCCGTAATCCCAATAAAATCTGTTCCGCATCTTCTTCGGTCGGTTCACCGACCAAAACCGGCTGGAAACGACGTTCCAAAGCGGCGTCTTTTTCGATATGTTTTTTATACTCGTCCAACGTAGTCGCACCGATGCATTGCAATTCTCCACGCGCTAAAGCAGGCTTCATAATATTGGCCGCATCCATGGCGCCTTCCGTTTTACCCGCACCAATTAAGGTATGTAATTCATCAATAAATAAAATCCACTCTTCATGTTTACGTACTTCGTCAATAATTTTTTTCAAGCGTTCTTCAAATTCCCCACGGTATTTCGTACCCGCGACCGCCGATGACATGTTCAGCGAAATAATTTTACGATTTCTTAAAATCTCGGGCACATTACCTGACACAATGCGCTGCGCAAGGCCTTCCGCAATAGCCGTTTTACCTACCCCCGGCTCACCGATCAGCACCGGATTGTTTTTAGTGCGACGGCTCAAAATTTGAATAACTCGCTCAATTTCTTTTTCACGACCGATGACGGGATCAATTTTGCCTTCTTCCGCCATTTTATTTAAATCGCGTGCATACTCACCCAAGTCCCCCAAATCCGGATTGCTGTCGCCGGCTTCCTGATCCGTTTCCGTGCCGAGATATTTTTGAAATGCTTGGGTCAGCTCTCGACCCCCAATACCAAGTTCCTGCAACATCCGTACCGCGATACCGCCACTGTCACGCAGAATACCCAAAAGCAAATGCTCAGTACCGATATAATTTTGTCCTAAACGAGCTGCTTCCCCAACTGCACTTTGCAAGACACGTTTAGTGCGCGGACTCATGCCGATATCGGAAGACGGATTTGCCGGACGATTTCCAAGCAACATGGCACGACCTTTTTCAAGCGTAAATCCGACTTCATTTAATACTTTGCCACCGATGCTTTTCGGCTGTGAAGCAATCCCCAGCAGGATATGTTCCGTGCCGACGACATCTGAACCCGCTTCCATCGCGGTTTCTTGCGCATAGGCCAGTGCTGCTTTTGCGCTCTCCGTTAATTTATTGTTCATATACTTTCACTCCTTTACTTTGTTGTCTAATGTTTCACGAACGACGGCTGCTCGCCAGCGGTCGCGGTCCGTTTCATTAAGAGTTGCGGTGTTGGCATAGCGGCTGAGAAACCCCGGACGTGTCGTAACCATCATCTCGCGAAATAAATTTTCGGGAATATGAGGCAGCCACCCCAAGATACGCCCTAATTCCACAGTACTCAATAATGTCAATGCTTCGTGCCCCGATAGTTTTCGGGCATATCGTAAAATGCCGTACGCGCGCCAAATTTCATCGCGCAGTTCCACCGCCTGTGTGCGGCGCAGTTCTTCCCGCGCCGTCGTTTCTTCTTTTACCAGCTGATGAGTCAGATTCGTTAAATTTTCTACAATTTCTGCTTCGCGGATTCCCAGTGTGACCTGGTTGGAAATTTGTAAAATATTTCCCAGCATCTCCGATCCTTCACCGTAAATTCCGCGCACAGAATAACTGAACTTCAAAATGCCCTGAATAATCCGCTTAATTTTTTTAGTCCTGACTAATGCCGGCACATGCACCATAACAGAGGCCCGCATCCCGGTACCGACATTGGTGGGGCATGCCGTCAGATAACCCCATTTATCTGTAAACGCAAAGTTTATTTTGCTTTCTAACGCGTCGTCTGCACGGTTGGCTTTTTCCCACAATGATTCCAGCTGTAATCCACCGGCTAATATTTGTAACCGAAAATGATCTTCTTCGTTGACCATAAACGTTATATCGGCCGCTTCATTGATTACGATACCACGATGTGCCGGCACGGAAATCAGTTGCGGACTCACTAAATGCTTTTCCAGTAAAATTTCACGGTCGACACGATCCAGGTCCGACATTTTTACGTATGTCATCTCTTCTTGATACTCTTCGCTAAGAGATTGCTTGGCCTCATTGGCTGCCATTTCCACGGCCATCAATTCACTTTCGTTGGCCATGTTCGGAAATTGAATATTGGCAATATTACGTGCTAAACGAACTCGACTGGAAAGCACGACATCACTATCCGGGTGTTTTCCCTGGAACCACGGCTGAGCGGGGCTCGTCAAAATATTTTGAATATTCATTTCTGCCCCTCCTCCGTTTTTTTCCTTGGCGGCTCATGTTGCAACGCGTAGATTTCATCGCGCAAACGCGCCGCCTCTTCGTATTCTTCTTTTTCCAGCGCAGTATTCAGTTGCTGCTGCAACCGCTTAATCTGGTGATTGGTAGTAAAAACACCGGAACCTCTTGAAGGCACTTTACCGACATGGTTCGTCGCCCCCTGCAACCGCTGCAATAAAGGCAATAAAGAATCGGCAAAGACTTCGTAACACCGGGCGCAGCCAAGACGTCCGCGTTCATTAAACTCCGCCCATGTCAAGCCGCATTGCGGACAACATTGTGCCTGCTCCGGTCGGCTTTGCTGCGGATTTACCAAGTTTTTAAAAAAATCGGTATCCCATAAATCAAACGGGCTCTGTGTCCATTGCGGCAGTTCCCCTGTCTCTTGCGCACATTTTTCGCAAAGATGTCGCTCCTCTTTATGTCCGTTATGAACTTGAGTGACATGCAAAACCGCTTCATTCTTATGGCAACGATCGCATTGCATCATCGCTCACCCTCTCCCTAAAAAAGTTGATTAATTCGTTTCTGTAATTGCAACATGAGATGCCTTCGCATATTGCCTTCAGTTTCTTGCCAAATAGTCAAAAATGCTTCATGTAAAAACTGCGCCTCACGTTGTGTGATCACCGCTTCCTGCAATAAATTGTATAGCGCTTTATCGATATCAGCGATCGTTAATCTATCATTATCTTCCCCGACCAGCGGGCGAATAACCGTGATCCGAATAAAGCCGCCCAAGCCGCGGCGTGATTCCACACTGAAACCTTTTTCCGGGGAAAACCGCGTACTCAATACATAACTGATCTGCGACGGCGCACAATCCAATGCATTTGCAATCTCTTTGCGTTGTAATATAATTTCCTGTGCTTCTTCTTCTAAAAATCTCCGCATAATAAACCGCTCAATTCGATCGGCTACCATCTTGCCCATAGAATCACCTCACCTACATAGAATTGACTTTTTGTCTTTATGGTCATTATAACTGACCTTTTGACTTTTTGCAACTGTTTTTTATCTTTATTATGTTTGCTATAATAGAAACATAGAAAGCAGGTGAATATATGGGGCTGTCTCTGGGCAAACACATTCTGATTGACTGCTATGGCTGCCGAATTTCGCTGATCGATAATTTTCCCGACTTGCTGGATACCATCCACACGGCGATGGCATATCTGGATTTAGATTTATATGATACCCACGTACATAAATATGATGAAGCGCTCGTTGTGATTGCAATCGGCAAAGACAGTCACGTCTGTCTGCATTCCTACCCCGACTTGGGATACGTTGCGGTGGATGTATTCACATTCCGTACAGATGCCAATCCTACGCAAACGATGAAAATATTCCGGCGTCAATTTCGGCCGGACAAAATTCGTGCAACCAGTATCAAGCGCGGCAAGGTTGATCCCAATCGAGATATGAAACCGAAAACAAAATCACATACAACACAATGGCGGCGTGTCAAAACTACCGGTGCGCAAATTAAAAAGACACGCGACAAAGTTCTAAACGTCTTTCGCCCGCTTCGTAGTGATGATGAAAAGTAGAGTAATAAAAAAAGACCAATCAAAATTGGTCTTTTTTTATTACTCTTGTTTTTACTCAATTGAAATAAAGAACGGATACAACGCTTGACCACCATATTGTAATTCCAAATCGATATCCGTGTACTTCGCTTGTGCTTGGACCAACAATTCATTAGCCTGCGACTCATCCAGATCGGCACCATAATAAAGTGTAACCAATTCGGCATCCGGCTGCATGCTCACCAACTTTTCCAACACGCCTGCCAGCACGTCAGAAAGTTCGGCGGCGGTAATTACACGTTCGCCGGAAATAATGCCCATATAGTCATCTTTGGTAATTTGGACACCGTCTACCGTGCTGTCCCGCACCGCTTGCGTAATGCCTGCCGCGCGGATGTGTTCAAGCTCTTCACGCATGCGTTCCACATTGCTTGTTACATCACTATTCGGATCATATTGCATAGCTACCGCAGCACCCTCCGCAGGATTTGCAGTCGGTACAATTTGCAATTTTTCGCCGAGAATTTTTTGCGCCTGTTTAGCGGCAAGAATGATGTTTTTATTATTCGGCAAAATAATATAATTGTCCGCGTAAAGAGAGTCCAGCGCTTGCATAATTTCCTGGACGGAAGGATTCATGGTTTGCCCGCCGCTCAATACTTCGGCCTGCATATTTTTCATGATTTTTTCCCAGCCGTCGCCGGATACTACCGCTAATAAGCCCAGCGCTTTTTTCTCGGTACTGCGAGCGATATTTTTATTTCGTTCAAATTGGTCCATCATGTTATCCACTTTGATATCATGCAATGTGCCCCAATCTGCTGCCATATCCAGTACCCGCCCCGGACGTTGTGTGTGAATATGAACTTTTAAAAGGTTGGTGCCTTCGGCAACGACCATCGATTCGCCCCATGCTTCCAGTACTTTACGCGCGTCTGCACCTTTGATTTTAGCCGGTTGGAGAATAAATTCCGTACAATACGGGTAATCGATCGAGAACGTTTCACCTTTCACTTGCAATTTTTTAACGGTGGCCGGCATCTGTTCCTGAGTAATGCTTACTTCGCCTGTCAATCCGGCCAGGCAACCTTCCAAGAAAAGCAATAGCCCCTGTCCACCCGCGTCCACCACATTCGCCTCTTTTAAAATCGGTAATTGTTCAGGCGTCTGTGCCAATGCTTCCTGACCGCTTTGAATCGCTTTACGCAAAACGTTGCTGAAATCACGCTCGGTACGAGTTACGTCACGAGTTCCCTTCGCAATGCCTCGCGCGACTGTCAAAATGGTACCTTCGACCGGCTTTACGACCGAACGATACGCATATAAAATCCCATATTGAAATGCTTTTCCCAGCTGACGAGAAGACGCCTGTTTTTTACCGCGCAGACCTTTCGCCAAGCCCTGGATAATTTGCGATAAAATGACCCCTGAGTTACCGCGCGCGCCCATGATAGCACCGGTGGCTGCCGTTTCCGCAATGACTCCGATAAATTCACTGTCATTATTGACAATCATGCTGTACATCGAACGTAATGTGTTCAGCATATTGGTACCGGTATCACCATCTGGAACGGGAAATACATTTAATTCATTGATCTTTTCATAATTCTCTTTAAATGCCTGATAAGCACCAATCAGCATTTGTTTATAATGTGTGCCGTCAATTTCACTGTACATGCGTGTCCTCCTCAGTGCCGTCTTCATGTTCCCATTCCAACATTAAACTGACCACTTGCGGTCCCAAGTGTGCCCCCAAGACCGGCGATCCTTCCGAATGAGTAATAGTGACATCAGGAAGTTCGCTTTCCAATTCTCTCTTGAATTGGTGTCCCAGTTCATCCGCTAAAATAGTGGCGACGTGAAGACGTTTTACAGGACGAGACATCGCTTTTTCTTTCATTTTTTGCATCGCCCTTTTTGTCGTGCGTACTTTGTCCAGTATACCGATTGCATCCGACTCGAGGTAAAGAATAGGGCGGATTTGCAAAATCGAACCGACTAAGCTTGCGACTTTGCCGATACGACCGCCACGTTGCAAATAGTTTAAGTCAGTGGGCATAAACATTGTAATCGAATTTGCAATATTTTCGTGCAGTTGTGCCACGATAGTATCGAAGTCTTTACCCTCTTCAATCATCGTCAATGCTTCTTCGACCAAAATCTGCATGCCGCCGTTAGTAGAATGCGAATCGATCACTGCAATATGTTTCCGCTTCGATTGCTTCGCTGCGACCCGGGCCGTCTGTACGGTACCGCTGACGATCTTGCTAATCGTGATAATGATGATCGGATCCTCTTCAGGAATCGAATTGAAAATTTGCATCCATTCGCCAATAGACGGCTGACTGGTCAACGGCTGAATTTTTGTAGCTTCATAGCTTTCAAAAACTTCTTTCGTACTGATACTGTTGTCATTCACAGTTTCACCGCCCCCAAGTGAAATATACAGGGGGATCATATGTAGATTGTCATGACGAGCCACAAATTCATCACTCAAGCATGCGGTGGTGTCACAAATAATATGAATCATGCGCATCTCCTTCACTTTCTCGTAACGCTCTTTGGGCGTTTTCCTTATTATTGTACATTATTATGTATTTCGTAACAACTTTTACACTCTGCGAAGATGTTGTTCATAATATTCGACGGGAATTCCGTTAGCTGCCAGAATGTACTCCAACAACTTACCGCGCTCATGCGCAACATGCATGGCCGGCACTTCAAAGGGGTCCAGCGAAACATGTACCTCGTCGCCGTCAGCAAAATAACCGATGACGCCTTCCCCCAGCACTTCGTCCAGATTTTTACGCTCCACCTTTGTGCAAAAACTTTTTAATACTTCCGTAGCTGCTTTTGCCATTGCTTCGCGCATTTCGCAAAACTGTTCCGCCTGATCCTCAGGAATCGGGAAGCCGCCTACATCTACCATCTTTTCTGTACTGTTCAACATAGTTGTCTCCTTAGCGTATAATTGTAAATCCGCGACCTTGCGGATCGGGCGCTTTGCCCGCAATGATTTTTTTAATCATCGCAAATGCTTGTCGCCCTTCTTCCACGAGAAAGTGCGGATAAATATGGAACATCCCGTTATGTTCGTAATAATTGATCGGTACATGCGCCAATGTGGCTTGATTTCGCAATGCCAATGCATTCGGATACAGTGTATCTGCCGTTCCGGTAAAAACACTCAGCCGTCCGATGCCTGACAAATTGCCATATAAGGGGCTATACCGCGGGTCATCATATTCTTGATCAGGTACGGCCATCGCGGCACATTCACGTAATGCTTCCACGGATATAAACGGATCATCCTGTTCATAGATATCGAGGCGTTTATCCGATACATTCATATCCACCCAAGGCGAGATCAAAATCAAATTTTCCGGGGCCGGTACGCCGCTTGCGACAGTTTCCTGCGCTAAGCGTAACGCCAACGAACAGCCCGACGAATCCGCTATGATATGGATTTTGGCATCCTTGGGAATTGTTTTATACCAGCGTCGATAGGAGGCAAGAACCGCCTGAAAGCATACTTCCATATTTGCTTCCGGTAGCAGTGGATAAATTGGCACGGCGAGTTCCGCCCCCAATGACGACGTGATTCGATCGGCGAAAAGCCAGTACAGGAAATACATCTCCATTAAAAAGCCTCCGCCATGTACATAGTACAAATACTGTTTGTTGTTTGCTTTTGATGCCGCAATACGGACGGTACGAATACCGTCCTTTGTCGTATCGGTTACTTCGTGGCGTTGTGTTAGCCAATGCGGTACGGTGGCATCCCACACCAACTGTCGCTTGATAATCCAACTCAGGATATCACCGTCGGTCCATTCCGTCAGTGCTTTCACTCCGCTTAAGCGCAACAACCATTTGACCGCTCGACTGCGTGAACTTTCCGCTACGCTATTCATCCGAGTGTCACCACTGTCACGCCGCTGCCACCGGACACTGCCGGCGCGAATGAAAAAGATTTGACATAAGGAATTTTGCGTAATTGTGCGTGAATCCCTTTGCGTAATGCGCCGGTACCTTTCCCATGAATAATTTCCACCGAAGTCAAACCAGCCAGCATCGCCGCATCCAAAAAAGCAGCTACTTGCGGTTCGGCATCCGCCACTGTCTCTCCGATCAGATTAATACTTTGCGCCGCCATACGCATTTTTGGAGCTACTGTTTTGCTGCGAATCCGTTCTTTTGTTTTTATTTCCTTTGGCTTTGCTTCTTGCGGCAACGGGTAAAATAAATTTCTGCCCGCTACCGTAATCGGCAGACCGGCTAAATCAACTTTAAACTGTTTCCCCTGGATATCAATAACAGTACCTACTTTTTCCAACGTATCTACATACACCGCTTGTCCAATTTTGATCTTGCGAAGCGGGATTTTTGTTCGTTCATTCGTGTTTGGTATCGACAAACGATCAATCGCTTGCCGTTTTTCATCAACGACCGACTGCTGTTTATCTTTTGCCTCTTTGGCGCTACGTTTCAAATCTTTAATGATTTGTTCGGCGTTCACTTTAAGCTCACGCTTTAATTGCCGCGCATCATCACGTGCTTTCTGCAGAATGGCTTGCTTTTTACGCTGCAACTCCTGGTTGCTTTCATTCCATTTGGCATGTGATTTTTCCGCTTTCGCAAGCCGCGTTTGTAAGTCTTCCTCCATGCGGGAAAGTTCGCGGCGTTTATGATTCAGTTCTTCGAGTACCGTTTCCATTTCATAATACGCGGAAGCTTGTTTCAATTCCTGCGCGCGAGCCAGCACTTCAGGAATCATGCCAAGACGTTTTGTAATATTGAGCGCCTGACTGTTCCCGGCAATACCGATCTGCAAATGGTAAGTGGGTGTAAGCGTCTCATCATCAAATTCAACATGTGCATTTTCCATGCCGGGATGTGTATAAACGTACTGCTTTAATTCACTGTAATGCGTGGTTACCATGGCGAGCGCCCCCAAGCGATGGAAGTACTCCAAAATCGCAATCGCAAGCGCCGCACCTTCCACAGGATCCGTTCCTGATCCCAACTCATCCAGCAACACCAGATCGTTACTGCCTGCATCTTTCATGATTTGAATCAAACGACTCATGTGTCCGGAAAATGTGGACAGATTTTCCGCCATATTTTGTTCGTCGCCGATCGCCACCCAAATATTTTGGAATATAGGTAAAACTGCCCGTCCCGCAACAGAAATAAAAAGTCCCGCTTGATTCATCGCCGCCACCAGACCCACCGTCTTTAGGGCAACCGTCTTGCCACCGGTATTCGATCCAGTTACCACCAAAATAGAATATCCTTCACCGATTTTGACTGTGATGGGTACCGCACTTTCTTGGGGTAAAAGCGGATGACGAACGGACTCCAAAATAATTTCAGCATCGGCGGCAGGTTGCGCTGACCGTCCGTGATCCTCCGCCGCAAGGTAACCTCGTGCCAAAATAAAATCCAACTCTGTGGTACATTTTTCTGTATGCACCAACGGTTGCGCGACCTGGGCCACCTGTTCGGAAAGCACCGTCATTAGCCGCACAATCTCCGTATGCTCCGCTAAAGCCGCTTCTTGCAAATCATTATTTGATTCTACGGAAACGAGCGGCTCAATATAAAGCGTTTGTCCGGTTGCGGAACGATCATGCACAATCCCCGGTACCGCATATTTATACTCCGCTTTAACCGGTACAACATAGCGCTCATTGCGCTGTGTGACCAACGCTTCCTGCAAATATTTAACAGTGGTACGATCCTGGATCATTGCTTCCAGTGAATGTTTCACGCGTTCTTGCAACCGTTCCTGAGTACGGCGCAATTGATTCAGTTTAGGACTTGCGGTATCGCGCATCCGTCCACGTTCATCAAACATCGTCTCAAGCCGTGCTAAAAGTTGCGGCTGCGGCTCAATTTCTGCCGCAAGCGCTGTTAAGCGAGGTGTTTCCTGCGACTCCATAAAACGGTCGCGAATTTCCTGATAGGCTTCCAGTGACGAGCGAATTGCCAGCACTTCTTCCACCGTTAAAATCCCTTTTTTCTGCGCTCGTTCCAGTGACTGCCGAATCGTCCGCAAGCCTCCGAAATGCGGTGCCTGTGCATTTTGAATCAGCAGTAACGCCTCCGCCGTTTCGGCTAAGCGTCGTTCCACCTCTCTCGGATCACTGCTGGGATACCATTGCAGCGCCCATTCCTTGGCACCGTTCGATGTGCAGCGTTCTCGTAACCGTTCTTGAATTTTTCCATAATCTAAGGCCTCTAATGTCTTGCGTTCCATTACATAATCCCTCGTTGCAAATGCCCGCGCGTTGCCTGCGAAAACACTTCATTCGTAAACTCGGCACCTTGTAACCATAGCGCCGTGTAAATTTTGACCGCTTGCGTCAACTCATTTTGTGAAAGCAATGCCGCATCTATAACCACTTTGTGTACACCGTATTGCGAGAGACGGGCGAGCGCCGGCGCCATATCTGTAGGTACTGAATTAAAAATATGCATGCGCCCGAACTGATCCGTCTGCAAAGGGAATTCTTTCCCCAATCGATCCCGCAGCGACCAATCCCGTATTCCATGATCTGTACTATTTACGTCTCCATAGGCGCTATATAAATTATTTTCGGTCACCATTAGTTCTGTACAACCGCAGGCGTATACCCCCAATGAGCCGTCGTATTGGCGTAGGATTCCACGAATTTGCGCCAGTGTAAGTTCCTGTGAAAGAAAGATGGCGCTCGTACCGTGGTTCTGCCAAAAGCGCAACGATTCCTGATTAAACACATTCAGAGTCGGTGCTACATAAAAAGGTATCTGCGGCGCGAACTCTGCCAACCGTTGCGCATCACTGTACGCGTGAATCAAAATAAAATCCGGTTGTGCGGCAACCATATCTTGAAGCATACGGTCAACTTCAGCGGCTTCTTTTTGTCGCGTCAGACGCGGCATAGCCAGGCCTACGCGAGCATGATGTTGCCGCGAACGCATTACCACTTGAGCATAATCTTGTGCCGTATACGTTTCGCCGGTAAATATATCGCCGCCAAAAATAATTTCGTTGGTTTTTTCTGCCAATGCCGTTTCTACCTGTGCAAGCGTTCGTGCTCGTACTACTACACTTTTGAGCGATGGTAGCACATGCGGTTTTACTCTGTCGTAAACCGTCGGTACCGCCTGAAAATGACGTTTTTTATAGGTTTGTAAAATGGCTTCTGTTAATGCCGTCTGTGCTTGCGTACGCACATGATTCAAAACACTTTTAGGCAGCATAAAATGACCTTCCGTTAAAGTCACACCCTCCAGTATAAAAGCGGTGTTACCCAAACGGGAAAGTTGCGTTTTTACAAGATTCAGATCTGTCGGCTGTGTGCGTGCCGTCGGTACGTTGAAATCACTTACAATTTCAACTGCAATACCTTCTTCTGTACGAACCTTCACCCGCAACGGTTCACCGACAACGGCATGCACATCCCAATAGGTAGGAATGGCGACGATATCCGCTGTAACATTTGCCGGCTGCTCGGAAGATTGCCAATAAAGTTTTGTGTCTTCCTTTGGAAATTCGGCATAGTGGAAGTACAATTCTTTTTTCGCGGATTGATACGTTACATCTTTACAATCGACGTAACATAATCCTCCGTCTTTAGCGATATATTTATAGACGCCGTTTGCGGTTGCCGGAATATGCGACATCGCAAACACCGCCAATTCCTTTTTTTTATCAATTTTTGTAAGAATGCCGATCTGCTCACCATGGTAGTTCGGTGCAAAACGTGTTAAATAATCACGACCGACGCAATCATACCAATACGCTTTTGTAAAACCACGATTAAAGCTTTTAGCCAACATTGTTTGCGCTGCCTGCGCATTAATTTCGCCGTCAATCAGCTGCCGATATGTTTTCACCGTAGTATACACGTAGGGAATTTGCTTCATTCGTCCTTCGATTTTGAGCGAGGCCACTTTAGTTTGCGCAAGTTCTGCAATAACATCCGTTGAAATCATATCCTTGGGACTTAATACATATTGTTCCGCCGCAGGATTCTTACGTTCGCCGGACGCATCCACCAAGTCATACGGCATCCGGCAAGGCTGCGCACATGCACCGCGATTACCGCTGCGGCCACCGATAAAACTGCTCATCAGACATTGACCGGAGTACGATACACATAGCGCACCATGAATGAATATTTCAATCTCAATCGATGCCTGCTCGGCAATCTCTTGAATTTCCGCCAGGGAAAGCTCGCGCGCTAAAACTACCCGCGTAAACCCTTCCTTCGCTAAAAATTCCACACCGGCAAGATCACTTACCGACATTTGCGTGCTGCCGTGAATAGCAAGCAGCGGCGCTTCGCGACGAATAATTTGGGCAACACCGATATCCTGTACGATAACGGCGTCCACAGAAAGCTCCGCAAGCTCACGGATAAAATGTTTAAAAGGATCCGTTTCCGCATCCGCCACCAATATATTAACGGTGACATAAACGGCCACATCATGTAAGTGGCACAACGTCACCGCTTCTCGCAGTTCCTCGTGATCAAAATTTGCTGCACTTTGACGTGCGCTGAATGCTTTCCCGCCGA
Organism: Negativicoccus massiliensis; assembly: GCA_900155405.1. GTDB lineage: Bacteria > Bacillota > Negativicutes > Veillonellales > Negativicoccaceae > Negativicoccus > Negativicoccus massiliensis_A. The sequence goes on along the minus strand of LT700188.1, from coordinate 242,509 downwards.
GGTATACTGCATCAGCGCCGGCAGCCACCGCCGTTTTTAAATGTGCCAGCGACCCTGCTGGCGCTAATAATTCCATTGTTTCACCTCTTCAAGTCTTTATTATAACATAGGCCTTTGACGCAGCCGTCAGTGCTACAAATAAAAAAGAGTCGATGCATCGACTCTTTTTTATTTGTGCCTTTATGCCAGTGATGCTAACAAGTCTTGCACTGTTGACAAAGCTTTGTCAGACTTCACTTTCGTGACTTCACCACTCCGACGAACCTTGATTTCTACTTCGCCGTCTTCAATGAATGTTTTACCGACGGTCACACGAACAGGATAACCGATCAAGTCGGCATCTTTGAATTTGATACCGGCGCGCTCTTTACGATCATCAAAGACCGTTTCGATGCCCGCCTGAGTCAACTCATTATATAATTGTTCCGCCGCCTGTTGCTGTTCTTCATTTTTGCTGTTGGCTGCTACGACGACCACTTGATACGGCGCAATCGCAACCGGCCAAATAATTCCATCATCATCATAGCTTTGCTCAATTGTCGCCGCCATCGTACGCGATACACCAATACCGTAACAGCCCATATAAAAGGGGTGCGACTTGCCGTTTTGATCCAGGAACATAGCTCCCAGCGACTCGCTGTACTTTGTGCCCAATTGAAATACCTGACCGACCTCAATACCACGGTCAATAGTAATATGACCGCCGCATTTCGGGCACACATCTTTATCTGTAATCAGACGAATCGTTTCCACGCGCACATCGGGAAAATCCCTTTGCGGAATGACATGTCGGAAATGCGTGTCCGCTTCGTTGGCGCCGCTGACAGCATCCGTCATTTGCATAACTTTCGGATCTACAATGATTTCCAAATCATCCGACGGCGTCAAGCCGATCGGGCTCAGGTACCCCGGGACAAGACCATGGCTCTGTAACTCTTCATCACCAGCAAGCGGCAATTCGATAGCGCCGACTAATCCCGCCACGCGCACATCATTGACTTCTGCCGCGCCCGGAACAACGGCCATGACCAATTTCTTTTCTGCCTGGTACATAACGACTTTAATCGTTTGTGCAGCATCAATTTGTAAAAATTGACACAATGCCTCGATTGTTTTTTGATTGGGTGTCGCCACTTTTTCGAGCTCTACGCCGGCTGCTTCACTTTCAATATCCGGTGTTTGCGGACATGCGACTTCGATATTTGCCGCATAATCACAATCATGACAACGTACAACAGCCGCTTCGCCGGACTTGGCAAAAGCCATAAATTCATGTGAGCCGCTGCCGCCGATGGCCCCTGAGTCCGCCTCTACCGGTCGGAAATCCAATCCGCAACGCGTAAAAATGCGACTATACGCATCATACATCTTTTGATAGCTGACTTTCATGCTTGCCGGGTCAGCATCAAACGAATAGCCGTCTTTCATAATAAATTCGCGGCTTCGCATTAATCCGAAACGAGGCCGAACTTCATCGCGATATTTATTTTGAATTTGATACAAAGTAAGCGGTAATTGTTTGTACGAAGAAACATCCATTTTGACCAGCGTGGTTATCATCTCTTCATGCGTCGGTCCAAGGCAAAATTCCCGCTGATGCCGATCTTGGAGACGGAACATCTCTTCACCGTAGGCACCCCAGCGTCCCGATTCCTGCCAAATTTCTGCCGGCTGAATAATCGGCATCATAATTTCCTGCGAACCGATAGCGTCCATTTCCTCTCGCACGATCGTTTCAATTTTACGCAACGTGCGCCAAGCCAGCGGCAAAAATGTATATAAACCTGCGCTGAGTTTACGAATAAACCCCGCACGCAACATCAGTTTGTGACTCATTACCTCCGCGTCTGCCGGCATTTCACGTAACGTGGGACTATATAATTGAGATGCTCTCATACCTTTTTCTCCTCCGCTAGATATTGATCAATTTCATTCATCAGTTCGTCGACTAAATCATCCTCAGGAACAGTTCGCAGCACTTTGCCTTTGCGGAACAAAACGCCTTGACCGTTGCCGCCGGCAATTCCGAAGTCCGCTTCGCGAGCCTCCCCAGGACCGTTGACGACGCACCCCATGACGGCTACACGCAACGGCGTTTTAATACCTTCCAGACGTTTTTCGACTTCCGCTGCCATCGGAATTAAGTCGACTTGACAACGCCCGCAGGTCGGGCATGAAATCATGACCGCCCCATACGTAGAATAACCGGCTGCCTGTAAAATCATTTTCGCAACCTTTACTTCTTCTACGGGATTGGCTGTCAATGACACACGAATCGTGTCGCCGATACCGTTAAGTAAAAGAGCACCGATCCCCATCGCTGACTTAATACTGCCTCGCATCACCGTCCCCGCTTCCGTCACGCCCAAATGGAGCGGATAATCGCACTGATCAGCAAGCGTTCGATACGCTTCCACCATCATGGGAACATCCGTGGATTTCAGCGAAATTTTCATTTCACGATAATCCGCCTGCTCCAATATCCGAATATGTTCCAACGCAGAAGCTACCATTCCCTGTGCGGTCGGATGGCCACCGTAGGATTTCAAAATATGCTCCGGTAATGAGCCCGCGTTAATACCGATACGAATAGGAATTCGTTTCGGTTTGGCTTTCTCGACCACTTTCAACACATTTTCCATGCTGCCGATATTGCCGGGATTGATCCGCAAACCGTCAACACCGCTGTCAATGGCATCCAGAGCCAAGCGGTAATCGAAGTGAATATCGGCTACCAACGGCACGTTGGTTTGCGCTTTGACCTGCTTCAACGCGAGCGCGCTCGCCCGATTCGGCACCGCCAAACGCACAATGTCACAACCGGCATCCGCAAGTTCATTGATTTGCTTTACTGCCGCTGTGATGTCCGTCGGGGTGAATGTCGACATCGATTGAATAGATACAGGTGCGTCCCCACCGATCGCTACTTGTCCTATATGAATTTGTCTTGTTTTTCTTCGTGTCATTCTATCACTTCATGTCATTTCAAAAATCGTAAGATATCGTTACTCGTCGCATAAATAAAAAGCGCGCCCAGAAGAAGCATTCCCGTCATCTGAATATAGTACAGGTATTTGGGAGGTAATTTTTTACCGATAATTCCCTCTACCACAATCAGCAATAAATGACCTCCGTCCAACAGGGGTACGGGCAATAAATTAAGTAGGCCCAAGTTAAGGCTCAATACGGCGGTAAACATCAATAAATTGGCAAAACCGGTACGCGCAATGTTGCCTGCCATTTGCGCTATACCGATAGGTCCTGCCAATTCGGTGCCGGAAACTTTCCCGGTAATCAGCTGACCAATGCCTTTCCACATCTGCGCTGTTAAGTTCCATGAACGTTCTGCACCGTAATGAACGGATTCGAGTAAGCCGACCGGCCGCGTTTCAATGACCGGAAGGATACCGAGTACTACACGTCCGCTATCGCTTCTGGGAATCACTTGTAACGTCAGCGGTTCGTGGTTACGTTCAACTCGTAACGTAACCACTTGCCCACCCCATTTTTGCATGTGGGGAGAAATTTCATTCCATTGCCGGATGGGCTCCCCCTGAATCGCTACAATGCGATCGCCGGGCGCCAATTGATGACTTGATGCAGGCGCCTGTGTAAGAACTTCACCGACGATCGGTTCATTACTCGGTGTAGAAACGCCGTATGCGCTAAACAGACCGCTGATCAAAATAATGGCCAGAATAAAATTCATAGCCGCACCGGCCACGATCACGATGAAACGTTTCCAAGCCGGTTTATACACAAAGGCGCGACGCGGATCGACCTGATCCTCCTCAACCTGCTCTTCCGTCATGCCTGCAATGCGATTAAATCCCCCGAGAGGAACGGATCGCAAAGAGTATGTTGTTTCTCCCACGCGCTTTGACCACAACTTACTGCCGAAACCGACCGCAAACTCATCCACTCGCATGCCGGTAAATTTAGCCGTAATAAAGTGTCCCCACTCATGCACAAGAACAATCACGCCAAATACAAAGATGGTCGCGATAATAGTCAGCAAAGTATTCCTCCGTTATTTCGATAATGTCGCAATAAATTCCGTCGCTCGATTGCGAATGGCCCGATCAGCCATCACAATGTCTTGCCAATCACGCAATGGTGTCGGCGTATGAGTTACGACCATTTCTTCCGTCACGGTAAAAAGATCCGTAAAGGAAATTTTATCTGCAATAAACGCCTTTACCGCTTCTTCATTGGCCGCGTTATAAACTAATGTCGCCGATTGTCCCATGCGCCCTGCCTGATACGCCAGCGGCAGGGAACGAAAAACGTCTGTTGCCGGCGGCTCAAATTCCAGTGTGCGTTGCGTATCCCAATGCAGCGGAGCATTATTAATCGTCCATCGCTCGGGATACGAAAATGCCAGCTGAATCGGTAATTTCATATCCGGAACACCCAACTGAGCAAGCACCCCGCCATCCCGCAAACGAATCATCGAGTGAACAATACTCTGCGGATGTACAACAACTTCTATTTTATCATAGTCGACGGCAAATAAATGATGGGCTTCGATAACTTCCAACCCCTTATTAAATAAGGATGCGGAATCAATCGTTATTTTTTGTCCCATCTGCCATGTCGGATGCTTTAAACAATCGGCAACGGTTACATTGGCAAGTTGCGCCGCACTGTAGCCGCGAAAAGGTCCTCCCGAAGCCGTCAATATGACATTTGCCAACGCGTCTTTGGGAACTGCCTGCAAACATTGGAAAATCGCGCTATGTTCACTGTCTACAGGATAAATGGTAACATCTGCCTCTACTGCTTTGCGGTTAACCAGATCGCCGGCGGCTACCATCGTTTCCTTATTCGCAAGAGCAATAACTTTGTGTGCATCAATCGCAGCTAACGTAGGCGCGATCCCAATAGCGCCCGAAATGGCTACCAAAACGATTTCGGCATTAGCTGCCGCAGCCGCTTCTGTTAACGCTTCCGGTCCGACAATAATTTTTGTCGGACCGGTATAAGTAGCTCGCAGCTGCTTCCCGGCTTCCCGATCCGTTACCGCAACCAGTTCAGGATGAAACTCCTCGATCTGCTGCCGCAATAAATCAGTATTACGATGAGCCACCAATACGGTGGCCTGTAATTTATCCGAATGCTCACGAATAACTTCTAAAGCTTGCGTACCTATCGATCCGGTACTTCCCAATACCGCAATTTTTTTCATAAGTCACCTATTAAAAATAAAAGCAGCGAGTACAACACCGGTGTAACGAATAAAAGGCTGTCAAAACGGTCCAAAATACCGCCGTGTCCCGGCAATATATGTCCTGAATCCTTAACGTTTACGTAGCGTTTCAAAAGCGATTCAAAAAGATCTCCTGCCGGCGCGACAATCGCTACCACCATAGCTAAACCGAGCGCAAGAGAAAGCGGTACTTGACCGGCGTACGCATAAATGAGCAGTCCTACTATTGTAAAAAGAGCTCCGCCGATAAAGCCCTCAAGTGTTTTATGCGGGCTGATTTGCGGAACTACCGCTTTTGTTCCAAATCGTTTGCCGGCAAAATAAGCACCCGTGTCGCTCATCCACGTTCCCAAAAGCGCAAACCATACCCAAAAAGTACCGGAGCCGAATGCCGCTCCATGCAAAAACGATGCGCTACGCAACAAAAGCAAGGTGCTGAAACCGACACCGATGTACAACACGCCGCCGATAGTGAAAAATAGCGATAAAAAGTCCGGCGCACGTCGTAAACAAAATGCTACGAGGAACAAACATGGCAAAATCGCCGGCAAGAGAATCAATAAAAAGATACCGCCGACAGTCTCTGCACCGATAATCATCAACGTCACGACAATAGTCATCACGATAGCCGATGCATAAATTTGCCGTTGTTGCAAAATATGTTTATATTCCAATAATGCTAAAAAAGCTAAGCCCCATACCGGCAGCGCCAACCAAATCCCGCCCAAATAGATAAGCAGGAGAAAAGCGGCGACACCGATAAGTGCTGTAATAACGCGTGTTCGTAACATATTTACTCCTCTCCCTGCAAGCCCCCAAACCGTCGTTCACGGCCTGCAAAGGAAGCGATCGCGAGCGCTAAATCCTGCGGTGAAAAATCCGGCCACAGAGCATCGGTAAAATAAAGTTCCGCATATGAAATCTGCCATAAAAGAAAATTACTGATGCGTTGATCGCCGCCGGTACGAATTAATAAATCCACATCCGTCATGGCGGACGGATACAAGTAGCGCTGAAATTGTTCCTCCGTCAATGTCGATGTTTTATTTTGCGCAAAGTCATCCGCATATCGGCGTGCCGCCCGCAAAATTTCTTCACGGCCCCCGTAATTGAGCGCAATATTTAAGACTAAGCCGGTATTTTTTTCCGTTGCCGTTTCAAAACGTTCTATTTTCGCAATTAAATCGGCGCTTAATCGTTCTCTGTCACCGATGACATGCGCTTGTACATTGTGCTCATTTAACTCATCAATATAATGTTCTAAATACCAGCTGAACAGGCGCATCAGCAAAGCGACTTCCGTAGTAGAACGCCGCCAATTCTCCGTAGAAAAAGCATATAAAGTAAGTGTTTTTATACCCTGATCCGAAGCTGCACGGACAATCGTTTTAACATTTTGAGCGCCTGCTTTGTGCCCCATTCGCCGAAGTTGTCCACGCATTTTCGCCCAGCGTCCGTTGCCATCCAAAATAATGGCTACGTGAGCCGGCAATGAATTAGGCTTTGACGACATATTGTTCCCCATATTGCTTGCTAATGTATGCATTTACCTCATCATTATAAACTTGTTTGGCACAAGTGACGATCGACTGATTATCTATGCATACTCGTACGACGTATTGATGTTGCGGAGCAACGATATAATGGCGGCTGTCTTTTTCCGTTTCTGAAAATGAATAAAGCAGACCTCTTTCGTGCAGCGCATCTGCCACTTCACCAAGAGGTCTGCCCAGCCACTGCGTAGAAATAGCAGTACTCAAACTTCGAGCACTTCCTTTTCCTTCGCTTCTACCAGTCGATCGATTTCTTTCATCTTTTTATCGGTCAATTTCTGCACATCGTCAGTGGCCACTTTTACCTGGTCTTCCGATACGCCGTCTTTCTTTTCTTCGCGTTTCAATTGCTCGTTACCGTCACGACGCACGTTGCGAACTGCAACCCGTGCTTCTTCCGTGCGCTTATGCACCAATTTAACTAACTCTTTACGACGTTCTTCCGTCAATTGCGGAATGTTCAGGCGAATTTGCGAACCGTCATTATTGGGTACCAAGCCCAAGTCCGACATTTGGATCGCTTTTTCAATAGCTCCGAGCATGCTTTTATCCCACGGCTGAATCAACAGCATTCGCGGTTCCGGAATGGAAACCGACGAAACTTGAGTAACCGGAGTCGGAACACCATAGTAGTCCACCATGATGTTTTCCAAAAGACTTGTGTTGGCGCGACCGGTACGAATGGTGCCAAATTCAAACTGCAAGTTTTCAATCGCTTTGTCCATACGCGTTTCCAAGTCCAGCATGATTTCATCAAACATTTTCGTCGCCTCCAATATACGTACCAATCCGTTCCCCCATGCTTGCTTTTAAAATGTTGCCCGGGGTGTCAATATTAAATACAATAATCGGAATATGATTATTCATGCACAGAGTAATCGCCGTGTTGTCCATCACACCCAATTGTCGACGCATGACTTCAAAATATGTCAGCGAGTCAAACATTTTTGCGTCGGGGTTGGTTTGGGGATCCGCATCATATACGCCATCCGTACCACGTTTTGCCATCATAATAGCGTCCGCTTCAATTTCCGCCGCACGCAAAGCAGCGGTTGTATCGGTGGAGAAAAAGGGATTGCCCGTGCCGCCGGCAAAAATGACAATTCTGCCTTTTTCCAAGTGGCGAATCGCCCGTCGACGAATGTACGGCTCCGCTACCTGACGCATTTCTATCGCTGTTTGTACACGAGTGGATGCACCAATTTGTTCCAACGCTTCCTGCAATGCCAGGCCGTTGATCACGGTCGCAAGCATGCCCATATAGTCTGCTGATGCGCGATCCATACCCTGGGCGCTACCGGAAATACCGCGCCAAATGTTCCCGCCGCCGCAGACCACTGCAACCTCTACCCCGTTGTCCGCTACCGCCGCAATTTCTTTAGAAATCGATTCGGTGACAATCGGATCAATACCATGACCCGCTTCACCGGCGAGAGCTTCTCCGCTGACCTTTAATACAATTCGACGATACTTCCTTGCTTCCATAATAAACCTCCGCATCTGCACCTAGAAAATAAGAGAACACATGTGTGTTCTCTTATTGATTCATCGTGGCCATTACTTCGGATGCGAAGTCGTCTTGCCGTTTTTCAATTCCTTCGCCGAGTTGATAACGTGTGAATCGACGAACACTGATATTTTCACCGATCTTCGCGATCATTTCGGTGATCATTTGCTGTACCGATTTGTCCGTATCTTTAACGAATTCCTGTTCCAATAAAACGTTTTCGCGATAGAACTTTTCCAGTCGACCTTCGGTCATTTTATCGACGATCGCTTCCGGTTTACCTTCGTTCAGAGCTTGCTGACGAAGTACTTCGCGTTCATGATCGATCGCTTCCTGGGGAACATCTTCCCGTGTGAGATAACGCGGATTCGTCGCCGCAATTTGCATCGCGACATCTTTAACGAGTTGCTGGAAATCTTCCGAACGAGCTACGAAATCTGTTTCGCAGTTGACTTCTACCAAAACGCCGATACGGCCGTTTCCGTGGATGTAGGATGCTACCAAGCCTTCCGCCGTTACTCGGTCCGCTTTTTTGGCGGCCTTGGAAAGGCCTTTCTCACGAAGATAGTCCACCGCTTTTTCGAGATCGCCGTCCGTTTCCACCAAGGCGCGTTTGCAATCCATCATGCCCACGCCTGTTTTCTCGCGTAATTCTTTCACCAAGCTTGCTGTAATCATTCAGGCAGTCCCTCCTTATATACTTGTCGTAATTTATTCCGCTGTTTCTTCTGTAGCTTCTTCAGCACTTTCTTCCGCTTCCGCTACTTCATCCTGCTCACCTTGACGACCTTCCAAAACGGCATCCGCCATCTTGCCAACCAACAATTTCACGGCGCGAATCGCATCATCGTTCGCCGGAATCGGGAAATCAATTTCATCCGGATCGCAGTTGGTATCAACCGTAGCAATAATCGGAATATTAAGTTTCCGTGCTTCCGCTACCGCAATCTGCTCTTTCTTCGGATCAATAACTACGAGCGCTCCCGGCAATCCTTTCATATCTTTAATACCGTTGAGATATTTTTCGAGTTTGCTCATTTCACGACGCAGACCGATGACCTCTTTTTTCGGTAAAAGATCGAAGCGACCGTCTTCTTCCATTGCCTTCAGTTCCTGCAAACGTTTGATGCGCAATTGGATCGTTTTGAAGTTGGTCAGCATGCCGCCCAGCCAGCGTTCTTTTACGTAGAACTGGTTGCAGCGTTCCGCTTCTTCCTGAATAGTGTTCTGGGCCTGTTTTTTCGTCCCGACGAACAATACCGATTTACCCGATGCCGCCAAGTCGCGAAGGAAATCGTACGCTTCGTCTACTTTTTTAACGGTCTGCTGCAGATCGATAATGTAAATGCCGTTGCGTTCCGTGAAAATGAAACGTGCCATTTTCGGATTCCAACGACGAGTTTGGTGTCCAAAGTGAACACCGGCTTCCAACAATTGTTTCATAGATACTACTGACATTTTACTACCTCCTGTTTTTTACCTCCGCCGCTTCCTCTCCGACAGGGCCCGGTTATCCGGACACAGCTGTCTGAATCCATCGGCGTGCGTATTTTGACCTGTACAAGTATATCACAGCTTACGGTAAGCCCGCAAGTGTGGGATTAACCAAATAAATTTAATTGTTCTTCATCAGGCATTCCTTCCAAGGCTCCCATTTCCGTTAGTGTTTCAACAATCGTCTGGCTGACCTTACCGCGTTTGCGTAAATCCTCTTTTGAAGTAAAGGGACCGCTTTCACGCGCCGCCACAATTTCTTCCGCCACAGTTTCGCCAAGTCCCGGTACGCAGGAAAGCGGCGGCAACAACATCCCATCTTCCACCACAAAATCGCGCACGTGGGAACGGGCGAGATCGACGGGTTTAAATCGGAAACCGCGTTGAGCCATTTCCATCGCCACTTCAATATTCGTGGCGGAATCCTTTTCTACCGCACTGGCGTCGCGGCCTTTAGCCTGAATATATTTCCACATTTTTTCTTGGCTCGCCAACCCCGGTAAGATCGCCTTGCCGTCAAAAGAGCCGCGCGCACGTACGGTAAAGTACGCGGCATAAAACGCCAGCGGATGGTAGATCTTAAACCAGGCAATACGGAAAGCCATCATGACATATGCCACCGCATGCGCCCGCGGAAAGAGGTACGAGATTTTTTTGCAGGAATTGATAAACCATTCCGGAATTTTTTCTTTGCGTAGAGCTTCTTCGTTTTTGCTGACAGGTTGCCCCTGTTTATTTTTCTTTTCGAGGCCGCGGCCTTTCCGAACATTTTCCATGACGTTAAACGCAATTTTAGGTGTCACACCGTGCTGAATTAAATAGTTCATCACGTCATCGCGGGTTGAAATCGCGTCTTCCAGCTTGACTTCGCCAGCCGTAATCAAATCCTTGGCATTATTAAGCCACACATCCGTGCCATGAGAAAAACCGCTGATACGTACCAATTCACTGAAATTTTGCGGATGCGTATCTTCCAGCATCTGGCGTACGAATTGCGTACCGTATTCCGGAATCCCCAGCGTCCCGACGGTATCTCCATTTAATTGCTCCGGTGTCAGTCCCAGCGCTTCCGTCGAAGAAAAGAGACTGATGGTGGCGGGATCATCAAACGGAATTTCCGATGGTTTGATGCCCGTCAAATCTTCCAAAATACGAATGACGGTCGGATCATCATGCCCCAGAATATCGAGTTTGACCATACGGCCTTCGATGGAATGGTAGTCGAAATGAGTCGTGATAATGCCCGACTCTTTTTTATTGGCCGGATGTTGAATCGGCGTAAATGCCAAAATATCCATATCGCGGGGACAGACCATAATACCGCCCGGATGCTGGCCGGTAGTGTTTTTGACCTTGGTGATGCCGGTCAACAAACTCTCCGCGTAGATATCATTCGTCACCAATTGCCGTTGTTCCGCGTACTTTTTGACATAGCCAAAGGCTGTTCGATCTTGAATTCCGCTGATTGTTCCTGCGCGAAACACATTGTCGCGTCCGAATAATTCTTCCGTATATTTATGCGCTTGCGGCTGATAATCACCGGAAAAATTTAAATCAATATCCGGTACCTTATCTCCTTCGAACCCCAAGAATACAGCAAACGGAATGTTGTGACCGTCTTTGTGCAATGCAGCGCCACATTTAGGACATGCTTTATCCGCAAGGTCGAATCCGCCGCCGACGGATCCGTCCGTGATGAATTCGCTATATTGACATTGCGGACACAAATAATGCGGCGGCAATGGATTTACTTCCGTAATATCCGCCATGGTTGCCACAAAGGATGAACCGACTGAACCGCGTGAGCCAACGAGATAACCATTTCCTAAAGAGTGGGCTACCAACTTATGCGCGATGTAATACAACACACCGAAACCATTGCCTATGATCGCCTCGAGTTCACTTTTTAATCGCTCTTCTACGATCTCCGGCAAAGGACTGCCGTAAAGGCGCTTGGCTTTTTCATAGCACATGCGTTCGAGCTCGGTGTCCGAACCGCTGATCTGAGGTGAATATAGTTTCCCGTCAGCAGGAAGTGGCGCAAAGTCTTCCACCAATTCGCTTATTCCACGGGTATTGCTGACGACGACTTCAAATGCCTTGGTCTCGCCGAGGTAAGTAAATTCTTCCAACATTTCTTCCGTCGTACGCAAATACAGATCCGGTAATTGTTCCGGTTCGCCGGATTTTCCCCACTTACTGAGTAAAATTTCGCGATAAATTTTATCTTCATCAAACAGATAATGCGAATCGCAAGTTGCACAGACCGGTAAATTTAGCTCTTCCCCCAGACTGACAATAACTTCATTCAGTTTCTGCAAATCGCGATCCGTTTTTATATCGGGATAGCGATCATCCTGTAAGAGAAAGCGATTGTCCCCGATCGGTTGAATTTCCAAATAATCGTAGTAACTGGCAATTCGCAGCTGTTCCGAACGCGGTAAATCATCCAAAACAGCGCGGAACAATTCCCCCGCAACGCAGGCCGAACCGACGATTAATCCTTCGCGATTCTCGTCCAAGATTGCCCGCGGAATGAGCGGCCGTTTTTTGAAATACCGCAAATGCGAAAGCGAAACCAGTCGGTACAAGTTTTGCAAACCGACGCGATTTTTCGCCAATAAAATAATATGAGTATATTTTTGCTGATCGCGCGTAATATCCGCCGGGATATCTTCAATCAGGTAGCCTTCCATCCCGTAAATGACTTTGACACCTTTTTCCGCTGCCAATGCCTGCACAATAGGGAACGATTGGACAACACCATGATCGGTAATGGCGACCGCGGGATGATTCCATTCTTTTACCGTGGTCAACAGCCGGTCCACATCAATCAGCGCGTCCGTACTCATTTTGGTATGGAGGTGCAATTCGACACGCGGTGTCGGATGCTTATCCTCATGACTGCACATTCCGGTCGGAACCAACATCAAATTGGAAAGCTGCATAACCAAACCGCCCGAATATTTATCCTGGCGCACTTCGCCGCGAGCCCGTACACGTTTGCCGCGACAAAGATTTTTTTCCAAAGAGGAAGTATCCTCTCCTTTTTCAAAGAAATACTGCGCCGCCAGACCGTTCGTATCATCGGCCATTTTTAATTTGAGCAGTTTACGACCTGTTCGCAATTCGCGAACTTCGGCTGATACAACATCCCCCTCAACGACGACGGCTGCCATTTCTTCGTGAATTTCCCGCATCGCAAGTGGTGTCGCTTTAATTTTGCGTTTGCCGATCAAAAGCTCCGGATCGCCGCCGGCTTTAACTTGAGCGCGCGCCTGCAAAAATCGATCATCATACAACAAACTTTGCCAATTGCTTACCATATCCGTCGTGCTTACGGACGATGCCGCATCGGTATCTTTAGTTTCCGGTTCGGGCGTCGCCGCTTCTGTCGACGTCAGTTCTGAGATTATCTCTTCTTGTGATGCCCCATTTTCCTGCACAAATGAAGCCGGCGCTACTTTATCCGCCGGAGCTGCGCTATTTTCGTCAGTCGAACCGGGAAGCACCGTAAGCGTGACTGTTTCGCCGTCTACTTTTAACGTCACGTCTGGTGGTACGAATTCATTTATTTGTTGCGGCGTAAAATCCGCCGTCTTTGTGATTTCCCAAGTTTTTCCTTGGATATCGACAACTAATTCTTTGAATGCTGTCGGCTTTCGAGAAACAAATTTATACTTTCGCAACGCTTATCGGTCCCCCCTTACGTCTGAATTTTATTTTTTGCCCGGGATGCGTCATGATCTTTTTCTTTTTCATGTTGCGCTTTAGCTTTTGCCCGTACCGCCGCGCGTTTTTGCGCTTCCTCCGGCGACAACTTTGTAATCGTTGTAACCGGATCGTATACGGAATAAAATGCGTCCGCAAGCGCCCGTCCGTCACTCCAGCTGACACGACGATGCACTACGACCGAGTAGCCGTCATGACCTTTCTCTTCCACAACATTCTCTTTCTGATCATTTACCACAATTTCTTTTTTCTCATGCGGTAAAACTTTCGCCGGTTCTGTTGTGATCGAGATTCCCGCAGGACGATCATCACTATTTCCCAAAATTTTCACATTAATCGCACCGCCGCCGGCTGTTGCCATAACATACACCGGTGACTTCGCTGAATTGACCCATATAAAATCAATGGAATTATCCGCTACGGTCGCGTCTCGCCCGATTTCTGTGTAACCAACCGGTGCAAAATGCGGTGTGCGCTGCACCACGTCAAGCCCTGCCAAAAGAACCGCATTAAACATGGTCGTGCTGACTTGGCAAATACCGCCGCCGGCATCGGGGACCAGTTCTCCATTAATAAAAACAGGCGCCGATAAATAACCGGCCTCATATGTACGTAAGCCGGTCGTATCATTGAACGAGAAGGTTTCACCGGGCGCTATTAACGCCCCGGAAATGGCGGCGCTTCCTTTATAAATGTTGGCGCTGCGGTTTTCATCGCCGCCGTAATAAGTAGTATATTCACCTAAAATGGTGTTGATCGCCGCCAACTGCTCCTTGCGCAACGTCGGCAAATCCACTTGGCTGGGTTGCAACATTAAAGGAGAAAAATCCTGCGCATTTATTTTTTCCTCTACCGCTTTGACCACCTGCACATAATCCAATACAAGTTGCGGTTTTTCCGTTTCAATCACAATGCCGCCAGCTTCATCAAAAAATACAGCAGCGTTACGTGGCGACGCGCCCAATTCATCCACTTTGGCACGCAGAATTTCATCTAAACACGCCTTGTCATAGCCGACCGTATAATTCATTTGAACCGGGTTCAGGTAGCTTTGCCACTGCTCCCACCATTGCCGAAACCATGAACCGGTGCGACCGTAGCCGCGGACCGCAGCCGCTGTTGTCTCTGCATTTATGGCAAGTTTCAGGTCGCGCATCGGAATCGACCACGTGTACGTTTGATAAGTTAAATCTAAAGCCGCATTTTCATATTTGTTGTTTTGCTCTGCCAAATAGCGTTGCAGTCCGTTCGCTTGCCAACCGGACACATCCTGATCCTGCAGCTTGACTCCGCGGACGACACCGTTTGTCCCGTTGACAAGCAAAGGCAAAAACAACAATGTAAGAATAATTCCTGCCGCTACGCAGGTGGCAATCATTGTATTCTTCTTCATAACGTTCCTCGTAAATATTCACTAAACAGTTCACGCCACGAAACTTCATAGCCGTTACGTTGTCGCCATTGCGCGCGATACAGTGCCAGCAACAGCGCAGCGCATTGCGCATAGTTCAGTTTCTGCGCTGCGGCGTAAATGTTTTTCCAGCGCCATTGATTTTTAACTTGTAATTTTCGCGCCATATCTCTCGTCACGACACCGGTATGTTCCAATTCATAAATGCCTAAACAAAGGCGCAGTTGTGAAGCTAGAAAGCCAACATTTTTCAAGATTTCATCTATGCCATCAAATAAATGCGGAACGGCTTCCAGAACAGCTCGTTTACGTCGATCCACCAAATCATCCCAAAACTGAAACACCTGCCGTTGCAGGTACGATGGTAACGACTCCTGCACCACTTCGAGCGGGATCTCTTTTTGATCCGTCATCAGCTGCCATTTTTGTGCTTCTGTAGTGATAAAAACGGACGATATATTCTCCCAGCTTTCCGACGCCACTTGCAAGTACTGGCGCGCAGCACGACTTAATCCTCGGCCTTGGGCGCGCAAGACGCTGTCAAAAGCGGCGCTTACTTTCCATCCCGGAATAAATTCCGACAACGATACTTGCGCCAACGGCAAAAATTTTTTGACCAAGCCTAACCGGCGATCAGCCTTGCCTTCTAAAATAAAAAAAATACGCGTTTCCGCCGGTACATTTTCCAATGCCTGTAGAAATTCCTTTGCCGGAATCGATTCATCTTTTTGTGTCAAAAACAAAGGGTTAACAAATTCAAAGCGACGCACTTCGCTAAAGAGCGACACTTGATTGATTTGCTGCACAATTTCCGCCGTTGTGCTGCGCTCTTTACCCTGTTCCACGGCTTCTGAAGTGCCGCTTCCAGCTTGCCGCTTGCGAGCGTAAACAGCCGGTATATCAGTGCCGTGAAAAAGGTAAATTCGGTCGTTCTGCATGCGTTTTTATCTCCGTTTCGATATTCCATGTATGACCACGTAGTGATGCGACTATCATTCCTGTCTCTTCTGTATTATACACAGGTATACCTTTCGCGTGAAACTCCTCACTGCCGTTTGCCGTGCCTTCACTACCGCTAAAGTTCCCATCGGGCACTGTGATAGCCAGTTGCGGATGCCGTTGTGCTAATATTGTCCTCGCACTTTGCGCATTCGCGATCACGAGCAAATTCGTCGTGCTCGGCATCGCCAAGGATTTTTCATTTTGTAATTGTACCAGCGCCGATCCGCCCGACATAGCCAGTACCGCGCCATTTTGATTGGCCACCAGGCCGGGATATTGAATAAAAGTATCCGCCGTTGACACGACATGCGTATCTTTGCCATCAAAAATCTCCTGTGCTCGCAGATAATGATGCGAGGGAAATGGTTCGACCGTATTTTCACGCGGCGTCACATAAATACAATCATCGACAGTAAAAATACCATAAAAATTTAACGCACGGGTCAGCGCCTGGGGATAATCTCGTCGCGCATAACGACTTTCCTTGATATATAAAACCCGTCGTCCCCCTGTTTCCATACAAACAGCTCCCACTTGGCCGACGTCCGGAACTAAAATGCGTATTTGTCCGTTTTGCGCAATCCTATACAGGCCCACCCCAAGGCAAGCGACTAAAAACACCAATACCGGATATTTCAACCGCGCATCCTTAGACTTAAAATACATAACTACTGTTGCCAAACCGACGAAGTAGAGGACAGTTTCAGCAATACTTAACGCGCGAAATCGTAATTGTGCCAACGGTAAATCAGCCACGGCTTGAATCAGTGCAACCGAGATAGCCAGACCATAGTGGACGAGTCGCAAGATTCCCAATGCCGGTAACGTCCAGGCAAAATGCAGAATGACCGCCGCCAACTCTACCGCAATAATGATCTCCAACAACGGCGCGACGACAATATTTGTCAGTACTGCATAAAGCGGCAAGGCCTGAAAATAATATAACAGCAACGGCAACAAAAAAATATTTGCGGCAACGGTAACCGCGATCCCCTGCGCCAGGCGTAACGGTACATGCAAAAGTTTGCGGCACAGTTGCGTACACGAACCGTAACAAGTTATCAATCCCAAAGTGGCGCCAAAAGAAAGTTGAAAACTCACATCGTATAAAAGTAGCGGCTGATACAGCAGCATCAGTGAGCTGACCAAGCCTAGCCAATGGGTAGCATCCACGTCGCGGCGAAGCAACACCCCTCCAAATGCCGCCGCTCCCATCCAAAACGAACGCACCACAGGAGGTTGCCAGCCGGTGATAAATGCATAGGAAAAAACCAATAAAAAAGCGGCACCATATGTAAGCGGGGTGGGTAAGCGAAAACACCTGCCGAGCCACCAAAGGAGCCCGAATAAAAGCGCAATATGAGAACCGGAAACAGATAAAATATGAATAATGCCGGAATTGGCAAACGCATTAATCAGTTCGGACGAAAGGCCGTCATAACCGCCCCACAGCAAAGCGAACGCCAACGCCGCGGTCGACTTCGGCAACGCCTGCGCAAAAAATGTCCGGGTCGTGTCGCGCAGGTGTTGTGCCGCAGACAAAAAGTAATAGCCTTTATCCATGCCGGCAATATTGACTCGGGCCTTAAGCGGAACGTATAAATTGCCCAGCATTTGTTCTGTGCGATGCCGATAGTAAAGCGTTTTTTGTCCGGGATTTTGATAATAGTGAAATGGTTTTAATTCTGCCGCGACTTGCAACACGGTGCCGACAGAATACGGCTCATACTGCGTGCTGTCCAAATAAAGATATGCTTTCCCTTTGACATTCCTTGTTACACCGTCCGGATAAGAAAATGTTTTTAGCGCCACCGGATACCGATATGTCACTTTATCCCCGTCGGTGAAAACCTGTGCTTCCCTTTCCACAGTGACATGGTATGTACCGGTTTCGTTATATACAAAAAAGGCAAGATCCGCTGACTGCCTTTCTTGCCAATGAAATCCTGCTCCGCCTGCAAGTAAACCGCTGAATAAAATTAAAAGCAGCCACTTACGCCCCGCTTTTTCCTGCTTCAAAAAGCAAAAAGCGGTAAGTGCGCCGACTGCAATCAGTAAAATTCCGTAGACAAGTAACGAATACGTAGTATTTAACGTGATCCCAAGCGCGACTGCCGATGCAAACAGCAACGCGCCATAATGCCAGATCAAATGGTAATATGACGACGCAGCTCTTTGAATTTTCCTTCACCGATTCCTTTGACTTTTTCCAAGTCCGTCAATTGACGAAACAGACCATGTTCCCGTCGATAGTCTAGAATTTTTTGCGCCGTTGCCTCACCCACGCCCGGAAGTGTAGTCAGTTCTGCCAAATTCGCTGTGTTAATATTCACATACGTGATGCCGAGTTGCCCTTCCGGAGGATTAAAGTTAAATGGCACGCTGATTTGCTCACCGTCACGCAACTTCGCCGCCAAGTTGACCGCTTCCGCATCGGCATACGGTAATAAATTCCCGGCCGCCTGCACCGCATCTTTGACTCGACTGCCGAGCGGCAACCGGTACACGCCCGGCTGTTCCACTGCCCCGGCTACGTAAACCAACATGTTTTCTTCGACAGGGGAAGCTACCGAAGCGGCTGTCATAGGCATCGGCTCCGGTTGGGAATCTTCTGCCAGAAAATAGTATAATAATCCTAAAAACGAAAGCGACAAGGCACCTGCGAACAGTGCGCGAGTGACGGGCCGAGAAAAATGCACCGTTAATCCTTCTTTCTCTTGTTTTATACGTTTTGATTATTATATACCTTAACCACACAAAGGAGCAATGAATCATGGATCAGAAACTTGCAAAATCGTATGCGGATGTTCTTTTACAATACGGCGTGAACTTACAGCCCAAACAGCCTGTTCTTATTAATGCACCGGTGGAAGCGCATGAGTTTGTCGCCATTTTGGTAAATGCCGCTTACGCGCATGGTGCCGGCGATGTACAGGTCGATTGGCAATCCGGTAGCGTTTTCGCGCGACGTCTGCAGTGCGCGCAGGAAGATTCGCTGTTGTATATCCGTCCTTCGCAAGTCACCAAGGTGCAGGAATACTTGGCAGAAAATCGAGCCATCATTTCTTTGGTAAGTTGTAACTCTCCCCTTTTCAAAGAAGTACCCACGGCACGAATTAATGCGTTTCAGCAGGCCAAAAACAAAGTATTTCAGTTTTACTCGCAAGCCATTATGAACTCGCAAGTGCAGTGGCTGGTAGCGGCCGTTGCCACCCCCACTTGGGCAGAGCTTTTATTTCCGGACGAAGCACCGGTAACGGCTTTGGAAAAGCTATGGGACGCCATTTTTTATGTTTCCCGTATTCAAAACGAAAATGCGTTGGCGACGTGGCAAAATCATTTGGATACGTTGCACAGACGTCGTCGATTATTAGATGCTTTACGACTGGACACATTGCACTACAGGAGCAAAAATGGCACGGATTTCGTGATTGGCCTGCCGGATACACACACATGGCAAGGCGGCAATGAAAAAAGCGGCCGCGCGGTCCCGTTCGCTGCTAACATTCCCACGGAAGAAATTTTTACCGCCCCTGATTTTCGGCGCATGACAGGTCACGTCACCGGCACTCGCCCGTTAGTCGTTTACAACCAAACGGTCGAAGGATTGGAGCTTGATTTCGTCGACGGTAAAGTAGTGCAAGTAGAAGCTTCGAAAGGTAAGGAGGCCATCGAGCAATTGCTTGCATCGGATGAAGGAGCACGCTTTTTAGGCGAGGTCGCACTCGTACCAAAAGATTCACCCATTGCGCAAATTCCCTATTCGTTCTATGAAACGTTAATTGACGAAAACGCCTCCTGCCATTTGGCGCTCGGCGCCGCGTATCCTACTTGCATCACCGACGGCAAAACAAAAACCGACGACGAATTGACCGCCGCCGGCTTAAACCGCTCGATGATTCATGTGGATTTTATGATAGGAAGTTCTGACCTTGCCATTATCGGACACACAAAAGACGGTCGCGAAGTAGAAATCTTCCGTGACGGAAATTTCAGTCCCGACTTTGTGTAGGTTCGCGCGGCTCCCTACTGAATGCAAGTAAAAGTACCGCACTCATAACGAAAATAACGCCGATAATTTCTCCCCATCCGAACGACATCCCCAAAAAGAGCACTGAAAAAACAACTGCGCCAAAGGGTTCCAGACAAGTAAGCACACTGACTGTGGTCGGCGGTAATGTGCGCAACGCGTAGAGAAACAGAAAAAACGGGATCACCGTTCCTCCCACCACGATGTATAAAAACATGGGCAGAACTTGCGAATGAAAGAACATAGACCAATCAGTCGCCGGTGTAATCCAATAGCTGAACATGCTGCCGTACAACATCCCCACTCCCAATAAATAGGGTGCGGGAAAACACCGCAATAACGAAAGCGGAAAAAGAACATAAAATGCTGCGGCAAACGCGGATAAAACTCCCCAGAAAATGGCTACCGGCGAAACGAGGAGCTTAGTCACATCGCCTCCCGTCACCAGCAGCACAACGCCGATGACTGCGCCTGTGGTCGCCAACACATCGGTTAGATTCGGCCATGACTTGGTGCGACAAATCGCCCAGAAGAGCAGCAACACCGGCGCGGAGTTTTGCAATACGGTTGCCACCACCGCGCTACCTTGTTGAATCGCCTGAAAATACGTATACTGCATGCCGAAAATGCCCAATACTCCGAATAACGGCATCTCCAACAGATAAAATTTACGACCGCGGGACGCGAGCTTTCTGTGCTCGGAACGTGTTGTAAAATAAATCAGCAAAAATAAAATCCCACTAAACAGCATTCGAATCGTGGTTAAGGCCGGTGCCTGGATCGTCGTGGAGGCAAATAATTGTTGCGCCACTACGCCGCTGATTGCCCAAAAAAGCGCAGCGATTGCGACTGCCCATTTTGCCATATGGATCCTTTCCGCGATACTTCACATATGTAAAAATTTTAACGAAAAAAAAAGCACCCTGACGGTGTAAAGTGGTGGGGCTAACTGGATTCGAACCAGTGACCTCTACGATGTCAACGTAGCACTCTAACCAACTGAGCTATAGCCCCGCGTAACTTTGTTTATTTTACCCGAGAGAAGATATTATTGTCAAGCAAAAGTAAAATCCCATCTATTCGATGGGATTTTACTTTTTTATTGCTCAAGCACTTTGGCAGCTGCGCCCATAATAGCCAAGCGCGAGTGTTCAAATACCAAACCGCCTTGCAAATACACCGTATACGGCGCCCGCAACGGACCGTCAGCAGAAAGCTCAATGGATGATCCTTGCGTGAATGCGCCGCAGGCCATGATAATCGGATCGGCATATCCCGGTAACTCCCCCGGAACCGGACGAACGTAGCCGTCGACAGGCGACCATGCCTGCAATCCCTCGCAGAACCCGCATAATGCTTTTTCCGTGCCCAATTCGATCGTTTGAATCAGATCACTGCGCTCCGTGCCTAATTGCGGTTCACTTTTGAAACCCAAACGATGAAACACGGCGGCAGCAAATTCGGCGGCGCGTAACGCTTGGCAGACTACATGCGGCGCCATAAAAAGACCTTCAAAAAAGAGTCGATACCCCGGCGTATACGAACCCATCTCATCGCCCAAACCGGGCGCCGTTAGTTGATGTGCCGTGGCTTCAACCAGATCCGCGCTCCCGACGACATAACTCCCGGTCGGCGCGATCCCGCCGCCGGCATTTTTGATCAGCGATCCGGCTGCAATATCGGCGCCGACTTCGATCGGTTCTTGCGTGGCGGTAAACTCTCCGTAGCAATTATCGACAAAACAAATCGTCTGCGGATTTTTCGCTTTGATGACACGAATGATTTCCTCTATTTCGGTAATTGTCAGCGCTTTTCGTTCCGCATAACCGCGCGAACGTTGGATCAATACCAAACGTGTTTTGGGTCCTACCGCATTCGCCAACGCAGTAAGATCGCACCGACCGTCCTTCGTCGCTACTTCATGATATGCTACGCCACGCTCCCGCAGATTTCCCGGCGCATTACCGGTAAGCCCGATAACCGTTTGCATCGTGTCATAAGGCGTTCCCATCGCGCAGACCATTTCATCGCCATGGTTAAGCAATGCCAACAAGACTGTCGCCAAGGCATGCGTTCCTGAAACAAAGTGTGGACGGACCAGCGCTTTTTCCGCACGAAAAACATGTGCAAATACCTTTTCCAAGGTTTCCCTGCCGACATCGTCATAACCATAGCCTGTCGTGCCTTGAAAATGGAATGCGGATAATTGGCATTCACGAAATGCCGTTAAGATTTTTTCGGTATTTTTTACTGCGACTTCATCATAACGCGCAAACGCTTCCCGACATGTGAGTAAAGCCTGCGTTTCGATCTCTTTAAGCGTAATGGCAGATGATTGTGAATCGTTCACTCTTTTTCCCCTTCTTGAATCGTAGAAATGGCATGCTTGTAAATCAGCTGTTCTTTCTCCTGACTTTTAAGTAACACTGTGAAATTGTCATAATCTTTGACAATTCCCTCCAGTTTAACCCCGTTCAAAAGATAAATATTGACCGTGGCCTTCGCTTTTTTTAAGGTCTCCAGAAAAGCATCCTGTAAATTTATTTTATTTGTCATTGCACGTCTCCCAGTTGTTTCTAATGATTTCCTGCATGGCATCAGCGAGCGCTTGCGCGGTCGGATATGCGCACGGATCTATATATGTTATGTATGACATTCGGCGCAACCAAGTCATTTGGCGTTTGGCAAAACGGCGCGTATGAAGCTGTATCAAAGCAAGCGTTTCTTCACGTGTCTGTTTCCCCGCAAAGTACTCCGGCCATTCACGGTACCCTATCCCTTTCCCCGCTTGGCTTATATTGCTTTCATGCTTTTGCCAAAGCCAACGAGCCTCGTTTTCCAAACCCTCGGCAAACATTTTTTTAACACGGACATTGATGCGCTCATATAATATTTCGCGCGGCGGCACCAGCGCAAATACCGGTCCCGTATACAACGGTTCATCACTTTTCTTTGTCGCTTCGTAACTGCCTCCCGCCGCAAGTACGGAAAGGGCACGAATCAATCGTTGCGGATCGCCTACCGTCCGTGTTGCAAAATATTCCGGAGAACGTTGCCGCATTTCCTCGCGTAATCGTTCTAACCCCTGTGTGCGATACATTTCATTGTAGCGCTGCGTCCATTCCCGAACCGGTCCGATATCAGGAAATGTATAGCCTTCAAGCAATGCTTGTACATACAGACCGGTACCGCCGACCAGAAACGGTGTTTTTCCTCGGGCGTCAATATCGGCAATCAGTGTCCGGGCACGCTCACAAAATTCGGCCACCGCATAGTTATCAGTGACCTCTTTAATGTCCAGCAGATGATGTACGACCCGTTTCTGTTCAGCGGGTTTTGCTTTCGCTGTACCGATGTCCAGGCCGCGGTACACTTGAAACGCATCCGCCGAAATAATTTCCCCATTGAACATTTCGGCAAGATGCAATGACACTTCTGTTTTACCCGCCCCCGTCGGCCCCATAATAACTACCAGGCGTTGTTTCATAAGTCCCATACCCCGTAAACTACTCGACTATACGTGCCGCCGCGTAAAAACGTCGGCGGATGCGTCTTAAACCAGCTCGCGAACGGTCTGTTTTTAACAATAATACGTTTTTTAGCAACTCGCTTTGCTTCTTCCCAGAGCATTTCATCCAGCCCTGATTGCGCGGCAAATATGCGTAAATCAGCCAAGTTATTGGTTTGGCTCACTGTATGATGAAACATGAAATCAAAATAAATGACATCAAAGCGATTATCCGGTTGTTTCTTAAGATAATCGCTCACGTCAGCATGGAGTAAATGAATCCGCCGCAACGCTGCCGTCAATGCCGGTGCTTCGGGAACTTTCATGGAGTGCAAACCTTCTCTGCCCACTGCATACACCGGAAATGACTTTTCAAGCGCAATGATTTCCACGTTCTCAGGCAAGGTATAAGCAGCCATGATCGCGTCGCTACCTCGACCGAATGTGGCGTCTAAAAGACGTTCCGGAGAAACTTCATGCAAAAGATCGGCAAAATGATCTTGGCGCTTACGTTCCCAATTCAGCGCACGTAATTTTGCCATTTGCAAATGAAACTCCAGCCGCGTCTTGCCATCCGTTGCGACTAATCCCCGCTGCAATTGCACGAGCCAATGGGAAATCCGTGTCCGCTCCGCCAAGCGACGCAATGATGCATGGCCGCGCTCCACGTAAGGAAGTTGCCACTCGGACGTCAACTCCTGTGCCTGCAGGCGTTGCTCGTTAGTCGGCTTATATCCGGTCGTAATCCCCCATATCATCATCAGGAGCGCCGAAACAATTTTGCCAAATCGGCGGCGGTAAATCGAACCATAACCGGTCGGCCGTGCGGGCAAACAAACGGACGTTTTGTCTCGAGTAAATCGCGAATTAATTCCCGCATTTGGCGAATATTCAATGCATGCCCCGCTTTGATCGCTCCGCGGCAGGAAGCATACGCCAATACGCGATGGCGTAACTGTTCGGCTGTCGGCGGCGTATCCGCCTGCAGCGCCAAACTGATTTCACTCAGCATGCGTTCCTGTTCGGTACCGACGGCATCAGCAGGAGCCGCTACTAAACGCAGCAATTGCGGTCCGGCCTGCTCGAATTGAAATCCCAGTGCGTGCAACTGCTCTTCATGATCCAATAATGCTTGAACATCTTCGGCATCGAGTTGCAAAAGTTGCGGTACCAGTAAGGTTTGCGCAGGAATCCCTTCGGTCGCCTGTGCCAAACGATCGTAGCGTACTCTTTCATGCGCCGCATGCTGGTCAATGATGTAGAGTTCTTCCCCTTTTTGGCAAACGATAAAACAGTTCGCGATCTGACCCAGCGGGACAAGTGCAGCCTCTGCATCTTCCTGCGGTGTAAATAAAATGCGTTCTTCTTCGTCGGAAGTATCATCTTGCTGTACTTTCGCCATGTATTCGCTGAACGTATTTTCTTCCGCGACGTTCCAACGCGGCGGTGCGTAAGACGTTGCCGTCTGTGTTGAAGCGGCCGGCGCGCCCGACGCGCTCGGTTTCGTAACGGCATTCGGCGGACGTACCGTCGACTCCAACACCCCTTGTTGGAACTCAAAATCAGTTTTCTTATCCGCTAGCGTAAATTCATTTTGTTTCTGCGCGGATTCGCTTTGCAATGCAACGGTATGGCGTTGCATACCAAGCGGTGCCTGTGTCACTTCCGTCGCCACGGTAGCCGCATCATCAATACTCGTCAGTGCATTTAAAACCGCATGATATACCGCACGAAATACCGCCTGCTCATCGCTGAATTTGACTTCTCGCTTTTGCGGATGAATATTTACGTCGACATCCGCGGGAGAAATCATTACGCGAATCACGGCCGGCGGGTAGCCGCGTTTCGGCAGCAATGAATGGTACGCATTGTCGAGCGCCCGACTCAAAGCGGGGCTTTCCACGATCCGACCATTGACAATCCACGTTTGCCATTGGCGACTGCTCTTCAGTACCGCAGGTTTAGCGATATACCCGGTCACGCTGTCGGTCTCGGTTTGATACTCCACCGGCAACATGGCATTCGCAAGATCCGTTCCGAATAAAGATGCAAATGTATCCAGCATATCTCCGTTGCCGGGCGTATCAATTACGGTACGACCGTTATTGATTAAACGAAGCGCGATTTGCGGATGCGCTAATGCCAATTTACCGACCAATGTATTAATCCGACTGCTTTCCGTACGTTCCGTTTTCAAAAACTTTTGCCGCGCGGGCGTATTGTAAAATAAATCTCGCACTTCAAGTGTCGTACCTACCGGCGCTCCGATTGTCTGCGAAGAAATTAATTCGCCGCCTTCGATGCGAATTTCCTGTCCGATTTCTGCTTCTTGCGTACGCGTGACCAACGTCACCTTGGCAACAGACGCAATGCTTGCCAAGGCTTCACCGCGAAATCCCATCGAACTGATCGCGAAGATATCGGCCGCTTTTTGAATTTTACTCGTCGCGTGACGTACAAATGCAAGGGCTGCATCTTCCGCCGTCATACCGTTGCCGTCATCCGTCACACGCAGGTAGCGCGCTCCGCCCTCCGCAATTTCGATTTCAATATGTGTAGCATTCGCATCCAAGGCGTTTTCAATCAATTCTTTGGCTACCGAAGCCGGTCGCTCAACGACTTCCCCGGCGGCAATTTGATTGACGGTAACGGCATCGAGAATATGTATTTGTGCCATATTACAATCCCTTTCTCGCTTTGGCTTCCTTATTTAATTTGAATAACGTTTCCATTGCTTCCATCGGTGTCATGCTGAAAACATCTAAACCGGCCAATTCATCCCAAATGCCGTCGGCAAAAATGTCCATCGCCGGAACGCGCTCCGCTTCTGCAGGTGCAGCGGGAGTTGTGGTTTCGAGTTCCGCCAGCAGCGTCTGTGCCCTTTGCAACACACTCGTTGGTAAGCCTGCCAGTTTGGCGACATGAATACCGTAACTTTTATCGGCTTTCCCGGGAATAATGCGTCGCAGAAACTGCACATCGCCGCGACGCTCCTTGACGGAAACCGTAAAGTTTTGAATGTGCGAATAAACATCCGCGACTTCCGTTAACTCATGATAGTGCGTTGCGAATAACGTAAACGCGCCGATTTTTTCCGCAATAAATTCAACGGTCGCGCGCGCGATACTCAAGCCGTCATAGGTACTCGTCCCCCGACCGACTTCATCGAGCAAAATGAGGGAGTTGGCATCCGCCGCCTGTAGAATATCGGCGACTTCATTCATCTCCACCATAAATGTACTTTGACCGCTGGCAATATCATCCGTCGCGCCGATGCGCGTGAAAATGCGGCTGACCGGACAAATATCGGCAGTGCGCGCCGGTATGAATGAACCGATCTGCGCCATCAGCAACAGCAATGCGACTTGTCGCATATACGTCGATTTACCGGCCATATTCGGCCCGGTGATCAGCATAGTTTCACAGTCCTCATGACGTAAAACGGTGTCATTCGGAACAAATGTATCTTTTTGTGCGGCGGCCAACATCGGATGCATACCGTCACGGATTTCAATTCGATTCTGACGATTTAATGCCGGCTGTACCCAACGATATTTATGCGCGGCCACGGCAAGCGCCAGCAGCGTATCAATGACGGCAAGAGTACGTGCCGTTTTCTGCAGATCCGCAAGCGCCGGTCGCAAATCCGCGAGCACCTGCGTAAACAGCTGTGCTTCCAGCTTGTCCATTTCCGCTTGTGCCGACAGTACTTTGACTTCAAACTCTTTCAGTTCCGGCGTGATATAGCGTTCGGCGTTCGCCAACGTCTGCTTACGTACAAAATACTCCGGTACCCGTTCCGCTTGGGAACGAGGCACTTCAAAATAGTAACCGAACACATTGTTGAAGCCGATTTTTAACTTAAGTTCCGATTTGGCTTTTTCCGCCGCTTCCAAATTGGCGATCCAACTGCGACTGTCATGGACCAGCGAACGTAATTCGTCCAGCCGCGGCGAAAAACCGTCTTTAATATAATCACCGTTACGTTGCAAACCCGCGTCAGGCGCGATAGCCTCCGTCAGCAATGTATACACATCCGTGTGCGTCGCCACATCACGGTTCAACGTTTGCAGCATAGGTGCATTGAATTCTTGCAAAAGCTTCTTTAACGGCACCAGTTCCGCTAACGAATCTCGTACCGCCAGAAGATCTTTCGGCGTCGCCGTTCCGATCTCCACTTTAGTGACGATCCGCTCAAAATCATAAATACGTTCCAGGACATTTCCTAATGCATCCGCTTGGCGCGCATTTTTAAGAAAATCCGCCACCGCTTCCTGCCGCGCCAAAATTTCCGTATCCGAGAGTAGCGGCGCTTCCAACCAACGCTGTAAAAGGCGCGCACCCATGGCCGTTTGCGTCTGCTTTAAAAGCGCATAGAGAGTACCGCGGATACTTCCGTCCTGCATATTCTGTAAGATTTCTAAATGACGTAACGTCCGATGATCAAGCGTCATTTGCGCTTCTTCACGCAACGGCAATAGCAATGTAACCTGTTTCGCCGATTGCTGCAACGTTTTTGCCAAATAGTAAAACAACTGCGCCAATGCTTCACGAACCGCTGACTCCGTCGGTAATTCCGCAGACGCCAAACCGCCGAAATCGGTTGCCCCGGTCAGCTTCGGTAGCGGCATTTCCAGTTCTTCCGCGGTCAAAATCAGCATTGCCCCAAGACGCGACTTAGCATAATTTTCGATACTTAATTTACATTCGTCCGACGCTTCGATAATCAGTTCC
This sequence comes from Negativicoccus massiliensis, assembly GCA_900155405.1. GTDB lineage: Bacteria > Bacillota > Negativicutes > Veillonellales > Negativicoccaceae > Negativicoccus > Negativicoccus massiliensis_A. Next base: position 214,329 of record LT700188.1, on the reverse strand, counting down.
GCCGGCGCATAAATACTCAATGCGTCGAACAGTTCATGCTTTTCTTTATCCGCAAATAATCCCCAACGGCATTCTCCGGTCGAAACTTCAGCAAGCACCAACACGATTTGCGCTTCTTTTTGATACAAGTAAGCCAAATAATTGCGGGTACCGTTCGCCAATGAACTGTCTAAAAGAACTGTCCCCGGCGTGATAACTTTAGTGACGCCGCGTTCGACCAGGCCTTTGGTTTCACTCGGATCCTGCAGCTGATCACAGATGGCTACGCGATAACCTTTTTGCACCAGACGATAAATATAGCTCTCCGCCGAATGAAACGGTACACCGCACATCGGTGCGCGTTCTTTATTCCCTGCCGCCCGTCCCGTTAAGGTTAATTCCAGCTCACGGGAAGCCAGCAAGGCATCATCAAAGAACATTTCATAAAAATCGCCCAAGCGGAAAAACAGAATTTCATCCGGATGCTCTTTTTTGATTGCTTGATACTGCGCCATCATCGGCGTCAGTTTGGCCGCCATGTCAGTTCCTTTCTGCCAATTCGCCACGCAAAAGCCACGTCTGCGCGTGGTCTACTTTCACTTGTGTTGTCTCACCAATCATAGTCGTTGCGCGCGGTGCAAAAATAATCATTTTGTTACCGCTCGTACGACCGAACCACATCTTCGGATTATTTTTAGTCGGTCCTTCCACGATTACCTCATATGTTTTACCGACCATCGTTTCGTTGCGCTCTAAGCTGATCTCGTTTTGGATACTCATGAGTTCCTGCAAGCGCCGTTTCATGACATCTTTGGGAACTTGTCCCGCCATTTTGGCCGCGGGTGTTCCCGAACGCGGCGAGTATAAAAAGGTGTACGCCAAATCATAACGAATCTTTTTCAGCAGCTCCAGCGTTTCCTGATGCATTTTTTCCGTCTCGCCGGGAAAACCTACGATCAGATCGGTCGTCAGTACTACTTCGGGCATTACTTTGCGGATATAATCCACCAATTTACAATAATGCTCTACCGTATAACCGCGGTTCATCCCTTTCAGCACTGCATCCGAACCGGATTGTACGGGTAAATGCATTTGGGTGACCACGTGCCGACTCTGCGCAATCGTATCGATCATCTCCCGCGTCATGTCACGAGGATGCGATGTCATATACCGGACACGTTCAATGCCATCGATTTTATCCACTTCGCGAAGCAAATCCGCAAAATCCGTACCGTCTTTAAAATCAAGACCATAGGCATTCACATTTTGTCCCAAGAGCGTGATTTCTTTATAGCCTGCAGCGGCAAGTTCCCGTACTTCTTTGACAACGGACTCGATCGGACGACTCCATTCGCGACCGCGTACATACGGCACGATGCAATAAGTGCAAAACTTGTTACATCCCTGCATGATCGGCACCCAGGCAAAAACATTGCTTTTACGAACGGCATGCAGATCCGTAAAATCCGTAATATCGGCACCGCGCATTTGCGTTTTGAGCGTATGCGAGGCGACCGCTTTACCGCTTTGCAGCAGCTCTTTTAAATGGTGAATATTGTACGGCCCGAAAACGAAATCAATATGCGGAGCACGCTCAAATAACGCTTCCTTATTTTTCTGCGCCATACAGCCGGTAATGCCGATGACAAGATTCGGATTCTTGGCTTTAAGATGTTTCAGTTCGCCAATTTTCCCGTAAACCTTATTTTCTGCGCTTTCTCGCACACAGCAGGTATTGATGACGATGACATCTGCCTCCTGCATGTTTTCTGTAGGTTGATATTGCAATTCTTCCAGCTGTCCCGACAAACGTTCCGAATCACTTTCGTTCATTTGACAACCGTAAGTAATAATATGGTACGTTCCTTTCAATGTGTTCTCCTTCTCAAAACATGGGATGTTTACCGGCGCTGCACATTAACCATATCGCGAATCGATATTTTCAACATCTGCACCGACATTCCCGTCGTATATTCAATTTCATGGCGAATAGCCTTTTGCAGGCGCTGAATTAACCCTTTCGGATCATGATTAAAGGCCATGACCAGTGAAAATTCCAATCCCAAACCATTTGTATTTTCCTGCATTTTCGTGATTTTAACATCATGCGCCGAAATCGCACCGCGCGTCACTTCTACCGCCCGATTCAATAAAGCGATGATTACCGCATCACTGAAAATAAGTTTGCCGTAATAACTGAAGATCGGCCGAACTACCGACTTTTCATCCGGACCCTGAGCTTTTTTATTTTTATCGCGACGAAAAAAAGACTTCAACGGATCGATTAAGTACCCGCGAAAATGAGGTCGCAATTCCATTGTCGGCAAGGGAATAATATGTTTTCCCTCTTTTAAACGGGATTCGTTGGCGCGCGCAATCTCCTCACGGGTCGCTACCTGTTCAATATGAATGTAACGGCTCGGCTTAGGCAGACCAAGTGCCAGTGTGATTTTGTCCACCATGCGTTCCGAAGTCCCTAAAATCAGAAGTTTCTTCGGATTAATCTTTGCCAACGCTTTTTGCACCGAAGCGACCTGTACGGGATCTTGGAAAATAGCCCGACGAACCGCCTTCAAACGACTCTCTTCTTTTTTAGCGGAAAACCCGGCGGCCAATCGATTTTGATAAATTAAAATACCGTCATCAATGATGCATTCAATGCCGCTTTCATGCGCGACCACTGATGCCCGATAGCTCTTCCCCGTGCCACTCGGGCCTACAAATGCGATTACTTTCATCTCATACCATTCCTTTTTGAACGGATGCTTGCGCGTCTTCATTCCCCTTTAATCCAGACCACAAACAGGCAAGCAATTCGCCCAGCCGCTCCCCCGCCATCAAATATCTATCGAGCAACAGCTAATTTACGAGCTTGACACACTTCCGCAAATCTCTTATATTGAGCACAAGAGATTCGTCAATGTGTGCGGTATCGGATGCAGAGGGCTTTAGACCCCTGGCCGGTTTGTGTCCGCCGTTGTCGAATCTCTATTTTCATTACTTGCGTATCGTAATCAAATTTACCGTCGTCACGCTCTTTTACTATGTTCTTTATTAGCGTTGATTATTTTATTATACCATATACCCATTTAACTCTTTAGGTATGTTCGATATGGATAAGCGCCTGTTGGAAACTGTGCCGACAATAAAAAAGCCTGCCGAATTCGGCAGGCTTTTTTGTTAACGTAAACTGCAATTAAACGCTTTCAACCGTTGGATAATCCGTTGAATTCGTTCATCCACCTCATGATCTTGCAAGGTGCGATCCGGCGCACGGAAATGCAATGCATAGGCCATGCTGACAAATCCGCTCGGCACCTGATCACCGCTGTAACGATCAAACAGTTCGACCGATTCCAGAATCGCGCCGCCCTGTCGCTGCATGACATCAACCAATGTCGAGTGCGTGACGCCTTCCGGAACTAAAATGGCCAGATCCCGATCCAGCGTCGGATACTTCGGCAAGCTTTGATATTCCGGTATTGTCACAATGTACGGCAACAATGCTTCGATATCCACTGTGAATATATACATTGTCGGTTTCAAGCCGTACCCTTTTTGGGCAACGGGATGCAATTCACCGCAAGACAGCAAAACTTTGCCGTCATGCAGCGCGGCGGCCGCCTTACCCGGATGGTAAATGGCGTCTTCCGCCACATCCCAACGGTAATCGGTAACTCCCAGCCGGGAAAGAACCGTTTCCATCAAACCTTTAACATCATAAAAATCGTAGGCATGCTGTGCCTGCGGCCAACGTGCAGCCCCTGTGCTGCCACAAAGAACACCTGTGACAAACGATTTTTCTTCCGGTAATTCAGCAAGCGGTAATTCTTTCGGCAAATACACGGATGCCGCTTCAAACAGCGCCAAGTTCTCATTTTTCACGGCAAGATTGCGCTTGACCGCCTGCAACAGACTCGGTACAAGTGTAGTCCGCATTTGCGGAAAATCATCGGTAATCGGATTTAATACGGAAACCGCTTGATAGCGGCTGTCCAATTCTTCCAACCCCAATGCTTTCAAATCTTGCGGCGCCATGAAACTGAAGGTAACCGTCTCGGAAAGGCCGGCCTGTACCAGGATATCGCGAATGGTTTCGATCGCTGCGTGCTCATCGCTTTGACGACCACTGGTTTGGCGACCGAGCGGTAATGTATTCGGAATTTTATCATAGCCGTAAAGGCGCGCCACTTCTTCAACAATATCAGCCAGTTCCGCTACGTCACCGCGCCAGCTCGGAACGGTTAAGAGCAGTGCTTCACCCTGTTCGGTGATGTCAAAATAAAGGCGCTTCAAGATATCGATAATTTCAGCACGTTCCAACGTAATCCCGATCGCCCGGTTAATTTCCTCTACCGTAACGGTGAGTGTGCGCGTCGGTTGCGGTTCGGGATACACATCAAGATACCCCGGGGCCACTTCGCAAGCACCCATTTCCTGCAGCAGCTGCGCGGCTCGATCTAAAGCAAGTGTCGTAATATCGGGATCAATACCGCGTTCAAAACGTCCCGACGCTTCCGAACGCAGGCCGTGTTTACGCGCGGTGCGACGAATGGTCGCGCCATTGAATGTGGCGGCCTCCAACAATACGGTCGTCGTTTGGTCAGTCACTTCCGTGCGCTGTCCGCCCATAATGCCGGCAAGTCCGACCGCAGCGTCGCGATCGGCAATGACCAGCTGATCCTCTGCTAAAGTTCGTTCTTTATCGTCCAAGGTCACTAACGACTCGTCTTGCAATGCGCGGCGACAAATTAATTCGTGTCCCGCAAGCGTATCATAGTCGTACGCATGCAACGGTTGCCCCTGCTCTAACATGACGAAGTTCGTCACATCGACAACATTATTGATGCTGCGAATATTCGCACTGCGCAGCGCATCCTGCAACCACTCCGGCGAAGGCGCAATTTTCACATTGCGCAAAAGTCGCGTCGAAAAACGTTCGCAAAGATCGGTGGCGGCAAGCGTCACTTTTGCGTCTTCCGTAATCGCCGTACCGGACTCGTTCACTTGAATGGTCGGCAGGCTCAATTGACTGTTGAACAGCGCCGCAAATTCACGAGCCAGTCCCACCATGCTGAAACAATCCGCTCGATTCGGTGTAAGTTCAAACTCGAAAATCACATCATCGAGGCCTAAAAACTCATGGATATCGTGACCCACCGGAATATCATTCGGCAAGATAAAGATACCGTCGGCGCGTGCGCCGGATAACAGGCTCAAATCGAAACCCAATTCATTTGCCGAACACATCATGCCGAACGAAGGTACACCGCGTAATTTCGATGTTTTGATGTGAATACCGCCCGGTAAATACGAGTTCGGTTGCGCTACCGGTACAATTTGACCCGGACGCACGTTCTTTGCCCCGGTGCAAATCTGTAACGTTTCCCTTCCTACATCCACTTGACAGACAACGAGTTTGTCGGCATTGGGATGCGGATCGACCGAAAGAATTTTACCCGTAACGACATTTTTAATATCTTTGCCGGGGACATGTACTTTTTCCACCGGAATACCTGCCATAGTCAGTGTTTCGGCGAGCTCTTCCGGATCTCCCTCAATCGTGACATAGTGGCGCAGCCAGGTTAACGATGCCAGCATATATTTCCCTCCTAAAACTGCGCCAAGAAGCGCACATCATTATCATAAAATAAACGTAAATCGTCAATTCCGTACACCAGCATGGCGATTCGTTCCACACCCATACCGAACGCAAAACCGCTGATTTTTTCCGGATCGTAACCGTTTAAACGCAATACGTTCGGGTGCACCATACCGCAACCGAGAATTTCCAACCATTCTTCGGACGTATCCACCGTACCGCCTTTACTGTGGCGTTTGCGGAACGAAATATCGACTTCCGCGCTCGGTTCCGTAAACGGGAAATAGCTGGCACGAAAGCGCACCTTGGTATCTGTACCGAAAATTTCCCGGCAAAAATGTTCAATTGTTCCCTTCAAGTCGGAAAACGTAATTCCCTGATCCAGCAAGAGTCCTTCGACCTGATGGAACACCGGTGAATGCGTCGCATCATAGTCGGAACGATATACTTTGCCGGGCGCAATAATACGAATTGGCGTATTCGGTTCCTGTGACTGCATCGTGCGCGCCTGAACCGGCGACGTATGCGTACGTAAAAGAATCGAATCATTGATATAAAACGAGTCTTGCATATCACGCGCCGGATGATCTTTGGGGAAATTCAGACTTTGAAAGTTATAAAAATCATCTTCGATTTCCGGACCTTGCGCAATCGTATACCCCATCTTCATAAAAATATCCTGAATGCGACGATTAATCTGCGTCAATGGATGCAAATGACCTTGCAGCGGCCGACGCCCCGGTAACGTAATATCAATTCTTTCCGCCGCTAACCGTTCACTTAATGCCTTTTGTGCCAATTCATCCTGTTTTTCACTCAAGTTTTTTTCTAGGACGCCGCGCACTTCGTTAGCAAGTGCGCCCACGACCGGCCGCTCCTCAGCGGCCAGATCCTTCATCCCTCGCAAAATCGCAGTGAGCTCCCCTTTTTTACCTAAGAAAGCTACCCGGATTTTTTGCAACTCCGATTCGTTCGCAGCGGCTGCGATTTGTTCCAACGCACGCTGTTGCAGTTCCTGCATTTCCTCTTTCATAACAACCCTCCTGAAAACACAAAAAGACCCTCGCCTGGGGCGAAAGTCTCTTCCGCGGTACCACCCAAATAAGTACTCGAAATCTTTATCGCAGAAATACGTTTTGCCTACGTTATCAGCAAACTGCTCCCGAATGAACTGTATGGTTTCACACGCCGACTTTTCCAGTCATGAAGTCGGCTCCCTGAAGTGCAAATACTCCATACACCTTTCGTTCCTTGCATCCGATGTGAAATTAAGGACAGTATAACAAGTTAACTTTGATTTCGCAAGTCGCTTATGAAAACTTGAGACCGCCGGCGATAATGCCTCGTTGTACCTGATTGCTGCCTTCAAAAATTTGCATGACTTTGGCATCACGCATATATTTTTCTAACGGCGCTTCTTTGGAATAACCGGCCCCGCCCATAATCTGAACGGCATCTGTGCTCACTTTCATCGCCGTATCGGACGCAAAGCACTTCGCCATAGACGCCATGACACCGGCGTTTCTTGCGCCTTCCATTTGACGGACAGCCGCTTTCCACACCAGCAAGCGGGACGCTTCCGTTGCCATTGCCATATCGGCCAGCATCTGCTGCACCATCTGCAACGCAATCAATTTATTGCCAAACTGCACGCGCGTGTGCGCGTATTTTCCTGCCGCCTGCAATGCCGCTTCTGCAATACCTACGGAGATCGCACCGACAAACGGCCGCGATGCATCCAACGTCCGCATCGCCCATTTGAAGCCGCTACCTTCACGCCCCAGCCGCGCCGACTCGGGTACAAAGCAATCCGTCAGTACCAGTTCCGAAGTGGCGGAAGCACGAATACCCATTTTATCTTCCACTTTACCCACGCTGAAGCCGTCTGCATCCGTCGGCACAATGAATGCCGTCAGTCCGCGAACGCCGCGAGCCGGATTGGCATTGGCAAAGACCACTGCCACATCGGCAATCGGGCCGTTGGTAATGAAATGTTTTGTGCCGTTTAGAATGTAGCCGCCTTCCGTTTTTTCCGCTCGTGTTGCAATCGCTGACGCATCCGAACCGGCATTCGGCTCCGTCAGAGCAAACGCGGCCATCCCTCCGCCTAAAATCACATCACAAAAAGCTTGCATCTGCTCGGGTGTGCCGCCGAAAGCCACCGGCAACATGGCCAGCATATTCGCCGCGCACGCCGTCGCAATACCCGCACAACCTTGCGCGATTTTTTCAAAAATAAGTGCCAACGTCATGGCATCCAAACCGATGCCGCCATATTCTTTCGGCACGCCGAGTGATGTAAGTCCGGTCTGCTTCAAAATTTTCCAAAGTTCATCCGGTACTACACCGTCTTTATCCATTTCCAGTGCTCGCGGTGCGATTTCTTTCGTTACAATTTCCTGCACCAGATCCAATAATTCCTGCTGCTCGGCAGTGATTGTAAAGTCCATTGTTCCCCCCTCAAATATCGTGCGCGATATCAATTGGGTGCACGATCCAATACGTGCCTTTTCCCGAAAGCATTAATCTCTTGTTGTCATCGTAAAATTTAACTTCCCCGACCAATGTCTTTTTGCCGTGGTGAATGATTTTACCGTAGCCGTGCACCCATGTATTTTCCGGAACGGGACGAATATACGAAATATCCAAATCAATCGTGACGACATGGTAACCGAGCGCTCGAGATGCCCACCCCATGCAGGCGTCGCTCATCGTAGCCAACGGCGCTCCATGTGCAATTCCGCGTCGATTAGTGTGGTAATCCGGTCCGATAAACAGCTTAAAATGGGTTTTCCCCGGAAAGAGATCCACCACTTCGATTTTCATAAACTGAAAATAAGGATCTTCACTTTTTGCACGTTGATAAAAATTTTCCAACGAGGAGTCAATCATTTGCCACCTCCGATACCCACAAGGCTTTACCCAACACATAAAACGTACCTTCGCAATGGGCTAAAAGCCGACCTCTTTCATCACGAAAGTCGCAAACCGTCCGCATCGTATTGCGACCGTTATGAATAACTTCTGCGGTTCCGGTCACCGTTGAATCCAAAGCCACAGGGCGAATGTATGAAATGCGAAGGCCCATGGTAGAAACTGATTTGCCGTGTGCAAAGCAGGCTGCTCCCATATAGGTATCGGCCAAACCGAAAAGAAAACCGCCATGTGTCGACTGATAAGAGTTTTCCACAATCTCACGCTTCGCGATTGTTTTCATTACCAAGTGTCCCGGTTCCATTGTCACCACTTCATAATTCATCAGGCGATCAAAAGGATTCAGTAACACCATTTCCATAATTTTTTGTTGTTCCTGCTCCGTCATCATTATCGACTCCACTCATTCATAATGTAGCGCATCGATCGGATTCAAACGTGCCGCTTTACGAGCCGGATACAAACCGAACAGTAAACCAATCGCCACCGAAAACGCAAACGACCCTAAAATCGGCCACAGGGAGATCGCGGCGGAAACATTGACTAAAGAAGCCATTGCATACGCACCTAAAATACCGACAACGACACCGATCGTACCGCCTACCAAACTAATCGTAATGGACTCAATTAAAAACTGCGTAATAATCATGCGATACGTCGCACCGAGAGCTTTGCGTATTCCGATTTCGCGAGTACGTTCCGTTACTGATACCAGCATAATATTCATGATTCCAATACCGCCGACTAACAGCGAAATCGCCGCGATCGCACCCAAGAAGAGTGTAAGCGTTTGCATGGTTTGCTGTACGGTTTCTAAAACGTCTGCCATGTTTTCCACCGTAAAATCATCTTCGCGATTGGGCAAAATCTTATGTCGGATCCGCAAAAGATTGGTAATATCCGCTTCCACTTGCGACATCGTATCGGCGGATGCGGAGGCGACGCTGATCGTTTGCACATGAGTAATACCGAGCAAGCGTTCCTGTACGGTGCTGAAGGGCGCTAAAATGCGATTATCCGCATCATTCCCCCCCGATGCACCCTTTTCCGCAAGAATTCCAATCACCACATACGGATCGTTTTTTACACGAATTTTACTGCCGATCGGATTAGCATCGCCAAACAGATTTTTTGTAACCGTCTTGCCAAGCAGTACCACGCGCGCCCGCGATTTGTACTCTTTTTCCGTCCAATAACGACCTTCCTCAATTTCAGCGTCCCGGACATTGCGATAAGATGCGGTAACGCCGATGACTTTCGTCGTCCAGTTTTTGTTGCCGGCCACTACTACATACGTTCCCTGCACCATTGGCGAGGCATCTTTGACGTTGGGCAACAACGTAATCGCCATGTAATCATTATAGTGCAGCGTTTCCAGACTCCCCGCCACCGGCCGCAATCCCGGTGTACGCGGCGCCCCCGGTATAACAATCAGGAGATTCGAGCCGAGTTTTGAAAACCGATCTTCCGTATCTCTTTGAACGCCTTGACCGATAGAAACCAGAGCAATTACGGAGGCTACCCCGATGATAATCCCCAGCATCGTTAAAAGGGATCTCATTTTATTACGAACCAAAGCCTGCCAGGCGATTTGTAAATTCTCCCAGAACATACTACGCATCGTCGGCTACCATCCATTCCTGCGTCACGATCCCGTCCCGCAACACGATATGGGATTGCGCGTAAGCTGCAATATCCGCCTCATGAGTAACCAGCAGAATCGTCCGACCTTGGCGATGAAGCTCCGTAAAGATTTCCATAACTTCCGCGCCGGATTTGCTGTCCAAGTTTCCCGTCGGCTCATCGGCCATAATAATCGCAGGATGGTTGACCAAGGCGCGAGCGATGGCAACGCGTTGCCGTTGACCGCCGGAAAGTTCCGTCGGTAAATGATGCAGACGCTCGCCCAACCCCAGTTGCGTCAATAGTTCGCGTGCGTATTCCGTTCGTTCCGGTTCCGGTGTGCCCGCATAAATCATCGGTAATTTTACATTTTCCAAAGTCGATAACTTAGTGAGCAAGTTAAAGCTCTGAAATACAAATCCGATTTTTTGATTGCGCGTTTGCGCCAATTGATCATCGGATAGTTGTGCAACTTCTTTGCCGTCCAATTCATACGAGCCGGAAGTCGGCCGATCCAAGCACCCCAAGATATTCATCAAGGTCGACTTGCCCGAACCCGAAGGTCCCATAATCGATAAAAATTCACCGCGCTCTACGGAAAGGGATATTCCTTTCAGTACCGGTACTTCCTCTTTTCCCAGGCGATAGTTTTTGACAATATTTTTTAACGTTATTACAGGAACACTCATCATTTCACCTAAATTCGCGGATGATGCGTTACCGAATTACCCGCTTTATCCTCGCTGACACTACCGCTGGTCACAATGGTATCATCGGCGTTAAGGCCGGAGACAACTTCCGCCTGAGTATCTGTAACAATACCGATCACTACCGGTGTTTTTTCCAGCTTATCGCCCGCTTTTTTATATACATATTGGCCGTTCACATCGCTGCGCAGCGCCGTGATCGGCACCAACACGACCTGATCTTTCGTTTCAGCAGCAATGATCGCACGCGCTGTCATAGACGGATACAATGCACTGATTTCATCACTGTTAACAGCCACGTATACTGTATAGTAAATAACCGCTGCACCGGAGGAGTTTCCGCTCGAAGCCGGCGTACGAGAAATATCCGTCACATGCCCGTGGAATTTCCGATTCGGATAGGCGTCAACCGTAAATGTTACATTTTGTCCTGCCCGGACCTGACCGATGTCTGTTTCATCCACCAAAAGACGAATCTGCATGGCAGAAAGGTCGGCAACTTTCACAATGATCATCTGATTAGACAAACCCTGCGCTACCGTCTCGCCCACCTTCATCGGTTCACCGATCACTACGCCGTCCATCGGCGCGATAATCGTCGTGTCGGCCATATCCGCTTGCGCTTTATTGTAGGTCGCCTGCGCTGTTTCATAGTTCATTTGCGCATCCGCCAATTGCTGATAGGAAATTGCTCCCTCGGAATACAATCGCCGGTACCGTTCGTAAAGACTTCGCTTATTGTCTAAAATGCTTTCTGCCTGACTTAACTGACTTTCCGCCGACTTTGCAGAAATGACCGCCAGCACGTCGCCTTCATGGACCTCCTGATTTTCTTTCACAAGCACCCGCGTTAACGTACCCGAAATGTTGGCGCTCAGCTTTACTTCATTAACCGGTTCGATCGCGCCTGTCGCATCAATCGAGCTGGCAATTGAACCTGTGGTAACCCGCCCCAACACATAGGATTCTTTACTTTCCGCCGTCCGATGTATCCACCACCAAAGCCCGGCCAATACAAGCAATAAAAAAAGCACTCCCCAAACAATTTTGCGTTTATGAGTTTGCCAAAATTCGTTTCGATTCATCATTTCCCTCGCTTTATCGAAGTCACATGGATGCCTCTTTGGTTCTTTTATTATAGCATAGTACGATCTTTATATTAGCGGCAACAGGTTCGCAGTATCGCCCCTTACATAATAAAATCGGTGCTGTTTATGATATAATATTTCTACTCAAAGGAGGCATCATGCAACATCTTGACCACCCCCGCCAAATGTGGCGGCAATTTTTTTCTATATGGATACCGCTTTTCTTAACTCAATTATCCCTTGTAGCCGGAGGTTTTTTTGCCGCTACGGTAGCCGGTCGGCATAGTACTGTGGATCTTGCAGGCGCGGCGGTCGGCGTAAATTTATGGGTGCCGGTGTTAATGACTTCAATCGGCCTTTTCATGGGCCTTACACCAATTATTTCCCAGCTTTTGGGCGCCAATCAAACAGGAAATATGTCTTCCATTGTGCGGCAAGGTATCTATCTTTCCATAACTATCGGTTTAGTAACTATTTGCATGGGGAGCTTTCTTCTTCCCTGGATGCTTGATAACTTGGGACTGGAACCAGCTGTACGCAAGGTTACACAGGGTTTCTTAACATTTATCGCCTACGGAATTATCCCCTGTTTTATTTCTGTCACGCTACGTAATGTAGTCGATGCTCACGGCTATACTCGTATTTCTCTTTCAATTATGACGACAGGTTTTTTCCTGAATATTATTCTGAACTATGTGTTTATTGACGGCTATGGCAGCATTCCTGCATTGGGCGGTGCCGGAGCGGGACTGGCAATTGCGATTTCCAACAGTATGAACTGTTTGCTCTTTTTCTTCGTCATGCTTTTCTTGCCTCCCTTTTCCCATTATCGTATTTTCAAGGAATGGGAAGGTCTTCATTTCGCAAGATGGAAGGAGCAGCTGAAGATCGGCTTACCAATCGGCGGCGCCAACTTTTTGGAAATCTCCTTGTTTTCTATCGTCGGACTTTTAATCACGAGCTATGGCACACAGATTATTGCCGCTCATAATGCCGCCAATAACTTTTCCAATGTGCTCTACTCACTTCCTCTTTCCGCCGGTATTGCCGCTACGATTTTATGCGGGTTTGAAGTCGGTGCCAAACGCTTTGATTTTGCTTTACGGTACGCCCGCATGGCACAAGGTTTTACGATTAGCGTGGCAGCTATTTTATTTATTCTCGCCTTCTTTAACTTCAATTCGATTGCCGGTCTTTATACCAATGATCCGCAAATGATTGCACTCACTGCAAGTTTTATGGTGTATGCCTTGATGTTTACCTTTGCAGATGCTACCGGCGTACCGATTCAGGGCGCACTGCGCGGTTATAAAGACGTGCGTTTCGTATTTATAGTTTCATTGTTATGCTATTGGTGCATCGGTCTGACCTTGGGCATTTTCCTGTCGCACTGTACGGATTTGGGGCCTTACGGTTATTGGATAGGTATTATTTGCGGCTTGCTTGCTGTCTCTGTCGCTTACAATGCACGCCTTATTTATCTCAATCGCAACCGGCATAAAATTAAAACCGCTCATTAAAAAAGAGACCGTTACGGTCTCTTTTTTTGTTCTTTGTTTATTTTCTGACGATATAATGTAATCACATCTTCTACCGGGATAGAACTCATCGCAATATTGCGATTTTTTTTAATCTGCAAATCGGCATCTTGCGCATGTTGCGCCGTCACATAATCACCCTGAGGATTACGAAACGGGCCGCTGCGTTCCGGACGCGTCGGACCATATAAACCGATAATGGACGTGCCGTATGCGTTGGCAATATGAAGTGGACCCGTATCGCCGGAAATATGCATGCGCGCATGCTTCTCCAACGCCAACAGTTCACGCAAACTCGTTTGTCCGGTCAGATCTACTGTTCTTTTCGATCGGTTAACCGCCATCAAGCGTTGCGCCAGCGGGGTATCAACGGCGCTGCCGACAATGACTACATGCCGCCCGTCCGCGGTCATCTGGTCGATCAGTTTCCGCCAGGATGTTTCCGGCCAATCTTTTCCCGCACCGCGACTACTCGGCGCAATCACAATATATTCATCGGTCACGCCCAAAGCCCGCAACTTTTGCCGTAATGTGACTTCGGCATCACTGATTTCACACAAAGGATACTCAATCTGGTCGATATCCGCTCCGAAATACTCTACAACATCCAATAAGCGCTCCGTGATATGACCATATTGATGGGCGCCGACAATCGGCTGGCTTACCAGTCCGCTTCCTTCGCGCGCTTCCCAATATCCGTAACGCGCTTTAGCGCCGCTTAACCGCGCCACCAAAGCACTCTTAGCAAGCATCTGCAAATCCAATACCAGATCAAACGAGCGCTCCTGTAATTCCCTATGCAATTCACGCCAATAGGAAGGCTGGCGAAGACGATTCCGGTCAATCACCACTTTATCGTCCAAATAAGGAGTACCCGGCAAAATATCTTTGAATGCCTGATGAACCGCCCAAGTAATATGCGAGTGCGGATACTTCCTACGCAACGCAAACAGCGCCGGCAACGCGCAAATAATATCGCCGAGCGAGCTCATTTTAATAATTAAGATACGTGCTTGCGGCAAATTTAATTCCATTGAAGGTCCCGTACACACTCATGCATAAATTCCTGCACATTACCACCGGTAAATAAAAATCCGCGAATCCCCGCGCGTTCGGCGGCCGCCACATCCCGTTCACTGTCACCGATCAAAAACGCATCTTCTCGTGCGATACGGTGCTTACTGAGCGCCTGAATAATCATGCCCGGCCGCGGTTTCCGGCAAACGCAATCCACGTCATACTCTTTTACTTTGGCATGTAAGAGATGCGGACAATAGAAAAATTCGGTTACTTTTCCGCCCGCTTTGGCAAACTCTTCGTTCAGCCAGCGGTGTAAAGCCTGCACATCCTCTTCCGTGTACATGCCGCGAGCTACACCGCTTTGATTCGTCACAACGAAAATTAACCAGCCCTGTCGACTCAGTTCGGCAATCATTTCCCGCGCTCCGGGAATAAATTCCACTTCGCCCGGTCGACTCACATAGCCATGATCAACGTTGATTACTCCGTCACGGTCTAAAAATATCGCTCGTTGTGACAATTTAATGAACTCCTTTATTTCGACTGATAATAGTAACAATAAGTTTCGTTGTGGAGTATCCATCCACGAAGGGAATTATTTGTACGCGACCGGCAAATTCTTTGCCAATGACGTCATCCGGCGAGTAGTCCCCGCCTTTGACCAATACGTCGGGGCGAATCTCCCGAATCAGCTCATATGGAGTATCCTCGTCAAAAACAACCACTGCGTCCACCGCACGCAGCGCCGCTAAGTGGTAAGCCCTGTCTTCTTCCGCAACAATAGGGCGCAAACTCCCTTTTAAGCGTCGTATCGAGGCATCCGAATTGACGCCGACGATCAAATGGTCTCCCAATTCCGCCGCCTCGTCCAAATACGTCAAATGTCCGCGATGAATCAAATCAAAGCATCCGTTGGTAAAAACAATGGAATCACCCGCATCGCGCCATGCTTTTACCGTTTGTCTAAGCTCAGACAGTGTCAATACGGCAACATCCCGATGAACATTATCATTCAATGAGGCTGCCAATTCCGATTGCGAAATCGCATATGTCCCCACTTTGCCGACTACTACGCCGGCGGCACAGTTCGCCAAATGCAGCGCAAAACGCCGCGGTAATTGGGCGCCTATCGCCGCAGCAAGCACGGCTACCACCGTATCGCCCGCCCCGGAAACGTCATATACTTCCCGCGCCAACGCCGGATGCTGAAAACTGTGTGATTCATTATCCACCCAAAGGATGCCCTTGGCAGAACGCGTTACGGCCACTTGCTGCACACCCGACTTTTGCATCAGAGCAATCGCCGCTGTTTTTACTTCTCGTTCGTGATTCGCAATCGTTGTTCCGTAGGCTTCACTTAATTCTTTCAAATTCGGAGTCACAAGGGTGGCATTACGGTAGCGAGACCAATCCGCTTGTTTCGGATCTACCAGGACCGGTACTTTCGCATCGCGGCTAATTTGAATTACTTTTTGACAAAGTGATTCCGTACAAATTCCTTTGCCGTAGTCAGAAATCACTAAGGCCGCACAACCGTTTGCAATTTCCCTTGCAATCTGCTCACAGATGCGGGAAACGGTACGCTCCGAAATATCCTGAATCCGTTCCTGATCAATCCGCAGCATTTGTTGTTGTACACCAATCACGCGTGTTTTTGTCGTCGTCTGTAAGGCTGCATCTGTCAATATGCCGCTGTCGTCGATGTCGTTCGCACGCAAGACCTCACGAAATTCATCGGCCGCGCCATCGTCACCGACAACACTGACCAAACGGACAAGACAACCCAATCCACGCAAAT
The DNA here is from genome assembly GCA_900155405.1 of Negativicoccus massiliensis. Lineage (GTDB taxonomy): Bacteria > Bacillota > Negativicutes > Veillonellales > Negativicoccaceae > Negativicoccus > Negativicoccus massiliensis_A. Next base: position 198,040 of record LT700188.1, on the reverse strand, counting down.
TGGCGGCGACGTTAGCAGCACCGCCCAAACGTTGTTCCGTTTTTTCGATACGATGCACCGGTACCGGCGCCTCCGGTGAAATGCGCGCTACCTGACCGAACAGGTAGCGATCCAACATGACATCACCGACCACCACAATGCGTGAAGTATCTAATGAACGGAAAAAACGCTCACCATTCGTGCGCATATTCATCCACCATTTCACACCAAATATGTCCCGTTAAAATATGCATCTCCTGCACACGGGCTGTCACATCACTCGGCACATGCAGCACCAAGTCACAGCATGTATCCATTTCGTTACCTTTGGCTCCCGTCAAACCGATAATTTTAAGTCCGTTGGTTCGTGCTGTCTCGATCGCTTTCAGTACATTGGGGCTGTGGCCGCTCGTGGAAATCGCCACCAGGACGTCTCCCTTTTGCCCCAAAGCCGCTACTTGACGGGCAAATACTTCTTCGTAACCGTAGTCGTTCGCGGCGGCGGTCAAAATCGAAGTGTCTGTGGTCAACGCGATCGCCGGCAACGCACAACGTTCATCGTGGTAACGCACAATCAGTTCAGCCGCCAAGTGTTGCGCATCCGCCGCCGAACCGCCGTTACCGCAAAATAAAATTTTCCGCCCGTATTGTAAAGCATGGCAAATGATTTCTCCGCTTTGTTCTATTTCATCGGCATGCTCCTGATAGGCCCGGGCGACTTCTATATGCGCATGAAGTGCATTGGCGATATCCATTATTTACCTGCCGGCAGTGTGTCGTTAAAGAAGCGTATAGCATTTTTATGACTGATATGATCAATATCGTCCGCGGAGAGGCCTTCTTTTTCTAATGCTGTAAACAGTTTATCCATTTCGGAGGCGTCATGAATTTCAAGGTAAGGCTGGATGCCGTCAAAATCCGTTCCCAACGCAACCGTTTCGATTCCTGCCATGTCAGCGATATATCGAGCATGGCGAGCAATATCCGCCGCCTTGGAAACCAATAGCGGCGTATCTAATTGAGCTGCCGGAATCGGTCGTTCGCCGATCGCCACCTGATGATATTCTTCTGTCGTCAACGGCGCCAAAAGTAATCGCGGATTGTTCACTTCAGAAGAATCTGTAATCGGTTTGGAACCGACGAAATTTCGCGAGAAGTTTAAACCGATCACACCGCCTTTTTCCCCGAACGCACGTAATAAATCATCGGGCAAATTACGAGGATGTGAAAAAACGGCACGCGCATTAGAGTGCGAAGCCATCACAGGTTTTTCGGCGCGTTCCAACAATTCTCTCGTACCTTGATCGTTCAAATGGCTCGTATCGACGATCATGCCGTTTGCCTGCATCCACTCGACAAATTCCCAGCCGCGTTTTTTAAGGCCTTTATCCTTGCCTTCCGTACCGTTCGGAAACGCCAATTCGTTTTCATAGTTCCAAGTCAATGTGACCAGTCGCACGCCGTCCTCAGTAAACGCCTTTTTCAGTTTTTGCAAGTCGCCGCCGAAAACCCCGCCTTCCTCTACGGAAAGCAATGCGCCGATCATGTGATCACGACGGCAGGTTTCCAGGTCTGTAAGGGTACGAACCTGGCGTACTTTATCGCCATATTTTTCCATGTTCGCAAGAAACGTATCCCGCATTTCACCATAACGAGCATACGCATCGGGATGTTCTTCCAAGTCTACAAAAATCGCAAAATCCTGCAATAAATAATCTGACTTTTGCAACTTCTCCAAGTCAATATTCCAAACATTTTTATGTAAATCACCGCCGGCAGGTACATCCAGCAGTTTCATCAATGTATCACAGTGCAAATCGATGATCATTTCGATTCATCCTCTCTTTCCTTCTGCTCCTCTTTGGCCATCAATGTTTCCAGTTCCGCCATAAAATCCTTCAACCCGCTGAACCGACGGTAAACGGACGCGAAGCGAATATACGCCACCGGATCCAAATCACTTAACTTCGCCAAAACCACTTCACCCAGCTCTTCCGAGGAAATTTCCTGCACCAGACGATTGCGCAGTTCCCGTTCCACAGAAGCCACCAATTCCTTTATTTGCTCCACACTGACTTCCCGTTTTTCGCAAGCACGCATCAATCCGCGTAACAATTTATCACCGTCAAACATTTCTCGATGCCCGTCACGTTTAATCACCATCAGCGGCGCTTCTTCGACCAATTCATAAGTGGTAAAGCGTCGATGGCAGGACAAGCATTCCCGACGGCGACGAATAGCATTTCCATCGTCTGTCACCCGCGAATCGGTTACTTTTGTATCAGCATGCTGACAAAATGGGCATTTCATTTTGGTTCCCCCTTTACCCATATGGAACAATGTTTTCGATAATGAATGTCCAGATATCGTATTTATTATAGCATGCATACCAAAAATAGCGGCAGGTATAGTTCCTGCCGCTATTTTTTAAACCACTATATTAACAATCTTTTGCGGCACAACGATCACTTTACGAATCGGTTTGCCGTCGATAAATTCCTGCACTCGCTCATGAGCGAGCGCCTTCTCTTCAATTTCTTCTTTCGTAGTAGACACTCCCACCCGAATCGTAGCGCGAACCTTGCCATTCACCTGCACGGCAAGTTCCACTTCATCCACCACCAGTGCCGTCGGGTCCACTTCCGGCCACGAGGCCTCATGTACGCTCTTTTCCTGCTCGCCCAGTGCCTGCCACAGCTCTTCCGCGATATGCGGTGTGAACGGTGCCAACAAAATCACCAAATCTCGCAGTACTTCACGGCGCAAACCGTCAGGTATATCATTGACCCGTTCGGCGTAATCATGCAAGGCGTTTACCAGTTCCATAATCGCGCTGATGGCCGTATTGAAATTATATCGACCATCTAAATCGCTCGTCACTTTTTCGAGCACCCGATGAGTCTCGCGACGTAAATCCTTATCTTCGGAGGTCAATTCGCGCTCTTGCGTCGGCATTTCCAAGTAGCGTCCCACAATGCGCCAAACACGATTCAAAAAGCGAAAAGCTCCCTCTACGCCGCGATCGCTCCATTCCAAATCACGTTCGGGAGGCGCGGCAAAAAGAGTAAAGAGCCGTGCCGTATCAGCACCGTACTGAGCGACCAACTCTTCCGGAGAAACCACATTGCCTTTCGACTTGGACATCTTGCTGCCATCCTTCAGCACCATGCCCTGCGTCAGCAATTTATCAAACGGCTCAACGGCTTCTGTCATGCCGGCGTCGTGCAGTACTTTCGTAAAAAAGCGGGAGTACAAAAGATGTAAGATCGCATGTTCAATGCCGCCGATATACTGATCAACGTTCATCCAGTAATTGGCCTTATCTTTACTGAACGGTTCCTGATCGTTTTTCGGATCCGTATAGCGCAGGAAATACCACGAAGAGTCAATGAACGTATCCATCGTATCGGTTTCGCGACGAGCTTTTTCGCCACACTTCGGACACGCCGTAAATAAGAATTCTTCATTCGTTTCCAGTGGAGATACCGCCGCCTTACTATTGAAGTCCACATCGGTCGGCAAGCGTACCGGCAAATCTTCCTTGGGTACGGGCACCATACCGCAGTGTGGGCAGTAAACGACCGGAATCGGCACGCCCCAATACCGTTGACGAGAAATCAGCCAATCACGCAACCGATAGTTGACATGGGCTTCGCCGATCCCCTGTTCCTGCATTTTTTCCGTAATCTTGCGACGAGCTTCCGCACTGGTTAAACCGTTAAATTCATCGCTGTTGATCAAAATACCGTCTTCCGTATAGGCGGCATCAAGTTTTTTAGATATCTTCTCCGATGCATCTTCGCTTACGACAACATGAACCGGCAAATTATATTTGTGGGCAAAGAGAAAGTCGCGTTCATCGTGTCCCGGTACACCCATCACAGCACCGGTACCGTAATCTACCAATACATAATTGGCCACCCAAATCGGCACCTCTTCACCGGTCAAGGGATGAATCGCATAACCGCCGGTAAAAAGGCCGACTTTTTCGACATCTTCCGAAGTACGGTCGAGCTCGTTGACATTTCGCATTTCTTCGACGAATTGACGAACAGCGTCGGCTTCTTTTTTGCCTTCAATAATTTTTTCGACTAACGGATGTTCCGGCGCTAACACTACGTAGGAAACACCGTAGACGGTATCGACACGTGTCGTGTATACGGAAATCGTTTCCTCCGGCAACTCTTTTGCACCAAATTTAAATTCCGTACCTTCGCTGCGACCAATCCAATTTTTTTGCATCGTCTTAACGCGTTCCGGCCAGCCATTAAGGAGCTCCAGATCATTCAACAAGCGATCCGCGTACGAAGTGATTTTTAAGAACCATTGCGAAAGATTTTTCTTCATTACCGGCGTATCACAACGCCAGCAGCAGCCGTCCACTACCTGTTCATTCGCCAGTACAGTGCCGCAATGTTCACACCAGTTGACTTTCGCTTCTTTTTTATACGCAAGACCGCGCTCCATAAAGAGTAAAAACAGCTCCTGCGTGAACCGATAGTAGTCCTCACTGCAAGTCGTGACCTCCCGCTCCCAGTCATAGGAAAGTCCCAATTTGTTTTGCTGCTTTTTCATGTTTTCAATGTTGCTGTATGTCCACTTGGCAGGATGGATATTGCGTTGGATCGCCGCATTTTCCGCCGGCATACCAAACGCATCCCAGCCCATCGGATGAAGCACATTGTAACCGCGCATCGTCATGAAACGAGCAATCACGTCACCGATTGCGTAGTTACGCACGTGTCCCATGTGCAAATTTCCCGATGGATAAGGAAACATTTCGAGTACATAGTATTTTTCTTTTTCCTCATCGGCATGTGTATGAAAGGCATTCGTTGCATACCATGCATCCTGCCATTTTTTCTCAATCTCTGCAGGATTGTACTTATCATTCATGGAATTTCCTCCCGTTCATTTTTCAGTTTGCTAATTATTTATTATATATTTTAATGAACGTTTACGCCAATAAAAATATACAAAAAAAGAGCTTTCGGCAAGCTCTTTTTTCGCTCTGTTATTCCCGCGGTAAGGTATCTTCTGTCCCTTGTTGCGGTTGCTGCTGCATAAGGCTTTCCCGATTTTTACGCAACGAATCAAGCGTTCCTTCCATGTTTTCTTCGACATATTTCAAAACGTCGGTCGCATACTCGAGCGCGCTTTGCTGCATCGTGTCCGCTGTTTGGTTCGCATTCGCGATAATTTCATTGGCACGCTCTTGGGCGTTTTTCACAAGCTCGCTTTCTTCCGTGATTTTAGCGATATAATCTTTGGCTTGCGCAATAATCGTTTCCGCCTGCTTTTGTGCGTCCATCATGACACGTTCTTTATCGGCAACAATGCGTTTGGCGTTATCCAATTCATTGGGCAGCGAACTGTTAATCGCGTCGATAATGCGCGCCACTTCGTCCTGATCAACAATGCGTTTGTTTGTTAACGGAACTTCTCTACCGTTCATTACTACATAATCAAGCTCTTCCAGCAATTTACGTGTATCCATGAGTACCACTCCTTTATTTGGCAACCGCCAATTTTTCTTCCAGTGCGGTTAATACACATGGCGGTACCAACCGCCCCACGTCACCGCTAAACATGGCCAACTCTTTGATTCCCGAAGAGCTGATAAACGAATATTCGCCGCGCGTCATCATAAATACGGTTTCAATCTCCGGATCTTGATCTTTCAATAATAACGCCCGTTGGAATTCATATTCAAAATCACTGAATGCTCGTAATCCTCGAATGATCAAGCGCGAGTCACGTTGCCGCACATAATCATTAAGCAGGCCGGAAAAAGCATCCACTTCTACATTCGGGATATGGGCCGTTGCTTCTTTCAGCAAAACTACTCGTTCTTCCATCGAAAACATCGGCTTTTTGCCGGGATTCACAAAGACCGCGACAATCAGTTTGTCGACGAATTGTGCGCTGCGTTCAAAAATATCCACATGGCCTTTTGTGACCGGATCAAAACTGCCCGGGCAGATTCCCACTCGCATGCAATTATCCTTCTTCCCCTTCTACCACCAAATAGGTTACCATGGTGCCGCCGTAATGCTTCTGCCGCCAGAACCGATAGCCTTCGGGTATCTCCAAAGGTTCTTCTCGCGCCTGTTCAATGACAACCACGCTGGTAGGTTGTACAAGCTGAGCTCGGAGCAACGTTTGCAATGCCGGCTCCACCAAACTGCGTTGGTATGGCGGATCGAGAAAAACATAGTCAAACGGTTGATTCTGCGGCAAATCCGCCAGCGCAGATTCAACACGTTGTTCACGTACTTCGATCTGTGAGGAAAAGTCGCAAATCTCCGCGTTTTGACGAATCACCGCAGCGGTCTTCTCATCCACGGCGCAAGCAAACTCCGCGCCGCGACTTAACGCCTCCAGCGCCATTGCGCCGGTCCCTGCATACAAATCAAGCACGCGTGTTTCCAATAATCCTACATTGGCCAGCGTATTGAAGATGGCTTCCCGCACTCGATCCTGTGTCGGGCGCGTCGTCATCCCTTTCGGAGCTGTCAACTTATGTCCGCGTCTAGTACCACCAATGATTCTCATATACCCTCTATAGTTACATTGTATTATAACATTGGTATTCTTAAATTACAAAATAACCGGCTCTTGATGCTCTTCTTTTTTTGCCCGTGTCATCAGGTTTTGCAATGCTTCCTGCAATGAACTTTCTCCGGAGAGGACCCGATACACCTGTTCCGTAATCGGCATCTCAATGCCTTCGCGCTGCGCCACCGGATACACAATATGAGTACTTCGGATGCCTTCGACCACTTTTTGCGTTCCTTGTGTTATCTGCGCTTCCGTCAAGCCTTGCGCCAATGCCCTGCCCGCTTCATGATTGCGGCTGTGTTTGCTTGTACACGTTACGATCAAATCGCCCATGCCGGAAAGTCCGAACAAAGTTTCATTACGAGCTCCAAAATGCACCGCATAACGCACGATTTCCGCTAAGCCGCGGGTAATCAAAGCCGCACGTGTATTGTCACCGTAACCGACACCATCGACCGCGCCGGCAGCGAGTGCAATAATATTTTTTAATGCGCCGCCGTACTCTACGCCAATCATATCGGTGCTGTAATACGCGCGCAAATGCGGCAACATGTAGACATCCTGCGCCCGCATAGCAGTTTCTTTGCGAGCGGCGGCAACCACGGTGGCCGCCGGCAACAAACGCCCGACTTCTTCCGCATGATTCGGACCCGAAATCACGGCGATCTCCTCCGTAACGCCGGCCAATGCGACTCTAATATCTTCCGATAAGCGTCCCCCGCTCGGCGACAAACCTTTCGCCGCCGAAATGACCAATGCATTTTCAAGGAGCCATGGACGAATCGCTTCCGCCATTGTCCCGATCGCTTTCGACGGCGTCACCAACACGACGACGTCCGCATTCGTCACAGCTTCTTCCAAATCCGCGGTAATTTTGACCCGCTCGGGAAGCAGCACGCCCGGTAAATAGGCCGCGTGTTGACGAGTTTCCGTCATTTCCGCGACCGTTTCGGCGTTTCGTGCATATAAACATACATTCGGATGCGCTTCGGCAAGCGACCGCGCCATCGCAATCCCCCATGCCCCTGCACCTATCATGGCTATCTGCACAATATCACCTCATATATCTTATTTCATTTTCCGCCGCCGTTTTAATTTTGCGCGTTCAATTTTCTTCTCTTCACCATGCAATAATCGCCCGATATTGGCACGGTGCTGAAAAACGATAGCAGCAACACCCAAAATCGCAAAAATCAAAAATGCCGACGGAGCCCGCCACCACCATAAAAGAATCGGTACGGTCAACGCTGCGGCAATGGATGCCAAGGATACTAACCGTGTCGTAAAGACCAAGATCGCCCACACAACCGCCGCTGCCACGGCTACCGGTAATGACAGACAGCACATTACCCCAAAGCCGGTCGCCACGCCCCGACCACCGTGAAATCCTAAAAACACAGAAAAGCAGTGGCCGACAATCGCGGCAGCTGCACAAAGAGCAAGCAATACCGGATCGTTCCCGCCCAACGATGTCGCCGCCACGCCTTTCAAAAAATCTGCGACAAAGACGGTAATGCCCATGCGAGCTCCCAAAGTGCGATAAGCGTTGGTCGCGCCGATGTTACGGCTACCGTGCCGGCGTAAGTCGGTACCGCAAAAAAGCTTACCGAGCCACAAACCGCTGGGAATAGAACCCAGCAAGTATGCCCCCGTAACGCAAAGCAAATAATTAATCACTCATCATCACCATCTCGTTTACCGCGTAAAACCAACCGTATCGGTGTGCCTTCAAACCCGAACGATTCACGCAAACGATTTTCCAAGAAGCGCACGTACGAAAAATGAACGTATTGCGCGTAGTTACAGAAAAGCACAAAGGTCGGCGGTTTAACTCCCACCTGTGTCATATAGTACAGCTTGATTTCCTTACCATACTTCATCGGCGGCGGATTCATCAGCTTCGCATCCGTCAAAACTTCATTCAGAACGCCTGTCGAAACGCGGCGTGTCTGTTGTTCCGAGACGAATTGAATCAGTTCTCCCAAACGATGAATTCGTTGTTTGGTAAGAGCGGAAACATACACAATCGGTGCATATTGTAAAAATGCCAATTCACGCCGAATATCTTCCGCGTATGTTTCGGTAGACTTGCTGTCTTTTTCGATCAAGTCCCATTTATTGACAAGAATGATCATGCCTTTACCGGCTTCATGCGCGTAACCGGCAATTTTGGTATCCTGCTCGGTGACCCCTTGCGTCGCATCCAAAACCAGTACAACCACGTCGGCACGATCGATCGAGCGCAACGAACGGATAACACTGTAATGCTCCACCGGCAAATCAATTTTTGCCTTACGGCGCATTCCTGCGGTATCAATCAGCACGAATTCCTCGCCATGGTATTTCCAATGTGTATCAATCGAATCTCGTGTCGTACCGGGAATATCGCTCACCAGCACGCGTTCTTCACCGAGCAGGGCATTAGTAAGAGAAGATTTTCCGACATTCGGACGACCGACCAGCGCCACATGCACAAGTTCATCTTCATGCGGATCAATTTCGCGCTGCGGAAAATGCTTCACCACATCATCCAACAAATCTCCCAAGCCCAGCAGATTGGAGGCCGAAATCGCATGCGGGTCACCCAGTCCCAAAGAATAAAATTCATAGATATTCATTTCCTGAGCGGGACTGTCGATTTTATTGACCGCAAGCACTATCGGTTTACCGGCATCTCTCAGTAAGTGGGCGACCTGTTCATCATCCGCCGTGACACCGACGCGCCCGTCACAGACGAGCACGATCACGTCGGCTTCCAAAATCGCAAGCTGGGCCTGCGCTTTTGTACCAACACTGATATGATCTTCTTTCGGCACCAAAAACTCAATGCCGCCCGTATCAATCAGCGTAAACTGCGTACCGAGCCACTCCGCATCAAAATAGATACGATCGCGAGTGACACCCGGAACGTCCTCCACGATGGAAATACGTTTGTTAATGATCGCGTTAAATAATGTCGATTTGCCGACATTCGGCCGTCCTACCACCGCTACTAACGGTTTGTCCATAACTTGCTCCTTCAATAAAAAACGCGGGAAACAGCGAACCGTCCCCCGCATTTTTGCTTTTATCTTTGCCTCGGCTGACGGTGTTATTCTTCGTCAGACGTCGCGTCCGCCGCGGCTTCTTGGGCTTCAGCAACATCTTGCACCGGAGCTTCATCCGCCGGCATTTCTTCCGTCGCGCCTTCCGCGTGCTCCTGTACCTGAATCAGGCTGAAGCTGATGCGCTTGCGGGATTTGTTAATGCCGATAATTTGCACTTCGACCATGTCACCATCTGCCAGTACATCGCCCACTTTTTTGCTGCGATCTTTGGTAATTTCACTGATGTGCAGCAAACCGGTCAGTCCGTCAGTCAATTCCACAATCGCGCCGAAATCAATCAATTTTACTACCTTACCTACGACGGTATCACCGACTGCGTAATTTTCAATGTCGTCCAACCACGGATCCGGCAAAGTATCTTTACGGCTGAAAGAAATACGCTGTTTTTCCGGATCGAACGATTTGATGATAACGTCCACTTCCTGATTCGGTTCCAAAACATCCTCGACTTTGTCAATTTTGTTCCAGGCTACATCGGAAATATGCAGTAAACCTTCAATGCCGTTAACGTCAATGAACGCACCGTACGGCATAATTTTCTTCACAATACCGGTCAGTTGCGTACCCTGTTCGTACGCCTCTTTCATGTTTTCCATTTCCGCTTCGCGATGAATTTCGAGCATCGCTTTACGGCTCAGAACCAAACGGTTTTTCAAACGGTCCACTTCCAGTACTTTCGCCTGGAATTTTGTACCGACAAGGAATGAGAGCGAGCGCACGAAACGCAAGTCCCCCTGGGAAAGCGGAATGAAACCGCGTAACGATTTAATCTGAACGAGAAGGCCTGCTTTAATCGCTTCAATACCTTCGACTTCTACAGGTTCATCGTTAGCCAATGCCTGTTCGACGATATCCCAGTCCGCCAAACGATCCAATTTGATTTTGGAGATGTAGATCGTACCATCTTCTTTCACCGCATTGGTGATTTGCGCTTTGACTGTATCGCCGACCGCCAGTACATCCTTCATGGATTCCGGAGCCGGAAATGAATATTCACGCGCTTGGAGCACCGCTTCCGTTTTGTAACCAAACGAAACATAGGCTTCTTCATCGGTCAGATCAACGACCGTGCCTTCTACGATGCTTCCTTTGTGAAAATCATAATTCATGTCCATCGCTTCAAAAGTTGTTTTCATATCATCCATTGCCAACAATACCTCCTCGATTATCCAGTCCGGTGTGGATGCACCGGCTGTGATGCCAACCGTCCAATCACTTTGAAACCATGACGAGCGTAATTCTGCAGCCGTTTCAATATGGTATGCCGGAGTGCCGTTTGCTTTGGCAAGTTCATACAGACGGCGTGTATTACCGCTGTGTCGGCCACCAATGACTACGATTACGTCGGCTATCTCTGCCAACTCCGCTACCGCATTCTGCCGCTCCGCCGTGACATTGCAAATCGTGCGATGGACATCAACATGATCCACTTTATCTTTGACGAGAGCAAGCATCTCTTGAAACAAGGCCTGCGAAAACGTAGTTTGCGATACAACGCTTGCTTCAGAGAGGTGCGGCAGGTTGGCTAAATCGGCGGGTGTTTCCGCAACGATAGCGCGATCCATTGCCCATTCGGCAATGCTTTTGACTTCCGGATGATCTTTTTCCCCGAAAATAATTACCGTCTTACCTTCATTCACTAAGCGATTGGCTTCTTTTTGTGCCCGTACAACGTACGGACAGGTCGCATCGATAATCTTTAAATTTTTTTCATTAGCTCTATTATAACACGCCGGGCCTACTCCGTGAGAACGAATAATTACTGTTTCTCCGGGGACGTCATCGAGCGATTCAACATAGTCGATCCCCTTGGAGCGCAGTCCTTCCACCACTTGATTGTTATGAATAATCGGCCCCAGCGTAACCGCGTCAGTCCCTGTTTTACATAGGTCCTCCGCGATTTGCATGGCGCGTTTTACACCATAGCAAAAGCCCAGTTTTTTCGCTACAATAATTTTCATATCTCAACCTTTGTACATTTCATAAAGCTTTTCTATTCTTTCTTTAATCAAATTATTAAGTTCTATAATCTTCTCGGGCGTCGGCTTACTTTTCTCCACCATGACCGGTTCACCAATTGCCACTACCGGTACCGATTTGCTCCACGGATGCATAGTATGAATCGCGGCCACGGGAACGATCGGCACACCAAGACGTAACGCCAGCGATGCCATGCCGGTGTGAAAAGGGCCCAAACCTTCATGCCGAATTCTCGTTCCTTCAGGGAAAATTCCAAGCAGCTCACCGCGCCGAATAATCGCAAATGATTTTCGCATCGCCGTGCGATCCACTTTACCGCGGTGCAAAGGAACCATTTCTAAAGCATTCAAAAATTTGCGCAGAAAGAAATTATGAAATAATTCTTCTTTTGCCAAAAAATATACCTGCCTCGGCATCGCCGCAAAAACGATCGGCGGATCCCAGTTGCTTTTATGATTAGACGCGATAATAACCCCACCTTCTTTCGGGACATTCTCCTGTCCGATTATTTTCGCGCCGCCCAAGAAAATAAATAAAAATTTTGCAAGCAAGTGGAGAAATTTTTTAATCATGCCGTCACCTTCTTTACCATAGCCGTAAGTGCGTCGATTGTTTCTTCCCTCGTTAAACAAGTGGTATCCAACAAAATGGCATCTTCCGCCTGCCGCAGAGGAGAAATGGCGCGTTCCGTATCCTTGCGATCGCGCTCTTGAATATTTTGCACAATTTGCGCCATTGTCTGCGGTTCATCAGGGTGTGTTTCATTCCATTGTACCAAACGCCGGCGAGCTCGTTCTTCTACAGAAGCCGTTAAAAACACCTTCAGCTCGGCGTGCGGCAGCACCACCGTGCCGATATCCCGTCCGTCCATGACGATACCGCCGTTTTCGGCAAGGCGCTGCTGCTCTTTGACTAAGTGTTGGCGCACGCAGGCATATGCGGCGACTTGTGAAACACGGGCCGATACCTCCGGACGACGGATATGAGCGGAAACATCACGATCATTCACCGTCACTATCGGTTCTTCCTGATAGCCTTTTAATTCTACCGTTAAATTTTGGACGACGGAGCAGACTTTCTCTTCCTGATCCACCGGAACGCCTAGGTGCAGTAATTCGCAAGTCAACGCTCGGTACATTGAACCGGTATCCAGGTATACATACCCCAGTCGTTTCGCCAACTCTTTAGCGACCGTACTTTTACCGGCCCCCGCGGGGCCATCAATCGCAACCGCAATTTTCTTCATTGCTCCGACTCCATTCCCGCTGCGCTAATGCCGGCAAGATAGCCGGTAGAAAACGCTGCCTGTAAATTATATCCTCCCGTAAACGCGTGGACATCCAAGATCTCGCCGGCAAAATAAATGCCCGGCACAATTTTCGATTCCATTGTTTTGGGATTGACTTCTTTGGTACTGATGCCCCCCGCTGTTACAATTGCTTCACGTAACGGGCGTGTGCCCGTCACTGTCAACGACAGATTCTGCAACGCTTGCCCCAAACGCAACCGTTGCGCACGGGAAAGCTCCGCCGCCTTAACGTCGTTTTCAATCTCAGCTGCTTGCAACATCGGTGCAATCAAACGCTGCGGCAATAAATCGCGCAAGGCATTGCTCATCTGCTGCAAATGATTTTTTCCCAAATCTCGCCGTAGTCGGGCATCCAACACCTCGGGTGCAAGCGCCGGCTTTACATTCAAAGAGAGCGTTACTTTCCTGTTCTTTTGCAACGCCCGCGAAGCCGCATCACTTAAACGCAAGACAATCGGTCCCGATACGCCAAAATGCGTAAAAAGCATTTCGCCGCGCAAAGTCTGTTTCGCTTTACCGTCAATTTGCAATGTGAGTTCGACGTTACGCAACGAAAGTCCCTGCAATGCTTTGCACCATGCTTCTTCACAGACAAGCGGAATCAGAGAAGGACGTAGCGGTATTAAAGTGTGCCCCAATCCTTTCGCCAATGCATGTCCGCTACCGTCGGAACCGGTTTGCGGATACGAAGCGCCTCCCGTTGTCATAATCACAGCCGCCGCCGGCCAGGTGCGTTCCGCGGTTATCACTTCAAACGCGGCACCCTCTCGGTGAATTTCGCGCACAGATGCTTCCGTATGAATTTCCACTCCCGCTTTGGTAAGCGCCGTACGAAACGCGCGACGGACTTCCTGTGCGGAGTCGGATTCGGGAAATACACGTCCGCCTCGTTCCACCTTCGTTTTTACGCCCCATGACGCAAGTAGCGAAAGCAAATCCGTGTTGGTAAAAGTATGGTATGCGCTGTATAAAAACTTACCGTTGCCCGGTGTTTGTCGAATGAGTTCCTCCATAGGCGCGGCGTTCGTCAGATTGCAGCGTCCTTTGCCGGTGATCCCCATTTTAAGGCCGAGTTGCGGCATTTTCTCCAACAAAATCACTCGTGCGCCTGCCGTTTGGGCGGCATACGCCGCCATTTGGCCGGCGCAGCCGCCGCCGATCACGACGATATTACGCATGCGTAACCTGCGCTTTAAGATCGCTTATTTCATTGGCTGTCAACGCCCGATAGCTGCCGCGCTTGACGCCTTGCAAAGTCAATGTCGCATAGCGCGTGCGCTTTAAATTATGCACGCGAAAACCGAAGTGTTCGCACATCCGGCGCACTTGGCGGTTGCGGCCTTCGTGAATAATGAGGGCAAGAGTCGAAAGCCCTGTCTTGACATCAAAAACGGCCTCGCTTACTTTTGCGGGAGCGGTTATGCCGTCTTCCAGCGGCACACCTTCGCGAAATGCCATAAGCATTTTATCCGGTACTCGGCCTTTAATTTTAATTTCGTATTCCTTTTCCACTTCTGACGACGGGTGTTCTAACCGGTTGGTCAGGTCACCGTCATTGGTCAGGAGCAGTAAGCCCTCCGTGTTCAGATCCAATCGACCGACCGGATACAATCGGACTTTTTCTTTTTTGAAATATTCCAATACTGTTGTCCGCCCCTCGGGATCGCTTAAAGTAGTGATGACCCCTTTGGGTTTATTAAACAGAAAATAGTGCAGCGGTTCTCGTTCAATTTTCTTGCCATCGACAATAATCGTGTCGCGTGTAAGATCCGCTTTTTGACCCAGTTCGGTCACCACTTTACCGTTTACTTTAACTCGTCCTTCGGCAATCATAGTTTCGGCCGCCCGACGGGATGCCAACCCCGCTTGGCTAATCAATTTTTGAAGACGTTCCTTCATCGTTTTCGTGTACTCCCTGCTTCTGATAATAGTCCTGCCAATTTGTTTTGCGCTTAAAATACGGCGTGACATCATATAAAATCGGTCGTCCCGGCAATTCGGCGCGGCCGATCTCCATAATTAAATTCTTTTCCAGTAAATTCGCGAGCGTCCGTTCGCTTGAAACTCCACGCAAACCGTCGATTTGCTGCCGCGTCACGGGTGCTTGCAACGCCACAATGGCCAGCACTTCCAACGCCGCTTTACTCAAATGGAGCGGCGGCGCGTAACGTTCGGCCAACAGCTTACCGTACTCCGGTCGCGTACATAAGCGCCAACCTCCCGCAGTCTCCTGTACCAGCAGACCTGACTGCGATCGGGCAGCGTATCGATCGGCAAGCTCCTGACAAAGTTTCGTCGCTTCACTCGTACCGACGTTCAGCACTTCTGCTGCTTGCGTCGTCGACACCGGTTCACCGGCAATAAAGAGCAGCGCTTCAAGTGCTGCGAGTTGTTCCGTTGCCATAACCTAATCTCTCCACATAAATGCCTGTACCGATTTCCCGCACCATAATCGTTCCCTGCCAAATCATTTCTAAAACTTCTAAAAACAGCGTCAGTTGTTCCCAACGATTGGCCAGTTTTTCAAAGTATGGGATAAGATCCACCGAGCCATGTTGAATCGCTTTTAAAAATGCTTCTCGCAACGGTTTGGGATCCAACTCCGGAATCGGTTGCCAATCAGCCTCTGCCGGCTCTTCCTTTTGGATTAAACGCTGCCAAACACCGGCTAATCGCTCCATACTGACGCGCAACGTATACTCCGAAGCCTGTAAGGGCGTCGGCTCTTTTTCCAGAAAAAATGCATTCTCCGCCAAGCGTACTTCAATTTCATTTTTTACCGTTTGAATATGCTCCCATGCGATCAGTCTCTCGGCAAGTTCTTGCCGCGGATCTTCTTCCTCTTCTTCCGCAGGTGCTTTGGGCAGCAGACTGCGCGCCTTGATCGCTAAGAGCGTTGCGGCCATTTGGAAAAATTCCGTCCCCAACTGCAAATTAAATGCTTCCGCGCGCGCTAAATAATCCATATATTGCACCGTCACCGTTTGGATCGGAATATCGTAAATATCAATTTTTTGTTTGCGGATTAAGTGCAATAATAAATCCAGCGGTCCGTTAAACACCGGTAAATTAAATTGCACCGTACTAACTGCCATAGGTCACACCCTTATCTCATAGCCTTTATTATATCTGATCTATTGTCGAGACGCCAACTGCTGTGAGATATCGTGAAAACATGACAGTAATAAAAAAACGGGCCAAAGCCCGTTTTTTATTACTGCAAAAAGCTGCCTACCCATGAAAGAGCAGCTGCCACAAGTGCGATCACAATAAAAATACCGCTAAACCCCAAAAACACCATACCAAATAACAAACCGGCTCCCGCCACCGCCAGTTTCACAGGCAGCGGCAAATCTTCCCAACGTCGTACAATAACGCGTGTGCTTTTCGTATCTTCGGCGGTTCCTTCGGCATCGAAGGTCGTGCCGTGAAAGGCATCGCGTTCTTTTTTGCTGATCACGCGCGGTTCATCCGCACGGGTTGTTTTTTCCGTATGTTGTTCCTGCCACATATTTTACTCCTGCAATTCTTTGACTAAGAGCTGGTTCACTACCTGCGGATTAGCGCGGCCTTTCGTTTTTTTCATGATCTGGCCGACTAAAAAGCCGATCGCTTTTTTCTTGCCCGCACGATAATCTTCCACCGATTGCGGATTAGCGGCGACCACGTCATGAATCAACTGCGTTAATTCACTGGTATCGGAGATCTGTTTCAAACCTTTCGCTTCAATGATCTCCTCCGCCGATTTACCCTGTTCCCACATATCGCGGAAAACAGTTTTAGCGATTTTACCGGAAATGGTTCCGTCAGCGATCTTGGCCAGCATGCCCGCGAGTCCCTGCGGACGAACCGGCGCCGTAGCCGGGGTTTTACCGGCTTCGTTCAGCAGCATCGAAAAATCACCCATCAGCCAGTTTGCGCCTTCTTTCGCATCCGCACCGGCGGCTACGAGTTCGTCAAAATATTCCGCCATCGAGCGCGAAAGGGTAATGATGCCCGCATCATAATCGGAAAGTCCGTGTTCCTGCATTAAACGGGCTTTGCGTGCATCCGGAAGCTCCGGCAATGCCTGCCGAACGCTTTCGATGTATTCATCGGAAATCGTGAACGGTACCAGGTCCGGTTCCGGGAAGTAGCGATAATCGTCCGCTTCTTCTTTGACACGCATCGTGGCTGTCGTACCTTTGCTTTCGTCCCAGGTACGCGTTTCCTGCACAATTTTTTCGCCGTCTTCCAAGGCTTCCGCCTGGCGTTGGGCTTCATACTCGATGCTGCGTGCTACGCCCCGAATCGAGTTAATATTTTTCATTTCCACTTTCGTGCCGAGTTTGGTTTCTCCGACCGGACGAACGGAAACGTTGGCATCGCAACGCAGGCTGCCCTCTTCCATCTTGACATCGGAAACCGCGATATATTCCAAAATCGAGCGGAGTTTTTCCATATACGCGGCTGCTTCGGCACCACTGCGCAAATCCGGTTCGGACACGATTTCCAACAACGGTACGCCGGTACGGTTATAGTCGACATTGGATGAATCGGAATCCGTAATGGTTGTGCCGCTGTGCACCAGTTTCCCCGCGTCTTCTTCCATATGGATACGGGTAATGCCGATGCGGCGTGTTTCACCGTCCACTTCGATATCCAAATAACCGTGTTCACAAATCGGCAAATCGTATTGCGAAGTTTGGAAATTTTTCGGCAAATCGGGATAGTAATAATTTTTACGGTCAAATTTTGTGAAGTTGGCAATTTTGCAGTTCAATGCCAGGCCGGCACGAATGGCAAAATCGACGACTTTTTTATTGAGGACCGGCAGCACTCCCGGCAGACCCAAGCAAACCGGGCACACATTCGAGTTCGGTTCCGCGCCGAATGTGGTTTTGCAGCCGCAGAAAATTTTTGTTGCCGTTTTTAATTCGGTATGGACTTCTAAGCCGATAACACTTTCGTACTTCATTACTTCACCTCTCCCAGAGCCGCTACTTTTTGCGTATCCGGCCGCGCCTGCTCAAATGTATAGGCCGCTTGTAAGAGCCGTTCTTCACTCAAGTTGGGGCCGATCAACTGCATCCCGATCGGCATGCCGTCGGCAAATCCGCAATTCATGCTGAGCGCCGGAATGCCCGCCAGATTGACCGGTACCGTGCAGACGTCTTCCATATACATCTCCAGCGGATCATTGATTTTATCACCGAAACGGAATGCCGTATCCGGCACCGTCGGCGTAACTAAAATATCCGCTTTGGAAAACGCGTTGGCGAAGTCTTCTTTAATCAGTGTGCGCACTTTCAACGCCTTCATATAGTAGGCATCATAATAGCCGGCGCTCAGCACATACGTGCCGAGCATAATACGGCGCTGCACTTCCGGTCCGAAACCTTCGGAACGGGTTTTTTTGTACATTTCAATCAAATTTTCGCCCGGTACGCGCAACCCGAAACCGACGCCGTCATAACGGGCGAGGTTGGAGCTGGCTTCCGCCGGTGCCACGATATAATAAGCGGAAATAGCATATTTAGCGCGCGGCAATGAAACCGGAACGATTTCCGCGCCCAATTCTTCATACGTCTTCAACGCATCTTCGACCGCTTTTTTCACTTCCGGCTTAATACCGTCCGTAAAGAATTCCGCCGGTACGCCGATGCGCAAACCTTTGACATCGCTTTGCAGTGCGTTCGTATAGTCGGGGCGCTCCCCTGCGATACTCGTCGAATCCTTCGGATCGTGTCCGGCGATCGCATTCAAGACGATGGCGCAATCGGTGACATCCTGCGTCAACGGTCCGATTTGGTCGAGAGAAGAGGCAAATGCCAGCAGACCATAGCGGGAAACCAATCCGTATGTCGGTTTCAAACCGACCAAACCGCAATAGGAAGCCGGCTGACGAATCGATCCGCCGGTGTCCGAGCCCAATGCCCACAATGCCGAACGTGCCGCTACCGCCGCCGCGCTGCCGCCGCTGGAGCCGCCGGGCACGCATTCCGTATTCCACGGATTTTTGGAAGGGCCGTAGGCCGAGTTTTCCGTTGAGCTGCCCATCGCGAATTCGTCCATGTTCAATTTGCCGAGGGATACATAATCTTGCGCCTGTAATTTTTCAACGACCGTCGCATTGTAAGGCGCGATAAAATGTTCCAAAATTTTTGACGCTGCGCTGACCGGTTCACCGTCACTGCAAAGATTATCTTTGAGTGCGCCCGGAACGCCCGCGAGAGGAGCAATCGTTTCGCCGGCGGCAATTTTATCATCGACTTTTTGGGCGGCCGCCAGCGCACGCTCATGCGTATCGTGCAGATAAGCGTGAATTTCCGGCTCCACCTTTTCTTTATGCTGAATAATCTGTTTTGTTAATTCCACCGCCGAGATCTCTTTGGCAAGCAGACGGCGATGACTTTCATGTATGGTCCACGCGTTCACAATAATCCTCCATCCCTACATAAGTTTCGGTACTTTGAAATAACGTCCGTCACGTTCCGGAGCGTTCTGCAAAGCCTTTTCATGATCCAGAGACGGTTGCGGAACATCCTCCCGCCACACATTGGTCAATTCCACCGCATGTACAGTCGGCGGAACATTCGACGTGTCCAATTCATTGAGTTCTTCCATATAGGTTAAAATCGTATTCAACGACTGTCCCAGTGTCGCCGCCCGTTTCGGATCCCATTCCAAACGCGCAAGGTGCGCCACCTTAACCATTTCTGCCGCTGTTAATTCCATGGCATTCCCTCCTCATAATGGCTTTATTATAGCATAGCTGTTATTGATATCGCGGGTAAAATCACGGTTCGATTTTCGCCACGGCGTTTTCAAAATCGTCTTCCGTCCAAATGGTAATGCCGAGTTTCTCCGCTTTCGTCAGTTTACTGCCGGCATCTTCCCCCGCCACGACCAGGGTTGTTTTACTGCTGACGGAGCTTGCCACTTCACCGCCCTGCGCAACAATCAGATCCGCTGCTTGCGTGCGATTAAAGCGGGTCAGCTTTCCTGTTAAAACTACTTTTTCACCGCTAAAAATGCCGTCTGCTGCCGGTTCACTTACTTCTTCATCGGTAACTACGCCGAGATCTTGTAATTTATGAATAAACGCAATGGATTGCGGCATTTGTAAATACGTATATAAACTCTCGGCAATCGTTTCCCCGATGCCGTCCACCGTCGCCAATTCCTGCGGTGTCGCCGTTTGTAATTTTTCATACGTCGGATATGCGGCCGCGAGCAGGCGAGCCGCTTTCGTGCCGACGTAGCGAATACCGAGCGCAAACAGTAAGCGCGCCAGTCCGCGTTTCTTGGTTTCGGCAATCGCGTTCACCAGGTTCTCCGCGCGCTTTTTCCCGAACCGTGGCAACTCTACGAGATCTTCCACGCGCAACGTATATAAATCCGCCGCGTCATGCAATAAGCCGTGTTCCAACATCAAGTCAATCACTTTGGGGCCGACGCCGTCCATATTCATCGCTTGGCGAGACGCGAAATGAATTAATTTTTCCCGCAGAATCCCCGGACAGCTCGGATTTTGGCAACGGTACGCCACCTCTCCGGGAATACGTGTCACTTCACTGCCGCATACCGGACATTGGTGCGGCATCGCAAACGCCGATTCACTGCCGTCACGGTCCTCGGTAATGACACGAATAACCTCGGGAATGATTTCTCCCGCTTTGTGAATCAAAACCGTGTCCCCGACGCGAATATCCTTTTCCGCAATGTAGTCCGCGTTGTGCAAAGTCGCACGGCGTACCACCGTACCCGCGAGCGACACCGGTTCCAAATCCGCCGACGGTGTCAGCACGCCGGTGCGTCCGAGCGTCACGATGATATCCGTCACTTTGGTTTTTGCTTCTTCCGGCGGATACTTGTACGCGATCGCCCACCGCGGCGCTTTGGCCGTGTATCCGAGAACACGTTGCTGCGCGAAATCATTGACCTTAATAACCAAGCCGTCGGTATCGTACGCCAAATCTCGCCGCGCCGTCTCCCAGCGCTTGATTTCCGCGCCGATCTCTTCCACAGAATGCCAGAGATGATAGTTCGGATTGACGGAAAAACGATACTCCTGCAGTGTTTCCAACAACTCACGTTGTGACGTAATGCCGGTTTCTTCCGCATTGCCGATGGCGTACGCAAAGAAATCCAGTTGGCGCGCCGCGGTCACGCGCGGATCCAGCTGGCGCAGCGAACCCGCGGCCGCGTTGCGACAGTTGGCAAACGGCGCTTCCCCATTTTCATCACGAGCCTCATTGAGTTCGACAAACGCCTGGCGCGGCATATATACTTCCCCGCGAATGTCCAATCGCGCCGGCGCATTTTTTATAAACAACGGTAACGAGCGAATCGTCTTTACATTGGCGGTAACATCTTCACCGACTTCACCGTCACCGCGCGTCACGCACTGCGTCAAATGGCCGTTTTCATAAATCAGATTAATCGCCAGACCGTCAATTTTAAGCTCGGTGACGTATTCTACTTGTGCAGTGCTGCCTAAGCGTTCCTGAATGCGTTTAGCGAACGCATCGACCTCACCAACGCTAAACGCGTTAGCCAAACTGTACAAGGGGAACTGATGCGTTACTTTACTAAACGCCCCCGACGGTGCCGCCCCGACGCGTTGTGTCGGTGAGTCCGGCATAATCAATTCCGGATGCGCTGTTTCCAATTCGACCAATTCCCGATACAATTTGTCAAATTCAAAATCGCTGATTTCCGGCTGATCAAGCACATAGTATAAATAGCTGTGGTGTTGTAACGTTTCGCGCAATTCCCGTGCGCGTTCAGCGGCAGTTTTCTCAACCATGGCTTACTCCTTTGTTAAAGGTGCGAATTTTACCATTACCAGGCGCACCTGCCGGCCCGGAAATTCTAATTTTAATTGCATGCGTTCGCCTTCACCGCGCACTTCCACCACCGTACCGAGCCCCCACTTCGTATGGCGCGCCCGATCGCCGACCCGCCAGTCATAGCGGGCGTTAACCTTGCCTTTCGGCGCGGTGACACCGACAGAAGCATTGCTGACTACACGTTGGCCGGTTCGTTTCGCACGGTCGGCCTGTCCCCAACGGATACGGTTTTTATTTTCTTTCTTCTCCACCAGATCTTCAGGGATTTCACCGACAAAGCGACTCACCAAGTACGGATTGGTGCTGCCGAACACGGTGCGGGAGCTGGCGTGCGTCAAATATAAAATTTTTTCCGCACGCGTGATCCCGACGTAGCATAAGCGCCTCTCTTCTTCCAGTTCATCCGGCGCGAAAAGCGTCCGCGCATGCGGGAAAAGTCCTTCATCCATACCAATCAAAAAGACGATGGGAAATTCCAAACCTTTGGCGCTGTGCAACGTCATCAAGGTAACCTTTTCGCTACTTTCTTCAAATGTATCGACGTCATTTACCAGCGCGACCTGTTCCAAAAAGCCTTGCAACGTGGGCTCTTCCGTTTCATCTTCGTAGGTTTTGGCAACGGACACCAATTCGCCGATGTTCTCGACGCGGCTTTGCGCGCGCGGATCCGTATCATTCAACAGGCTGGTAATCAATTCGGTATGCGCCAACACCGCTTCCAACAGATCGGTAACGCTTTCGGTCGTCGCCGTATTCATCAATTCCAACATCAAAACACTGAAAGCACTCAGCTTTTTGCGCGTACCGGCATTTAACGACTCAATTCCGTCCGCGGCCATAATCATTTCAAACAATGACACGCCCTGTAACCGCGCGGCGTCCTTAACGCGACTCACCGTAGTGGTGCCGATACCGCGTTTTGGAACATTGATAATGCGCTCCACGCTGACATCGTCGCGCGGATTTTGCAGCACTTTTAAATACGCCAACACATCTTTGATTTCCTGGCGATCGTAAAAGCGCGTCCCGCCGACAATGGTATAGGCGATACCGCGTCGTACCAATGCTTCTTCCATAGCGCGCGACTGCGCATTGGTGCGGTACAACACCGCCATATCGCCGTATTTCGCGGGAGTTTCACTCACCAGACGCTGCATTTCACCGGCGCAAAACTGCGCTTCGTCCGTTTCGGAAACCGCTTCGTAGTAGTAAATCGGCTCGCCATTCGCCTGATCCGTCCAAAGATTTTTGCTGGGGCGGTGCTCATTATTTTCAATGACATGATTAGCCGCATTCAAAATCGTCTGCGTCGAGCGATAATTCTGCTCAAGCTTCAACACTTTCGCCCGCGGATAATCTCTCTGAAAATCAATAATATTCTGCACATCGGCGCCGCGCCATGAGTAAATACTCTGGTCCACATCGCCGACCACGCAAAGATTTTGCTCGGGACCGACCAGCATTTGAGTCAGAACGTATTGCGCGTGGTTGGTATCCTGATACTCATCGATCAAAATATAACGAAAGCGGTTCTGATACGCCTTGCGCACATCCGCATGACGTTGCAAAATAACCGCCGGCAGCAGCAACAGATCATCGAAATCCAACGCATTGTTGGCTTGCAATATCGCTTCATAGCGAGCGTAAACTTCAGCGGCTTTTTCCGCAAAGAAATCGTCCGCCGCCTCTTGCGCCGCACGCGCGTTTTGCAAATTATTTTTCGCATTGGAAATGCGCGCTTGTAGCGCATTGGGCGCAAACTGCTTATCGTCGAGGTTCATCTCTTTTAAAATGCCTTTGACGACCTGTTGGCTGTCTTGCGCATCATAGATCGTGAATTGGCGAGTATACGGCGGTATGACATCGATTTCGCGCCGTAAAAAGCGCGCGCCAAACGAGTGGAAAGTGCTGATCCACATATGATCCGCTGACGCTCCCACTAATTTTTTCACACGCTCTTTCATTTCCTTCGCCGCTTTATTGGTAAAGGTAATCGCCAAAATTTCCTGCGGCGAAATCCCCTGCTCCAGCATGTACGCAATACGACTGGTCAAGGCTTTGGTTTTGCCCGAACCGGCGCCCGCCAAGATCAGAACCGGACCTTGAATCGTTTGCACGCCTTCGCGCTGCTTGTCGTTCAATGAAGTAAAGTAATCTATCATCCGTTCTCCCAAGAAAAAAAGGTTGCCGGAGCAACCTTTTTATAATGCCCCCAGCAGTGGCGGAGCGACCTGTTTTTTGCGCGACATCACCCCCGGCAAATGCAATGTTTGCGCGTTGCCTTTGACCTGAAACGCCGCTTCGATCGCGGTTTCCACCTGACTGGTGTACAGCAGATCCGTCGATTCCTCTAAAATATCCGTGACCATCAAAAAGGATGCCTCATAATTATGGGCGGCGCGATCTTCTTCCAGCAAACGTAAAAGATCGTCGCGTTGCGCCAAAATCGGTTGCGTATCCATGACGGAAAGCTGGGCAATACTGAATGTCCCCTTTTTGCCGTCAAATTCTTTTTTATCGGTCAGGACCAATTCCGCTGCCGTTTTGTCGGAAAGATCGGCACCGGCTTTGAGCATGTCCATACCGTATTTTTCATAATCGACGTCGGCGATTTGCGCCAATTCTTGCACCGCTTTACGGTCCCGTTCCGTGCACGTCGGCGAACGGAACAACAAGGTGTCGGAAATAATCGCCGACAGCATCAGGCCTGCCATTTGCCGCGGAATTTCAATGCCGCACTGCTGATATAGCGAATATAAAATCGTCCCCGTGCAGCCGACCGGTTCAATGCGGATCAAAATCGGTTGATCCGTCGTGAAATCGCCGAGACGATGGTGGTCAATCAAGCCCTGTACATCCGCGTCAGTCATGCCGTCTACGGCTTGTTTGCTTTCATTGTGATCGACTAAATACATCGGCTGACCGGCCTCTACCCGCGTCACCAACTCCGGCGCTTCGCTGCCGAAGTAATCCAATGCAAATGCCGTTTCTTTATTGATTTCGCCGGCGCGAATCGCTTTAGCTTCTTTCCCCTGCGCCCGTAACCAGTGAGCGCAAACCAATGCGGAACAGATCGTATCCGTATCCGGACTCTTATGGCCCGACACTAAAATCATTTCTGCCATTTTGTCACCTCATCATTTGAATTAAAATACTCTGCTATTTATTATACCATGAAGCACGTTTGCATTCAGAAAAAGAGCCCGTCAAATGACCGGCTCTTTTTTCTTATTCCTTGCTTTTTTTGCTGTCGTTACCGATGCTTTCAATCGCAACGAAGAGCATCGGGATCATAAAGATTCCCAACGCCGTCGCCGTCAACATGCCGAAGACGACTGTCGTGCCCATTTCACTGCGCGAAACGCTGCCCGCGCCGGTGGAAAGCGCCAACGGTAAGCAGCCCAAAATAAATGCCAATGAAGTCATCAAGATCGGACGCAAACGAATTTTGGAAGCCTCGATGGCTGCTTTGACGTGATCCATGCCGTGATCCACGCGGATTTTGGCGTACTCCACGATCAAAATCGCGTTTTTCGCAGCCAATCCGATAATCGTCAGCAGACCGATCTGGAAGTAAATGTCGTTGTTGATGTTAAAGAGCCAGCCGAAGAAAGCCACTCCCAAGAATCCGGCCGGTACCGAAAGAAGTACGGAAAACGGAATTTTCCAGCTTTCGTACAAAGCGGCCAGCGAAAGAAATACGAACAGCAGTGCCAATGACATAACGTACAGCATTTGGTTGCCCGCTTTGATTTCCTGTGCCGACTGATCCGCAAATTCAAACCCGTAGCCGGAGGGTAAGACTTCCACCGCTACTTCCTGCAACGCTTGGAGCGCTTGGCCGGAACTGTAGCCGTTCGCCGCGTTACCGCCCACTTTGATTGCCGGGAAATTGTTATAGCGAGTCAAAATAGCGACCGACCCGCGTTGTTCCGGCGTAATAAACGAACTCAACGGCAGCATTTCACCTTGCTGATTGCGTACCGTCAATTCACGGTTAGCATTCGGCGACATTCTGAATTCCTGATCCGCTTGCGCGATGACTTTGTAACTCTTACCGAATGCGGAAAAATCGTTAATCTGCGTGCCGCCGTAGAACATGGAAAGCGCCGTATTGATGTCGGAAACGTTAACGCCGGAGCGTGCCGCTTTATCACGATCGACATTAAAGTGGTACGCCGGCGTATCCATGCGGAACGTCGTATATGCTGAAGCGATTTCCGGTCGTTGATTAACTTTGGCTAAAAATTGCTGCGCGACTTCAAACATTTTCTCTGTACTGTCGCCGCTGCGATTTTGCAAGTACATCGTAAAACCGCCGGTCGCCCCCAGTCCCGGAACCGGTGGCGGGTTCATGGCGATCACATTGGCTTCCGGCGTTTGGAATCCGAAGCCGAACGCTTTACCAACGAGCGCTTGAACACTCTGATCGTCGCCGGTACGTTCATCCCAGTGCTTCAATTTGACAAATGCCATGCTGCTGTTTTGCTTCAAACCGCCGGACAAAATATCAAATCCTGTAACCCCCATGACGTGTTCCACGCCCGGCTGTTGCATCATATAGTCCATATACTTTTGCACGACTGCATCGGTACGTTGCGAGGTAGCCCCCTCGGGAAGTGATATCGAAGTAATGAAATAGCCGTTATCTTCATTCGGTACGAATGCGCTCGGCATTTGCGTGAAGAAGAACAGTCCAACGATTGTCACTGCTGCCAGACTTAAAATCGCCACGCCGAGTTTATGTACGAAGCTGTCCAACGCGTTTCCGTACGATTCGACGAGTCGATCAAACTTCTCGTTAAAGGCATGGAAGAAGCGATCATGGAAAGTTTCTTGATTCAAATTGTCATTTTCCGTCAGCAACATCGCGCACAGAGCCGGCGTCAAAGTCAACGCGACAAAAGCGGAAATCCCGACGGAAACGGCAATCGTCAACGCGAACTGCTTATACAGTACGCCCATAATGCCGCCCATAAAAGCAACCGGTACGAATACCGCGATCAAAACAACCGCGACGCCGATAACCGGGCCCTGGACTTTTTCCATCGCAAGAATCGTTGCTTCCCGCGGTGATTTATGATTGTACCGCATTTCATACTCGACCGCTTCCACGACGACGATCGCGTCGTCGACAACCAGGCCGATCGCAAGCACCATCGCAAAAAGCGTCAACGTATTGACCGTAAAACCCAGCACCGTAAAGGCGGCAAATGTCCCCAGCAACGATACCGGCACGGCGATCATAGGAATCAATGTCGAATGCCAGTTCTGCAAGAACAAGTAGACGATGATCAATACTAAAATCAACGCTTCCACGAAAGTATGCAATACGGCTTCCAAAGAGGCCGAAACGAAATCTGTATTGTCGATGACGATATTATAGGTCATGTCATCGGGGAACGTTTCCTGCGCTTTCGCCAGTTCCGCCTTAATCGCATTGATCGTTTCCAGCGCGTTCGCGTCGCTCGTCAGCGAAAAGGCGATGCCGGCGGTAGGTTTCCCGTCCGCGCGAGCGATAAAGTTATAATCCGCGGCATCGAGTTCGACGCGCGCCACATCTTTCAAATGCACCACGCTGCCGTCCGGGTTTGAGCGGAGTACAATTTCTTCAAATTGCTGCGGGTCCGTCAACCGCCCGTCCACCGTAATCTGGTATTGAAACTGTTGGGTTTCCGGCGAAGGGTTTAAACCGATAGAACCGGCCGACGCTTCCTGGTTTTGCATCCGCACGGCCGCGGCGATATCGCTCGCGTTAATTTTATATTGCGCCATGCGCGCCGGATTTAGCCATACGCGCATTGCATAATCGGAGCCGAACTCCTGAACATTGCCGACCCCGGGGATCGATTTCAACGTATCCATGTAGTTCAAACTGAAATAGTTCTTCAGGAACGTCGGATCATAGGTGCCGTTCGGACTGGTCAAATTGATGACCAAGGCCATATCGCTCGTTGATTTTCTGACGTTTAAGCCCAATTGCCGCACGATATCCGGCAGCATGGCTTCCGCCTGCGCCACTCGGTTTTGCACCTGAACGGAAGCGAAGTCGGCGTCCGTACCCGTTTCAAATTGAACGGATAATGAATACATACCGATAGACGAACTTGACGACACCATGCTGTCAAAATCATCCACTCCGATAATTTGCTTTTCAATCGCTTCCGCTACCGATTCACTCAATACCTGGGAGCTCGCGCCGGGATACATCGCGCTAACCTGTACTTTCGGCGGCGCAATGACCGGGTACCGGTCCACCGGCAAACCGAACATCGCCAAACCGCCGACGATCGAGATTACCAGGGCGATAACGATGGCAAAAATCGGTCGGTCAATAAAAAATCTTGCCACAATTTCCTCCTTACTGCTTGCCGGCAGCAGGAGCTGCCTGTTTCGTCTGCGGATGTTCTACTTCATCGCGCGAGAGCATTTTCACTTGGACCGCCTGACCGTTACGTACTTTGGCCTGTCCTTCAACTACGACCGTATCACCGGCGACAATACCGGAGGTAATGACGACATACGGACCGTACGTCGCGCCCACTTCCACCGGGCGTTGCGACACTTTGTGTTCCGCATCCACCACGGTCACGATTTTCTTATCCAATAAAGGTTGTACCGCTTGCGCCGGAATTAAAATACTGTTGCGCGCGATTTCCGTGTCGGAAACAACATGTACAAACATACCCTGACGCAGTATTTGTTGCGGATTCGTAAAGCTTGCTTTGACGGTGAATTGACCGCCGCCGCCCGACATGTCTTGATCGATTACAACCACCTGACCGGTTTCGTCGTACTGCGAACCGTCGGCGAGCTGCAATTTCAAATCCTGTCCCCACGCGCCGGACGAATTTTGCCGCTGCGTCATTTTTAAATATTCGGCTTCCGTCAGATCAAAGGTAACGAAAATCGGATCCGTGGATGAAATCGTCACCAACGGTGTTTGACCCGCCGCAACAAAATTCCCCACCGGCAAATCATCGACACCGAGCGTGCCGCTGAACGGCGCGCGCACCACCGTATCGGCGACATTATCGCCGGCAATGGAGGCCTGCGCTTCGTTGGCTTCCACCACAGCGCGATATTGTTCTACCAGCGCCTGTTGCCGCGTAAATTGCTGATCGGAAATCGCGCCTTGCGCAATCAATGTGCGGTACCGCTCCAAATCCTGCACGGCGCTTTCATAGTTCGCGCGAGCTTGCGCCGTATTGGCCTGCGCCGCGGCCAACGATGATTGGTATTGACGCGCATCAATGCGGTAAAGCGCCTGCCCTGCCGTTACCTGCTGACCGCCCTGCACATATTTTTCGACAATATAGCCCGTCACGCGCGCTTGTACCGGCACCTTTTGCTGGGCTTCCACATGGCCGCTATATTGCTGCAAAAGAGGCGTATCCGACTGGAATGCGGTGAACGCATTCACAAGCGTCGGCGGCTGTTGGCGCGCTGCCGCGCCGGCGGCTTTTTTCTGGTATGCGCTATAACCCAAAAAAAGCAACGCCAGGATCACTACCGCGCCGAGCGCCATCCAAATATGCTTACGTTTCATCATGTCCCTCATTTCTTCGGCAAAATGCCGGTAAGTACGACTGCGATACTGTCTTCCAGAGATTTCATATATTGTTTCGCATCGTTATTTTCTACATACTTGCTCGTCGCGAACACCATGAGCGATTGTAAGATAAAAATCAACACCTGAACATCCGGTGTCGCAATATTCCCTGCCGCTTTTTGCCGCGTAAGATATGCTTCCAAACGCTTCCACTCATTTTCCGAACGCGCAATCAATTTTTCTTTGACATTCGGATAATGATGCAACAGTAAACCGAGCAGTTCACTGGTTACAATCAGGTAATCTTTAGACGACGGAATAAAATAATCATGCAAAAACCTTTCCACCGGGATCTCCGCATCCTCCATTAATTTGTGGTGGTATTCTTCCCACCGATCCATGCGCACCAAAAAAATCGTCTCAATTAACTCTTCCTTTGAGGCAAATTGTTCATACAATGTGCGCTTGCTCATATTGAGCGCCGCGGCCAGCTCATCCATCGTAAACTTGGTGCCGCGGCGGGTAATTACTTTTTCTGCCGTTTTTAAAATTTTGTCTTTCATTACTTCCTCTGTTTGAAAACTAAATCATTTTTTCAGTACCAGTTTATTGTAACAAGCTTTATGAGTCAATGTCAATCAAATAGGCGGCTAATGATTAGCCGCCTATTTGCGAATTTTTCATTCATTTATGTAAATTTTTCAAGCTTACTTTAACTACCGCTTTACGAATTGAAGCGGGGTCTTGCGGCGCCAGCAAAGGTCGATGCAAATCCTCCGGTGTGAAAATACTGAAACGTCCCGCTTGATGATGAATCGTCGCGCCCGCGGCAATCGACTCCGCCGCATAGAAGTACACATCGTCATCCGGGCGGTCTTCCTCTACCTTTCCCAAAAGCAGCGGCGCCCACTCCACATTTTCCGCGCCGGTAACTACATACTGGATATCGAGATGGCGGCGATGCGCTTCCCAGCGACATTCTTCCACAGGCTTCGTCATGCCCGTTTCAATATTCATATAATCGCCGTCATACAGCTCCATCCGCCCATCTGTCATTTCGTCCCAATTCGCATTGCGAAGCATCTCCAAATATTTGTAGACGCGTTCATGTAGATGATCCTGATACTTCCGCAATAAACTCAGTTCGCCGCTAAACATGTACATTCCCCCTTTGTGCTCTTGCTTTTATTATAGCTTGGCCCGTCGTTTGCGCAAATAAAAAAGCCAAATGACTTCGTCACTCGGCTTTTCGTGTCAATATGTGAAAATTATGGTGCCGGAGAAGGGACTTGAACCCCCACGGTTTTACCCGCCTGATTTTGAGTCAGGTGCGTCTGCCATTCCGCCACTCCGGCACGTCTTTCAATGTGACAATACTACCATACTTCACCCGCACTCGTCAATATTTTTTATGCATTTTGTAAAAATCAGTTTGTTTGACAATCATTTCGTTGCCTGTCAAAATAGATTTATCAACTGGTAAGGAGGTCTCCGTGAACACTTCAACTGGACAAAAAAATCGTTGGTGGTATGTACTTCTCGCCGCCCTTATTTTGGTGGCCGGCGTCCTTTTATTTTATTACGGCTACTATATTCGCACTCCTAAATATGCGGTCATGGACGCGGCCGATGCGGCGCGCGAGCACAATCTGACTCGCTTTGAACGGCGCGTCGATATTGATACGCTGGTGCAAGACGGTTTCGATGACGTCTTTCGCGACAGCGCCAACGCCGGTACAAGCATGCCGGCGGCACTGATGTACGCCATGCGGCCCATTTTTATTCAGGCTCTGAGCCACGCCTTGCGCTCGCAAGTCGAACAGAAAAACTCCGCGCCGATCATTTCCATTCCGTTGGTTACGAACGAAAAGGAAGCGCCGCCGTCCAATTACGAAGTCACCGACATCCAAACGCTGACATCGGAAGACACGAACGCGGAAGTCCTTGTCCGTCTCCGCGAAATTAATCGTGACCGGTACATCCCGTTGCATTTGTCGCTGGTGAAAGATTCCACCGGGTTTTGGCGCATTAAACGTTTGCAAAATGCCGCCGAAGTCTATGATGCGTATCGTCAAATCAGCGGTGCCACATTATTGCCCGCCGCGCCGGTACCCTCAAAATAAAAAAGAGCCTCAGGGCTCTTTTTTTGTGGCTCAATTTTCAAAAGTTACCAACGAGTCGATAATATCGGCGACAAGTTGGGCGCTGTGCTGCGTTTTTTGTTGATCACCTGTATACCAAGTCGCTTCCCCGGCAAAAAATTCGCGTGTGACCGGCACCAGCTGCTCCCGTAAAATCCATTTTGCGCAGCCGATCTTTTCCAAGTGCGCCGCGTTCGCTTCCTCTTGCCCCGGAATAGCGTCCACCAATAACATCGGCAAATGCATGGTCATCGCTTCCGTCGTGGTCAACGCTCCCGGCTTCGTCACCAATAATGACGCGCGAGCCATCAGTCGCGGGATTTCATTCGTGTATCCGTACAACTCCAACGGCACACGCAACTCATCTCGCATTTCCTGAATTTCATCAAACAGCGTGAGATTTTGTCCCGTCACAACGATAACGCGTTGCACCGCTTCCACTTGCGTCAGGCGCCATAAAATATCCTTCACCGACCCCAGACCAGTGCCGCCCCCCATGATTAACACGGTCCCCGGTTCGCGCAGAGAGGCTTTTTTCATCTCGTAAAACCGCTGCATAATCGGGATGCCCGTTACAAACACGCGTTCTTTTTCAATGCCCGCCGCGATCAGTTCGTCACGCACCTGCACCGACGGTACGCAGTACGCCGTGATGTTTTTATACACCCATAGTTGGTGTAAATCAAAGTCCGTAATCACCGTCACAATCGGGATATGAAGCTCGCCTTTTTCCACCAGCTTAGCGGCCGCTGCCGCGGGAAACGGATGCGTCAACACCAACGCGTCCGGTGAGAGCACTTCCAATAAATGCCGCATGCGACTGCGAAACGTGCGCGCCAGCAGACTGCGAACCTGTTTACCGCCGTGCCGACGTTGCGATTGATGGTATAAAAGATCATAAATCAGCGGAAATAAATCGATCATCTTGATATATGTCTCGCGCATCCAATAATCAAGCGATATCATATCACGCGACAAAAAATCCAACGATTGCACGCGATATCCCGTAGGATGCCGTTTCAACGCTTCCGCCACCGCGCGCGCCGCCTGTACGTGCCCTTGCCCGATCGACGCGGAAAGAAGACAAACTTTCGGTTTATACTTCATGTTTCTCCTTTATAAACTGCTTTTCCGATTAGTATAAGTATAGCATGTCGCCGTGAAAGAGATACGCAATGAAATATTAACAGACAGTAAAAAATGATCCCCAATCGACAACGTGGACTGCGTATGTAAAAAAGCGCTACCTCTTTCGCCTTGCGGCACAACGAAAATATGACGCTGCACGCAAACTATCTCGCCGCTCTCCGAGCATGCTATTTTGTGCCGTCATGCTGAAAGCAAATAAAAAAGACGCCACAGGCGTCTTAATTGACAAATAAATATTTGAACAAAAAACGCCTCGCCGGTGCGCATTGGCGATTTCATTTTTTGTGAGTTTGTCCGACGTTGTCATCGTTGCTTGAGATGGATTGGATATGACACTACTCTCAAACTTCATGCTTGCCAAACAGCACGGCTGGAAGGTTTGAGATGGATTGGATATGACACTACTCTCAAACACCTCGGTGGTCGCTCCGGTGACCGCAACTGTTTGAGATGGATTGGATATGACACTACTCTCAAACCGCTAATCTTCGCTAAAATCTGCTGCCGCCGTTTGAGATGGATTGGATATGACACTACTCTCAAACCGTTAATCTTCGCTAAAATCTGCTGCCGCCGTTTGAGATGGATTGGATATGACACTACTCTCAAACCGTTAATCTTCGCTAAAATCTGCTGCCGCCGTTTGAGATGGATTGGATATGACACTACTCTCAAACCGTTAATCTTCGCTAAAATCTGCTGCCGCCGTTTGAGATGGATTGGATATGACACTACTCTCAAACTTATACTTTAGTCAGAAAGCAGGGAGAGAGGTTTGAGATGGATTGGATATGACACTACTCTCAAACTGGTGGGTAAAGTCCTTTTTCTCCGCCTTAGTTTGAGATGGATTGGATATGACACTACTCTCAAACTGTCGATTTTTCTGTCCGCTAATTCTTTCGGTTTGAGATGGATTGGATATGACACTACTCTCAAACTAATGTTGTGTTTAATTTATACCATTAGCTGATTTCACACAAATCCTGATCCACTATATATAGTTTCTCGTATTTTGTGACGATAGGCGGCACACTCCTTTCCAAAAACAAAACAGATAATTCCTGTTCGCTAATTTCTTTTAAAAACACCTCCGCTTCCGTATCGGTAAATATGTTTCTTACATTATACATAACCACGCATTGCGCGCCTGCCAAGCGGTGCAACGCGCGGATGTATTCATAGAGACGCTCCGGCACGGAGTCTTTGGTTAATTCCAGTTGCAATTGACCCAGTTTGAAGATATCTGTCATGCTGATAGAATCTGTCATCGTGAGCGGATATGCGGATTGCATACTTACATGCTGCAAAAATTGAAGTATCTTGGATTCCACTTCTTTGTAATATTCAAAGTCTAGCGTCTGTACTTCTTTTTCAAGTAATTTATACAAGGCGGTGCGCATTTTATGATCATTCTCGCATAGCCGAAATGGATTATGAATGATTGAAAGGTATTTTCCAATCGACTTTTCTTCATAATTTTCCATTAAAAGAAATCGTCCCGTTTCACCTTCACTTTGCGCAATTAATTCCGCTACCAATGCGCGGTACAGAAGCGGATGTTCCAAAACGACGAGATTATTATGGGCAAGATCGATCGGCGCATCGAAAACCGGGTGGCTTAAGATCATAGGATGACCACCTTTTCATCGGTATCAATCACGTTGCTGTTATATTCCCCTACCAACGTTTCCATGTTTTCAAATTGTTTTTCCGTCACGCGCAATATCTGTACCAATCCGTTCGCCGGCTTTTCATGCCGCAGACGATTGGTAATTTGCTCGGAAATGGTTGTCGTTAGCGCAATTTTCGTATAGACCGATTCCTGCAGCATAATAAATCCCATTTCCAGCAATATTTTGCGAAACCGTCTGTATTCCCGTAAATCCAGCGACGTTTCCGTCGGCAGGTCGAAGAGCACTAAAATACGCATAAATCTATAACTCATGGTTGAAAAAATGCACTTGCGAAATGTCATTATGATTCAGCGCCTGAAACACCGAATTCACGTACATGCGAATGGCGTTAGGCACGCTTTGCTTTTGCCCGCGAAAGGTTACTTCCTGCGTCACGAGACGTTGCATCATATGTTTTTCCTCCACGGCAAATTGTTCCCATTCTTTTTCTCTGACAAATGCGTCTACAACCGGTCGCCACGGCTCCATAAGATCGGATGACAAATTGAAATGATTATGCTGACTGTCATGAAAAACTCCCAATTCGGTAAGGTAACCGGCAATTTTGATTTCACGGGAAAAAATGGAAATGATAATTTGGTAACCGTAGTTCAATGCGGCATTTTGCGCCGTCTCGGCAGCGCGCGTAAATCCTTTTCCCAAAAGCGCGGGAAAGTATTCTTTGGCGACGAGACTTTCCCGATGAGTGGCGTCGCCGATTTCAACTTGCGTCTCATACTGCGCCAGCTTCGCCACCACATCGGTCGCATCCGAACAAAAATATTCTAATGTTTTCCGTTGGTTCATAATCTTTTGTCGGACAATTTGTTGCCATAAAAGCTTCTTTGTCGTCTCCTGCCAACCCATTTGCATCTGTATTTTGCGAGAGCAATCATGGCATCCGTAGTAAGGTAGGATTTCCCCTTGCGGATCATGATGTTCATCGCAAATGATAATCCTGATTTCTTGTGCCAAAAGCGCGCTGATGAGAGAGCTGGTAATCGACACTTGCAGCGTTTCGATCACCAGTGCTCCCAATTCCGTCAGGCTTATCTTTTCCACATGGTCGATGCTGCGAACAACCAAGTAGTTCAAACGCAATTCGAGTTTGGCAGGTTTCGTGATGACAACTGTACGCCAGCTCATGGCTGATTCAAAACAGTACGATTGGTAAAGAGACCGGTGGGCGATTCATTAATCAAAATGACCGAATGATCCGTAATATTGTTGCTGATCGCAATAGTTCCCGTTCTCTCACTGCCGCCAATCAGGCAAAGGTTCACTCCTCTTGTATTACTGCTAAATGAAATCACTTGAAGTAAGAGCCGGGTCTTTTCTTCTGTGGTGAATCGCAAAAACCGTTCTAATAAAATTTGGCTCAAATATTCTTCCTGATCCTTCGAATCCAGTTCGTTTACTCTCTTTTGCTCATCTTCTGATAATTTAATTTGTCTACCTTTTAGTATTCCATTTAAAGTTCCCAGGCGATCACGAAACTTACCCTTAACGTTTTGCTCCACCACGGACTTCCACAGTGTAGCCCACTCTTCATCGGTTATTTTCACTCGACTCTTCACTTTGTGATCAATATCATCGGAAATTTTGGTAACTCTTTTTAGTATGTTTAGCTCCCGGTTGGAAAGAAATAGGGATTGCGCATCCGCCAATGTAATCTTCTTTCCCGTTCGCCCTTTCAAAAGGTATGGGTATCCATCGAATAAAATCTTACTGCCAAATTTTATGTTTTTAAATAATACTTTCGGTTTCTGTAACTTCAAAAAATCTTCGCAATATTTTGCGTAATCTTTTTCGCTTTTTAACTTATTTTTGTAAACCAGCAAAGCCTGTTCGATGGTGACTCGTTTCTTACCTTTAACCTCGTGTTGAACTACCATAAATGACATACCGGATGGACTGCGATAATACCCGTATTTGGAAATATCTTGTAAGCGTTCATCAGAACCTTTCAATGGCAGGACCATTGTTTCTTTTGTGGTGCTCTTCTTTTGAATGGTTGCGTCATAAAACTTTCCGTGTCGTTCTACCGGCATGAGTACAACATTTACCGTATCCCGTTCGAGGGTTGCTTTGACGTGCGCTAAATCTTCTTTGGTGTTCCAAATAATGCGATCGCCGACTTTAACGTCTCTATCAAACAGGCGATAAAGATTGTATTTGATTTCTCCCTTTCCCTTTTGGTTTTGAATAAAGCGGAACGGGCTTTTAGTGAATTTTTCGTAGTAGACATTCCCCACGACAATATTCAAGTACGCATCATGGGCATGGTGACAATCATTCAAGGCGCGCACTTTCGGCAAATCATAATCATGACGGAAGTCACTTACAGTCCGCGCTTTCACGTAAACGATCGTGACATTCGGATAGATTTTTTCCAAAATATCCGCCGTGGCTTTGACCATTTGGCTGGTTTCCACCAATTGCCGACTGATAAATCCGGCCAATTCGTCGGCGGTGAGATCGGTAGTGCGCATGAGCCGTGAAAATTTCCTTTCACTGATCAGCTTTTTCTCTTTGAGCGCCTTCCAGTATCCGTATTGCTTTTCGAGTTCTTTTGCCGTGAAAGCTTGATGTAGATACTTATTACCTTTCTGTAGGTTAATCTCCTTCTTACATAAGACTGTATTGTCAAGACTGTCATCTTTCGTAAGAGAACGCGGGTAGATATGATCTATATCGTAGATGTTACTGTTGGTATCATGCAATAAGGAAGAAAGATCGATACGCTCTCCCGTATACATGCAACGTCCCATCTGTGTGAAATAAAGATACAGTTTTTTCTGCCGCAAATCTTCATCTTTTTTGCTTTCCAGTTGCTTTATGAGTGTGGATACATGTTCCTTTTCATATTCCGCAATGTCGTTTCCGATCGCTATATATGTCCTTAAAAGTTGCGTACGGCGAGACAGTTTGCGCTCCTTTATCACGTCCGGCTGGCGCGTCATTTCGACAAAAATGCGTTTCGGATCCGCTTTGCGAATTTTGCGGATCTCTTCGACTAAAGTAATCGCCTGCCAAACGGAGCGTTTTACCGCCGGCGACAGGTAAGTATCTTTCATGACTTCATCATACGTGATTTTTGTGATCTGCCCGGTACCCTGGTTTTGTTTTTTTACTTTTTCCGCAAACGTGAAACGGGAACTCAATAATTGCATAACGTTTTCATTCGTTTTCCACAAAGCGTCCATAATCCCCGAGTATACCTCGCCGGATTCGATATCAACGCCCGGTACATCGGTAAGAAACTCTTGTGACAAACGGGACCAACCGTTGAAGTTAAGTCGCGTGATTTGCTTCAATTGCTCATCGCTGAGCTGATCGCCATATTCTTTTTCGATCTTGTGTTTCCACATGGCAATATCATCGCCCATCAGGCATTTCCAGCGAATAATATCTTCGACCATGGAGCGTTGCGGCTCAAATTCAATTGTATCGCCAAATATCGCTTGGAATTTATGGTACGTCTGAAGATTATTGGTAAATTTATGCGCGGCTTCATCAACACCGCTTAAAATGATTTCGTCAGCATCTTCCCCTTGCGTTTTGAGAAAAGTTTTGAGTTGCTTGAATGTGACGTTGACTTGTTTCTTGAACAGTTCTTCGTAAATCTTCTGTTTCAGCTCGACCGAAATCGGCACGCCGTTAACTTTTAAGTTATTTAATTCGTTAAGGACTTTGTACCTGCTGTACAGCAGCGATTGTTTGGGGATAACGTCCTTGCCGATCAAGTAGGTGCATTTGTTGGTCATGTTGCGGATAAATTTTTCCGCTGAAGCCTCTCTGTCCACTTTTTCGTCAAAGTTCCAAGGCGTAATTTTCCCCTCCGCTTTGCGCACCATCCATGCATGGCCGCCCTGATCGACATGATGATACGTGTTGAGCGGTCCGACATAGTACGGAATTCGGAACGTCATAATCTTGACGATTTTTTGCGCTGCGGTATAGCCGCTACTATCTTTCTCCTGCAAGAACGGAAAATTCATTGCGGCGTTGGCCAGAATTTTTTCCAATTCGATTTTGTGAATTTGGTGCGGCAACACGCTGTTAGCTTTCGTGCGCAATTTGGGCAGCGCTTCTTCTTTATCTAAGCGCTCAGCGATATATTGATAACTCTCTCTATCGCTTTCGTCCGGAGTAATGTCCGAAAGGATAGCTGCAAAATATTTATTTATGTCTTCTTGCGTTACCGACGGATTGTCAATGACCGGTTGTTTATTGTCATAGTTGGTGCTGCCGACATAGTTGGCGTAGTTACCCTTGACGTTCTCATGCCGGAAAGCGTCCGCATACTGCGATTTGGCATATTTTTTGATGAGGCTTTTCAGAATGCGTAAATCCTTTGCATGCGCATCATAAAGCGCGACCTGCGAATCCGAAATATACGCATAGTCGCCTAAAATTTTCGTC
Organism: Negativicoccus massiliensis; assembly: GCA_900155405.1. GTDB lineage: Bacteria > Bacillota > Negativicutes > Veillonellales > Negativicoccaceae > Negativicoccus > Negativicoccus massiliensis_A. Next base: position 159,327 of record LT700188.1, on the reverse strand, counting down.
AAAACAGTCCAGTCATAGACCGCTTTCAACGCGTTAAGCACATGGATATTTTCTTTGATTACGCTCTCAATCTCGTCTTTATCTGCGTCGTAGTCCGCTTTTTCAAAGTTGACTTCTTTTTTCGTGCCTTCATCATATTCTTCCACGCCAAATATATCTTTCAAGTTGGCTTTATCACCGATAATCGCTTTAAAGGCGTATTCCAAGCGTTTATCCTCATGCGGGCAAAGTTCCTTCAGTTGTTTTTTCTTGTCCCGCTTGTTCAGTTCTTCATTCAGTAAGATCGCGGCAAATTTATCTTGCACATCCACCGGCAATTCAAAATCCGGATTGATACGTTTCAAATGCTCGGAAAGTTGCGTATAGATCATTTGAAAGCTGCGAATACTTTCCATATCTGTGATGGCGAACAGGAAATGTCCGCGGTTTTTAACAATATGATGAATGGCTAAGTACAATAACCGCGGATCGGTAATGTGATTCGGTTTAAGCAACGCCGCGCGCAAATGGTAAATCGTGGGATATAGTTTAAAGTATTCCACGTCGGTAAAATCCGCATCATTAAAAAGGGCGAAGCGGCCATCCGTCTTCTTGTCTTCGGGATAAAATTTACTTTCGTTCAGACGCATAAAAAATTCAAAATCCTTTTTAGCGATGATCGGCGCGAAAATATCCTGCAAAAATTCGATGCGTTGTCTCACGCGATCATACCGACGCCGCGACGTTCTGAAGGTACGTCGCTCAGCGGCTGTTTTCGCTTCCTCAAAAAGGCGTGAGCCCCACATGTCTTTTTTATTGAACCGCTGCAAACGCCCCTTGGTGTCGGTAACTGCCCAACCGACGGAATTGGTTCCCATGTCCAAACCGATATAGTAATCGTTGTTTTTCTTCATTGCGAAAGTCCTCCTCATCGTCGCAGCCGGATTAAAAGAATAAAAAATTTCTGCAGATTTTTATATCACTGCCATAATATTGCTCGCGCTGACACGCTATTCCATCAATGACGCTCCGCTTTGATCTGTTACTCTGATAAATTAAATATAGCATACGAAATCATTAGATTCCATATGCAAAAAGCGTCGCAATGCGTTATGCGCTAAAATAATCGCATTAATTTTTATTGATAATTTTTGAGTGAAATAAACTTGACACACTATTTTTTTATCGCTATTATATAGGCAGGATATGCACTACGAGTTCAAATTAAGATTTATCCACATCGCCCTTCGGGGCTCTACCTATGTAGACTAAAAGCACTCTTCGGAGTGTTTTTTTAGTGCTCGCATTTTATTTTTCATATCTTGATGCCCTTTATTATAGTTACCAATCTATTTTTCAAAATAAAAAAGACGATGCGTTCGCATCGTCTTTTTTGTCTTCCTTTCGGAAGCGGCAGCACCGCCAACATCTCCGGTCGGTCCGCGTACAGGTTCAGTCGTACCTCACGGCACACTCCATGCGTTCCATCTCACATGACTAACACAATTCACACAAGAAAGATTTCTCCTATGAGAGATTTTTCAATCATTATTGCTCCGCAAAAAGCGTTTCTGAAACGCGATAAGCACGTGCGCGCCCGCTCTCGGTCAAGTGCACCATGCCACGATGAATACGTACAAAATGCCCCGCTTCGAGACGACGACAAATGAGATCGGCAAATTCCGGTTTCCAGCGCAAATGCTCATAAAGTGTACCGACTCCCGCCTCTTGCGCCTGTACAGCCGTGCCTTCATGAGTCAACAAATGGAACAAAACCGTTTCTTCTCCATACTGTAAGCGCAGACGTTTTAAACGCCGATACCGGGCAATAATACCCGATTTGGGTGTCGCGATCACCGTCAATAAAAATACTCCTCCTATTGTTCCCGCAATCGCGCCTGCAATCGAAACATCCAGCCAAAAAGCAATCTCCGTACCGAGCCACGCGGATAGGGCACCGATGCTCGCCGCCAAAATAAGCATTTTCCGCAAATCTTTGGTAAGCAAGTAGGCCGTCGCGGCCGGTCCGATCATCAATCCGATAACGAGGATGGCGCCGACCGCTTGGAATGAAGCAACAACGGTCACGGAGACGAGTGTCATCAGCAAATAGTGCATCCATATCGGCGAAAATCCGTACATGGCCGCCAATAACGCATCAAAGGTAACCAGTTTCCATTCTTTGAATACCGCCACAATGACTACGGTATTAAGCAAACAAATTCCTGTCAACACCCACATGGACACAGCGCCCCAATCGGCACCATTCACACGCACGCGGTCAAAGGGCGCAAAGGCGAGTTCCCCGAGCAGGACGGAGTCCGTATCCAGATGAACATTACTACCGTATAGATTGACCAAGATCAAGCCGATGGAGAATAATAGCGGAAATACAATTCCGATGGATGCATCTTCGCTGACCAGCCGGGTTCGTTGCAGGCTTTCAGTACACCACACGGTAAAGCATCCCATGAGCGTTGCTCCGATGAGCAGCCAGGGCGAGTTTAAATTTTCCGTTGCAAAAAATGCAATGACGATTCCCAAGAATACGGTATGTGTGATAGCGTCGGCGACCATGGACATTTTGCGCAGTACCAGAAACACCCCTGGCAAAGCACACGCGAATGCCGCCAACATCGCGATAAGAATAATCTCAGTTTGGGCGGACATTGATATCGCCCTCCTTCCAACGCCGGCGTGCCTCCCGATGCACCCGGTAACGTGCAATGATGCCCCTTCCGGGCGCAAACAGCAAGCTGAGCAGTACCACGATTGAGGCGGCAACGACGATCGCCGGCCCCGTCGGCAAACCTTTCACGATCGCACTGGCATACGTACCGATACCGCAAGACAGCGCCCCGATACCCCCTGCCAGTACCGCCATGGTGCCGAGATTATCCGTCCATTGCCGTGCCGCCACCGCCGGAGCGATGAGCAACGAGCTCATCAAAATAGCACCGACAGACTGTAATCCGATGATAATCGAGGCCACCAGCATCAAACCGTACACCAATTGCGCCATTCTGACGGGCAGCTGTAAACTGCGCGCGAAATCGGCATCAAACGCCACCAGTTTTAATTCTTTCCAAAAAATGACTGCCAGCAGTAAAATCATTGCCGCCACCGCCGCGGTAATTTCCACGTCGCGCGCCAGCATAGTGGCCGCCTGTCCGAAAATAAACTTCGACAACCCCGCCTGATTGGGGTTGTCCGTATGCTGCACATACGTCATCAGCATCATGCCGACGCCGAAAAAAGCGGCAAGAAATGTCGCCAATGCGGCATCAAACTTGACCTTAGTATACCGTACCGTCAAGGCAATCGCCGCCATGCACAGCAAGGATGCGACCGCCGCACCGGTCAGCAACACTTCCAAATCTTTCACCGCCAAAAACATGAAGGCCGCTACCACGCCCGGAAACGACGCATGCGGCAATCCGTCTCCGATGAGACTTTCCTTGCGCAATACGGCAAACGTTCCCGTAACGCCGCTCGCTAATCCCAACAGCATGGTCCCCGCCGCCACGATCTGGAAGGTATAATCACTCAGCGGCGACAGCATGGAGCCCCTCCCGCCGCAACGGATTGCGGGCATTATAAGCCGCTTCGATGTGCTCGCTCGTAAACACTTCTTCCACGGGCCCCATCGCAATACGACGCAAGTTAATCATCGTAACCCAGTCAAAATATTCCGCCACCGTCGCCAAATCGTGATGCACAACAATGACCGTTTTGCCGCGTGATTTCATCTCTTGCAACAAAGCGACAATCGCCTTTTCCGTTTTGGCGTCGACCCCCTTAAACGGCTCGTCCATAAAATAAATATCCGCTTCCTGAATCAATGCGCGCGCTAAAAACACACGCTGCTGCTGGCCGCCCGATAGACGACTGATTTGGCGGTCAACGTAAGCTTCCATGCCCGTTTTCCGCAACACATCCATCGCCATCTCCCGCTCCGCCGCACCCGGTCGTTTAAACCAGCCGAGATGACCGTAACGTCCCATTAGCACAACGTCCAGCACCGTTGTCGGAAAATCCCAGTCTACACTTCCGCTCTGCGGCACATAAGCAATCCGTTTAAAATCATCGCGCGACACGGCCAATCGACCGTCCAAATAGAATTTGACCGAACCGGAAATTTTCGTCAACAATCCCAACATCGCCTTGATCAATGTCGATTTCCCTGCGCCGTTCGGTCCGACAATCGCCGCGAGCGATCCTTTCGGAATCTTCATGTCCACATCCCAAAGAACCGGTCGTTCATCATAGGCAACGGTCATGTCCTCGACTTCTACCGCCCACTCCATATGAATCCCCCTTCATGTATCTTAATAACAAAAAGGCGGGCGCTCTCTCCGCACCCGCCGTCGATATTATTTCAGGCCCGTAACAATAGTATCGATATTTTCTTTGACCATACCGATATAATCGCCACCCGGAGTACCAGGCGCGCCGCACGAATCGGAATACAATTCGCCGCCGATCTTTACGTCCCAACCTTTTGCCTTGCAAGCTTCCTGCACCGCCTCAATGGTTTTATGCGGAACGGATGATTCGACGAAAATCGAACGGATCTGGTGCGTCACGATGAAGTCGGACAGTTCACGAACGTCAATCGCGCCTGCTTCCGCTTCCGTGCTGACCCCCTGTAAACCTTTGACCGTAAATCCGTACGCCCGAGCAAAGTATTGGAATGCGTCATGTGCCGTGACGAGAACGCGACGCTCCTGCGGGATTTCCGCGGCACGTTTGGCCACATATTCGTCCGCTTTTTTCAGCTCTGCCAAATATTTTTCATAATTGGCTTTGTACAAATCTTTGTGTGCCGGATCTTTCGCGGCCAATCCTTTGCACACTTCTTCCGCCGCCAGCATCCAGTTCTTCACGTCAAACCAGATATGCGGGTCGGTAGCCTGCACTCCGTCATCATCTTCATATTGAAGCAATGTCGACGGATCTAAGTTGTTTGCTACACAAATAGTAGCCTTTTTATCCTGTTTCAGCTTACTGAAGATTTCACCCATCTTACCTTCCAAATGCAAGCCGTTATATACAACGACGTCGGCATCCGTCATCACTTTGACATCCCCGGCGCTGGCTTGATACAAATGCGGATCCACCCCCGGCCCCATTAAGCCGGTTACTTCTACCGCATCGCCACCGATCTGACGGCTCAAATCCGCGAGCATCGTCGTCGTCGCTACCACTTTTAATTTGCCCGGAGCGGCCGCATGCGTATCATCTTTGGTACCGCCACAACCGACCAACACCATCACCATCACCGCAAGCATACCTGTCGCGATCTGTTTCCAACTAATTTTCATACATGTCCTCCTTTATTTTCCCGAACGTCAGAGCAAAGTCCGCCCCGCCTTGCGGCGATAGTTTGAGAGAGGTAAGGATATAATACAACCGACCTTTGCTCGAGTTCAGAACTGATTCTTGCATATTATACCATTTATGAAAATGATTTTCAATAACGTTTGTATGCTTTTATTTCCAAACTCAATTGTATTCTCGTCAAAGCTGCACACGAAATCGGTTGCGAGCGGAACAAGCAATACTCGACATATGCTATTACCAACTACCTGCATAGTACGGTATTGTCAAAACGTCCCTTTGAAGTGTACGCCCCGGGCAGATAGGGTACGTAGAGCAGATGCTATTGTCGGTATCACACAATAAGGAAAGTTGGTCGATAGATTTTCCCGTGTACATACATTTTCTCATCTGATAAAGTGAAGATACTTTTCTTCCTGACCAGCATCTTCATTTTTTTGCCTTTCAACTGTTTTATATGCATGGTACTATGAGTACAAATAAAAATTTATCCACATCGCCCTTCGGGGCTCTGCCTATGTAGTCTAAAAGCACTCTTCGGAGTGTTTTTTTAGTGCTTGCATTTTATTTTTTACATTTGACTTGCTTTACTACAGTTACCAATTTATTTTTCAAAATAAAAAAGACGATGCGTTCGCATCGTCTTTTTTGCTTCTATTATTCTTCCTCTTCGTCGTCGGGAAGTTCCGCGTTGCTGTAAACGTCTTTGACATCGTCAAGATCATCCAACGCGTCCAGCAGATTTTGCATTTTGCGGGCGTCATCGCCGTCTAAGGCGATGGTGGTGTCGGGCACCATGGTGATTTTGCTGATCGTCATTTCAATATCGGCGTCTTGGAAGGCTTTTTCGACAGCATCGTAATTTTCCGGAGTCGTCAAGACTTCATAGTCGTCATCATCATTTTTGAAGTCTTCCGCGCCGGCGTCAAGCGCCATCATCATGAGTTCTTCCTCGTCACCGGCATCGCCCGGGAGAACGAACACGCCTTTACGTTTAAACATCCAGGTGACGCTGCCGGATTCACCGAGGTTTCCGCCGTGCTTAGAAAAGGCATGGCGCACGTCAGCCGCCGCGCGGTTGCGATTATCGGTCATGACTTCAACCACAAGAGCGACGCCGGACGGGCCGTAACCTTCGTAGGTAATTTCTTCGTAGTCTCCGCCGTCGGTGGCGCCGATCCCTTTTTGGATGGCGCGCTGAATGTTGTCTTTCGGAACGTTGTTTTCACGCGCCTTCTGCAAGGCGAGCTTCAAACGCATGTTACCGGTCGGATCGGCGCCGCCCAAGCGAGCGGCTACGGTAATTTCCTTACCGATTTTCGTCGTGATTTTAGCGCGAATAGCGTCGTTTTTACCTTTTTTATGTTTAATGTTGGACCATTTAGAGTGTCCGGACATGAAAATTCCCCCTTATGCTTGCCACCATTCGGTTCCGCAAAGGCGGTCCAACATGATAGCGGCCGCGGACCGTACGCTCAAATGATTGTAAGCGCCGGCACCGTAAATCGGCTCTAAAATATAATCGAACGATTGCATGGCTTCTTTCGTCATGCCGTACCCCGTACCGAAAAGCAGCAAGTATGAGTTGTCGGTGGTTTTCAACCATTCCCGTACCTGCCGATATGTGACGGTATTGGGGTAAGTGCGCGCATCCGTGGTAATGATTTGCGGCGGATGCCCCGTTTCGCGATGAATTTCTTCCCGTACTTGCGCGAGCTTTTCACGAAGCTTAACATGAGCGAAGGCGTCTTTGCGATCCGGATTATAGGTACTGCCGAATCCGGTCTGCCAATGCTCCATGATTTCCTCGGCCAGCTTGCGCTGGGCGAAATTCGGATGGATAATATAATAATTTTCCACGCCGTAAGTCGTCGCCGACCGCGCCAAGTCGTGAATATCATAGTTGGTCAGCGCCGTTGTGATGATGTCGCCGTGTTTATTATAAATAGGATAATGGACAAGTCCGATAGAAAAATGCGCCATCAAGTATCTTCCTCTGCCAGTAATTTTCGGTCGGTATCGCTTAATACCAGTTTTCGCCATAAATCGGGACGGCGCTCACGCGTGCGCAACAATGATTGCTTGCGACGCCACCGCGCGATATTGGCGTGATGACCCGACAGCAATATTTCCGGTACTTTATACCCGCGAAATTCCGCCGGTTTCGTATACTGCGGATATTCCAACGTGCCCTCGATGAACGATTCATCAAACGCGCTGGCGTGTGTACCGAGGACTCCCGGCAGCAAACGCGCCACGGCGTCCGCCACAATGAACGCGGGCAATTCTCCGCCCGTGAGCACGTAGTCGCCGATGGAAATGCTTTCGTCGACCAGATGATCTTCCACGCGCGCGTCAATGCCTTCATAATGACCGCAGACGAGTACCAAGTGCTCGTATCGCGTCAGTTCGCTCGCCTTCTTTTGCGTAAAAGGCGCGCCGGTCGGACTGAGTAAAATCACGCGGGCGTCAGGCCTTTTTTGCGGCAAGACGCTCTCGACCGCCTTGAAGATCGGCTCGGCTTGCAATAGCATGCCGTTACCTCCGCCGTATGGCGTATCATCGACGTGCCGGAATTTATTGTCCGTGAAATCGCGCGGATTGACTGTACCTAACGTCAAATAGCCCGCTTGGCGGGCTCGCGAAATAATGCTATGAGAAAAAAAAGCATCGGCAAATTCCGGAAAGAGCGTGACAATATCAATTTTCATGATAGTTCGCCCAGAACTCGTCGGTCACCGTGAGTCGTTTGGCATCGAGATCGATGTCACTCACAACGCGTTTCAGCGCCGGAACGAGAATTTCTTCGCGTTCATCGCGCACGACAAACACGTCGTTGGCTCCCGGCTGTAAAACCTCCTGCAAGGTACCGAGTACGGTGCCGCTTTCGGTGACGACTTCCATGCCGACCAAATCGACAATATAAAATTGTCCTTGCGCGCGCGGCGGCAGTTCTTCGCGAGGAAGCTCCGCCCAAAGGCCGATTAACGCATCGGCCGCATTGCGGTCAGCGATGCCTTTGAACTGCACAATCAGCATTTGTTTATGAAAACGCGCACTTTGGATTTGGTAACGGTTGCCGCCCAAGTAAAGATGCGGCAACGCCGTCAACATCCCCGGTCGGTCCGTGTCCGGTTTCAGCCGTACCTCACCGCGCACTCCATGCGCGGCGACGATCCGGCCCACCACCAGCATATCCGTAGACATCAGTTGCGAAATGCGATAATTTTGCCGTCTTCCAGCAAAATTTCTGCTCCCATGTACTTGTTCAAATCGTCGCCGACTTTGACAGTAACGGTCTGCTCCATTTGGCCGCGCGGAATTTCCGCGCCCATTTCGAGCTCGTTGATGCGTTTTTGCTCTTCGGTAAGCTTCGCTTTCATCTGCATCAGTTTATCTTTATTCTGTTCAATCTGCGCGCGCAAATTGATCAGACCCTGTGCATCAATGCGAGCCTGCTCGGTTAACAGGCGTTTAGCCTGAAATTCGATCTGCTGCAATTCTTGTTCGACTTGGTCCAAATTGGTTTGCACTTCGCGCAGCATATTGTCTTTCAATGCCTGCGTAACCTTGGACTTGATCAAAACGGGGCAGCGAAGAATCATTTCTTCCATGTTGCCTCCTAGACGATATCAACTGTAACTTTTTTGTTTTCCTTAATGGCACCTGCGCGCACTACCGTGCGCAGCGCCTTGGCAATCCGACCCTGACGACCGATGACTTTGCCCATATCTTCGGGAGCGACGTGCAATTTATACACTTCGAGATCTCCTTTAGTGACAACGTCAACGCGCACAGCGTCGGGATTGCGAACCAGCGCTTTGGCAATTACCGTGACCAATTCTTGCATGCTAATCGCCTCGCTTACTTTTTCAGTTCGGCAAATTTAGCCATGATGCCTTGTTGCCGGAACAATGTGCGTACGGTATCCGTCGGCTGGGCGCCTTTGGCAAGCCATGCCAACGCTTTTTCTTCGTCAATTTTGAGTTCCGCCGGTTGTTTGACCGAGTCGTAGTAACCGATCGTGTCGGCCGGACGACCACTCTGCGGGAGCGAAGATTCCATAACTACAATACGGTAGAACGGGACTTTTTTCGCGCCGCGACGGGTTAAACGAATTTTTAACATCTGTTCTTTCACCTCCTTGTGAAGTAATCTTATTTAGGCATAAAAGGCAAGTTGAACCCGCCTTTTGTATTCTTATTTTTATTGAAACGCTTCATCCGCTTCATCATCTTGCGCATTTCCATGAACTGCTTCACGAAACGATTGACATCTTGCACACGCGTTCCCGAGCCTTGCGCGATGCGTTTACGGCGGCTGCCGTTCAAAATGCCCGGTTCTTGTCGTTCTTTCAATGTCATGGACTGAATGATGGCTTCGATCTTTTTGATCTCGCCACCTTCCAAATCCACATCTTTCAGTTGGTCTTTAAATTTCCCCATGCCCGGGATCATGCCGAGAATACTCTGGAACGAGCCGAGACGCCGAATCTGATTCAGCTGATTGAGGAAATCATCCATTGTGAACTGGCCGGCGACCATTTGTTCCTGCATGCGTTTGGCTTCGTCTTCATCGAATTCGCGTTGCGCTTTTTCGAGCAGACTCTGCAAATCGCCGAGATCCAAAATGCGTCCCGCCATGCGATCCGGATAAAATTCTTCCAAACCGTCGGCGAGTTTTTCGCTGACGCCGATCAATTTGATCGGTTTGCCGGTGACCGCCTTGATGGACAACGCCGCGCCGCCGCGCGCATCGCCGTCCATCTTCGTCAGAATGGTGCCGTCGATGCCGAGCGTTTCATCGAACGCCTGCGCCGTCGTGACCGCGTCTTGACCGGTCATGGAGTCGAGCACGAGCAAAATTTCGTGCGGATGTACTTCCGCTTTAATATTTTGCAGCTCGGCCATCAATTTTTCATCAATATGTAAGCGGCCCGCCGTATCCAAAATCAATACGTCCTGACCGTACGATTTCGCCGTTTGCAAAGCGTACTTGGCAATCCGTACGGGATCGACTTTCTCATCCATGCGGAAAACCGGGATATCGATCTGTTCACCGAGTACCTGCAGCTGTTTGATCGCGGCCGGACGGTACACGTCGCAGGCGGCCAATAACGGCTTGCGCCCTTTTTTCTTGAGCATGAGCGCGAGCTTACCGGCGGTCGTCGTCTTACCGGCGCCTTGCAAGCCGACAAGCATGATGACCGTCACGCCGTTGGAACTCAACATCAGCTTACTGCTGGTGCCGCCCAAAAGCTCGGTCAATTCATCGCGAACGATTTTGATCACCGTCTGATCCGGCTTCAAACTGCCGAATACTTCCTCACCCATCGCTTTGGTGCGAACGTTGGCGATAAAATCTTTAGCGACTTTGAAATTGACGTCCGCTTCCAAGAGGGCACGTCGTATCTCACGCAGAGCCGCGTCGATATCGCGTTCGGAAAGTTTTCCCTTGCCGCGCAAATCCGCAAATGCCTGTTGCAGCTTTTCGCCTAAACCTTCAAATGCCATGTGCTCTCCTTTCCGCTCAATATCTTCCACTCCGTCTGCCATTTTTGCAGAAACGCCGTGGGTAAATCACCTTCCATGCGCGCCATGACTTCGCGCCGCCGCTTTTGGTCTTCGACCAGTTTCAGCGCCGCTTCGTATTGCTCCAAATCGCGCAACGCGCGCTGCAAATTATCATGCACCGCCTGCCGCGACACGCCTAAACGGTCCGCAATCTCAGCCAGCGTATAGTCATCGTTATAATATAATTCCATACATTGACGGGGACGTTCGGCGAGCAATGCGCCGTAAGTGGCAAGTAATTCCCCATGCCAAACGAGTTTTTTGAGTTCCATCGCAGCCCTCTCTTACCCGCTTATTATAGCAAGAGGAAAAAAGAGTGTCAAGCTTTTTGCTTGACACTCTTTTTTTATTCAATTACAAGCAGTAAATCGCCGGATTCGATACGCGAACCCGCTTTGACAAGGATGTCGCCCACATTGCCGCTGATCGGCGCGGTAATGCTCGTTTCCATCTTCATCGCTTCGGTAACGACCAAAGGATCGCCTTTTTCCACGGCATCACCCAAGTTCACAAGAACTTTAACAACCGAACCGGAAAGCGTCGCGCCGACTTCGCCCGGATTGGATTTTTCGGCTTTGCGCCCGCCCGTCATTGTCGTTTCCAGATTGTTATCATGAACGACGACTTCACGCGGCATGCCGTTCAACTCAAACTGCACCACGCGATTGCCTTGTTCGTCCGGTTGATGAATACTCATCAGCCGAATGACCAGCGTCTTGCCTTTTTCAATCGTCGTGCGAATTTCTTCGCCGCGGGTCATGCCGAAGAAGAACGTCGGCGTATCCAAAACGGACAAGTCGCCGTATTTTTCATAACGTTCGGCGTATTGGCTGAAGACATCAGGATAAATGGTATAGGCCGAAACATCTTCCGGTCGCGTCGGCAAACCTTTTTCCGTCATCTCTGCTTTGACTTTCGCCAAATCGACCGGAGCCGGCACCGGTTCGCCTTCCGGCACGCGGCCGCGCAGAATCACGTTGCGTAATTTTTCCGGGAAACCGCCGTACGGCGTGCCCAATTTGCCTTCGAAAAATTCGATAACCGACTTCGGATAACTCAGCGTGTTGCCGCGCTCGTAAATATCCTGTTCATGCAAACCGTTCTGTACCATGAATAACGCCATATCACCGACGACTTTCGACGACGGCGTAACTTTGATGATATCGCCGAACATCATGTTCACTTCGGCGTACCGTTCACAAACCTCGTTCCAGCGATCACCGAGACCGACGGCCGCCGCCTGCTGACGCAAGTTCGAGAACTGGCCGCCCGGCATTTCATGCATGTAAACCGTAGTGTTCGGATACGGCGAGGTATGATCGACGCCGCGATAGTACGGTCGTACTCCTTCCCAATACTGGTTCAATTCTTCCACCGCGCGAATATCCAGCTTCGGTTGCCGCGGATGATCGGACAACGCATACCACATGGTGGACATCGAAGGCTGGCTCGTGCCGTTGGAAAATGCCGGCATCGCGAGATCGATGATATCCACGCCCGCGTCAACCGCTTTCGCGTAGGAATAAATCATATTCCCCGCGCCCTCATGCGAATGCAGGTGCAGCGGTAAATCGACCGCGTCTTTGATCGCCGCCGTCAACGCGTAAGCGGCTTCCGGCTTAATGAGCCCCGCCATATCTTTAATGGCGATCATGTGCGCGCCGGCGGCCGCGCATTCTTTCGCCATTTTCACATAGTAAGCGAGATCGTATTTCTGCCGTTTTTTATCGAGCAGGTCGCCCGTGTAGCAAAGCGCCACTTCCGCGAGTTTATTTTGCTTGCGCACTTCATCAATCGTGATCGTCATATGATCCAGATTGTTCAGGCAGTCAAAGATACGGAAAACATCGACGCCGTGTTCCGCCGCCTGCGCGATGAAGTGACGAATAACGGTTTCGTCATAATTCGTATAGCCTACCGTATTCGCGCCGCGGGTCAGCATCTGGAATAAAATATTCGGCGCCGCTTCGCGCATGCGACGCAAACGATCCCAGGGACTTTCATCCAAGAAACGATACGCCACATCAAACGTCGCGCCGCCCCAATTCTCAAAGGAAAACAGTTGCGGCAGACGACGCGCCGTCGCGCCGATCGCGCCTAAAATATCGTAGCTGCGCAAACGCGTCGCGAACAGCGACTGGTGCGCGTCACGATACGTGGTATCCGTAAAGAATACTTCCTTTTGCTCCTGTACCCATTTAGCGAATTTCTCGGGTCCCATTTCATCGAGCAGCTGCTTTGTGCCGCGCGGCGCAGGCCCCTTCGCTTCCGGAAACGCGAGTTCGGGGAAATCCGGTTTGTTTTGCGGCCCTTCATGCGCGTAACCGTTGACCGCCGTATCCGCGATGTAGCGCAACAACTTCGTGCCGCGATCTTTCGGTTTCGGCAACTCGAACAGTTCCGGATGAGAATCAAGGAAATTCACATCATACGTTCCGTCTAAAAATTCAGGAGCCGCCAGCAAATTCAGCAGGAAATAAATATTCGTTTTCACACCGCGCACGCGGAACTCCCGCAGTACGCGCGCCATCTTTTTCACAGCCAGCGCATGCGTCAGCGCATGCGTGGTCGCTTTCACCAACAGCGAATCATAGTACGGCGTGATGACCGCGCCGGTGTATGCCGTGCCGGCATCCAGCCGAATGCCGAAGCCGCCGCCGCTGCGGTAAGCGATAATTTTACCCGTATCCGGGAAGAAATGATTTTCCGGATCTTCCGTCGTGATCCGGCATTGAATGGCATTACCGTGATGCTCGATTTTATCCTGCTCGGGAATCCCGATTTCCGGATCGGCGAAATTGTATCCTTCCGCAATCATAATTTGCGTCTGAACGATGTCGATATCCGTGATCATTTCCGTCACGGTATGCTCGACCTGGATACGCGGGTTGACTTCGATGAAATAAAATTCACCTTCGGGCGCGACCAAAAATTCCACCGTACCCGAATTGACGTAATTGACATTTTTCATCAACCGCACGGCCGCTTCGCAGATCTTCTCGCGCAACTCCAACGGCAACGCGAAAGCCGGAGCGATTTCCACCACTTTCTGATGGCGGCGCTGGATCGAGCAGTCACGTTCAAACAAATGCACGACATTACCTTTGTTGTCGCCTAAGATTTGAACCTCAATATGCTTCGGATTGCGAATGTACTTTTCGAGATACACCGCGCCGTTACCGAAGCTGATTTGCGCCTCCGACGTCGAGCGTTCAAACGCTTCCTCAATATCTTCCAAACGTTCGACAACGCGCATGCCGCGCCCGCCGCCGCCGTAGACCGCTTTGATGATGATCGGCAAACCGACTTTTTCCGCGAACGCCTTGACGTCCTCCGCGCTTTCTACCGGACCGTTGCTCCCCGGCACCATTTTGATGCCGGCGGCCTCAGCCTGCTTGCGCGCATTGATCTTGTCGCCGAACATTTCCAAATGCTCCGGACGCGGACCGATAAAACGAATCCCTTCCGCCTCGCAACGCCGTGCGAATTCAGGGTTTTCCGCTAAAAAGCCGTAGCCCGGATGAATCGCGTCGACTTCCTGTTCTTTAGCGACGCGTATAATATCTTCGATATCCAGGTACGCGTCAATCGCCGATTTATCTTTCCCTACCAAGTACGCCTCATCGGCGCGATTGCGATGCAGGGAAAGCGAGTCCTCTTTCGAGTAGATCGCGACCGTGCGAATGCCCAGCTCATTACATGCGCGAAAGACACGAATCGCAATTTCACCGCGATTGGCGACCAGTACGCTTTTAAATTTACGAATCGTCTCCTGCTGTTGCGTCATATCGTTCCCTCCTCCAAATGATTAAGTCTATTGTAAAGAATCTTCCCCCAAAACACAACCGTCAACGCCATGTGTAATGTATACATCCTGCCCTTATGCCGTTATGCCGATGAAATGCGCCGTGCGCTTTATTGATAGAACCTTGTGACGGGCAAAATTGAGAAATAGTGTTATAATATATTTATAGAAATATGTAAGATCGTTCGCATCGCTTCATCATTACTTGTTTCCGTAAAGGAGGCCGCCATGAACCAAGATAATCTGACCGAACTCGCTCGTAAGTACGTGCAAGACACCGTTCCCGAACACGATCTCACCGTCGACGAGACCAACCTGATGAAAGCGCTTGCCGCCTACCGTGAAACGCATAAGGAGCACTTGTCGGAAGCGCTGCTCACCGATGATCGCCTGCTCGCCGAATGGCTGGCCTACCTGCACATCTATCCCGATGAGGACATGGACCCCGCCGAAGCGGATGACATGATGGTCACCTGTCTTTTCGATTTCTTCTACAAAAGCACTTTAGACGGCGCCGCGTACAATATTTTACAGGAAATGCCAAAAACATCCTTGGTGAAAGATCCCGACGATAAAGAAACATTGGAATATATATACAAACATTTCGATTATGATCGCTACGCGACCGAAGTGCTGGACACCACCGTCTATAAAGAAACCCCGTTCGGCGTCTTAGTCAAACCGCAATAAAATAAAAAGAGGCAGCAGATGCTGCCTCTTTTTTGTTGGCAAAAATGTTATACCTAAAGGCTTTCTCATATTTTGATCTGCAAAAGTGGATAAAAAATCAGCGAAAAACAAAAAAGGGCAAAAAAAAGGGCAAGCTCGTGCAAACTTACGAAAACTAAAGGAAATTAAAAAACCGCCGCAAACGTTATTGTTACGGCGATTATACCTATTTTGAACGCTTGTAAAAACCTACGGAAACCTATATAAAAAGATGGTGCGAGAGAAGGGACTTGAACCCCCACGCCCGAAGGCGCCAGATCCTAAATCTGGTGCGTCTGCCATTCCGCCACTCTCGCAAGCATTTCGCGGAAATAAACCGCGTTCAAAGGGTATGCGATTATTGTATACTACGAATTCATCATTCGTCAATATTTGGGGTTTCCAAGCCGTTCAATCCTCTATCGTATCTTCCGCATTTGCTTTTTATATCGCATAGCAATAAAAATCATCTCTTTTACTTCTCTATAATATGACAAAAAAAGAGGCAGAGTTTTCTCTGCCGGGTGGGGGGATGAATCATCATTATACACATGACATGATTAACAAAGGAGGGAAGAGAATACTGTTCCCTGTCAGTATCCTCTTCACAAGGAGATGGATGTAACAAAACATAGGCCAATATATCTTGTTACCGGATCCTGAGATCCTTTTATATAACTGCCCCTAAGAGCAAGTTACCAAGAAAAAATGTTCTCTCACAACGCGAAGAGAACAAATCTCCCCTTCTCATCGCTCGTGAGTCTGACGGGTGCTGCATATGGACAGGTCTCCTGACTTCGCATCATCGCTTGCTCCGCCTTCCCGGTTTCCCAGTGGCTTTTGGAACTCGCTCCGCTTTACAGTGGCGGGACCGTGCCGGATTCGCACCGGCTTCCCTCTATGGCCTTTCGGCACCTATAGATCAATTTGAACTTGTGTATATAGTAGCACAGGTAAAACCGAGTGTCAAATGTAAATCGTATCCATTCACACCTTAATCATTATTTTTTATATAGTGACCGACTTTATATACTAAATAACTCCCCGAGCATTGTCGGGGAGTTATTTCATACGTTATTTTATGAACGTATCTTATTTTCTGCGAGCTTTTTTAGCCGGTTTTACGTTAACGCGTTCTTTGAGCTGTTTACCAGCTTTGAAAGCCGGGCTCTTGGAAGCCGGAATTTTAATTTTCTGCGTCGGATTCGACGGGTTGTGACCTTCACGAGCTTTACGTTCGCGAACTTCGAATGTACCGAAACCGATGATCTGAACTTTTTCGCCTTTAGCCAAGGTTTCGCTGATGCATTCAAACATCGCTTTTACGACTTTTTCGGCGTCCTTTTTCGTAATTTCGGACATCTCTGCAACATTAGCAATCAATTCTGTTTTGTTCATTATGAACCCTCCTCTTGATTAGAGTCCGCTTTGCGAACTCACTCGAACGGTGAACCCGTTACGCCACGCTGCGCCAATTGCGCTTTGGCGTCATTCCAGTACGCATTCAACTCTTCCGGAGTCGTTGAGTCCCAAGATTTGTTCATCTTACGAAGCCGCTCTTCAATGAAATGAAAGCGTTCAGCATATTTGGCGTTCGCCCGCCGCAATGCGGTTTCGGGCTCTACTCCCAGATGACGGAGAACATTGACAGTCGCAAAGAGGACATCGCCGCACTCTTCTTCTAAATGAGTTGGGCTTTCTTCAGAAAGAGCTTCACGGACTTCCTGCCATTCTTCTGTCAATTTTTCCAATGCGGGACCAATCGACGGCCAATCAAAGCCGACACGTGCTGTTTTCTCTTGTATTTTACACGCTAACAAAAGACTTGGCAAGCCTTTAGGCACGCCGTCAAGGATATTTTGCCGTTTTTTCTGAATTTTTTTCTGTTTTTCCCAGTCAAAATTAGAAAAATCGGCTTTTCGGCCGTCCGCATCGCCAAAAACATGCGGATGACGAACCGTCATTTTATGCGCGATGCCGCGCGCGACATCGGCGAAATTAAATTCTCCGCGCTCCGCCGCCAGTTCGCTGTGAAAAACGACCTGCAACAAAACGTCGCCCAGCTCCTCTTGCAAGAGTTTCATATCACACCGATCGATAGCGTCCAACACTTCATGCGTTTCTTCGATCAGGTAACGGCGCAGGCTGTCATGCGTTTGCTTGCGATCCCAAGGGCAACCCGTTTCGCTGCGTAATGTTTTCATAATGCGGTAGAGCGCGAGCACTTCCGCCGCGACGGCCGCGCGCGGCGCCAATACCACGGCTTCACTGTCCGCCGGCAGCGGCGCGTCAACATGTGTTTCCCACACGCCGTCGCGATACGCGCGGAACTCGCCGTCAATGCGCGCGCCGGCGAGTTGTGAAATCGCTTCCTCTGTCAATATAATCGGCAACACGCGTTCGGCGGGAATCTCATCGCAAACGCGATACCCGTCAGCGGGATCCCACCCCAGCTCCCGCAACCACTGCTCGTGTCGCATCAGCGATGCTCCCAGCGAGCGATTATGGTCGCGAGTTTCGGGCCGACTTTAGGCAGCATGGCGACATCTTTCGAAGAGACGCCTTTCGCCAAAATCAAACCGACCGTATAGACGATCATGCCGATGATGATCGCGCCCAGCGTCGCCAGCGTATTGCTGTGCACGGCCGCCAGCAGGCTCGTATAGCCGAAGTACGTAAAGACGCCCATGCCGATGGCGGCGGCGAAAATGCGCGCGGTATGCTGCCAATCCATGCGGTAATCAAGATATTTATGCAGGAAGTAAAGATTCAACAATGCCGCGACACCGAAATCGGCGTTAGTCGCCCATGCGGCGCCTTGAATGCCGAGCGCCGGCATCGCCGTCAATGTCCAGTTCAAAACAAATTTTACGACGGCGCTCACGACCATATTGATGAGCGGAATCGCCGTCCGCCCCATGCCTTGTAAAATGCCTGTCGTCACCTGCTGTACCCCCAGCAGAAAGATGCCGAAACTCATGATCTGAATCGACGATCCCGCGTTCGGCGTGGCGTAGAGCATGAGCGAAATCGGCGTTGCGATGACGCAAAGACCGACAAACGAAGGAATGGTTAAAATGTTGGCGATCCGCATGGCGACATCCGTGCGGCGGAAAATCTGCGCGCGGTCATGCACCATGTACGCCGCCGAAATCGCCGGCACGAGGCTGGCGGCGAGCGATGCCGTTAAAATGGTCGGCAAGTTCACGAGCGAGGTCGCCATCCCCGTCAGATACCCGAAAAGTTCGGTCGATTCCTCGACCGAATACCCCGCCACCGCCAAACGGTGCGGCACGACAAATAAATCGATATTGGCCACTACCGGCAGCATGATATTCGCCAAAGAAACCGGCAACGCCAACACCAATAAACGTTTCAAAATCGTTTTAAGCGACTCGCGCGGCAATGTCGTATCCTGATCGGCCAACATACGCCGACGTTCATGACGATCGCGGTAATAGAATATTCCCAGCGCCACGAGCGCGATCAACGCGCCCGGAAACGCGCCGAACGTCGCCCCCGCCGCCGCGTATTCCAAACCGTACGGCAACAGCAAAACGGCGAACGCGATCATGGTCACGACGCGGAACAACTGTTCCAAAATTTGACTGATCGCGGTCGGTTTCATTTCCTGCAAGCCTTGGAAATAGCCGCGCAGACAGGAAACAATCGTAACGATAAAAATCGCCGGCGAAAGCGCGACCAGCGCCCAGTACGCGCGCGGATCCCGCACCAGTCCCGTATCGACCAGCCAATGCGCTCCCGCGTATAAAAGCAGACTGAAAACAAAGCCCG
Source organism: Negativicoccus massiliensis (assembly GCA_900155405.1). GTDB lineage: Bacteria > Bacillota > Negativicutes > Veillonellales > Negativicoccaceae > Negativicoccus > Negativicoccus massiliensis_A. Next base: position 140,127 of record LT700188.1, on the reverse strand, counting down.
TGACGGTCAGCGCCAACGACGAGATCTTAAATACTCGTTGCGCGCCGATGTAGTCGCGGATCGCGTTCTTTTCCGCCACCATGATCGAGATCGCCACCGGCAAACCCGCCGACGAAATGCTTAAGGCCAATAAATAAATCGGGTAGGCCATCTGGTATAAGCCGATGCCTTCGCCGCCCAGTAAGCGGGATAACAAAATACGGTTGACCGCGCCGATGATTTTCACGATGATGCCCGCGATCGTTAAAATCATCGCCCCGCGAATAAATGTATCTTTACTCACACATTACTCCTTGCTTTGCGCAATATCTTCCTGTAAAAAAGCCGCTAATATTTCCGGCAAAAAGTCTACCGCGGAATGACTCCACTGTAACTTATTTATTGTAGCACGCGGCACCTCACCTGGCAAAAAGCGTAAACTTTTCATTACTTTCGCGGGCACCTTGGAAACATCCCAAGTCGCCATCGCTTCCGGTCGGTTCCACGTGATCTCCACCGTGTTTTGCAACTCGCGAATGCTCCCGATGCCGGCTTTCGCTGCGAGCACGCGCAACTGCGCCACGCGCAGCAATTGTTCCACAGGCGCGGGCGGCGTGCCGAACCGGTCCACCAATTCGTCGATCAGGTCGGACACTTCAGCCGCCGTATCCACTTCCGCCAAACGCCGATACATTTCAAGTTTTTGCACCGGATCTTCAATGTAACGATCCGGAATATACGCTTCCGCGGTCAACTCCAAGAGCGGCGCCGCCACCGATTTACGCGGCGCGCGCTTGCCCTGTCGGGCGGCGATCGCCTCATCGAGCATCGTCGTATACGTGGTGAAACCGACGCCTACCATATTGCCGTGCTGCTCACTGCCGAGCAAATTGCCTGCGCCGCGAATTTCCAAATCACGCATCGCGATTTTGAACCCGGCGCCGAGTTCGGTAAATTCCCGAATCGCGTACAGACGCTTTTCCGCCGCCTCATTCATAATCTGATCCGGACGGTACAGAAAATACGCGAACGCGTTGCGCTCCGAGCGCCCCACGCGCCCGCGCATCTGGTACAGCTGCGAAAGGCCGAGGCGGTCCGCGTCGTACACGATAATAGTATTGGCGTTCGGTTGGTCCAATCCGTTTTCAATCAGGCTGGTGCAGACGAGCACATCAAAATCACCCGCGTAAAAATCCGCCATGACCCGTTCCAACTCTTCGCCGGACATCGCGCCGTGCGCGATATCAAACATGACCGACGGTCCGACGAGCGTTTCCAGCTTGCGCACCATGTCGCGAATCGTCGCGATCCGATTGTACACGAAATAAACCTGCCCGCCGCGCTGCACTTCCGCCAAAATCGCGTCGCGCAAAATCGCGTCCGAGGTTTCCACCACATACGTTTGCACCGGCTGACGATCCGCCGGCGCCGTATACATCACCGAAAGCTCGCGCACGCCGGCAAGCGACATATGCAGCGTGCGCGGGATTGGCGTCGCCGAAAGCGTGAGCACATCCACCATCGTGTTGCGCGCTTTCCACTTTTCCTTTTGCGCGACGCCGAACCGTTGCTCTTCATCGACTACCAAAAGTCCCAAATCGCGGAATTGCACCGCTTTATTCAACAGCGCGTGCGTGCCGATCAACACATCAATCGTGCCGTTTTTGACGCCGCGCAAAATTTCTTTTTTCTCCGCCGCGCTGCGGAACCGATTTAATACCGCCACATTGACGCCGAACGGGCCCAAACGCGCGCTAAACGTGCGATAATGCTGCTGCGAAAGCACGGTCGTAGGTACCAAGACGGCGACTTGTTTATTCGCCATAACTGCCTTAAAAACGGCCCGCATCGCGACTTCCGTCTTGCCGAAGCCGACATCGCCGCAAAGCAATCGATCCATCGGCTGCGGCTTTTCCATTGACGCTTTGATCTCGGCCGAGGCCTGCAACTGATCGGGCGTTTCTTCGTACATAAAGGCGTCTTCAAATTCACGTTGCCAGGGCGTGTCCGGCGGGAACGCGAAACCCGGCTCCACTTCGCGCTCGGCGTACAGCGCCACCAGTTTATCCGCCAAATCATCAATCGATTTTTGCGCGCGGGCCTTTGCTTTCGTCCATTGCGCGCCGCCCATTTTGTGCAGCGTCGGCACCGTTCCGTCCGGCGCGATATATTTTTCCAGCTGCTGAATGCGCTCGACCGGCAAAAACAGCCGATCCTCGCCCGCGTATTCGATCCGCAAATAATCGCGGTTCGCGCCGTTCAGCGTGATCGTTTCCAGACCCGTATAGCGACCGATGCCGTGCACCTGATGCACCACGTAATCGCCTTCCGTCAGATCCGAGAAATAGCGGATCTCGTTGCCGTGACGAACCTGCTTGCGCCGCCGTTTTTTCTGCGTGCCGAAAATATCCGCGGTGGCGAGCACAACCACTTTTTCCTGCGGCCACATAAAACCGGTATCGACATTTTCCGCGATGATCGTAACCATGCCCGCCGCCACTTCGTCCGTCGGGAAAATGCCCGCCTCGCGCAGGGTCGTTTCCAACGTCGCCCGTTTCGTTTCATCCGCCGCCGCGATAATCGTCGCGTAGCCTTGCCGCGACCATTTTTGCACCGACTGCACAAAATGCGGCCATTGGTTACGAAATGTGGGCGCCGGTCGGCCGTCCAGCGGATAGCGCGCATGAACCTCCGCCCCCGGCACGCGCAACGAAATCAGCGCGAAGAAAACCGTGCTGCGCGCTTGCGAGTCGCGTAAAAGTTCCGTCCACGACCAGTGACGTTTTCTTTTCCCCGCGTCTTCTTTGCGCAGCGCGCGCAACGCTTCCGCCGTGCGGCTCGGTTCATCGCAAATCAGCGCCCCGTCCGCCAAGTACGCCAACAAACTGCTCGCGCCTTCAGGCAACGTAAACGGCGCTAATGTCACCGTCTCGTAGGTACTGACGGAACGTTGCGTCACCGGATCAAAACTGCGAATGCTGTCAATTTCATCGCCGAAAAATTCCAGCCGCAACGGATACTCGTAATTCGGCGCGTAAATATCGACGATATCGCCGCGTACCGCGAATTCGCCGCAACTTTCCACCTGTTCCTCACGCGCGTAGCCTTGCGCCACCAAACGCGCGAACCAGGTTTCCCGATCCCGCGCGTCGCCTAAGGAAAGCGTCGTCATTTGCTTGGTGAGATCTGACGGCGCGGCGATTTTAGCGCTCGCTTCACGAATCGTCGCGATGATCGCGGCCGGCTCGTCATTTTGCAACGCCGCCAGCGCGCGTGTGCGCAAGGCCCGCGTCTCCGTGCTTTGCGCCGCCACGTGTTGCGGCGCGGGTTCGACCCACGGAAATTCGTAAACGGGAATTTCGGGCGCGAAAAAGCGCAAATCATCTTCCCATTTCTGTCGCGTCGACGCGTCTTCCACGATGATCACCGCGTGCCGCAAACCGCCTTGCATGGCGGCCGCCACCAGCGCCGCCTCCTGCGCCGTGCTCCCGCCGTGGATCAGCTGCGCGCCGCGCGTCTGAAACGCGGTCAAAAGCTCCTGCAAGCGCGCGGAGTTTTTTATTTTTTGCCAAAATCCGGATTTCATAGTATCACTTCACGCAAAAAGGGCTTCGCCACGCGAAGCCGAGGTATTCAAATTAAGTTTATTATACCACATCACAAGGTCGCTACTTCGCGTATCGCCGCCGCATCGGGCAGCGCCGCGATACGGCGCGCGATCGTTTCGCCCCGATAGGTAAAATCCGCCGCCACATCGCGCAGCGGTACCAGCACGAAAGCGCGCTCCCAAAAATAAGGATGCGGCAAAGTCAAATACGCCGAATCGCATTGCACGCCCTCAGCGTAAATTATATCCAAATCCAACGTGCGCGGGCCCCAATGCACCTCGCGTGTGCGCTCGTTAGCCGCTTCAATCGTCTGCAACAACGCCAAAAAATCCACCGGCGCGAGATCGCTCTCCACCAACGCCACCGCATTCAAAAACGCCGGTTGATCCGTCTTGCCCCATGGCGGCGTCTCGTAGACCGCCGAGGCGCGCACCACCGTCGCGCCGCTTTCCTTCAGTTCGCGCAACGCCGCGCGCAAATACGCCAGACGATCGCCCATATTGGAACCGAGCGCGACATAGTACCGGCTCATCGTTCCTCCCGCCGCGTCACCGCCACATGCGTCAGCGGTCCCGGCACCGGCGCCGACGGCTTGTACACCGTCGTCGTGACCGCGCTGACCAAAGGATACGCGCGTAAAATCGCCGCGTTGATGTTCGTCACCAGCGCTTCCAAAGTGTTGACCGGCGCGCCCGTCAAAATCTTCTGCGCTGTCTGATACACCTCCGCGTAATTCACGCCGTCCGCGATCTCGTCGCTCCGTCCGATCGCCGTCATATCCGTTTCGAGCGTAATATCGGCATAAAAACGCTGGCCGAGTTCCCGTTCCTGCGGCAACACGCCGTGGTAGCCGAATGCCACGATGCCTTTAATTTCAATTTGATCCATACGGTCGCTTCCCTGTAATCATGTCCATCATCTTCGTCATGCGCACGATCGGCGCCACATCATGCACGCGCAAAATCTTGCACCCCGCCATTTGTCCGTAAAGGCAGGTCGCCGCCGTGCCTTCCATCCGTTCCGTCACCGGCAAATCCAGCGCCTGGCCGATGAAACCTTTGCGGCTCGTGCCCAAAAGCCACGGATACGGTAACCGTTCGATCAGTTCCGGTAAACGGCGCAGCACTTCCATATTTTGGAGTGCCGTCTTGCCGAAGCCGATGCCCGGATCGAGAATCATATTTTCTTCTTTCACGCCCGCGTTTTGCGCGAGACTCAGCGAATGTTCAAAAAATTCCGTCATCGCATCCAGAATATCGCCTTCATAGTCCGTGCCGTCTTGGTTATGCATCACGATCATCGGACATTGGTGGTACGCCGCCACCGCCGCCATTTCCGGATCGTACTGCAATCCCCAAATATCATTGATCATATCCACGCCTTGACGCAACGCCCAATCCGCCGTTTTCGCCTTGAACGTGTCAATCGACGTCGGCACCGTCGCGCGCGCCAACACCGGCGCGAGAAGCGGCTCCAAGCGCGCGATCTCTTCATCCGCGCCCACCGGCACGAAACCCGGGTGCGATGATTCGCCGCCGATATCGATCAGATCCGCGCCCGCTTCTTCCATTTCCGTCACATGCGCCAGCGCCCGATCCAAATCGAACCATTGCCCGCCGTCGGAAAATGAATCCGGCGTCAAATTCAAGATCCCCATCACCTGTGTCGCGTCGCCGAGCGTCCAGCTGCGATTATTCTTCAGTACATACGTCCGTTGTTCCGCCATCCGTTCCTCCCAAAAGCGCCAAAACGCGCGCTTCATTTTGACCGCCCGGCGCCAATGTGCCCAAGCCGCGCACCGTCGTAATCTTAGTATCGGGCGAACTGTCGCCCTTCATCGTCATACACAAATGCGCCGCGCTAACGCGGACGAATACGCCCCGCGCGCGCAGATCGTCCATCACCGCGCGGGCGATTTCTTCCGTCAACCGTTCCTGCAACTGCGGACGACGCGACAACATCTGCACCAATTTTTCCATTTTGGAAAGGCCCGCCACCATGCCTTCGCGCGGATCGTAAATAATATCCGCCGTGCCGAAAAACGGCAGCATATGATGCTCGCAAAGCGAATGAAAACGCAAGCCCGTCACCGTCAAAAGTCCGTGGTAATCCGACGCGAAAACTTCGCCCCAAATCTCTTTGCTTCCTCGCCCGACGCCGGCCAACAACACCTCATACAGTTCCGCTACCCGCGTCGGCGTTTTTTCCATTCCGAGCGCTTGCAAATCCAATCCGTACGCTTCCAAAAACGCGCGATACGCTCGCGCCGCCTTTTCATTCATCCCTTGCCTCCATCATCTGATTTCGTCACTTTTCATTCATTATACACGTTAGCGCACGCGTGCGGGCACTTTTCGGCGCGGAAAAATAATCCTACCTGTTCTTTCTCGGATAATACGAAAATTTTGCCCTCAGAAAAAAATCGCTCAATGAAGTAATTGCCATAACAAGCCGCTGCTGCCATCTTGCTTTTTAACCGTATATAAATCAAAACGCTCTGCCCGTCTCTTTTATTTTCACTCCCTCGCCTTTCGCTATCACTGATTGCTTCGGACACGACCGCTGACAGGCGAAAGCAAATAGATACGATGCGTCATTATTTTTATTTTTATACATTTGTTTCCCGATGTCATTTATCTCTTTTCGCACGCGGAGCAACTGATCCTGCCGGTACGCCACGGGTCAACACATTTCTTCATGCGAAAAAGGTCACGGCGCTTATACGCCGTGACCTTTTTCTGTTTCGAAAGAATCTCCCTTTCGGTGATGATTCTTTATTTTGCTGCCTGCATCGCTGATCGTTTACGCTTTCAGACCGGCATGCTTCATGAGCATTTCCACCTGTTGCTTAAGTTCCTGATTTTCCGCTCGCAATGCCGCCATTTCATCCTGCATCACATAGACGGAGCTGATCGGACCATCCGCATACTGCGGCAAGCGCGCATCACGTTCCGCTTTCGCGTCGCGATCGTCCTTGTCGCCAAAGCGCCAGCTGATGCCCGCGTTCGCCATCAGATCCGAACTGCCGCCGTACGCGATACCCGCATGTACGAGCGTGTCTTCGTTCGAGTAGTGCGCCAAGCCGACCGCGACCGCCTGTTTACCCTTGTAAGTCGATACGCCGGCCATGACCTGACTGCGGTTGTACGGGTCGAAATCGAGCGGTTTGAGCGCCGCGAGCGCCGCGTTCATCGCATCGCCTTCGCGGCTTTCATCCCGTACTTCATGGAGCTGACCGACTGTCGCCGCGTCATTGGCCGCCGTACCCGGTGCCAGGTTTTCAATCTTCTTGCCGTTCATGTTGATGCCGTCGCCGTCAATCTTCACGCCCGGCTTGCCGTCTTTGCTGCCGACTTCTACGGAGTCCACCTTGATGTCTTTGTTCAACGCCACTTTTACGGTGTTGTCAGCTTCAATCGACGTGGTGATATTCGTCTTGTCACCGACGATGTTCAGTTGCGCATGATCCGCGTCAACTTTAAACTCGGAGTCCGCTTTCGGGCCGTCCGCCGTCACCGTAAAGTCCGTACCACCGGCACCGTCCGCACCGTCTTTACCTTTCAAGGAATCAAGGAAGTCTTTTTCCGATTTGTCCTTGTTCGGTTGAGTGCCGTCATCTTCTGTGTGATCTTTCCAAACTTCATAAGCCGACTTGCCGTCTGCACCGTTCGTACCGTCAGCGCCGTCTTCACCTTTATCGCCCTTGTCGCCTTTCAAACCGTCAAGGAAGTCTTTTTCTGTCTTGTCTTCATTGCCCGGCTGTTCTTTCCAGGTGTCATAAGCCGACTTGCCGTCTGCACCGTTCGTGCCGTCAGCGCCGTCTTCACCTTTGTCGCCTTTGTCGCCTTTCAAGGATTTCATGAAGTCGTCTTCGGATTTACCGTCGTTGCCCGGCTTTTCTTTCCAGATGTCGTAGGCGGATTTGCCGTCAGCGCCTTTGGCGCCGTCTTGACCGTCTTTACCCTTCAAGGAGTTAATGAATTCTTGTTCACTCTTACCGTCGTTGCCGTCCAAGCCTTTCCAGACTTCATAAGCCGACTTACCGTCCGCGCCTTTTTCGCCTGTGTCACCTTTGAAAGCAGGATCATTTTTCAAGCTGTCTTTATTGAGCGTAACGAGTGTGTATTTCTTGCCGTCTTGGTCGGTCACTTGTTCCGCTTTCAGACCGTCGCCGAAATCCATGCGGAATTCATTGAGCGACATGCTCCAGTTTGTCGTCCCCGGCGTGTAGACACCTTTATCATTTTTCTTACCACCGAAGTAGAAATTCATCGGCGCCGTGGCGAGTGCTTTTAGCTGCGCCACATTCACCGCGTCGGTGTCAGCCGTGCCAGCGGCTACATTGGTAATCTGGCGGCTCTTAATAACTCTGTTTCCTGCCTTATTGTCTGCGTCCGCGCCTACACTGACTGCCGCTTCGGTTGCTTTCCATGTCGCTTCGAGTTTCTCCTTCTCCGTCAAAGCTTCTACGAAGTCCGCATGTTCTTTTTTCCATTCATCAAGAGCTTGTTTCGCTTCGTCTTTTTTACCTTTAGGAGCATCGTTAAACGCCTTCGTTAAGTTATCGTATTCCGCTTTTGAGGCATTGACCGTAGCGGTCCACTTGTCATAGTCTTCCTTTTTATCCAGCGTTGCTAGAGCTTCTTCAAAGGTCGCACTGCCGCCTGTCGCGATGTAGCCGACTGCGCCTGCTTTCGTGTTCGCCACAGCTTTAGCGCCTAAAGCAACGCTACCTTCTTCTATCGCAGTAGTTGCGCCGCCGAGTGCGGTCGAAGATTCTCCCTTGGCATCACTGCTTGTGCCGATAGACGTTGCCCACGAATTATGGGCATTCGCCTGCCAGCCCATTGCCACAGCGCCTGCCGCCGCATTGGCATGTCCGCCGAATGCAGCGCCCGCCATGCCGGCTTTTGTTTCCTGACCGAATGCCATGGCACCTTCGCCGATGCCCTTTGCTAGCCACCCGAAGGCCGCCGCTCCGTTGCCTTTCGCATAGGCATCTGTGCCTAAAGCGACTGTTCCCTGTTCATTGACATTGCCATCTTGCGTATTTAATGTACCTTCCACTTTCGAGCGAAGTCCGAGCGCAATGCCGCCGGGGACTTCCATATGTGCTTCTTGACCGATTGCAATACCTTCGAAAGAATTAAGATTCAGCGTCGCTCCTTCTTTCGGCGTTGCGTTAGACTTGTAGCCTATTGCAATGCCGCGCCCCTGACTTGCGGCGTTTTGACCGATAGCGATACCGCCGTCGCCCTTCGCGCCGTCATTGAAATAGTTGGAATCCGCTGTCTGCGCTTTGTCGATAGGAGTAACAGATACGTAGTGAATCGCACCTTGGTCCACTTTAGTATTCAATGCTTTCAACTGGGCCACGTTCACCGCGTCGGTGTCTTCCGTACCGGCTGCTACACCTGTGATTTGACGGGTATGTTTCTTTTCCTTATTGCCTACGGAAATCGCGCCCTTCGTCGCTTTCCAGACTTCGGATGTGTTTTCTCCCGCTAAATAGCCAATGGATCCTCTTTCTCTGTCCGCCAGGCTGGAAGAGCCGATCGCGACGCCGCTTCTCGCTTTCGCTTTCGCAAATAGGCCGAAGGCGATGGAATATTCGTTTTTCGCCTCAGCCTCATGACCGAAGGCGATGGATCCCGCTTGTTCCGCCACCGCTTCCGTGCCGATTGCTGTCGCGTCGTTCGCTGTCGCTTTGGACTCTGTGCCTACCGCAATGGCTCCATAGCCTTCTACAAGCAATTTATTTCCCAAAGCAAGACCATACTCCTCACTACCTTGTATCGTATTGGCATGTCCGACAGAAGTGCCCAGCTGCGCGCCGTCCTTGATTTCGGAATTCATTCCGACAACCACACTGCTTCCCTTAACGGTATTTGTCATACCGACGACCACATTGGCATGACTGCTGGCCACATCTATTTTTTCATATATAAATTCATTTCGATTGTTCGGGTCTGCTTTGGCTGTATAGCCGACAAGGTTTCCTACACCGATGACCGTATTATGTTTGCCCGCCACTTTGGTCAGCTTATGCTCACCCTCTTTGTAGTCGGTAGCAAACACTGCATTGCGTGTACCGTCTACTTCAATGTTCTCACCGGCAACGATACTGTTATTTCTCATAACACCGTCTCGATCTATTTGACCGACTTTCAATGTATTTTTCAATGTATTATTGTTGCCGATTACGGTGCTGTTTATGACTTCCGAGGTCGAACCGATGCCGATGACCATGCTGTCATCCGCTTTCGCTCCGTCATTGTCATAGTTGGAGCCGGCCGCTTTTTTGTCACTCGTTACGGAATAGTAATGAATCGCGCCTTGGTCCACTTTGGTGTTCAGTGCTTTCAGCTGCGCGACGTTCACCGCGTCGGTGTCTTGCGTGCCGGCGGCTACATTGGTAATCTGACGGCTTGCATCTGCAGTTCCTACAGATACCGCTCCATTACCCGATTGCCAAGCGGCAATCATCTGTTGTTTTTCTTTTACGGCAGGGAGGAAATCCGGATGCGCGGCTTTCCATTCATCTAATTTTTGTTTCGCCGTTGTTTCTTCTGCTGACTTAGCCGGTGCGTCTTGATAGGCCTTCAACAGTCCGTTATGTTCATCTTTCAAAGGATCAATCTTGCCCGTAAGTTCGTCATATTTTGCTTTTTGTCCGGTGATTTCCAGCACTTTTTCCAGTGTGCTGTTGTCGGCGCCTAAAGCATAGCCTATTTCTCCTTTTTCACGGTCTGCGAAAGAGTATGCGCCGAGGGCTACTCCGTTTTCTGCATTGCTCTGTGCCTTGTAGCCGAGACTTGCCGCGCCTTTCTTATATGCTTTGGCATACGTACCTATCGCCGTTCCTTCTTCTTGCGCAGATGTCATTCCGCCGAGCGTGGTGCCTTGCTTATACGCTCTGGAATAAGAACCGACAGCTGTATTTAAATAGGTGTCTCCTATTTTCTTTGCATCGTTTCCGTCGGCCGCATCTTTCAGGAAATAGGCGTTCATTCCGCTGGCTTCAAAGTATTTTTTCTGTTCTTCCGGAGAAAGCGCTTTATACTCATCTTCACCTATAAATCCGTTATAGGCAAAGGTTTGGTATCCGATGGCGACTGAATTATGTCCCGCCGCAACACTTTTGTTTCCGGAGGCAACCGATCGATTTCCCCGTCCATTGGCATAAGAACCGAGCGCGGTAGAGTCATCAAATTCGGCGATGCTGTCCGTACCGAAAGATGCAGCCCCCTGACCCAATGATTTTGCACTCGACCCGACTGCCAGAGATTCTCCGCCAAGAGCCTGTGCGCGAGTCCCGATCGCGGTCGAGTCTTCTCCTTTCGCCTGTCCGTAATTACCGATAACAGTCTGTGACGAGCCGCCGAAACTTTTTGCTTCTCTTCCGATATAAACACCGAAGGCGCCGTTTTTCGGATCGGTATCATAGTCTTTGGCGCCTTTCCCGATCACGATACTTCCGAAGGAAGACTCAGCCTCATCACCGATGGCCATTCCAAGATTTTGATTGACATTAAAGACCTTCGACCCTCTGCCGATGGCAATGGAACCATCTCCTTCCGACACGGCTTTTTTCCCGATCGCGATCGCGTCTTCACCCGTCGCGCCGTCGTTCTTCCAGTTCGTTCCGTCGGGATTTGCGCTGTCATCCGATTTTACGGAGAAATAATGAATCGCGCCGTTGTTCACTTTAGTATTCAATGCTTTCAACTGGGCTACGTTGACCGCGTCGGTGTCTTCACTGCCTGCAGAGACGCCTGTGATCTGGCGGGTAACATCATATTCTCCGCCACCGATAGAGAGAGCTCCTACATTGGATTTCCAAGCTTTTGATGTCTTATCTCCCGCTAAATAGCCGATGGCGCCCTTTGCCCTGTCGGCAACGCTGTATGAACCGAGCGCCACTCCGTTTATGGTTATTGCTTTAGTTTCCATTCCAATAGCGACTGAACCCGCTTCTTCTGCAATAACTTCCTGTCCGATCGCCGTCGTATAATTCGCTTTGGCCATGGCTTCCTGTCCAATCGCTGTCGCCCGACTCGCTGTCGCTTTTGATTCCGAGCCAACGGCAATCGCCCGATCACCGTCCACCTTCAGGTAGTTGCCTAAAGCGAGACCATAATCAGCTTGGCTGATGATCTCATTGCCATGTCCGACGGAGGTGCCTAACGACTTTACTTCCGAGCTGGTTCCGATGGCAATGCCGCCCCCGTTAACCGTATTGTTCATACCGACGGCTACGTTCTGGTCCTCTCTGAAATTTCTCTTCTTATAAATCCATGTCTTATTATCCGTCTCATCGAGTATCGCTGTATAACCGACAAGGTTTCCTACGCCGATGACGGTATTATTATTGCCAGCCACTTTGGTCAGCTTATTATCCCCGTTCATGTAATCCGTGCCAAATACCGCGTTATGGCCGCCATAAACCTCTATATCCCGACCGGCTACAATGTTGTTGTCGTTTAACCTGATATTCATCTTTTTTACGAGATTTGCCATGACAGCGTCATACACAGCCTGCTGATCCTGCGTCAATTCAGCGGCAACGGGGGAAATGCCCGCGGTCATGAAGCCGCCCAGTAGCGCCATGACGACTCCGGACCGCAACAGTTTTCTGTTTCTTCCGGACGAGGAATCTTTCCCGTGTCCTTTGGCGATTTCAGAAGTCACCACCCAGGCGCTTCTTACTTTGCTCCAGACAAGTTTGTAAATTTTGTTCATACATACGCTCCTTTTCTTTTTAACACCGAAACACCACATCAAAATAAAATAACTTTATTGTTTCTATTAACTGTCCTTTATGTCATTTTAACACAATCTGTAATTAAATAAAGTTTTATCACCGGCTAATCATTTTCGCCAAGTCAAATGGATCTGCTTGTCGTTTAGTCGTTCTATTTCTTTGTTTCCATGTAAATTACTTTATTCGCCGGATTCTTTATTTGTCACAGGTTCGTTTTTGACCATTCCTCCCGTTTCCATGCTTTTCATCCGTTTTGCGATGCAATTTCATTTTCGCGCGATCGCTCTATTTTATTTTTTTGACACGCGCGCTTATATTTTTTTATTATTTTCTCCTTTTTTATCAAATTTTCATGTTTTGCTCATGCTTACCGGTTTCGTCGCGCTTCCGTTTCCGACTCGAAGCGGCGCGATTTTGCCGTGAGTGATTTCTTTCATCCGGCTGACGGTGTATGACGGTTTGCGTTTTATGTCTCGACGCAACGCATGAAAAAAGCCGAGGCTTATCGCCTCGGCTTTTTCTTGGTTCATCGATCGTGCCGTTTTATGAAGTTTCAGTTGGCTTTCTGCTGATTGGCGCGGACTCTTTCGATGACCGGATTTCCGTCTTTGTCTTGGGAGATGACATCAATACGGAAACGTTCCAATTCCGGTTCGAATTCCTGAATCAGTCTTTCGTTTACCTTGAGGCCTTTTTGCATGGCTCGGTAAACGACTTCCGCGAATTCATAGCGGGTCATCATGCGATCGCCGCCGAAGGTGCCGTCCGGATAACCTTCCAGCAATCCCTGTTTCGCGAGTTCTTCGACCGCTTCATAGGCCCAGTGGTTTTTCTCGATGTCCGGGAAGAGTTTCATCTTCATCGGATCAAGTTCCTGTCCCTGACCGACGCCGACAATCGCCTGTCGCAATACTTCGACTTCGGCGCGGAGATCTTTGATCTCTTTCGCCATAGCGATTTTGGAGGTCGTGACGTTGTTACCCTGTCCGAGTTTCACGGAAACGCCCGCGTTCACCATGTTTTCTCCGCCGCCGAACGAACCGCCGACGCTGAACATCGTGTCTTCATTCGGACGGTAGTACGCGCCGATCGCGACGGCGTTCGCGCCGCTGTAGTTGCCGTAGCCGGCCGCGAAGTCCCATTTGTCATCCGGATCGAAGTCGAGCGGATGGAGGGCGGCGAGCGCCGCGGCTCCCGCGCCGACTCTGTCGATACGGCCGTCCAGTTCACTCACTTTGCCGCCGAGAATGGCGATGTTTTGATCGCTCCGGTTCGCAATCGCATTGAGCTGTCTTACATTGACCGCATCAGTATCCGCTTTGCCGTCCGCCACGTTGGCGATCGCCTTGTTGCCCGCGTCAATGCCTTTCGTGGTGACAGACGGGCCTTCTTTGACGGTAAGACCTTCGTTGTTGATCGTTACGTTATCGCCGACAGTGACCTTGCCGCTTGCGTTGACGGTCGTTGCGTTGACGGTCTTGGTGGAAATTGATTTCAAGCCTTTGAGGTCTTCCGCGAGAGTGAGCGTGTATTCGTTTTTGCCGTCCGCTTTCTTAACGGAAATATTGTCATCTCCTGCTTTGACCGTGACCTTGCTCTTTTCAATTTCATCTTTAAGCTCATTGACAGTCGCGTTTTTGGAAATATCGATCTTCTCACCATTAATGCCGTACTTGATGGTCGAGCCTTTTCTTTCTACGGTAAGTCCCTTACCTTTTTCCACTACACCAAAGGTCACAGTACCGTCGTTTGTGATTTCCGCTTCCCCATCAACGCCTTCGGCTTTCAAGTTCCACGAGGTCATCTTCTTGGAAATTTCAGTTTTGTTTTCGGCAATCGCATCGGCGTTCTTACCGATGTTTTCGGTGTTCTTACCGATGTTCTCAGCGTTCTTACCGATGTTTTCAGTGTTCTTGCTGATATTCTCAGTGTTCTTACTGATGTTCTCAGTGTTCTTACTGATGTTCTCAGTGTTTTTGCTGATGTTCTCAGTGTTCTTGCTGATGTTCTCAGTGTTCTTACTGATGTTCTCAGTGTTTTTGCTGATGTTCTCAGTGTTCTTTCTGATGTTCTCAGTGTTCTTGCTGATGTTTTCGGTGTTCTTACTGATGTTTTCGGTGTTCTTACCGATGGCTTCAGTGTTCTTACCGATGGCTTCAGTATTCTTACCGATGTTTTCGGTGTTCTTACCGATGGCTTCAGTGTTCTTACCGATGGCTTCAGTGTTCTTACCGATGTTTTCGGTGTTCTTACCGATGGCTTCAGTATTCTTACCGATGTTTTCGGTGTTCTTACCGATGGCTTCAGTGTTCTTACCGATGTTCTCAGCGTTCTTGCTGATGTTTTCAGTGTTATCCGTTACCTGTTTCTTGAACTTCGGATCCAAGCCTACCTTAACGGTCGGAGCCATCTCACTGCCCTCGACCTTGACGGTGGTTTCACCCGCCGTGCCGAGGAATTGGATGTTCGGCGCGGATGTCTTGCTCAGGGTCAATTCCTTTTTAGTCGTAGCATCTGCACCGCTAATCGAGAAGTTCGCGGAAATATTGGTGATTTCCTCGCCGCCGTTATTGATATTTTTCACCAGTTGAGCGTTATTCACACCGTACTTGATGGTCGCGCCTTCTCGCTTGACGGTAAGTCCCTGATCTTTTTCCACATCAAAGGTCGCAACATTGTTGGTATTGTCAATAATTTGACCCTTTGCAGCCGGATCTTTATCCGTTGTCGCCGCTTTCAGAACCCAAGAGTTCATCTTGTTTGCGACGGTGGTACTTGTGTCGATCCGGTTATCGATTTGCGAGTTCAGCTTAGTGGTGTCCATGCCGAGCTTCAGTCCGTCAGGATCCACGGTAGCCGTAATGTAGTCATCGCCCGTGACTTTGACGGTGTCTTCAGCTTTGACGACTTTCGTGCCCGCCTTAGCATCTGCCAATGTCCAGCCTTTTTGCAGGGTTGTGATGTCTCCTTCATTACCCGTGACTTTGCCTTTCAACGCCTTCAACTGTGCCACGTTCACCGCATCGGTGTCTTGCGTACCCGCCGCTACTCCTGTCAACTGGCGGGTAAATCCTGCTTGTTCATCACCGATAGAAACCGCGCCTTGCGAACCTGCCCAAGTACCAAAGATTTTATTCCATTTCGACTTCGCTTCGTTAAATTTGGTTTGCAGTTCTGGATTATCTTCATCTGCTTGCAATGCCTGTTGAGCGGCCTGCAATTCTGCTGCTGCCTGGTTATAGGCATCCGTTTGTCCTGTCTTTTCCAGGTAATCCGAGAAATTGCTCCACTGTTCTCCGGTCGGGTTATACCCCGGCATGAAACCGTTGCGGTTCGCGACCGAATGAGCGCCGATGGCTACGCCCCCTTGCGCGTCGATAACTGCAGCATTATTGCCCAATGCGGTTCCAAACGCCGCGTTTTCTACTCGCGAGAAATTACCCAAAGCGGTCCCATACGCCGCATCTTTCACTTTCGCGGAGTTACCCAATGCGGTAGAGAAGTTAGAGTTTGCTATGTCCGCGTAAGGACCGACCGCCATCGCATTTTTGGACGATCCGTCAACGGCGGTTTCCGTACCGATAGCGATCGCATCTTCACTGTCGACTTTGCGTAATCCCTTATCCGGGTATCCTTCTACTTTCTGCTTTGACGTGCCAATCGCGATGGAGCCGTCTCCACTGGCAAGCGCATTATTACCGATAGCTACCGCGCTCTTGCCGGCTTCAGACGCTGCACCGAGAGCAACACCGTATTCATCGGACTTTGTATCAAAACCGACAGCCGTCGCCTGATGTCCTTTTGCGACGCTGTTTTGGCCGACCGCCAAGGATCCGCCGCCGGTCGCCTTCGCGTCATTAAAGGGCCATCCCGCCGGATCCATGTCGATGAATTTCAAGCCGATCTGAACATTGGTGCCGTCCTGTTTCAGCTTAACGCCTCTTCCGGCTTTAAGTGTTACTTTGTCGCCGGCGTCTATTTTTTTGCTCGTGCCTTCCACGGTGGCTTCATTATCCGTTGCAGAATCATCACCACGTGCAACGGAAAGCGTCCAGCCTTTTTGCAGTTTGGTGATGTTCGTTTCGTTGGTAGAAACTTTTGTCTTCAAGCCGTCAATGGCAGTTGTATTCGTCGTTACTTTATTTTTGAACGCTTCTGCCAAGCCTACGGTGACGGTTGGAGCATCATTCGCTCCGCCGACGGTCACAACGGTTTCACCGTCTTTGCCTTGGAATGTGACATTGTTGTTTTGGCCTCTTCCGAGGTTGACGGCTTTCGTGTTGGTTCCGTCAGTGACGCCAAATTTCGCGGCAATGTTGATGATGGGCATACCGCCGCCATTGATATTTTCAATGACGCTGCCGGTGATGTAGTTCGCTAATTTTACTCTATCCACACCGTACTTGATCGTCGCGCCGGTTCTCGTGACGGTAAGTCCCTGATTTGTTTCCGCGTCAAAGGTAACGGCATTATCCGTATTGTTAATCTTTTTCCCTTCCGCTGCCGCGCCTTTGTCGGAAGTGGCTTTCAGAACCCAAGCGTTCATCTTCGTATCCGTATAGGTACGCATCTTTTTCAGCTGCGCTACGTTTACGGCATCAGTGTCATTGCTCCCTGCGGCTACGCTCGTGATTTGACGGGTAATATTGTTTCCTACGTCACCGACAGAAAGCGCCGCTTTCGTGGCCAGCCATGCCGCGCCGGGGTTCGCGTCGATAGTGCTTCTGCCTATATACGGATCATATCCCTTATTGCCTGGATAAACTGTTGCCTTGCTCCCGCTGCCCAAAGCGATACCGTCACTCGATATCGCTTGCGCGCCGTTACCGATGGCGACTGAGTTATACCATTGAGTGGACGCATTCGTACCGATGGCCACGCTGTCATAGCCTTTGACAACGGAACCTTTACCGATGACGATACTGCCTTTCGCTCCCTCTTGCGTTTTCGCGCCGGTGCCGATGGCAATCGCGTCGGATGAATTACCGCCGACCGCAGCACCTGTTCCGACGGCAACCGCCCGTTCCGAAGGTTTAGCATTTTCGTTTTTCACTTCCGCGCCGCTACCGATCGCAATGGATTGAGCCGAGTTGTATGCGATCTTTGCATTTTTACCGATGGCCAGTCCTTCAGTGGCAACAACCGACGCGTTATCACCGAATGCCGCCCCGCTGACTCCGTCGACATACGCATTCGCACCGACAGCCGTTCCCCGTTCTTCTTTTACTTTTGTGTTGGCACCGATGAGAACAGCATCTTTAACTTTTTTATACGTATAATCCGGTTTCGCTTTCGCATTGACACCAATGGCAACGGTATTATACGCCGTTGTTGTGTCATTTTCATCGCCGGCAACCGAGCCGCGACCGATGGCAATCGTGTCACCGCTGTACGCCTTCGCCGCATCGCTCGACTGATCGTAGTTACTGCCGATGGCAATCGCACCAATCCCTTTGGCACTTGCATAATTACCGAAGGCGAAGGAGTCCATCGCCGACGCTTCCGCCGAGTTCCCAAAGCTCAAGGCATATTTTCCCGTGGCTTTGGCGCTCCCGCCGATGGAGACGGATTGATGCCCCCACGCCTTGGTATCACGCCCGATGGCGATAGCCGAGTTCATTTTCGCGATATCGCTGACAACGTAGGGCAGGTTCGTTTGCGGGTCACGTTGGATCGAGTTCGGATCATTTTTATTCGCGCCGGCTTCGGCTTGAATCCCAATGGCAATGCTCTTGTCGGCGGAGAGCGCTTTGTCTCCGATGGAGACCGCTTTATCCCCCAGCGCCCAAGCCATATTACCGATGGCAACATCGCCGTCACCGCCGTAACTGTTGTCCCGATTGTATCCTCCGGCCAAGGCCTCGCGGCCGATGGCGACACCGTGTTTGGCTTCCGAAAACGCACGATAGCCGAGCGCCATGGAGTGCGCGCCGAATGCCCCGTCGTTATCGACGTTGGTCCATTTGGAGTCGGCATAGCGGTTCAGATAGTCACGAGACGGTTCAATATAGTCCGGACGTACGGCAAAATACCGGAGCGTCAGTCCGTCTTCTTTCAGCTTCTCGCCAATTTTATTCGAAATGTCGGAATAGTAGTAAATACCATTCGTAATCGCATCAGGAAAGTTCGTGGGCCCGTACGCCGCGTCCACACCGGGGATTTCTCCGCCGTGGGCAATCTTATCAAGCAAATATTGGGCGACTTCCTCTTTTTCCTGTTGCGTCAGCGCCTGTACATCTGTCACGCCTCCCGCCAAAAGCGCAGCCGTCACAAATGCGGCAAGCAGGCCGTTTTGAACGCGGGATTTATTTTTCCCATGCCCTTTCGCCATTTCTGAAGTCACGACCCAGCAGTTTTTGACCTTGCTCCAGATCAACTTATAAACCTTGTTCATACTTTACCTCCCCAAATAAACAATTACTCACAATCGAAAACTTGGCAATTCGCCCTTAATTCTTTAATATCGAATTTATTATATATTATATGTGTATTTGTAGCAAATATATCATAAGTATCCGTGCGCTTCTCACCTATAAAGCGTCGTTTTGTCATAGTCATGCGCTGATTATGGGCATCTCCTGCAAAAATGTCAGTGAATCCGGCAAAAATAAATGTTATTCTAAACAGAATTTTATTATTCTTTGCGACAACTTTACAAATCAAGGGAAATGTAACTTTATTCTTACCAAAGTCAAGGCGCTCTCTTGTGCCCCGAAAAAATGACGCGCCTTGAAAAATGAAATAATGCGGCCGCACCGCGAGAACATTTTTCACGCTGACGCGTAACGCTTTTTCGTTCCCGCGCTTTCCGTCCGTGCCGCGGGCGATTGCCGAGAAACGGGCGCGGCTTTCGTGCTGCGCCGACACGTCTGAACAAGTAAATTTTCCCACGCTAAAAGGCCACGGCATGCGCCGTGACCTTTTTTCTGTCGTGAAAAGAATATTCTTTCCGCAGGCTTTTTTATTTTCCGGACTACGCTTGAAGCGTTTCAAGCTGACGCAGGATTTCCTGCATCTCGGCTTTCATGTTCCGAATTTCTTCATCTTGCGCGTCCAGTTTCTGCGCCATTTCGGAGCGGGAAAGTTCCGTGTACTCGTTGCCGCTTCCCACTTTCATGGAGAAGCCGACGTTGAGCATGTTTTCACCGCCGCCGAACGATCCGCCGACGCTGAACATTCTGTTTGCGGTCGGCCGATAGAATGCGCCGATGGCTACCGCGTTCGCTCCGTTGTAGTTGCCATAGCTTGCGGCGAAGTCCCATTTATTTTCGGGATCATAATCCAAGGGATGAAGTCCCGCCAAAGCCGCCGCGCCCGCGCCGATTCTGTCGACTCTCGTATCCAGCTGATCGACCCGTCCGTTCAAAACGGTAATGTTTTCCGTGTTCGTTGTGATGCGGGTATCTAAACCGGTCATTTGTTCGTTTACATTGCTTTCCAATTTTTTCAGCTGGACTACGTTCACCGCGTCGGTATCTTTCGTGCCGGCGGCGACGCCCGTAATCTGGCGGGTAAATCCTTCCTCTTCATTGCCGACGGCAACCGCCGCTACTGTGGCCTGCCATGCTTCCGATGTGTCATCTCCCGCCAAATAACCGCTTACTCCCGCATCTCTATCGGCTATGCTGCCCGCGCCGAGTGCGACGCCGAACTCTTGTGTCGCTATTGCCGTTGATCCGATGGCGATGCCACCGTCTTTTTGCGCTTCCGATGCGGATCCGATGGCGATCGCATCTCCGCCGTCTGCCTTAGAATCCACACCGAAAGCATACGCAGCTTCTCCGGTGGCACTCGAACCGTACCCTGCCGCCAAGGAATAAACGCCCTCTGCTTTTGCCATGTATCCTAATGCTGTCGCCCGATTCGCGCTTGCTTCCGCCTTTGTACCGAAAGCGGAAGCGCCTATTTCGCTTGCCTTTGCCTTGTCGCCCGCCGCCAAGGAAAGTTCACCGCTCGCATCAGCAAAGGCGCCCACTGCCGTAGCAGATTCTCCCGTCGCGTTGGCAGCGGCACCGAAAGCAGATGCATTCGCGGCGCCGGCAACGGTATTGCTTCCTGCCGCTATCGCATCCCTTCCGCTCGCATTGGCCGCCCCGCCGAAAGCGCTCGACTGATCACCGACCGCTTGCGCAGATGCGCCGAAAGCGGCTGCGCCTTTTGCAGTTGACTTTGCACCTTTTCCCGCCGCCAAGGTATAATCGCCGACCGCTTTTGCATAGGGTCCTACCGCCGTAGCATATTCTCCCGCCGCATTGGTCATCACGCCGAAGGCGTTCGCGTATTCGCCGTCCGTTTTAGCCCAGGGCCCTACCGCCGCCGAGAAATCTCCCTGCGCGCCTGCAGACGGTCCGACCGCTATCGAAGCGGCACCTTTGGCGCCGTCACTTTCCCAGTTCGTCCCCGCGGGTTTGGCGCTGTTATTGGCATTAACCGAGAAGTAGGGAATTTTTTTATCCGGTGCCGCCGGCGGCGTCGCGGGATCTTCCGCGTAGGCGAGACCGCCCGCGGACAACAAAGACAAGATCATCGCGGCCAGCACCGCTTTGTTGCGGTAACCGGAAGTTTTGCCGCGATTTTTCGCCATTTCCGATACCACGGAACAACTGTTTTTACTCTTGTTCCAAATGACTTCGTATACTCTGTTCATAAGTACATCCCTTTCCTGATTATAATAAAAAGATAATAACGGGTACTTCTCGCCTTAATGTTATCCCCCTATTTTATTTTTTTCTTATTGATTTGTCTCTGTACTCGTAAAATTTGATCGGCGCAGTTGTTTATTTTTTTACAATACGTGAAATCCGACTTCTCTTTTTCCGTACGCGCCGCTGACGCTTTTTCTGGCGAACGGGGCCGGCCGACTGAGCGGGTTCTTTTTATTTTCCTATGGGCAGGCGCCCGCTTACGGTATGCGCGAGATCATGCCATAAAATCTCCCGACTTGTCATGTTGCCATAGCAAAAACCCCAAGGCTGCGCAGCCTTGGGGTTTTCTTTCGTTAACTATGCCGATCATGAAGTTTTGTTTCGTTTTATTTCGCTTGCTTTTCTTCATTCACACGGACGCGTTCGATGACCGGTTGTCCGTCATCGTCTTTCGTGATGACATCGACGCGGATTCGCGCCAGTTCGGGAGCGAATTCCTGCACCGCGCGGGCATCCAGGCTGACGCCTTTCGCCAATGCTCTGTAAAGCATGGCGGCGAATTCGTAACGCGTCATGTCGCGGTCTCCGGCAAAGTTGCCGTCCGGATAGCCTTCGATAATGCCTTGTTCGCGAAGTCCTTTGACGTATTCATACGCCCAATGATTTTCCGGTACGTCCGGGAACATGGCGGCTTGCGCATCCGCGCCTGTCAGCGCTCCGATGAAGCCCTGCATTCTTGCCATCTGCGCTTCCATTTCCGCCATGCGTTTCTGCATATCCAGCATGTCTTTCGCCATCGCGACCTTGGAGGTGGATACGTTATTGCCCTGTCCGAGCTTGACGGAAACGCCCGCGTTCACCATGTTTTCTCCGCCGCCGAACGAGCCGCCGACGCTGAACATGGTGTCTTCATTCGGACGGTAGTACGCGCCGATCGCAACGGCGTTCGCGCCGCTGTAATTGCCGTAGCCGGCTGCGAAGTCCCATTTGTCGTCCGGATCGAAGTCGAGCGGATGGAGTGCGGCGAGCGCGGCCGCTCCCGCGCCGACTCTGTCGACACGGTTACCCATGTCGTGTACGCTGTTGCTCAAGTTGGCGATGTTGGTCGTATTGGCGTTTACCTGTTTGTCCAACGCGATCAGGTTCTGACCGGCCGTGTTTTCGGCTTTGATGTAGTTACCGTCTTTTTCAATTCTTGTTTCCTTGTAAACGGTGCCGCCCGTGACAATGCCTTTATTGTCTTTTTCGATCTTGCCGTCCGTCTTGACGTTCAGCTTGTAGTTGATGCTTCCGTCCGCGTTTTTATCGGTAGCGTCTACGGCTACGGTGTCGGTTTCCGCAATCGTATTTCTCGTGTCCGTCACGTTGCCTACAAAACCGGAAAGGTCGACATCATAGGTTTGCTTGTCATTTCTCGTGAATATCAGTTTCTTATTCGCCGCGTCGTAAGTGCCGCCGGTAGTGTAAGTGTTGGTATCTTTCGTCGCTACCGTGACTTTCTGCTCTTTGCCATCGCTGCCTTTCAAGCTGATAGTCGTGGTATTGTCCGCAGCATTTTCCGTCCCTGTCATCGTGTAGGTAGTGTTAGTATCCACCGCACTCTGAATGGTCTTGAGATCTACACTGCCTGTAACTTTATTGCCCGCCGTATCTTCAACGGAAAGGCTCAGTTTACTGCCGTCGAGAGAAAGCGCGTTGTCAGCCGTCTTCAACGTCGTATCGGTAGCGGAAATTTTGTAGCTGCCTGCCGTCGTGCCCGGCACTACGGTAATGTTGTCGCCCGCCTCGATAGTGGTCTTGGCCGCCGCGATTTCCTGTACCGCTTTCAGTTGCGCTACGTTGACCGCGTCGGTGTCTTCCGTACCGGCTGCTACACCTGTGATCTGACGGGTATATTTCTTTCCTTTATTGCCTACGGAAATCGCGCCCTTCGTCGCTTTCCAGACTTCGGATGTGTTTTCTCCCGCTAAATAGCCAATGGATCCTTTTTCTCTGTCCGCCAGGCTGGAAGATCCGATCGCGACGCCGCTTCTCGCTTTCGCCGTCGCGAATAGGCCGAAGGCGATGGAATATTTGTTTTTCGCCTCAGCCATAGGACCGAAGGCGATAGAGCCCTCTTGTTCCGCCACCGCTTCCGTACCGATTGCTGTCGCGTCGTTCGCTGTCGCTTTGGACTCCGTGCCTACCGCAATGGCTCCATAGCCTTCTACAAGCAATTTATTTCCCAAAGCAAGACCATACTGCTCACTACCTTGTATCGTATTGGCATGCCCTACAGAAGTGGCCAACGTCGCGCCGTCCTTGATTTCGGAACTCGTTCCGAGAACTACACTGCTTCCCTTAACGGTATTTGTCATGCCGACGACTACATTGTCATGACTGCCGGTCACATCTGTTTTTTCATATATAAATTCATATTGATTTTCCGGGTCTGCTTTGGCTGTATAGCCGACAAGGTTTCCTACACCGATGACTGTATTATGTTTGCCTGCCACTTTGGTCAGCTTATGCTCACCATCTGTGTAGCCGGTAGCAAACACTGCATTGCGTGTACCGTCTACTTCAATGTTCTCACCGGCAACGATACTGTTATTTCTCAGAACACCGTCTCGATCTCTTTGACCGCCTTTCAACGTATTATTGTTGCCGATCACAGTACTGTTTATGCCTTCCGAGGTTGAACCGATGCCGATGACCATGCTGTCAGCCGCTTTTGCTCCGTCATTGTCATAGTTGGAGCCGGCCGCTTTTTTGTCGCTCGTTACGGAATAGTAATGAATCGCGCCTTGCGCTACCTTCCGATCAAGCGCTTTCAATTGGCGTAAATTGACGGCATCCGTATCTTCCGTAGCATCTCCGACATTGATAATCTGACGAAGTTTATCTTTTGTCCCGACAGAAACTGCGCCAAACGTGTTTCTGTTCAGGTCAACATCACTGAATACGCCTTTTTTCTCTTCCGTAAATCCTGCACGATCCGCTACAGAACCGCTCCCGAGAGCTACGCCGCTCGCGACGGTGGTGTTGGCGTTATGTCCGATGACGGTGGCGTCTTTGACGTTGGTTTCCGCGCTTTCATCCGCCGAACCGAGAACGATGCTTCCATCCGCTCCCGTCAGTTTTCTCTTGTCGCCGAGAAGAACGGCGCCGGTTGTATCTTTCACTTCATTATCCGAACCGATCATCGTGACATGGGTGACATTTTCCGCTTTATTTTTGAAACCGTCCACGAGGTTATAGGTGCTTACCTTATCCTCGGTTCCTGTGAGAGTATTATTGACGCCCATAATCTGAGACGCCATGGTGTAGTCCGCGGTGTTGCCGCCGCCGACTACCATGGTCGAGCCGCCGGACTCATTGTCAATGGTCATTTTGCGGAGTTTTTCGATCAACTCGTCCGGCGTAGCCGCGCCGCTGGTAACGCCGTTGGGAAGTCCGGAAATGCTCTTGATCGAATTGGTCACTTTATTTCCCGCGCCGAAAATCAAAGTACCGTTCGTATTTTCCGTCATATTGGCGAGGCCGACAATGCTGTTGGAAATGCCTGCCGAACCGCTATGCCCCTTGGACTGGATCGTATTCAAAGAGCCGGCGATGGTGGAGCCGAAGTTTTGTCCTCCATAGCTCAGGCTGTTGAATCCGCCCGCGCCCGTGAAGTTGCCGGTGCTGATGGAATAGGAGCCGATCATCGTGCCGAAAACACCTTTATTAAAGGTATTTGTACCCACCGTGGTCTGGTTGATGTGGTTGCCTTCCCCATTCGTTTTGGCCGTGATATCGGCGCCGCCCATCTTGCCCAAGTAGGTATGCGCGCCGATCTGGATACTGCCCGTGCGAGCATAAGAGTTGGCGCCGATAGCGACTCCTGTCGCGGACCGTTGCGGATCGTTCGTTGTGCCAAAACCCAAGTATTTTTCCTGTCTTCCGACACCATTGAGAACATACGCGCTCTTGCCAATCGCCACGCCGCCGGACAAAGCTGTGTTCGATGCTACCCTGGCATCGTCACCGATCGCCACGGTACTTAACGAATCGGCGCTCGCGGCATGACCGATCGCAACGGCGTTTGTACCCGTCGCGAGGGCATTATGTCCGATCACGGTGACATCTTCTACTTTAATTTCTTTAACGGTATCGGAAACACCGATGACAACGCTGCCGTTGGCTTTCGTTAATTTTCTTTTATCACCGAAAACGAGCGCATTCTTCGTATCGTTGACTTGGTTTTCTGAACCGATCACAGACACATGACTGATGTTTGTGCCCACATTTTTGAAACCGTTAAGAAGATTGTAATCACTTGTCGCATTTTCCGCGCCGGTCAGCGTATTATTGACGCCCATCAGCTGGGAGGCCTTGGCATAATTCGCTTTATTTCCCCCGCCAATAGCAAGAACGGCGCCACCGCCATTGGAAGATTTTACGGTCTTGCGAAGCGTATCCGCAAAATCCTTGGCGGAATCGCCACCGCCCGTAAACACGTCTATTCCGGAAAGTGTACCTATTGAATTTTCAATTTCATTCCCCGCGCCAAAAATCAGCGCTCCATTCGCGTTATTCGTTCTGTTCGCAATGCCTACCACACTGTTGGCAATCCCGGACAAACCGGATGACGAGCTGGCAGATTCGATGCTGTTGAGCGAGCCTACAATACTGGCTCCCATATTTTGCGTAACATAGGATGACCAATTACTGCCATTGTATTTCCCTGAAATAATCGAATACGTCCCGAGAACGGAAGAAAACGCGCCCTGATTATAGCTGTTCGCGCCGATTGTCGTGGCATTAATGTTGACGTTTTTGGATTTTACTTTTAGCACATCGGAGCCGTCGACTTCCGTATCTCCCAGTTTTCCTATGTATTTATGGTCGCCGATCATGGTGCTGCCGGAGCGGGCATACGCGTTCTGCCCGATGGCGATGCTGCTCGCCCACTTTGTCGCATCTTCCTGTTTAAATTTGAAAAATTTTTCCTGATTGCCCCACATGTTTTCGACAAAGGCATTCTTGCCGATGGCAACGCTGCCTTCCTGCATGACATAATCATCAATTTGCACATGATCGCCAATGGCAACAGCCCCGTTTTTGCCGTTATTATTCCGTAACGAAATACCATTGCCGATTTTGACATTCTGGTTGCCCGGTTCGACAAAAGTCGTCACTCCGTCAATCGCCGCATATGCCGCGCCGGGAATAAAGCCCAACGCAAGAACCGCCATGACGGCCGCGATGGATTTTCTTTGCCGACTTGCGACCGATTTCCCGTGACCTTTCGCGATTTCAGATGTCACTACCCAAGCACCCTTTACTTTGCTCCAGACAAGTTTGTAGATTTTGTTCATGTTTTTCTCCTCTGCTTTTCTGCATGCTTTCCGAATCACCATTCTGTCCGATAGAAAATGAACCTTCTCGGGGATTTCCCGATATTCTTTCTTGCATACTTTATCGTCTTGGAGTAAGCACTTCCTTTCAGAAAAACTTGCGCTTGCTTGGAAGTTGTGACTATTTCCACCATCTGCCAAGTCCGGCATACCTCTTTGCGATCCTGACATATAATTATGATTCTATATGTAAATCTTATTTGTATTATAGATGTATTACAGGTTAATTACCCCCCCCTATCTCTATATAAATTTCGCATGTAATGTATGATTTTAATGCATTGATACGTGAGCATGCATTCTAAGCGCTGACAGAATTTGAGGGATCCGCCTTGTGACAACAGATGCCCGTTTTTGCCGATCCAAAATAAAAAAGAACATCTTAACAGATTCCTT
The DNA here is from genome assembly GCA_900155405.1 of Negativicoccus massiliensis. GTDB lineage: Bacteria > Bacillota > Negativicutes > Veillonellales > Negativicoccaceae > Negativicoccus > Negativicoccus massiliensis_A. The sequence continues at coordinate 113,354 of LT700188.1, read as the reverse complement.
GTGTTTTATTCTTTTATGAAAACAGTTTTCTAAATCTATAACTTATGGTATTCTAATCATAGCAAATCATTTTGTGCGTAGAGCGTTACAAGAAAAGGGTGTTACCATGGATGAAAACAATCGGAAGTTTGAACAGGTAAACGAAGAAGTCGCTTCTTCCGTAATGAACGATACCACCTCGCCGGAAAAATCAGCCGCGGATGTTACCGTCACAGAAGGAAAAGCAAACGAGGCGGAACCCGCAAGAGAACGCGTCATCGAAAAAACGACAGTCATCAAAGAAGTCCCCGTAAGCAAAGGCGTAAATCGCGTAGTGTATATCCTGCTTGCTTTTTTCTTCGGCACGCTGGGAATTCACCGCTTTTATGCGGGGCATGCGTTCGCCGGAATATGCTATCTTCTTTGCAGCATCATCGGCTGGAGCCTGACATGGTTTTTGGGCATCGGCTTTATTATACTGGGCATCGAAATGATATTTTGCCTGTATGACATCGTGCGGGCCGCTTTCGCTACCGCCGATGAGCACGGCCAGATCCATGTATAAACCGGCATGCCGCTTCAAATCGAGTAAAGCTTAGGCGCATGTTTTTCTTTTCTTTAGCTTTTTCAGATGATCAATAAATGAACACGAAAAAAGACCGTGAATGTATTCACGGTCCTTTTTGTTTCGCGGAATCGCTCGAAATCTCTTTGATTAACCTTTTTTCTTCTAAGCCATGTGTTTTTCAAGCTTCTGTTTTATCGTTCTAAACTTATTCAGATGAACTTCGTGACTAAAGTTTTCCGTCAATATTTCATACGACGCATCGAAAAATTTCTTTACATCTTTTTTGGCGCGCGTCCCCGCCATCATATAGATAATATAAATACCTTGCAAAATCGCCTTGGCCACCATCGGATCTCCACCGGAGTAGGAAATAATCTGACTGAATGCAAGGTATAACTCATCTTCGACCGAATAACTTTGGTAGATTATTTTTGCATCTTCATCTTCCTTGAGAACTATAAATTGATTATCTGTGGCCAAGAGCTTCCCCAGTAACGATGACATTTTATTGATACATGTAATCGCGGTATTGGGATCATTTGTCCCGGGACTCAAAGCCATGTTCGCAATTTCAGTAAGTTTTACAATGCCCTGATGATAGTCTTCTTCTTCATTGTTGTACATATTTATTAAAAATGATGAACTGATTTTTTCGCTCAGCTCTTCCGTTTTTTCAGCATTTAATTCCCCTTGAAAAATTTTCAAACCGCCCAATGCTTCGCCTTCGGCTGCGTATTCACTAATTCTCTTATCAATGACCAGCTCCGCTTTGATCCCTTTAAGCTCTTTTAAAATATCATCTTCATTTATTTTGAACAGATAGCCCGAACTCTCTGCTACAATAGGGATCTCTGTTGCTTTTTCATCTTCTTTATAATGTTCCGCCTTTTTTCTGCGTTCTACCTCTTCGTCAATAAGCTTGCCACAGTCAGCATAGACCGCTTCGATAACATTTGAAATTTTAATGTTATCGATAACCTGCTTGGAAAACGCGATAAACCCCATCATTGCAATGATTAGATACGCGATCCCGAAACTTCCGGCAACGACACGTTGATCCGGTCCGAGATCTTGTAAAAGCAAAATGCTGATGGCAGAATAAAAAAAGCCGCTTACAAATACACCGTATAAACCGATAACTCCCGTTCTGTCGATAAACGCCTGAAGCATCCGCGGCGATATGCTGCTACTGTATTTGTTGAGCACAGTAACAATAATGGTAAAACAAAAAATGCTGATGGTTAAAAATACACCCGAGATGTTTGAAAGAAAATCAACAGACACTTCCACCGACAGCAATAAAGGCTTCGGAATATAGGATTTCATAAAAGGATATCTGAGATCAAAAAACCAAGTAATAAAAAGAAGTAACAGAGTCAAAATGATAAATTTTGACATTTTCAAAAGGTTTTTTTGATTAAAAAACCACATCCTGATTTCAGACGCCATATTTTTTCCTCCTGCATTAAAGCATTTTTTATCATCATTATCTTATCATATCTGCTTACATTTTATTCCGATCTCCTTATGATCAATAAAGAAACACGAAAAAGGCCGTGAATGTACATTCACGGCCTTTTTTATTTAAAGTCAACATCTCAAAACGCCAGCTCGGATTTTCAATTCCGGGTCCCTATAAACGACTTCTGAAAACATTTCTGATATCAATCACTCGGTCGATTACTTCATTAATCAACGCGCCATAATTTTCATGATTATCGAAGTCCAATCCGCCGATATAATAAATAATTCTTGACGCTTTTTTATCGTCCAACCGTTGCCAATCCATAGCGAAGCCAAGTTCATTTTCTATGGCCTCGGACTCCGCGTGCAGTCTGTCGAAAAGTTCCTTATTATCCCTGATGTAAACTTCGATCCCGATACTGTTGCTTTTATTGACCAACGTAACGGATATATGCGCCTCGCTTGTTCCCAACGCGACATTGTACCAATGATCCGTCGTCGCTTTTCGTATATTGAACGGCTTATTCCGCGCTGCCACCATAAATGTATCCAACTATAAGACACATTTTCATACTTCTAATCTCATCCCAGTCCCAGTGCCACTAATAAAATTAAACGCTCCATAAACACACTATGGCATATTTAAAAAACATAGATAAGTATAAAGTAGGTTTATAATTGGAAAATCTACCTCTATCTGTTTCAATGATATTATCCTACCGGCTCCATGGGTCGTTAAATTTAAATATGATATAGTGCTGTTATATCTACCTTGCTCAAAAGCTTGATTATATATCTCTAACACACCAGCTTTCTCTCTGTCATTTTGAATTTTGTTTATAAATCTATCTTTGATATTTTTACTATCGCTAATCGTTTTGAAGTTTTTTTCAAGATATTTTTCTTGTTTTTCTCCTAACTTTTCTATAATATCATTAACCATAAGTTCAACAAAAGTTCTTAAAGATGAAATCAAAATATATTCATATTTTTTGCGATCTCTATATATATCATTCAACTGATTCTTAAAGATATAAATATCTTCTTTAACATTCTGATCAATTTGCATTAATGGGTGTACCATAACATCTTCAATGTCTACTTTGCTAGTCCTCTTAGAAATCGGAAATCGGCTAACTCCTTTGTATTCTCCATTTATTTTTTTGTTGCTTATTTTATCTTCAATAGATATTTTAAAAAATATATTTGAGCACGGTCTATGAAAAGTTATTGTTTGCAACTTATGATTCATGCTCCTACAATCTTCTGGAGTAACTGTAAATTCTAACGGTTTTATTTTTCTTGTACCTTCACAGTCTTCAAATATAAACAAATCATCAAACCTATATTCCGTTCCAACTAAAAATTCAGAAATTTTTTGCTTTATTATTGGATCTGGTCGTTCAACGACATCTAATATTAATTTATCATTATTGTTGTATACAATTTCCCACAATCCTGGAGAATCTATCGGCACATTACTTGTCTTTTCCCCGTTATGCTTTATTGATTTTATATCATAATCACCATGCTTCAAATCAGGTGTTTGGTTAATATAACAAGTCCTATTAGATACTTGTGGCTTATTTGCCACTTCTTCGTCCAACATACTCCTCAATCGTATCTGCATTTTAGATGAAAAATAGTTTAAAAACTCTTGGAATAAAATACTATTAACAGATTCTGTCATTTTAGTCCTATCAGAGTTGAATGAAATAATATCAGGTCTAGTTAAAATTAAACTAATTTTTCCGATCTGTTGTCTAAATACCTGCTTGTTGCTTTTAGAAGAATTTATTTCTGAATTATAAAGAGTATAATTGTCAAACAAGCATTTATTTATATATATTAATGGTACTAGCCTATTATTGACACTATCATAATAAATATCCGGTAGATGTTTTTTGCTTATCCCTTTTAAACTATATACACTTATGTCCATATTTAGCTTTATATCTTCATTGTCAAAAAGTTCATTGAATTTGCTATCTATACAAAAAGATCTTTTATTCCCTTTTCTTACTAATTCAAAAAAATACTTACCATCTTTCTTTTTCATTAACTTAGAATCAAATAACGCCAATGCAATCTTTGCCTTATCTAATTTTGTTATGTCTTTAGGTTGAATGTTTTTCGTATCCCAAGATTTAGTAATTTCAACATTAATATCAGGGGAATCTATAACATTTATTAGCCTCATTAATTCATCGTCTTTTTCTAATGTTTTCTTAAAAACATCAAACGTGTCTTTGTATATTTCTGTTATAGTTATTGTTGTACCATTATGAATATTGCTACCAGTGATCTTTTTTAGCGGAATATCCAAATTGTATAAACTTTTTTGTGAAGATATTTCCTCCATATTTAACTCAAATGAGTATCCTTCCAAATCTTTTACTGTATCTACTTTTACTTTATTGCCGAATTTAAATACAGAGAAAAAACCTAATCCTTTTTCTCCTGATATAAGTACTCCTTCGACTTTTTGTCCAAAAATTTTGTTACTATCACTAACAGTTAACAAGGTATCGATTTCTTCAAGATTCATACCTTTACCATTATCCTGTATAGTAATTTTTTCAGGTGATATGTAAATACGCACCAGGCTAGAATGCGCTTCATACGAATTTTTTATTAATTCGATTATTGCAAATTTTGTTCCAGGTATGTTTTGCGATACTTCTTTAATAAATTTACCTGATACCGATAATTTAGCCACGTTATTTCTCCTTTTTATAAATAATCACCGTTTCTTTAGACATAGATTCAACAGACCCCTTATTCTTTATTTTAGATATTTTTTTAGGCATTTTTTTAAATAATATATTTCTTTTAAACAACTCCACTTTTCTTAATCCTAAGCTTTTGAAAATATTTTCGGTTATTTTATCAAAAGGCTGTTCAATGCCATCTACCCTTCTATTCCCCACAGTAAATATTACATACCCATTCACTGCAAGAACTTTCTCCAACTCATATAAAGATTTATAATAATCCGACAAGAATCTAATAACTTTATTTTTTTTATTATCACTAAGTTTATCAATATATTCATGTATAATCGAAATATCAGGAAGACCATTATGATTTTTATTGCCACCTAAACTCAAATAATCTATTCTCGAATAAGTGGATAATAAATCTGATTCGCATAATAAATCTTTTGAATCAATCCATTTTAAGAATAAAATAGAAGACTGTCCATACGTAACGGTTGTAGAGTTGTCACCATATGGAGGAGATGTGCATATAATGTTAAATTTACCTTTTAATTCATCATCAATGATACTGCTAGAATCACCATAAATTATATTTGATTTGGCTGTTATACTATAATTTAAATATTTTGAATTATCTTTAATTATTTTAACAAAAAATTCTATACATTTATCTTCAATTAAATCTATTCTTTCTTTTGGAAGAGCATGTAATTTAAATGTGCTCGTCCTGTCATTACTAAATTTAAATATAACTTCGGATAAGCAGATCCAAAAAAACTTTCTAACACTTTCTTTTTTTTCTAATAATATACAATGCCTTATTTTACTTAAAGACTTTATTATATCATCTCTAAACCATTTTTTTATATTATAGAAATCATATATTTGAAAATTCGATTCCTGCTCTAAATTCTTCTCCATTGTTGAAATAGAATTACAAATATCTAGTTTATTATATTTATTAGTTTTTACAAACGACAATAGAGTAGCATATGGATTTATATCTATGCCCACTGAATTAATTCCTAACTCTTGTGCAATAACTAAAGTTGTTCCCGAACCACAAAAAGGATCCAGCAAAGCAATATTTTTACCATTTAAATGCTTACTTATTATGCTTAATAGTTGATGCTGCATATCTGGAACCATGGTAGCGGGGTATTTACCAATATTGTGTATGCCTGATTTGGTTACTCCTTTAAAATCCCAATACTCTGCGGGATATTGATTCAATTCTTTGACTATATTGTTCATATATTTTCTCTACTTCCGCTTAAAATCTATTGAAATAACAGTTGTCGGCATACCTATTAGCTGTATATCAAAACTTCAAACTTGCCCCAACCTTAGTGGATGATGCATTGTGTATTCTAAAGTTAAATTGATAATCTCCATCAAGATATAACTTCTGTAGGTTTTGGCTTCCCTGTTTAAATTTTAGGCCTACGGTAGTGAAGCTAATCGAACTTTCCTACACGTATATCATTTTAATTATACTATTAAAACCACTCTTTTGATATACTTTTATTCTCTTTCTCAAACCATACTGAGATAAATGATTTAGTTTTACTTAACAACAATGAATGTATATTTCCACTTTTCCCGACGAGTTTTCTATTTGCTTTTCATAGGACCAATAAATGAACACGAAAAAGACCGTGAATATATATTCACGGTCTTTTTTATTTAATGCAAGTACTTTACAACTCTTATTCCCATTCAATCGTCGCCGGGGGCTTGCCGGTGATGTCGTAGACGACTCGGTTGATGCCTTCGACTTCGTTGACGATGCGGTTGGATACGATGTCGAGGACTTCATACGGGATGCGGGCCCATTCGGCGGTCATGAAGTCGGTGGTGGTGACGCCGCGCAACGCGAGCGTGTACGCGTAGGTGCGGCTGTCGCCCATGACGCCGACCGAACGGTTCGAGGTGAGTACGGCGAAATATTGGTTCACTTTGCGATCCCAGCCGGCATTTTTGATTTCTTCGCGCCAAATGGCGTCGGCCTCCCGCAAGGTGTCCAGTTTTTCTTTGGTGACTTCGCCCATGATGCGGATGCCCAAGCCGGGCCCCGGGAAGGGTTGCCGCCAGACGAGGTAATCGGCGAGGCCGAGTTCTTCGCCGAGTTCGCGCACTTCATCTTTGAAGAGGTCGCGCAACGGTTCGATCAAACCTTTGAAATCGACAACGGCCGGAAGTCCGCCGACGTTGTGATGGCTTTTGATGACGGCGGCGTTACCGGTGCCGCTTTCCACGACGTCAGGGTAAATGGTGCCTTGCGCGAGGTAGTCGACTTGACCGATTTTGCGTCCTTCTTCTTCAAATACGCGGATAAATTCTTCCCCGATGGTTTTGCGTTTTTGTTCCGGATCGGTAATGCCTTTTAAACGCGCGAGGAAACGATCGGCGGCGTTGACGCGGATGAAGTGCATGCCGCTGTCGGCAAAGGCGGCTTCGACTTCGTCGCCTTCGTTTTTACGCATTAGGCCGTGATCGACGAAGATGCAGGTAAGTTGCGAACCGACCGCGCGCGACAAAAGCTGCGCGCAAACGGACGAGTCGACACCGCCCGAAAGAGCGAGCAATACTTTACCATCGCCGACGGTGTCGCGAATTTCCTGAATGGCTGTCGCGGCGAAATGTTCCATCGTCCAGTCGCCGCGGCAACCGCAGACGTCTAAAATGAACGAGCGCAGCATCCGCATGCCCTCTTTGGAATGGTTGACTTCCGGATGAAATTGCACGCCGTACAGTTTGCGACGGGTGTCCGCCACCGCCGCGACCGGCGTGTGCGCGGTCTTGCCGATGACTTCAAAGCCGGCCGGCGGCTCTTCCACGTAGTCGCCGTGGCTCATCCACACATCGGTTTCCGCGGAAACGTTGGCGAAGATATCGCCGTCCGCCAATTTTTGCACTTTGGCATAGCCGTATTCACGGGTAATCGGCCGTTTAACGTCGCCCCCGAGTTCCCGACACATCCACTGCATGCCGTAGCAAATGCCGAAGATCGGGATGCCCGCTTCAAAAATGCGGGCGTCAAGTCGCGGCGCGCCGTCTTCGTAAACGCTCGCCGGTCCGCCCGTAAAGATAATGCCTTGCGGTTTTTCCGCCAATATCTCGTCTAAATCGCGCGTATAGGAAACAATTTTCGAATATACGCCGCATTCACGCACGCGGCGCGCAATCAGCTGCGCGTACTGACCGCCGAAATCAACGATGATAATTCGTTCTGTCGGTACCATATGAATCTCCTCTAATACATAGTTATTTTACTTTTTTATTATAGCATGACGCGCGTCGCGCATACGACTGTCGCGTCAACGAAACGCGGGGTTACCTTTCGCTTCATGCAGCCGACGGCGCATTGTGTTGCGGCCGGCGACGTCCCGATACCAGGCGATCAGGGAAGGTACCGCCCGATACGTTTCGCGCGCGACGCCATGCACGGTGCCGCGGCCCTTTTTATATTGGTACGTTTTCCAGCGCACGAGGTACCGCTTCCCCAAGTGATCCATCGCGAGCGCCAGCAATATGTGCCGCCGCAATCGCTCCGGCTCGGTCAAGGCCAGCGGCGCGTCCCGATCGGGCAGGTAAATTTCCCAAATGGCGGGATCCGCCCAAGCGGATTGACTGTCGCGGTAACCGTCAAAATATTGAAATTCGACGGTCGGACGAAATTCGAGCGGGCCCAGGTTGCGATGAAAATCGTATTCGCGAATGGCGCGCCGCAAGGGCAGGCGTTCGCAAATTTGCGCCGTATACGCCGCGTCATTGACCGCGCGATGCGCGTCGTCCGCCATCGCTACGCCCATGTGCTCGGCCGCGCGCGCCAAGCCGTACTGCTCGTAAGTGTCCAAGCAGTAGCGGCCGAAAATTTTTTGCGCATCGTACCAGGGTTTGAGCCAAGTCCGCGGCAAATGATGCAGGCGCAGGTTTTCCGCCAGTACCTGCCGATCGGATGTCCCCCACGAAAGCAACAACGCGTCGTCGCCGCACCAGCGGTTAAATTCCGTCATAACGGTTTTGAAATCGTCTTCCTCCTGCAACATCTCCCAGGTAATCCCCGTCAATCGCTTGACGTGCGGATGCATTCGGCGCAGAAAACTCGGCTTCACCAAGCGATCGAAGCGATCGCTTAAATCGCCGTCGCCCGTCATGCGAACCGCGCCGATCTCGATGATTTCGCCGGAAAGCGGAAACCCGATCTCGTTTTGCATCGCCAACTGGTACGGCACGAGTTCGTTCCATTCCAAATCAAAGATAATGCAGTTCATGCGTCGTTCTCGCGTTCAAAGTCCTTGTATAAAAGGCTCGGCTGAATGCCTTGGTTATGCTGATATTTGCCGCTCTTATACGGCTCGTAGTCGCCTTCGATCAAATGGTAATAGATTTGGCAAAGTTCCACATTGGGATAAATTTTGATCGGTTGCACGCAAAACATTTCCAGCGTCCAATACCCCGCGAAACCGACGTCGCCGAAGCCCGCGGTCACATGGATAAAAAGTCCCAGCCGGCCGACCGACGAACGTCCTTCGAGCATCGGCACAAGTCCTTCCGTGCGGGTGTATTCCGCCGTGCGTCCCAAGTAAAGCCGCTGCGGCTCCAACCACAAACCGTCCTCGGGAATCACAATGCGATGGGCGGTGTTTTTCTTTTTCATATCGAGCTTCGGTTCGTCATAAACGAGCAATTCGTTCGCCAAGCTCAAATTGTAACTGTTCGGGTTCAGTCTGCGCGGATCAAAGGGCTCAATAAAAATATTTTCGCCCAGCCGCCGCTCAATTTCTTTTCCGGATAAAATCACTTTTGCCCCACCTTGCCGCTATATAACTCTTTCATGCGCCAGACTTGCGCCGCCACTTTATCCGCGCGCCGCGCGCCGATCGGCAAACGCCACCATTCGACAATGCTTTCCGCCCGCGGACTGTAACCGCGACAGACGACGTAGCGCTTTTTCGGATTCTCGTGTTCACCGTCGATAAAAGGCTGCACATTCACTTCATAAATATAATTCCAGGGAATTAAAATATTGCTCGCCAGCAACTTCGCTCCCTTACTGTCCAAGCGCAACAGCTTGGTCGGGAAGAAGTAGCCGTACAGACAATACAAAAAGGCAATCGCACACGCCGCGACAAAGATTTCACTGCCGCGCACTTTCATGATCTGCCAAACCGCGACCGAGACTGCCGTCACAAACGCGAACGCGCCCATTTTCTGCAAATAATCCCGCTTGTCTTCACGAATAAAAACCGGTTTCATGCGCACACCCTTTCTCCTTTTGATGTCTTTTATTATACCTTTTATCGCCCGCCCCAACAACCGCCCGCGCGCTTTCAAGGAAACGCGGATCATGTTATAATTTGGAGATATGAAGGAGTGACAGTATGAACTTTACGCAAGAAATCAACCGTCGCCGCACGTTTGCCATTATTTCGCACCCGGATGCCGGCAAAACGACGCTGACGGAAAAATTATTACTTTACGGCGGCGCGATCCACCTCGCCGGTTCGGTCAAGGCGCGCAAAACGGCGCGGCACGCCGTTTCCGACTGGATGGAAATCGAAAAGCAGCGCGGCATCTCGGTCACGAGTTCCGTTTTGCAGTTCGATTATGACGGACACCGCGTCAATATTTTGGATACGCCGGGTCACCAAGACTTTTCAGAGGATACCTACCGCACATTGATGGCGGCGGACAGCGCCGTCATGCTGATCGACGTAGCGAAAGGCGTCGAGGCGCAGACGGAAAAACTGTTCCGCGTGTGCGCGGATCGCGGGATTCCGATTTTTACTTTTGTCAATAAAATCGACCACTTCGGGCGCAATCCGTACGACCTGATGTCCGAACTCGAATCCATGCTCGGTATTCGCGCCTGCCCCATGAACTGGCCGGTCGGCATCAACGGCAAATACCAGGGCATCTATGAACGTGAAACGGATACCGTGCACGTGTTTGAACGCTCCGGTGATCATGGTCAGAACAAACTCGCCGTGACGAGCGGCAAGCGCACTTCGCCTGAAATTCAGGAGCTGCTCAGCGAGGAAGTGCTCGCCCAGCTGGAAGAAGATATCGAGCTTTTGGATGTCGCGGGAGATCCGTTCGACGCGGAAAAAATCGCGCACGGCAAGCTGACCCCGCTCTACTTCGGCAGCGCGATGACGAATTTCGGCGTGCAGCCGTTTCTCGAAAGCTTTTTGAAAATGGCGCCCGCGCCGGCACCGCGTCCGGCGCAGGAAGAAACCGTTCAGCCGCAAAATGAAGATTTCTCCGCGTTCGTTTTCAAAATCCAGGCGAACATGGACCCGAAGCATCACGATCGCATCGTCTTCATGCGCATTTGCTCGGGACAGTTTGAAAAAGGCATGACCGTCTTGCATCGACAATCGGGCAAAACGATCCGCCTGACTCAGCCGCAGCAATTTTTGGCGACGGAACGCACGATTATCGAATCCGCCTACCCCGGCGACATCATCGGCGTATTTGACCCGGGCACGATGGGCGTCGGCGATACTCTCTGCGATCCGAAACATATCGTCACCTTCGCCGATTTCCCGGTGTTTCCGCCGGAACTTTTCGCGCGCGTCGCGCCGAAAGACAGCCTGAAACGCAAGCAGTTCTTAAAAGGAATGCGTCAATTGGCGCAGGAAGGCGCGATTCAAATTTACACGCAGGGCGAAGGCCGCGAATCCTTTATCATCGGCGCCGTCGGTCAATTGCAATGGGACGTGCTGCAGTATCGTCTGCAAAACGAATACAACGTCACAGTGGATCTGATCCCGCTCCCGTACAGTGTCGCGCGTTGGGCGTTGAACGCCACGCCGGAAGATCTCACCGGTCTCGGCACGTCGATGATCGTCTACGACAACAAGCAACGTCCTGTCATTTTGCTCGCCAATGAATGGCAAACGAATTGGCTCACCGAACGCAATCCGGGCGTAACTTTTGTGGCGTCACCGCCGATCGTCACGATGGAGCAGGAAGAAAAATAAAAAAAGAGTCGCTTGACTCTTTTTTTATTGCGTGCATCCCCCGTAAAAACTCCATTTGTTCGCAACGAAAAAATCCGTAAACCGAAGTTTACGGATTTTTCATTTGGTGGAGATAAGCGGGATCGAACCGCTGACCTCTTGAATGCCATTCAAGCGCTCTCCCAGCTGAGCTATACCCCCATGTGTAACGCTCATAGTATACAAAAATCATATGCCTTTGTCAAGATTTCATGATAAAGTAAAACCCCGCGGTAGGACGGCCGCGGGGAAAAGGGTGGTGGACCACCAGGGGTTCGAACCCTGGACACCCTGATTAAGAGTCAGGTGCTCTGCCAACTGAGCTAGTGGTCCATGACAAGGTCTATTATATTACGCAGTGCGTTTTTTGTAAAGAAATAATTTAGCACTCCGCACCGCTTACCATGCGAAAATTTACTCCGATCGTCGCGTTTTTTCTGCCAAGCCATGTCGCCCTATTTGGATTTTATTTTACGATCAGCATATATTCGTCGGTCAAAAGACGGACAATAAAAAGCACCTCTGCGTTGGCAAAGGTGTTTTTTCGCATGGTGTCCCAGGAGGGATTCGAACCCCCGGCCCACGGCTTAGAAGGCCGTTGCTCTATCCAACTGAGCTACTGGGACAAATGGTCGGAGCAGCAGGATTTGAACCTGCGACCCCCTGATCCCAAATCAGGTGCGCTACCAAACTGCGCTATGCCCCGATCCGACGGTATAACAGGGTAATTTTATCAGTTTTGTCAAATCGTGTCAATTCCGCGCCGGCTTCACGCGCTTGCCGCGGAACATGTATAAAACCGCGCCGAAACATAGCCAACCGAGTAAAATGAGCCATTCGACCCAAGTCAACGCGGCGGGGCTGCCCGGTACGACGAGCAACGCAATCACGGCACCGCCGGCGAGAATGCCCGCCCCGATACCGACTTTTCCGCCCGGCACTTTGTACGGCCGCGGCAAGTCCGGCTCGAGGTCACGCAGACGGTAGCAGGCCATCGTCACCATGGTGCACGGCACAATAAAGGCCAGAGCCGCGACTTCGGTGAGCGGCAGCAGCATGCTGTATCCCAAAAATGGTCCGATGACGGTCAATACCGCGAGTAAAATATTGGCCGCTTTCGGCGTGCCCGATTTCGGATCGACATGCGCGAAGACGGCGGGCAGTTGCCCTTTGCGTCCCATCGCCAGCATGATGCGGGCCGTCGCCGAGAAAAGCGAATTCATCGGTCCGAGCGGTCCGATCGTCGCGATGGTAAGCATGACCACATACAGATAAAAGTGGATGGATTGTAAGCTGGAAAGCGCCGGAATCGGCATTTTGACAAATTCCGTCCACGGCGAGATCGTGCTGAAGGCATAAATGCAAACGAGGTAAAACACGCAGGAGGCCAACAGCGCCCAACTGATGACGCGACCGAATTGGTGCCAGTCGAGATCTTCATGCGCTTCTTCCGCCTGGTCGGGAATCGTATCCAGGCCGGTGTAGAAAAACGGCGTCAATACGAGCACCGCGGCGAGGCCCGTCCAAAAATTCGTTCCGTTCGTCGCCGACGCGGGACCGGTCACGACTTCAAACCACGGCAAAAAGTTTTGGGGGCTGCCCTTAAAGAAGGAAACCGCCATCGCCACGCACATGCCGAAAAGCAAAGTGCGCGTTAAAAAGGTTTGCAGGCGCGCCATTTGCAATGAGCCGCGAAAGTTTTGCCAGATGACGTAGCCGGAAAACAGCAAGGCGATCAACACCGGATACAGATAGACGTCCGAGCCCATGATCGTATACAGCTTATACGCGCGTAAAACCGGAAAAATTTCGGCGACAAGCTGCGTTATGATCGTCGCCACAGCGAGTGATTCCCAAGGGCATAAAACGCCGTCTCCGAACGCGAGCAACCAACCGGCGACAAAGGACGCCTTGCTGCCGAACGCGCGTTCAATGTATTCGACAATACCGCCCGAGATCGGTATGGCGGAGGTAAGTTCTCCGAATACCGCCGCGATCGGCAAAAGCGTCAGCGCGCCCAGCAAAAAGGCCACCATGGCCGCCAGCGGGCCACCGCCGACAATGACCCAATCCCCTACCATCAAAATCCAGCCGGTGCCGACAATCGCTCCGAAGCCGATATTAAAATAATGCGAAACGGTCAGCGTCTTTTTCACATGTCCTGTCTCCACGGATTTCATTGTTCCCCCCTGCGGGCATGCGCCAGCTGTTCCGGCATATCGTTGCCCAAATAAATTTCCGCAATAATCCAAGCGACAAAATCATCCACCGGTTCCGGCGGCGTCTGACATGATGTCGGAATCAGTTTGCGCCAACCGCGCCGCGGAGTGTACCGCCAGTAACGGATTTTGCCCATTTCCGTAGTATAGCTTTCATCAACGGTCGTATAGCCGATTTCATGCTCCTGCGCCAGCCGCGCTAAAATATGTCCGATTTCTTTACTGCGTGTGCCGTTACCGCTGACGATTTGCGTGATCGGATATTGCTGAAAAACGGTTTGGCAGAACGGCACCAAATCGTTTGTCGGAACAATTTCTTTATGCATCAGTTCAGCATCTTCACGGACAACCGCCGTTCCCGTTTTCGCCGAACCCGGATCAATGGCTAAAATCATACTTCCTCTTTTTCCCACAAAAATCCCCGCCTCAGCGGGGATAAATTATTTATTTCGCAGTGACGATAATATCGATGCGCACGGGTCCTTCCGTATAAATGTCCTGTTTGGCGACGGCACGGAGATTGACGTTGCCTCCCTTCGCCGCGATTTCCTGAATGGTGTTGAACAACTGCAATCCGTCCACCTGACCGACGGTGCCCGTCAGCGGATCCGGCAAGACGCCTTTTTGCTTAGCCTGCTGATTGACATCCTGCAGAAATTGCAACACGCTCATTTCGATATTGCCGCGACCGCTGTACGCGGAAAGGTCCGCCGCGTACACCGTCTCCCCCTGCTGATATAACAGCAGATCGTCATGAATGACAAATTCGACCCAAGCCGGTTCGCCATAAATGATGTTGCCCGCCGCTACCACGCGGACCAGTTTTTTCTGAGCGGAATCCTGTAACTCCGCCGATGCTTTCTCCAATGTCGCTGGCAGCACACGAATAAGCGTAGTGTCTTCCTGCGTATTAAGCTGTTTTTGCAGCAGCCGATTCGTATCATTCAACACATTCGCCAAGACCTGTTGTGCCTGATCCGCGCTCAAATGGCTTTCGACAACGGCGCTGGAAAGTATCTGACCGACGCGGAAGACGACTTGCCCTTCGCGCAGACTGACGATATTGGTGCGTAAACGTTCCGCTTCCGCATCCAGTTTCTGAATATTTTCAGTCAGCTCGCCGCGCATCGCTTCCAATTGAGCGATTTCTTCGGCGGACGCGTGCACATCGTCCTGCGCTTTACGATACGCCTCTTCGACCACTTGCAGCTGCGCCCGCATGTAGCTTTCCTGTTCCTGCGCCAGCGCCAATTGCGTATTCGTTTCGCGCACGCGTTCGGTCATGCGATTATATTCCGTGGTTTGTTCCGCCAGTTGGGCTTTACTGCGTTCCAATTCAGCATTTTTTTGCTGCACTTCGCTCCCCAAACGGCCCAATTCACCTTGCAATTGTTCCATGCCGAAAAGCGCCGTCCGAACGTTCTCGGAAAGAGCGCTGAGAACGCCGATCGTCATCAAGGCGATCATGATGCCCGTGAGCACCGTAACGAGAATCGACGTATACTTCGGTCGCATGCCGAAGAGCGAAATTCGTTTTTTGCCGACCTTACTGCCGATTTTATCGCCCAAGAAAGCGATCAAACCGCCCATTACAGCCAGCACGCAAAAAATTAAAATGCCGATTTCCATACCTGCTCCTTTACCGTGAGACGCGACGGATCAAGATGATTCCCGCCACGACCGCCAAGATATTCGGCAGCCAAACCGCCACCGCCGGCGCAAGCACATGCCCCTCGCCCAGCGCCGCGGTAAATGTCATTAACGCATAATAGATAAAAATAACGATGACGCTCAGTCCGAAACCGAGAGACGATGAAGAACGCTGGCGCTGCACACCGAGCGGCGCGCCGATTAACGCGAACGCGAAGCTCGCGAAGGGTAATGAAAACCGCTGGTGCAATTCCATTTGCAGGCGCGTCGTATCCGCATACGCCGCTTCAAAAGCCTGCATCTGTTGCCTTAATTCATGAATCGTCATCGTTTCCGGTTTTTTCTTTACTTCCGTCACCTGCGAAGGCGTCGTCGTGAACGGCAAAACCTGCTCTTCAAACCGCAACATGCGATCCACGCCATCGCCGCCCGAAAGATCGTAAACAGTGCCGTTGGATAATACCCAATGACCGTCTTGCCAACGCGCCTCGGGCGCGTTTTCTATCCGCACCAACTGATTATTTTGAAATTCCTGAATGGTAATCGTCTGCAAAACTTCGCGTTCATTATCATACTTGCGAGCGTAGAGCAAATGCCGAATCGAGTCATCGTTGACGTCTTTCAATACGATGTGTTCATGCACCTGCGGTTTGACATTGTTCTTGATTTCATTATTAATGGTGTATTCGTATGCATACGTGGCGGCCGGAACAACGTATTCGTTAAATAATACCGTCGCCATGCTGATGAGCAAACTCAACGCGATAATCGGCGCGATGAGACGCGTGAAGCTTTGTCCCGCCGTGCGCATGACGATGAGTTCACTGCTGCCCGACGTCCGCGCGACGGCCATTAACGCCCCCAGCAAGACCGACATCGGGAAAGTGTACACGATAATCCTCGGCAAGGCCAGGAAAAACACCTTAGTAACCGCCCATACGGAGGCCCCGTAAGAAGTCAAAAGCTGCGCAATACGAAACAACAGGTCCGCGCCGATGAAAATCGAGGTAAACGCGGCGACGCCAAATAAAAAAGGCGCAACAAACTCCCGTAACATGTATTTATCTAAAATCCGCATACGCATCTCCTGCTCTTGCCTCTTTTATCTTATCACATTTTTCCACAGCGTTTAGGTTAAACGGAAGTTCTCGCCAAGATAAAATTTGCGCGCCAGCGGGTGTTCCGCCACCGTATTGGCATCGCCTTCGAGAAGAATCTTCCCTTCATTCAAAATGTAGGCGTGATCCACAATCGCCAAGGTTTCACGCACATTATGATCGGTAATCAACACGCCGATATCGCGTTCCCGCAAGTGGGAAATGACGGCCTGAATGTCCGCGACCGCGATGGGATCGACGCCCGCAAACGGCTCATCGAGCAAAATAAATTGCGGATCATGGCACAGGCAGCGCGCGATTTCCACGCGCCGACGTTCCCCGCCCGAAAGTTGACTGCCCAACCGCGTTTCCACGCGTTCGAGACCGAATTCCGCCAGCAACGAGTTCGCCCGCTCATCGCGTTCCTTCGGTGTCAAGTCCTCCCGCGTTTGCAAGATCGCCAAGAGGTTGTCACGCACGCTGAGCTTACGAAAAACAGATGCCTCCTGCGGCAAATAGCCGATACCGTACCGCGCCCGTTTATGAATCGGCTCCCGCGTAATATCCGTGTCGTCGACCGTAATCGTGCCGGTGTCCGGACGCACGATACCGACCATCATATAAAACGTGGTGGTTTTCCCCGCGCCGTTAGGTCCCAGCAGGCCGACCGCTTTGCCCCGCTCGACATGAACGCTGACGCCGTCGACCACACGCCGTTTCTGGTAGGATTTCGTGAGATTATGAGTAGCGAGCCGCATCTTATTGTCCGCCTCTGATGACAAGCGTGCTGCGCCCTTTCGTTTCGACCGCCTGTTCTTTCAAGCGCACTTCCAGCGCCGGCCCGTTCAGCGTGTTGCCGTTCTGCACCGCATGGGCGTTGCCCGTGAGCACGGCGAAACCGTCATCCGCGCCCGGCGTCTGCGTGTACGTGATCGCATCCGCCGTAGCTGTAAACGCCTGCTCCGGATGCGAAAGGCTGACTCCACCCGTGCCGATCATGCGAATTTCATTCACATAGGCTTCCACGTGGCCCGCCGTCATTTCCGTACCCGGTACGGCCAGGTACGCATCGCCGTCAATCGTGCCGTAACCGTCCGACGGACGATACGTAACGGTGGCGCCGCGCAAGATGCGGTCATCCGCATGCATTTCCACGCCGCCTGACGCCGCCAGCGACTGATCAGCATAGGCCGTCACCGTGGCCGCGGTGAGCGAGGTCGCGCCGTCGACATAGGAAACGCCGCCGGACAGCGTCGCGCTTTGATCGGCAAAATGGTAAAGACCCTCGGCGCCGGTCATTTTCGCCGTGCCGCGAGTAATCACAACATTGCCCGTCGCCCGCGCCGTATCATCATTGCCGTTATACGTCAGCGTATCCGCCGTAATCGTAGTATCGACCGCGCCGACGCTCCATGTCGTCATGACCAAAAGCGCAAGCGCTGCCGTTGTTATCCATCGTTTATTCATTGCGCTTCTTCCCCCTTCACGAGTCGCACGTTGCCGCTTACCGTAGCCTGTCGCAACGCGCGATCGGCGACCAAATTGTCGCCGGTGAGTACCATGCCGTTCCGTTCAAGACGAATACCGTCCGTCGCGGTGAGTTTGCCGGTGCCGCCATCGTACAAAAGATTATTCACTTTGACATAGGTATCGTTATCGCTGCGAATTTCGACGCTTCCCATCAGCCGCACCGTTTTTTGTATATTATCGACTTCGCCTTTTTGCGCCTGGACATGAATTTGATGCGGACCGTCGCTGAATAACGCTTCCGCTTCTTCCAGGTACAAAACGCGCGTTTTCGGATTCATCATGATATGCTTGGCGGACAACTTCCAAATCAATTCGCCGTTTTCTTCCTGTTGCAGGTCCGCGCCTTTAAATTCGACCAGAGAGGTTTCCTGATCCGAAACAGATTCCGGTCCGACGCCGAAAAAAGCGTACCAAATACCGCCTGCAAACAGCAACAGCGCGCCGATCGCCAACAGCCACCATTTCGGTTGTTTCATCATCGCACCGCCTCGTCCGCTTTTTGATACCGTCGCATTTGCTCCGGCTCCGTCCACCAACGCCGCTGCACCCACAACCATTCCGGCGGATAACGAAGAATAAAATCTTCCATCTCCCGCGTGCAACGCTGCATCAAACGGTCGATATCTGCTCGCTCGTTACCGGTGTCTTCATAGTAAAAAGGCTCGCCGATATGGATCACATGCCCGCTCAGATCTTCGCGGCGGCGAATAAACAGCGGCACAATAGGAGACTTAAACCGGCGCGCGAACACGGCCGGTCCCTCTACCGCGGACGAAATGCGATTCAAAAACATCACCGGCACGCCGTTGACATCGCCGTCTTTATCCGCTAAGAAGCCGAGAATTTTTTTGCGTTTGATCGCTCTCGCGGCGCCGATGATTTCGGAACCGCCGCTATGGAATACATCCAGTCCCGCCATCGTGCGGAACCGGTTTAAAAGCGCTGTAATCGCGTCATTCGGCTGCCGCTTCGCAATCGTGGTAGTGGGAAATCCCGCCAGCGCAAGACCCGCTCCGAGCCACTCCCAGTTGCCGACATGAGCTGTCAGGCCCACCACCCCGTGCTGCTCCGCAAGCGCGGCATGCAAACGCTCAGGATGGTCAATCGTAATATAACGCTCCAAATGCTCCCGTTCCGCTACGAGTCGCGGCGTATAAAGCACTTCGACCGCCGTCATGCCGAGGTGTTCGAAATGCTGTTGCAATATCGGCTCAGCTTCTTCGCGTGTCAGCGAAAGTCCGGTCATCATTTGGGAAAGCGCGCGATCACGCGGTTTTTTCAAGCGTTGCAAAACGGTCGGGCCCAGCCGACGGCCGATGGCCAAAACACGTTCATAACGCATTCGGCAAAGCATTCGGCTCATCGTATTCAAAAAAGTATACTCCGCGTTCACAGCCATCGTCCCTTCGTTCTTATACCGATTCCTCGCTTGACTGGTTTTTGTAATATTGCACCAGTTCATCCCAACGGCCCTGTGCTTTCAGAACCATTTCAATCCATTCGCGCGCGGCGCCGTCACCACCGTTACGACTGGCAATCCAATCGGCGCCATCCTGTACTTCCAACGCGGCATCAGCCGGCGCCGCCGCGAAGCCGACGCGCGCCAGCACGCCGAGATCATTCAAATCATCGCCCATGTAACCGATCTCTTCCCAGCTCCATCCTTCCTCCTCAATGATTTGGGAAAGTTCGGCCACTTTATTCTGCACGCCTTGCCGGCAAAACGCCACTTTCAGCTCTTCCCCGCGATGTTGCGTAATCTTGGAACTGCGGCCCGTGAGCAAAGCGATTTTCAATCCCGCGTACGGCGCCAGCGCCATCGCCAGACCGTCGCGAACCGAAAACGATTTCGCGAGCTCGCCGTCGTTGCCGATCGCAATCGTCGCCGGCGTCAGAGTGCCGTCCACATCAAATACTAAGAGCTTAAGTTTCTTGATATCCGCCATTATACTACCCCTTGTCGTAATAAATCGGTCAGATGCACCATGCCGATCGGTTGCGACGCGTCACCGACCACCGGCAATACGGTAATCGGTCGCGGCTCATGACTCTGCATGACATGCAGGGCTTGCGCCGCCAACTTTTCAGCCGTGATGACACGCGGATCACGCGTCATGATGTCCGCCACCGGAACCTGCAATACCTCGGTTCCTTTTTCCAACGCCCGACGAATATCGCCGTCGGTCACCAGACCCACCAATGCGCCCTGCTCATCGACAACCGACGTGGCGCCGAGGCCTTTGGCCGTCATTTCAAAAAGCGCGTTTTGCACGGTTGTCGTCAAGACCACGACGGGGTTTTGTTCCTCTTTATGCATGATGTCAGCGACTGTCAACAGAAGTTTGCGCCCGAGTGATCCGCCCGGATGAAACAGCGCGAACCGATCCGCGGTGAAACCGTGCAGTTCCATCAAGGCGATCGCCAACGCATCGCCTACCGCCAAAGCGACGGTGGTGCTGGTTGTCGGCGCCAACCCTAACGGGCAGGCTTCCTCTTCCACGCTGACATCCAATGTAATATCGGCGCGTTTCCCCAATGTCGACCCGGGATTGCCGACGACGGCAATCAAGCGCGCGCCGATTCTGCGCAATGACGGCAAAATGCCGATGATCTCGCCGGTCTCGCCGCTGTTGGAAAACGCAAGCACCACATCGTCTTCCGTTACCATGCCCAAGTCGCCGTGAATCGCCTCCGCCGGATGCAGAAAGAAAGACGGCGTGCCTGTGCTTGCCAGCGTCGCGGAAATTTTATGCGCGATATGTCCGGATTTCCCCATGCCCGTGACGACGACACGACCCGCGGCCTCATTCATCATGCGCACCGCCTCGGCGAACGATTCGTCCCACCGCGAAGCCAAGGCTAAAATACCGGCCGCTTCCGTGCGCAGAACATGTTCCATCGTCGTTTGAATGGTCATTGTATTTCACTCCGTTTGACAATTTCAAAAATCGCTTTAAGATCGGTCAACAAGGCTTCCAAGTCGTCCAAGCGCAGCATGTTCGGTCCGTCGGAAAGAGCTTCGTCAGGATTGTCATGCACTTCCATGAAGAAACCGTCCGCTCCCGCCGCGGCCGCCGCCCGCGCGAGATACGGCACGAATTCGCGTTGCCCGCTGGAATGCGTCCCCGCGCCGCCCGGCAGTTGCACGCTGTGCGTCGCGTCGAAAATCACGGGGTATCCCCATTGCCGCATGATCGGAAAGCCGCGCATATCCACGACCAGGTTGTGATACCCGAAGCTCGCGCCGCGTTCCGTCAGCAACAGATTTCCATTGCCGGCTTCCTGCATTTTATGCAGCACGTTTTCCATATCTTCCGGCGCCATGAACTGACCTTTTTTGACGTTGACCGGCTTACCCGTCTTAGCCGCGCCGTAGACTAAATCCGTCTGCCGCGATAAAAACGCGGGGATTTGTAAAATATCCAAGACCTGCGCCGCCGGCTCCAGTTGCTCCACCGAATGGACGTCCGACAGCACCGGTACGCGCAGTTCCTCTTTCAGCCGCGCGAGGATTGCTAAGCCTTTTTCCAATCCGGGTCCGCGAAACGATTGGTACGAAGAGCGGTTCGCTTTGTCAAACGACGCCTTGAAAATGTAATCAATGCCCAGTTTGGCGCAAATATCTCGGCAGGTTTCGCCGATTTTTTTAGTACGTTCGTATTCTTCAATGACGCAAGGGCCGGCGATTAAAAACAGCCGACTGCCATCCAATCGTAAATTACCGATCGTTACCGGTTTCATTTTGCTGTCCTCCTTCAAAATAAGCGCGCGCGCGCAGGAGATCTTCCAGTGTATCGATCCCGATTAACTTCTTCGTGGTTTCAATGACGCCGATCCGATAACCGTGTTCCAGCGCCCGCAACTGTTCCAACGACTCCGCCTCTTCGAGCGGCGTCGGAGGCAAGTCCGCAAAGCGCAACAGAAAATCGCGGCGATAGGCGTAAATTCCGATATGTTTGCGCGGCAGATATTTATTTTCATGGCGCGGATACGGAATGAGCGAGCGGGAAAAATAAATCGCTTCCCCTTGTAAATTGGTAACCAGTTTGACGGTATTCGGATTTTGAAAATCCTCTTGCGTCAACGGCGCCGACACCGTCGCCATGGACCATTCCTCGGCCGCAGCCAGACATGTCGCCAGCTGATCAATCAGCTCCGGCGCGATCAACGGTTCATCGCCCTGCACATTGACGATGATTTCGCAGTCGTCCAACTGCTGCGCCACTTCCGCCAGTCGATCCGTCCCCGTGGCATGGTCGCGGCGCGTCAAAACCGCCGTGCCGCCAAATTCTTTCACGACTTTCTCTATCCGCTCGTCGTCAGTCGCGACAATGACCGCGGCGGGCACTTTCGCTTTTTTCGCCTGCTCATAGACACGTTCGATCAGCGATTTGCCGGCAATATCCAACAGCGGCTTGCCCGGCAAGCGGGTCGAACCGTAACGCGCCGGAATAATACAGGCGGCTTTTATCGACCGGTTTCCCATTCGTCCTCCATGTGTTCCCAAAACGCATCTTCGCCTTTCGTCGCCATCAGTTCCATCGGCAGGACATACCAGAACGATTCACGAAGCTGCAATGCTTGTAATTTGACCGCGTCTTTTTCGCTGACGATAATCCCCTGCGCGCCCGCTTTCGTCGCTGTTTCTTCCGCGTGGCGAATATCGTCCTGCGTATACGCGTGATGATCCGGAAGTCGCAAATGATCATGCGCGACCAAGCCCGCGGCCGCCACCGTCGCCTCAAAGGAAGCGGGATTGCCGAGCGCGCATAGCGTAATAAAACGGCGCGGCAACGTTTCCCGCTCCGCGGTTGCATGCTTCCGCCACTGCGCATAGCTCATCGGTTGCAAGGGACGATGCTTCGTCCAAAGCAACGGCACGTGCGCGCGAAAATGCGCCAACACGCGAGCAATTTCCGCCCGGTCTTTCTCGGTCACCAGATCGCTTTTGGTGACTACATACGCATCCGCGCGTTCCAAATGATCCAGCGGTTCCCGCAGTAATCCGCGCGGCAGCACGCGCCCGTTACTGAACGGATTGGTGGAGTCAATCAATACGATATCGTAATCGCGTCGCAACGCCCAATGTTGAAACCCGTCATCGAGCAAAATGACTGTCGGATGCAGTAATTTTTCGACCTGCGCGCCGATCGCGGCGCGGTTTTTGCCGACCGCCACAATGACCCCCGGCAAAGTTCGCGCCAAAAGATACGGCTCGTCTCCCGCCTGCTCGGCATTGAGCAGAATCTCGGCGCCGTTGCTGACAATCGCGCCGGTATGTTCACTCGCGCCGCGGTAACCGCGACTTAAAATCGCGACCCGCTCGCCCGCTTTTTGCAAGCGACGCGCCATGTACTGCACAAACGGCGTTTTCCCGGTGCCGCCCGCCACAATATTGCCTACGCTGATGGTATAGGCATGCAAACGATGCTGTTTAAGATGCCCCGCTTCATACATGGAGGCCCAAAAATTAACGCCCCAGGAGTAGATTTGCTCCACTCCGCCTAAGGTCGTCAACAATGCGCGGTCGCCGATCGACTTCGGTCCGTTTTTAAAAAGTTCCGTTGCTTTACGCTCTATGCCCACTGCGTTCGGCTCCTTTCCAATAAAGCGGATCCCGTTCGGCTAACGCGCAAAAAGCATCCACATTGCGCTTAGTCGCGCCTTGATTTTCTTCCACTAATCGTAACGCGGCCGCCCCCATTTGCGCAAGTCGCTGCGGCTCGGACAAAAGGCGCAGCAAATCGCGCGTAAGATTTTCCGCGCTCGTCATTCGGCAAGCGCCTTCGCTATGCAACAGGGCGAAAATATCTTTGAAATTGAACATATGCGGTCCCACCAAAATGGGTTTGCCGTGCGCCGCCGGCTCCAATATATTGTGGCCGCCGACTTTGACAAAGCTGCCGCCGACGATCACGATATCCGCCAAACTGTAAATGCGCCCGAGTTCGCCGATCGTATCCAGCACGAGTACGGACACCGGCGCGTCCGTTTCGGCATGGTATGCCGTGCGCCGCGCGCCGACGAAACCGTGTTTTTGCACCAGTTGCAATACCTTGGCCGCCTCCGGAATCTGCCGCGGCGCCAAGATCAGTTTCGCGTCGGGATACTGCCGCCGCACGTCGCCAAAGCTCGCCAGCAAAATGTCATATTCGCCTTCATGAAACGAACCCGCCACGATGACCGGATGCGCCTCGCCGACACCGAATTCACGTCGCAGTTCGTCGCGTTCCGCCGGAGTGACTTCGGCATAGGTCTGATCATACTTGGTGTTTCCCGTCACCTGGACACGCGCGGGGTCCGCGCCCATTTCTTCAATGTAGCGGGCGTCCGTGTGCGACTGCATGCAGAACCAGCGAATTTGCGCCAGCATGCGACGGGTAAAGCCTAAAATCAGGCGGTACCGTTTCATGCTGCGGTCACTGATTCGGCCGTTGACCATCATGACCGGAATTTCATTTTTTTCCGCCACTTGCAAAAAGTTCGGCCAAAGTTCCGTTTCCACCAAGAGGATCGCTTTCGGCTTGACGATATTGACGATGCGCTCCGTAATGATCGGTAAATCCACCGGGAAAAAAATGTGCGCATCCGCTTCGGGAATAATCCGTTCCGCCATGCGGTGACCGGTCGCGGTGACGACCGACACGATCACGGTCTCGTCCGGCAGACGCTGCTTTAATTCGCGCACAATGGGACTGGCCGCCACAATCTCGCCGACGGAGGCCGCATGCACCCAAATGCCGTGGCAGTTTTGAATGCTCGTCAGTACCGGCTGGGGCATGACGCCGGCGCTCTGCCGTAGTCGGTCATAAAACCCCTCTTCAAAGAGCAGGCGATAGATCAATACCGGCACCAGCAACAGCCAATACAGCACCAGACAAATATTGTAGAACCAGTACATACTATTTCTCGTCTCCCTGTAAGCGTAACGTGTAAAGGTTGTAGTACATACCGTGCAGCGCCAGTAAGGATTGATGCGTGCCGCTTTCCACAATGCGGCCGCGATCAATCACTAAAATGTGATCGGCCTCCTGAATCGTCGTCAGCCGGTGCGCGATAATAAACGCGGTGCGGCCGATCATCAGACGTTCCAGCGCCGCCTGCACCAGCTGTTCGCTTTCCGTATCCAAAGCGGACGTGGCTTCATCTAAAATAAGGATCCGCGGATCTTTCAAAAGCGCCCGCGCGATCGCTATGCGTTGCCGCTGACCACCGGAAAGCACGAGACCCCGATCGCCGATCGGCGTTTGCAAACCCTGCGGCAGCTGGCGCACAAATTCTTCCGCATTGGCGGCGCGTACCGCCGCCGCCACTTCTTCGTCGGTCGCGTCTAAGCGACCGTAGCGTATATTTTCTTCAATCGTCGTGTTGAAAAGAGCGGTATCCTGCGGCACGATGCCGATCTGTTCGCGCAATGACGCCAACGTCACGTCCCGAACATCATGTCCGTCAATCCTGATCGCGCCGTCCGTTACATCGTAAAAACGCGGAATCAAGTTGGCAATCGTCGATTTCCCCGATCCGCTCGGCCCGACCAACGCGATTTTTTGGCCCGGCTCGGCATGGAAGCTGATACCCGACAGCACTTCTTTGGAAGGTTCATACCGGAAATGAACCGCGTCAAAAACAACATCACCGCGCAAAACGGGCAACGCGATCGCGTCGGCTTTTTCGCGAATGTCCGGCGTTTCGTCCAGCAACGCGAACACGCGCTCACCGGCCGCCATCGAACGCTGAATATCGCCGTAAAGCGCACTTAAACGCCGTACCGGATTGGCTAAATTAATGGCGTAAATCAAAAACGCGATCAGTTCACCGGCGGTCAATTCCCCGTCGATGACGCTCCAACCGCCGTACCAAATAATCGCGGTGACGGCAATCGCCGCGATAAATTCGACCACCGGCGAAAGCTGGCTCGACTGCCGCGCCGCTTTCATCGCCGCGCCGAAGCTCGCCTGATTGATCTGACGAAAACGGGCGATTTCATAATCTTCACGGAAAAACGATTTAACGACGCGAATACCGCCGATCGTTTCCTGTAAATGCGAAGTGACATCGGCGATGCGTTCCTGCATCATATGGCCGCTTTTTTTCAGTTTTCGACCGAAATATTTGATAGTGATGCTGACCAGCGGAACAATAATGATGCAAAGCAACGTCAGCCGCCAATGTAAAATCACCATGCCGACGAGCGAGCCGATCAGGATGACGCTTTCCTTGACAATATTGACGAAATTATCGACAATCGCGGTCTGCAGTGCGCCGATATCATTCGTCAGGCGGCTCATCAGACTGCCGGTTTTGCGCGTATCAAAGAAACGCAGCGATAAACGTTGCACCCGCGCGTAGACTTCATTGCGGATATCAATAATCACGCGGTTCGCGATATAGCTCATCAGGTAGCCTTGCAAATAGGAAAACACGCCGCGCAGGAAAAAGAGCGCCAAGATGCCGAGCGCGATCCAATTCAATGCCACCAGGTTTTTCGCGGCCAGTACGTCGTCAATGATGTTGCGAATGATCCACGGCACGGCAAGCGTGGTAAGCGCTCCCAAAATCATGGCGATGATGGCCGCTACCCCGCGCCGCCAGTACGGCACTACGTAATGTAATAAACGTGCGTAATCAGTCATTATTTTCCTCAGCGATTCGTATGATAAGATCGGCGACGCGACCGACCGCGCCGGGCGCGCCCAATTTCTCCCGCACCATGGCTAAATCGTCCCGCAAACGACGAGACGCTTCCTCATCCCGCCACCATGACGCCACCGCGTGCGCCAAGTTTTCGGCCGTGACATCCTGCTGTAAAAATTCCGGGATCACTTCCCGCCCGGCCACAATATTCGGCAAACCGATATGCGGGGTTTGCAAAACCCGACGACCGAGCCAGTACGTAAGCGGCGCCACTTTATAGCAAAGTACGGTCGGCAACCCGAGCAGCGCGGTTTCCAAGGTCACTGTTCCGGAGGCAGCCAATGCGGCATCGCATACCGTCATCAAATCATGCAGATGGGACGTCGTCATTTGAATATCCAATTCGGTCTCGGCCAAAAGCGGCGCAAGCTCCGCCTCGGAGATCGTGCTAGCGCGCGGCAACCAACATTGGAGCGGAAATTCTTTCGCCAAAAGCTCCGCGGCGGCAAGCATAGTCGGCAGCAAACTTCGTACCTCCTGCCGACGACTCCCCGGCAACAGCAACAGTTGCTTTTTAGCGGGATCCATTTGAAAATGGGCGCGAGTTTCATCCTGCGACCATTTCGGCCGCACCAAATCCACCAGCGGATGCCCCACAAATTCCACGCGAGCGCCGTCTTCCCGATACAACGGCACATCCATCGGGAAAATGGAAGCTACCGCCGCCGTATCCCGCGCAATCGCTTTGCCCCGCGACCGATGCCAAGCCCAAATCGTCGGAGCGATATAGTAGACCACCGGAATACCGAGTTCTTTTTTGACGGCTTGCGCAAGCTTCATATTAAAGCCCGGATAATCCACACAGACGACCACATCCGGCTGCTGGCGGCGAATGGCTTCCACCAGTTCCGAACGCAATCGGAAGAAAAACGGTAATTTGCGAATAATTTCCGCAATCCCGATCACCCCCAGGTCCGCGATATCATGCACGACCGTCACGCCGGCAGCGCGCATTTCCGCGCCGCCCATCCCCTGCATTTCAAGCGCGGGAACGCGCTCTTTGAGCGCGCGGGCGACGGCGGCCGCATGCCAATCTCCGGAGGCCTCGCCGGCCGAAAAAAACACTTTCATCGGGACAACGACTCCGCGGAAACAGCGCAGATCGCTACGCCTTTTTGATCGGCGAGCGCGATGACTTCTTCCTGTTCCACAAATAAAGTGCGTTGCGCCTCAATCGCAAGCACCGCGCCCTTATGTTCCAAGAGCGAACGCAATGTCGTCAAACCGATCGCGGGCACGTCAAAACGCACGTCCTGTTGCGGTTTCGCCGTTTTAACGACCACCGCGCCCTGACGCGCTAATGCGCAACCGCGTATAATGCAGGCATCCGTGCCTTCGATCGCCTCAATCGCCATCGCGGCTTGACGCGCGACGACAACCGTCTGACCGATATCGAGCGCCCCGATCTGTTTGGCCAGCGCGAAACCGAAGCGGATATCATCCCACTCCGCCGCGGTCGGCTGCCGTTTAGTGAACACTTGCGGCGCCGGCATCAGCGGCGTGAGATAGCGCGTCTGATCCAAAACGGTGACGCCGATGTCCGCCAATTCGTCAACCAATGCCAGCATAATCGTATCATCTTTGCGATCCCGTACCCGCCGCAAAAATTGCAGCGCGCGCCAATCCGGAATGCCTAAATTGCCATATAAAATTTCTTTGGTGACTTTGCCGAGCATCGTCGCCTCGGTCACGCCTTCCCGCTGCAGCGTTTTCAGTATCGAACCCAGTTTCGTGATTTTAATCTGATAAAATTGATCCGATTCTTGCGCCAACTCCGGTTCCACCGCATCGACGACGGCAATCGTCACGACGCGTTCCCCCAAGCGCTTCGCCTCGCGCAAAAACGTCACCGGCAATTTGCCGATCCCCGCCAACAAACCGACTGTCGCCATAAACTCCCCCTTTTAACTTAGTTTATTTTATCACATTTGACCCGGCAATATGTGATTGTTGCGACAATACGGGCTATCCGTCGCGAATCTTCAGAAAACTTTCATCCGCGCATGCAGTTTCCCTTGACGTACGGTCCATATACGCCTTACCCGTTCCTTTTGCGCAATAAAAAACCGCCTCAGCATTTCGCCTTAGCGGTTTTTATTGGAAACCCGCAAAAGTTCCCTTTTCAAGCTCCTTAAGAATAGTATCTTCGCCAAGCTCTTTTAGGCGCGCCTTCGCCATCTCTTTTTCGTTACCGAATTTCAGACCTGCAATACAAGTAGCAATTAAGCGATGCACTTCTTCCTCGTTCCTTTTGTCTTTTATCCAGCCGTCCGGTATATAACACATTATTTAACACCAACCCTCCGCATTGCGCACGCCAACATGTCACCTAAAAACATGGGAAATAAGTTCTTTTTATTATCTCTTGTATATTCATCATACTGCGCATAATAATCCTTTGGCAACCGCATGCGATCACCTTGTTCTAAATAAGATTTTGTTCCTTCTCAAGCTCTTCATATGCAAGTGCCCTTTTCGTTTATTCCATTTATAGGTACTTGTCAATTTGCGTAAGAAAAAACCGCCTCGGCATCTGCGTTGGTGGCCAGTTAGTATATGATTTCCGGCATATCCGGATTCGGTGGCGTATTATCAAGTGGAACGCCCGTTCTAATGGCATTTCGCAGTTTCTTCGTCGCTTCGCTCAAGTCTGTTAATTTCTCAGGGATCGGCTCTCCCAATATCACATAATCCAGCGCCCCTGCCCCAAACTTCTCACGATACTCCTGTTTTGCTTGTATCATTTGCTCAATGCTTTCTTGCCACGCACTACTAACTACACGCACCACAGTATTGCCCCTTTGTCAAAAAAATACCTCTGCATTTGCGTCGGCGGTTATTTTGATCTGCACATTCAATAAATAATTCGTATGTCGCGATAGGTATGTATACTTTTACCAATTTTCATTAGTTGTTATTTTAGTAATTATATCCCCCGCTATACCATAATCAGCGGCACAAAGCTCATCTACAATTTTCTCTGCTGCATCAATATTTATCGGTTCGCCTTGCTGTATGATAACACCTTGCTCATTTAGAAATTTTATTTCATTATTAGTAAAATCAATATATAAATTTAATTCTTTTTCCATCTATCTCCCTGCCAATCGCATGTTTAGTTATGCCTTGCAACAATTCCAATCCGTTTTTGATAGTCACACGTAACAACTATATGCTTATTATGCTATTCATTATAAGTCATGTCCCAAATGTCGACGTTCTTGCCCGTGTCCGGGGTACTCTCTATCCTTCGCCGCCGTTTATTCGATAAATAAAAAACTCCCGCGGCATCTGCGTCGGTGGTCTTTATTGGAAATAAGCACTTAAAGCTACATCTGTCTACTGCGATCTTCAATTCTCTAAAATCTCAATGCTTACTATCTCACTATCAAGAATATTTATTAAGCCGTCTTTTGTCTCTAATGTTATACTGTCATGTTCACAAGGGTCATCCAAAGCGCTGGTCACATTATCAACCCATCCTTGAAACTCATTTTTGTTACTACACTTTATTTTCAGCTTTTTATTTATATACTTATCAAATTTCATTTGCCTCTCCGTAAATGTTGGTACTATATGATCCGTTATTTAGAGTAAACGTGTCTACCCCTATCGTTCTGATAGCAGGCCTCCTTTCTATCCTCCACCGCCGTTTATTCGATAAATAAAAACGCCCGCGGTCGCGGGCGTTACTTTTTCTATTCGCGGCGCACGCGGCAAATACCGCGCTCGCAATTACGCAGGAAGCGTAACATGTGTTCCACTTCTTCCGACGCGTCCAATTCGTGCTCCATTTCAGAAATCGCTTCCGAAAGGCGCAGGTTGGAACGATATAAAAGTCGGTACGCGCGTTTCAAGTCGCGTTTGACGGCGGCGGAAATACCGCTGCGCGCCATGCCGACGCTGTTCAGTCCGACAACGCGCGCCGGATTACCGTCCGCGATCACGAACGGCGGCACATCCTGAACCACTTTGGTCATCGCGCCGATCATGCAGTTACGACCGATTTTCACAAACTGATGAACACCGGCCATACCGCCGATGACGGCGCGGTCTTCGACGACTACATGGCCCGCCAGACCCGCGAAGCTGCTGATCACTACATGGTTGCCCACATTGCAGTTATGCGCGACATGCGTATACGCCTGCAAAAGGCAATGCGAACCGACATGCGTTTCCTGTCCTTCACCGGTCGCGCGGCTGACGGTCACGAATTCGCGAATGTCCGTATAATCGCCGATGGAGGTCGTGCTGCGTTCCCCTTCGAATTTCAGATCCTGCGGATCGCTGCCGATCGACGCGCCGGGGTAAATGTGGCAATATTTGCCGATCGTGGTGTACGGATGAATGACGACATGCGCATCAATACGCGTGCCTTCTCCGATCACCGTATCCGCGCAAATCACGGCGTACGGTCCGATTTCTACATTACTGTGCAGAACCGCGCTCGGATCGACTACCGCCGTTTCATGAATATTCGGTTCATGCTTTTCTACAAGTTGCAATTCCATACTATCTCTCCCGCTATTTGCTATGTAAACTGTATGAATCAGTTCCGTTTTATTGTTTATTTTATAATCCGTATTTCGGGCAAATATATAACTGCCATTTTACGCTTTCTCATGCAATTAGCGATGTCTGGAATGGAAATTCAATGAATTACTCACGTTTTTGACTTAATTCATGCTTTTTAATTGTCTTCCTTGGGGGAAAGATAAAACATGAATTCGCCTTGCACAGCCAGCTTTTCGCCCACATATCCGCGGCAGGCGATTTTCCCTACATTTCCCTTGGTTTTCAGTATTTCGATTTCGCTACGGAAGGTATCTCCCGGTCGCACCGACGAACGAAAACGAACTTTATCCATTCCGGTGAACATCGGCGTCATGCCGCGATGCTCTTCCGGATATAACAGGGCTACACCGGCGACTTGCGCCATGGCTTCGCATAGAAGCACGCCCGGCATAATCGGATTTCCGGGAAAATGGCCTTGAAAATACGGATCGTTCATCGTCACGTTTTTGATGCCGACGGCGCGTTTCATCGGTTCCAATTCTAACATACGATCCACCAGCAACATGGGGTAGCGATGCGGCAAAATTTCCATAATTTCAGTAACTTCAAGTTTCATACCGGATCCCCCTTTGCGACCGACTCGACTAAACGGCGAGCCAGCTCCGTATTCAGTTGATGACCGGACTTGCGCGCAATGATATGCGCTTTCAACGGCCCCGCCAAGGCCAGATCACCGATCACGTCGAGAATCTTATGGCGCACTACTTCGTCCGGGTACCGCAATTCGGAAAGCACTTCCGTCGGCGAATACACCACGGCGTTTTCCAGCGTCCCGCCGCGCCCCAGTCCCATTTTGCGCAGTTGCTCCAGCTCCTCCGTAAAACCGATCGTGCGCGCCCGCATAATGCTGTTACGGTAATTTTCCGTTGTGATTTCAATATCCATCGCCTGCAACCGCAGTAACGGATGGTCTTCTTTTTCGGCCAGGAAAGTAACGCGAAAACCGTCATACGGCAAGGCGACAATAAATCTGTCATTCGGCGTATCGTACACACCGACACTTTTTGTCACGGGTAAGCAGCGGCGTTCCGCGTCCTGCGTCACAATGCCCGCTTCGTCCAGCAGCCCCACGAATACCGCCGCGCTGCCGTCGCCGACCGGCGGCTCGACTGAGTCCAGTTCCACGATGATATTATCGATCTCCAGCGCCCGAATCGCGCTCAGGACATGCTCGACGGTAGTCACCATGACCGCTCCGTTTTCAAGTGTCGTCGCCCGCATCGTATTCGTCACATAACGAATCCGCGCGGCGACCGTATCATTTTCCGAAATATCCGTGCGGCGAAACCGAATCCCGCTATCCACCGGCGCGGGAACAAACGAAAGCCGCACCGGTTGCCCGGAGTGCAAACCGATCCCCGAGTAGGTCACTTTTTTGGCGATTGTCTGTTGTAAACTCATCCGGACTCCTTGCGTTGCAAATTTTAATAATTAACAAATTAGCCTATTTATTAAGTATAACGAAAAACAGTGTCAGAAACAAGTTTCAGGGCAAAGAAAAAGTTCCGCCGAAGCGGAACTTTTTACGCGTGTTCGACTTGTTCCCAGGCCGCTTTGAGTTTGGTCGCAATGCCCGGCATCTTGGCTTTGGTGACCGCGCACACCGCCAAACGCACACCGGCTTTCAACGGTACGGGGAAAATATTATCCCGGTTCATCAGCGCGCACACCGCTTTTGAATCACGGCTCGGCACGCTCAGGAAAAAGCCGGCGCGATACGGCAAAACCGGCAGTTCCACCTCGGCCGCTTCCTCCATGAAGATCGCGGCGCGATCACGGATAAGCGCGAAGTATTCCGCCTGTTCCGCTTGGAACTGTTGCAAAAGTTTCGCGTCCTGACTGATCGTAACCAATGTTTGCATGCCGGCCCGATTGATATTCGACCAGGTCGCCCGACCGGTATATTGGTTGATGTCTTTAAATTCCTGCGCGATTTGCGGCGAAGATGTGATGCCGATCATCGCGCCGATACGCTGTCCGTACATGGTAAATCCTTTGGACATGCTGTAGCAAACGACCACGAGCAAATTCTCCGGCAAATTTTCGAAGTGACGGAAAAAGCTCCGCGACGTTTCTTCATCGCCCGCGAAATCCAGGTACGACACATCGACGAGAAGGATCACATGTTTCTCCGGACGCGCCGCGACTTCTTTCAGCGTTCCCAACGCCTGCCGCCAGTCTTCGTCGGAAAGGCTGTAACCGGTCGGATTGTGCGCCGGCGTGTTCAAAATCACGAGTACCTGATCCTGGCGCGCCGCGATCTCTTCCACATGCTGCGCGAAATCGTCCTGATTCCATTGCAGATCATCGGTAAACAAGCGGAAGGTGCGAAGTTTGCGACCGTTGTCATTGCAAAGCACGCTGTACGCGCCCCAGTACCAGTCGCTGGTCAACACTTCATCGCCCCATTCGGTGTAATTATGAATGGTGTTGTGAATGCCGCCGGTGCCGCCGGCCGTGGCCACCGCCGCGATCTCCGCCGTGGGTCGGTACGCGCCGAAGCAACGATTCTGCACTTCGGTAAGGAAATCCGGCAGGCCCGCGATCGGCGCGTACTGAATCACGTCACGCATCGAAAGGCCGCGGTATACCTTCTCTACCGTCGGCAGGCACACCAACTCTTCATTCTCGTCCAAAATCGCGCCGATGGTCGCGTTGGTTACTTTTTCTTTGCCGTATTTCTGCGCCACTTTGACCGCCGCATCATTCGCGCCGAAAATCACATCATTCGGCTTTTTTCCATAGGCTTGCGGTGCTGCTACACTTATCGCCATGACTATCCCTCGCTTCCTTCAAATTGTCTTTTATTATAGCACATTTGTCCGCATGCGATTACCCGAAGCAGAGTAAAACGGGTCATGCGCATTTGTTTTCAGACAATGTGTTTTGACACAGAAAAACAGCCGTCTTATTAAGACGGCTGTTTGCTTATTTCGTTACGACGTGGGAAACGGCGCCGTCATCGGTCGCGACATCAGCGCTTTGCGCTTTGCCGGTTTCCGCCGCGTCGGGTTGCGTTTTCGGTAAGGTTACCGTAATCGCGGTGCCTTCCTTCGGCTGACTCGCCAAGTCCAGCTCACCGTGGTGCAAGGTAACGATATGTTTAACAATCGCCAGGCCCAGACCGGAACCGCCGGTCTCTTTCGAACGGCTTTGTTCCACGCGATAAAAACGTTCAAAAATATAATTTTGCTGTTCAATGGGGATACCGAGACCGGTATCTTTCACCGTCAATGTCACGTCGTCTTCGCCGTCCCGGATAGTAACATCCACACTGCCGCCCTCACGATTGTATTTGACCGCGTTATCCGCCAAATTCAAAACGAGTTCAAAAAGCAGACGGGCATCGCCGAAGACGTAACCCTGATCGCCGTGCACCTGCATCCGAATGTTCTTTTTCTCGGACTGCATTTCCAAAAGATCGGTCACCTGCTCGGCAATGTAATGAAGCGACACGTTTTGCCATTGATACGGTTCATTCGCCTCTTCAATACGCGACAGACGCATGATGTTTTGAATGAGCCCCAGCAGACGATTCGATTCCTGAATCATCCGCCGCGCGAAGTTCTTCACTTCGTCGGCATTATGATACATGCCGTTCAAAAGCAACTCGGCGTAGCCGCGGATCGAAGTAAGCGGCGTATTCAATTCATGCGAAACGTTCGCCGAAAATTCGCGGCGGCGTTGTTCCGCCAAGGCGGTTTCCGTCACATCGCGAACGACCAGCAATACGGTAAAGTCATTATTACTGCTTTCCGTACGGCGGGCGCGTACGCGATAAACCCGCTCGCCCAAAGTAAGTTCGGTGGACGATTCACCGGTTTTCATGGCGTCCTGAATGCAGGTCAGCCACGCGGAGCGTTGATCCAACGCGGCCGCGCTTTGCCCGTGCACATCGCCGTTCAATTGGAAAATCTTGGCGGTGACATCATTGTAGTCCAAGATCGATTGACCGCGGTCCAGCAAAATGACGCCTTCCGTAAGCGTGTCCATCATGCGACGGGTGCGGTTGCGTTCGTCATTAATTTCATCAATGTAATGCGAAATTTTTTCCTGCTGCGCACGTGTTCTCGCTAAGATCGGATCCAGTTCCGGCACGCCGAGCATGTAGGGTACCGGTTGACCCGAGATCATCGCCTCTACCGAATCCCCCGCCTGGCGCAACGGCTTCAAAAGATGCCGCGTCAAGTAACCGGCTAGGAAGAAGCAAGCGATCAGGATGACCGCCAGCACGCCCAAAACGCCCGGCAACGTACGTTGCATAATCGCGAATAAACTGCCGCGATCCACCGCCGTACGCAAGATCGAACCGTCTTGCAAACGCAGCGCGTAGTACGAAGTTTCCCGCGCCAGCGTACCGGATTCCCGACGGCTCGCGCCTTCGCCATGGGCCAGGGCAGCTTTTACTTCTTCGCGCTCCAGATGGTTTTCCATTTGGTCCGCGTTGTACGCCGATTCAAAACGGACTTTCCCCGACGCATCGATCCAAGTCACGCGCGTCATGTCGTCGATACCGGCCACTGACGCCGCCAGCCAATCGACCGGCACCGGTTGATTGCGCATGCCGTCCGCCAGTACGGTCGTCATCTGTTGGAGATGCGTTTCCGCTTCTTTGCGGACACCGGAATAGTAAAACCACATGCTTGCCAGTAAAGTCAACAGCACCGCTATGATACTGATGCTCACCAATGCGGAATAGATGCTTTTTTTCATCGTTCTTCACCCAGTTTGTAGCCGACGCCGCGCACCGTTTGAATCATGCTTCCCGCGTCGCCAAGTTTTTGGCGCAGACTCATAATGTGCATGTCGACCGTGCGGCTTTCAATGAAATGCGTAATCTCCCAAACGTGTTCCATAATCTGTTCGCGGGAAAGAACGATTTCTTTATTCAGCAACAGGTACGCGAGTAAGTCAAATTCTTTGGCCGTGAGCGTCACATCTTCGCCGTCCACCTGCACGCGGTAGCGTTTGCGATCCAAACGAATCGGCCCGCATTCATACACATCACCTGCGAATGCGCGGTAGCCCTGTCGTCGTAATACGGCGCGCACGCGGGAAATCATTTCCATAATCCCGAACGGCTTGCGAATGTAATCGTCAGCGCCGATATCGAGACCTGTGATGACATCATATTCCGCGCTCTTCGCCGTCACTAAAATCACCATCACACCGTCATAGGCCGCATGGCTCCGTAATTTACGCAAAATAGTCAAGCCGTCGTCGCCGGGCAACATAATATCGAGCAATATCAGATCCGGTACTTTTTCTTCCAGCGCCGCAAACAATTCTTCGCCCGATTCGAATTTACCGACTTCGTACTGCTGACTCTCCAGCGCGTACACCATGAGGTCGCGGATATTTTCATCGTCTTCTACACAATAAATTAAGGCCATAAATTTTCACTCCCGCCGATCGCCGATGGCAAATAAAACCCATTCCGCAGAGGATGCGGCGTGGTCGCCGATCTTCTCCAAGAATTTTCCCATCAGCAAGGCATCGGGCAGCAAGGGATCCGGCGAGTCGCCTTCCCGTAATTCTCGAATAATTTCTTCGCGCAACTGACGAAACAGCCGGTCGACAGTATCATCACGATCGATCGTGCGTTGCGCCAAATCCGTATCAAAGCGGACCAGTGAGCGCAACGCGCTGTGCAGCATGTCGCGGCCTTCGGCAAGCATATCTTCCAGGATATCCCATGCCGGGTCTGAGCGCATTTCACTTTCGTCGGCAAGTTCTACCAACGCGCCGGCGAGTTCCCCGATACGTTTTACATGAGACGCTATTTTGAAGATCGCCGACACCAGTCGGAAATCGGATGCCAACGGCTGTTCACTTGCCAAAAGACGCAAACAGTTTTCCTCCAGCTTGCGCTTGGCGGAAACGATACGACGCACGGCCTCATCGACTTCCTTGTACGGAACGCTGTCTCCGTCTTGGAAAATCGTCGATGCCATTTGCAACACATCGTCCGTCCAGCTGCCGACCGTAATGATGTCGTTACGCAACTCGTTGAGTTCGCGTTCTAATCGGATTCTGACCACAATATACCTCGCTTTTATTATACCAAGTCGAACGTTTTTCCGTTCAACCGAAACGTCCGGTTACATAATCTTCCGTGCGCTGCTCCTTGGGGTTCGTAAAGATGACATCCGTCGCATCCTTTTCAATCACTTCGCCCAACAGGAAAAACGCCGTCGAGTCTGAGCAACGCGCCGCCTGTTGCATATTGTGCGTAACCAGGACGATGGTGTATTGCTGTTTCAATTCTTCAATCAGGTTTTCGATTTTCAATGTGGAAATCGGATCGAGCGCGGACGTCGGTTCATCCATGAGAATCACTTCGGGATCGACCGCCAGCGCGCGAGCGATGCAAATACGTTGCTGCTGACCGCCGGAAAGAGCGAGCGCGCTTTCATGCAGACGGTCGCTGACTTCGTCCCAAATGGAAGCCTGTTTCAAACTGCGTTCCACCGTTTCATCCAAAATCGATTTCTTTTTGATCCCCATCGATTTCAATGCAAACGTGATGTTATCATAAATGCTCATCGGGAACGGGTTCGGCTTTTGGAATACCATCCCGATCTGTCTGCGCAGTTGATTGATGTCGTTTACATCAAATATGTCTTGTCCGCGATACAATACTTCGCCGGTGATCCGACAGCCTTCAATCAAATCATTCATACGGTTAAGCACGCGTAAGAATGTCGACTTGCCGCAACCCGACGGTCCGATCAACGCGGTGATCGAGCGTTCTTCAATCTCCATATTGACATCAAAGAGCGCTTGTTTTTCCCCATAATAGAGGTTTAAGTTCTTTATTTCAAAAGCCAAGTCGGACATCTATTTTCTCCATTTATTCATGACGAGCGAGGAAATCTCGTTCATCAAAACTACGACTACAATCAAGATAACGCCGGTGGCGTACGCTTTATCCGTGTGAATCCCTTCGCTGGAAAGCGCGTACATGTGAATCGCCATCGTTCGGCCGGACTGCATCAGATTGCCCGGAATTTCCGGAACGGTGCCGATCGTATACATCAACGCGACTGTTTCACCGACGATACGGCCGATCGCCAGAATTATGCCTGCCACAATCCCGCGGCCGGCTACCGGCAAAATAATTTTTAAAATAGTGTCCCGTTTACCTACGCCCAAGCCGTAGCTGCCTTCGCGCAAACCGGTCGGCACGGTCAAAAGCGCTTCTTCCGTTGTCTTAATGACAAAGGGGAGCACGAGAATCGTCATTGTCAAAACACCGGATATCAATGAATATCCCAGTTGCAAGAAAATAACGAAAAATAAAAAGCCGAATAAACCGTACACAATGGAAGGAATCCCGGCGAGCGTTTCGCTGGCCATCCGAACCCATTTTACCAACCACGAGTCGCGTTGCGCGTATTCCGTCATATACACGGCGGTACCTACGCCCAGCGGTATCGCCAAAAGCAATGTGCCGACAGTCAGGTAAATCGTCGTGATCAATGACGGAAAGAGCGAAACGTTGGATGTATTGTACTTATAAGCAAACAGATCGGCGGTCACGAACGGAATACCGTTCCAAAGGATGTGTACCAGCAAGTACACCAAGACCCCCATCGTGAGCATAATGCCCAGCCAAACCGCTGCCTGTACGATCCATTCATAGGCGCCGCGCGGCTCCCCACGACGTTTGCTCATGATTTAACCAGCCTTTCACGTAAAAACAGGAACAGCGTATTCAATAACAAAATCATAATAAACAAAATGGCGCCGGTCGCGATCAACGCTTCTCTGTGCAGGTCTGCCGCGTAACCCATTTCCAAAACGACATTGGCCGTCAAAGTACGCGTCCCGTCCCAAAGTGATGACGGAATCACCGCCTGGTTACCCGCGACCATAATAACGGCCATCGTTTCACCGACCGCGCGGCCGATGCCCAAGACAAACGACGCCAAGATACCGCCCGAAGCCGCCGGCACCATGATCCCGACCACGGTGCGTTCATGGGTCAAGCCCAGCGCGCGGCCGCCTTCATAGTAACGATCCGGTACTGTGGAAAGCGCCGACTCGCTGACCGAAATAATCGTCGGCAAAATCATGATGGCAAGCAATAACGCCGCCGTAAACACGCTGTTGCCGTTGCCGCCTAAATACTCGCGAACCATCGGCACCATGACAACCATCCCGAAGAAACCGTAGACGATTGAAGGTATACCGGCCAATAATAAAACTAACGAACGCAGTACACGACGCCACTTTTCCGGTGCAAAAAAAGAAAGGCAGACGGCTGCCGCCAAGGCAACCGGTCCGCCCATCAAAATCGCACCGAGAGTGACCAGCATACTGCCAATGATCATCGGGAAAATCCCGTATGTGGGCGGTACGTCCGTCGGACGCCAACCTGTTCCCAAAAGGAAATCCTGCAAACCGATGGTAAACATCGGCGGGATTCCTTTGGCAAAGATAAAGAGCCCGATGAGGAAGACGCATACGATGGACATTGCCGCCATCACATGCACCGTCCAACTCATCAACTTTTCACTTGTCTGCGAATTCATCCGCTCACTCCCGCTTCTTACCGGCAGATGTTATTTCGCATCCTGCCATTTCGTAATTTTGCCAATGTAAACGTCACGAACAGAATCCGCTTTGATGTTTTCTACGCTGTTTGCTTTATTGGCAATAACCGCCAAGCCGTCTTTGGCAATAACGTTACCGTCTACTTTACCTTTTTCGCTGTCTTTCAATTCACGCGACGCCATACCGAGGTCGGCCGTGCCGCTGATCGCCGATTGAACACCGGTCGTCGAGTCGCTCTGCTGAACTTCGACTTTCAGGTTCGGGTTAGCTTTCTGGTAAGCTTCCGCCAATTTTTCCATGACCGGAGTTACCGAAGACGAACCCGCGCATACGATTTTGCCGGACTGGTTCGCCGGAGTGTACGCCGCCGGAGCTTGATCTACCGCGATGTAGCCATTGTCATTAACGATCTTCTGGCCTTCTTTACTGTGGATAAATTTCAGGAAATCTTGCGCTTGCGGCGTCAGACCTTTTTCTTTGTTGATGACGACATTGAACGGACGAGCCAATTTGTACTGGCCGTTCATGACGTTCGCCGGCGTCGCTTCCACGCCGTCAACTTTCAACGCTTTTACGGTATCGTTCAACGAACCGAGGGAAATGTAGCCGAGCGCATATGCGTCATTCGCTACGCTGGTCATCATAACGTTGGTGCTGTTCGTAATCTGAGCGGAGCTCAAAGTACGGTCGACTTTCTTACCGTTCTCTTTGACTTCAATGCCCAACAATTCAACGAACGCGCCACGCGTACCGGAACCGTCTTCACGGGAAATAACGTGAATATCTTTGGCCAAATCAAAAGCCGCTTTGTCTCCGCCGGAGCTGGAGCCGGAACCGCCACCGCAACCCGCGATCGCTAATGCCATTACTACACTGGCTGCTGCTAAACCTAAACGTTTGCCTTGTTTCATCTTTTTCGTTCCTCCTTTGGAATCGATATGAATTGGTATAACTGCATGATAGCGGAAAACTGTCAAAAGACCACACAGTCTTTGTAAATAGATTGTAAAAACAAAATTTTGGTAAGCTGACTTGAAAACAACTCGTACAAATTCTTCTTTTCCTTTTAATAAGTCCTTTATTTACAACGACGACGGGAATTCTCAACGCGTCGCGAAAAACGGTTTCTTATTTTTACACGTTCACAAGCGTCTCATTTTATTGCATTTTTTATATTTATAAATTCGTTTTCAACAGCTGATCCGCGTCTGCCGATTCCCCACCCGATGCGTTTCGCAAAAACCGCATTGTAAAAGCGGACAAAAAAAGAGCGGTGCTCACCGCTCTTTTTCATACCCATTTTTGATTATCCTCTTTCGTCTGCAGCAGCTGCTGCTTTTCGTGTTTTTCCGCCCGCAAAAACGTGTACACGGCTTCGGCGGCTTTCCGATTCATGCCGGGCACGGCCGCCAATGCTTCGACGTCGGCCGCGCGCATCGCGTCCAAATTCGGAAACGCCTGCCATAGCGCCTGACGACGTTTTGGACCGATGCCGTCGATATGATCCAAAATAGATTGGAAATTTCGTTTGCTGCGCAATTTACGGTGGTACGTAATCGCGAACCGATGGGCTTCATCACGCACCGTCTGCAACAACTGCAGCGCCGGTAAGCGATGATCCAACACAATCGGTTCGTTGCTGTACTCGGTAAAAATCTCTTCGATCCGTTCCGCCAGAGCGATGACCGGTGTTTGGACGCCGCACTCGCGAATAACGGGCAACGCCGCATGCAGCTGTCCTTTACCGCCATCAATGACGATCAGGTCCGGCAATGGCCAATCGGGATGATTTCCGTAACGTCGCGCCATGATTTCACGCATGGAGGCGAAATCATCCGGCTTGCCCTGTACGGTTTTTAATTTGAATTTGCGGTATTCGCTGCC
This sequence comes from Negativicoccus massiliensis, assembly GCA_900155405.1. GTDB lineage: Bacteria > Bacillota > Negativicutes > Veillonellales > Negativicoccaceae > Negativicoccus > Negativicoccus massiliensis_A. The sequence continues at coordinate 71,405 of LT700188.1, read as the reverse complement.
GGTCGGTTTGCCGTCGATCAAAACGCTCATGGAGGCGACGGTCTCCGCGCCTTGGATATGGCTGATATCAAAACACTCAATGCGTTCGGGTAAATTGGGTAAGTCCAAAATTTCCGCGAGATCGCGCACGGCGCCGCTTTGTTTATCCACCGTGTGCTGCCATTGCAGTTCTTTATCCGCCAGGTACTTCGCGGCATTGTCCTGCGCCATATCTTTCAGACCGCGACGGAAGCCGCGTTGCGGCACGACGATTTTCACCTGCGAGCCCCGCTCCGCCGTCAACCATTCAGCGAGCAGTTCGGCATCGGCCGGCAAAAACGGCACGGCCACTTCTTTCGGCACGCGGTCCGCGCTGCCGGTGTAATAATTTTTAATAAATCCGGCCAATACTTCCGCATCGCTTTCACCGTATGAGCCGCTGACCATATAGTTTTCTTTACCGATCACTTTGCCGGCGCGAACAAGTAAAATGACGACGCCCACTTTATCCGCCATGCGAGCGACGCCGATCATATCCAAGTTGCCGGCGGCGGCCACGATGTTTTGCCGCTCCTGCACGCTCTTCAACGCGACGATACGGTCCCGGTAGCGGGCCGCTTCCTCATAGCGCATCGCCGCGGCCGCCTCTTTCATGCTGTTTTCCCAGCGGTGCAGCCACTGCCGGTTTTTACCTTCAAAAATATCGCAGACTTCCTGCGCCATTTGATGGTACGCGGCTTGTTCCACCCGACCCATGCAGGGCGCCTGGCAACGTTTCAAATGGTATTGCAGGCAGGGTCGTCGTACTTTCATTGATCGACAGGTCCGCAAGGGGTAAATCTGCCGCAAGGTTTTCAATGTCCGCGCCACCGAGCCGACATCGGTAAACGGTCCCAGGTACCGCGCGCCGTCACGCACCAGCCGCCGCGTCATAAAGACGCGCGGATAGGCTTCCTGCAACGTGATTTTGATGTACGGATATGTTTTATCATCCCGCAACAGGATATTGTATTTCGGATGCAAGCGTTTAATCAAATTGCATTCGAGAATGAGCGCTTCGAGTTCTGTTTTAGTCAGAATAAAGTCGACATCTTCGGCGTGGTTCATCATGGCATTCACTTTGGGACTGTTCTTGCTTTCTTCCCGCACGTAGGAACGCACGCGGCTGCGTAAATTCACCGCTTTGCCGACGTAGATGACTTTGCCGAACCGATCTTTCCACTGGTAGACCCCGGGTGTGGTCGGCAAAGCGTCGAGCTTGGTTTGGATCCGCTCATTCACTTGCCGCATGACGATCCTCCACCTGACCGAGTTTTCGCGCCCGTTCCAACAATGGCGCCAAATAGTGCCCCGTGTATGATGCCGACACCGCCGCTACTTCTTCCGGCGTACCGGTCGCCACGATCGTACCGCCGCCCGAGCCGCCTTCCGGCCCCAAGTCGATAATATGATCGGCGCATTTGATCACATCTAAATTGTGCTCGATGATCACCACAGTATCGCCTTCATCCACGATTCGCTGCAAGACATCCATCAGTTTGTGAATATCCGCCACATGCAATCCGGTGGTCGGTTCATCCAAAAGGTAGAGCGTCTTACCGGTGCTACGCTTCGCCAGTTCCGTCGCTAATTTGACGCGCTGCGCTTCCCCGCCGGAAAGCGTGGTCGCCGGCTGACCGAGACGAATGTACCCGAGCCCCACGTCCTGAATCGTTTGCAATTTCCGGACAATGGCCGGATGATTGGCGAAAAACTCGACCGCTTCATCCACCGTCATATTGAGCACATCGGAAATATTTTTGCCCTTGTATTTCACTTCCAGCGTTTCCCGATTATAGCGCGCGCCGTGGCAGACTTCGCAGGGCACGTACACGTCGGGCAGGAAATGCATTTCAATTTTAATGATGCCGTCGCCCTTGCAGGCCTCGCACCGACCGCCGCTCATATTGAAGCTGAAACGCCCCGGCTTATAGCCGCGCAACTTCGCTTCCGGCGTTTGGCTGTACAATTCACGAATCGGCGTGAAAACACCGGTATACGTCACCGGATTGGAACGCGGCGTACGTCCGATCGGCTGCTGGTTAATATCGATAATTTTGTCGATGTTTTTCGCGCCGGTAATGCTTTTATACGTGCCGGTACGGTGGTATTTGCGATACAGACCGTTAGCCAATCCTTTGTAAAGAATCTCGTTGACCAGCGTACTTTTACCCGAACCGGATACCCCGGTCACGACCGTCAGGCAACCCAAGGGGAACGTCACATCAATATTCTGTAAGTTGTGTTCACTCGCGCCGCGGACCACGAGTTTTTTGCCGTTGCCTTTGCGGCGTTGCGCCGGTACGGGAATGTATCGCTTACCCGCGAGGTATTGTCCGGTCAGCGATTGCGGCGTTTGCAAAATCGCTTGCAAATCCCCCTGCGCGACAATTTGACCGCCGTATTCACCGGCTCCCGGACCGATATCGACGATGTGGTCCGCCGCGCGAATGGTATCTTCATCATGCTCGACGACGATGAGGCTGTTGCCCAAATCGCGCAGTCCTTTCAAGGTCGCCAGCAGCCGATCGTTATCGCGCTGGTGCAAACCGATCGAAGGTTCGTCCAAAATGTAAAGCACGCCGACGAGCCCCGAGCCGATCTGCGTCGCCAAACGAATCCGTTGCGCCTCTCCGCCGGACAGCGTGCCCGATGAGCGGGCCAGCGTCAAATACCCCAAGCCCACATCATAAAGGAAACCGATGCGCGCATTGAGTTCTTTCACAATTTGGCGGGCAATGACCATTTCTTTTTCCGTCAGTTCAAGTTCGTTCAAAAAATCGCGAATTTCCGCAATCGAAAGACAGGTCAGCTCATGAATGTTCAAACCGCCGACCTTGAACGCCAACACTTCCGGTTTGAGACGCGCGCCCTGACATTCCGTACAGGGAACCTCCGTCATGTAGCGTTCCATTTCCTGTCGCTGACTGTCCGAGAAGGCGTCGCGATGGCGACGTTTCACCATGGGAACGACACCTTCAAACGCTCGATCATAACTCTTGACTTCGCCGCGCATATTTTCATAGCGGAAACGGAATTTTTTAGACGTGCCGTCGCGTAAATAGCGCTTGCCCTCCGCCGGCAAATCACTGTAAGAATCATCCAACGTCAGACCGTACGATTTCAGGAACGGCACGAGCTGCACCATGAACCATGAGTTACGGTTCGTGGAAAGCGCTTGCACCGCGCCGTCTTTGAACAGCAAATCGGGATCCGGTACGATCAGACTGAAATCCGGCTCCAGGCTCGCGCCCAGACCCGTGCAAACGGGACACGCTCCCATCGGATTATTAAAGGAAAAAAGCCGCGGTTCCCGTTCCGGCAAGGAGATCCCGCAATCCGGACAGGCGAAATGCTGACTGAATACGTATTGCGGTCCGTCCACCACCTGCGCATACACGACGCCTTCCCCTAAAGCGAGCGCCGTCTCGAGCGAGCCCGCCAAACGTTGCGCCAAGCCTTCGCGCGCGATCAGTCGATCGACCACCACCTCGATGACATGTTTGCGATTTTTCTCCAAATCAATCTCTTCATCGAGATTCCGCACTTCACCGTCGACTCGTACACGCGCATAACCTTCTTTACGCAAGCGCTCCAGCGTCTTTTTATGCGTGCCCTTTTGCGCCCGAACGACCGGCGCCAGTAAGAGAAAACGCGTGCCCTCCGGTAAAGCTAAAATGGCATCCGTAATCTGTTCGACCGTCTGTTGCGTGATCGGCTTGCCGCAATGCGGACAAAACGGCCGCCCTACCCGCGCGTACAAAAGACGCAGGTAGTCATAGATCTCGGTCACCGTGCCGACCGTCGAGCGAGGGTTGCGACTGGTCGTTTTCTGATCGATCGAAATGGCCGGCGAAAGGCCCGCGATATAATCGACATCCGGCTTATCCATCTGCCCGAGAAACTGCCGCGCATACGCGGATAAAGACTCCACATAACGGCGCTGTCCTTCCGCGTAAATGGTGTCAAACGCGAGAGAGGACTTGCCGCTGCCGGAAAGTCCCGTAAAAACAATAAATTTATCCCGCGGCAGACGCAAATCAATATTCTGCAAATTATGTTGACGCGCCCCGCGAATGATCATTTCTTCTTTCATAGCGCTCCTTTATTCAGCGATGACGACGCGGTTTTTTCTTCATCGCGCGCATCTTATCCCGTGCCTGCGAACCGAAGCGATCCGCCCATTCCTGACGCAAGCGCCCGAGTTCATCGCGCCATTGCGCCGCTTTTTCAAACTCCAAATCCTTCGCCGCTTGGCGCATGGCCTTTTCCGTCTCCACAATGCGGGCATGCAGGCTTTCATCGGTGGCTTCGCTCATATCGGCGTCATATTCCTTGCGCCAATCCGTTTCCGCTACCTTGGTCAGGGAAATTAAATCTTTAACCTCTTTAATAATGGTCTTCGGCGTAATATTGTGTTCCGTATTATACGCCTCTTGTATTTCGCGACGGCGCTTTGTTTCTTCCATCGCGCGCGCCATCGAGTCCGTGACATGATCCGCGTATAAAATGACATGCCCTTTGGCGTTACGAGCCGCCCGCCCGATCGTCTGGATCAAGCTGGTATCGGAACGCAAAAAGCCTTCCTTGTCCGCGTCCAAAATCGCGACAAGCGAAACTTCCGGCATATCCAATCCTTCGCGCAGCAGGTTGATGCCGACCAGCACATCAAATACGCCGGCGCGCAAATCGCGGATAATCTCCGCCCGCTCGATGGTAGCGATATCGCTGTGCAGGTAGCGCACTTTGACATCCATTTCTTTAAGAAAATCCGTCAGATCTTCCGCCATCTTTTTCGTGAGCGTGGTAATCATCACGCGCTCATTGTCTTTCACGCGAGCGCGGATTTCCCCCAACAGATCATCCATCTGACCGCGGATCGGCCGCACTTCCACCGACGGGTCCAACAGGCCCGTGGGGCGAATAATCTGCTCGGCCATCTTCGTCTGTACCGACATTTCATACGGACCGGGCGTCGCCGAAATGTAGACGATCTGATTGATCCGTTCAACAAACTCATCAAACATCAACGGCCGGTTGTCCGCCGCCGAAGGCAGACGAAAACCGTAGTCGATCAACGATAATTTACGGGAACGGTCACCGGCGTACATGCCGCGCAACTGCGGCACCGTGACATGCGATTCGTCGACCATGATTAAAAAATCATCGGGGAAATAATCCAGCAGCGTATACGGCGCTTCACCGGGCGCCCGACCCGAGAGATGCCGCGAATAATTTTCGATGCCCGAGCAATACCCGATCTCCCGAATCATTTCCAAATCGTAACGGGTACGCTGCTCCAAACGTTGCGCTTCCAGTAATTTATTTTCCGATTGCAATACCGCCAATCGCTCATCCAGCTCCGCTTCGATGGAGTGCAAAGCGCGCTCCATTTTCGCGCCGGTCGTGACGTAATGGCTCGCCGGATAAATCGCGACGTGCGTACGCTCGGCGATCACTTCGCCTGTAAGCGTATCGATTTCCGTCAGACGATCAATCTCATCCCCGAACATCTCGATGCGGATGATCTGCTCCGACTCGCCGACCGGAAACACTTCTATCGTATCACCGCGCACGCGAAACGTGCCGCGGACTAAATTCATATCATTGCGTGTGTATTGAATATCCACCAACTTGCGCAGAATTTCCTCTTGCGGCTTCACCTGACCTTTACGCAGGGACGCCACCATCTCCGTATAATCTTCCGGATCGCCTAAACCATAAATACAGGAAACCGACGCGACAATAATCACGTCACGACGTTCAAATAAACTCATCGTCGCCGAGTGACGCAATTTATCGATCTCATCATTAATCGACGCGTCTTTTTCAATATAGGTATCCGTCGACGGAATATAGGATTCCGGCTGGTAGTAATCGTAGTAACTGACAAAGTAAGCCACTTCATTATCGGGGAAAAACGCTTGAAATTCGCTGGCCAACTGCGCCGCAAGCGTTTTATTCGGCGCGATGATCAGGGTCGGTTTTTGCACCTCTTCAATCACTTTCGCCATCGTATACGTCTTGCCGGTACCGGTAGCTCCCAGCAGCACCTGCGCCCAATGCCCGTCACGAATCCCCTGCGCCAAATCCGCGATCGCTTGCGGCTGATCGCCCATCGGCTGAAACGGAGCATGGACTTTAAACGGAACGGGTGTACCGCTGTATGTTCTTTTTAAATGCTTCATAGTACCCCCCTGTGTATGCGTATTTGTCATATGATTATTATATCATATCTAAAAAATTCTATATTATTTACTGATTATGCGCCACGCGTAATAACCATATCAGATAAATGATTCGCTGCCCGTTTTGACGCACAAAAAAAGCCTCGCGATCACGAGACTTTTTGCTATAAAGTTAATAGAGTTATTGGGCTCAAAATTGAGATTTTACAAACTATATTTTTGATAAAAATTATTAAACGTTACAACAACTTCTATTTTTGATGCAATTTTGTTTTCGGTTTCTTTGTATGCCAAAATCTCCACTCTATACTTCCCATCCTTTGTCAGATAGTCAAAATAATAATACCGCTCACGTTCAACATCGTATGCATGTATCCATTCATTAGTTTTTGCCAACTCTTTAATCCCTTGTATCACCTCACCATAATGTTTTTTTACTACCATTTCTTTTTTGAGATACAAACGATATCCTACCGTATAGTATTGGGCTTTTTGGATGTCAGACATGTGCTGTATGCATCCAAACTCACGAGTATACACTTGTTCCAGCGTATCGGCACGCGCTTGGATTTTATCATTGAAAAACGCCTCATAAACAAAAGTAGAGGCAAAATAAAAAACAAACAGCAGCATCCCGCCTATCACAAAGTAATTGAATATTTTACGCATCTTTAAATCCTGCCTTTTAATGCTGTCCAAGTAAAATTAGTGGTTTCCTCCGACGATAATGTCAAATTGTTATACGAGCAGGGGCGTCCCTGTATGTTTATATGTTTTCTCTTGCGGTGGATATCGGTTTACTCATTTCACATTTTATCGTTTTCGATTAACTCTTTTAATTTTTCCAAATTCTCTCTGTTGTATTCAATATCTTGATAGGCATAATAATCCTGGTGCTCTTCCTCAATCTTTACCGGCAAATTAACCACATCGTCTAACTTCCAATTATGCAGAAACGAAACATAACACTGGCGATAATCCGTACGAATCCAGTCTTTTATTGTCCATTCGTCATCAAAAAACGGGTGATACCCACCGGAGCCCCACGGATACATCCAAAGAAGCTTTATATCTTTTCCCGATGTCGATACCCAGTACGGATGGTCACTGTATTTAGAAACCACTCGTCCTTTTCTGTCCAGAATATAGGTGCCGTCTTCTCGCCGGACTAAAAATTGCGACTCATTCAGAACTCCTACCGTATATCCATCTATGTGGATTTTTTCACCGGAAGTGTAGAACACATCATTTTTTTTATTTACCCAACCAATAATGTGATTATCTACAGATAACACACGAGTAATGTCATCTTTAACAGTTATCTGTTTCTCTATGATTCCTTTCCTGTTGAGCCAATAAAATGATGATGTTTTATCGTCAACATACTGCCACACTAAGTAGCCTGTTTCTGTCTCGTACAAATCGAAGTCGTCGGATGCATCAATATTGATTTGCTGTTTTTCCACAGCATTTTTACACGTAACCAAAAATAAATCATTTTCGTCATTTTTAGTTAGCATAATTAGTGCCCCGTCGTAATTGAATATCGGTCCCGTGAGCAATGCGCCCCTGTTTATTTTTATTCTGACATAATCTGCCAAATCATTCGGATTCAAAAATGTAAAATAATAATATTGATCTCTTACCGTCGGATCATAAGCAATGATCGTTCCACTATATTTATACTGTCTTACATGATACATGTGGACGCATTTCCATACGCCTAATCCCATGAGTATGACAATAAGGCCTAAGCATATCCGCTTAATTACACTGCGAGTAAGTAATCTCATATCGATCCCTATCCTATTCTCGAAACCAAGCCGGTTCCGTGATATTTTCGATAATCTTCTTTCAAAATATTATTCACTTCGGAAGGGGAAACCACCATGCGCAAAAGCCGTAGCGTTTGTGCCGCCGGCGACATCCTTATTTGATAGTGCTATTTATCCCATCATACAATATGGGGAGAGTTTTGGGGGAAAATAAATACATTGCTCACCAAAAGAAATGTTTCCTCCAACGCCGCCGATGGCAGAAAACCCGCCAGACCAACCTAATAATGCTTTTTGTAAATCTTCGGAGCTCATATTCCGCCCTCAATTATTGTTTTAACAATTCAATAATTTCATCCTGGGCCTGTCTGCCCTCCCTAAAAAATCTCGCCAAGGGATAGCAGTGGCACATTCCTTTGCCTACAATGATTTCGTACGGTGCTTTGTATTTTTCCATTGCTTTTTTAAATTCCTCCGCAAAGGCATAGAGGCATTCATTTTCGCCGTAATAAAAATATGTTTTCGGAAAGTCGGTAAAATCTCCCACCGTTCCGTCAAGCATATATTCAGGCAGATCTTTATCGCCTTTTGTAATTTTCCTTGCCGTTTTAAAATATGTAGGTTCAATTATTATGTCAATGAACGCCAAATGACATTGCAAGATATGGCGGAGTTTCATCTGGAATTTGAAACCATTCATCCTTTCCAAGACGGAAACGGTCGCATCGGTCGTTTTTTACTGCTTAAACAATGCTTGGCATGCAACCGGGATCCGATTTGCATTCATAGTGAAAGCGCGCAAGCCTATCGCAACGCCTTGCAGTTATCTCGTGTGGAAAAAAACATTGAACCGTTAGCAGAAGTATTTCAATCGGCGCAAAAAAATTTCAACGTGGAATTTCCTTTGCTATATGACATCCGAAAAAATTATGAGCAGGAAGTGCGAGATATAATCGCATCTGTGAAAACAAGCAGACAAGAGCGAACTCCGGAAAGGGGAATATGAGCGACAAATATAAAATGGCACTCAATCTTCAGTCTCGTTTTTTATTTCTAACCCATGGTATTACTCTGTTTACTTTTTGAATATTCTTCGTAGTCTTTGCCGAATTCATTTCTCAACCATTTTGCTTCTAATATCTTTTGTTTGTTGCCATTCTAATCCTCCTTGCAAAAAAAGAAGTAGATTTTCGCTCTACTTCTCCTAGAAATTTATTTTTTCATTATTTACAAATTTTTTATAATTTTCTAGCTAAAAATACTAGATGCTCTTTCTCGTTCAGATGGTATTCGCATTTAAATCCTATCTTATTCAATGTTTCTGTGAGATATTCGGGAGAATAAACTTCAAAATCTAGCATATCCGCCCATTTTTTTATATTTTTATGTTCTCTATATGCTCCTTCGTTGCATATTAGAAACTGACCGTCCTTAACTAAAACACGATGGATTTCCCTAAAAGGTACTTCTATATTCTTCCAAAAATAAATGGTTTCAAAGGCAGTTACTATATTTATGGATTCATCTTCAAAAGGTAACTTAGCCACGTCTGCTTCAATAATTTTACACCTGCCATCTCTTATAGCTTCGCTATTTACTGAACTTGCGATATCTACACTTGTTTTAGAATAGTCCATTCCATATACTTTTTTAGCCTTTGTTAAAAAGTATTGAACATTACGTCCACCGCCACATCCTAGATCTAAAACTACATCCGAGGTTTTAATATTCAGAAAGGATCTGCCCCATTTAGCCAATTTTTCGTGACCAATGTTCATTCCTTTCACCATGAAGCGACCGCCGAAATTATTTTTAGGTTTTTTTACATTTTCAAAAAATTTTTTAACATTTTTATCTCCTATTGATAACAATTATTATTGTCATTTTATCATAAATTTTACATTTATTCAATTTTATATCCTATCCGCCTTGATATTTGCCAGAATTCCGAAAATCGAAATTCTTGATTTCCGATTTTCGGAATTCTGGACTTCTGCTTTTCGGAAGTCTTGTTTTTTGTATCTAGGAGAGTCCCTATACATAACAGATGCTATTGCAAGTCTTTGCTTCTGTCCTCCTAATAAATAAATTCTTCTGCCATTTTTGTCTTTACTATTAAATTCTTGTAAACCTTTGATTTTTGTAAAAGCTCTTCATGGTCACCTTGGCTTTCTACTCTTCCGTTTTCAAGAACTACTATCTTGTCTGCATTTTCTATGGACTTCATTCTGTGTGAAATAATGACAACTGTCTTATCTTTAATTAAATTACTTAATGACTCTTGAATTTTTTTCTCGTTGTCAACATCAAGGCTTGCTGTAATTTCGTCTAATATCAATATCGGTGCATCTTTTAAGAAGGCTCTGGCTATAGATAACCTTTGTCTTTCTCCGCCTGATAGCTCAGCACCGTTTTCACCGATAACTGTATCAAAACCCTTATCCATTTTTTCTATAAAATCTGTGCAATTGGCAAGCTCTGCTGCTTTTATAACTTCTTCGTCACTTGCATCTTGCTTTCCAATCCTAATATTTTCCATGACGCTTTGATTAAAAAGAACCACATCTTGGAAAACTATTGAGACCTTATAAAAAAGAGATTCTGTTGATATTTCTTTTATATCTTTGCCATCAATTAAGATTTGTCCATCGTCATAATCATAAAGTCTTGATATGAGTTTCAAGATAGTTGTTTTACCGCATCCACTTGCTCCCACCAAAGCAGTTACCTCTCCTTGCTTAGCTTTAAAATTTATTCCATTTAAAACTTTTGCGTCTTTATTGTAAGAAAATTCAACATCTTTTAGATCAATATCAAATTTTTTCAAATTATAGTCTTCGCCCTCTTGTAATTCTTGATTTTGAATTTCTTTAAGTCTTTCAATCTTTGGCGTTAAATAAAATATCTCCATCATGCCCTCTTTAGATGCATCTAGAGAGTCTTTTATCTTCATAGCCGCTAGTAAATATCCTATAAGGTAGAGAGGACTTATCTCTTTATTAATAATTAGATTTACCCCAACAAGTATTACGACAGCAAGGGAAATAAAGCTAAATATTGAAGATATAGACATAGTTAAAATAAGTCCTATTTCTGTCTTTAAGTGGACTTTTTCACTTTTATCCATTTTTTCATACAGCTTTTCTTTCATTTCCTCTGACAAGCCATAGGCTTTAATCTCCATTTGCATTTCGATATTTTCTTGAAAACTTTCAGAGTTTTCTCTTAAGGCGTCATAATATCTTTTCTCTCCCTTAACTGAATGTTTTTTAGATAAGGGTATAAATATAAAACTTAGAATCGTTGGAATAATTACAGCTAAACCCATCTTGACATTGCCTACTAGCATCATGATGGATATTAGTGGGAAGAAAAGTGCCATGCCGCCCACTTTTGGTATTGCGTGACTCATTGCATGCTCTATACCTTCAATATCAGCCATAATTGTTTGTGAGAGATCGGAAATATCATGATTAGAAAAGTATGATAGAGGTAGTTTTGATAAGTTCTCTGCTGTTCTTACCCTTAAATCTGCACTTTCTTGATATGTTGTGCTATATAATTTATCGTATTCGATAGAAAGCAAAATATACATTGCTATCAAAGTCAAAACCGAGAATGCTAGATAAAATCCCTTGCTTTTGTCAATATTCTCCAAAACTTCTTGCGCAAAAATCATTAGTAATATGGCAGGAAGCATGGTTATACAATAAACCAAAAATGAGGACAGTGTTGCTTTAGTTAAATTCTTCGCTCCTTTATCTGTAAGAGCAAATCTTTTTTTATAAAACTCCTTCATTTAAAACTCTCCATTCATTCGCACTGTTAAAGAGCTCTTGCAGTCTCTTATACCTTGTATCTCTTGACATTAATTCTTTGTCAGAACCTCTTTCTATAATTTTTCCATTATCCATTACAAGAATTTCATCTACATCTTTAATTGTAGAAAGTCTATGAGCAATCATGATAACTGTTTTATCCTTCATAAGGTTCTTGAAAGCTTTTTGCAATTCAAACTCGTTATCCGGGTCAATCGATGCTGATGCTTCATCCATAATAATAATTTTGGAATCCTTCAAAATTGCTCTGGCAATTGCAATTCTTTGTTTTTCTCCCCCGGATAAATAAACTCCTTTTGAGCCTATGATTGTATTTTCTCTATCCGAGAATTTGTCCAATATCAAATCGCATCCTGCTAATTTTAAGGCTTTCATAACATCATCTCTTGTTGCATCTTTATTGGCCAAAGCTACATTGTCATAAATGCTCTTCTTAAACAACTTTGAATCTTGAAAAACAAATGAAATAGCTTTGATTAATGCCTCGTCGGAATATTCACTTATCGGAATGCCGCCTATCTTTATACTTCCTGCATTGACATTGTAAAAACCTGATATAAGTTTTGCTATTGTTGATTTGCCTGATCCGGAGGAACCGACCAGTGCATAGGACTTCCCTTCTTCTAATTTAAAGGATAAATTTTCAATGACAGCTTTATCATCATAGGCAAAGCTAACATTCTCAAAGTCTATATTATAGTTTTTGAAATTATTGACATTACCATGCACCAATTTGTCTTTTTGCATATCTTCGTAAAGCGCCTCTAAGGTATCTACTGCATAATTGCCTTGAGAGATGTATAGGGAGTACCACATCATTCTCATAAATGAAACAAAGAGGACTCCCGATAAAAATAAAATCATGATAAGCTCAAGTAATATCATCTTGGCGCTGCCTAAGCTAGTCATAAAATAAACTATAGGTATAATTAAAATTGCAATTAATCCAAAGAATAACCATTGATACAAAACATAAGGCTTTTTACAAGACAGTGAATAATCATAAGCATACTTTGAATAATCTTTTATCGCCTTATAAAAGCTTTTAAATGACTCTACATTTGCTCTAAATATTTTTACAACTTGCATTCCTCTAACGTATTCAACGGTCTCGGCACTTAGTTTAGATAGAGCTTCCTGGTATATCTTCATAAATTTTTGCTCGCCCATCATTGCCCCTAAAATTAAGCAGCCAATTATTGTAAGAGCAAGTAAAGTGATGCCAACCCTTATACTTACTATAAAGCCAAGTACAAGCACAAGCACGGGTGTAATTATTGCCTGAGAGCTATCAGGAATCATATGAGCTACAACCTGATGTGTTTGTGCGGCATTATCATCTATGATCTTTCTAATTTTCCCAGAAGGATTTAAATCAAAGAACCTAAAGCTTGCGTTCTCTAAACCATCAATTCCTCTTTTTCTTAAATTTGTTTCAAGCCTAAATCCCAATAAATGGGAAAAAGCTCCTGAAGCAAAATAAAATATTGCTCCTGCTGTTAATATAAGAGCAGATTTTATTGCTAAATTTTCTGCTCCAGATAAATCTGTATGGATAATTAAATTGTCTAAAAATCTGTAGATTAAATAGTATCCATATACTGTAAGTACAGCAGATATAGCAGAAAAAATTATAGCGAAAAATCCAAGATATTTTTTGTCTTGTACATAAGAAAATAGCTTTTTATAAATCTTCATAATATTATCTCCCTTTTCTTTGATATCCCGTTTAGATATAAATTTGTTTTGTTGATAATAACTATCATTACATTTTTATCATACATCGGTTATAATTACTAATACAATAGTTTTGAATTAATAAGGCTAATTGGAATATTGTCTAAAAGGGATAGGCGAATTATGAGTTACTATGATTTTGTAAAAGATTATATGAAGGTAGATGAATGTAAAAACAATAAGAAGTATTCAAGTGCAGGTCATACATTTTGTTGGAGCAAAAATAATTCAACTCATGCAGAAGGGCTTTATTGGTTTTATGAAGGAGATGGCTTCATTATTGATGTCCACGATTTTTATATCAGAGAAGAAGTTATTCAAAATAGTACTTATAGTATGTCAGACTATGTTTCAATCTATTCAAGCTACATCGTCAGCGCAAATGGCGAGAAATTTAGTCCTTATCAAACTTTGACTGCAAACTCTTTATGCACTCTTGATTTTGATAATATAAGAGATGACTTCCTGTTTTTATTACACGAGAATTCATATTATCTTTCTGTTTCTATAGGCTTTAAAAGAGAACTTTTGGAAAAGCACCTATCATCCATTAATATTGATCCAGAATCTTTTTATTCGACCTTACTTCAAACGAATCAAATTATACTTACAAAGGCCTTAGAAAAAGTGGCAATGGAAATATTAAATTGTAAGATGGACGCTCCTGCCGCTGATTTTTTCTTTAAAGCCAAAGCAAATGAATGGATAAGTATAGTAATAGATACCTACTTAAATAGGAAGAAATATAAAATTGAGTCTGATGATAATAAAGCACTTGAAGATGTAGCAAGATTCTTAGATGATCATTTCGCCATGAATGTAAATCAAGAAACCCTTGAAAAAATCTCAAGAATGAGCGGAACAAAATTAAAAAATTTGTTCAAAGAAAAATATGGTCAAAGCATTACAGAATACACCCAAAGAAAAAGAATGAATGTAGCTGAAACTCTTCTCTTAAATACCGAACTACCTATAAAGGAAATTGCAGAATCTGTCGGATACACATCCCATAGCAAATTTTCCATTTATTACAAAAGATATAAGGGAAAACTTCCTAGTGAAGTCCGTAATCTAGCTTGCGAACATCTCAATTTAAAATGCGATTGCTGTAATTAAGATAAATTTTTTTATACGCCTTTATCTTTTATGAGTTTATATATATTTGTATAGGTGTGTATAAATTTGATAAAAAATTAACAAAAAAATAAAGACCGCCCGAAGACTGACGATATTTACCTCTCTGTTCCTTTGCTATGTTCTTTCTTATTTGACTTAGTTTTTTCATCTGTCTTAAAGATTTTTATTTGCCCTAATATGGACTTTTTATCCTTGTCTTGACTTTCTTTACTTATTCTTTTACTTTTAAGAGCTTAGAATATAAAAAGAGATATTATATTAAAACAATATTTCTCCGGTGCTGGGACTGGGACGGGACTAAAAATTTGAAAACGTCCTATAATTAGGTGGATTTAGTGATATTAGAAAAAATAGAATATGGTATTTTGAATGGTTTGAGATATATCGGACGTTTGGAAAAGAAAAAGGGGGGGAATAATATATAGTGTTTTTCAAAGAATTTGAAATAAATTGGGCTCAATAATTCTATTAACTTTTGATCAGCCATTTTGTAGATACGGTTTTTAATAAATCTTTTCTTTCCTATTTGTCAATTCAACAAGGAACTTAAAAAAGACCAGATTTACAAATCTGGTCTTTTTTCAATGCTTGCTAACACTTGCTATGCCGCCTTCTGCCCGGCCGCTAGCATCGCTGATTTTGTGTACGACTTTGCCGGCGATGTCTACTTGTTGATCAGGCAAGGTGCTTCCCTGTATGCTTATGTATGCTTATGTATGCTTATGTTTCCTCATGCTGCGGAAGGCATGCGGGAAATCTTTCAGGCGGTCTATCCCGACCGATCGATATAAGCGCTGCTCATACTGTTATCCGCATACAAAAACGGAGTCCTTTCGGACTCCGTTTTTGTATTTTCCCGCCTGATCAGCCTAAACGTGCCGTAATCCGACGGATTTGTTCTTCTAACGCCGCAATCTGTTCCGACTGCCGCGCAATCACGCTGTCCCGTTCCGCATTGACCGCCTGTAATCTGGCGACCTCATCTTGCAGTACATAGACCGAGCTCATCGGCCCCGCCGCATATTGCGGTAAGCGTTCCTTCCGTGCCTGACGCAACTCGCGATCGTCCTTGCTGCCGAACCGCCAACTGATCCCCGCATTGGCCATCAGTTCCGAGCTGCCCGCATACGAGATGCCCGCATGCACGAGCGTATCTTCATTGGAGTAGTGCGACAACCCCAATGCTACCGCCTGCTTGCCACGGTAATATCCCACGCCTGCCATCACTTGGCTACGTTGGAGCGGATCGAAATCGAGCGGCTTGAGTGCCGCCAACGCCGCATTCATCGCATTGCCTTCGCGGCTTTCATCCCGCACTTCATTGACCTGACCGACTGTCGCCGCGTCATTGGCCGCCGTACCCGGTGCCAGGTTTTCAATCTTCTTGCCGTTCATGTTGATGCCGTCGCCGTCAATCTTCACGCCCGGCTTGCCGTCTTTACCGCCGACTTCCACGGAGTCCACCTTGATGTCTTTGTTCAACGCCACTTTTACGGTGTTGTCAGCTTCAATCGACGTGGTGATATTCGTCTTGTCACCGACGATGTTCAGTTGCGCATGATCCGCATCTACTTTAAACTCGGAGTCCGCTTTCGGGCCGTCCGCCGTCACCGTAAAGTCCGTACCGCCGGCACCGTCCGCACCGTCTTTACCTTTCAAGGAATCAAGGAACTGTTTTTCCGATTTGTCCTTGTTCGGTTGAGTGCCGTCAGCTTCTTTGTGATCTTTCCAAACTTCGTAGGCTGACTTACCGTCTGCGCCCTTGTCGCCATTATCGCCCTTAGGTCCTTGCGGTCCCTGCGGTCCTACTGCACCGTCTTCACCCTTAGGTCCTTGCGGTCCTTGCGGTCCTACTGCACCGTCTTCACCCTTAGGTCCTTGCGGTCCTTGCGGTCCTACTGCTCCAGTTTCACCTTTTTCGCCTTGATCACCTTGTGGGCCTTGCGGGCCTTCTGGACCTTGCGGACCTTGCGGTCCTACTGCACCGTCTTCGCCCTTAGGTCCTTGCGGTCCCTGGTCGCCTTTATCTCCCTTAAAGGCAGGATCATTTTTCAAGCTGTCTTTATCGAGCGTAACGAGTGTGTATTTCTTACCGTCTTGGTCGGTCACTTGTTCCGCTTTCAAACCGTCGCCGAAATCCATACGGAATTCATTGAGCGGCATGCTCCAGTTTATCGTCCCCGGCGTGTAGGTATTGTTCTTATCCTTAGAACCACCGAAGTAGAAGTTCATCGGCGCATTCGCGAGCCCTTTCAACTGACGCAAGTTCACCGCGTCGGTATCTTCCGTACCGTCAGCGAGATTTATGATCTGCCTTAAAAACGGTACTTTCACCTTTTTATGTTTCCTTAGGTTCGGATCATACATGGTACCGTCTACGGCACCACCGACCGAGACGACCCCGTACACATATTGCTGCCCAAATCCTTCATGCAATGCATAGTACGACTGCCCCAATGTCTGACTATCCGTAAACCGAAGCTTCGTATCGCTATACGGCGCGATCACGATCTGATCTTTTTTGTACTTCACGGATTCATCCAATGTCCAATTTGCTTTATCCAAATAACGCGTTTGTCGTTCCGTTCCGCTCAACGCACCGAGACTGACCGAGGCGGGGCGCAATGCGCTGGCTTTATAGCCCAACACCACGCCGTTGAACTCATCATACTCGCCGGTTGAATCGGGATTCGCATATAACAATCCTCGCCCGACACTGGCCTCCTTGCCCAACGCCAATGACTGGCGGCCTCGGATTTCCACGTTGGTACCGATACCGACGGAACTGAGAGGATGGACTGTGTCCTGTTGGGAATTGTCTTTCAACGCGTAGGTTTTCGCATTCGCCCCGATGAGAATATTGCCTCCTTGTTCCGCATACGCACCTGTTCCGATTACCAAGGATAAATTTCCTTTTACAATCGCATTACGGCCGACCGCAATCCCCGCATCATCGCTCGGCGTATACCGATCATTAGCCGCCAATGCTTGTGCACCATCACCGATCGCAATACCGACCGTCTCAATCGGTGTTAAGTAGCTTTTTCCCGCCTTAGCGTTACGTCCAAGTGCAACACTTCCCGCGGTAAAGGCATGTGCCGAATTACCGATCGCCACCGCACCGTCGGCATTTTTGTCAAGCGCCACCACTTGGTTTGCACTACCGTTCAGAGCCACCGTGGTATACCGTGAGCCCGTCTTGGCATCCGCACCGATTGCCACACTCTTATTGCCCGCCGCCGAGCTGTCAGTTCCTATCGACACTGCACCGTCGGAGGTCACTTCCGTATTGCCGTTTCGATCAGAAGCGGCCTCTTTCAATGCCTTCGCCCGCTGTCCAAGAATCACCGTGTCCTGCTGTTGGTTTGTCTCCGTTCCCGCCAGCATGGCCCGCAGCTGTAAAATCTCCGCATCCGTCAGCGTCTCCGCCGCCTGTGCCGTCACCCCGACGCTTCCCGCCAATACCGCCGCGCCGACAAGGCTCGCCAACAGTCGTTCCCGTCTGATCCGTTTCATTTTGCCATCACCTCATGTGTTAAAAATATAGTTACTATTCTTAATCGTCATCATATATCCTCACCCGACAAATTGCAACCCCCTGCGTTCGGTATGACGGCTTCGCGCGATAATACAAAAATGCCCTTGCTTCGGCAAGGGCATTCGTATAACCGTATTTGTTATTCTTCTTCCTGTCCGATTCCCATCACGACATAACCGACCGCTTTGGCGGCGACCAAGAGAGCATCTTCGTCGATGTCTAATTTCGGGTTGTGATTGTAGACCGGTTTGTCGACGCCTTTCGGAGTCGCCGAGATGAAGAAGTAGCAACCGGGGCAGATTTTCGTGTAATACGAGAAGTCTTCCGACGGTGCTTGCGCCGGAAATTCTTTTACGTCGGTGATCCGTTCGTCTTTATCCCGTGCCGCTTCCAGTATCTTCACGGCCCGTTCCGTCAATTCGGGATCGTTGTAGAGCGGCGGATAATCATTGTAATAGGTGAAGTCGCATTTCACACCGAAACCGACTTCCAATCCTTTCACCAAGTTGGTCAGTTCGCGTTCCACGATTTCTTGTGCGCCGGTCGACATGCAGCGGATGTCGCCTTCGAGTTCGACCGATTCCTTGATGATGTTGAACTGTCCTTTGCCGTCAAACGAACCGATGGTAATGACACCGACGTCAAACGGACTCAAGCGACGGCTGATGACGGTCTGCGCCTGCGTGACGAAGTACGACCCGGCCACGATGGCGTCATTGGCCAAATGCGGTGAGGAGCCGTGACCGCCCGCTCCCGTGATTTTGAGTTTCATGTAGGAACGACCGGTAAAGGTGAATTCTTTGCGCCAGCCGACACCGCCCGCCGGTCCTGTCGGCAGGAAGTGAATGGCAAAGACATAATCCAGATCATCGAGTACGCCGGACGCGACGATGTCTTTTGCCCCGCCGGGCGCCATTTCTTCCACATTTTGGTGAATGATCTTGATGGTACCGCAGAGCTCGTCTTTGAGCTGAATAAGACAATCCGCCAAAACCATCAGGTAGGCGGTATGTCCGTCATGCCCGCAGGCATGCATCACGCCGGGCGTTTTGGAGGCAAAGGGCAATCCCGTTTCTTCCTGTACGGGCAAGGCATCGAAATCGGCACGCAAACCGATTGTTTTGCCCGGTTTACCGCCTTTAATGGTGACCACGAGACCATGCTTGCCGGCGATCTCTTTGTCGATTTTGACATCTTTTCCGGCGTAAAAATCGGCAATGTATTTCGCCGTTTCCACTTCTTCAAACGATACTTCCGGATGTTCGTGAAGATGCCGGCGAATTTGAATCATTTCATCCTTGCGTGCTTCCAGCATTTGCATCAACTTATCTGTCAACATAACTGTCTTCCTTTCCGTCAATACTCGTGATTACTGTTTTTCCTGCGGCTTGCCGGCACTGTCGGGGACAAGGAACCAAATCGACAGTATGGACAATACGCCGATCTCATACAGAGAAAACGTAGGAAATCTTTATGAGAATTGTGATTGGATCATAGGCGGTCTATTTGGACACGGCTATAACAAAAGGCACTACAGTTCAAGAAAATTCCAAAAACTTTTAAAAGATGCCAAAATCATGCGTCATATTCGCTTTCATGACCTAAGGCATACTCATGCAACACTACTATTATTAGCCAGAATAAACCCCAAAATCGTTCAAGAAAGGTTAGGTCATGCCAGTATTGACATGACCTTAGACACCTATTCACATTTAACACTGGCAAATCAAGGTGTTGCCGTAACTGCGCTTGATTCGATTATCGCTCCAAGCGATACTTGAAAAATGATTTTTAACAAGAAAAGGCTTCATATGTACGTACCTTTTCCAATAATTCAAATCCAATTGGGCTCAAAATTGGGCTCAAACATGAAAAAAAGGCTTCTCGAATTTTCGAGAGGCCTTTATTATGCTGGTGCGCCTAGCAGGAATCGAACCTGCGCACCCGGTTCCGGAGTTTTAAATCATGGTTTTTGTTATTTTTTCTAAGTTTACTAATTTGCCGCAAAGAGCCATAAATAAGCGCTTTGTCTGAATTTCTGCTTTGATAAAGTTGACATATTGTTGCTAAATTTATAGAGTTAATAGAGTTATTGGGCTCAAAATTGGGCTCAATAATTCTATTAACTCTTGACCAGCCATTTATCAGCCATTTTATAGATACGGTTTTTAATAAATCGTTTCCATCTGTCTATTCAACAAAAACTAAAAAAGACCAGATTTGTAAATCTGGTCTTTTTATCAATACTTAACTTACTATGACGCCTTCTTCCCGGTCGTTAGCATCGCTGATTTTGTGTACATCTTTGACGATGACATCGACTTGTTGTCCGAGAAAGTCACTTCCCTGCATATTCATTTTTTCTTCAGTGATACCTGCATTGGTATACATTGAGATTTTACAAACTATATTTTTGATTAAAATCCTTGCACGCAACAACAACTTTATCATGGTAAACTCCTAATTCAGTTTCATGCGTTGGAACACCTAAAAACTGATAAATATGAGATCCAATATATTCTGAAATAGGAGAAAATGAATAAGATAATTGTGGGTTTTGATCTCGTATGTTTTGAGGAAATTTTAAAAACCAAACTTCATTATTTCGTTCAAATGCTAATTTACTGCCAGAAAGGCCGCCATAGGTATGCCCAGGAATAGTATTAATGTCATTGAAAGAATAAATCATTGTTTCTCCTTAACTAATATAGTATCTGAAATATAAAGCATCAAAATCCTCTTGCGATATGCCTTCCTTGGTTTTCGCCATTATGCCCAGCCATTGTTGTTTATCTTCATATTCCCAAAGTAAGGACATGTATTCGGGATCTTCGTCACCCATTTCATCACTCATTTTGTCACTCATATTGTTTAGAATGACATATAATTCTTCCAGCCGCTCAACATATTCCTTTATTTCTCCCGATAAATTTTGAGGGATGGGATAGGCTTCTCTGATATATGCTTTTAACATAGTAAATATTTCTCCTTTCGTCATAATATCCACCGCTTTTTTGTATGACGTACTAATAAACTAATTTCTACATTTATAATGCTACAATCCTTATTATTTGTATAGGCATAAAAAAGTTAGCCGATGAAAGACAAAATTTACAGGATAAAATAAAGGTTATTGATATAGAAATACAGAAGCTTTCTGCAACTATGGATCAAGTTCATACCGTTAAAAAATACAGAGCGTGCTACAAGAAATATAAGGCTAATCCGTCTGACAAGGCATTTTTTGAAGAGTACAAGGTTCACATTACTCTATATGAAAATTCTCTTTCAGAGCTTAAAAATCCTATTCTAAGCTCCCAAATTCAAAGGATATTTTAGATAAACTTGATAAATTGCAAGAAAAAAAGAATACCCTTATGCAAGAATATTCTTCTACCAAATCTACTATGGACGAGCTTTATCAAATACGAAAGAACTATGGAATTTACATGGGTAAGGAGATGGAAAGATAGGCATCTCCTTATTATTTTTAATGTTTTTCTAATGTGGATCCATTTAACCAGCTCCTAAGAGATGCATATCTACTACTATCGCCTTGATCTATAACCCAAAACTCATAAGTATTTTTACCACTTATCTTTTCATATTCTATGTATGGATAAATCCCTAAATATTCGAGACCTTTAAATGTACCCGTTTCTTCCATTACTGGTAATATACATGATCTCCCATTTAGCATACCATCTGCTAAGCCCAACTCCCATGGACACCATTTGGAATTAATGATATTTCCAGTAGCGATATAAGATAAGCCTTTACAATCAGATATCCTATTTTTAATAACTTTAGCCGTTTTAGGCGATACATTATTTCTATCTAAATTTTTATCATTTATCCAATCTACATATACTGAATAACCTGCATTATTAAATAAATCAATTAGCGTTAATATCAGTTTTTTATCCAAAAAACTATGCGATATAAACAAGTCATATGATTCTTTTTTGGAAAAAACTGCATAATTTTCATTTAAAATCCTTGTTTCCGATGCATTATTAATGTCTCTTTTTATAGATTCTTTTCTTAAAAATTCATTTGTTAAAATCATATATACCTCCTAGAATCTTTTATCTTTTGACAATTTCCAATAATGCAATCCTAAGGGAGTCAACCTACATGACTTACTATTCATTGCTGCAAAATACATATGTTCCTCATCTACTGGTTCAATTAAACCGACACTTTCATACAATTGTAATTCTTTAAACTTACTAATATTTACATCTTTTGCATATGGTTCTTTAATTTCAATTTGATACTCCGGATTATTAGTAAATTCAAAAGATGGATCTAAAGGATATTCACTATCAGGATTTTGAAAATAATCACTTAATTTCCTTAAAACTTCAATAGGAACTTTAGGTTTTATTTTTCTAATAGGAAGAAATCTGGATATATTTGTTTTAAAAAGAGGTCTTTGTTCCCATGCTCCCAGAGATTGATCAACAAATGAATATAAACTTGCGGGTGTAATATTCCCACCAACATCAGCTGCACCACCCAATAATCCCTGAATTAACAATTCAGTAAATACTCCATGACCAGTAATTCCATCTTCTACAGCATATTGATCTCTACTGCTGGCAGTCATAATTGTCACGCCTTCGCCTAATACTGTTTCATTTGATGAAATTACTCCCAACTCTCCAAATTTACCAGAAAAACAGCAATCCAATATAACAACTTTATTTTTACTTTTTGACTGTTTTAATAAAGCCAAAATATCTGACATTGATACTCCCATATCTCTGCCTTTAAAATCAGGTGTAACTATTTTTCCTGTAACTTCATCTGTTCCATGACCTGAAAAATAGAACAACGATATATCCGAATCACCTTCACAAAAAAGAGCATTTAACAATTCCAAAAGCTCATCCTTTGTCTTTATATTTGGAGCAAACTTAACTTCAAAATTAGGAGAACCATCTCCATTTGTTTCAAGTAAGTTTTTTATTTCTTTTGCATCATTTACACATCCATTTAAAGGGCAACCCTGATAATCATCAATACCAACAACGAGTGCTTTTCTACTCATCTCAAAACATCTCCTTTTTTATATATTATCAATCCACTTTGAAATATTTGACCATGTCCAGTCCATTAATCTAATATATCCGCATTCACTTGGAATAGTAACCCCAGAGTGACTATCATTTCCATATATTCCAACGATTGGAATGTTTTCATCTTTTGCACACTTCATTTCCCAAATTTGTCCATCTGCATTTTTGGTATTCTTTGTAACTATTGATATCACACCGTCACAGCCTTTTATTCTTGTTCTACAATTTGTTTTCCACTGTGAATCCCACGGTTTTTTAACTGACATATCCACAAATTCAAATGGGCTATTTTCATTTTTCCCTTGTCCTTTTAAAAAATCTCTTAACCGTTCATCTTCAATTGCAAAACTAATAAAAATTCTTTTCATAATTATTTGACCTCCTTAATGTCATTAATTTCTATAATATCTTCAATATTACAGTCTAAAGCGTTACAAATCCTAAGCAAAACATCTGTAGTTACATTCTGCCCGTTCTTCATTTTGTAAAATGTACTTTTACTCACTTTTGCCTTTTCCATCAATTCATTATTTGTCATATCTAAATCAATGAGTTTTTTGAACAATCTTTTATAACTAAAAACCCTCATTCTTATCCTCCATTCAAGAAAACCATATTTATTATATTATACCATAAAATGTACTTTTTTCATGAATATATTCTCTTTAATCGAACTCACACAAATAAAAAAGAGTCGGTGCAGTCCCAAGACCACACCGACCATAAATTTATCTCTCAGCTTCTTTGGTTACTTCTTTCTTTTCTTTTGGCTTTTCCTTATCTTCAGCCTGATATTTCTTAATAGCTCCAAGTACAGATTCTTTCTTTTCTTCTTGTCCTCTCATCTGTTCCTTTGCCTTTAGTAGCTTTGAAAAAAGTATTCTGATATTGTTATGCTCCTTGCCGTTATCATCAATGGAGGTTCTAATTTGTCCAAAGAGCTTAACAAAATCTCCCTGCTTAAAATCCTTTGGAATATCACTCTTTTCTCCATAAGCAGAACAGTTGTGATACACCCTGTTTCCTTCATCATCTTTAGTTATTACGGAGAAATTCGCTACCTTAAAGGCTTCTCCGTTCTTATTTTCCCTTTCTACTACATCGACCTCTCCAACAATATTTCCTACAATATTGATAAGATTATCCTTTTCTTCCTGAACATAAGGCAGGTCTTTTATCTGCCCCTGTTCCCTTAAATCCTCAATCCGGAGTTTTAAATCATGGTTTTTGTTACTTTTTCTAAGTTTACTAATTTACCACAAAGAGCCATAAATAAGCGTTTTGTCTGAATTTCTGCTTTGATAAACTTGGCCTATTATTGCTAAATTTATAGAGTTAATAAAGTTATTGGGCTCAAAATTGGGCTCAATAACTTTTTTCTTTATCAGCCATCTCATAGATACCATTTTTGATAAATTTTTCCTATTTGTCTATTCAACAAGAAACTTAAAAAAAAGACCAGATTTGTAAATCTGGTCCTTTCATCAATGCTTATGCTACCTTCTTCCCGGCCGTTAACATCGCTACTTTTGTGTACGGCTTTGACGATGAGATCTGTTTGTTGTCCGAGCAAGGGCTTCTCTGTATGCTTATGTTTCCTCTTGCGGTGGATATCAGTTTACTCATTTCACATTTTATCGTTTTCGATTAACTCTTTTAATTTTTCCAAATTCTCTCTGTTGTATTCAATATCTTGATAACGAAAATAAGCCTGCCATCTTCCTTCAATTTTTTCAGGTAAGTTAACCACATCGTCCAACTTTCGATTATACAGAAACGGAACATAACATTGTCGATAGTCGGTACGAATCCAGTCTTTTATTGTCCATTCATCATCAAAAAACGGGTAATACCCTCCGGAGCCCCTCGGATACATGCAAAGAATACTTATATCTTCTCCCGCTGCCGATACCCAATATGGATGATCACTGTATTTAGAAACCACTCGTCCTTTTCTGTCCAGAATATAGGTGCCGTCTTTTCGCGGGACTAAAAATTGCGACTCATTCAGGACTCCTACATCAAACCCATCTATATGGATTTTTTCTCCGGAAGTGTAGAACACATCATTTTTTTCATTTACCCAACCAATAAAATGATCCCCTGCAAATAATCTTTTCGATATTTCATCTTTAACACTTGATGTTTGTACTTGCTTTTTTTCATCTATCCAATGAAAAAGTGTGGTCTTGTCCTCTAACTTTTGCCATACTAAATGTCCTCTTTCTGCTTTATATAAACCGACGCGACCTGCTTTCCCTATTTTTATTGAGTCTTTTTTCGAGTCCGCATCATACTTTGTCAAGTACAAATTGTTATCACTGTCTTTAGTTGCTATAAATAAAGTTCCGTTTTTCCCTAATGACGGTGCCGATACAAAAGTTTTATCATTCGTTGTTATCCGCACATAGTCTCTAAAATCGTTTGGATTCATAAATGTAAACGTAGAACAATCTTCGTCTTCTCCTTCTTCAATAGTAGAATTCGCAGAAATAATCGTTCCGCTATATTTGTACTGTTTTACATGATACATGTGGACGCATTTCCATACGCCTAATCCCATGAGTATGACAATAAGGCCTAAGCATATCCGCTTAATTACACTGCGAGTAAGTAATCTCATACCGATCACTCTCCTATCCTCGAAACCAAGCCGGTTCCGTGATATTTTCGATAGTCTTCTTTCAAAATATTATTCACTTCGTAAGGGGAAATCGCCATGCGCAAAAGCCGTAACGTTTGCGCCGCCGGCGACATCCTTATTTGATAGTGCTATTTACCCCATCATACAATATGGGGGGGAATTTGGGGGGAAATAAATACATTCGCATGCCGATTTATATTTTCCGCGGAGTTTGCGCGCATAAAAAAGACCTTAGAAATCAATCTAAGGTCTTTTTATTTACGCATCGGTATGAGCTTCGTCAGCACGCGAGGTTATAATACATGTTTCAACGATTGTCTCGATCAGCGTCTGTCAAAGTTCTTTGTTTTTGCTTTTTTAATATCCTTTTCTCAAAAAAACGTTTTAAATACGGCTCCAGTATTCCGCCCCACCATGCGGATACTAATAAAAAGAAGCCAAAGAAACATAAATTTGCGATAAATGCATCTTCCCAATTGCTTAATTCATGAATTTGCCAAAAACGTTCGTATTCGGAAGTAATAAATAAATACATTATTACCGATACTATTGCCAGTCCGTGCATAAATAAAAGCCATGAGGACTCTATTGTTATGGCTACCCAATACACAATCATGATAATTAGCCAGAGAAAAACAGAAGAATAAAGCCGATATTTTCTATTTCCCCGTGTTTTGGAAAATGCCAAAAAGTGAAATGCCACTAACCACCCTAATCCTATTGCAAGCATAATTATGAAATTTTCTTCATTGCTCATCGCGCCATGCCGAGCTTGTATGCTCAACCAAGATGACACATACATTATCAACATAAATGAAACCGCTATCAGCAATATTCGTATAACCCTATTCATCGTAATCATAATCAAATCCTACGGTCTCAATGTTCCAGCAGATTCCAATTCCTCTTTTGTCATTTCAATCGGAATAGATACTTTCCAAGCAATCGGTTCCACACCTAAGGCAGCTCCTACCTTATTCATTCCATCTACGTTTTTATTGTAGTCTATCAAATCCATAAAAGTGATCAGAAATGAATATTTTTGTTGGCCGTTACGCTCTACAATTTGACTAGTTACAATCACTTGCGCTCCGTTAATTGCATACTTATGATCTTTGGTATCATTGATAAATATTCCACCACTTTTTTGCGTTAAATTTTCCGTAACTTGTTTCTTTGTAAGCCTTATATTGCTTAAATTTTCCTTCAAAAACTTCGGCGCGTATTTCTGTAAATCTTGGTAAATTAAAGATTTATTACTAAAAGTAATAAAATCCAAATTCTTTTTTACTCCGTTTTTCTCGTAGGGAATATGTATAGTTGCTTCAATATCATTTTCTGAAAACCCGTTTGTTTGTCCTTTCAAAATATACACGGCACTGAATACCCCTTCACCAAGCGGTATAGATTGAATACCCTTAACCGCGAAATACATGCCTTTTTCAACTAAATCTAAGTCCTCAAAAGACAATGTATTATCTTTTCCCGACTCGTTAGCATATAAAGCGGCGATTTCTTCAAAAAGAGCTTGTCGCACCAATTTACTTTCCTCTGTCAGATCTTTGTACTGCAGATTCCACTTCGTTCCATACACCGCTTCGGCGGCTCCTGTTTGAAGTGTCTGTCCTGTGGCGTGGGCGACGATGACACCTACGGTGGCGCTGAGCCACTGATGCAGGGCGGGGTCGATCTTGCCGTGGGTGGCTTCGTATTTCGCGATCTCGCCGTTAATGACTTCGTTCACTGCGCCGCTCCAGGCTCCCGCCGCGTAGTTATCTCCGCCGATTTTTGCCGTGATGCCGCCCACGACGGCGTGGAGCAGTACTTTCTCCGCACTGCCGTCTTGCCAGTGATTCTTGTCGCTGATCTTATGTACTGCTTCGTTGGCATGTTTTGCAAAGAGTTCACTCAGGCGTTTCTTTTCTTCGATCGCTTGCAGGTCAAGTGTATTCTCCAGGGCATTAAGTGTATCTTGCGTGTTTCGGTTTACATCATCTGTGTTAAAGTCTTTGTCTCCCGTGATGTGGAGTTTTCCGTCGACGATGGCCGCATAGGTGGTGCTTGTGCGGCTGCCGTTGCTTGCGATCGGGATGTGCGGGGTGAGTCCTTGTTCGTTTTGCGCCGTGCCGTCCCCATCGCTCCAGTCGATGCCTGCGCCTGTGCTGTTCAGTATTTCTTTGTTCGTGAGGTTCTTCAGTTCGAGTTCGTTCGTCGTGATATTGTTCTTGGTTTTGTCCGCTTTACTGTCGATGAGTGCGCCCGTAAGGGTAGTTTTTCCACCGACGGTGATGTTTATCCCGCCGGCTCCTGCAAAGATTCCCGCCTGTTCCCGGACGGTGTTCAACCGATAGTCCACTTTTCCTTTGTTGGCATTGGCATGACTGCCATCGATGCCGCCTTGCCCACTTTTTAAACCGACGTTCATACCGATGGCGGCATTTTTGCTGCGGTAGGTGTAGCTTGCACTGTCGGAGGTAATGGTAAGGTCTCCTCCGACGGCGATGTCAACCTGTTCTCCGAGCAGGGTACTTCCCTGTATATTCATATTTCCTCCGGCAGTGATGCTTATTTTATCCCCGTTGATTCGTGTCGGGGTATAATAGGTTTCCGTTTCTTCGGTTTCATTCTGGCTTGCCGCATAGCCGATTTTAGGCGCGATATAGCCAGCCTTACCGAAGTCCGCGCCTATTTCCGCATGGCTGTCGTGACTGCCTGTTTCGGTGGTGCTGTGGTTATCTCCCGAGGCCATATCCAGATGATAGGTTTCCAACCGGATGTCCTTTCCGCTCAGGGTTTGGCCGATAAGTTTGATTTCGCCGTTTTGGATGTCTTTGGCACGAATGACGATGTCGCCTTCGCTTGCGACGCTGCCGCCTACGGATCGGACGACAACGTTGTCATAGGTTTGTTTCGTCTTGTCGGAAACGAGCGCAACAGATAGCGTTATTTTATTATTACTCGTTGTGTTATCGAAGTAGTCGCTCCATGCTTTGTCGAATTCGCTTTTGGTTTCGACTCCTTCGAGGATCTTCAGCCGATTATCCCGGGCGCGGAGTGCGTTTTGGCCAAATACATAGGCATTGTTGAGATAGCTGACGGTTGTTCCGCCCAAACCAATTTGCAAGCCTTTGAAAGAATACGCGTCGGTTTGACTATAGGTGCGTTTTGCATAAGCTCCGTCAAGAGCAACTGACGCGCCGCTGATGGTGACTCCATCTTTGCCGTATATGTATGTAGCAGTGGCATGTACTTTCCCTTCCGCGTCGAGGTCAACAGTGCCACCGACGGAGGTAATACGAGTGGGTACGGGCGTTTCTTCTGTTTCGCTGCTGTTATGGACTTCGCTCCATTTCCCTATCCGTATACCGAATAAGCCTTTGCCGAAGCTGATCCCACTTCCTTCAAAGGTTTTGGTATATTCGGTCTTTTGCAATGCAGTGTCAACGGCCGAGGTAATATCTCGTCCCGCTTTGAAACGTGTATTTCCTCGGTCAATACTATTGGACGAGAGCAAACTGATATCCCGTTTTGCAGCAAGAAGAATGTTGTTACCCAACAGCTCAGTGGAAATCGGGTCTTTAATCTGGCCCGTTTCCTGTTGGTTGAAATGTCCGCGTTTGCTACCGATGCCGCCGTTTCGGTGACGCCAATAGTAAGACGAGTCCATGCGGGTATGGCCAGTGGTAATTTCAATATCCTGATCAGCGAGCAGCCGTAGGCTACCTTGGGCGCTGCGAACGGCTCCCGCTTTGATTTTGATGTCGCCTTCCGCCTGCAGGGTGATGTCGCCTTCCGCTTCGACGATGCTGCCGCTTTCAGTGGTGATATGCCGAACGTTATCTGCCGTTTGGGTAGTACCGACAGTGTATTCATAGGTTTGTGCGTCCAATAGGATATCTCCGCCTGCGTCGATGACAAGCGTGCCGTTGGGCCCGCTATGGGAGATTTGCCGGTTTTGGATATAGACGTTGCGATCAGCATGCAAATATAGCAGACCGTCTTTTTCTGTGACAACAACGCCGCGCCGAGCGTAATCGTGATGACTCGGCTCCTGTGCCAAGATGTCCGGTGCCGTCATTCGGATCGTTCCCGCCTCAGCCGCGAGTTTCTTTGCCACGATCAAATCTCCAGTATGGGTGAAGGCGTCTTCCAATTTCAGTGTCACGTCATCGGCTTCGATACGGCCACGGTTATTAAGGTCACTTCCCTGCAACGCTATAGCATGCGCGAGAACTGTTCCTTCGTTATAGCTGCCAGTGTTACTTTGCGCGATGATTTCTTTGGCGGAAATAAGTGATGAAGCGGTTTTTTCCTGTATGTCATTTTCCTTATGAAGGGTAATGACCACGTCATTTTCCTTTTTCCCATTGCGCCAATGCGTTTCTTCTTCTAGCCGATAGCTTCCCTCTTTCCCACCGTTTTTCTGTGACGGTGTCAATGCCAATGCTCCACTTCCCGTCGCAGCCGAAGTATAGTAAGTCACGGTCGGCAAATAATATGCCACGGTTTCGTCCGGTTCCTGATATGGCTGGTACAGAGTCCAGCGACGTTCGGTTTTATTGTGAAAGTGATGCCAATGTTGTTCCGGTGAGCTATGGCTGATTTCTCCTTTATGCAGCCGTTTCTTTTCTACTGCTGCAGCGATGTTTTTCCATGTGCCATCGATTCGGATTTGCTCCCCCGCAATTATCCGGCTATCCTGATTGGTGAGTTCACCGAATAAGCGTATGTTCCGGTCGGCAATGACGCTGCCGGGACTCGCGGACACCAGTTCCGTGTGAATATTCTTTTGCGCGGAATGGATTTCCCAGTAAGTGCGGAAGGTTTCCAGTGTATTGTATTCGCGAACCATGGCATTGTATTCATCCAATGTCTTGCCAAACTTTTCTTTAATTTTATCTGCGATCTGCTGTTTGAGTTCCGTTTCACTTTGCTCTTTCACATGCGCAAGAGGTATTCCCAGTTCCCTCAGCAACCCATTCATTTCGTTTTGAGCAGACCGCCAGTCATTATATTCGGCATCCCACTCTTCTTCAATGTCGAAATCCTTTTCATCCGGTTCATCGCTGAAATAATCGCTGATAGTAACATCGTTGACTGCTACATATTTTCCGTATTTATCCGGATGCGGAAAGTAGTCATAAGAGTGGCGTCCATTCAAATTTCTAAATTTATTTTTCGTTGCGATCAGGTGATTGTATTCGGTTCCTTCCGCTTCGATTTCAATCCTGTCGGGGTCTTTTTCCCATTTTCCTTCCACTGTGCGAAGTTGCAGATCCGCATTGGTATTTTTTATTTTCCGTGCCGCTATGTATAGATCGCCAGCACTGCGAATATCGCCACCGTTGTTGTGAATGAGTTCGGCGTACGAGGGTTCTTGTTCCGATTTTGTATCTATACCCTCCAAATGCACATTGCCGTCACCCGCAATAACGGCTCGTTCCCGATTGTACAGGTACTGGCTACGAATCCGTACGCCTCCTACGCCGTAAATAACGCCACCGACACGCCCACTGTATACGTACGGTGCAAACGCCGCCTGCTCTGTACGCAAAGTGGCCAATTCTTCTTCTGCATTGTCTCGTTCTTGCTCGTAATCCTCCGCTTCGTCCCGATTATTGCGGTTAAAATAGTCTAATTCCTTATTTAATTCGGCAATTTCCCGCTCTTTTGCCTTGATTTTTTCGTCCCATTCCGCGATTTTCGGATTCACTTTCTTTTCGCCGGCTGCATTTTCTAAACGCTTAGCGCGAAGATCAAGCGTCCCACCCAGTATACCGCCTTCGTTAATCAGGTCGGTCGCGGTAAGAAGAACGCGTCCTCCTTTAATTGCACCTCGATTCAGCGCATTTCGATCGGTGCTGATTTCAGTAAGTCCCAATCCGTTAATAACACCGTTCTGTTCGATATCTCCTTGCAAGCGGATGCGCAAAGTACGAGCCGCTTGCAGATTTCCTTCAAGCAGCAACGATGCGTCAGCGTCGGCGGACTGCCAAGTGATCCCCTGCGCCTGAATATGTCCTGCCGACGTGACAGTCGATAGTGTTTGCTCCTTATTTGCCGTTGCAGCGGCGCTTATTTTGCCACCGGCAGCATTGACGGTACCTGCGCCGGTAAAGAAGTTCAGATTCTCTCCCTGCACGCTTCCCTGTACACGTAAAATACCTCCTATGATATTTGTCTGGCCGATATGACGAGTGTCCAGCGATGCGATATCGATGGTCTGATTGCGACTGCTGAGTTGCGGCTGGCCGTCTTGCCATTGTATAGTGCCTGCATGAAACGTCACACGATCGGAATGCAATACCTTTGCTCCGTCCAACGTAATGCCGTTCGGGTTGGCAATAAGGACGCTTGCTTTATCTCCGCCTACTTCCAACGTGCCGTTGATAAGGCTGCGCCGATCTCCTGTCACTTCACCCACAATCAAACCTGCGGTCCGATCGGCAAAGTTGCTGTTCTTGTGAATTGTGCCGGCCACTTCAGTAGTCACTGTTCCCAATGAATTGTTCAACACTAAGCCACTGCGCAATACATTAAAACGTTCTAATTGATTCAGCGATACACCGTATTGATCCGGTGCAAGGATATCCATGACTTGCGCTCCATTGGCAGCAGTTTCGATACGAACGGTATGCGCTGGTAGAGGCACAGGCGACGGTGTCGGTGTTACCTCGGACTCGGGCGGCGTGGGATTGGGCAACCCTGTCGGTCGTGCCTGCATAACAGTAATTGTTGCCGGTTGACCCCAGCCAGTCATATTAAGTCCGCCAATATCTCCATTGACGCTCGACCAAATCTTCATTTCATTGCCAACCAAGTTAGTATACTGGACACCATTTCCGTATAGGCCGTTGCCGACAACTGCCAGTGTTCCTTGCGGCCGAATATAGAGTTCCTTCGCATAGGAGATATCATGCGGTAGCGCGCCCGTTACCAAAGAGGCATAATCCATATTTGTCAATTGCGCGCCGTCAAGAGTAATACCGTTCGGATTGGCGAGAAGAAATGACGCTCTCGCACCGGCTATTTCCAAATTGCCCTGCAATGTACTTTCGTCTTTTCCTGTTACTTCCGCCACAATAAGTTGAGCCACATGCTTTCCGTAATTACGATTACGTTGAATCGTTCCTGCAGTAATGGTGGCAGTTTCAGTTAATGTGTTGTTCAGTACCAACCCCGACTTATCTACGGTAAAATCTGCTAAGCGATTGATGGACACACCTTGCGAATCAGGTGCGAGCACGTCCATAACGACAGCACCGTTCGTTGCTTTTGCAATGCGAATTTCTTGTGCAGGAAGAGAATCCTGTTCCTCTATAACAGTTTCACTTTCGGCTTCCTCCGATTCTATTATCGGCTCGGGTATCGCCTGATGCTTTTGTTGGGTATGCACTGATACCTGTGTGTCCGGCGCAAGTTCCACTTCTTTTGCTGCGTTGATTTGTAAATCTTTCGATACCGTTTTCCCTCGTAAAGTAATATCGCCGTTGGCTTGTAACACCACTTGCTCCGCCCCTTGCAAAGTGCCATCACTATGAATTCCGGTACCGAGTGATTCCGTTTCAATATAAATCGTATCGGCATACATGCCGCCATAAGCGGATACGTCAACCACCTTGCGGCTTGTACCCGGCTTGTCAGAAAAGGTTTGTCGCTGTTTGCCAAGCGAAAGTTCCCCCTCCCCTGTTACTACGTATATATCTTTTGCTCGCACGTCACCATCCACAGTGATACGGTTCGCGACCAATGCCAATTTCCCTGGCTCTATTTGCAGTCCTTTCTTATAAATGGCAATATCTCCACTCGCATGAACCTGCCCTCTTTGCAGTTTCCCCTCTACATAGTTCGGGCGTCCCGCCCACAATGATACTTCACCGGCATTGATAAACCGGGCTCCGTTTACGTCAATACCGTTCGGATTAGCAATGATGATATCTGCACGCGTCCCTGCTACTTCAACAGCTCCGTACAATGCTGAACGAGTTTTTCCCATAACTTCATTCACTATCAGTTCAGCAGCATCGGTTAAATTCGGATTCGCTTCAATTTGGCCTGCCAACTGCGTGTCGGTCTGTTCCGTAGCGTTATTCAGTACCATTCCCTGTTCGCCGACTGTAAAACCGCTGTATTGATTGACCGATATGCCGTCCTGATTCGGTGCCTGTATATTCACTATTACCGCTTCGTTCGCAACTACTCCTGCCCCACCCCAACCTAGCAGATATCCCGACAACGCACCCAATATTAGCCGCTTGAGTATTTGTTTTTTCTGTTTTTGCATACGCATAGGTAGCCTCCTTATATCAATACGCATTCCCTGTTTCCCCTTTCTCTGTTGCGTGTTTGTCTGACGATATCATTTTTACCATCGATACCCTAACTCCACATCTACTATCCGCCTATTTCCCGTCCATGAATGAGGACGGATCAGAGGTGTAGAAAAAGTAACGGTACCGAAACAACGGTCGCCGCTAATTTTAACTCCGACAGCTGCTCCCATCAGTACATGTCCTGGGGTTGGTTCTCCCTTTTGATAAACTGCGCCTATATCGACCCCAACAAAAGGTTGC
Source organism: Negativicoccus massiliensis (assembly GCA_900155405.1). Lineage (GTDB taxonomy): Bacteria > Bacillota > Negativicutes > Veillonellales > Negativicoccaceae > Negativicoccus > Negativicoccus massiliensis_A. The sequence goes on along the minus strand of LT700188.1, from coordinate 36,872 downwards.
CACCTGCCGATTTTACTTGTCCATTCCTGCTGGCAATGCCAACCGCTACTGCCTGCCAATACATTGGCGCCGCTGAATCCGCGAACGGTATATAAGCCACCGATAGAGATTTCATCATGTCCGAGAAGTCGGCTTTTCGCCCATTGTCCGTGCCATAGAACTCGATATTTGACAGGCAGACCTTGCCATTTCAATGATCGCGTATAGGATATATCTGCATTGCCGACCCATGCGTCGATATTCGGCCCACCGGGATACTCTTTCACGACACGATCTCGCCACCACGGGACCCCTTTACTAACTGCAGCCAATACGTTAATTTGACCGTCCGAATAGTATCGATTATAGTCCAATCCTAAACGAAGCGAGGTTCTATCCGTACGCTGTACACGCAATTCGGATGCGCCGATATAATTCCGTCCGCGATATCGCTCTACACTTGCCAGCACGGTCATTTTTTCACGCTGATTACGCCACCACAGACGTTCTGTTTCAAGGAGCTGCGTTCGCGCTCGATTACGATACGGGTATGTCCCCAAGTGTGCCGCTATCGGGCGCACCGTTTGCAAACGAGACTCTCGATAGCCGAATCTGTATTTACCGTAAGGCAATGTATAGCTCCACCCCGTCTGCCGATAGTTTTGGTATCGTCCTGCATGCGGTTCTTCGCGACCGATCTGTACGGAAAGTACATCATTTAGACGCAGCGGGTTTGCCCATGTCACATGCAAGCGTCCCCGATACTTACCAGAGGCATCGTTACCTTGGTTATTCACCACAAAAGCAAATGCAAGAGGCTTCGGACGGGTAAAGTACAATACAACATCGCTTGTATCCGTTCCCTTTACCGGCTGAATTTTCAATTGTACTTGCTGACCCGGTACACGCCGAATTTGATCCGCCCCCTGTTCCAGCATGCGCAAGTCCAATACATCGCCTGGCCGTGAGGGAAATGCCGTACGCCAATTTCCTTTAACGCTTCCCGGCGCGTATGCAAAGGAACGAATTTTCCCCGGAATGTATACCAGTCGCAATGTTCCTGTGCCGACCGACTGTTCCGGAATAAAGAACCGTCCTGTCAGACGTCCTTCTCGCACCGCTTCCTGTTGCAGTTCCGTGACTAACTGCCGTATATCCACCATGGTAAGTCGACGATTTGTATATTTTTCAAGAATCGGTTTTAGATTTACATAGAACCCCTGCGCGCCTTCCAAAATAATATTGCGCACAAAAACGGCAGTACCGTTCGTGACTTCTTCCGTCACAAAAGGTACTGCCGTTTCCTGCTGCAAGGGCCGCGTTGCCAACGAATCAACTTGACGCTGATGAATTTGTTCTGCTTTGAACTGCTGCTCGGCAAGATTGAAAGAGCTGGCAACTGCGATATCCCCGCCAAAGAGATATGTGCACGCAAAAGCAATCGCAAATATTACTACCCTTCCGCACACAGCTTTCGCCATCTTTCTTTTTTTGTTCCTATAGTTCATGGTTCCCTCTTCATGAATAATTGTTAAATTTATCGTTATTATATTATTAACATGTTCATTTGTCAAGAAGCTACGCGAAAAGCGACAAGATGTATCTTTTCTGTCAAAGTTTAAATCATTGTATGGCCTTCTTTATTGCCGGTTGCAGCAGTACGCCGGATGTGTCGGGAACATATTTAAGCGTAGGTTCAAATAATCAACCTACGGGAGCAATAGTCTTAAAAGTAGATAGCTTAAATAACAAAGAATATATTTATAACAAACTCAGCGATTCAGAAATAAAGCAATACCAACATCTTTTTGAATAAAACCATGCATTTTAAAGGACGGATGCCCCGTCCTTTTTTGTTTGCTTAAATATCTTAACATTCCAGCATTTAAGAATGACAAGATGTATATTTAAGATTGTAAAGTTATTTTTTAGATTCGGCAAAAGTTTGCTAAAATAAAAATTGCTCCGAAAGGAGGTGATCTCCGTGGAGCAATTCATCGGATGGGCAACCTTACTCGCCCCGTCACTAGCAGTCATCTTAGCGTGGCTGTTAGAGCGACGAAAGTAGCAAGGGAAAAGGGCGGGTCGCACCCCGCCCTTTTCGTGTCTCCGTTTTGCAATTCATCGTGTTCTTACTGATTTCATTATAAAACCCACTTCTTTTTTAGTCAAGCATAAGGGAAAAGGGACGGCGGCAACCGTCCCTTTTTTGAACACTTACTTTGTGCTTTTTGATTTCTTACTACCTTTATTTTAGCACGAAATAACTAGCAGTCAAGTTACTTCTTAGCTAATAGCAGCATAGCTTCCGGATTTTGTGCCACAGCCGCTTTAATTACTTCCGGATCTCTTTGCAGTTCTTTGGCCGCAAACTCAATCAGTAATCCGTTCGCACTGATCCAGCGCAGCAGTTTTTTCTTGTCACACTCCACACGGAAGACGGAACACATCAATATACAGTTTTCCGATCCTCGAGCGCGAGCGACGCGCGTCGTTGCAGATCGAAGCGGCAACGACTGAAAGCCTGCAACCGCATGCGTATAGTATAATAGGAATACGAACAGCAATAGTTCATTTTCCGCCTTGACAAGATGCATGGACACGCAGAAAGGAACATGGCAATGTTGGATATCGCGAGCACATTGCAGGTACTGGAAAACACTTCCAACGGCATATATGACGATTTCAAAGTGAAATTTCTGTATCATACCAATAAAATTGAGGGAAGCACTTTTTCTCTGCCGGAAATAATAACGCTGCTGAAAGAGAATTTCGTCAGTGGTGATCATTCATGGAATGATGTTGCGGAAACTAAAAATTCACTGGCTTTATTCGATTATATTGTGGAAGACTATCAAAGTCCTCTTACCGTATTTAAGTTAAGAGAATATCATCAACTGTTAAAGCAATATACAACTGACGACGAGCACGGTTTCGCCGGCGTATTCAAAAAAATCCCCAACGTCATTATTGGACCGTCCGGCAAACGCATCGCGGTTGCGCAGCCGCATGAAGTGCCGGAAAAAATGGAATATTTATTGAGAAAATACAATGAACGCCAAATGACATTGCAAGATATGGCGGAGTTTCATCTGGAATTTGAAACCATTCATCCGTTTCAAGACGGCAACGGTCGCATCGGTCGGTTTTTACTGCTCAAACAATGCTTGGCATGCAACCAAGATCCGATTTGCATTCATAGCGAAAGCGCGCAAGCTTATCGAAACGCCTTGCAGTTATCTCGTGTGGGAAAAAGCATTGAGCCATTGGCAGAAGTGTTTCAATCGGCGCAAAAAAATTTTAACGCGGAGTTTCCATTACTGTATGACATCCGAAAAAATTATGAGCAGGAAATGCGAGATATAATGGCCGCCGAGAAGGGCGTCCAACAAGAGCGCACTCCGGAAAGGGGAATATGATGGACGAATATAAAGTTGAACTGAGCCCGTCGATGATGATTTTTGAACGTGAGGTCGTGGTGGAGCTGATCGCCGCAGTAACCGGATTTTGCGGGCGAAACTGGATACAAAAAAACAAGCCGATCCCCGATGATCTGCTATTATTTGTTGAAAAAATTCAAGGCTATCGTGAAACGGCATTACATACGGACAGCTTGGAAGAACTGTTGAAAATCAAATTTCAAGCAAGCTTAGTGTTAGAGATTTTGGATAAACTTTATGAATTACACAAAATTTGAACTCAATCAACAGATTGAATACTATCATGACCAACTCACCCGGAGCAAAACGCCGTCAGTCCACCCGCGCGCCATTCTCACCGGCGGGCAACCCGGGAGCGGCAAAAGCAGCATTGTGAAACTCGTAAATCGTAAAGATAATAACTTTATATTTCTGAATACTGACGAGTTTCGCGATTCGCATCCGCATTACACGGAAATTCAAAGAGAATACGGATCGGATCACCCGAAACACACCGCCCAATGGTCGGGCGCGATCACGGAAGCATTAATTGAGCGGCTGGCAAAAGAAAAATACAACTTGCTGATTGAAGGAACGCTGCGGACAACGGAAGTGCCCGAGCGAACCGCGAACCGTTTGCGCGCGAACGGATATGAAGTCGATTTGTATGTCATGGCAATGAAGCCGGAAGTCAGCTTCACCGGTACCATGACAAGACTGTTTCAAGGATTGCAGCAAGACAATGCCCGTACCGTGGACAAAAAACACCATGATTTAGTCGTTTCTCTGTTAAAAGGAAATCTTATCTATTTGGCGAGAACGAAATGTTTCAACGAAATCGTCGTATGCAATCGCGCCGGCGAACTTTCCCGTTCCCAAAACAATCCGGACGAAATCACGGCCGCCATCGATCACGAATGGTCACGACCGTTGACGAAAGCGGAAACGCAGGATTTGCATCAGCAACAAGCATTTATTCGTAAGATGCTGGCAGCGGAACAGCAAAAAGAAGTTTCTGAAATTAATGAAGCAACCGTCACGGAAATACGTTCTTTTTTAGAAAAGTGAAGCGGAAGTCAAGTTCCCGATAAAATCCGTGCCATACTCTGTAACGCGCAAAAATGTAATCCCGCCGGTTCGGAAACCATCATTAATAACAAAATATGCAAGCAAAAAGGACGGGGTGCACCCCGTCCTTTTTGCTGCTCCGTAGATTTTTCTTGCATGCGCGACCTTGCTCGCGCCCTCTCTGGCAGTCATCCTGCACCCTTATTTTAGCACGAAGACCCTTTTAGTCAAACCAATCAAACACCATATCGAGCAGCGATGATAACGGGAAATCGGCAAAAATTTGATAACCAAAAGCGCCTCCGAAAAAAGCGGAAACGAGGATACAGAGAAACGCCGCCGGCATAAATCGGAGCCGAGCAAGTTTTTTAAGCTCTTGAAATCAAGCATTCTCGTCTTGCGCGATCTCCATGACCCGTTTCCACGCCGGCTCCAAAACAAGCTCCAGCCGTTTCGATAAAAAGTTTTGATAAAACTCTTTTCGAGATTCCGAGATAATCGGAACGCCTTTGAAATCTAAAGGTATATCTGAAATCAAATTTTGAAATGCGTCCATATTGGCGGATAATCGGGGCGTTATTTTCAAAATAGCTTTTTGCAAACCCGAGTTAAGCGCCTCTTCTTGAAACGGATAGGGGGCTTTCCTCATGACCGAAACGCTGTCGACTGCTTTTCCGTGGTAGAAAAAAGAAGTTTTTCCTTTCCGAATACTCCTGTCAAAAAATTCTTTTTCACCGCATTTTCGCGGATCGACTTTCGGGAAAAACGAACTGCCGTTATCGTACACCGGAGCTAATCCTACAAATTCCCCGGTCAAATTCATAAAATATCCCCAATTCCCGGTATTACGGTCTTTGTTGTTGATAAAACAGTCAACTACAAACATATCCCAAAAGCGTTCCTTCATTTTTTCTTGCGTTGATGGCGCAAAGGTAATTTCGATCTCCTCAAAAATGTCAGATATTTCTACCTTATGCAATGATGGCGCATTTCCAAATCGCGTGGACTGTAACGACTTGATCGCCGGCAAGGCATTAAATAAGCCCTTAAATTCATAAAACTTACTACCCGATGGGATAAAGTCTTTGCAAGCAACGACGGACCGATCTTTATATATCCCCAATTCGGTATCATGCGTATCAATGCCAATGCTTTTATATATTTGCGATCCTAAAAACTCCGAAACGGGCATGGTGGGATACGACAATACGGCGTCTTGCCGGGATAACGTTTGCGGAAATTTTAAAAACCATATTTCATCATGATGTAAAACGCATAACTTTGCTCCTGTTTTGCCCCCGTAAGTACGCGGGGGAATCGTTTTATTTTCAGTAAAATCATTCATCTTGATCGTCATCTTCCACAACCCCCACATAGTAACGGAAACAATATCCGGCATACGCTTGGCGATCGACTTTATCGTCGAGCTTCGCGGCGATATCCAGCCATTCATTGGCGTCTTCAAACTCTTCTATCATTCTTGCGTATTCCGGCGCGCGCGGATCCATGGATTGCAATTCGATATACAAGCGTTCCAGCGTATCCACCCGTTCTTGAATTTCTTTTGATTTCCGTTCGGGTAAAACAATATCTTCTCGAATATAGGCTCGAAACATCTGCGCCCCTCCTTTGCACCGAAATATTCGCGTATGTATGCGGCGTGATGAAAAGATCACTGTCGCTTTTCCGCTCGCGCCTTTACGTTGATGCTTATTTCATCATGGCCGATCCGGCTCATGAACATGTCGCGCATCGTCAAATGCTTTTCCTGCGCAATCTTCTTCCTTTTTGAAAATCGGTTTTGCCAATTTGGAGACCTCCTGACTGAATATTTTGTCCGCATGTTCTCGCAATGCATTTAACGTAACAATATCTACTTTTTTCCCCAGCTGTTCCTCCATTGAATTTCTTATTTTAATTAAATGCAAATATCCTTGTACGTTTGTGCTATCAATAATTAAATCAACATCACTGTCCGGTCGGGCCGTTCCGTCGGCATACGATCCGAAAATATATACTTCCGGTATATCGTACTTTTCGCAAACGGGAATAATCCGTTCTTTTATTTCAGATAGACTTAACGTTCTCATCGTTCTACCTCCTTTTCATTTGTTTCATTCTAAATATTTCTTGCGTAAATAGTCGGCGACTTCTTCACTGATTACATACGCGTGTTGGTACATATTAATCGTGCCGTAAAGCTCATTATGATAAACATCCCAATTTCTTTCATCGTCTTGATGATCTAACCAATTTTGAATATCTTGTTGTAAGTCCATCGGTAATGTTCTTTCATCCAACTCCATTTTGCACCTCTCCTTTATGTTGTCTGACCCAACGGTAAAAGGTATCTTTTGAAATACCTAAGGTGTGAAACGCTTCTACTGCTGTTATTTCTTTCTTTACCCACCGATCATATATTGGAAAAAATTCCGGCGGTAATACTTTTTTCGGGCGGCCTAGCCTTATACCTCTGGCGCGCGCTGCGGCAATGCCTTCAGCTTGTCTTTTTTTAGTGCGCAACATTTCTGTTTCCGCAAGAGTAGATAAAACCTCAATCAACAGATTATTGACCATATCCATAATTGATTTTCCTAATTCTCCATAATTAGAAAAATCAATTAAAGTAGTCGGAACATCAAGTACTCGAACCGTTATTTCTTTCTCTCTAAAATAAAGTAGTTGGTCTTTGATGATTTTTTTATTTCGTCCTAGTCGATCCAGCTCATGAATATATAATTCATCGCCGGGGCGCAACAGCCGCTTTAATAAATCCAGTCCGGGACGATCTCCAACTTTACCGTTAATCCGATCAACAATAATATCACGTTCATCGGATACATATTTCTTTAATTCATCAATTTGCCGTTTCGGATTTTGCTCTCTTGTCGAAACTCGTACATAGCCGAAAGTTTTCATCGCTCTAAGCCTCTATCAATGGATTTGGTAATTGTGATTTTGCTAGTCGATAGATATTTTTCTAATTCCTTTGGTAAAGAATACTCTTTTATGAATTGAGCGCAAATCAACTGATAATCGTCTTGCGCTTTGCCACAAGTTTCAAATAAACGATTATATAATCCTTGCCGACACTCATTGAGCGCGGTCATATACCACGGTTTTATTTCCGGGGTAATAATAAGCGGCGGGATGTTGTGGTGCAAACATTCTTTGAACATAAGCAAGCGACCGACACGACCGTTGCCGTCTTGAAACGGATGAATGGTTTCAAAACCGTAATGCGCCAGAGCGATTTCTTTCAGTTGCGGATTCTTTTCACTCTGACAGTCATGCAACCATGTTTTCATATGCTCCGGCGTTTCTTCCGGCGAAGATGTTTCGGTCAGCAGGCCGATCCGATTGGCTTCTTTTTTATATTCACCGACGGCGAACCAAGTTTTCATCGCTTCCTCTGTTCCCCAAAACAGCAGGTGGTGAAAATGCTTTATCTGTTCTTCCGTGAGCGTTTGCTCCGCGATATCCAGTATGTAATCGAATGCTATGCCGTGATTACGCGTTTGAATCGCGTCATTCAGTTTCGGATAGTCTTTGCCGTTCAATCGTCCGGTGGTTAAAATAGCGTGGGTATCCTCCAAGCTGACCGTGCTGCCCTCAATCGTATTGGAAGTATATGTCAGCCAAACTTTAGTGTATTCGTACAATCCGCCGGAAATACCGGAATTCTTTTCATCTCGCAGACGATCCAAAATAATATTTTTCATTTTATTTCCTTTCCGTCATAATAATCTATTGCTTTTTTGTATGACGTACTAATAAAGGAATTTATACATTTATAATACTACAATCCTTATTATTTTTATAGGCATAAAAAAGTAGACTTTGATGAGACTCTTTATCGAAAGTTTATTACCCAATTTAAAAGGGATCGGATTGCAATCCGATCCCTTTTGTTGATGCATGCTGTTTAATTTGATTTTGGCTTGCTTAAAAGGTGATTTAAATTTTGCGATGCCAGCTCTTCTATAATATCGTCATAATCAGTTGCCCATTTAAGATGAAGCAGCATATCGTAAGTGGCATTCTCCACTCCTTCTTTCCCCGGCAAATCCACATCAAGAGTAATCCCCGCTAATTCCAGCATTTTTTTAGATACTCGTGACGGCAGATGGACTCCCAAGCAAGCCGATATTACATTGAGCTTGTTTAAGTTTACACCTCTCCTCATGTTGCTAATAGTTAACTTGCTTAACTCCGTGGTATTTTCTAAAAGCCTAAATGAATAGTTGCATACTTGTTTACTCATTAATTTTTGTAGTGCTTCTCCAAACGCAAGATTATTTATAGCTTTTAACATTTCACCGGACATCTCATTTACTAAGCCGTATTGGACCAATAGCTCTTCCGGTATATGGTCATGACAGTTAAACGATTTAGATCCCAGAGCGGACGGTAAAGTCACATATTTAAGCTTTCCATCTTCGTCTGTAATAAACTTTAAGAAACACTCTTCTCCATGTTCTTTCGCATAATCCGTTAGCGCAAGGACACCGGATGCTTTCTTTTCCAAGTAAGTATCTTTATTCAGTCATAAATGACCATCAACATAAGCAAACGCATCGCTCTCAATGATCGATGCCAAGGCACCGCCTTCTTTATACCATACGCTTAGTTGCGCAGTGGGAACCGTAGTTACAATTTTTGTATCCTTTATGTCTTCCTCAGTCAGAATAACATCGATTTGCTTGTACTCTTTCGTTTTATATTCCTCATTGAGGACTTCTTCATGGTCTATTTCAACAAACTGATCCTCTCCGTTATGCAAAAGAAAATACCGCAAATATTTATCTATGTACATAGACAGATAACTATCAGAATAGCTTTCTCCATGTTCTGCCTCGAAAAATTCCCGTGACTTCTCTCGATCACAGCTTTCTTTCAATTCATCGAAGACTCCATATTCAGAAATATTAGTCTCAGTAACTCCTTTCCGGAATAGCTCTCGTAAAAGCTCTTCAGAGCAACCAAGATTTTTAACGACTCTTTTTATTTTTCTGTTTTCAAGTTTACCAAGCATCTCATTGATATAATCGTTAAAAGTTTTATTTGGATCCAGATCAATCTTGCCAGTCTGAATGCCGTAAAGCAGGCTCCCCGCAAGTTTTTGTCTTTCTTGGGAAAGCATGGAAAATGAACTATGCAGTTCTTTCCTTAATTTTTCTGTTGAAGTCTATCATAATAATTATTGTCGAGTGTTAGGTTGATACATTATGTTCGTTATCATATTGCTTTGTTTTTATCCTTATTTTCTTTTTAGAATTGAAAAGAATTACTGTTTTATGTATAATACTTATATAAAACAGTAATAAGGATGTGTGATATGGGTTTTAATTATTCTAGACTTTGGAAAAAACTAATTGATAATGGTATGAAAAAAACAGATTTGGTTTCTGAGCTTTCATTATCTCCTACAACTCTATCAAATCTCAGTAAAGATAAAAATGTTAGTATGGATACATTAGATAAGTTATGTTCATACTTTAACTGCGATATTGAAGAAATTGTTGAGCACAATATTGACTCTTATAAAAAAAATAAGAAAGTTGGAACATTCCAACTTAACAAAGGTGAGGCAATTCATAGGTGGTTTTCTTACATAGAAGGCTATTCTAAATCATTTGTTAAGAATGAATTGGATTTACTTGGAGACATAAGTTCCATTTTAGATCCATTTGGTGGATCAGGAACAACAATGTTAGTTGCATGCTCAAGAGGCATAAGGTCTTATTATACTGAAGTTAACCCAGCTATGTCTTTTATAGCAGAAGGGAAGATTAACACTGTAGCAAGTGTTTTATCCAATAATAAATTGCCTTTATTAAATAAACACTACAATGAAGTAATTACAATAATAAAAAATAACAAATTATATGATAAAAGTGTTGACTTTCAAGGATTTGAAAAATATTTTGAAAACTCCAATCTTCAAAACATTATTCTATACAAAAACCTAGTTAGCCAGATTGAAGACAAGGACATTAGGAATATAATGATGGTAGCACTAGCCTCGGTTGCTGTGGATACCTCAAAAATGGTTAGACGTGGAGATTTAAGATTTGCTAAAGGCAAGGAAATACAAAAAAGTAGTAATAACTTCATTATCTCTATATCAAATAAAATAGAAAACATGATAGAAGATATAGAGATTTATAGCAGCAAAACTATTGTTCCCGTAACTAAGTTGTGCGATGATGCTAGAGAAATTAAGGAAAAAAATCTAGTTGACGCTGTAATTACATCGCCTCCTTATCTAAACGGAACTAACTATTTCAGGAACACCAAACTTGAATTAAAGCTTCTAGATTTTATTAACTATGAAAGCGAATTAGCCCAAATGCATGCCAAAGGAATAGTTGCAGGAATTAATGGTGTAACAAGCGATAATATCACTGACATTATCCTCGACGATGTTAAGACATATTATGAAGAATTATTGCCAGTTGCCTATGATAGGCGAATACCACTAATGATATCAAATTACTTTTATGATATGAACGACTTCTTTAAAGCCATGTATCGTGTCATAGTGCCTAAAGGAAAAATGATAATAGATATTGGGGATTCTCAGTTTGCTGGAGTTCACATACCAACTCACGATATTCTTGAAAAACTAGCTTATAACGCTGGTTTTGATAAGTACGACGAAACCATTTTGAGATCAAGAACTTCTAAAAATGGCTTTTCTCTAACTCAAAGAGTACTAAGGTTTCAGTCTAGAAAGGAAAAAGTCCATGAGTTATAAATCAAATGCTAGTTCCTTTTTGAAAAATCCAAAATATAAAGAACAACCTTACTCAAAGAGAAACTGGGGACACCCTTGGCATTCTTTATGCTCTTACCACGGGAAGCTTAAACCAGCAATTGCAGCTATATTAATAAAAGAATTTACAAAGCCCGGTGATCTTGTGCTGGATCCACTTTGTGGTGTTGGAACCATTCCTTTTGAAGCCTCTTTACAAGGAAGAAACTCTATTGGAAATGATTTAAGCGAACTAGCCTATACTGTTACCACAGCTAAGCTAAATCCACCTAATATAGAAGATGTAGAAAAGAAATTAGTGGAACTAGAGAGCTTTATTACCGACAATAAATTTAAACAGTTCGACGCTGATATAGATTTTGGACTAAATGGTAAAATAAAAGACTATTACCACGAAGACACCTTGAAAGAGATTTTAATAGTTAGAGAATATTTTAAAAGTTTAGAAACTAAAGGCAATGTAGATGCTTTTATATTTTCGTGTTTCGCTCATATATTACACGGAAATAGGCCCTATGCTTTATCCAGAAATTCACATCCATTAACTCCATACGCGCCAAAAGGTGCATACTTGTATAAGAACGTAATTGAGCATATAAGAAACAAGGTATATTTATCTTATAATAAGTCTGATAAATACCTAGATTATGAAAGAGAGAATTTTGTTATCGGATCCACTTATAACTTAGACTACAATGATCTTTTATCAGTTATTCCAAAAGATAGCGTTAATGCCATAATTACATCACCTCCATTTTCTAATTCAATTAAATTCTATTCTCAAAATTGGTTGAGATTATGGCTATCTGGATGGGAAAGATCTGATTTTCAAAATGTGAATGATCGATTCTTAGAAATAAAACAAAGAAGCACCCTGGATGTCTATAAAAATTTCTTTAATGTTGGCCACGCACTTTTAAAAGATGGCGGTAAGATGATACTTCATTTAGGAAAGACCTCTAAAGTGAATATGGGTGAAGAATTATCAAAACTATGTCGACCATGGTTTGATGTTATTTATTTAGGCAGCGAATCCGTCTCTCATCTTGAAAAGCACGGAATAAAAGACAAGGGAGGCACTTCAGACCACCAATATTTGTTTTTAATAAAAAAAAATAATGTATAAAGCAAAAAAACCAATGCCCTTATCAATCATTGGTTTTTTTTAGTAATTCATTTGCTTTATCAATCCATACTTTAGATATTTTCTCTGAGTAGCTAAAGAAATCAATTTCTGTAGCTTTGAGAATTCTATTTCTTAAAGCTATTACCTCTGGCATATAAGCTGAGTATTTAACTATTAGCCCATCAACATTTCCTTTTTCAGATAGCCAATCTAAGGCCACTTGATTGTACTTTGGCTCTCCCTTAAGTAGTGAATACTCAATCCCTGTAACCAAGGAAAGTTTTCTAAGTTTTTGATCTGGATAAAAATCTGATGGCCATGCTCCAGACTTACTTCCATTACAATCCCTACATAGCAAAGTAGCATTTTCAGTAGATATTGGATATAAGTAATAAACAGGTAAGGTATGATCTAGTGGCTTTTCCCTTGCATCAGTAACTCCAGACAAATCCTTGTTGCAATTAAAACATCTATGCTCAAATCTTTCTTCAACTTTAGCACTATCTATTTTGCTATTTCCAGCCACATCTAATAAAAGCCTTCTTCTCTGAGCTGATTCTCGGTGCTGGTCTGTAAGCCTAGTACCATTTTTAATAGAGTTGTAAATTTGCTTGCACATTCTGCACTCACCTTGTCGGCCTGACTTTCTCGCAGAATGTTTATCAAAATAATCTAATGGTTTTATGGTATTACATACTAAACAATACTTAACCTTTTGTGCAGATTCTAGATACTCTCTATGAGAAATTATAAATTCCCCCTCTGACACAGTGTTTACTTCTCCTGTTTCAGGATCTTTTACATCCATTGTATAATCATAAAACTTGGTAGAATCGCCATCAATTAATTTATAACCGCACTTAGGGCATGTAATTTCAAAATCATCAACTATAGAATCATCAGGTACTGTAATTATTTCAGTACATTCAGGATTCAAGCATTGAAATTGTCGCCAAACAACATCTCCCATACCTCTTACATGCTCGGCTCTAATTTCGTTTTTCTTGTTTACCTTACTGTATGGTTTTCTCCTGCCCATTTAATATCACACGCCTCAGAAATAAATAACTTATAAATTGGAACATCTAACCCATTTGCAATTTTTTGTATATTATCTAAAGATATACTTCGTATACAACGCTCAATATCGCTTATATAGGTCCTATGAAGACCTGTTATATGAGCTAATTGCTCTTGAGATAATTCCTTTTTTAACCTATATTTTCTAACATTGCTAGCAAAAATTTTTCTAATATCCATATTTGCACTCCTATCTCTAGAATAAAATAGTTCATTCAATAAGTCTACATACAATAAGTTACATAACTTTATGTTATTCGTAAAAGAAACCCCAGAATAAGATCTGGGGTTTCTTTTACTTAATATGAGGCACTACAATTTCTTGGTCGGGTGCTTTTTCTAAATGGATTCGCGTTGTTTGAAAGAATAGCTTTTTAGATTTATTATTTGTCACATTGAAGGTTTCATCAATGTAATAAGTGGTGTTTCCAATGATGACATAATTCCACCTCTGTTTTAATATCTTGCTGTTGATACAACCGACCTTTAATCCGATGGCTTTTCCTAAAATTAGGAATAATTGGGCTAAGGCAGTGCAAGTTCCTTTATGAGTAATGGTAGCAGCTAATGCTGATCTTGACCTATGCTCCTTGTCATAATTTATATTGTCAGTAATGAAATTATGTAGATATTCTAACTTTTCTAATTCGGTTAAGCCTTTTGTTTGTTCTTTTATATTCATTTCCTTCTATTTTGGGCTTGGACCGCATTTGATCTGCTGAGTTCCAAATCGTCGATGCTAACTGCCGCTTATCCATATAAATCTCCTAATGTGCTCTCCTAATCTATCCATCGCTCAATGCCTCTTTTTTTAATGAATGGCATTAAATCATCCTGCTCGTCAGAATCGTCATTTCCAATGCCACCCTCCTCACCTAAATCTTCCGCTTCAGTTTCTGTTTTCATAATTTGCAAACAATACTCTCGTGCGATGGCTTGGCGTTCTTCTTTATTTTTTACTATCCAATCTAGGATCAGATCTTCTAAACCATCACAACGTGTTGCATGTAATTTGCAGCCATATTTTTCAGACCGTATATATAGTCGGATAATTTCATTATTTTGTGGTAACGCTAATGCCAAAATATTTGCGTTAGTGGCAGGCTTCGCTATAGTTGAATTTAGCCATGAGCCTTTTCTGTTGACCCAAAGTAATTGATATAAAAGAGGGTACCCGTCATAAGTAATTGGCATTATGGGTTCCATCCAATCATTATACCTAAATAAGTTTTCTATATTTTGACGACCTAATCCATTAAAATGCTCACAGAAAAAGGAGGCTATAGCACTATCTTCTTTTTCTTTCGGATATAAAAGCATAAAATTTGCATATTTAAGAAGATCACGATTGTGAGAGTGAATATCTCTAAGATCCGCCTGCTCCGGAATCTTAATAAGCCCCGGAACGCCGATTAAGTTTTCTACTCCCTTTTCTGCTGGAAGCTGAATAGTTATATTTCTTCCCGTAACGACCTCACGGAAATAAAAATCATGTCTGATAGATGTCTCAATAAGTTGTGTCAGCGGAACATTAAAGTATTGCGCAATCCTAGTCAATAAATCTGTATTGGGACGGGATATACCCTTTTCATAGAGCGAAATTTGCGATTTTGTTAAATTAAGTATTTCCCCGAACTCTTCTTGCGTAAGACCATAATCATGGCGCAATCTTCGTAAGTTCAAATGAAATTTGGAATACATCATAAAATTCCTCCTTGCAATATATCTAAATAAGGACTATAATCTATGCAGTAAACGTAAGTCGATTGAAAATAGACAACAGGAAATCAAGTTTACTTCAACTATGTAGGCAAATGTGTTTATTTGCACAACATATGCTGACAAAAAAATCAATGATAAGTCAAGTTTCAATTTGATTATACCATTTATTTTACTAGGAGGTGTTGATGATGAAAAAAAACGATTATTTCTCTGAAAAGGTGTATATCACTATTTCAGAGGCCGCAGAACAGTTCTTTTGCGGCCGTGTTACCGAAGCTGCTCTCTATCGATTAGCTCGCGAAGGTAAGCTTCCTACTATTAGAGTAGGTCGTCGAGTGCTTGTTGATGCGCAGAAAATGGAGGATATGTATGCTTAAAAATAAAGAAGCCTATTTCAGCGGCAACTGAAATAGGCGGCAAGAAATTTAGCTGACAGGCCAATCCCTTGCATATTTATTATATATGCAAACGCATGTGGTATGCAAGGGATCCTCTCTTGCATACCCATTTTTTTGGGTATGCCAACTCCAAGGGAGTAGTGTACCCTTTTTTTCTTACCTTAGTTTACCTCAGGGCAGAAAAAAATCCCTGCGAACACCTGAGAGTACCTCAGGCTAGCTAAAAAGAAACCTGGGATTCCCTAAGAACACCTGAGAGTACCTGAGAAGTACCTGAGAATACCTGAGAAAAACCTGAGAAAATTAAATAATAAATGTAATTTGTAAATGCTATACAGGAGGAAGCATATGACACGAGCATATACGAAAGGACGAAAAGAAGAGCTAAAACTTTATCTATTGGATTATTTGGCATCCAAAGGCATAAAGATTTTTAGGAACGATATGATGCGCTGCTTTGTAGGAAAGCATGAAGATAATCATCCCTCCATGCACTACTTTGTTGGCGATGATGGTAGCCCTAGGCTGACATGTCATGCCCAAGGCTGCGTAGGCACAATCGATATTTATAATGCGGTATTTTACTTGGATCATATTTGCGGACATCGCAATCAATACAACTTTTTAAATAACTGGGTGGATGCTACTTTCCCGGATAACGCTACTCCCCTTTCAAAGCGAAAGTTATCAAATGCCAAAATCCCTCGTCGCTTAAATGATGCGCAACGAACAGCCTTCCTGCATCAATGTAATCAAGCACAAGGCTATAAACATTGGCAAGCACGAGGGATCGAAAAGGATACCGTGAATGCCTATCACCTTACCTATCACCCTACGCAAAACGCCTTGGTCATACCGATTGATGATTCCGGATTTATCCTGCGATATCTAACCCCAATAGATTCGCAAAGTCCAAAGTACAAACGATCACGCGGTTTAAGTGAATGTTTGTACACGCATAATATGGATCCCCATTTGCCAATAATAGTAACCGAGGGTGAAATCGATGCCCTATCCTTAATCCAAGTTGGTTATCCCAATGTTTGGGCGATTGGAGGTGCTCAAAAATTAGACAAGTGGTTAAAAAAGATCTATAAAATAAACCCCAAAATCATCTTAGCGTTAGATACAGATAACGCAGGTATAAACGCTAAGATGGCTGCTTTCGATTATTGTGACATTGAAAAATGGAAACGGCCTTTAGACTTTTGGAGCTTTTGCATCTCCCCCGCCACGGTAAAAATAAAAGATATAAATGATCTTTTGGTTACCGCTCCCAATGCACTGAAGAAAGCCATAAACAATATTAAAAATAAATTCGGAGGTCAACATGAGAAAAATAAGTGATTCGGCACTGAAGGAAAAAATAGAAAAAAGAAAAGCAGAGTTGGATTCACTCCTTGCTTTAGAGCAAGAGAGAATCCAAGCCCGTAGAAGCAAGATTGGCGAGTTTTTAGAAAACAAGTATGGGCTAACAACTATTCCCGAGCTGGAAAAGTTATTCGCCCAACTTGCAAATGGAAAGGAGATCTAGCTTCTACGGTACGAACCATACTACTTGTACGTACAAAACATGTATTGTACGTAAAGTAGCTTGGTTCGTCTCCGACGGGCAGGGAATCCCCTGCACCCCTTGAAGCAAATCAAAATGAGCAAACCGAAGAAAACGCACCGGCTCTATATACGACTTACAGAGGAAGAATGGCTAATCATAAATGAGTTGGCTTGTATCGCCGGAATGAACGTTTCCACATTCGTTATCTACGCCGTTTTAAACGGCAAAATAATTATCAATGAAATGGATACGCAAGCCATATTGCGACCGCTATTGGGTCTGCAAAGACACTACAATACAATTCGCCACTGGATGATTAAGCACAATTACTCAAACCCTATTCTAAGTGCCGAGTATGAGCAGGAGTTGAAAAGCTTATGGCAGCTATTAGCGCAGGCAAAGGATCCGGTAGCGCAAGCGGATCTATAAAGTATGTTCAATATGAAAAAGATAGCACCCGGCCGCGCGTCTTATTTTCTGAAGGTATAGAATGCAGCCCGTACTATCAAGATGCAATTGAAGACTTTGCCTATATCCGTGATATCCATCATAAATCCGGAGGCCGTGAAGCGCATCACATGGTATTGGCATATTCTCCGGAAGAAGAAAAACGTTTTACCAGAGAAGAGTTATTTGATAAGGCCATTGAGGTCGCAAAAGGAACCTTCCCTAATCATCAAATTTGGTTGGGAATGCACAATGATACGGATCATCTGCACGTACACATGATTGTAAATTCAGTTAATTTAGAAACAGGCAAAAAGCTCCAAATAGCCGGGCGTAAAGGGATGCATGAAATCATGAACAAAGTGCAAAATATATGCCACAGTTTAGAGCTTGATAATACGTTGGAAGTAGGAAAACGCAGTCAAAAGGAAGGTCAGGTGATTACACACAATATCGTAGAGTACAAATTAATCGAGCAAGGTAAATCTTGGAAAGCTGACATAGCGAAACGTGTATATGAATCTTTAAATGCAGCTGACAGTAAAATGGATTTTATTTTGAACTGCAACGAAAAAGGAGTGTTGTGCAAATGGGATGATAATCGTAAACATGTCACTTTTTGTGATATGGATAATCCATCGCGCAAAGTGCGAAGTGCAAATCTAGCGAAGACCTTTACATTAAAGCAATTAGAATCGAAAGAATCTATGGAAAAAGCATTTAAAGCAAACAAAGATAAACATGTTGAGCAGTCAAACAATGAAGATTTAGTACTTGATCGTTCTAAATCTTTAGAAAAGCAAACTATAAAAATTTTGAAAAGAAATCGCTCTATAGAGCTTGGGAGGTAATGACATATGAACTTAATGGACAATAACAACAATGAAAACAACAACGAAAAAAAATTAGAGATTATCCGCAAGCGAAATCGTCGCGGAATTGGATTAGGCGGTTCGTCATCAAGAGCAAAAAAGAATGTAATGCCGCCTGAACAAACCTTATCTGAAGCTGAAGAAATAGCTGAACGCCTATATTCCTTAAGAAACAAAAATCTACAATTAAAAACGGACTCTCTCAATTTTGGCGCAGATATTTGTGACACGATGGTTGAGCAAAATAAATTAATGCGCTCATTGAAAGCAATCATACGTCAATCCGATGAAAAAAACGAAAGACAAATCGCACCTGTGATTGAGGCATTAAAAACACTGGAAGAAAGAATCGCTAACTCTGCAGACGCTGCGGATGCCCGCACAAAAAAGACGTTGGAAGAACTTTTTTCACACCTTGATGATGCAGGAAGAACTTATAGCAAAGGCCTATGCGAACGCTTAGATGTAACTGCAACTCGCTTGGAAGTGCTACTTACGTATGGTCGTGAAAAGCTTAGGTTTTGGAGTTTTGGGAAAAAGCTTGTCGTCGCTATTCTCACCATATTGCTTTTATTCCAACTTTCCCTAAACTACAAAATGAAGAACGAATTACAGGGGCTACATACACAGGTCAGTATGATCCATAGCCTTTATAAGGGAGATGCTAAATATTGGTTTGATCCTGACAACCAGATGACCTATGTAGAAACGCTGGAGCAACATAACCAAAGAGAATAAAATTTGATGCTATTACAATGAAAGGAGAATAAAGTATGGCACGCGGTAATGGCGAAGGCTCCATTCGTTATTTAGCTGCTAGCAATCGTTACCAGTACCGAATTTCTTACAAAGATAAAGACGGAAACACTCGCAGAAAAGCTTTCTATGCTTCGAAAGCTGCCGATGCGCGAAAAAAAGGTCGTGAATGGCTAAGTTTTTACGAAAGCTCAAATAAAAGTGCCGATATCAATCCCATGCTGGATGATTGGATCCGAATATGGTTGGATGTTTACATGAAAAACTCAGTAAGGCCTTCCACTCTGGAAAAATATGCATGTTGTTTAGATCCGGTTAGCAAAGCGTTTAAAGGAATCCGCCTTAACAAACTAAATCCCACTGCACTACAACAGTTTTTCCAGCAACAATTATTTAGCGGTGGTCGCAAAAAACAAGGTTTAGCACCTGTAACAGTGCGTAATCAAAGACGCTATTTGACATCTTGTATTGACATGGCGATAAAATTAGGACTTACTAACTCAAATCCTGCAAAGCTTACTATGCCTCCAAAGGTAGAAAAGAAAGAAATCCATCCCCTATCAGAGTTGGAAGTCCAAAGGCTTTTGGATGTCGCGAAAGACCAAGTAGAGAAGGCTAAAGCTTCTGCTAACATAGGAGATTGGATGGGTGCCGCCGATCTCTACATAGGCGTTATGATTGCTGTTTATACAGGAATGCGTCTTGGTGAAATCATGGCATTGAAATGGGGTGATTTTAATGTTCACACATCCTTTCTATCTGTGCAAAGATCTAAATCAGATGTAAAGGGTCAATCCATAACAAGCCCTAAAACAGGATACGGACGAAAAATACAAATCGGAGCTAACTTAGTTCATGCATTAAAGCAGCACAAAAAAATGCAACTCTCATACAGAGAAAATGTAGGAAATCTTTATGAGAATTGTGATTGGATCATAGGCGGTCTATTTGGACGCGGCTATAACAAAAGGCACTACAGTTCAAGAAAATTCCAAAAACTTTTAAAAGATGCCAAAATCATTCGTCATATTCGCTTTCATGACTTACGGCATACTCATGCAACACTACTATTATTAGCCGGAATAAACCCCAAAATCGTTCAAGAAAGGTTAGGTCATGCCAGCATTGACATGACCTTAGACACCTATTCACATTTAACGCTGGCCAATCAAGGTGTTGCCGTAACTGCGCTTGATTCGATTATCGCTCCAAACGATACTTGAAGAATGATTTTTAAGAAGAAAAGGCTTCCTATGTACGTACCTTTTCCAATAATTCAAATCCAATTGGGCTCAAAATTGGGCTCAAACATGAAAAAAAGGCTTCTCGAATTTTCGAGAAGCCTTTATTATGCTGGTGCGCCTAGCAGGAATCGAACCTGCGCACCCGGTTCCGGAGACCGGTGCTCTATCCCCTGAGCTATAGGCGCATTACTAAAATAGTATACCATAACGCCGCCGCAGCGCCAACATTTTTTTGTTTTCTCTGTACCGAGTTCTGACAAAAAAAAGCGCTTACCGCGCGCGTTTAGGATGCCGAATACAATGTAAGGCGGTAATAAAAAAGATCGTGCATGCGCACGATCTTTTTTGCATTATACCAACTCGATGATTGCCATCGGAGCGGCGTCCCCTTTGCGGGGGCCGATTTTCAGCACGCGTGTGTAACCGCCTTCACGGTCAGCGTACTTTTCAGCAATTTCGCCGAACAGTTTGGATACAATCCCTTCATCCATGATGAAAGCCAAAGCTTGACGACGAGCATGTAAATCACCACGTTTGCCGAGCGTAATCATCTGATCCGCTACGCGCCGCAGTTCTTTTGCTTTCGTTTCCGTCGTTTCAATGCGTTCATGCTGGAGCAGGGAGGTCACCATGTTGCGCAACAACGCTTTACGTGCTGCGGTATTGCGTCCCAACTTGCTGTAGGCCATTTTTTTCCTCCTCTATTCGTCCTTTTGTTTCAAGGTCAAACCGTGACCGTCATATTCGGCCAGGCGTTCTTTGATTTCTTCAATCGATTTTTTACCCAAGTTGCGCACTTTCGTTAAGTCATCTTCGGTCTTTTTGAGCAAGTCCGCAAGCGTATTGATGTTGGCGCGTTTCAGGCAGTTGAAGGCCCGAACGGAAAGTTCCAATTCTTCAATACGGATCGATTCGAAATCAATTTCTGGTTCCGTCGCCGTCTCCTCTTCGTTGTCGAAGTTCGTGCTGACAGCGATGAGGTCACGGTCGGTCGCGATGTTTTGGAAATGACGCAGGTACATGACCAGGATGGTCGCTGCTTTCGCTACGGCGTCCTTGGCTCCGATCGAGCCGTCGGTGGTCAGTTCCAATGTCATTTTATCGTAGTCGAGTTCGTTGCCGACGCGGGTGTCTTCTACTTTGTAGTTCGCCCGCAAAATCGGCGAGAAAATCGAATCGATCGGGATGACGCCAATCGCATCATCTTCGCTCTTGTTCTTCGTCGCCGGCACATAGCCGTGGCCGCGATCAATCGTAAGGGTCATTACCACGTGAGCATCGTTGTCAAGCGTGGCAATGTGCAGATCGCTGTTCAAGATTTCCAATTCCGACGGAACGGCGATGTCGCCGGCCGTGAATTGGCCTTCTTTTTCTATATCGACCCGGACTTCTAACGGAAATTCCGCTTCGCTGTGTGCTTTGAAGCACACTTTTTTGAGGTTCAGGATGATATCGGTCACGTCTTCCCGGACACCGGGGATGGTGGAGAATTCGTGCAATACGCCATCGATTTTAATGGAGGTAATGGCGACGCCGTCCAATGAGGACAGCAAAACGCGCCGCAAGCTGTTACCCAAGGTAATGCCGTAACCGCGATCCAGCGGTTCACAAACAAATTTACCGTACCGTTCGTCAGCCGACAGTTCGACTGTTTCGATGTCAAAATTCTTATCTTCTATCATGCGGTAAACCTCCTCCTATACAACTGACACCACCCAAAAGCGACGCTTAAACACGTCTGCGTTTCGGGGGGCGGCAACCGTTATGGGGAATCGGTGTTACGTCCTTAATCATATTGACATCAAGGCCCGCTGCTTGCAGCGCACGGATCGCGGCTTCACGGCCGGATCCCGGACCCTTTACATATACTTCTACTTCCCGCAAGCCCTGTTCCATCGCTGCTTTAGCTGCCTGTTCAGCGGCCATTTGCGCAGCAAAGGGAGTGCTTTTACGAGATCCGCGGAAACCTAATCCGCCGGCAGAAGCCCAGGAAAGGGTGTTGCCGTTCGTATCGGTAATCGTTACGATCGTGTTATTGAAGGTCGAGCGGATGTGTGCAGCCCCCGACTCTACGTGTTTCTTTTCTTTACGTTTGGTTCTTGCTTTAGCCAACTTAAGTCCCCTCCTTTACTTCTTATTTCTTTTTACCGGCAATGGTCTTCTTCGGACCTTTGCGTGTACGGGCATTCGTTTTCGTGCGTTGACCGTTGACCGGCAATCCTGCACGGTGACGGCGACCACGATACGAATTGATTTCCACTAAACGTTTAATATTAAGCGATTCTTCACGACGCAGATCGCCTTCTACTTTATATTCGTCCAAAGCTTCACGCAGTTTCGCAACTTCATCTTCAGTGAGGTCGCGGACCCGCGTATCCGGATTTACACCGGTCTTTTCCAATACCTTTTTGGAAAGAGTGAGGCCGATACCATAAATATAGGTTAAGCCAATCTCAACGCGCTTATCACGGGGTAAGTCTACACCGGCTATACGTGCCATCTACTCTCCACCTCCTATTCTTATCCTTGACGTTGTTTATGTTTCGGGTTGTCGCAAATGACCATGACACGGCCTTTGCGTTTAATGATTTTGCATTTATCGCAAACCTTTTTTACGGACGGTCTGACTTTCATGTTGAACCTCCTTTAACAGGGTCTTACTTGAAGCGATAGGTGATCCGGCCCCGATTTAAATCGTACGGAGTCAATTCCAAAGTGACTCGGTCACCCGGAAGGATACGGATAAAATTCATCCGCATTTTACCGGATACATGCGCCAGAACAATGTGGCTGTTTTCAAGCTTCACTTTGAACATGGCGTTCGGTAACGCTTCAACGACTTTACCCTCTACTTCAATGACATCTTCCTTGCTCATCAAAGCCTCCTTTTTGCAGTGCAGCTTTTGCTTGGGTAATCGCGGCGCGGATTTCTTCATCCCGCCACGGCGAATGAGGATGCGTGCGGCGATAGGCCGCATCCGAATCGGCGGCGACGCGTATGCGCACATGTCGACGATTCTTTGTTTTGGGCTGTGCAACCGGACGTTTGCGTCCGTCGGCAAGCTCCACATACGAGGCATCATGACAACGCAGTACCACGAACCATTGTCCCCGTTCGCGTCCGGCAGTCGCCTCAACGATAGTGCCGGGAGAGAGCGGTCTGATTTCGGTCATGAGCGCTCCGTCAAAATGCGGGGTCCGTCGTCGGTAATCGCAATCGTATGCTCAAAGTGAGCGGACGGTTTGCGATCCTTGGTTACGACAGTCCAGCCGTCTTTTAAAGTGCGCACCTGTGCGGTGCCGAGATTGATCATCGGCTCGATACAAAGAATCATCCCCGCCTCCAGCCGATCGCCGGTGTGCGGAGTGCCGTAATTCGGTACTTCCGGTTCCGCATGCATTTCGGTGCCGATACCGTGTCCGACGTATTCTTTAACTACGCCGTAATGGTACGGCTCGACAAACGCCGAGACCGCGTGACCGATATCACCGACATGACCGCCGACTACGGCAGCGGCAATACCTGCTGCGAGCGCCCCCTGCGTGACGTCCAAAAGCTGTTGCGTTTTCGGACTGATCTTGCCGACCGGCACTGTCATCGCAGTATCGCCCATAAATCCGTCTTTGGTAACCACCAAGTCCAGACTGACGATATCTCCCTCTTTGAGAATAACTCGCTTGGAGGGGATGCCATGCACTACGCCTTCATTCACCGAAATACAAACCGAGCCCGGAAATCCGTAATACCCTTTGCATTCAGGAATGGCTCCTTGCTGAACAATGTATTCTTCCGCTATTTGATCCAGTTCCCAGGTAGAAATGCCGGGAACTGCTTTACTGGCGAGCAGCTGCAATGTCTGCGCGGCAATTTTGCCGGCGGCGGCAATGCGCTCGATCTCGCGGTCGGATCGCAGAATGATCATTGTCCGTCCTTCTTTTCCAAAGCGGTAACGATGTCTTTGAAGACGTCTTCCATATCCTGCAGCCCGTCAATTTCTACATAATGTCCGTTGTTTTTGTAGTAATCGATCAAAGGCTTGGTCTGTTGTCCGTAGACGGCTAAACGTTCTTTGACGACCGCTTCCTGATCGTCGTCACGTTGGTATAACTCGCCACCGTCTTTATCGCAGACACCGGCTTTTTGCGGCGGATTAAACGCTTTATGATACGTCGCACCGCATGTGCGGCAGATCAGCCGACCGCTGGTGCGGCGAACCAATTCTTCATTTGGAACCGCAATGTTGATAATGCCGTCCAGCGTGATATTAAGTTCACGCAGAATTGCATCCAACGCTACCGCCTGCGCCGTCGTACGCGGGAAACCGTCCAAGATGAAGCCGTCACGCGCATCCGGTTGCGCCAAGCGCTCGCGAACAATGCCGATCGTCACTTCATCGGGTACCAGCGTACCGTTATCCATATGTTTTTTTGCTTCCAAACCGAGCGGCGTACCGTTTTTTACGGCCG
Organism: Negativicoccus massiliensis; assembly: GCA_900155405.1. Lineage (GTDB taxonomy): Bacteria > Bacillota > Negativicutes > Veillonellales > Negativicoccaceae > Negativicoccus > Negativicoccus massiliensis_A. Next base: position 11,961 of record LT700188.1, on the reverse strand, counting down.
CGCGGAACATATCGCCCGTCGAAATTTGAGGAATCCCATACTTTTCGATGAGTCGTTCCGCTTGCGTACCTTTACCGGCGCCGGGCGGTCCCATTAACAAAATGTACATCGTTCCCATCTCCTTACTTCATGAAACCTTCATAATGACGCGTAATCATCATCGATTCAATTTGTTTCATTGTATCCAGGGCGACACCTACTACGATCAAGAGAGCCGTCCCACCAAAGTATACACCTTGAATGCCGGTGATGTTTCCCAAAATGTTGGGAAGTACTGCCACAAACGCCAGGAAAAATGCGCCGGCGAGTGTGATCCGCGTCAATACGCGATCCAAGTAATCAGCGGTAGGTTTACCCGGACGAATGCCGGGAACAAAGCCGCCGTACTTTTTCATATTATCGGCAATATCCGTAATATTGACAGAGATCGCCGTGTAGAAGTAGGTAAAGAAAATAATCAAAATCGCATACAGTACGGTATTTAATACCGTTCCCCAAGTAAAGAGATTCGCCATCTCTTTGACCCACGGGACATTAATGAATTGCGCCAGAGTAATCGGCAGCATCAAAATCGAGGATGCGAAAATGATGGGAATAACACCGGCCTGATTGACTTTCAAAGGCAAGTGCGAAGAGTGTCCGCCGTACATTTTACGACCGACAACTCGTTTGGAATACTGAACGGGAATGCGACGCGCACCCTGCGTTACCGCGACAACAATCACGATCATCACAATCGCGATTAAGGCGAACAAACCGGCTTGGAAAAAGTTGATGGTACCAGTCCGCAAGTACTCCATAATGACCTGAATGCCGGCCGGCATCCGTGCCACGATACCGGCAAAGATGATTAATGAAATGCCGTTGCCGACACCTTTTTCCGTAATCTGTTCCCCGACCCACATCAGGAAGCAGGTTCCCGCGGTCAGTGTCAGCGTAATCATCAGTACCGTTAAATAACTATTATCGACCAATGCTTGATTGGCGCGTAAACCGTAGGCCATGCCAAAGGCTTGGATTAAAGCCAAGAGCACCGTGCCGTAACGGGTTACTTTCTGAATTTTTTTAAAGCCGTCCTGGCCGTCTTTTTTCCACTCTTCAAAAACAGGTACAACCGCCGTCAACAACTGCATGATAATCGATGCGTTGATGTACGGGGTAATACTCATGGCGAAGATGGAAAACTTGCTCAATGCACCGCCGGCAAATAAATCCAAAAAACCGAACAGGCTGCCGCTCGAAAAGAGATGTTCGATTACCGAGGCGTCAACGCCCGGTACCGGAATATGAATCCCGGCGCGAAACACCATAAACATAACGAACGTATAAATCAGTCGGTTCCGTAATTCGGAGATCTGAAATATGTTCGAAAGTTTTTCGAGCATCAGAGCACCTCGACTTTACCGCCGGCTGCTTCGATTTTTTCCTGCGCCGTCTTTGTAAAACCGTGCGCTTTGACAGTAACCGCTTTTTCCAGTTCGCCGTTACCGAGGATACGTACTCCATCGCGTACATTTTTCAGGATGCCTTTTTCAATCAAGCTGACCGGATCGACAACGTCGCCCGCGTCAAACCGATTGAGTTGGCTCACATTCACTTCCGCATAGTCTTTGGCGTGAATATTCGTAAAACCGCGCTTCGGCAACCGACGATACAACGGCATCTGGCCGCCTTCAAAGCCCGGACGAACACCGCCGCCCGAACGCGAGTAAAGACCTTTCGTACCACGCGTGGAGGTTTTGCCCATGCCGCTTCCGATACCGCGACCAACACGGCGACGTGCTTTGCGAGAACCCTCGTTGGGGCTCAGTTCATGAAGTTTCATGCTTGCACCTCCTTATTCTGCGTCTGTAACTTCCACCAAGTGACGTACTCGGTGAATCATTCCTTCAATTTGCGGTGTCAATTCCTGGGTGACGACCGAATTCGTCTTCTTCAGTCCCAAAGCTTTGACTGTCTGTCGCTGCGTCTGGTTCGAACCGATCAGACTTTTCTTCAATTGAATCTGAACTTTCTTAGCCATCATCCGCCTCCTCAGCTATACAACTCTTCGACGGATTTGCCGCGCAACGCCGCAATATCTTCCGCGCGTTTGAGCTCGAGCAAGCCGTTGACAGTCGCTTTGACCATGTTCATCGGGTTAGCCGAACCAATCGATTTCGTTAAAATGTTTCGTACCCCGGCGAGTTCCAAAACCACACGCACAGGACCGCCGGCGATAACGCCGGTACCTTCTGCCGCCGGTTTCAAGAAAACGCGGCCCGCACCGCAAATGCCTGTAACGGCATACGGGATCGTACCGTTTTTCAAGTGAACTGCAACCATATTTTTCTTCGCATCTGCTACGCCTTTGCGGATCGCTTCGGGAACTTCTTTCGCTTTCCCCATGCCCGCGCCAACGTTACCTTTACCGTCGCCTACAACGACGAGAGCGCTGAAGGAAAAACGGGTACCGCCTTTAACGACTTTCGCTACGCGATTGATAAAGACGACCTTCTCTTGCAGATCCGATTCTTTCTTTTCAAATCTTGCCATCTACCGTTTCCTCCTTTGCTTAGAATGTCAAACCGCCCTCACGGGCGCCTTCTGCTAACGCCGCAATACGGCCGTGATAAATCTGGCCGCCGCGGTCAAAGACTACTTCTTTCACGCCTTTTTCCTGCGCGCGTTTGGCAATCAATTCACCAACCGCTTTCGCCGCTTCGACGTTACCGCCGTAGGCATGAACTTCTTTCACTTCCGCATCCAGAGAGCTTGCCGCTACCAAAGTAGTCCCTTTGGCATCATCAATAATCTGCGCGTAAATGTTAGCAAGGCTGCGATAGACATTCAAGCGAGGACATTCGGCCGTGCCGGCAATATGCCGACGCAAACGAGCGTGACGGCGTTGACGTGCTTTATTTCGTAAATTGTTACGCAACTTGTCCACTCCCTTCCGAACTATTTCGCACCGGTCTTGCCGGCTTTACGACGTACGTGTTCACCTTCGTAGCGAACACCTTTACCTTTATACGGCTCCGGTTTACGCCAGTCGCGAATTTCCGCAGCGACCTGGCCGACGACTTCTTTATCCGCACCTTTGACGATGATTTTCGTCGGTTCCGGGGTCTCAAATTCGATACCCGCCGGCGGTTCCATTACCACAGGGTGCGAGAAACCGAGTGTCAAGTTCAAGTTTTTACCTTTCACCGCGGCACGATAGCCGACGCCAACGATCTCAAGCGTCTTCGAGTAACCTTCCGTAACACCGATCACCATGTTGTTGATCAGCGAACGGGTCAGACCGTGCAACGATTTATGTTCTTTGTCATCCGACGGACGCGTAACTTTGACTTCATCCGCCGCGACTTCCACCTGCATCGATTCCGGCAGTTGGTGGGACAACGTACCCTTCGGTCCTTTTACAGTGAGGGTATGTCCGTCCAAGGTGATGTCCACTCCGCTCGGAATGGCAATCGATTGATTCCCAATACGTGACATGCGTTACCTCCTCACTTACCAGACGTAAGCGATAACTTCGCCGCCAAGACCAGCCTGACGGGCTTTACGATCGCTCATTACGCCTTTGGACGTCGAAATTACCGCGACTCCCAAACCACCGAGAACGCGGGGTAATTCGTCCTTCTTCGCATAAACTTTCAAACCGGGTTTCGAAATACGTTTCAATCCCGTGATTACTTTTTCTTTATTCGCGCCATATTTTAATGTGACGCGCAATACCGGATGGCCTTCTTCTTCCACAGTTTCATATCCGTGGATGTAGCCTTCTTGGGCCAGAATGTCCAGTATAGCAGCTTTCTTTTTCGAAGCGGGCATATCCACTTTCGCGTGCAGCGCCGAATTGGCGTTGCGAATGCGCGTTAACATATCCGCAATCGGATCGGTCATTCCCATGTTATTTTACCTCCTCCCACGGACAATCGTTACCAGCTGGCTTTTTTCACGCCAGGGATTTCACCTTCATACGCCAAATCGCGGAAAACGATTCGACTTACGCCGAACTTACGCATGTAACCATGCGGACGTCCGGTCAGAAGGCATCGATTGTGCAAGCGTGTAGGGGAAGCATCCTTGGGGAGTTTGCTCAACGCTGCATAATCGCCTTTAGCTTTCAATTCGGCGCGTTTTGCCGCGTATTTTTCCACCATTTTACGGCGTTTCTTTTCACGTTCAATCATTGACTTTTTCGCCATTATACTTCCTCCTTTGTCTTATTTTTTAAACGGCATACCGAAGGCACGCAAAAGTTCACGCGCTTCTTCGTCTGTCTTCGCGCTGGTCACCATGATGATGTCCATGCCGCGTACCTGGTCAATTTTATCGTAGTCGATTTCCGGGAAAATCAATTGTTCCTTGATGCCCAAGCTGTAGTTGCCGCGACCGTCAAAGCTGGTCGCGCGCACGCCACGAAAGTCGCGGACGCGAGGAATCGCAATATTGATCAGTTTATCCAGGAATTCGTACATTTTTTCGCCGCGCAGCGTAACTTTGCAGCCGATCGGCATGTTTTCACGAATTTTGAAGTTCGCAATGGATTTTTTCGCGCGCGTGATGATCGGTTTCTGACCGGCAATCGCCGTCAGGTCGTTCACCGCGGCATCTAGTGCTTTGGAATTCGTAACGGCTTCACCGACACCAATGTTGATGACGATTTTTTCCAATTTCGGAATTTCCATTACGTTTTTATAGTTAAATTTTTCACGCAGATCATTTTTGATCTGGGAATTGTAGAGATCTTTTAAACGAGACACCGAATTCGTCCTCCTTTCGTATTATTTTACGTTGTCGATAATCGAGTCGCTTTTAACGGTCGCACGAACGTAGCTACCGTCTTTTTGCTGTACTTTTTTGATGCGGCTCGGTTCTTTGGTCTTCGGGTCGATGACCATGACGTTGGAGACATGAATCGGTGCTTCTTTCGTGATAATGCCTCCTTGCGGATTAGCCTGGCTCGGCTTGGTGTGCCGTTTGACTTGGTTCAGACCTTCCACAATGACGCGGTCTTTGGCCGGCTGTGCGGCAATGATCTTACCCGTTTTGCCTTTGTCTTTGCCGGCAATGATCATGACGGTATCACCGGTTTTGACTTGCAGTTTACGTTTGCTCATATCCGCACCTCCTTACAGTACTTCCGGTGCGAGCGAAATAATCTTCATGAAGTTCTTATCACGAAGCTCACGAGCTACCGGTCCAAAAATACGAGTCCCGCGCGGGCTCTTATCATCTTTAATAATAACGGCTGCATTTTCGTCAAAGCGAATGTAGGAGCCATCGTTGCGACGTAAACCTTTCTTCGTACGAACGACTACGGCCTTAACTACTTCACCTTTCTTGACAACGCCACCGGGTGATGCATCTTTTACCGAAGCAACGATTACATCACCGATATTCGCGTAGCGCCGGAATGATCCTCCCAGCACCTTGATGCACAAGATGTCTTTGGCGCCCGTGTTATCAGCCACGTTTAAGCGAGTTTCTTGCTGTATCATCGTGTTCCTCCTCTTTCTACCGAATTATTCGGCACGGGCAATAATCTTCGTTACACGCCAGCATTTATCTTTCGAAATCGGGCGCGTTTCAACGATGCGCACGGTATCACCGATTTTACATTCGTTGTTTTCGTCGTGCGCTTTATACCGCTTCGTCGAAGTGAGCGGCTTATTGTATTTTTTGTGCGGCACTTTACGGTCTACAGCAACAACAACGGTTTTGTCCATTTTGTCACTGACGACTTTGCCGACACGCGATTTGCGTACGTTTCTTTCTTCCACCACGGTTCCTCCTTTACGATTTACGCTTGCGCTTTCAATTCTGCTTCCCGCTGCACGGTTTTAATCCGGGCAATGGTTTTCTTTACTTCACGCAAACGCATCGGATTTTCCAACTGGCCGGTCGCATGCTGAAAACGGAGGTTGAATAATTCTTCCTTCAGACCGGCGATTTTTTCGTTCATTTCCTCGGCGGACAAATTCCGAATTTCTTGTACCTTCATTAGTTGTCACCTGCCACTTCTTCTTCGCCCTTGACGACAAACTTCGTTTTGATCGGAAGTTTGTGCGAGGCCAAACGCATCGCTTCTTTAGCGATTTCCGGGGTGACGCCTGCCATTTCAAACATCACACGGCCCGGGCGGACAACGGAAACCCAATATTCCGGAGCGCCTTTACCTTTACCCATACGAGTTTCGGCAGGTTTCTTGGAAACCGGCTTATCCGGGAAAATTTTGATCCACACTTGGCCGCCACGTTTAATGTAGCGCGTCATCGCGATACGAGCCGCTTCGATTTGTCGGTTGGTAATCCAAGCCGGTTCCAGGGCAACTAAGCCAAATTCGCCGTGGGATACTGTATTACCGCGGTTCGCTCTGCCTTTCATACGACCGCGAAATTGCTTACGATATTTTACACGCTTCGGGATTAGCATTAGGCTTCGCTCCTTTCTGCGTTGTTCGGTTGCCGATCGTTGTCACGACGTTCGCCGCGTTCGTTGCGGCCGCCGCGATGGCCTCGACGGTTGTTACGACGATCGCCCGCGCGACGTTCTTTACCGCCACGGTTCTCACGTACGTTTTCGTCTTTGTTGACCATTTCGCCCGGCATGATTTCGCCTTTATAAATCCATACTTTGACACCGATCGCACCGTAGGTGGTCTGTGCCGTCGCTACACCGTAGTCGATGTTGGCACGTAATGTGTGCAGTGGAATCGATCCTTCATGGTAGCCTTCCGAACGGGCAATTTCCGCGCCGCCCAAACGGCCGCTCAAAAGAACCTTGATACCTTGGGCGCCGAACCGCATGGTACGGCCGACTGCCTGTTTCATCGCACGGCGGAACGCAATACGACGTTCCAGCTGAGAAGCGATGTTTTCCGCAACCAAGGTTGCGTCCAATTCCGCACTTTTAACTTCTTTAATATTGACATCCACTTCCTGCGTCGTAAAACGAGTCATGGCTTTTTTGATGTCTTCGATACCGGCGCCGCCGCGGCCAATGACCATGCCCGGTTTTGCCGTATAGATCGTTAATTTAATGCGCTTTAATGTGCGTTCGATTTCGATGCGCGAGATGCCTGCGATGAAGAGATGCTTCTTCAGGAAGCGACGAATCTTCGTGTCTTCAATCAAAAGCTTTGCATAATCTTTTTCGGCATACCATTTGGTATCCCAATCTTTGATGATGCCAACACGCATTCCATGGGGATTTACTTTCTGACCCACACCATTTCCCTCCTTTATTCTCTTTCGGATACTTTCACGGTCAATTGACTCGTGCGTTTGAAAATGCTGAATGCCTGCCCCCGGCTGCGCGGGTGAATCCGTTTCAGAGTCGGACCGGCATCGACAAAGGCTGTCGATACATACAGTTTATCTACATTTAAGTCATGATTGTTTTCTGCATTTGCCATCGCGCTGCGCAGGGTTTTTTCAACCACCTTCGAGGCGCGTTTCGGCGTGTGCGCAAGAATTGCCAATGCTTCACCGCAGTTTTTACCGCGAATCAGGTCAACGACAATACGTACTTTACGAGGCGAAATGCGGATGTTGTTGGTAAATGCTCTTACTTCCATTTTCTCCTCCTTATTGCAATTCCGTCGCTTTGTCGCTCTTGTTGTGACCGCGGAACAAACGGGTCGGTGCAAATTCACCGAGCTTATGGCCGACCATATCTTCCGTAATATATACCGGCACGTGTTTACGGCCGTCATAGACAGCGATCGTGTGACCGACAAAGTCCGGCAAGATGGTCGAAGCCCGGGACCAAGTTTTGACTACTTTTTTCTCATCAGAAGCGTTCAGTGCAGCGATCTTCTTTTCCAAGTGATCCGCAACAAACGGTCCTTTTTTAATTGATCTGGACACTCTTGTTTCCCCTTCCTTCCATTACTTGCGTCGATTGACGATCATCCGATTGGATGCTTTTTTCTTATTACGCGTCTTCACGCCGTAAGCCGGCTTACCCCACGGAGTAACCGGACGTTTACGTCCGACCGGGGACTTACCTTCACCACCGCCATGCGGATGGTCGTTCGGGTTCATGACAACGCCGCGGTTTGCCGGGCGTTTGCCCAACCAACGATTACGGCCGGCTTTACCGATGGTGATGTTTTCGTGTTCGGCATTGCCTACGACACCGACGGTCGCGCGGCAGTTTACCAAGACACGACGAACTTCGCCGCTCGGCAGACGCAACAACGCGTATTTACCTTCTTTCGCCATCAGCTGAGCCGAGGCGCCGGCGCTGCGGACCATTTGGCCGCCTTTGCCGATTTTCAGTTCCACATTATGGACCTGGGTACCGATCGGGATATTCACCAACGGCAATGCGTTGCCCACTTTAATATCGGATTCCGGTCCGCTTTCCACCATGTCGCCGACTTTCAAGCCCTGCGGCGCCAAGATGTAACGTTTTTCACCGTCCGCATAGTTCAACAGAGCGATGAAGCAGGTGCGGTTCGGATCGTATTCGATCGCCGCAACTTTTGCCGGTACATTGTCTTTCGTGCGTTTGAAGTCAATCAAACGATACCGACGTTTATGGCCGCCGCCCTGATGGCGAACGGTCATTTTTCCCGTATTGTTTCGGCCGCCTTTTCTGGTCACCGGCGCCAGAAGCGATTTTTCCGGTTCCGCTTTGGTGACTCCGTCGAAGGCCGATACGGTCATAAACCGACGCCCGGGGGTGTACGGTTTGAATGATTTGTAAGCCATTATAGTGCCTCCTTAAATCAGACGCTTACACGCCTTCGAACAATTCGATCGTTTCGCCTTCTTTAAGCGTGACGATTGCTTTTTTCCAATCGCTGCGCTTACCTTCGAAACGGCCCATGCGTTTTTTCTTGCCTTCCATGCGCATGGTGCTTACCGCGGCGACTTTCACATTGAAGATTTCTTCGACTGCATCACGGATCTGGTATTTGTTGGCATTGAGAGGCACTTTGAAGGTGTATTTACCTTCCGCCATTAATGCCGTAGATTTTTCCGTAACAATCGGTTTGATTAAAATATCGCGTGCATCCATTATGCCAGCACCTCCTCGAGCTGTTTGACAGCGCCCTCGGTGATGAAGAGTTTAGTGTAATGCACGATATCATAGATATTGAGTGCGGTGACAGGCATCGCCTTGACGCCTTGAATGTTGCGTGCGCAACGTTCTAAAATGGCGTCCCCCTCCGTAATGATGAGCGCTTTATCGTTGCCGATTTCAAAGTTATTGAGCAGGTTCAATACTTCTTTTGTTTTCGGCTGCGCTAATTCGATCTGATTGATAACAAATACGTCATCGTTAGCGATTTTGTAGCTCAACGCAGATTTGATCGCCAACCGTCTTTGTTTTCGCGGCATCGCTTTCACATAGCTGCGCGGTTGCGGTCCGAAGATGGTACCGCCGCCGACCCACAACGGGGAACGGATGCTACCTACACGTGCCCGGCCGGTTCCTTTTTGACGCCACGGTTTTTTACCGCCGCCGCGAACCATGCCGCGCGTTTTTGTCGCGTGCGTACCTAAGCGTTCATTCGCCTGCTGGCGTACGATCGCCGCATGGATTACCGCTTCGTTGTAATCCACAGCAAATACGCTGTCCTGCAATTCTATTTCGCCGGCTTTCGCGCCGGTCATTTCATAGAGTGTTACTTTCGGCATTTATATATCCTCCCTTCCGACTTATTTGTTCGGTTTCACTGTGCTGCGAACCATAACTAAACTTCCCTTGGCTCCGGGGATACCGCCTTTGATCAGGATGATATTGCGATCGGTGTCCACACGGACCACTTCCAGACGCTGCACAGTCGTTTGAATACCGCCCATTTGTCCCGGGAGTTTTTTACCTTTTAATACAATACCGCCGCCACCGGATGTCATGGCTCCCATAGAACCCGGTTCGCGGTGCGATTTGGAGCCGTGAGATTCCGGTCCACGCGAAAAGTTATGGCGTTTGATGCCGCCAGCGAAGCCTTTGCCTTTGCTGGTACCAATCACGTCCACCAGTTCTCCCGCTGCGAATATATCCGCCGCCAGAGTTTGGCCGACCGTGTAATCGCCTGCTTCTTGTAAACGCAGTTCACGGAGATATTTGACCGGGGTAACGCCCGCTTTGTCAAACTGACCCTGCATCGGTTTGGTCAAATGTTTTTCCTTGATGTCGCCGTAGCCCAGCTGAATCGCCTGGTAGCCATCGGTTTCATCCGTTTTTACGCGTACAACAACGCTCGGTGTCGCTTCGACAACGGTCACCGGAACGAGCTGTCCTGCTTCAGTGAAGACTTGCGTCATTCCTAACTTTTTTCCCAAAATAGCTTTCGACATGTTCGCACCTCCTTTTATAATTTGATTTCAATATTGACGCCGGCCGGCAGTTCCAACCGCATCAACGCGTCCGCCGTTTTGCTCGACGGTTCCAAAATATCGATCAGGCGCTTATGTGTGCGCATCTCGAATTGTTCGCGGCTGTCTTTATTAACGTGCGGCGAACGCAAAATAGTATAGATCGCTTTTTCCGTCGGCAACGGAATCGGCCCCGAAACGATCGCACCGGTACGATGAGCGGCTTCGACAATTTTCGCGGCGCTCTGATCCAATGCTTTGTGATCGTAGGCTTTCAAGCGAATACGAATTTTCTGTTCTTTCGACATAACTGTTTCCTCCCAGCGTCCATTTCTATGAATGGGCTAACTCCATAGGAATTTCCCCGCCACAGGCGGGCCACCTCCTACTTCTCAGTTGGGCCGGCAAGAGAGCGGTTACCTCAACCGCTCTTTCGCCTGCTCTTGTAAACTTATTTTTCAATCGCGCTGACAACGCCCGCACCGACGGTGTGACCGCCTTCGCGAATCGCGAAACGCAAACCTTCTTCGATCGCGATCGGCGTGATCAGTTCAATTTTCATCGTGACGTTGTCGCCCGGCATGCACATTTCTGTGCCTTCCGGCAGTTCAATGTTGCCCGTTACGTCCGTGGTACGGAAGTAGAATTGCGGACGATATCCGTTAAAGAACGGGGTGTGACGGCCGCCTTCTTCTTTCGTCAATACGTATACTTCCGCCGTGAATTTCGTGTGCGGATGAATGGTGCCCGGTTTCGCCAGTACCTGACCGCGTTCGATGTCCGTACGTTCAATACCGCGCAACAGCGCGCCGATGTTGTCGCCGGCGACCGCCTGATCCAAGATCTTGCGGAACATTTCTACGCCCGTTACTACCGTGCTGGTCGGTTTGTCCTGCATGCCGACGATTTCTACGGTGTCACCGACTTTGACTTCACCGCGTTCTACACGGCCGGTAGCTACCGTACCGCGTCCGGTGATGGTGAAGATGTCTTCGACCGGCATGATGAACGGTTTGTCCGTGTCACGTTGCGGGGTCGGAATGTACGCATCTACCTGCGCCATGAGTTCTTTGATTTTTTCTTCCGCTTCCGCATCGCCCTGCAAGGCTTTCAGCGCGGAACCGACTACGACCGGAATGTCGTCGCCCGGGAAGTCGTAGCTCGAGAGCAGTTCACGGACTTCCATTTCAACGAGTTCCAAGAGTTCCGGATCGTCGACCTGGTCGGCTTTGTTCAAGAATACGACCATGGCCGGTACGCCTACCTGGCGAGCCAAGAGGATGTGTTCACGCGTCTGCGGCATCGGGCCGTCCGCGGCCGATACTACGAGGATCGCGCCGTCCATCTGCGCGGCGCCGGTGATCATGTTTTTAACATAGTCAGCGTGACCCGGGCAGTCTACGTGAGCGTAGTGACGGTTCTCGGTTTCGTATTCTACGTGCGAGGTGTTGATGGTAATGCCGCGTTCGCGTTCTTCCGGCGCTTTGTCGATCTGGTTGTAGTCCTGGAATTCCGCTTGGCCGCTTTCCGCGAGAACTTTCGTAATCGCTGCGGTCAGGGTCGTTTTACCATGGTCAACGTGACCGATGGTACCGATATTAACGTGCGGTTTGCTGCGTTCAAAATGTGCTTTTGCCAT